>NZ_JBCFYX010000002.1:0-1095731 GCF_038593535.1 Isoptericola sp. F-RaC21 | reverse complement strand
TCGGTTCGTCCTCCCCCGTCAACTCCCGGCCGTTGGCCTGAAGTGCCTGGTGTCGAACGCCCCGTCCCGAACAAGGGCGCACTCGTCGCCCTTGTGAAGAAGGATTCGGGTGTCCGCCCCGGGCCGGCCACCGGTACCCAGCCTCTCGGCTGTCTCCTCGGTGTCCGTTCTCCCTGTCGGGCGAACGACCAGAACATTACACACAGTCCGGCGCAGGCACCAAATCGGCTTCTGACCTGCGGTGATGCACCGCCGATACGCGACCCGACGCACCAGGGCCCCGGCAGGAGCTCTCGCTCCCCCGGGGCCCTGGGCGCCGCGGCGGCGTCCGCTCGGACGAGCGCCTACTCGGAGACGGCCACGGCCAGGGTCCGCTTGCCGCGACGGAGGACCGCGTAGCGGCCGTGCAGCAGGTCCTCGGCCCGCAGCGCGGCGTCCTCGGACTCCACCTTCGTGTTGTTCACGTACGCCCCGCCCTCACCGATCGCACGGCGGGCCGCGGCCTTCGACGCCACGAGGCCCGCCCCCACGAACGCGTCGACGACGAGGTCGCCCGCCTTCGCCGTCGTGCGCGGCAGCTCCGCCACGGCGGCGCCGAGCGTCGCCGCGTCCAGGCCCCGCAGCTCACCACGCCCGAAGAGGGCCTGGCTCGCCGCGATGACAGCGTCGGTCGCCGCCTGACCGTGCACCAGGGTGGTGAGGTCGCCGGCCAGAGCCCGCTGCGCCTCGCGGGCGAAGGGGCGCTCGGCCACCTCGCCCTCGAGCGCCTCGATCTCCTCCCGGGTCCGGAAGGTGAAGACCTTGAGGTACTTCACGACGTCCGCGTCCGCGGTGTTCAACCAGAACTGGTAGAAGGCGTACGGGCTCGTGAGCTCCGGGTCGAGCCAGACGGCGCCGCCCTCCGACTTGCCCATCTTGGTGCCGTCCGCCTTGGTGATGAGCGGCGAGGTGAGCGCGTGCACGGCGGCGCCGTCCGTCTTGCGGATCAGCTCGACGCCCGACAGCAGGTTGCCCCACTGGTCGTTGCCGCCGAGCTGCAGCGTGCAGCCGTGCCGCTCGTACAGCTCGCGGAAGTCCATGCCCTGCAGCACCTGGTAGCTGAACTCCGTGTAGCTGATGCCCTCGTCCGAGCGCAGGCGCCGGGCCACGATGTCCTTGCCGAGCATCGTGCCCACCCGGAAGTGCTTGCCGACGTCGCGCAGGAAGTCGATCGCCGACATGGACCCGGTCCAGTCGAGGTTGTTGACCATACGCGCGGCCGCCGGGCCCTCGAAGTCGAGGAACGGCTCGATCTGCGCCCGGATGCGGTCCACCCAGCCGGCGACGACGTCCCGCGACTGCATCGAGCGCTCCGTGGTGGGGCGCGGGTCACCGATGAGACCGGTGGCGCCCCCGACCAGCGCGAGGGGACGGTGCCCCGCGAGCTGCAGCCGGCGCATGTTCAGCAGCTGCACCATGTGCCCGACGTGCAGGCTCTGCGCCGTCGGGTCGAAGCCCGCGTAATAGGTGACGGGTCCCTCGGCCAGCGCAGAACGCAGCGCGGCCTCGTCGGTGGACTGCGCCACCAGGCCCCGCCAGTGCAGCTCGTCGAGAACGTCGGTCACCGTGTGCTCCTCAGGAAAGGGATCGCGACCCGGCCGGGCCGCCCTCCTAGTGTGCCCGACGCCTACCGCCGCCGGCGCCGTGATTCCGCGGCCCGGTACGCCGAGACGGTCGGGTCTCCGTCGAGCCAGACCCGCCAGGGGAACAGGTCCGCCCGGCCGCCGTCGCCGCTCACTCCCACGCGCGGGCCGCTCGCGACCTGCCGGGACCGGTCCGCCGGCGGCACCCGCAGCACCAGGTCGCCGCCCGGGTCGGTGACGTCCGTGCCGTCGTCGTCCCGGTCGATCGCCAGCGCGACCGTCAGCCGCGCCGGGCCGCGCGCCAGGTCGACGTCGGACCGGGTCACGCCCGCGGCCGCGCGCCGCGCCCGGGCCAGCTCGACGCCCTCGACCACCTCGCCGGCCCGCAGGAGCACCGCCGACGCCTCGCCCGGCGGGCTGCACACGACGTTCATGCAGTGGTGCAGGCCCAGGTGCCGGTACACGTACACGTGGCCGGGCTCGCCGAACATGGTGCGGTTGCGCGCCGTCTCGCCCCGGTAGGCGTGCGACCCCGGGTCCGCCTCGCCCGCGTACGCCTCGACCTCGGTGATCCGCACGGTGACCACGCCGTCCGGCGTGCGGCGGGTGAGCAGCGCGCCGAGCAGGTCCGGCGCGACGCGGTGCACGTCGCGCGCGAACCACTCCCGCGCCGGCACGACCGCGCCGGGGCCGGTGTCCACGGCGGCCTCCCGCTCTCTGCCCGGCACGGTCAGATCCCGTGCGCGGGCCACGTGACGTGCCCCCACGCGTCCAGTCGCACATCGGCCCGGCGCGCGGTCCGGTGGGCCGAGTAGAGCGCGCGCTCGGCCGCCATCCAGGCCTTCCAGTGCTCCCGCGCGTCCTCGCCGTCGCGCGCGAGGCCGCGCGTCAGCCGCAGCGCGTCGTCGCCCTCGACCCAGACCAGGAGGGCGCAGACGGCGTCGACCCGCGGGTCACCGGCCCCGCACCCCTCCACGACGAGGTAGGGCGCCCGTGGGACGTCGTGCCACTCGGCGTACCGCCCGCGCTCCCAGTCGTAGCGCTGATATCGGCCGTCCTCGCCCCGGGCGAGCGGGCCGAGGACCTGCCGATGCAGCCGTTCGATCCCCTCGGCCAGGCCCGACCAGCCCTCGTACAGGTCGTCCATGTGCACGACCTGCGCGGGCAGCGCGGCACCGAGCTGCCCGGCCAACGTCGTCTTGCCCGAGCCCGCCGGGCCGTCCACGACCACGAGCCGCGTCCGCTCCCCCGGCGCGTCCACGCCGGGACCGGGCAGGCGCGCGTCCTCGCGCCGCACCCGCGCCACCAGCGCGCTCAGCACGTCCTCGCGCACCGTCATCGCGTCCCGTCCCTCCGCACCGTCACTCCCCCGCCGCTCCCGTCGGCCGCCCTCCGCACGACGACGCGCGGCGGGCCCGGGACGGCGTCCCGGACCCGCCGCGCGGCACGCACGACGCTCAGCTGTCCGCCCAGATGCGGAACTCCGCCGAGCGCTCCTTGGCCGCCTCCACCTGCTCGGCCACCCGCGCGGGCGCGGTGCCGCCGACACCGTCGCGCGACGCCACCGAACCCTCGACGCTCAGGACCTCGCGGACCCCGGGCGTGAGGTGCTCCGAGATCGCCGCGAGGTCGGCGTCGGACAGGTCCCACAGCTCGATGCCGCGCTCCTCGCAGACGCGCACGCACGCGCCCGCGACCTCGTGCGCGACGCGGAACGGGACGCCCTGGCGCACCAGCCACTCGGCGATGTCGGTGGCCAGCGAGAAGCCCTGCGGTGCCAGCTCCGCCATCCGATCCGTGTCGAAGGTGAGCGTGCGGACCATCCCCGCGAACGCGGGCAGCAGCACCGTGAGGGTGGAGACCTGGTCGAAGACCGGCTCCTTGTCCTCCTGCAGGTCGCGGTTGTACGCCAGCGGCAGGCCCTTGAGCGTGGTGAGCAGCCCCGTGAGGTCCCCCACCAGGCGGCCGGCCTTGCCGCGCGCCAGCTCCGCGATGTCCGGGTTCTTCTTCTGCGGCATGATGCTCGACCCGGTCGACCACGCGTCGTCCAGCCGCACGAAGCCGAACTCCTTCGTGTTCCAGAGGATGATCTCCTCGCTCAGCCGCGAGAGGTCGATGCCGACCATGGCCGAGACGAACGCGAACTCCGCCACGACGTCGCGCGCCGCGGTGCCGTCGATCGAGTTCTCCACCGGGCCGTCGAAGCCCAGCTCGGCCGCGACCGCCGCCGGGTCGAGGCCCAGCGACGAGCCCGCGAGCGCCCCCGACCCGTAGGGCGAGCGCGCCGCGCGTACGTCCCAGTCGACCAGCCGGTCGACGTCGCGCAGCAGCGGCCACGCGTGCGCCAGGAGCTGGTGCGCCAGCAGCACCGGCTGCGCGTGCTGCAGGTGCGTGCGGCCCGGCATGACGGCCTCGCCGGCCGCCTCGGCCTGCACGATGAGCGCGTCCACGACGTCGAGCACCTGGCGCACGACGACGCGTGCCTGGTCGCGCAGGTACAGCCGCACGAGGGTGGCGATCTGGTCGTTGCGCGAGCGGCCCGCGCGAAGCTTGCCGCCGAGCTCGGTGCCCGCCCGCTCGATGAGGCCGCGCTCGAGGGCCGTGTGCACGTCCTCGTCGCCGAGCACCGGGAGGAACGCCCCCGACTCGACGTCCGCGAGCAGCACGTCGAGCGCCTCGAGCATCCCGGCGAGCTCGTCGTCGGTGAGCAGGCCCGAGGCGTGCAGGACGCGGGCGTGCGCGCGAGAGCCCCGGATGTCGTAGGGCGCGAGCACCCAGTCGAAGTGCGTCGACTGCGACAGCGCCTGCAGCTCCGGCGACGGCCCGCCGGCGAACCGGCCGCCCCACAGCGAGACGTTGTCGGACTGCCGCGTCACCGCGCCGTCCGACCCCGCGTCACCGGACGTGACCTCCGAGCCCATCAGAACTCCCCGGTGCCGAAGTCCACGCCGTTGCCGAACTTCTCGTCGCGGGCCGCGGCCTGCTTGGCGGCCAGGCCGTAGATCTCGATGAAGCCCTTGGCGTGCGACTGGTCGAAGGAGTCACCCTCGTCGTAGGTGGCGAGGTTGAAGTCGTACAGGCTGGACTCCGACCGGCGGCCCGTCACGGTGGCGCGGCCGCCGTGCAGCACCATGCGGATGTCGCCGGAGACGTACTTCTGCGTCTCGTCGATGAAGGTGTCGAGGTTCTTCTTCAGCGGGGAGAACCACATGCCCTCGTAGACCAGCTCGGTCCAGCGCTGCTCGACCGTCCGCTTGAAGCGCGCCTGCTCGCGCTCGAGCGTGACGTTCTCCAGCTCCTGGTGCGCGGCGATGAGGGCGATCGCGCCCGGCGCCTCGTAGATCTCGCGGGACTTGATGCCGACCAGGCGGTCCTCGACGATGTCGATGCGGCCCACGCCCTGGGCGCCGGCCCGGCGGTTCATCTCCTGGATGGCCTGCAGCGGGGTGACCGCCACGCCGTCGAGCGCCACGGGCACGCCCTGCTCGAACGTGATGACGACCTCGTCCGCGACGGGCGGGAACGTGGGGTCGTCGGTGTAGGAGTAGACGTCCTTGGTGGGCTCGTTCCAGATGTCCTCGAGGAAGCCGGTCTCCACGGCGCGGCCCCACACGTTCTGGTCGATCGAGAACGGGTTCTTCTTGGTGGTCGCGATGGGCAGGTCGTTGCGCTCCGCGTACTCGATGGCCTTCTCGCGGGTGAGGGCGAGGTCGCGGACCGGGGCGATCGTCTTGAGGTCGGGGGCGAGCGACGTCGTCGCGACCTCGAAGCGGACCTGGTCGTTGCCCTTGCCGGTGCAGCCGTGCGCCACCGTGGACGCGCCGAACTGGCGGGCGGCCCGCACGAGGTGCTTGACGATCACCGGGCGCGAGATCGCGGAGACCAGCGGGTACCGGTCGAGGTACATGCCGTTGGCCCGCAGGGCGGGCATGCAGTACTCGGCGGCGAACTCGTCGCGCGCGTCCGCGATGTACGCCTCGACGGCGCCGCAGTCGAGGGCGCGCTTGCGCACGACGTTCATGTCCTCGCCGCCCTGGCCGACGTCGACGGCCACGGCGACGACCTCGGCCCCGGTGGCCTCGGCGATCCAGCCGATGGCCACGGAGGTGTCCAGGCCGCCCGAGTAGGCGAGCACGACGCGATCAGTCATCTCAGGTTCTCTTTCTTGCGTGGGGTTCGGGTCAAGTCTGACAGGCGGGCCCGGGGCCCGATGGGGTCAGGGTTGGGTCAGCTCGAGGAAGCGGCGCGCGAGCTCGTCGCCGCCCAGCGGGTCACGGGCGATCACGAGGATCGTGTCGTCCCCCGCGATGGAGCCGAGGACGCCCGGGAAGACCGAGTGGTCGATCGCGGACGCCAGGTAGTTGGCCGCGCCGGGCGGGGTGCGCAGCACGACGAGGTTGGCGGACGCCTCCGCGGAGACGAGGAGGTCGTTGCACAGGCGCGCGAGCCGTGCGGCGACGTACTCGACGTCGTGCTCGCCCACGCCCGCGGCCTGGACGCTGCGGTCGCCGCCCTCGCCCGGGACGGCGTACACGAGCGCCCCCGAGGCGTTGCGCACCTTCTCCGCGCGCAGCTCGATGAGGTCGCGCGACAGCGTGCCCTGGGTGACGCTGACGCCCGCGTCGGCGAGCTCGCGGGCGAGCTCGGCCTGCGAGTGGATCGCCGTGCGGCGCACGATCTCGACGATCCGCGCGTGCCGCGCGGCCTTCGTCGTCGGGCCCGCCGCCGTGGCCGCGGCCTGCGCCCCGTCGGTGGCGCTCACCGGTGCTCCAGGAGCCAGGTCAGCAGCGCCTTCTGCGCGTGCAGGCGGTTCTCCGCCTCGTCCCACACCACCGAGGCGGGGCCGTCGATCACCGCGGCGGTGACCTCCTTGCCCCGGTAGGCGGGCAGGCAGTGCAGGAAGATCGCGTCGTCGACGGCGGCGGACAGCAGCGCCTCGTCGACGCGGTAGGCGTCGAGGGCGGCGAGCCGCTCGGCCGCCTCGTCCTCGTCGCCCATGGAGACCCAGGTGTCGGCGGCGACGACGTCGGCGCCGCGGACGGCGGCCCGGGCGTCGGTCGTGACGGTCACCGAGCCGCCGGTCGCGGCCGCGATCTCCTCGGCCCGCGCCACGACGTCGGCCGGCGGCAGGTAGCCCTCCGGCCCCGCGACCGCGACGTGCAGCCCGGCGGTGACGCCGCCCAGCAGGTAGGACGCCGCCATGTTGTTGGCGGCGTCGCCGACGTACGCGAGGCGCTGCCCGGCGAGCGCGGACAGGCCGCCGCGGTGCTGCGCGACGGTCAGCAGGTCGGCCAGGATCTGGCACGGGTGGAAGCCGTCGGTGAGGGCGTTGACGACCGGGACCCGCGAGACCGCCGCCATCTCCTCGATCCGGTCCTGGCCGAACGTGCGCCACACGATGGCGGACACCTGACGGTCGAGCACCCGCGTCACGTCCGCGACGGACTCGCGCACGCCCACCTGGGCGAGGCGGCCGTCCACGACCACCGGGAAGCCGCCGAGCTCGGCGATCCCGGTGGAGAACGAGACCTGCGTGCGCAGCGTCGGCTTGTCGAAGAGCACGGCGACGCCCTGCGGCCCGGCGAGCGGCGCCCGGACGTACCTGTCCTCGCGGAACGCCATGCCGAGCTCGAGGACCTCGCGCTGCTCGTCGGGCGTGAGGTCGTCGTCGCGCAGGAAGTGGCGGGGCATCAGGACTCCTTCTCGGCAGTGTCGGTCGAGGCGTCGGTCGAGGCGTCGGGGACGGTGACGGCGGCGAAGAACCGGGCGGCGTCGCGCGCCTGGTCGGCCGTGAGGACCAGCGGCGGGGCGAGGCGGATCGCGTCGGGCGCGACGGCGTTGACGACGAAGCCCGCCTCGAGCGCCGCGGACGCGACGTCGGCCGCGACCGGGCGCGTGAGCTGCACGGCGAGCAGGAGCCCACGCCCGCGCACGCCCGCCACGAGCGGGTTCCCGGCTGCCTCGATCTCGGTGCGCAGCACGTCCCCCACGCGCCGCACGTTCTCGAGCAGGCCGTCACGCTCGATGACGCCGAGCGTGGCGAGACCCGCGGCCGCCGCGACGGGGTTGCCGCCGAACGTGGTGCCGTGCTGGCCGCGGCCGAGCAGCCTCGCCGCCCGCTCGCCGAACGCGATCGTTGCGCCCACCGGGAAGCCGCCGCCCAGACCCTTGGCCAGGGTGACGACGTCGGGCACGACGCCGCCGCCGACCTCCGGCTGCTGGAACGCGAACCACGAGCCCGTGCGCCCGACGCCCGTCTGGACCTCGTCGAGCACGAGCAGCGCGCCCGCGTCGGCGGTGAGCCGCCGCGCGTGCGCCAGGTAGCCCGGCGGCAGCGGGCGCACGCCGGCCTCGCCCTGCAGCGGCTCGACGACGAGGGCCGCGACGCCGCCGCGCTCCGCGACCGCCGCGGGCGAGAACGCCTCGTCGAGAGCGGCGGCGTCGCCGAAGGGCAGGTGCTCGACGCCGCCGGGCAGCGGCTCGAACGGCTCGCGGTAGGCCGCCTTGGCGGTGAGGGCGAGGGCGCCCATCGACCGGCCGTGGAAGCCGCCCTCGAGCGCGAGCACGCGCGTGCGGCCGCCGTCGTCCCCGGGTCCGTCGGAGCGGTTGCGGCGGGCCATCTTGAACGCCGCCTCGACCGCCTCGGTGCCCGAGTTGGTGAAGAACACCCGCGAGCCGTCAGGCGCGCCGGCGAGGTGGAGGAGCCGCTCGGCCAGGCCGATCTGCGTGGGCGTGGCGAAGAAGTTCGACACGTGCCCGAGGGTGCCCAGCTGCGCGCTGATCGCCGCCGTGAGCGTGGGGTGCGCGTGGCCGAGCGCGTTCACCGCGATCCCGGCGAGCAGGTCGAGGTAGCGCCGGCCGTCGGCGTCCCACACGTACGCGCCCTCGCCACGCACCAGCACACGCTGCGGCGGGCCGAACGTGTCCATCACCGCGTGGGTGTAGCGCTCGGTCCAGGCCGCGTTCGACGCGTCGGCGAGAGCGCCGCCGCTCACGGACTGCAGGGTGTCGCTCACGCGCCCGCCTCCTTGCTCAGATCCTTGCCCGCGGGCACGACCATGGTGCCGTTGCCGCGGGTGGTGAAGACTTCCAGCAGCACGGAGTGCGGCTGGCGCCCGTCGATGACGGTGGCGCGCGGCACGCCGCCCTGGACGGCGCGCAGGCACGCCTCCATCTTCGGCACCATGCCCGAGGTCAGGCTCGGCAGCAGGGCCGCGAGGTCGGGCGCCGCGATCTCCTCGACGAGGGAGTCCTTGTCCGGCCACGACGTGTACAGGCCCTCGACGTCGGTCAGCATGATGAGCTTGCTGGCGCCGAGCGCCACCGCGAGCGCCGAGGCCGCCGTGTCCGCGTTGATGTTGAGCACCTGGGTCGGGTCGTCGACGTCGGGCGCGACGGTCGACACCACGGGGATCCGGCCGGCGTCGAGCAGGTCCTGCACCGCCCTCGGGTCCACCTGGACGACGTCGCCCACGAGGCCGACGTCCACGGGCTCCCCGTCGACGACGGCGTGGCGGCGCGCGGCCCGGAACAGGCCCGCGTCCTCCCCCGACATCCCGACGGCGTGCGGTCCGTGCGCGTTGATGAGCCCGACGAGCTCGCGCGAGACCTGGCCGGTGAGCACCATGCGCACCACGTCCATCGCCTCGGGCGTCGTGACCCGCAGGCCGCCGCGGAACTCGCTGTGGATGTCCAGGCGCTCCAGCATGGCGTTGATCTGCGGGCCGCCGCCGTGCACGACGACGGGCCGCAGGCCCACCTGGCGCAGGAAGACCATGTCCTGCGCGAACGCGGCCTTGAGCTCGTCGTCGATCATCGCGTTGCCGCCGTACTTGACGACGACGAGCGCCCCGGCGAACTCCTGGAGCCAGGGCAGCGCCTCGAGGAGCACCTCGGCCTTCTGCTCGGGCAGCAGCCCGTTCACGACGTCGCTGCTCATGAGCTGTACGCGCTGTTCTCGTGGACGTAGTCGTGCGTGAGGTCGTTGGTCCACACCGTGGCGGACGCGTCGCCCGCGTGCAGGTCGACCACGACCGTGACCTCGCGCGCGGAGGCGAGGTCGACGAGCTCGCGCGGCTCCCCCACGCCCTGCGCCCGGCACACCTGGACGCCGTTGACGGTGACGTCGAGCGCGAGCGGGTCGTACGGCGCGACGTCCTCGGGCACGGTGCCGACGGCGGCCACGATCCGGCCCCAGTTGGGGTCGTTGCCGAAGATGGCGGCCTTGAAGAGGTTGGAGCGCGTGACCGCCCGCGCGACGGTGACCGCCGCGTCCTCGGTGGTGGCACCGGCGACGGTCACGGCGATGTCGTGGCTGGCGCCCTCGGCGTCCGCGACCAGCTGGCGCGCCAGCGAGGCGGTGACCTCGGTGACCGCGTCCGTCAGCTCGACGAGGTCGACCTCGACGCCCGACGCACCGCTGGCGAGGAGGATCACGGTGTCGTTGGTGGACATGCAGCCGTCCGAGTCGACCCGGTCGAACGTGGCGCGGGTCGCGGCGCGCAGCGCGGCGTCGGCCGTCGCGGCGTCGACCACGGCGTCGGTGGTGACCACGCTGAGCATCGTGGCGAGGCCGGGCGCGAGCATGCCGGCGCCCTTCGCCATCCCTCCGACGCTCCAGCCCGACCGCTGCGCCACGGCCTGCTTGGACACCGTGTCGGTGGTGCGGATCGCGTCGGCCGCGGCGTCGCCGCCGTCGGCCGCGAGCGCCGCCGCGGCCGCGTCCACACCGCCGAGCAGGGCGTCCATGTCGAGCCGCAGGCCGATCAGCCCGGTGCTGCAGACCAGCACGTCCCCGGCGCCGACCTCGTCCTCGGGCGTCGCCGCCGCGGCGGAGAGGACCGCCGCGACGTGCTCGGCCGTGCGGTGGGTGTCGGCGAAGCCCTCGGGCCCCGTGCAGGCGTTCGCGCCGCCGGAGTTGAGGACGACGGCCCGCGCGGCGCCGTCGCCGACGGCCTGCCGGGTCCAGACGACGGGGGCTGCCTGCACGCGGTTGGTCGTCAGCACCGCCGCGGCCGTGCGCCGGGGGCCGTCGTTGACGACGAGCGCGACGTCGCGCGCGCCGGTCGACTTGAGGCCCGCGGCGACCCCTGCCGCGCGGAACCCGGCGGGAAAGGTCACGGCTCCCGCGCTGGGGGCGGCGTCCGTCATGGTGCGACTCCTTCGGTGAGGAGGCCGGCCGTCTCCGGCAGGCCGAGGGCGAGGTTCATGGCCTGGACCGCCTGGCCGGCGGTGCCCTTGACCAGGTTGTCGATGGCGGTGACGGTCACGACGCGCCCGGCCGCGGCGTCGAGCGCGACCTGCACGAGGGCGGTGTTGGCGCCGAGCGTGGCGGCCGTCGTCGGCCACTCACCCTCCGGGAGGAGCTCGACGAACGGCTCGCCCGAGTAGGCGTCGGCCCAGGCGGCGCGGACGTCGGCGGCGCTGGCGCCCTCATGGCCGGGGGCGAGCCGAGCCGTGACGGTGGCGAGGATGCCGCGCGACATCGGCACGAGCGTGGGCGTGAAGCTGATCGACACCTCCGGGGCACCGGCGACCCGCAGGTTCTGCGCGATCTCGGGGATGTGCCGGTGCGTGCCGCCCACCGCGTACGGGACGGCGGACCCGAGCCCCTCGGCGGCGAGCAGGTGCGGCTTGAGGGACTTCCCCGCGCCGGAGTAGCCGTTGGCGAGGACGGCGACGACGTCGGCGGGGCTCACGAGGCCGGCGGCGACGCCGGGCTGGAGACCGAGGGTGACGGCCGTGACGTTGCACCCGGGCACGGCCACCCGCCGCGCGCCCGCGAGGTGGTCGCGCTGGGTACCGGCGACCGACCCCGCGCCGTCGGCGTGGATCAGCTCCGGCAGCCCGTACGGCCAGGTCCCGGCGTGGGCGGAGCCGTAGAACTGCTCCCAGTCCGCGGCGGACGCGAGACGGTGGTCCGCGCCGAGGTCGAGCACGAGGACGTCGTCCGGCAGCTGCGCGGCGATCTCCCCGGACGCCCCGTGCGGCAGGCCGAGGACGACGACGTCGTGGCCCGCGAGCGCCTCGGGCGTCGTGGGCTCGAGGACGCGGTCGGCGAGCGAGCGGAGGTGGGGCTGCAGCGCGCCGAGCCGCGCGCCGGCGTTCGAGTGCGCCGTGAGCGTCCCGACCTCCAGCGCGGGGTGACGCGCCGCGAGGCGCAGGAACTCGCCCCCGGCGTACCCGGAGGCACCGGCGACGGCGACACGGAACGTGCGCGACTCAGTGCTGACCATATGCAGCACTATACATACCTATGCAGGCTCCGTCGTCAGGCTTCCGCAGATGGCGACCGCAGGTGCGCCACTACCTGGACAGGATCTGGTCCAACGCGCTCCGGAGCCGCGCGACGTCGACCGAGAACCCGGACCGGAACGCGGGCCACGACCACCCGCGCGGGGGATGCCTGACCTCTGACTCGCCCCAGACGTAGTCGATGTCGGCGCCCTGCACCTCCGCCATCAGCTGCTCGTTGTTGGCGTCGTAGCTCGTACCGCTGACCACGACCCGTGGCGCACGGCCGGCGAACAAGGCGCTGAACAGGTTGCTCCCGCCGAACCCGGCGACGAGCCGTGCCCCGGAGAACAGCGCGGCCTGGTCAGCGATGGAATGGTCCTCCGGGAAGAAGACGTGGAAGCCGAGGTCCCGGAAGACCTGCTCGACGTCGGAGGTGTTCGCGCAGGTCCTGACTCCCCCGGGGCGCCTGCTAGAGAAGATCAGGTCGTGCGTCTCCACATCGGCGGCAGGGAGGCCGCGCCGCGCCTCCTCCCACAGGCTCGCCACCGACGGCGCCGCGAACTGCGGCATGGCGAAGTCGGACGACGCCGCCAGCAGGTGCGGGACATGGACCACCTCGTCAGGGCGGACGTACTCGATCTCGCCGGTCGGGACCCCGAGCGCGTCGAAGAGGTCGCGCTGGAACGCGGGGATCGTGGACGCTCCCTCCGCCAGGGAGACCAGCGGCCGGACCTCCGGGAAGCGGTCGCGTGCCTGGCGCCATCCCCACACACGGCCGAGGACCTCGGTGGTGACGTGCCCGAAGTGCCCCGGGTACTCGGTGTCCAGGTGGAAGTACGTGCCCTCCAGCCGCCGCCGCGAGATGGGAGCGTCACGGTCCCGGGCCAGCACGGCCGTCGAGTCGATGGTGTCCCGGTGGTTCAGCCGTCGCTGGAGCGGGTGTCGGAACGTGTCGGGGAGGTAGTAGCCGTCCTTCTGCACCCGTTGCCGGGACGAGCACAGCACGTCCTGGTACTCCCGGAGCCGGCGCTCCGGCACCTTGACCATGGCTCGTTGACGACGCGGACCGGAGCCGTGGTTGGTCAGCACCGTCACGGGCCGGAATTCTTCGCTTCCACGCACCTCGAGGACCTTGCCCCACGAGCTTCCGAACCGTGCGGACAGCACGGCGTCCGCGTCCCGCTCCCGCAGCTTGACCGCATGGTCGTGCTGTTTGGTCGCGACGGCCACGGTGCCGGAGAAGGTGAGCCGGGCGAGACAGTCGGCCAGCTCGGCCTCGCCCGACCGCCGAGGCTCGGCGACACCGTCCCTGATCGCCCGCAGGTGTTCCAACAGCTCGACGATGCTCATCCCGGGAGAGTCGTGCAGGGCGGGATCCGCGGACTTGTCGATGCTCTCGACCGTGTACACGCCGCCGTCGGCGAGGAAGAGGAAGAGCTCGCGCAGGCATCCCACCTTCTGGCTGCGCTTGTTCGTGCCGTTCTCGACGATGACCTGCGGCCGGGGGATCGTCCGGAGGTAGTCGACACGGTCCCGCAGCGCCCTGCAGTGGGCGACCCGCAGGTTCGGGGGAAGCGCTGTCGCCCGCCCCACGTCCCGCACAGGCAGCAGGTGGACGGTGGCACCCGGCATCGCCTCGGCATAGGCACGCCCTCGGTCCAGCTCGCTCCCGCCCCCGAGCACGAGCACGACGTCGCGCACGACGTCGCGGTCCAGGTGGGTCGTCCACCCGTCCTGGAGCAGCTCGTGAGCTGGGGCCGCGGACACCACGGGGCCCTGAGCGGGCTGGACGGCAGGTCGGTTGAGTCGCCGGAGGAACCGCACGACGTCGATGGTAGCGGCGCACCGGTGGTCGGCACGCCCTCGGACGATCAGAGCGGCAGGTACATCACGTGCAGCCCCACGTACCCGTGCGCGGCGCTGCGGAAGGCGCCCGGCACCGTGCCGACGACCTCGAACCCGAGCGACCGCCACAGGCGCACCGCGGCCTCGTTGGTCTCGACCACGGCGTTGAACTGGATCCCACGGAACCCCTGCTCCCGGTGCCAGGCGACGACGTGCTCGCCGAGCGCGCGGCCCACGCCGAGCCCCCGCGCCGCCGGCGCCACCATGAACGACGCCGTGCCCACGTGGTCGCCGCGCCCGGGACGGTTCGGCCCCATCTTCGCCGTGCCGAGCAGCGCGCCGTCGGCCCCCTCGGCGACGACCGTTGCGGAGGGCGCGTGCTCCATCCAGATCTCGCGCCCCTCGTCGCTCGTGAGGTCGTCGGGGTAGGCGTACGTCTCGCCCGCGCGCACGACGCCCTCCACGATCGGCCACAACCGGGGCCAGTCCTCGTCGCGGGCCGGGCGGATACGGAACGTCGGTGTCGTGTCGCGTGTCACCCGGGAAGCATAGGGTCGGCCCGTGACCTCGACGCCTCCCCCCGACGCCCTCGCGGACACGATCTCGGACGCGGTCGCGGCGGCCTACGACATGCCGCGACCCGACCGGGTGCTCGCCGAGCTCGAGCTGCTCGGAACGAGGGCGGGCCGATGACGCCGCGTACCGTCGTCGAGCTGGCCGACTGGCGGCGGCGCGTCGCCGAGCTGTACGCGGCGGTCCGCGCCGCCCCCGACCCTGCGCGCGGGCACGCCATCTGGCGCGCCGGCCGCGACGCGCTGTTCCGCGACCACCCGCAGAGCCCGTTGCCCGCGGACGACCCGCTGCGTGCCGGCCTGCCGTACTGGCCCTACGACCCCGCGCTGCGGTTCGAGGTGCCGCTGCGCCCGGCGCCGCCGGCCCGGCTCGAGCTCGACACCGGCGCGGACGGCACGACGACGATGGAGCGCGTCGGCACGCTCGAGCTGCCCGGCGTGGGCAGCCTCGACGCCTGGTGGCTGGCGCAGTACGGCGGCGGCCTGTTCGTGCCGCTGCGCGACGGCACGGCCGGCGCCGAGACGTACGGCGGCGGCCGGTACGTCCTCGACACGGCCAAGGGCGCCGACCTCGGCGGGCGCGACGGGCTCGTGGTCGTAGACCTCAACCTCGCCTACCACCCGTCCTGCCGCTACGACCCGGCGTGGACCTGCCCGCTCGCGCCCGCCGGCAACCGGGTCGCCGCCCCCGTCCGCGCGGGCGAGCGGCTGACCTGACCCGCCCGGCTGCGTAGGCTCGGGCCATGCGTGCAGTCGTGGCCCGCGAGGCGGGCGGTCCCGAGGTCCTGGAGTACGTCGAGCGTCCCGATCCCACGCCGGGACCGGGCGAGCTGGTCGTGCGCGTCGCCGCGGCGGGGGTCAACTTCATCGACACCTACCGCCGGGCGGGCGTGTACGCGACCGACTACCCCCACGTGTGCGGCGTCGAGGGCTCGGGGACGGTCGAGGCGCTCGGCGACAGCGTCGAGGGCTTCGCCGTCGGCGACGAGGTGGCGTGGAACGAGGCCCCGGGCTCCTACGCCGAGCTCGCCGTCGTCCCCGCCGCGAACGCCGTGCGCGTCCCCGCGGGCCTCGACCTCGTCACCGCCGCCGCGCTGCCGCTGCAGGGCATGACGGCGCACTACCTCGTGACGTCGACCTTCGAGGTGGGCCCGGGGCACGACGTGCTCCTCACCGCCGGGGCCGGCGGGGTCGGCCTGCTCGCGACCCAGCTCGCCGCCGCGCGCGGCGGGCGGGTCGTCACGACCGTCTCGTCGCCGGAGAAGGCCGCCCTGTCGTCGGCGGCCGGCGCGGCACACACGGTGGACTACGCCGCGATGGACGACATCGCGACCGAGCTGCCCTCCGTCGTGCGGGAGCTGACGGACGGCAAGGGCGTGCACGTCGTGTACGACGGCGTCGGCCGCGCGACGTTCGAGGCCTCGCTCGCGTCGCTGCGCCCGCGCGGCACCCTCGTGCTGTTCGGCGGGGCGTCGGGGCAGGTGCCGCCGTTCGACCCGCAGCGGCTCAACTCCGGCGGCTCGCTCTACCTCACCCGCCCGACGCTGGCGCACTACACGCTCACCCGCGGCGAGCTGGAGTGGCGCGCGGGCGAGGTGCTGGGCGCCGCCGCCGCGGGCGACCTCGACGTCCGCGTGGGCGTGACGTACCCGCTCGCCGACGCCGGCGAGGCCCACCGTGCCCTCGAGGGGCGCGCCACGACCGGCAAGGTGCTGCTGGTCCCCTGACCGGCCCCGCGCTAGTCTCTCGACATCAAGACACTTGACGTCGAGAGGAATCGTCGTGGCCGACTGGTCCCCCACCGCCTACCTCCGTTACACCGACGAGCGCTCGCGGCCGTTCGGGGAGCTGGTGGCGCGCGTGGTGCGCGACCCGGCGAGCATCGTCGACCTGGGCTGCGGACCGGGCCACCTCACCCCGGTGCTGCGGGAGCGGTGGCCGGGCGCGGCGTTCGTGGGTCTCGACGCCTCCCCCGCGATGATCGAGCGCGCGCGGGCCGCGGATCCGGGGAGCCGGTACGAGCTCGCCGACGTGCGCGACCACGCCGCCGGACGCGGCCCCGCTCCCGAAGCCGACCTGGTGATCAGCAACGCCACGCTGCAGTGGGTGCCCGGCCACCGCGACCTCCTGCCGGCCCTGGCCGCGACGGCGCGGCAGACCTTCGCGTTCTCCGTCCCGGGCAACCACGACGCCCCCAGCCACCGCGCGCTGCGGGAGGTCGCCGGGCGCGAGCCCTACGCCGCGGTCGTCGGGCCGGTCGAGCGCCGGGCGGTCGGCGACCCGGCGGAGTACCTCGAGCTCCTCGCCGGTCCCGGGTGGTCGGTGGACGCCTGGGAGACCACGTACACGCACGTGCTCGACGGCGACGACCCCGTGCTGCGCTGGATCTCGGCGACCGGGGCGCAGCCGGTGCTGCACGCGCTCGACACCCACGACGCGGCGCACGGCACGGACCTGCGCGCCCGGTTCGACGCCGAGCTCGGCGCCGCCCTCCGCGAGGCCTACCCGCGCCGCCCGTTCGGCACGCCCCTGGCCTTCCGGCGCGTCTTCGCGGTCGCCACCCGGACGGCCTGACGGCCGCCGCCCTCCGGTCGTAGGCTCGCGCCGTGACCGACACCACCCGCCCTATCCGCATCGGGGTCCAGCTCCAGCCGCAGCACGCCGACTACGCCCAGATGCGCGACGCCGTCCGCCGCGCCGAGGACGCCGGGGTCGACGTGATCTTCAACTGGGACCACTTCTTCCCGCTCACCGGCGACCCCGACGGCATGCACTACGAGTGCTGGACCATGCTCGGCGCGTGGGCCGAGCAGACCGAGCGTGTGCAGATCGGCGCCCTGGTGACCTGCAACTCCTACCGCAACCCGGATCTGCTCGCGGACATGGCCCGCACGGTCGACCACATCAGCGGCGGCCGCCTGATCCTCGGCATCGGCGCCGGCTGGTTCGCCAAGGACTACGAGCAGTTCGGCTACGAGTTCGGCACCGCCGGCTCGCGCATCGCCGACCTGGGCGAGGCGCTGCCGCGCATCAAGGCCCGGCTCGCGGCCGGCAACCCCGTGCCGACGCGCGAGATCCCGATCCTCATCGGCGGCGGGGGCGAGAAGAAGACCCTGCGCCTCGTCGCCGAGCACGCCGACGTCTGGCACTCCTTCGGCGACGTCGACACGCTGACCCGCAAGTCCGCGATCCTCGACGAGCACGGCGCGGCCGTGGGGCGCGACACCGGGCGCCTGGTGGAGCGGTCCGTCGGCGTCGGCGCCCCGCCCGAGGAGGTCGGGCAGAAGCTGCTCGACGCCGGGGCCACGCTGTTCACGATCGGCACCAGCGGGCCGGACTACGACCTGTCGCTCGTCGAGCAGTGGGTGCGCTGGCGCGACGAGCGCCGGTGAGCCTCCGTGTGAGCCACTGCTGAGCGCAGGCCGGGGCGCCACGGGTCAGCGCCCCGTGAGCACCTCGGCCAGCGGGTCGTCGCCCGCCGCCGGCTGCACGCGCAGCCGGCGCGCGGCCGGCGCCGAGGCGTCCTGCGCGAGGCGGGAGAGCGTCTCCGGGGTGTCGTGCGACGCGCGCACGAACCAGCCCGAGCAGGCGTCCAGGTCTCCGCGCGCGAACGCCGCGACCAGGTCGACGGTCCGCTCGACGGGCGTCCACTCGGTCCGGCCCTCGTGCGCGCGCATCGCGCCGGTCATGTCGGTGCGCACCACCCCGGGCGCCACCTCCAGCACCCGCAGCCCCCGGCCGTGGCCGGCGTCGTGCAGACCCGCGCCGAGGCGCATCAGCGCCGTCTTGCTGGCGTTGTAGGCCGTCGCGTCGGCGTTGTCGTGCGAGCCCGCGCCGCTGTTGAGGTCGACGACACGGCCGCCGCCACGGGCCAGCATGCCCGGCACCACGTGCCGCGCCAGCAGGAACGGTCCGCGCACGTTGGTCTCGAGCACCGACCACCACTCGTCGGGGTCGGCCTCCCACAGCGGCACCTCGGCGTCGATGCGGCCGGCGTTGTTGACCAGCAGGTCCACGGACCCGAGGCCGCCGTCCGCCGGAGACGGCTCCGCGGCCCGCACGGCCGCCTCGACCGCCGCCGGGTCCGTGACGTCGGTCGGCAGCTCCAGGGCGACCCGGCCGAGGTCGCGCACCTCGCGCGCGACCTCGGCCAGCCGGTCGGCGTCCCGCGCGACGAGCGCGACGTCCAGCCCTGCTCGCGCGAGGCCGAGCGCGACCGCGCGGCCGATGCCGCGGCTCGCGCCGGTGACCAGCGCGGTGCGGGCAGGCGGGACGGCGCGCGCGTCAGCCACGCAGCACCGCCCCGACCCGCTCGGTCGCCGCGGCGACGACGCCCTCGCGGACGGCGCGCACGTCGTCGGCGGTCAGCGTGCGGTCGGCGGCGCGCAGCCGGACCGAGTAGGCGAGCGACTTCTTGCCCTCGCCCACCTGCTCGCCGGTGAACACGTCGAAGAGGCGCGCGTCCTCGAGCAGGGGCCCGGCCCCGGCGACGACGGCGGCGTGCACGTCGGCGGCAGGCACGGCAGCGTCCACGACGAACGCGAAGTCCTCCTTCGCCGCGGGGAACGCGGACACGGGCTCGGCCGCCACCGGCTCCTCGCCGCCGTCGGCGATCAGCGCGTCGAGGTCGAGCTCGAACGCGGCAGCCCGGGCGGGCAGGCCGAGAGCCTCGACCACCTTGGGGTGCAGCTCGCCCGCGTGCCCGACGACGGAGCCGTCGGCCAGCGTCAGCGCCGCGCAACGGCCCGGGTGCCACGGCATGGTCTCCGAGTCGGCCGTGACCGTGACGTCGGCGCCGGTGCGCGCGGCGACCAGACGGGCGGCGTCGAGGGCGTCCGCCCAGTCGGCCACGCGGCCGTCGCCCCACCAGCCGGCGGGCGCCGCCCGGCCGGTCAGCACGCCCGCGACGTGCCGCGGCTGGTCAGGCACGGCGGAGACCAGCGCCGCCAGGTCGTCGTCGGACGGGCGCACCCCCACCGGCAGCTGCGGCGGGGCCGGGGTGCCCGGCGTCGGCCGCGTGACCAGGCCGATCTCGAAGACCGCCACGTCCGGCAGGCCCCGCGAGACGTTCCGGCGCGCCGTCTCGAGCAGCGTCGAGAGCAGGTCGGCGCGCAGGAACGGCCGGTCGTCGGCGAGCGGGTTGGCCAGCCGCAGCACGGTGCGGCGCACGTCGTCGTCCGACAGCCCGAGCGCGTCCAGGTCCGCCCGGCCGACGAACGGGTAGGACAGCACCTCCACGAGCCCGGCCTCCGCCAGCGCGCGCGCCACGGACCGGCGCGCGCGCTGCTGGGCGGTGAGGCCACGGCCCCCGGGCGCGGCGGGGAGCACCGACGGGATCTGGTCGTAGCCGGCGATCCGCACGACCTCCTCGACCAGCGCGGCCGGCTCGGTGAGGTCGGGGCGCCACGACGGCGGCGCGACACGGACCGCGTCCACGCTGGCCCCGGCGACGGCGTCGGTGACGGTGCAGCCGATCTGCTCCAGGAGCCCGACCACGGTCGCCCGGTCGTAGTCCACGCCCGACAGGCGCGTGGGCAGGGTGACGTCGAGCCGTACGGGCTTCGGCGCCACGGTGGTGTCGAGGTCGCTCACGGCGGGGTCCGCCGTGCCGCCGCCCAGCTCCACGAGCAGGTCGACCACGCGCTGCGCCGCGACGGCGGGCAGGCGCGGGTCCACGCCGCGCTCGAAGCGCTTGGCGGCCTCGGACGGCAGCCGGTGCCGGCGCGACGCGCGCGCCACGGTGATCGGGTCGAAGTGCGCCGCCTCGACGAGGACGTCGGTCGTGCCGGCGCTCACCTCGGACGACGCACCGCCCATGACGCCGGCCAGACCCAGCACCCGCGCGCCGCGCTCGCCCGCGGGCGAGTCCGTGATGAGCAGGTCCTCGGCGTCGAGCGCGCGGTCGACGCCGTCGAGCGTCGTCAGGCGCTCGCCCGGCGCCGCGCGGCGGACCACGATCGGCGCGGCGACCTGGTCCAGGTCGTACGCGTGCAGCGGCTGCCCGAGGTCGAGCATCACGTAGTTGGTGACGTCGACGGCCAGGGAGATGGCGCGCATCCCCGAGCCCTCGAGGCGGCGCTTCATCCACGGCGGGGTGGGCGCGGCCGGGTCGATGCCGCGCACCACGCGGGTGACGAACCGGTCGCAGCCGACCTGTCCGTGGATCGGCGCCGCGTCGTCGACCTCGACGGCGAACCCGTCGGCCGTCGCCGCCGGCGGCGGCGTCACGAGGTTCTCCGCGAGCCCTCGGTCGGTGAAACGGGCGCCGGTGGAGTGCGCGTACTCGCGCGCCACACCGCGGTAGCTGAACGCATAGCCGCGGTCCGGGGTCACGTTGATCTCGAGCACCTCGTCGCCGAGGCCCAGCAGCGCGACCGCGTCCTGGCCCGGCGTGAGGTCGGCGGCGTCGAAGCCCGCGCGGGTGAGCACGAGGATGCCGTCGTGGTCCTCGCCGATGCCGAGCTCGCGCACCGAGCAGATCATGCCGTCGGAGACATGGCCGTAGGTCTTGCGCGCCGCGATGGCGAAGCCGCCGGGCAGCACCGTGCCGGGCAGCGACACGACGACGTAGTCCCCGACGCCGAAGTTGTGCGCGCCGCAGACGATGCCGCGCGCGCCGCCGGCGGGGACGTCCGCGTCGTCGACGCCCTTGATCTGGGACGCGTTGTGCTCCGGGCCGACGTCGACCAGGCACCAGTTGATGGTCTTGCCGTTCTTCTGCGGCTCAGGGGTCTGCGCGAGCACGCGCCCGACGACGAGCGGGCCGGTGACGGCGGCGGGGTGGATCTCCTCCTCCTCCAGGCCGACCTTCACCAGCGCCGCCGCGAGCTGCTCCGCGGTGAGGTCCGCCGGCAGCTCGACGTGCTCGCCGAGCCAGTCAGTGACGATGCGGGGCATCAGATCTCCGTCCCGAACTGGGTGGAGAAGCGCACGTCGCCCTCCACGATGTCGTGCATGTCCGCGATCGTGTGGCGCAGCATGAGCGTGCGCTCGATGCCCATCCCGAACGCGAAGCCCTGGTACTCCTCGGGGTCGATCCCGGCCGCGCGCAGCACGTTCGGGTTGACCATGCCGCAGCCGCCCCACTCGATCCAGCCGGCCCCGCCCTTCTTCTGCGGGAACCACAGGTCCATCTCGGCGCTCGGCTCCGTGAACGGGAAGAAGCTCGGGCGCAGCCGCGTGCGCGCCTCGGGGCCGAACATGGCGCGCGCGAACGCGTCCAGCGTGCCGACGAGGTTCGCCATCGTGAGCCCCTTGTCGACCGCCAGCCCCTCCACCTGGTGGAACACGGGGGTGTGCGTGGCGTCCAGCGCGTCGGTGCGGAACACCTTGCCGGGGCACGCGACGTACAGCGGCACGCCGCGCTCGAGGAGCGAGCGCGACTGCACCGGCGACGTGTGCGTGCGCAGCACCAGGTTGGACGGCTTGCCCCCCGCCGCGCCGTCGGAGGCATCGGCCGTGCCCCTGCCTTCGTCCACGCCCTCGACGTAGAACGTGTCCTGCATCTGCCGCGCCGGGTGGTCCGGGGCGAAGTTCAGGGCGTCGAAGTTGAACCACTCCGCCTCGACCTCCGGGCCGTCGGCGATCTCCCAGCCGAGCCCGACGAAGAAGTCGGCGATGCGCTCCTGCACCAGCTCGATCGGGTGCCGCGCCCCGACCGGCCGGCGGTCGGTCGGCAGCGTGACGTCGACGGTCTCCTCCACGAGGACGCGCTCGTCGCGCTCCGCCTCGAGCTTCGCCTGGCGGGTGGCGATCGCCTGGTTGACGCGGCCGCGGCGCGGGCCGACGTTCTTGCCCGCGGCGGCCTTGTCGGGCCCGGGCAGCGCGCCGATGGCGCGGTTGGCGAGGGCGAGCGGGCTCTTGTCCCCGGTCTGCGCGGTGCGGACGGCCTTGAGCTCCTCGAGGTCGCGCGCGGCGGCGACCGCGGCGAGGGCCTCGTCGACGGCGGCGTCGAGCGCGGCGGCGTCCAGCGGGTCGGGGCCGAGGGCTGGGGTGGGTGCGGGCGTGGACATGCGTGCCTTCCTGAGAGGGGCCCTGCGAGAGGGGTGGGCGGCGGGGTCAGTTTATGTGCCCGCCCGGGCCGGTCAGGTCGGCGTCCGCGGTACCGCGCTCAGCGCGCGGGCGTCGCCGGGGCCGGGCCCGTGACGGGCCCGGTAAATCGACGGTCGCGGCGTGTCACGCCTCCCATCATGGCACGGACCCGCCGCCGCCTCGACGCGCCAGGGGGACGACGGCGACGTCCTCGTGCAGCGGCCCGCCCGAGCGGCCCTCGCCGAGGCGGGACGCGACGACGCGGACGGCGTCGACCTCCCACGACGGGCCGCGGTACACGGCCAGGGCGCGCGCCCACGGCACCAGCGGCGACGGCTCCGGCTCGCGACCGCGCCGGCCGTGCCGGTCGTGCGTCCCGCCCCGCGCGCCGTCGACCTGCCGGCGTCCGTTCGCGGCACGGAGCGTCGCGCGGGCGACGGTGAGGTGCGGCCGCCCCGACGTGCGGTCCGAGGCGGGCAGGCCCGCCACGCCGACGGCGGCGTCCTGCGCGAGCTCCCCGGCGCGACGCAGGTCGTCGACCGCGCCGGCCACGCCCACCCAGAGCGTGCGCCCGCCGAAGGTGCCGCCGCCGCTCAGGGCCAGCTCGAACGGCGGCACGTCCGCCAGGGCCTCCTGCAGGGCGTCGACGTAGCCGGGCACGGCGCCGTCCGGCACCTCCCCGTGGAACGCGAGCGTCACGTGGCGCTGCTCGGGCGGCACCCAGCGCAGGCCGCGCCCCGGGTCGGCGAGGAACGGGCCGCCGACCCCGGCGAGCGCGAGCTCCAGGTGACGACCGGCGTCGACGGCGGGGTACACGGCCGTGAAGAGGCGCATCCCGGCATCGTGCCACGCCCCTCCCGGCCCCTCTCGGTGCCTGGCGGCGCGGTCGCGGGTCAGCGCTGCGCGCGGCCGCTCGCGTAGAGGCACACGGTGGCGGCGGTGGCGAGGTTGAGCGACTCCGCCTGGCCGCGGATCGGCACGCGGACGACGGCGTCGGCCAGCGCGCGGTCCGCCTCGGGCAGCCCCCACGCCTCGTTGCCGAACACCCAGGCGGTCGACCCTGCCAGGTCGGGGGTCTCGACGGGCACGCCCGCCGACCCGTCGGGCGCGGCCCCCGCGACGTCGAGGAGGTCGTCGAGGTCGTGCTCACCCGACCCGTCCGCGGCGAGGACGACGCAGCCGACCGACCGCAGAGCGGCGACGGCCTCGGCCAGCGTCGCCCCCGAGACGACGGGGAGGTGGAAGAGGGAGCCCGCGGTGGAACGCACCACCTTGGGGTTGTGCGGGTCGACGCTGTGGCCCGCGAGGACCACCAGATCGGCGCCGGCGGCGTCCGACGCCCGGATCACGGTGCCCGCGTTGCCCGGGTCGCGCACGGTCGCGAGCACGGCGACGAGCAGCGGGCGCCCCTCGGCGGCCCGCGCGCGGGCCAACGTCGTCACGGCCTCGTCGAGGCCGTGCGACCTGGCCCGCACGACCGCCAGGACGCCCTGAGCGTCGGGGCTCATCGCCTCGAGCACCTCGGGCGTGCCGACGTGCACGTGCAGCCCGGAGTCGAGGGCGTCGTGCAGGATCTCGTCGTAGCGCTCGGCGGTGGCGGGCGTGAGGTACACGTCCCGCACGTCGGCGGCCGCATGACGGACCGCCTCGCGGACCCCCTGGGGACCCTCCACGAGGAACTGACCGTGCCGGGAACGCGCAGAACGCCCGGACAGCGCCCTGACCTGCTTGACCCGATCGGCTCGCGGGTTCGCGAGCGTCACGTCGGGGATGCCTGAGCTCGTGCGCGGCATCGACAGGTCGGGGGTGTCCGGGCGTCCGGGTGCTGAGCGGTGGCTCAGGCGGCCTTCGGCGCGTTGACGTCGGCCGGCAGCGCGTCCTTGGCGACCTGGACGAGCGCGTTGAACGCCGCCACGTCGTTGACCGCGAGCTCGGCGAGCATGCGGCGGTCGACCTCCACACCGGCAGCCTTGAGGCCCTGGATGAGGCGGTTGTAGGTCAGACCCTGCGCGCGGGACGCAGCGTTGATGCGCTGGATCCACAGCTTGCGGAAGTCGCCCTTCTTCGCCTTGCGGTCGCGGTACGAGTAGACGAGGGAGTGGGTGACCTGCTCCTTCGCCTTCCGGTACAGGCGCGAACGCTGGCCGCGGTAGCCGCTGGCGCGCTCGAGGGTCGTACGGCGCTTCTTGTGGGCGTTGACCGCCCGCTTCACGCGTGCCACGTGATGCTCCTTGCAGTGTCGGGCCGGAAGTGGACCCGGCGGCCGGTGGTGGCCGCCGGACGGGTCACTTGCCGAGCAGCTTCTTGATCTTCTTGACGTCGGCCTGCGAGACCTGCTGGTCCATCGCGAGGCGGCGGGTGCGGGTGGTCGGCTTGTGCTCGAACAGGTGGCGGCGGTTGGCCTGCTCGCGCATGACCTTGCCGCTGCCGGTGACCCGGAAGCGCTTCTTGGCGCCGGAGTGCGTCTTGTTCTTCGGCATGACTGCCGTCTCTCCTCGTGTCGGTCACCCGCCGGGTGGCGGGGACGTGGTGCGGACCGGGGCCGGCGAGCGGCCCGGTGCCAGATGGTCGTGTGCGGTCCGGCCTCAGCGCCCCGCGCGGGGGCTCGGCTTCGGACGCGGCGCCGGCGGCCGCGGGGTGCCGGGCTTCGGCGTCGCGGACCTGGGCGTCGCGGGCTTGGGCGTCGCGGCGGCCGGCTTGGCCGCGGCGGCGTCCGTCTTGGGCGTCGCGGCGGCCGGCTTCGCCGGAGCGGCCTGAGTCTTGGCCGGAGCCGCGGCCGGCTTCGCCGGCGCGGCGGCCTTCTCCTCGGCAGGCTTCGCCGGGGCGGCGGCCTTCTCCTCGGCGGGCTTCTCCTCGGCGCGCGGGGCGGGAGCGGGCTGCGCGGCCTCGACGGCCGGCGCCTCCTGCGCCTCTGCCTCGGGCACCTCGGGCCCGGTCGTCGGCTCCGGGACGTCGGACTGGGCGCGCGCCTCGGCCTTGACCTCGGACTTGGTCTTGCGCTGCGCGTTGATCTCGCTGGACCGCTTGCGCTGCTCGACCTTGGCGTCGGCCTTCTTCTTCACGGGGCCGAGCACCATGGTCATGTTGCGGCCGTCCTGCTTCGGCATCGACTCCACGAAGCCGAGGTCGGAGACGTCCTCCGCGAGACGCTGCAGCAGGCGGACGCCCATCTCGGGGCGGGACTGCTCGCGACCGCGGAACATGATCATGACCTTGACCTTGTCGCCGGCCTCCAGGAAGCGCACGACGTGGCCCTTCTTGGTGCCGTAGTCGTGCGGGTCGATCTTCAGGCGGAACCGGATCTCCTTGAGGACCGTGTTCGCCTGGTTGCGCCGCGCCTCGCGCGCCTTCATGTCCGACTCGTACTTGAACTTGCCGTAGTCCATGAGCTTGGCGACGGGCGGACGGGCGTCCGGGGCCACCTCGACGAGGTCGAGGTCGGCGTCCTGGGCAAGCTTCAGGGCGACTCCCGTGGCGACCACGCCGACCTGCTCCCCGCCCGGGCCGATGAGTCGGACCTCGGGGACGCGGATCCGATCGTTGATGCGAGGCTCGCTGATGGTGATGCTCCTAGGAACTCGTCGGTAGACCGTCAGGGACGGGAAAGGCCCCCGACCTGAGCACAGGTGGAGGCCATCTACCGACGCCGGAGCACCAGGCTCAGGCGACCGTCGCGGACGCCCACGAGGGGCGTCCGACCGGGGACCCGGCCCCTGTCGACGCCCGCAGGGCGCTCGGTCGGTGCTCGGGTGGGATGGGATCCACTTGAAGCACCTGAGCCCAGTCGACGCTCTGTCGAGCGACGCACGAACGGGCTCAGGTCGGTCAGCCATCAAGGCTAGCACGGGTTCGGGGCCCCGCCGGCCGGAGTGGCGAGCGTCTCGCCCGTCCGGTCCGCGACCTTTACTGGAATCGTTCCAGAAAGTGTGGCAGGGTCGCCGCCATGACCACGGCGAGGACGGACGAGACGTTGCTGAGGGAGCGGGGCCTGCGCGTCACCGGTTCCCGGCTCGCCGTCCTGCGGGCGCTCGCCGAGCACCCGCACGCCACCGCGGACGACGTCGTGCGCGCGGTGCGCGGCGACCTCGGCTCGGTGTCGGTGCAGGCCGTCTACGACTGCCTGCACGCGCTCACCTCGGCCGGCCTCCTGCGCCGCATGGAGCCGGCCGGGCACCCCGCCCGCTACGAGCGCCGGACCGGCGACAACCACCACCACGTGGTGTGCCGCTCGTGCGGCGCCGTCGCCGACGTCGACTGCACCGTGGGGCACGCGCCCTGCCTCACCCCCAGCGCGTCCCACGGGTTCGCCGTCGATCTCGCCGAGGTCACCTTCTGGGGCCTGTGCCCCGACTGTGACGCGGTCAGCGCTGCCGACCCCGTCCCGGCAGCCGGCCCCGGCACGACCCACTGAACCGGAACCCCCCTGAGAAAGGACGTCATCACATGACGACGCCGTTCACGACGACGCAGACCGGCACCCCGGTCGCGAGCGACGCGCACTCGCTGACCGTGGGCGCGGACGGGCCCACCGTCCTGCACGACCGCTACCTGGTCGAGAAGCTCGCCTCCTTCAACCGCGAGCGGGTGCCCGAGCGCAACCCGCACGCCAAGGGCGGCGGCGCCTTCGGCGAGCTCGTGGTCACCGAGGACGTGTCGCAGTACACCCGCGCCGCGGTCTTCCAGAAGGGCGCGAAGAGCGAGACGCTGCTGCGCTTCTCGTCGGTGGCGGGCGAGCAGGGCTCCCCCGACACCTGGCGCGACGTGCGCGGCTTCTCCCTGCGCTTCTACACCACCGAGGGCAACCTCGACATCGTCGGGAACAACACCCCCACCTTCTTCCTGCGCGACGCGATGAAGTTCCCGGACTTCATCCACTCGCAGAAGCGCCTCGGCGCCTCCGGCCTGCGCGACGCCGACATGCAGTGGGACTTCTGGACCCTCTCCCCCGAGTCGGCCCACCAGGTCACCTACGTCATGGGCGACCGCGGCCTGTCGAAGTCGTGGCGGCACCTCAACGGCTACGGCTCGCACACGTACCAGTGGGTCAACGCCTCCGGCGAGCGCTTCTGGGTGCAGTACCACTTCCTGTCGAACCAGGGCGTGGAGCACATGTCGGCCGAGGACGCCGAGCGCATCGCCGGCGAGGACGCGGACTACTACCGCCGCGACCTGTACGAGGCCATCGAGCGCGGCGACTTCCCCTCCTGGGACGTCTACGTGCAGGTCATGCCCTACGAGGACGCGAAGACCTACCGCTTCAACCCGTTCGACATGACCAAGACGTGGTCGAAGAAGGACTACCCGCGCATCAAGGTCGGCACCTTCACGCTCAACCGGAACCCGCGGAACTTCTTCGCGGAGATCGAGCAGGCCGCGTTCTCCCCGGGCAACCAGGTGCCGGGCACCGGCATCTCGCCGGACAAGATGCTCATGGCCCGCGTGTTCGCGTACCCGGACGCGCAGCGCCACCGCATCGGCACCAACTACAACCAGCTGCCGGTGAACCAGCCGCACGCCGCCCCCGTCGCGAACTACATGCACGAGGGCAACATGCAGTACCAGTTCAACGGCCCCGAGCACCGGGTCTACACGCCGAACTCGTTCGGCGTCACCGGCGGCCCGGTGGCCGACCCGGCCCGCGGGGTCGAGGCGGCCTGGGAGACGGACGGCGAGCTGCTGCGCGCGGCGCAGACGCTCCACTCCGAGGACGACGACTTCGGCCAGGCGGGCACGCTGTACCGCGAGGTCTTCGACGACGGCGCCAAGGCGCGCTTCCTCGAGACCCTCACGGGCCAGGGCCTCGCGATCACGATCGACGAGATCCGCGAGCGGTTCTTCCAGTACTGGACGAACGTCGACGCCGAGCTCGGGGCCAAGCTCCGCGCCGAGGTGTCCGCGGGCCGCGCTCCCAAGCCGGTCGCCGAGGGCACCGGCCCCGACCTGGAGCCCGTCGGCATCTGACACGTGCCCGCGGCCGAGGCCGGGTCCCCCTGCGGGGCCCGGCCTCGGCCGTCGCTGCCGCCTCCGGGCGTCCCTGCCCGGCCCCCACGATGCGAAGATGGACCCCATGACCACCGCGCCCGACGCCACCCCCACCACCCCTGCGACCGACCCGGCGGCGGCCGCGGACGACGCCACCCGCGACATCGCCGACGTCGCCGCCGTCGAGGTGATCACCGCCGCGGCCGTGCACCTCATGAGCGCCGCCGCCGTGAAGTGCGGGCTCGCGGAGGACGCCGACGCCCAGGGGCACCTGGACCTCGACGAGGCCCGCAAGCTGATCACCGCGCTCGCCGCCCTGGTCACCGCGAGCGCCCCCGACATCGGCAACCAGCACGCCCGCTCCCTGCGCGACGGCCTGCGGTCGCTGCAGCTCGCGTTCCGCGAGGCCTCGGTCGTCCCGGACGCGCCCGGCGAGGGCCCGGGCGAGAAGTACACGGGCTCCGTCGTCTGACATGTCCGCCCCGTCCGCCTGGCCCCCGCCCCCGGACCGTCCGCCGCTGCCCCCGGACAGCGGCAGCCCCGCGCGGCGTCGCGGCCGGCGCACGGCCGTGACCGTCCTGGCGGTGCTGCTGGCCGCGTCGCTCGGGGTCGGCGCGTACCTGTGGGCGACCACGTCCCGCTGGCAGGCGCACAGCGCCGCCTGGGAGGACAAGGCCCGCGGGTACGCCGACCGGGTGGCCTCCCTCGACGCCGAGCTGGACGCCACGGA
This sequence comes from Isoptericola sp. F-RaC21, assembly GCF_038593535.1. NCBI lineage: Bacteria > Bacillati > Actinomycetota > Actinomycetes > Micrococcales > Promicromonosporaceae > Isoptericola > Isoptericola sp. F-RaC21. The sequence continues at coordinate 1,066,713 of NZ_JBCFYX010000002.1, read as the reverse complement.
CGCCGAGCTGGTGGCGGCCCGCGAGCAGCTCGCCACCGCCACGGCGCGCATCACCGACCTCGCGAACGAGAAGGCGCAGCTCGGGGACGAGAACGTCGCGTCGCAGCAGTACCTGGACTACGAGAAGCGGGTGAGCGAGGCCGCCGGCGTCGTGACCACGGCGCTCGGCGACTGCGTGGACGCCCAGTCCCAGCTCATCACGTACCTCGAGGACCGCGGCTCCTACGACCAGAAGGACCTCGACCGGTTCGCCTCCGACGTCGAGACGCTGTGCCGCCAGGCCTCGAAGGCCAACGACCAGCTGCAGCAGGAGCTCGAGCAGTGAGGCGACCGGCCGGTCGGGCCGCCGGGCCCGGGCTCCGGGCGGCGCCGGCCCTGCTGCTCTCCGCGACGCTCGCCGGCTGCGGGGTGCTCCCGGCCCTGCCGCCCACGGTGCCGGACGACGTCGTGCCGACGCGCGTCGCCCCGTCGGCGGCGGCCTCCCTCGCCCCCGGCGGCGCCGAGGGCCTGTCCCCCGACGGCTTCGACGCCGTGCAACGGATGGCCGTGCGCATCCGCAACGTGGGCTGCGACGGGCTGTCCACCGGGTCGGGCTTCGCCGTCGACGAGCACACGCTCATCACCAACCGCCACGTGGTGGCCGACTCCGAGTCCCTCGAGGTCAGCACCTACGACGGGCGCGACCTCGAGGTGTCGGCCGCGGGCAGCGCGTCGCTGGCCGACCTCGCGCTGGTGCGGACCGCGGACCCGCTGCCGAGCCACCCGACGCTCGCGCGCTCGGACCCGCAGCCGGGCGACACCGTCACGGTGGTCGGCTACCCCGAGGGCGGCGAGCTGACGATCACGGCCGGCGAGGTCATCGGGCCGACGACGGACCCGCTGCACGAGAACCTCGGCGAGGTGCTGCTCACCGACGCGCCGGTCGAGCCGGGCTCGTCCGGGTCCGCGGCGCTCGACACGCAGGGCCGGGTGATCGGGGTCGTGTACGCGAAGACCTCCGACGGCCGCTCCCTGCTGGTGCCGCTCTCCACGCTCGAGCGCGTGCTCGACGACGCCGACGGGTTCCGGGCGCTGCCGCCGTGCGCCCAGGGCGACTAGCCCGCCCGGGCACGCTCAGCGCGCCGCGCCGACCCGCAGCTCGAGGGAGTCCACGCGGCCCGAGATCACCGTCGAGGCGCCCAGGCGGGCGTTCACCTGCGCGAGCACGCGGTCCAGCCCGGACCGGTCGAGACCCGGGTCGAGGGCGAGCACGACGGCGACCTCGGCACGACGGCCGCGCTCGGCGTGCGCGCGCACCACGTGCTGCACGGGCGCGGCGGCGTCGGCGACCGCGGACGCGACCTCCGGGTCGACCTCGAGGGCGCCGTCCGGGCCCGTGGCGACGAGCGCCGGCCGCCACTCCTCGCCCTGGGCCAGCGCCCACACCGCCGGGCGGGGCACGAGGGCGGTCGCAGGGCCGGCCGGGTCCACGACCAGCAGCGACCAGTCCTCGCTCACCGCCGAGAGCGCGGCACGCGCCGCCTCCACCGGGACGGGGCGCGCGTCGGCGCGCCACGCGGCCATCGCCTCGACGGAGGTGAACACGGGCAGCGCCCGGCGGCCGTCGGGCGCCTCGATGGCCACCACGCCGGCGGCGGCCTCCTTGTCGACGTGCAGCTCCTGCGTCCCCGACGCGCTCTCGTGCTCGACGACGTCGGACACGGCGAGCTCGGCGAGCACCGGCACGAGCACGCGCGTCACGGCGAGCCGCCGCACGACGTCGCGCAGCGAGCCCGTGCCGTCGGCGTGCGCGCGCAGCAGCCCGGCGAGCTCGGGGTCGGCCGTGCCGTCGTCGCCGGCGAACTGGGACGTCGGCTGGATCGACCTCAGGTGGCCGGGCAGGGACCGGCCCTCGCCCGCCACGGAGGCGCCGTCGCCGGCGGCGGTCACGGCCGGCCCGCCACGCCGAGCGCCTCCGGAAGCGTGAACGCGCCCGCGTACAGCGCCTTGCCCACGACGGCGCCCTCGACGCCGTCCGGCACCAGGGCCCGCAGCGCCTCGAGGTCCGCGAGCGAGGAGATGCCGCCCGACGCGACCACCTTCGCGGGGGTGCGCGACGCGACCTCGCGCAGCAGGTCGACGTTCGGCCCGCGCAGCGTGCCGTCCTTGGTCACGTCGGTGACGACGTAGCGCGCGCAGCCGGCGTCGTCCAGGCGCGCGAGCACCTCCCACAGGTCGCCGCCCTCCTGCGTCCAGCCGCGGGCGGCGAGCGTGGTGCCGCGCACGTCGAGGCCCACCGCCACGGCGTCGCCGTGCTCGGCGATCACACGGGCGGTCCACTCCGGGTCCTCGAGGGCGGCGGTGCCGATGTTGACGCGGCGCGCGCCCGTGGCCAGGGCCCGGTCGAGGGAGGCGTCGTCGCGGATGCCGCCCGACAACTCCACCTGGACGTCGAGCTCGGCCACGACCTCGGCCAGCAGCTCGGCGTTCGAGCCGCGCCCGAACGCCGCGTCGAGGTCGACGAGGTGGATCCACTCGGCGCCGCCGGCCTGCCAGTCGCGAGCGGCCGCCAGCGGGTCGCCGTACGACGTCTCGGAGCCGGCCTCCCCCTGCACGAGGCGGACGGCCTGGCCGTCGGCGACGTCGACGGCGGGCAGCAGCACGAGGCGGTCGGTCATGAGGGGTGTCTCCAGGAGGATCGGTGGTGGGTGAGGGTGGCGGCGCGCACGTCAGAGCGAGCGGACCCAGTTCTCGAGCAGGGTCGCGCCGGCGTCGCCGGACTTCTCGGGGTGGAACTGCGTGGCGGCCAGCGGCCCGCTCTCGACGGCGGCGACGAACCGTGCCTCGGAGCCAGGCGCGCCGTGCCGCGCCCAGGTGACCAGCGGCGGCGTGTACCGAGGGTCGGCGTCGCCGTCGTGGCCCTGGGTGAACTCCTGCGCCGCGTAGGAGTGCACGAAGTAGAACCGCTCGCGCTCCACGCCCGCGAACAGCCGGGAGCCCTCGGGCACCTCCACCGGCGACCAGCCCATGTGCGGCACCACCGGGGCCTCGAGGCGCTCGACGACGCCGGGCCACTCGCCCAGGCCCTCCGCGCGCTCGCCGTGCTCCACGCCGGCGTCGAACATGACCTGCATGCCCACGCAGATGCCGAGCACGGGGCGGCCGCCGGCGAGGCGCCGGTCGATCACCTGGTCGCCCCGGACGGCGCGGAGCCCGGCCATGCACGCGGCGAACGCGCCGACGCCGGGCACCACGAGCCCGTCGGCCTCGGCGGCCCTCGCGAGGTCGGCCGTGAGCTCGACGTCGGCGCCCACCCGCTCGAGCGCGCGCACGGCCGAGCGGACGTTGCCGAAGCCGTAGTCGAGCACCACGACGTGGGAACGCCCGTCCGCGCGGGGGGGCGTCGGGGCCGGGTTGAGGTCGGCCGCCGCGCCGCCGTGCGGCAGCAGCGGCGTGATCCCCGCGGCCTCCTGCGCCGCGGCGATCGGGTCCTGACGCGGCGTCGCGGGCGTGATGGGCGTGTCGGTGGGCGTGTCCGGCATGCGTCTGTCCCTACTGCTTCTTGCGGGCCTTGCGCGCGGCGCCCGTGAGCATCCGCATCGCCTTGAAGCGGCCGATGCTCGACGACGGCACGACGCCCGGCAGGTCGGCGACCGTGAGCTGGCCCGTGACGAGATCCTCGAGCGCCTCCGGCGCGCCGCCCAGCACGAGGCCCGGCGGGAGCTCGCCCTCCGCCTCGCCGTCCGCGTAGCGCACGCAGGTGAGCTGCTCGCCCTGGCGGGTCACGAGGACCAGGGGCACACCGGCGACGAGCTTCGAGATCGCGGCGGCGGCTCTGGCGGGCTCGTCGCCGCTCGTGTCGCGCAGCACGGCGAGCGCGCCGACCGGGGTCGGCGCGGCGTAGACGTCCAGCTCGGCGAGCGAGCAGGCGGCCGCCAGGGGCTCGGCGCCCGCGATCTGCGTGATGAGGACCGCCAGCTCGGGGTCCGTCGAGGCGCCGTCGAGGCCCGACAGGTCGTCGGGGACCTCGAAGCCCTCGGGCAGCTCGTCGGGCAGGTCGGGATCGGTGGTCATGCGGCTACAGCGCACCCTTCGTGGACGGGACGCCCTCGACGCGCGGGTCGGGGGCGACGGCGGCGCGCAGCGCACGCGCCAGCGCCTTGAACTGTGCTTCGACGATGTGGTGCGGGTCGCGGCCGGCGAGGACCCGCACGTGCAGGCAGATGCCCGCGTGGTGCGCGACCGACTCGAGCACGTGCCGCGTGAGCGAGCCGGTGAAGTGCCCGCCGATGAGGTGGTACTCCTGGCCCTCGGGCTCGCCGGAGTGCACCAGGTACGGCCGGCCCGACACGTCCACGACCGCGAGCGCGAGCGCCTCGTCGAGCGGCACCGTGGCGTCGCCGAAACGGGAGATGCCGCGCTTGTCCCCGAGCGCCTCGCGCAGGGCCTCGCCCAGCACGATGGCGACGTCCTCGACGGTGTGGTGCGCGTCGATGTGGGTGTCGCCGGTGGCGCGGACCGTGAGGTCGATCAGCGAGTGCTTGCCGAGCGCGGTGAGCATGTGGTCGTAGAACGGCACGGTCGTCGAGATCTCCGTGCGCCCGGTGCCGTCGAGGTCCAGCTCGACGACGACGCTCGACTCGCTCGTCGTGCGCTCCACGCGGGCCGTGCGGTGCTGCATCAGTCCTCCTCCTCGGGCGCCGCGGCGCCGGTGGCCGTCCCCGTGACGGCCCTGACGACCTCGACGAACGCCGCCCGGAACGCGGCGTTCTCCTCGGGGGTGCCAACGGAGACGCGCAGCCAGCCGTCGGGCCCGGTCTCCCGGATGAGCACGCCCCGGTCCAGCAGGCCCTGCCAGACCGCGTGCCGGTCGCCGAACGTGCCGAACAGCACGAAGTTCGCGTCGGAGTCGGCCACCTGCAACGGTCGGCCGTCCACCTGCTGCGCCCGCAGCCAGGCGACCAGCGCGTCGCGCTCCTCGCGCAGCTCGCGCACCTGGGCGCGCAGCTCGTCGTGGTGCGCCAGGGCGCCGCGCGCGGCCGCCTGCGTCACCGCGGACAGGTGGTAGGGCAGCCGCACGACGCGGAGCGCGTCGACCAGCGCGGTCGACGCCGCCAGGTAGCCGAGCCGCAGCCCGGCCGCGGCGAACGCCTTCGACATCGTGCGCGAGACGGCGAGGTGCGGGTGCGACCCGAGCAGCTCGAGCGCCGACGGGGTGCCGGGGCGGCGGAACTCGGCGTAGGCCTCGTCGACCACGACGACGGCGCCCGCGCGGCGGCCGTCGTGCACCGGGGCGTCGGGCACCTCGACCCTCGCCGCGGCGTCGAGGACCGCCTCCACCGTCGCGAGGGGCAGCGCCGTCCCGGTCGGGTTGTTCGGGCTGGCGAGCAGGATCACGGACGGCCGGACCTCCTCGATCGTCGCGACCGCGTGGTCGACGTCGAGGGTGAAGTCGGTCTCCCGGCGCCCGGTGACCCACCGCGTGTGCGTGTCCCGCGCGTACTCGGGATACATCGAGTAGGTCGGCGCGAACGACAGCGCGGTGCGACCGGGCCCGCCGAAGGCCTGCAGCAGGTGCAGCATGACCTCGTTGGAGCCGTTGGCGGCCCAGATCTGCTCGGGCGCGACCCGCACCCCGGACTCGAGCGCCAGGTAGTCGGCCAGGTCGCCTCGCAGGGCGGCGAAGTCGCGGTCTGGGTAGCGGTTGAGCCCGCGCGCCGCGTCGGCGACATGGCGGGCGATGGTCGCGACGACGGCCTCCGACGGGGCGTACGGGTTCTCGTTGACGTTCAGCCGCACGGGCACGTCGAGCTGCGGGGCGCCGTAGGGCACCTCGGTCGCGAGCTCGGGACGCAGCGGCAGCCGCGCGCCGTCGACGCCGCCCGCGGGTGCGGGGGCGGACAGTGGGGTGGTCACCACGCCAGTCTACGGAACCGTGGACGGGGCGCCGTCGCCGTCCGCACCTCGACCGCTCGCTCCGGGCGCGACGCGCGAAGGGGCCCGGTCGCCACGCCCGGCACCCTTCAGAAAGCCCGGGATCCCGGGCCTTGTGATGATCTTCACAAGCCGTGAGGGGTGCGCGGCGACGACTGCGCGCCTACCGTCGAAGTATCAGCAGTTCGACGTGTGGGCCGCTCGCGAGCGGCCCGTGAGACGGAGAAAAGATGAGCACCATGCAGGCCGCGGTCGTCCACTCGTTCACCGAGCCCCTGGCCGTCGAGGACCGCGAGATCCCGACGCCCGGCCCGCACGAGGCGCTCGTCAAGGTCGACTACACCGGGGTGTGCCACACCGACCTGCACGCCGCGCACGGCGACTGGCCGGTCAAGCCGACGCCCCCGTTCGTCCCCGGCCACGAGGGCGTCGGGCACGTCGTGGCGGTCGGCGACCAGGTGACCCGCGTCAAGGTCGGCGACACCGTCGGCAACGCCTGGCTCTGGAGCGCCTGCGGCGAGTGCGAGTACTGCGAGACCGGCTGGGAGACGCTCTGCCCGAACCAGGAGAACGGCGGCTACTCCGTCGACGGCTCGTTCGGCCAGTACATGCTCGTGGACTCGCGGTACGCGCCGATCGTCCCCGAGGGCGTCGACCTGTCGGCCGTCGGGCCGATCCTGTGCGCCGGGGTCACCGTCTACAAGGGCCTCAAGGTCACCGACACGAAGCCCGGCGAGTGGGTGCTGATCTCCGGCATCGGCGGGCTCGGCCACATCGCCGTCCAGTACGCGGTGGCGATGGGCCGCCGCGTCGCAGCGGTCGACGTCGACGACGCGAAGCTCGAGCTGGCGCGCAAGCACGGCGCCGAGGTGACCGTGAACGCCGCCACCTCCGCCGACCCCGCCGCGGAGCTGCAGGAGAAGACCGGCGGCGGCGTCCACGGCGCGCTCGTCACGGCCGTCAACGCGCACGCCTTCCCCCAGGCCGTGGGCGCCCTCCGCCGCGGCGGCACCGTCTCCCTCGTGGGCCTGCCCCCGGAGAAGTTCCCGCTGGACATCTTCACCACGGTGCTCTTCGGCCTCACCGTCCGCGGCTCGATCGTCGGCACGCGCAAGGACATGGCCGAGGCCCTCGACTTCTTCGCCCGCGGCAAGGTCGACCCGACCTACACCGTGCGCCCCCTCGCCGACATCAACACGATCTTCGACGAGATGATCGCGGGCAGCATCGACGGCCGGGTCGTGATGGACATGCGGAGCTGACGCTCCCGAGGCGGACGACGGGGCCCGGCGGCACGTGCCGCCGGGCCCCGTCGTCCGTGCGCGCCGTCACGCGAGCACGACGTCGTCGCCCGACACCTCCACCTGGATCGCCGGGAGCGGCTCGGGCGCCGGGCCGCCGAGCACCGCGGCGTCCGTGAGGGCATAGCGCGACTGGTGGCACGGGCACAGCAGCTCGCCGTCGCCGGGCGCGACGGTGCAGCCCGCGTGCGTGCAGATCGCGCTGAACGCGTGCACCTCGCCCTGGGTCGGCTGGGTCACGAGCACGTCCTGCCCGCCGACCTTCGCGGAGACGGCGCCGCCCACCGGCACGTCGGCGAGCGCGACGACGACCGTCCCCGCCCCGGCCGCGCTCGCGGAGGCCGCCGCCTCCTGCGGCGTCGGCTTCTGCTCGGCGCAGGCCGCGAGCACCCCGGCGCCGGCGATCGCACCCGCCGCCACGCCGGTGCCGCGCAGGAGCTGGCGTCGTGTCGGCCCGCAGGCGCACGGGCCGACGTCGGCGGCGCCCGGCGCCGCGTCGGGCGTGCGGGGCACGTCGCGTGGGACGGGGCTGGTCGGCGGGCTGATCGGCATGGCGCCTCCGGGGGTCGGGCCTCGGCCGGCCAGACGCTTCCGCTGACGGCGCCACCGAGGAGTGGGAGCATCATCATCATGGACTCGTCGCAGGGCGCCGTGCCACCCCGGCCGCGGCCCACCTCGCCGGCACGACCGCCGGTCGCCCGCGGCTGGCGCCTGGCGGCCGCCCTCGCCGTCCTCGTCTCCGCCGTCGTCCACGTGGTGCTCTACCTCGACGGCTACGACACCATCGCCGTCGTCGGCCCGCTCTTCCTCCTCAACGCCCTGGCGGGCGTCGTGCTGGCCGTGCTGCTGGTGGCCTGGCGGCACTGGCTGCCGCTCGTCGGCGGGATCGGCTTCGGCGGCCTGACCCTGCTCGCGTTCGTGCTGTCGACGACGATCGGCTTCTACGGGGTCAACGAGACGTTCGCCGGGACGACCGAGATCGTCGCCGCCGCGGCGGAGGTGGTCGCGGTGGTCTCGTCGGCCGTGGCCCTGCTGCGCGAGTACGTGCGCTGACGTCGCGGCGCGGTGGCGGGCCTGGGCCCTGCCCTGTGGAAGGCGGGCCCACGACGTCGGCGGTGGCCCCTACGATCGAGGACGTGAGCCACCCCGACGACCCGTACGCCGACCTCGTGTTCGACCCGTCGGACGAGGACGTCCCCCCGCCCGACGACCTGGCGCCCGAGCCCGAGCCCCGGCCCTCCGCACCGACCGCGCCGACAGCGCCGACAGCGCCGACCGCAGCGACCGCGACGCCGCCCGGCGAGACGACGGCGAGCGCCCCCGCGCCGGACGCCGCCAAGCGGGCGAAGCTCGCGATGCTCCGCGGGCTGCTGGACAGCGCCGGCGAGGGCGGCGGCACCCTGCGCGAGCAGGCGGAGGAGTCGCTGCGCGCGCTCGTCGGCCGGGATGACGCCACGCTGCGCGAGGACCAGTGGCGCGCGATCGAGGCCCTCGTCGCGTTCCGCCGGCGCGCGCTGGTCGTGCAGCGCACCGGATGGGGCAAGTCCGCCGTCTACTTCGTGGCCACGTCGCTGCTGCGCTCCCGGGGCGCCGGGCCCACGGTGATCGTGTCCCCGCTCCTGGCGCTCATGCGCGACCAGATCTCGGCCGCCGCGCGCGCCGGGATCCGCGCCGTGACGATCAACTCCTCGAACGTCACCGAGTGGGACCAGGTGCACGCCGCCATCGCGGCGGGCGAGGTGGACGTGCTGCTCTGCTCGCCCGAGCGGCTCAACAACCCGGCGTTCCGGGACGAGGTGCTCCCCCGCCTCGCGGCCGACGCCGGCCTCGTCGTGATCGACGAGGCCCACTGCATCTCCGACTGGGGCCACGACTTCCGGCCCGACTACCGCCGCATCCGCACCCTGCTCGCCGACCTTCCGCCCGGCATCCCCGTGCTCGCGACCACGGCCACGGCCAACGCCCGCGTCACCGCCGACGTCGCGGAGCAGCTGGGCGTGCGCGGCGCGGCCTCCGGCGGCGAGGTGGTGCCGGACGAGGACGTGCTCGTGCTGCGGGGCGGCCTGGACCGCGAGTCGCTGCACCTGGCGGTCCTCGAGCTCCCCGACCAGCCCACGCGGGTCGCCTGGCTCGTCGAGGCGCTGCAGGACGTCGAGGGCTCCGGGATCGTGTACTGCCTCACCGTCTCCGCCGCGGAGCAGGTCGCGGAGCAGCTGCGCGGGGCGGGCCTCGCGGTGGCCGCGTACACCGGCCGCACCGACCCCACCCAGCGGGAACAGCTGGAGGAGGATCTCAAGTCCAACCGGGTCAAGGCCCTGGTGGCGACGTCCGCGCTCGGGATGGGGTTCGACAAGCCCGACCTGGCGTTCGTCGTGCACCTCGGCGCCCCGTCCTCCCCCATCGCGTACTACCAGCAGGTCGGCCGTGCGGGCCGCGGCGTCGACGACGCCGTCGTCGTGCTGCTGCCCGGGCAGGAGGACCGGGCGATCTGGGACTGGTTCGGCTCGCAGGCGTTCCCCGCCGAGCCGCAGGTGCGGTCCACCCTCGCCGCGCTGTCCGGCGCCGAGGGTGCGCAGTCCACGGCCGCCCTGGAGACCCAGGTGGATCTCAAGCGGTCCCGCCTGGAGACGATGCTCAAGGTGCTCGACGTCGACGGCGCGGTGCGCCGCGTGCAGGGCGGCTGGGTCGCCACCGGCACCCCGTGGGCGTACGACGCCGAGCGGTACGCCCGGGTGGAGGCCACCCGCCAGGCGGAGCAGCAGGCGATGGTCGACTACGTCGCGACGTCCGGGTGCCGGATGGCGTACCTGCGCGCCCAGCTCGACGACCCGGAGCTGCCCGACGGCTGGGAGTGCGGTCGCTGCGACCGCTGCGGCGGAGTCGCGCTGCCCGCGGTGCCCGACGCCGAGGCCGTCGCCGCCGCGCGGGCCGACATGGACCGGCCGGGCGTCGAGGTGGGGCCGCGCGCGATGTGGCCGTCCGGGCTCGCGGCCCTCGGGCTCGACCTCAAGGGCAAGATCGCCCCGGACGAGCGGGCCGAGCCCGGTCGGGCCGTCGCCCGGCTCGACGGCCTGGGCTGGTCGGGGCCGCTGCGCGACCTGTTCGCCGCCGGCGCCCCGGACGGCGAGGTGCCGGTGCCGCTGCGGCACGCCGCAGCGCGGGTCCTCGACGACTGGGACGCGATCCGCCCGGACGGCGCCGACGGTGCCGAGCCGGGCGCGGAGGGCGGGCGCCGCACGACGGTCGAGGGGGTCGTGGCGGTGCGGTCCACGACGCGCCCCCAGCTGACGTATCACCTGGCGTCGGGGCTCGCCGCCTACCTGGGGGTGCCGCTCATCGGTGCCGTCGGCCCGGCCGCCGGCTCCGAGCAGCCCGACCGGCACGACGTGAACTCGGCGATGCGGCTGGCTGGCGTGGCCCGCCGCCTGCGGCTCGAGCTGAACGAGGGCGCCCTGCGCGGCCTGCCGGGCCGCACGGTGCTGCTGGTGGACGACTGGACCGAGTCGGGCTGGACGCTCACGGTCGCGGCCCGGCTGCTGCGCCAGGCGGGCGCGTCCGCCGTGCACCCCTTCGTGCTCGGCGTGCGCTGACGGGCACCGGCGACGCGCCGGGGCCGCCGGCGGGTCAGCCGTCGAGCAGGCCCCGTACGTCGTCGGCCGCGAGCGCCCGCGCGAACGTGCCCGCCGCGTCGTCGAGCACGGCGTCGAACAGCGCGGCCTTGCGCCGCGCGAGCGCCATGACCTTCTCCTCGATGGTGTCCTGTGCCACCAGGCGCGTGACCACCACGTTGCGGGTCTGCCCGATCCGGTGCGTGCGGTCCACCGCCTGCGCCTCTGTCGCGGGGTTCCACCACGGGTCCAGCAGGTACACGTAGTCGGCCTCGGTGAGGTTGAGCCCCACCCCGCCCGCCTTGAGCGAGATGAGGAACACCGGCGCGTCCCCCTCCTTGAAGGCACGCACGACCTCGGTGCGCCGTCGCGTGGCGCCGTCGAGGTACACGACCGGCAGGCCGACCGCGGCGCAGCGCTCCTCGACGCGCCGCAGGAACGACGTGAACTGCGAGAAGACGAGCGCCCTGTGGCCCTCCGCGGCGATCTCGGTCAGCTCCTCGATCACCACGTCGAGCTTCGCGGAGCCCACGCCCGCGTACGCGTCGTCGACGAGCGAGGCGTCCAGCGCGAGGCGTCGCAACGTCGTCAGGGACCGGAAGATCGCGACCCGGTTCGCGTCGAAGTCCTCCAGCAGCCCGAGCAGGCGCTGCCGCTCGCGCTGCAGGTGCGTGTCGTAGACCTTGCGGTGGTCCGGGGTGAGGGGCACGCGCAGCACGCGCTCGGTGCGCTCGGGCAGCTCGGGCGCGACCTGCTCCTTGGTGCGGCGCAGCACCAGCGGTCGGATGCGGCGCTTGAGCCGGCCGAGCGCGCGGTTGGCCGCCGCGACCACCTGCGGGTCGTCGTCCGCGGCCGCGGCGTCGACGACCCGCGCCGTCTCCGCCTTGAAGCGGTGCATCGAGGGGTACAGCCCGGGCGCGACGATCGCGAGCGCCGCCCACAGCTCCATGAGGTTGTTCTCGAGCGGCGTCCCCGTGATCGCGAGCTTGAACGGCGCCCGCAGCACCCGGGCGGTCTCGTGCGCCCGCGTGCGGGGGTTCTTCGCGACCTGTGCCTCGTCGAGGATCAGTCCGCCCCACTCGAGCGCGTCGAACGCGTCGAACTCGAGGCGGAAGACGGCGTACGACGTGACGACCACGTCGGCCCCCGCCGCCAGGTCCGCCAGCTCCGTGCCCAGCGTGCGCGCCGTGGCCGGCATCGACTCCACGCGCAGGCCCGGGGTGAAGCGCGCCGCCTCGTCGGCCCAGTTGCCGACGACCGAGGCCGGGGCGACCACGACGAAGGGCGGCGCGTCCGGCTCCTGCTCCCGGGCGTGCGCCAGGAACGCGAGCGCCTCGACCGTCTTGCCGAGGCCCATGTCGTCGGCCAGGATCCCGCCGAGCCCGTGCCGCCACAGGAAGGTCAGCCACTCGAGCCCTTCCCGCTGATAGGGGCGGAGCTCGGCCCGCACGCCGCCGGGCACCTCGACGGGCTCCGCGACACGCTCCCCCGCGGCGAGCGCGCGCAGACCGGCCAGCGACCGCCGCCACGCCTCGGCGGCCTCGACGACGTCGGCGACGTCCTCGAGCTCGCCCCAGAGGTGGGCGTCGTACCGGCTCACCCGCGCCCTGCCCGGTCGGTCGCTCAGCGCGGTGGCCTCGGTGATGAGGTCGCGCAGCCGGCCCAGCACCGGCTGGTCGAGCCGCAGCCAGGACCCGTCGACGAGCAGCAGCCGCTCGTCGCCGCGCGCGAGGGCGGTGAACAGCCGGGCGAACGGGAGCTCCTTGCCGCCGACGGTCACCGAGACGCCGAGGTCGAGCCAGTCCGCGTCGCCGGAGGGCGCCCCGGACACGACGACGCGCGGCGCGGCGTCCAGGTGCAGGTAGTCCGGCACGTCGGTGGCGTCGACGCGGACGTCCCCCGTGGCGGCGAGCGCGGGCAGCACGCCGTGGGCGAGGTCGAGGGCGTCCAGGCCCCGGAGCTCGGTCCCGGCGGCGAGGTCGAACCGCTCGAACCCCGGCACGCCGCGCACGGCGGCCTGGGCCTTGGCGCGGATCTCGGCCTCGGCGTCCAGGTCGCGCACGGGGTCGCTCGTCGCCCCGTCCAGCGGCACCCGGCGAGGCTCCCGCCCCGCCCCGCCGTCGAGCACCGGGTACTCGAAGGCCCAGGACAGCCGCGCGTGCACCGGCGAGGCGAACTCCACCTCGGCGACCAGCACGGGTCGGGGCGGGTCGGGCAGCTCGATCGTGCCGTCGGACACGACGCGCACGGCCCGTCGCAGCCCGGGCAGGTGGTCGGCGAAGAGCTCCGCCACGTCGTCGCCGGGCACCTCCACACGACCCACGACGACGAGCTCGCGGGCGGCGTCCGACAACCGCCGCGGCGTCGGCCCCAGCCGCAGCACGGTCCGCCGGTCGGCGGCCTCGACCGCGTACAGCCCGGTGTCGCCCACGGTGCCGAGCGGGCTCCCCGGCGCAGCGTCGGACCCGTCGAAGGACACGACCGGGTCGAGGCGGACCCCGCCGCCCTCCGCCGCGACCGTCAGGCGGAGCCCCGCCGCGTCGGCCAGGAGCACCTCGTCGCGCGCCCCGTGCGCGACGAGCGGGATCTCCAGGTCGGCTGCCTCGGCGAGCAGCGCCCACAGCCCGCGGCCGCCGGCGGCGAGGGGGCGCCACGCGCGACGGCCGCGGCCGAACCCGCCGCCGTCGCCGAGCGCGGACCCGAGGTCGGCGAACCAGCGCCGCACCTCGGGTGCGGGCGTGGCACGCACGTCGGCGAACGCGTACAGGCCGGTGGCCAGCGCCTCCCAGCTCGCCTCGGGGGCGACCTTCCAGCCGGTCCGTCCCGGCACCACCGGCCGCACCGAGAGCTCCGGGGGCAGGCCGCCGAACGCCTCGTCGAGCCGGAACCGGAGGGCGACCGGGAGGACGCCGCCGTCGCGGGCGCCCCGCGCGACCGTCCCGCGCGACGCGGGGTCCTGCGCTTTGGTGACCGCGGCGAGGCGTCCGCGCCAGCCGACGGGCTCGTCGTCCTCGTCTCCGGCGACTGCCCCCGCGGTCCTGGTGGCCTCGGGCTGTGCGCCGACGTGCAGCAGCACGGCCGCGACGTGCTTGCAGTCCGTGCCCACCGGGCAGCTGCAGGTCGAGCCCTCGAAGGCGTACCGCCCGTCGGACACGACGGTGAACGACACGCGGCAGGCGTAGGGCTGCGCCCCGCTGCCCGCGACGCGGGCCGTGAGCTCCCGCAGGTCGGGGTCCCAGTGCCACGTGCGCACCATGCCCGCGCGCTGGTAACCCTGGGCGCGGCGGAACGCGGCGCTCCCGACGACGTCGCCCACCACGACCGGGTCGAGGCGGGGTGGCGGCGCGGGCATGCGTCCATGCTCGCACGGCCGTCCGACGCGGCCGACGGTGTGTGCCGTGCCGCTTGGCACACTATTCCTTGCGCCGGCGAGAAGAGGTCGTCCCCGCGGCGTGGGTGCTCAGAGGAAGCGGCCGCGGACGGCCTCGCCGTGGGCGGGCAGGTCCTCGTCGTTCGCGACGGCGACGATGCGGTCCGCGAGCTCGCCGAGCGCCTCGCGGGAGTACTCCACGACCTGCACCGACTTGAGGTACGCGTGCACGCCGAGGCCGCTGGAGAAGTGCGCGGAACCGCCGGTCGGGAGCACGTGGTTGCTGCCCGCCATGTAGTCGCCGAGGGAGACCGGCGACCACGGGCCGACGAAGATCGCGCCGGCCGACCGCACGCGCCGCGCGAGCTGTGCCGCACCCTCGGTCTGGATCTCCAGGTGCTCCGCCCCGTAGGCGTCCACCACCGCCAGTCCGTGCTCCAGGTCGTCCACGAGCACGACCGCCGACTGCGACCCGCCGAGCGCCTGCATCACCCGCGCGGAGTGCTTGGTGGAGCTCACGAGGTCGCTCAGCCGCGCCTCCACCGCCCCGGCGAGCTCCACCGAGGGGGTGACCAGCACGGAGGCGGCCATCGGGTCGTGCTCGGCCTGGCTGATGAGGTCGAGGGCGACGTGTCCCGGGTCGGCGGTGGCGTCGGCCAGCACGGCGATCTCCGTCGGGCCGGCCTCGGCGTCGATGCCGACGACCCCGCGCACCAGGCGCTTGGCCGCCGTCACGTACACGTTGCCGGGGCCCGTCACCACGTCCACCGGGTCGCACAGCACGTCGCCGTCCTGCGGCTCGCTGCCGGTCGCCCCGTAGGCGAACATCGCCACGGCCTGGGCGCCGCCCACCGCGTAGACCTCGTCGACGCCGAGCAGAGCACAGGCGGCGAGGATGGTCGGGTGCGGCAGGCCGCCGGCGTCCTTCTGCGGCGGCGACGCGACCGCGAGCGCGGGCACCCCCGCCTCCTGCGCGGCGACCACGTTCATGATCACCGACGACGGGTAGACGGCGCGCCCGCCGGGCACGTACAGCCCCACCCGCTGCACCGGCACCCACCGCTGCCGCACGACCGCGCCGGGCGCGAGCCGCGTCGCGTGCTCGGCGGGCACCTGCGCGGCGTGCACGGCCCGGACGCGGCGGATCGCCTCCTCGAGCCCCGCCCGCACCTGCGGGTCGAGCCCGTCGAGGGCGGCGGCCAGCGCGGACGCAGGGACGCGCAGATGCTCCGGCCGCACCCCGTCGAGGCGCTCCGACAGGTCACGGAGCGCGGCGGCACCGCGGGCCCGGACGTCGGCGATGATCGGGGTCACGGCCTGGACGGCCTCGTCCACCCCGGTCTCGGGGCGCGGCAGCACCCCGAGCAGCTCGGTGCGGGTCAGGTCCTGCCCGCGGAGGTCGATGCGTCGGATCACCCGACCAGTCTAGGCAGCGCGGGTCGGCGTCCGAGCCCGGGTGCCGGAGAATGGGACGCATGAGCGCCGACCACGACAGCACGGCCGTGCCGATCCGCGACGACATGATCCGCCTCGGCCAGTTCCTCAAGCTCGCGGGCCTGGCGGAGTCCGGCACGCACGCCCGGGATCTGGTCGCCGACGGCGAGGTCAGCGTCAACGGTGAGGCGGAGACCCGCCGCGGGCGCCAGCTCGTCCGCGGCGACCGCGTCACCGTCGCCCTGCCCGAGGGCGACGAGACCGCCGTCGTCGCCTGACCGCCGGTTGTTGTGAGCGGGCGTTTGGCCCCGAATCGGCGAGATTCGGGGCCAAACGCCCGCTCACAACGATCAGGCCATGTAGGTCGAGGCCATCGCGCGGTCCGGGACCAGGCGCAGGACGACCCGGTCGGGGTCGTGCTCCAGCGGCCGGTAGCGCTTCGTGTACCGCGCGACGGCGTCCGCGACCTCGCCCGGGTCCTCGCTCACCTCGATCGTCCCCTCGAGCGTCAACCACCGCCCGCCGTCCACCTGGCACAGCGCGGCACGGGGCCGCGCACCGTCCGCCGTCGTCCGGCGCGCGTTGGCGACCTTGGTCGACGTCCGGCGCGCCGTGGTGCGCGCGACGCCCGCGTCGGCGTCCCAGGTGAAGGCGACCGGCACGACGTGCGGGGTGCCGTCGGCGCGCAGGGTGGTGAGGGTGGCGAGATGGCGCTCGGTGACGAACACGAGCTGCTCGGGGTTGAGGCGGAACACGCCTCGAGCCTACGGCCACCGCCGGGCGCCTGGGTCAGCCGCCGGCCGCGCCCTCGAAGCCGTCCGTCAGGATCGGCGGGACGCGCGTGCCGTGCCGCCCCTCGTCGTGCAGCGCGCGCAGCACCACCAGCTCGTGCGGCACGACCGGGTCGGGCAGCGCGACGAACGGGAACCAGCGCAGGTCGCCGACCTTGGCCGGCTCGCGGACCTCGGGGCTGCCGCGCCAGCGCGTGGCCGTGAAGAAGAAGTCGACGCGCTGCTCGAGGGCGGGACCGCCGGGCTGGCCCCGGTGCATCGTCGTGACCGGGACGAGGTCCGCGGGGTCGATGTCGACGCCGAGCTCCTCGCGCGCCTCGCGGACCGCGGCCGCGCGGACGGACTCCCCCTCCTCGACGTGCCCGGCCGCCGCGGCCGCCCAGTGCCCGTCCCGGAACCCGGTCCCCTGCCGCAGCTGCAGCAGCACCTGGCCCTCGCGCCGCAGGTACACGTACGCCGCGGGCACGACGCGGAACCGGTGGTCGGCCGAGCCGTCGTCCCCGGTCTCGACAGGCTCGACCGGCGAGGTCGGCTCGACCGGCGCCGTCATGACAGGCAGCTCGGGCCGAGGAGGGCCTTGAGGTCGCCGAACAGCGCCGGCGACTTCTCCACCCGCAGCGTGTCGGCCGCGCGGACCACCGTCCGCTTGCCCGGCTCCGCGACGCTCACGTGCACCTCCGCGGAGCCCGGGTGCGTGGCGAGCACCTCGCGCAGCCGCACCATGACGGGCTCGACGCAGCGGGTGTGCGGCACGGTGACCAGCACGGGCGCGTCGGCGACGGCGGACGTGTCCGGCAGCGAGACCTCCATCGCCTGCAGCTGCATCTGGTCGTCCCGGCGCCGCACCCGGCCGCGCAGCGTCACGACCTGGTCCTCGGCGAGGATCGTCGAGTACGCGAGGTACGTCTCGCCGAAGAACATCACCTCGACGGCGCCCTCGAGGTCCTCGACGGTCACGGCCGCCCAGGGGTTGCCGTTCTTGCTCATCTTGCGCTGCACGCTGGTGAGCAGCCCCGCGACCGTGACCTGCGAGCCGTCCGGGCGACCCTCGTCGGCCATGAGCGAGGCGATCGACGTGTCCGCCGCACGGGCAAGCACGTGCTCGAGCCCCGACAGCGGATGGTCCGAGACGTACAGGCCGAGCATCTCCCGCTCGAACGCCAGCCGCTGCTTCTTGTCCCAGTCGGGCAGGTCGGGCACGTCGACGGCGAACGTCATCGCCGCGTCCTCCTCCGCCCCGCCAAAGCCGGCGAAGAGGTCGAACTGGCCCTCGGCCTCCTTGCGCTTGACGGAGATCACCGAGTCGACGGCCTGCTCGTGCACCACGAGCAGCGCGCGACGCGGGTGGCCGAGCGAGTCGAACGCCCCTGCCTTGATGAGGGACTCGATGGTGCGCTTGTTGCAGACCACGGCCGGCACCTTGTCGAGGAAGTCCGTGAACGAGGTGAACGCGCCCTTCTCCTCGCGCGTGGCGATGATCGCGTCCACGACGTTGGCGCCGACGTTGCGGATCGCCGTCAGGCCGAACCGGATGTCCTCGCCGACGGCGGTGAACTTCGCGGCCGAGTCGTTGACGTCGGGCGGCAGCACCGTGATGTGCATGCGACGGCACTCGCCCAGGTAGAGCGCCATCTTGTCCTTGTCGTCCCGCACGCTCTGCAGCAGGCCCGCCATGTACTCGGTCGGGTAGTTCGCCTTGAGGTACGCCGTCCAGTACGAGACGACGCCGTACCCGGCCGAGTGCGCCTTGTTGAACGCGTACCCGGCGAACGGGACGAGGGTGTCCCACACGGCCTGGATCGCGGGCTTGGAGTAGCCGCGCTCCTTCATGCCCGCCTCGAACGGGACGAACTCCTTGTCGAGGATCTCCTTCTTCTTCTTGCCCATCGCGCGGCGCAGCAGGTCCGCCTGGCCGAGCGAGTACCCGGCGAGGATCTGCGCGGCGCGCTGCACCTGCTCCTGGTAGACGATGAGGCCGTAGGTCTCGTCGAGGATCTCGCTCAGCGGCTCGGCGAGCTCCGGGTGGATCGGCTCGATCTTCTGCATGCCGTTCTTGCGCAGGGCGTAGTTGATGTGCGAGTTCATGCCCATCGGCCCCGGCCGGTACAGGGCGATGACGGCGGAGACGTCCTCGAAGTTGTCCGGCCGCATCTGGCGCAGCAGCGAGCGCATCGCGCCGCCGTCGAGCTGGAACACACCCAGCGTGTCGCCGCGCGCCAGCAGGTCGTAGGTGGCCTTGTCGTCGAGCTCGACCGTCTCGATCGCCACCGGCTCCTTGCCGTTCATGACGATGTTCTCGAGCGCGTCGTCGAGGATCGTGAGGTTGCGCAGCCCGAGGAAGTCCATCTTGATGAGGCCGAGGCCCTCGGACGTCGGGTAGTCGAACTGCGTGATGACCGCGCCGTCCTGCGGGCGCCGCATGATCGGGATGATGTCGATCAGCGGGTGGCTCGACATGATGACGCCGGCCGCGTGCACGCCCCACTGCCGCTTCAGGCCCTCGATGCCCCGGGCCGTCTCGACGACGCGCTGCGCCTCGGGGTCGGCGTCGTGCACGGCGCGGAACTCGGCGGCCTCGGCGTACCGCTCGTGCTTCGGGTCGAAGATCCCGGACAGCGGGATGTCCTTGCCCATGACGGCCGGGGGCATCGCCTTGGTGAGCTTCTCCCCCATCGCGAAGGGGAAGCCGAGCACGCGCGAGCCGTCCTTGAGCGCCTGCTTGGCCTTGATCGAGCCGTAGGTGACGATCATCGCCACCCGGTCGTCGCCGTACTTCTCGGTGACGTACCGGATCACCTCGGCGCGCCGGCGCTCGTCGAAGTCCACGTCGACGTCGGGCATGGAGATGCGCTCGGGGTTGAGGAAGCGCTCGAAGATCAGGCCGTGCTTGAGCGGGTCGAGCTCCGTGATGCCCATGACGTAGGACACCATCGAGCCGGCCGCCGACCCACGGCCGGGGCCCACGCGGATGCCCTGCTCCTTGGCCCAGTTGATGAAGTCGGCCACCACGAGGAAGTACCCCGGGAAGCCCATCTGGATGATGACCCCGACCTCGTAGTCCGCCTGCTTGCGCACGTCGTCGGGGATGCCGTCGGGGTAGCGGCGGCGCAGGCCGTTCTCGACCTCCTTGACGAACCAGCTGACCTCGTCCTCGCCGTCCGGCACCGGGAACCGCGGCATGTAGTTCGCCTTGGTGTCGAACGAGACCTCGCAGCGCTCGGCGATGAGCAGGGTGTTCTCGATCGCCTGCGGCAGCTCCGAGAACAGGCGGCGCATCTCGGCTCCCGAGCGCACGTAGAACGTGTCGCCGCTGAACGCGAACCGGCTGCCCCCCTGGTCGTACGTCGGCTCGTCGAGCGTCGACCCGGAGTTCACGGCGAGCAGCACCTCGTGCGAGTGCGCGTCCTCCCGCTTCGTGTAGTGCAGGTCGTTGGTGGCCACGAGCGGCGCGTCGATGTGCTCGGCGAGGCGCAGCAGGTCCTTGTACGTGCGGGACTCGATCTCGATCCCGTGGTCCATGAGCTCGACGAAGAAGTTCTCCTTGCCGAGGATGTCCTGCAGCTCGCCGGCGGCGCGCACCGCCTCGTCCCACTGGCCCAGCCGCAGGCGCGTCTGCACCTCGCCCGAGGGGCAGCCCGAGGTGCCCATGAGCCCCTTGCCGTACGTCTCCAGGAGCTCGCGGTCCATGCGCGGCCACTTGCCCATCTGGCCGTCGAGGGACGCCAGGGACGACGCGCGGAAGAGGTTGTGCATCCCCTCGTTGTCGCGCGCCCAGAGCGTCATGTGCGTGTACGCGCCGCCCGCGGAGACATCGTCGCGGCGCTGGTGCTGCTCGCCCCACAGCACCTTGGTGCGGTCGTGCCGGCTGGTGCCCGGGGTCACGTACGCCTCGACGCCGATGATCGGCTTGACGCCGTGCTTCTGCGCCGTGCTCCAGAAGTCGAACGCGCCAAACAGGTACCCGTGGTCCGTGATCGCGACGGCCTTCTGGCCGAGCCGCGACACCTCGCTGAACAGGTCGTTCATCCGGGCCGCGCCGTCGAGCATCGAGTACTCGGTGTGCACGTGCAGGTGGACGAAGTCGTCCTCGGAGGTACCGGTCGGCTGGGCGGTGGAGGAACCTGCGTCGGGCATGGACCGAGTCTAGGCAGTCGCCTCCGACACTCCCGACCGCCCCGCCGAGGGGAACCTCACAGGGCGCGGGACAGGGCGCGGGCGACGCCCGTCACCACCGCACCAGCAGGCGCAGCACGGCCAGGCCGTCCTCGGTGCCGGGCCAGTGCCGGCGCACGACGTCGGGCCCCGCGCTGCGCACGACGGCCCGCAGCACGAGCGCCACGACGACGACGTCGTCCGCCCAGCCGAGCACCGGGACGACGTCGGGGACCACGTCGAACGGCATCGCCAGGTAGCCCATCAGCACGACGAGCAGCGCGCGCACGCGGCGCGACAGCGTGCGGTCCCCCGCGAGCCTTCGCACCAGGCGCAGCACGTCCGGCAGCAGCCGCACCACCCCGCGCAGGGACCCGCGGCCGGTCCGCCGCCGCACGACGAGCAGCCCGACGGCCAGCAGCGCCCAGAGGGCGAGCAGGGCGGCCGCGAGGCCGAGCAGGACGTCCGCCCACCAGGGCAGGTCGGGCACGAGGGCCTACCGGTAGTCCCCGCGCACGACCTCGAGCGCGTGCGCCAGGTCGTCCGGGTACTCGCTGGCGACCTCCACCCAGCGGCCGCTCACCGGGTGCTCGAAGCCGAGCCGCACCGCGTGCAGCCACTGGCGCTCGAGCCCCACCTTCGACGCGAGCACCGGGTCCGCGCCGTACGTGAGGTCGCCCACCAGCGGGTGCCGCACCGCCTGGAAGTGGACGCGGATCTGGTGGGTGCGCCCGGTCTCGAGGTGCACCTCGACGAGCGACGCGGCCGGCAGCATCTCGAGCACCTCGTAGTGCGTGACGGAGTGCTTGCCGTCCGCGACGACGGCGAACTTGTAGTCGGCGCTCGGGTGCCGCCCGATCGGGGCGTCGATGGTGCCGGTCGTGGGCTCGGGGTGCCCCTGCGCGAGCGCGTGGTACACCTTGTCGACCGTGCGCTCCTTGAACGCCCGCTTGAGGCCGCTGTACGCCGCCTCGCTCTTGGCCACCGCCATGAGGCCGGACGTGCCGACGTCCAGCCGGTGCACGATGCCCTGCCGCTCCGCGGCGCCGGACGTCGCGATGCGGTAGCCGGCGGCGGCCAGCGCGCCGACCACGGTCGGCCCGGTCCAGCCCGGCGACGGGTGCGCCGCGACCCCGACCGGCTTGTCGACGACGACGACGTCGTCGTCCTCGTACGCGATCCCCATCCCGGGCACCGGCTCGGCGACGACGGGCGCCGCGGGCCGCGCGTCCGGCACCGTGACCTCGAGCCTGCCGCCGGCGACGACCCGGTCGGACTTGCCGACCTCGCGCCCGTCCAGGAGCACCGCCCCGGAGGCGGCGAGCTCCGCCGCCTGGGTGCGGGAGAAGCCGAGCATCCGCGCGAGCGCGGCGTCGACCCGCTCGCCCGCGAGGCCGTCGGGCACGGGCAGCGTGCGGGTGGACCCGGCCGCCATCGTCAGCGCCCCTCGGGGGTCGCGGCCGGGGCGTCGCCGGCCTCGACGTGCCGACGGCCGTCCAGGCCGATCCCCCGGAACGACAGGATGACGATCAGCACCGCCGCGGCCACGATGGCGATGTCGGCGACGTTCCCCACGAACACGCCGTAGTCGATGAAGTCCACGACGTGCCCGCGCGCGAACCCGGGGTCGCGGAAGAACCGGTCGCCCAGGTTGCCCAGCGCGCCGCCCAGCAGCAGGCCGAGGGCCACGGCCCAGCCCGTGGAGCCGATCCGGCGGATGGCGCGCACGATGATCACCACCACGATCACCACCACGATCGTGAGGATCCACGTCATACCGGTGGCGATGGAGAGGGCCGCGCCCGGGTTGTAGATCAGCCGGAGCTGCAGGAGCTCCCCGATCAGGGGCTTCGGGTCGTCGCCCCAGACGAGGGCGGACTCCGCCCACCACTTCGTGAGCTGGTCGACGAGCAGCACGAGGGCGGCGAGCACGAAGGTCCCGAGGATCAGCCTGCGGCGCCTCGCCCCGGGCACCGGGGCCTCGGCCTCCTCGGCGACGGCGGGCGCGCCCGCGTCCCCCGCGGGGACGGCGTCAGCGGGCGGCGCGTCCGTCCCGGGCGACTCGGGGGCGCCGTCGCGCGGCGCGGGCTCAGGGGCCGGGGCGGAGCCGGCGGGCGTGGTCGACATCGTGCGCCAGTCTAGGCGGACGGCGCCGTCGGCCGTGCCGGCGCGGCACCGCCGTCAGCGCCGCTCTTCGCGCGCCTTCGCCTCCACCGACAGCGTGGCCCGGGGGAACGCCTGGAGGCGGGCCTTCCCGATAGGCAGGCCGGTGATCTCGCAGGTGGCGTAGGTGCCCTTGCGGATGCGGTCGACGGCGTGCGTGGTCTGGGCGAGCAGGTCGCGCATGTTGTTCACCAGGGTGAGCTCCTGCTCGCGCTCCAGCGCGCTCGAGCCGTAGTCCGCCTGGTCGTCGCCCGCTCCGTCGCCCGAGTTGCGCAGCAGGTCCGACAGCTCCTGGTCGGCGGCCGCGAGCTCGCGCTCGAGGCGCTCCTTCTCCTCGAGCAGGAAGGCCGCCAGCTCCTCCACCTCGTGCAGGGTCCAGGGCTCCTCGCCGTCGCGGACCGGGAACGACTTCACGTCCCGCGCGAGGTGCGGGAAGTTCTCGCGCAGTGCCGCGCGCGTGGTGGTCGAGAGCTTGGCCATCGGTGCCCTTTCGTTGGTGCGTCGACGACGAGTCACCGCAGCGTAAGTGCGCCGAGCGGCCCGCACAACAGCACGCGCCCGAAGGGCGTGCGTGTCGTGCGGGCCGCTCGGCGTGAGGTGCGACGAAGGAGCGGGGTGCGCGGGGTGACGGCCCCCGCTCAGAGCTCCGAGCCGCGACCGGCGGCGGCGTTCTGCCGCTGGGGCGGCAGGGCCGAGCCGCGGGCGTCGAGGTCGCCCAGCAGGTTCTGCAGGAAGCTCTTGAGCCGCGTGCGGTAGTCCCGCTCGAACAGGCGGAGCTCGTCGATCTTGCGCTCGAGGAGCGAGCGCTCCTGCTCGAGCTGCGAGAGGGTGCGGTGGCTGGTCTCCTCGGCCTCGCGGACGATGCGCGAGCCCTCCGACTTGGCCTCCGAGATGAGACGGTCGCCCTCCTCCTGGCCGGAGCGCACGTAGTCGTCGTGCAGCTTCTGGGCCAGCTGGAGCATCCCGGTGGCGGACTCCGGCTCCGCGGGCTGCTGCTTCGCGGCGGCCGCCGGCGCGGGGGCCGGGGTGGGGGCGGGAGCCGGGGTCGGCGTCGGCTGCGCCTGCTGGGCAGCGTCCGAACGGCTCAGCTCCGCGACCCGGTGCTCCGCCGCGGTGAGCTTGGAGCGCAGGTCGTCGTTCTCCTCCTGGACCGCCGTGAGCGTCCGCACGACCTCGTCGAGGAAGTCGTCGACCTCTTCGACGTCGTAGCCCTCGCGGAACTTGGTCGCGGCGAACTTCTTGTTCAGGATGTCCTCTGCCGTCAGCAGCGCCATCGTCTCACCTCATCGTTCTTGCAGGGTCGGTGGGACCCGGTTCCCGGGCCGTCTGGATGACCACGGTAGCGGACGCCTCGGCGGGCGACCTGCCCGACGAGGCCGGGTCGTCCCGCCCACACGACGTCTTCACAGGTCAGCACCGGGTCGCTCGCCCGGAGCAGGCTCGCACCCGGTCCCAGGTCACACCGGGCCCGGCGCCGGGACGGTCAGGTAGCGGCCAGGAACGAGGCCACCCGCATGAGGATGCCCGTGCCGATGAAGAGCACCAGGAACGCGATGTCCAGGCGGATCTGACCGAGGGTCAGCGGCGGGATCAGCCCGCGCAGGAACCGCAGCGGCGGGTCGGTGACGGTGTACACCGCCTCGGCGATGACGAGCAGCACGCCCTTCGGCCGCCAGTCGCGCGCGAAGAACTGCACCCAGTCGAAGACGAGCCGGACGATGAGGCACAGCAGGAACAGCCACAGGACGAGGTAGACCAGGTTGAAGACGAGGCTCACGGGTCGAACCTACCCGAGCACGACGCAGGGCCGGGGCAGGACTGCCCCGGCCCTGCCGGACGGTGCGATCGATGGGCGATCGGCGTGCGATCGGCGCTCTCGGGCGCGCGGTCAGCTCTGGTTGTAGAACGCCCCGCGGCCGGCGACCTTCTCCGCGGGCGGCTCCTCGCCCGCGATCTCCACGTGCTCCGGCGAGAGCAGGAAGACCTTGTTCGTCACGCGCTCGATCGACCCGCGCAGCCCGAAGATCAGGCCGGCAGAGAAGTCCACGAGGCGCTTGGCGTCGGCGTCGTCCATGTCCGACAGGTTCATGATCACGGGCGTGCCGCCCCGGAACGCCTCGCCGATGGTCCGGGCGTCGTTGTACGAGCGCGGATGGATGGTCGTGATGCGTCGCAGGTCGGAGGCGATCACCGACTCGCTCCCTCCGCCGCGGTGCAGCGGGGTG
Organism: Isoptericola sp. F-RaC21; assembly: GCF_038593535.1. Lineage (NCBI taxonomy): Bacteria > Bacillati > Actinomycetota > Actinomycetes > Micrococcales > Promicromonosporaceae > Isoptericola > Isoptericola sp. F-RaC21. Next base: position 1,041,756 of record NZ_JBCFYX010000002.1, on the reverse strand, counting down.
ACCTGCGCCTGGTAGTCGTCACGGTCGCGCACCGGTGCCTCCAGCTCCTCGTACTCGTCGAGGTACTCCTCCGACTCACCCTGGTCGTCGGCGAGCCCCAGGTACAGCATCGTCTTGCGAAGCGCTCCGCCCATCGCCTTGCTCCGTTCGTCGCCACGTCCCGCCCTCCGTCCCGGACGGTGTCACGACGGTAACCACGCCCGCGGCGGCATCGGCGCACGACACGCCGGTGTGTCGCGCGTCGTGGGCGTGTCCGCCCTGCTCGGCGGAGCGCCCGCCACCGGCCGGGCTCAGGCGAGCACGACGACCCCCGCCTGACGCCCGGTCGTGGCGCCCTGGGCCGTGGCCCGACGGTGGGAGAAGAGGTCCGTGTCCGTGAGCGTGCACCGGTCCACCCGGACGGCGTCCACCCCGTGGTGCGCGAGCTGGGCGACGACCCCCGCCGGGAGGTCGAGCCCGGGGGTGCCCGCCGTCGTCGTCGCCCAGGCCTCGGGCACGACGGCGGCGACCTCCTCGCGCATCTCGGCCGGCACCTCGTAGCAGGCGCCGCAGACGGCCGGCCCCACCGCGGCCCGCAGCTGCGCGGCCCGTGCCCCGCGGGCGAGCATCTGCTCGACGACGCGGTGCACCACCCCCGCGGCGACGCCCTTGCGCCCCGCGTGCGCGACGGCCACCACGCGGGCCACCGGGTCCGCGAGCACGACCGGCACGCAGTCCGCGACCAGGACGCCGAGGCCGAGGCCGGGCTCTGCCGTCACCATCGCGTCGGCCGCGCCCGCCGCCCCCGGCGGCTCCGCCGACGACCACTCGGCGAGCTCGTCGGCGCCCAGGCCCAGGACGCGGTCCCCGTGCACCTGCGCGGCGAACGCCACCGGCGCGCCGACCCACTCCCCGAGCCGGGCCCGGTTCTCCCGCACCCGGACCGGGTCGTCACCCGTCGACGTGCCCAGGTCGAGCGACGACCACGGGGCGGGCGACACCCCGCCGTGGCGCGTGGTGAAGCCCGCCACGACGCCCTCCCCGAGGTCCACCCGCAGCAGCCCTGCACCGAACTCGTCCGGCAACAACGCCTCCTGGGCCCAGCCGACCGCGCCGTCCAGACGTCCGCTCACCCGTGGCTCACTTGAGGAAGTCGGGCACGTCGAGCTCCTCGGCGGGACGACGCGGCTCGTCGAACAGCCGCGGCACCTCGACCGGCCGCTCGACCGTGACACCCTCGCCCTCGGCGTCCTCGACCACCGTGAACGGGCGGCGCTGCTCCGCGGGCCGCGAGCCGACCGGCGGGGCCGGCGGAGCGTCGAGGCTCACGGGGACGTCGTCCGGCTCGGCCGGGATCGGCCGGGGCTGCACGGAGGCCGCCGGCACCGACGCGGTGGCCGGCTGCGGCGGGCGCGGCGGCGCGGACTGCGTCCCGGGCTGCGCCGCGGACGTCACCGTCGCGCCGCCCTCGCCGACCGTGACCGCCGGCTTGGCCGGCGCGCCGGCGATCTGGCCGAGACCGCGGCCGTCCTTGCGCGCCTGCGGCACGCCGCCGTCGAACCCGGCGGCGATGACCGTGACCCGCACCTCGTCGCCGAGCGCGTCGTCGATGACGGTGCCGAAGATGATGTTCGCCTCGGAGTGCGCCGCCTCCTGGACGAGGCGCGCGGCCTCGTGCACCTCGAAGAGGCCGATGTCGCTGCCGCCCTGGATCGACAGCAGGACGCCGTGCGCACCGTCGATGGAGGCCTCGAGCAGCGGCGAGGAGATCGCGAGCTCGGCGGCCTGCACCGCGCGGTCCTCGCCCCGTGCCGAGCCGATGCCCATGAGCGCCGACCCGGCCCCCTGCATCACGGACTTCACGTCCGCGAAGTCGAGGTTGATGAGGCCCGGCGTCGTGATGAGGTCGGTGATGCCCTGGACGCCGGAGTGCAGCACCTGGTCGGCCGAGTGGAACGCGGCGATCGCCGAGACGCTCTTGTCCGACATCGACAGGAGCCGGTCGTTGGGGATGACGATGAGGGTGTCGACCTCCTCGCGGAGGGTGTCGATGCCCTGCTCGGCCTGCACGGAGCGGCGGCGTCCCTCGAAGGTGAAGGGGCGCGTCACGACGCCCACCGTCAGGGCGCCCAGCGACCGGGCGATGCGCGCCACCACGGGGGCGCCGCCCGTGCCGGTGCCGCCGCCCTCGCCCGCCGTCACGAAGACCATGTCGGCGCCCCGCAGGACGTCCTCGATCTCCTCGGCGTGGTCCTCGGCCGCCTTCTTGCCGACCTCGGGGTCGGCGCCGGCGCCCAGGCCACGCGTGAGCTCGCGACCGACGTCGAGCTTGACGTCGGCGTCCGACATCAGCAGCGCCTGCGCGTCGGTGTTGATGGCGATGAACTCGACACCCTTGAGCCCGACCTCGATCATGCGGTTCACGGCGTTCACGCCGCCACCGCCGATACCGACCACCTTGATCACTGCCAGGTAGTTCTGCGGAGTTGCCACGTCGTTGCCTCTCGGGTCGTTCCTTGTCCCGACGTCCGGTCCTCGCTCCCCCGTCGCCCCGCCGGCCGACCCGCGGGTCTAACCTTAAGGTTCGAGTTGAGGGTTAGAGTTATGTCAGGTTGCTGCTGCGATCGACGGTAGGCGGCGCGACGGGCACGACGCCGGACGTGGGTCGGCGTGTCGCGCGCGCCCGGTGCTTGCGTGCCCGCTCATCGGGTCACCGGCAGCTCGGGCGACGACACGTCGATGGTGCGCGCGCCCTCGTCGAGCTTCCGCAGCGTCCGTACCGCCTCGACCTTGAGCGGCAGGTCGGAGCTGCCGCCCCAGCGGACCGTGGTGCCGTCCTCCAGCACCGTCTCGACGGCGTCCTGCGTGTCGGCGCTCACGTGCTCCACCTGGCCCGCGAGCTTCGCCGGGAGCGCGGCCAGCACGTGCAGCGCCGCCTGCAGTGCCAGCGCGTCGTCGAGCGGCACGTCCACCTGGGGCAGGCCCTTGGGTGCCGCCTCGCGCGTCGCCACGCGGACACCGGACGAGTCGAGCAGCGCCAGCCGGTCACCGTCGGGCACCGCGGCCACGGGGACCCGCGGCGCGAGCTCCACGACGAGCCCGTGGGGCCACGCCCGCGCGATCCGCACGTCCTTCACCCCGCGCAGCCCGAGCACCTGCTCCCGCATCGCCACCGTGTCCAGGCGCGGCAACGGCGTGCCGTCCGGCGCCTCGGCGATCTCGCGCACCGCGTCCTCGTCGACGTACCGCCCCGCGCCGGTGACGGTCACCTCGGCCTTCTCCAGGGCGAGCACCGGCGACCAGAGCGCCACCCACGCGAGGCCCCCGACGAGCGCCAGCGCGAGCACCCACGCCAGCACCCGGCGCCACGCGCGGTGCCGGCGCATCGCGGTGCGCTCGGCGAGCCGGTCGGCCATCGCCGTCGAGACCCGGGGCGGGACGACCTGGCCGGCCGGAACCACCGCCGTCGCGGCGGTGCGCGGTGCGGGGGCGGGCTTCGAGGACGCCTTCGCGGGCGCCCCGTCGCGAGACGGCCTGCCCGCCGGCCCCGCCGCCGGCGTGCCTGTCGGCGCGGTCGCCGCCCCGCGCCCGGACGACGCCGGCACCGCGGGGTTCGACCTCGTCGCCGGGGACCGGCGTGCGCCGGCACCGGACGAGCCCGACGTCGTGCGAGGTGTCGGGCGGGGGCGGGCTGGCGGTCGCATCACCCCATGGTCTCGTCGCGGGCGGCGGCCGCCCCGCGCGCCACGCCGGAGGTGCGCGCGGCCAGGTCGGCGAGGATCACCGGGCCGAGCTCGGTGACGTCGCCCGCGCCGACGGTGAGCACCAGGTCGCCCGGCCGAGCGAGCGCCGAGACGACGTGGGCCGCCTCGAGCCGGTCCTGGACCGCGCGCACGCCGCCGCCGGACGACGTCCGCTCGAGCAGGTCGGTGATCGTGCGCGGCCCGACCTGCGGGTCGACGTCCTCGCGGGCGCGGTAGACGCCGGTGACGACGACCTCGTCCGCGAGCGCCAGCGCCGCCGCGAACCGGTCGGCGAAGATCCGCGTCCGCGAGTACAGGTGCGGCTGGAAGAGCACGACGATGCGGCCGTCGCCCGCCACCGGGCGGGCGGCCCGCAGCAGCGCCTCCACCTCGGTGGGGTGGTGGTCGTAGCTGTCGAACACCCGCACGCCGTCGACCTCGCCCTTGGGCTCGAAGCGGCGCCCCGTGCCCACGAAGGTCCCGGCGCCCGCGACGGCCGCCCCCGGCTCGGCGCCGAGCAGCACCGCCGTCACCACGGCCGCCGTCGCGTTGAGCGCGTTGTGCGCGCCGGGGACGGACAGGCGCAGCGCGCGCGGCTCGTCGCCGAGCGGGCCGCCCGACACGACCGCCTCCACGGTTCCGGCTCCGACGACGACGTCGCGCACGCGCACGTGGGCCCCCGCGGCCCCGCCGTACGTCACGACGGTCCCGCCCGCGGCCCGGTGCGCGGCCGCCAGCGCCGCCGAGCCGGCGTCGTCGGCGCACGCGACGAGCGTCCCGCCCGGGACGATGCGTCCGGCGAACTCCTCGAAGGCCCGCTCGAACGCCTCCTGCGAGCCGTAGTGGTCGAGGTGGTCCGGTTCGACGTTGGTCACCACGGCCACCGTCGGGGCGTAGTTGAGGAACGAGCCGTCGGACTCGTCCGCCTCGGCCACGAGCACGTCGGAGGCGCCGAGGTGGCCGCCGGGCACCGAGCCCTCGTGGCCGTCGGCGTCCCGCACCCGCACCGTGCCCCCGATCGCGAACGACGCGTCGACGCCGCACGCGCGCAGCACGGTCGCGACCATGGCGGACGTCGTGGTCTTGCCGTGCGCTCCCGCGACCGCCACCGCGCGCCGGCCCAGCATCAGCGACGCGAGCGCCTGGGAGCGGTGCAGCACGCGGATCCCGGCCGTGCGGGCCGCGGCCAGCTCCGGGTTGGTCTCCCGGACCGCGGAGGACACGACGACCGTGTCGACCAGGGGCGTGCCGTCCGGCCCCACGACGTGGGCCGCGTCGTGCCCGACCCAGACCCGCACGCCGTCGGCGCGCAGCGCCTCGAGGGCGGGGCCGGCCGCCGCGTCGGAGCCCTGCACCTGGACCCCGCGAGCCGCGAGGAGCCGCGCGACGACGGAGACCCCCGCGCCGCCCACCCCGACCAGGTGCACGCGGCCGAGCTCCTCGACTCCCAGCGCCGGGGGGCGCGTCGACCCGGCGGCGCTCACGCCTGCCGCCCGGTGCCCGCACCCGTGGCCGCCTGCGCGACCGCCTCGGCCACGAGGTCGGCCACACGCGTGGCGCCGTCGCGCACCCCGGTGGCCCGGGCCGCGGACGCCATCGCGTCGAGCCGCGGCCGGTCGGCCAGCAGCGCCGGCACGTTCTCGGCCACCCAGGCGGGCGTGAGGTCGGCGTCGTCGACGAGGAGGCCGCCGCCCGCCTCCACGAGCGGCGCGGCGTTGAGCCGCTGCTCGCCGTTGCCGATGGGCAGCGGCACGTAGACGGCGGGCACGCCGAGGGCGGCGAGCTCGCACACCGTGCCCGCGCCCGACCGCGCGACGACGAGGTCGGCGACCGCGAGGGCGAGCTGCATCTCGGACAGGTACTCGCGCACCTGGTACCGCGCGGCCTCGTGCCCGCCCGCGGCCGTGGCGGCGTCGACGGCGGCCCGGACGGGCCCGTCCTTGCCCTTGCCCGTGAGGTGCAGCACCTGGACGCCGGCGCGCAGCAGCGCCTCCACGGAACCGGCGAGCGCGGCGTTCACCGACGCCGCCCCGGACGAGCCGCCCGTCACGACGAGCGTCGGCAGCCCGGCGTCGAGCCCGAGCGCGTCGGCGGCCTGCACCCTCGCGGCCACCGGGTCCGCCTCGCGGGCGGCGACGAGCTCCGCGATCTCGGCCCGCAGCGGCAGGCCCACGACCTGGGCGCCCGGCAGCGGCGTCCCCGGGAAGGTCGCCCCGACGCGCGCCGCCCAGCGGGCGCCGAGCTTGTTGGCCAGGCCGGCACGGGCGTTCTGCTCGTGGATCACCACGGGGACGCCCCGGCGCCGGGCGGCGAGGTACGCGGGGGTCGAGACGTACCCGCCGAAGCCGACGACGGCCTGCGCGCCGATCTCGTCGATCGCGGCCTCCGCCGCCTTCACCGCGGCGCTCAGCCGGCCGGGCAGCCGCAGGAGGTCGACGCTCGGGCGACGCGGCAGCGGCACGCGCGGGATCGGCCACAGCCGGTAGCCGCGCTCCGGGACGAGCTCGGCCTCGAGACCGGAGGTGGTGCCCAGGGCGAGGATCCTGGCCTCCGGCTCGCGGGCGCGGAGCTCGTCCGCGACGGCGAGGAGGGGGTTGACGTGGCCGGCGGTGCCGCCCCCGGCGAGGACGACGGACGTGACTGCAGAGCTCTTCACACGCAGGACCCTATCGGCCGCCGTCGCCCCCGCGGCGCCGTGCTCCCCCGCCGTCGGCGCGGCGCCCGCTCCGGCGCGCCAGGACCGCGACCGAGCGCTTGACGACGCTCCGGCGCGCGGCGAGCGCCTCCGCGGCGCCCGGCTCGCTGCGCGCGAAGCTGATCACGACGCCGAGCGCCACCATCGTCGTGACCAGGGCGGACCCGCCCGCCGACACCAGGGGCAGCGGGACGCCGATCACCGGCAGGACGCCGATCACCACGCCGATGTTCACGAAGGCCTGGCCCACGATCCAGCAGCCGATCGCGGCCGTGGTGATCTTCACGAACGGGTCCGGGTGCCGCCGGACCACCCGCGCCATCGCGATCCCGAGGACCGCGAACAGCGCGAGCACCAGGAGCGTGCCGAGCAGGCCCAGCTCCTCGCCGATCACGGAGTAGATGAAGTCGTTGTGCGCCTCGGGCAGGTACTTCCACTTCTCGCGGCTGGCGCCCAGGCCGACGCCGAACAGGCCGCCGGTGCCGAGCCCGTACATGCCGTGGATCGACTGGTAGCACTCGCCCTGCTCGTCGGTGCAGCTGCCGTACGTGGCGAGGATGCGGGTGAGGCGGTCCGAGCCGTTCTGGTTGACGATGAACGTCCACCCGACGAAGAGCGCCGCGCTCACCGCGCCGAGCCCCAGCATGGCGGCCGGGGCGCCCGAGACCCAGTACGCGCCCAGCCCCAGCGCGGCGAGGATCAGCGCCGTGCCCAGGTCGTGACCGGCCATGACGAGACCGAGCACGGCCCCGAGGCCCAGCACGCCGGGGACGACCGCCTGGCCCCAGCTGCCCAGCAGGTGCTGCTTGCGACCGAGCACCGCGCCCAGCCAGATCGCGAGCGCCAGCTTGGCCAGTTCCGACGGCTGGAACTGGATCGGGCCCAGGACCAGCCAGTTCCGGTTGCCGTTGACGAGCTTGCCGACGAACGGCACGGCCACCAGCAACCCGAGGGCGACGATCATCGCCGGCCAGGCCAGCCGCTTGTACCAGCGCACGGGCAGCCGCGAGGCGACCAGCATGAGGGGCAGGCCGATCAGGGCGAACCGGGCCTGCACCAGGAACGCGGCGAACGGCGAGTCCCCCGCGGCGATGGAGGTCACGGTCGAGCTGGACAGCACCATCACGAGGCCGATCACGAGCAGCATCCCGGTGGCCCCGACGAGCAGGAAGTAACTCGTGACGGTGCTGTTCCACTGGCCGAGCCACGGGCGCTCGGAGCCCCGGCGCTGCGTCGCCGCGGGCTTCCGCGGCGCACGTCCCTGCGACGCGCGCGGGGCGGACGCGCCCTTCGACGGGCGGCCGGACGACCCCTGCGAGCCCCGTCGGGTGCCCGTCGTGACCGCCATCCGACACCCCTCGATCGTCCTCGCGGCGCCGCGGGCGCCTACAGCTCCGCCACGGCCGTGGCGAACGCCTCCCCCCGCTGGGCGTAGGAGGCGAACTGGTCCATGGACGCGCCGGCGGGCGCCAGCAGGACGGTGTCCCCGGGGCGAGCCAGGTCCCGTGCCGCCGCGACCGCGCGTCGCATCACCGACCCAGTGTCGCCGGGATCGACCACGACGACGGGGATCTCGGGCGCGTGTCGGGCCAGCGCCCCGCGGATCGGCTCCGGGTCGACGCCGATGACGACGGCCGCCCGCAGCCGGTCGGCCCGGTCGGCGACGAGGGAGTCGAACGCCGCCCCCTTGGCGAGCCCGCCCGCCACCCACACCACGGTGCCCGCGTCGTACGCGCCGAGCGAGGCCGCCGCGGCGTGGGCGTTGGTGGCCTTGGAGTCGTCCACCCAGGCCACGCCGTCGAGCTCGCGGACGCGCGCGATGCGGTGCGCCCCGGGTCGGAACGCGCGCAGGCCGTCGCGCACGGCGGCGGCGGGCACGCCGTGCGCCCGGGCGAGCGCCGCCGCCGCCAGCGCGTTCGCGACGACGTGGGCCGGCGGCGGCCCGCCCGCCGGCGCGAGGTGGGCAAGGTCGGCGAGCGTGCCGAGCTCGGCGGCCGTCCGCTGCCGGTCGCGCGCGCCGGGCTCCGCGTGGAAGGCGCGGTCGACGAGCAAGTCCTCCACGACGCCCAGCTGCCCCGGGCCCGGGGCGCCGAGGGTGAAGCCGACGGCGAGGGCGCCCTCGGACACGTCGGCGTCGCGCACGAGCTGCTCGGTGCGCGGGTCGGCCGCGTTGTACACGCACGCCACCTGCGCCCGGGCGTAGATCCGGCCCTTGTCCGCCGCGTACGCCTCGAGCGACCCGTGCCAGTCGAGGTGGTCGGCGGCCACGTTGAGCACCGCCGCCGCCTCGAACGACGTCGTGAGCGTGTGGTGCAGCTGGAAGCTCGACAGCTCCACCGCGAGGACGTCGAGCGACGGGTCCTGCGCCGCCTGCACGACGGGGGTGCCGACGTTGCCGACGGCGGCGGTCCGCAGCCCCGCCGCGGCGAGGATCGACGCCAGCATCTCGACGGTCGTCGTCTTGCCGTTCGTGCCCGTGACGGCGAGCCAGGGCGCGGGCCCGCGCGCGCCGTGGGCGCCGGGCGTCCGGTCGACGCGCAGCCGCCAGGCGAGCTCGACCTCGCTCCACACCGGGACCCCCGCGGCGCGGGCCGCGGTCAGCAGCGGGGTGCTCGGCGCCCAGCCCGGGGACGCGACCACGAGGTCCGCGTCAGCCACGAGCCGCTCGGCCACGGCGGGGTCGTCGGCGTCGCGCACGTCGGCGTCCTCGGCGCGGCCGTCGACCGTCACCACCGAGGCCGCCCGGCCGGCCGCACCGTCCGACGCACCGTCCGACAGAGCCGCGACGACCGCGCGGCCGGTCACGCCGAGCCCCGCCACGACGACGCGCGCGCCGTCGGGCAACGACCCCTGCGTCACGTGGCCACCCACTCGGCGTAGAAGACGCCCATGCCGAGGGCCGCGAACAGGCCGGCGATGAGCCAGAACCGGATGACGATCGTGACCTCGCCCCACCCGGACAGCTCGAAGTGGTGGTGCAGCGGGGCCATCTTGAACACGCGTCTCCCGGTGAGCTTGAAGAAGCCGATCTGGATCACGTCGGACATGACGATGACGACGAAGAGCCCGCCGATGATGGCGGCGAGGATCTCGGTGCGCGACAGGATCGAGATGCCGGCCAGGGCGCCGCCGAGGGCGAGCGAGCCGGTGTCGCCCATGAAGATCCGCGCGGGGCTGGCGTTCCACCACAGGAAGCCGATGCAGGCGCCCGCGATGGCGGCGGCGACGATCGCCAGGTCCTGCGGGTCGCGCACCTCGTAGCAGCGCGGACCGGCCGCGGCGAGCCGCTGGCACGACTGGTTGAGCTGCCAGATGCACACCAGGACGTACGCCCCGAAGACGATGATCGACACGCCGGTCGCCAGGCCGTCCAGGCCGTCCGTGAGGTTCACCGCGTTGGACCAGGCCGTGATGAGGAAATTCGCCCAGATCACGAAGAGGATGAGCCCGACCGTGACGCCGGCGAACGCCAGGTCGAGGTTGGTGTCGCGCAGGAACGAGATGCGCGTGGAGGCGGGCGTCCGGGCGTTGGCGTTGGGGAACTGCAGCGCGAGCACCGCGAAGCTGATCCCGACGAAGCCCTGGCCGATGATCTTCGCCTTCGGCGTGAGCCCCAGGGACCGCTGCTTGCGGATCTTCGTGAAGTCGTCGAGGAACCCGACCAGACCGAGCCCCGTCATGAGGTAGAGGCACAGCAGGGCCGACGCGCTCGGCGGCCGGCCCGCGACCAGCATCGACACCGCGACGCCGACCAGGGCCGCCGCGATGATGACCACCCCGCCCATCGTCGGGGTGCCGCGCTTGGTGAAGTGCGCCGTCGGCCCGTCCTGGCGGACGAACTGGCCGTAGTTCCGGTGGATGAGGAACCGGATGAACAGGGGCGTGCCGAAGAGGGCGACCAGGCCGGAGACGCCGGCCGAGACCAGGATCGCGATCACGGGGCGACCTCCGCGGCGGCGCCGCCCGCGGCGAGCTCGTCGCCGAGCCGCCACAGCCCGGACCCGAGGGAGGACTTCACGAGGACGACGTCGCCCGGGGTGAGCGCCTCGGCGAGCACCGCGCGCGCGGCGTCGAGGTCAGGCACGAAGACCGACTCCTCTCCCCAGGACCCCTCCTGCAGGGCCCCCTCGTGGATGTGGTACGCCCCGTCGCCGACGACGACGAGGAGCTTGACGTTCAATCGCACCACGAGCCGGCCGATCGCGTCGTGCGCGGCGCGCGAGCCGTCCCCGAGCTCGAGCATCTCCCCCAGCACGGCGACGGAGCGGCGCGTGCGGCCCGCCATGACGGCGAGCGCGCGCAGCGCGGCGCGCATCGAGTCCGGGTTGGCGTTGTAGGCGTCGTCGATCACGGTGACGCCGTCGGGCCGCTCGGTGACCGCCATGCGGTGCGGGCTGACGGGGGTCGCGCGGGACAGGCCGTCGGCCACGCGCGCGACGGCGGCTCCGGTCGCGCCGCCGAGCGCGAGCACGGCGGCCGCCGCGGCGAGCGCGTTGCTCACGTGGTGCGCGCCCACCAGGCGAAGGCTCACCGGGACGGGCTGCCCGCCCGCGACCACGAGCCCGAACGTCGCCCGTCCGGAGGCGTCCACCTCGACGTCGGCGGCACGCACGTCCGCGGACGGGATGGTGCCGAACCGGGTGACGGTGTGCTCGGGGGTCGCGAGCGACGCCATCGCCGCGACGCGCTGGTCGTCGGCGTTGAGCACGACCGTGCCGCCCGGCACCACCCCGGTGACCATCTCGGCCTTGGTGCGCGCGATCGCCTCGACCGAGCCGAACTTGCCCACGTGGGCCACGCCCACCGCGAGCACGATGCCGACGTCGGGCGGCGCGATCCGCGTGAGGTACGCGATGTTGCCCGGGCCGTCGGCGCCCATCTCCAGCACGAGGAACCGGGTGGCCTCGGTGACGCGCAGCACGGTCAACGGCAGGCCGACCTCGTTGTTGAACGACCCGGTGGGCACCACCAGGCCGTCCTCCGGCAGCACGCCGTCCGGGAGCAGGTCCCCCAGGAGCTGGCCCAGCAGGTCCTTGGTCGTCGTCTTGCCCACCGAACCCGTGACCGCGACGACCCGCAGGTCGCCGGCGGCCCGCACGCGCGCCAGGACGGCGCGCGCCAGCTCGCCGAGCGCGGCCTGCACGTCGTCGACGACGACGGTGGGCACGCCCTCGAGCTCACGGGCGGCGAGGACCAGCGCGGCCCCCGCCTCGACGGCGCCGTGGGCGTAATCGTGCCCGTCGACCCGCTCGCCGGGCAGGGCGACGAAGAGCCCGCCGGCCTCGACGCGGCGGGAGTCCACGACGACGGGCCCGGTCACGGGCGTGGCGGCGTCGGCGTGCAGCCGTCCCCCGGTCGCCTCGGCGACGTCGGCGGCGGTCAGCGCGATCATGCGGTGGTCCTCTCGTGCCGCCGCTGCAGCGCGCGGCGGGCCTCGTCCCGGTCGTCGAGCTCGAGGTCGACGCCCGCGACCTCCTGGATGGTCTCGTGGCCGCGGCCCGCGACGAGGACGGTGTCGTCCGCCCCCGCCTCGAGCACGGCCGTCTCGATCGCGGACGCGCGCGGCGCCGCCTCGGTCACGACGACGTCGCGCCCCGCCTCGTGGGCGGCGTCGCGGGCCGCCCGGGCCCCGTCGAGCACGGCGGCGCGCACGGCGGCGGCGTCCTCGCCGTGCGGGTCGTCGTCGGTGACGACGACGACGTCCGCGCCGGCGACGGCGGCCGCGCCCATGGCGGGCCGCTTGCCCTTGTCGCGGTCGCCCGTGGCCCCGAAGACGACGACGAGCCGGCCGGTCGTGGTCGGGCGCAGGGCCGCGAGCGCGAGCTCGAGCGCCTCGGTGTTGTGCGCGAAGTCCACGACGACGCGCGGGTGCCCGTCGCCGCCCGGGCCCACGACCTCCATGCGCCCCGGCACGACCGCCGAGAGCCCGTCGGCCGCGGCGAGCGCCTCGGCCACGTCCTCGAGGTGCGCCCCGCCCTCGAGCACCATCGCGACGGCCAGCGCGGCGTTGGCCACGTTGAACCCGCCGGGCAGGGACGTCGAGGTGCGCAGGGACCGGCCGTCGGCGTGCGTGAGAGTGAAGGCGGAGCCGGTGCCGTGCGGGGCGACGTCGGTGACGGTCCAGTCGGCCGCCGGCTCGCCGTCGCGCGGCGCGCGGGTGCGCAGCGTCGCGACCGGCACCTGCGCGGCGGCGGCCATGCGCTCGCCCCACGCGTCGTCCACCACGACCACGCCGCGTCGGGAGTGCTCCGGGGTGAACAGCGACGCCTTCGCGTCGAAGTAGGACTGCAGGTCGCCGTGGAAGTCCAGGTGGTCCTGGCTGAGGTTGGTGAAGCCCGCGACGCCGAACTCGATCCCGTCCACGCGGTGCATCGACAGCGAGTGCGACGAGACCTCCATCGCCAGCGTGCGGACCTCGGCCTCGCACATCGCCGCGAGCAGCGCCTGGAGGTCGGCGGCCTCGGGCGTGGTGAGGCGGCTCGGCAGCACCCGGTCGCCCGCGCGCATCTCGACGGTGCCGATGAGGCCGCCGGTCCAGCCGAGGGCCCGCAGGAGGTGGTCGAGCTGGTAGGTCGTCGTCGTCTTGCCGTTCGTGCCCGTGACGCCGAAGGTCATGAGGTGCTCGGCGGGCTCGCCGTACACCCACGCCGCGACGGGCCCGAGCACGGAGCGCGGGTCCGCGGCGACCAGCACGGGGACGGCCGGGTCGAGGGCGTCGGGCCCGGACGCGAGCGCGGCGGCGCCGGCCTCGTCGGTGAGCACCGCGCGGGCCCCGCGCGCGACCGCGTCGGCGGCGAACCGCGCGCCGTGGGCGTGCGCGCCCGGGAGGGCGACGAACAGGTCGCCGCTGGAGACCACGCGGTTGTCGGACGCGACCGAGGTGACGACGACGTCGGCGGGGACCTGCGGCCGGGGGCCCTCTGCGGGGCCCGCCGGCGTCGTCACCTCGAGCCCGAAGGTCAGGGCGAGGTCCCGCACCCGCCGGGGCGTCGTGCCCGCGGGCCGGATACGGGGAAGCGGGGATGTCACGGAGAAGAACCTACCGTCTGCGCGCTGCCGGCCCGGCACCGAACGTGCCCGGCATGAGAACCGTCACGACCTCCACCTCGTCCATCGGGTGCCCCTCACCAGGTGAGGTCGTAGGGCGTGAACGGCGTGGTGCTCGGAGGCACGTCCATCTTCTGCAGGGTGTAGCCCATGAGGTCGCTGAACACCGGCGCCGCCACCACGCCGCCGTAGATCGACGACTGCGGGCTGCGCAGGAAGACGGAGACCGTGTACCGCGGGTCGTCGGCCGGCGCGACGCCGATGAAGGACGCCATGTAGGTGGTCCCCGAGCCGGTCCACATCTGGGCGGTGCCGGTCTTGCCGGCCACGCGGTAGCCCGGCACCTTCGCGTTGGCGGCGGTGCCCTCCTCCCCCACGACCGACTCCATCATCCGCATCACGGACGAGGCGGTCTTCTCGGAGACCACCCGGCTCTTGTGGGGCGCCTCGGCGGGGGTGAACGTGCCGTCCGGCGCGCGCGTGCCCGCCACCAGGCTGGGCTCCACCCGGACCCCGCCGTTCGCGACCGTCGAGAAGACCTGCGTCGCCTGCATCGCGTTCACGGCCACGCCCTGCCCGAACAGGATCGTGTACGGGGTGCGCGCGTCGTGCGCCAGCGTCTGCTGCGAGGGCAGGATGCCCGCCGACTCCCCCGGCAGTCCCAGGCCGGTCGGCTGCCCGAACCCGAACTTGCCGAGATAGTCGTAGCGGACGCCGAGCGGGATCTTCTCGCCGATCTGCACCGTGCCGGTGTTGGACGAGTGCGCCAGCACGCCCGCGAGCGTCAGCTGCTGCACCGGGTGCTCGTGCGAGTCCTTGAACGACTCCCCGTTGGGCGTCGTGTACCGGTAGGGCACCTGGAACTGGCTGTCCGGCTTCCAGTAACCCTCCTCGAGGGCCGCCGCCATGGTGATGACCTTGCCCGTGGACCCGGGCTCGAAGACGTCCTTCACCGCCCGCGAGCCGTTGGCCACGGCGGACGTCGACCGGTCGTTCGGGTCGACGTCGCCGGAGTCCGCCACCGCGAGCACCTGGCCCGTGCGGACGTCCTCCACGACGGCCATGGCGTACTGCGCCCCGGTCTTCGACACGGCGTCGTCGAGCAGCTCCTCCGCCTTCCACTGCACGTCGGCGTCGATGGTGAGCTGCACGTCGCTGCCGGGCACCGCGGGGGTCGCGTCCCGCTCGGAGTTCGGGATCCGGACGCCGTCGGCGCCGCGCTCGTAGGTGACCTTGCCGTCGGTGCCCGCGAGCACGTCCTCGTAGGCGCGCTCGAGCCCGCCCTGGCCCACCTGGTCCTGGTCGACGAAGCCCACGAGCGTGCCGGCGACGACGCCCGCGGGGTACGTGCGGCGCGACGTCAGCTCCGTGCGGATGTAGGCCTGCAGGTCGAGCTTGGCGATCGCCCGCTGCACCTCCGGCACCGCGTTGCGCTTGAGGATCACGTACCGGTCGTCGCCGTTGAGCTTGGCGGCGAGCTCGGCGGGCTGCTCGTCGAGGATCGGGGCCAGGAGCTGGGCGATGCCGAGCGCGCCGTCCTGCACCGCCTTGCCGCTCGCCGTGTCCACGCGCTGCCCGCCCTGGAAACCCTGGATCGCGAGCGTGTCGGCCGAGATCGTGTACCGGTCGACGGAGGTCGCGAGCACGCGCCCGTTCGCGTCGACGATGTCGCCGCGGTGGGCGAGCTCGACCGCGTGCGTGGTCCGCGCGTCCTGCGCCTTCGCGGCGAGCGCCGGCCCCTGGAAGATCTGCACCTGCACGAGCCGGCCCACGAACACCGCGAGGACCAGCGCGGCGACCACCATGATCCACCGCTGCCGACGCCCGGGGTCGCCGGGGCGGCCCCGGGACGCCGTGCCGGCGCGGGGGCGGGGCGGGGCTCCGCCCCCGCGCACCGCGGTCCGCCCGCTCGAGCGGGCGGCGGGAGGGTTGGCGTTCCTGCCCGACGTCGCGCTGGACGTGCGCGTCGAGCGTCCCGCGCCGGTCCGCCCCGCCCCGCCCCGGCCGGCCGCGGAGCGGGCAGCCGGTCGCGGGGATCCGTTCGCGGTGCGGGAGGTGCTCACCCCTCGAGTCTGCGGCGCCGGGCTACGGGTCGTGCGCGTCGGGCCCGGGCGTGTCGCACGACCGCGGCCCGACCCACCGGTACCGCGAGGCGGGGGCGTCCGCCCGCTCACGGCGTCTCCGCGTCGCCGATCCCGACCTTCGCGCGCTTCTCGACGCTGATCATCGTCGGGTCCTCGGCGGGGACCATGCCGAGCTTCGTGGCGCGCTCCGCGAGCGACGCCTCCGCGGCGCGCAGCTTCTCCTGGTGGCTCTGGACGTCCTGCGCCACGTGACCCACCTCGGCCTCCAGCCGGGACGCCTCGTAGGAGCCCCGCGCCATCGAGGTGTTGAGGAGCAGCGCCGCCAGCAGCGCGCCGACGAGGATCACCGCGCACAGCACGAGGAAGGGGACGCCCGACGTCGCCTGGAGCGGGGCGCGGACGGCGTCGAGGCGGCGGCCGCGGTCCGCGGCGCCGCCCGGCAGCGAGGTCAGCGGTGCGCGGCGGGGCGCCGCGGCGGGGCGGGTCCCGGGGGTGGCGGGGGCACGCAGGGCGCTCATCGGCGGTCCTCCTTGGTGGGCTTGCGGGTCTGCGCGGGGGCGCGCATGTGGTCAGGGGTGGGGCGCACGCGGCGGGCGGCCCGCAGGCGGACGGACGCCGCCCGCGGGTTGCGCTCGAGCTCGGCCTCGTCCGCCTCCTCGGCACCTCGCGTGAGGGCCTCGAGGTACGGCTTGTGCGTCTCCGGCTCGACGGGCAGGCCGGCGGGGGCGCTCGACGTCGTCCCGCGGGCGATGGCGCGCTTGACGATCCGGTCCTCCAGGGACTGGTAGGACTCGACGACGATCCGCCCACCGGTCGCCAGCGCCTCGATCGCGGCGGGCACGGCGCGCTCGAGGACCTCGAGCTCGCCGTTCACCTCGATCCGCAGCGCCTGGAACGTCCGCTTGGACGGGTTGCCGCCGGTGCGGCGCGCCGCGGCGGGGATGGACGCGCGCACCAGGTCGGCGAGCTCGCCCGTCCGCTCCCACGGGCGCTCCTCGCGACGCCGCACGATCGCTCGGGCGATGCGCGGCGCGAAGCGCTCCTCGCCGTACTCCCGCAGCACCCGGACGAGCGCGCGCTCGTCGTAGGTGTTGAGCACGTCGGCCGCCGTCTCGCCGCGCGTCTGGTCCATGCGCATGTCGAGGGGCGCGTCCTGGGCGTAGGCGAAGCCGCGGTCGGCCTCGTCGAGCTGCAGCGACGACACCCCGAGGTCCATGAGCACGCCCTGCACCCCGGGCAGGCCGAGGTCCGCGACGACGTCGCCGATCTCGTCGTAGACCGCGTGCACCGGCACGAACCGGTCGCCGAAACGGGCGAGCCGCTCCCCGGCGAGCCGCAGCGCCTGCGTGTCGCGGTCGATCCCCACGACGCGGGCGGTCGGGACCTGCTCGAGCACCGCCTCGGTGTGACCACCCATCCCCAGCGTGCAGTCGACCAGCACGCTGCCCGGCTCCGCGAGCGCGGGCGCGAGGAGGTCGACGCACCGCTGCAGCAGCACGGGCAGGTGGCGGTCCCCCGTGGGTCGTGCTCCGTCCGGTGTGCTCATCGGTGCCCCCTCTCCTCGTGCTCGTCGGTGCTGGTCGTCGGTGCTGGTCGTCGGTGCTGGTCGTCGGTACCGCTCGTCGGTCCCTGTCGGCGGGGCCCCGCCCGGCCAGGTCTCCCTCCGCGCCGTTCTGGCGCCGGGGAAGTGCGCCAGACCCTCGCGGGAGGAGGCCTCGTCGTGCGGGGCCCTGCTGCTTTCTGCTGTGCGGTTGTCGTGCTGCTCTCGTGCGGTGCCTCAGAACTGCAGGTCCGGGAAGATCTGCTCGGACGTCTCGGAGTACGACGACTCCTGCTCGGCCAGGTAGGTCTCCCAGGTGGTCCGGTCCCACACCTCGACGCGGGTGCCGGCGCCGATCACGGCGACGTCCCGGTCGAGACCGGCGTACGCGCGCAGGGCGGCCGGGATGACCACCCGTCCCTGCTTGTCCGGCAGCTCGTCGCTGGCACCCGACAGGAACACGCGCAGGTAGTCGCGTGCCTGCCGGCTGGTCACGGGGGCCTGCCGCACCTGCTCGTACATGCGGCCGAACTCGTCCATGGGGAGGAGGAAGAGGCAGCGCTCCTGCCCCCTCGTCATGACGAGGCCGGGAGCGAGTCGGGCGCGAAACTTCGCGGGGAGGATGAGCCGGCCCTTCTCGTCGAGCTTGGGGGTGTAGGTGCCGAGCAGCAGCCCGGCCCCCGGAAACGTGTCCTCCAGACCTGCCACGGCTCGCACCTCCCCTCGCGCTCCCGCAGCCTCCACGCTACTCCACTTTGCTCCACCGGGCGCGGCCAAGGATGGGGAGTTCTCCCCATCTCACCCGCTCCTCTCACAGTCCGCACACATCGCCGCAGGTCAGGGCCTCAAGGCAGGGTGGAGGGCGCGGTGGAGGCGGGTGGAGGGCCCGCGCCACGCCGGGCTCCCGCCGGCGCGCCGCGGGCCTTGTCGCGCGGTCCGTGCGCCCCGGTCGGGCCCGCAGGTCGTCCGCGGTGGCGGGTCGTGGAGCACGGTGGAGCGGGTGATCGTCGTCACGTCCGGCCCCGATTCCACTAGGCTGCGAGAACCGTCACGAGCACGTGAACCGGAGGTCACCCGTGCACCCAGAACCCGTCTCCCCCACGCTCGCCGGCGCACGCACGGAGACGGAGGACCGGGGGGACGGCGCCGTCCCCTCCGCGGGGGATGGCGCGGAGGCCCTCGCCCGAGACCTCGACGAGCTCGTCACCGCCACGACGCGGGTGCGCGAGGCGATCGACTCCGTGGTCTCAGGGCGCCCCGGGCTCGCCGAGACCACCGTCGCCGTCGTGCTCGCGGAGGGTCATCTGCTCATCGAGGACGTCCCCGGGGTGGGCAAGACGACCCTGGCCAAGGCCCTCGCCCGGAGCATCGACTGCCGCGTCGGGCGCATCCAGTTCACGCCCGACCTGCTCCCCAGCGACCTCACGGGCGTCAACATCTTCCGCACGGCCACCCACGACTTCGAGTTCCGGCCGGGGCCGGTGTTCAACAACGTGGTGATCGGTGACGAGATCAACCGCGCCTCGCCCAAGACGCAGTCCGCCCTCCTGGAGTGCATGGAGGAGGGCCAGACGACGATCGACGGCACCACGCACACGCTGCCGCGCCCGTTCCTCGTCGTGGCGACCCAGAACCCGGTGGAGATGGAGGGCACGTACCCGCTGCCCGAGGCGCAGCGCGACCGGTTCATGGCGCGCCTGACCGTGGGCTACCCGGACACGGACGCCGAGCTGCAGATGCTCGACCGCCAGGAGTCCGCCGACCCGCTGGCCCACCTCTCCCCCGTCACCACGGGCGCCGACATGGTGCGGTACGCCGACGCCGTGCGCGCCGTCTACGCGGCGGGGGCGGTCAAGCAGTACGTCCTCGACCTCGTGGGCGCGACGCGGCAGCACGAGGGCGTCCGCCTCGGGGCGTCGCCGCGCGCCTCGCTGCAGCTGCTGCGGGCCGCCAAGGCGGCCGCCGCCATGGCGGGCCGCGAGCACGTGCTCCCCGACGACGTGCAGGACCTCGCGGTCCCGGTCCTCGCGCACCGGCTGATCCTCAGCACGGAGTCCCGGCTCGGGGGCGTGACCCCGGAGGACGTCGTCGCCGAGATCGTCCAGCGCACCGCCGTCCCGGGTGCCCGCGTCTCGGTCGCCCCGTCCGCAGGGTCCTTCGCGCGGCCCGCCCGCGAGCACGGCCGGTAGGACCGGGGATGTCCGGCGACCACGAGCCCGGCGCGGCCCCCGCCGGAACCATCGAGCGCGGGGCCAGGCAGGGCGGCCCGCAGGACACGCGGCACCCGGCGCTGCGGCGGGTCGCGCGCGTCCGGCCCACCCGCCGCGGGCTCGCCCTACTCGTCGCGGGCCTGGTGCTCGGCGTGACCGGCGCGCTGCTCGACCTGCCCGACGTCGTCGGCCTCGGCGCGGCCGCCGTGCTCGCCGTCGCCCTCGCCTGGGTGCTCATGGGGGTGCAGCGGCTGGACGCCGGCCGCGGGGCGCTGGTGGTCTCGCGCGAGCTCACCCCGAACCCCGTGGTGCGCGACCAGACGGCGGCGGTCGGCCTCGTGGTCGGCGCCCGCGCGCGGACCGGGGCGGCCTACGAGCGGCTCGCGCGCCTCCGCCTGTCCGAGCAGGCCGCGCACGAGCTCGCCGGGCCGCACGGCATCCGCGCCCGGGTGACCGCGCACGCGGACCGCATCGTCGTCTCCTACGCGCTCACCCCGTCCCGCCGGGGCCGCTGGGCGCTCGGTCCGCTGCTCACCACCCGCACCGACGTCTTCGGGCTGGTGCGCACGACGCAGCCGCTCGGCGCCGCCACCCGTGTCGCCGTCTGGCCCCGCACCGTCGCGCTGCCCACCCGGACGCGGGTGCTCGGCGAGGTCGAGCGCGCGGCGACGGGGGCACGGCTGGCGTCGACGGACGACTCCGTGCTGCGCGAGTACGTCTCCGGCGACGACCCCCGGCGCGTGCACTGGGCGGGCTCGGCACGCCAGGGCAGGCTCATGGTCCGGGCGGACGAGAGCGCCGGGGTGCGGCCGGTCACCGTGCTGCTCGACCGGTCCCTGCTGCCGCCGCCCGTCGACCCCCGCACCGGCGTCTGGCCGTCGACGCGCGGCACCCGGACGCACGCGGAGGGCGAGCTCGCCGTGGAGCTCGCCGCCTCGGTCGCCACGTCGTTCCTCGACGCGGGCCACCCCGCACGCCTCGTCGCCTCCGGGTCGGGCCCGGTGCCCACGCCCTTCGCGTCCGGCGCCCGCACCGGTCGCGCGACGATCCTCGACGACGCCGTCGACCTGCGCGGCCATCGCGGGGCCGCCGACGCCGAGCGCGCCGTCCTGCAGACCGTCCGGTCCCTGCGCGCTTCGCGCTCCCAGGAGGAGATCGTCGTCGCCGTGCTCGGGCCGCAGCCCGAGGCGGCGCTGCACGAGATGGCCGAGCTCGGCGTCGAGGGCACCTGCTGGGCGCTGGTCGTCGCTCCCGCCGAGCCGCGGGCGCCCGGCCCGACGCCGGCCGCCGACACCGTCGGCGCGCTGCGCGCCGCCGGCTGGCGCGTGACGACCTGCCCGCCCGGGACCCCGCCCGACCGCGCCTGGGCGCTCCTCGCGGAGGGTGCCGCATGATCCCCGCCCATGCCGGTCCGACCGCACGCACCGTCGCCTCCGGCGTCCTGGTCGCCGTGGCCGTCGCCGCGTCCATGCTCTCGCTGACGAGCATCGTGCTGCCGGGCGGCTGGACGCGGGCCGGCCTGCTCGGCATCCTCCTGGTCAGCGCGACGACGGTCGCCACCCGCGTGGTGCTCGAGCGCCGGGCGCGCGCCCGCGGCCTGCGCACCAAGGAGTCCGGCTCCGCGTGGCCCAGCGTCGTGGGCTGCGTCGTTGCCACGTGGTTCGTCCTCGCCCGGTACGGCGGCCCGACCGCCGACCCCACCTTCCTCGTCACCCCCGAGCACCTGTCGCGCGTCGTGGCCCGGCTCGGCGAGGCCGGCGAGATCGCCCGGTCCGAGGTGGCGCCGGTCACCGGGAGCGTCCCCATGGGCCTGCTCACGGTGGGTGGCACCCTGCTCGTGCTGCTGCTCGCCGACGCGCTCGCCGGCGCGCTGCGCCGCCCCGCCGCCGTCGGCCTGCCGCTCCTCGCCCTCTGGACACCGACGCTCGTGCTCACGGGACGCGTGCCGTGGGCCGTCTTCGTCGTGACCGTCGCGGCCCTGCTGCTGCTCCTCACCCTCGACGGACCGCTCGTCGCGCGCGGCCGGCGGGCCGAGCGCACCCCGGCACCGGTCCGGCGCGCCGAGCGGACCCGCGCGGTCGCGACGACGGCCGGGGCCGTGGTCCTCGCGGTCGTGGCCGGGCTCGTGGGCAGCGCCTCCGCCGCGCTCCCCGGCGGCCCCGCGGGCTGGTACCGGGCCTTCACCACCACCGGCGACACCATCCGGCTGTCCGAGGACCTCGACATCCTGCGCAGCCTCACCGAGCGGTCGAGCTCCGTCGTCCTCTCCTACGACACCGGGTCCGACGCCGACGTCGGGCCGCTGCGCAGCTACACGGCGACGGCCTTCGACGGGCGGCGGTGGCAGCGCGGCGAGGAGCGCGGGGGCCGAGACTTCGGCGAGGGGGACGTCCTGTGGCCCGACGACCCGCCGTCGGGCGGGCTCGGCGTCCGCACGGTCGCCGTCGACGTCGGTGAGCTGCGCGACGACAAGCTGCCCATCAGCATCGACCCCCGCCAGGTCCGCACCGGCAGCGGCGGCTGGGGCTACGACCCCGCCCGCGACGAGGTCGTCGGGGGCCTGACGAACGCGGGCGACTCCTACTCCCTGACCGTGCACGCGCGCGACCTCGACCCCGACACCCTCCGCGAGGCCCCCGAGGCCGAGCTCGACGAGCTCTACACCCAGGTGCCCGGGACGGCGCACGCGGGGGACGTCGAGGACACCGCCCGGGAGGTCGTGGGCGACGCCGCCACGGCCTACGACCAGGCGGTCGCCCTCCAGCGCTGGCTGCGCGACCCGACGCGGTTCACCTACTCGACCACCATCCCCCGCGGCGGCACGGGCGACCCGGTGTGGGACTTCCTGCAGGACCGCACCGGGTACTGCATCCAGTTCGCGACGACGATGGTGGTGATGGCGCGGTCCCTCGGCATCCCCGCGCGGCTCGCGGTCGGCTACCTGCCCGGCGACCGGACGGGCGAGACCACGTGGCAGATCACGGGGCAGGACTCGCACGCCTGGCCCGAGATCTACTTCCCCGGCAGCGGATGGGTCCGCTTCGAGCCCACGCCGGCGCAGCAGACCGGCAGCCCGCCCGCCTACACGATGCCGCGCGTCCAGGGCGCCCCGGCGCCCGTTCCCACCGGGAACGACCTGCGCGACCGCCGGCCGACGGCGGGCAGCACGCCCACCGACGACGAGGCGACCCCGACCGCGTCGACGGCGGCCTCCGTCACGCCCGTCGTCGACACCGGGCTCCCCGGCTGGGTGTGGATCACCGCGGGCAGCCTCGTGGTCGTGCTGATGGGTGGGCTCGTGCTCCTGCTCGCTCGCCGGCGGCGCGCCGCGCAGGAGCTCGATCCGGAGCTCGCCTGGCAGCAGGTGCTCGCCGCCCTCGCCGCCGAGGGCGTCCGGCTGCCGCCCGCCACGACCCTTCGCCGGGCCCCGCAGGCGATCGCGTCCGCCGTGACCACCCGGAGCGGCCGAGAGCTCGACCCCCGCGTGCTCGACGACCTCACGTCGCTCGCCGGGGCGGCGGAGGCGAGCCGGTACGCGCGCGAGCCACGCCCGCCCGAGCCCGACGAGCTGGAACGCCTCACCGACGCGGTGACCGACGGCCTCGGTGAGACCCTGTCGTCGCGGTGACGGGCGTCTCCCGGCGGCCGCCCGGGACAGGCCGCCGGCGACGCGGTGCCGGCAGTGCCCGGCGGTGCCGCCGCGGAGCACCTGCCCGGGACGCCGACGAGCCCGCCGCTGCTCTCGTGGAGAACAGGACGGGCTCGGTGGTGCGGAACGACGAGTCGTCGCGCCGAGGGGCGGTGTTCACGGGGCTGGTCGATGTCCCCGCTCGCGCATGCCCTGGCTGGTCAGCGCCCCTGGTCGCGCCGTCGCTCCCAGCGCTCCTCGAGACGGGCCAGGAACCCCTCCTTCTTCGCGGCAGGCGCCGGCCGCGGCGCGGCGCGACCCGGCCGCGAGCGGTCCGGGTTGGTCGCAGGGTCGACAGTGCCGTCCGGCCGGACCACTCCCGTGGGGCCCGACCGGCGGGGCGCGGCGAACGCATAGGCGACGCCCGCGAACATCAGGACGAAGCCGACGACCCCGACCCACGCCTGCGACGTCGCAGCACCGACCACGAGCAGCAGCAACCCCGCGACGACTCCGACGCCGGCCAGGACATAGCGCAGGGGCGACCGGCGGCGCGCCTGCTGCAGCGTGTTGGCCAGACGGGGATCGTCGCTGCTCAGCGCGCGCTCCATCTGCTCCAGCACTCGCTGCTCGTACTCGGACAGTGGCATCGAGTCCCCCCGGGTCTCGCGGTGGAACGGTAACGTCCTCAGGATATGCCTGCGCCGCCCGGCACGGTAGTCGGCGGGGGTGAACCTCGGCGACGGCCGGGCGCCGCGCCGAGACTGATCGCGGATCGGCCGAACCGTTCGCGCACGGCGTCGAGGGCCAGCTCGGCCTCCCGACGGGCCTCCTGGCGCGGATCCACGGCCTCATCGAGGGTCACCTGCTCGGCGAGACCCGACCTGACCTGCAGGTTCTCGCCGCGGACGCCGACCAGACGCACGGGCAGGCCGCGCAGGTCCGCAGCACCCAGCAGGTCGCGCGCGACGAGGAAGATGGCGCGGGCCACGTCGGTCGGGCCGTCGAGGGTGCGGGACCGGGTCAGGGTCCGGAAGTCGCTGGTGCGGACCTTGATCGACACCGTCCGCGCGACCACACCCTGGTGCCGGAGCCTGGCCGCGACTCGGTCGGCGAGCTCGAGGACCCGCTGCTCCACCGCACCGAGGTCCCACAGGTCGCGCTCGAACGTCGTCTCGGCACCGACGCTGCGCTCCTCGTGCCCCGGGACCACCGGCCGCGGGTCACGTCCCCACGCGAGGTCGTGCAGGTGCGCCCCGGAGACCGACCCCACCGCCGCCTGCAGCGTCGGCACGTCCGTGTCCGCGAGCTGGGCCACCGTGGTGATGCCCCACCGCGCCAGGGCGGCCTCCGTCTTCTCGCCGACCCCCCACAGCGCCCCGACGGGGAGCGTCCGCAGGAAGGGCACGGTCGCGTCCGCGGGGACGAGCATCATCCCGTCGGGCTTCGCATGCGTGGAGGCGAGCTTGGCCACGAACTTGTTCCGTGCCACCCCGACGGAGCACGTGATCCCGTGCTCGGCACGGACCCGCTCGCGCAGCCGCGCCCCGATCGCCGTGGGCGCCCCGAGCCGCCGACGCGCCCCGCTCACGTCGAGGAAGGCCTCGTCGACCGAGATGCGCTCCACCAGCGGGGTGATCGTGGCGAGGAGCGCCATCACGGACTCGGACACCTCGTGGTACAGCGTGTGGTCGGGCGGGATCACGACCGCCTGCGGGCACAGGCGCAGCCCCGCGGCCATCGACATGGCGGAGCGGACCCCGAAGGCCCGGGCCTCGTAGGTCGCGGCCAGCACCACGCCGCGCTCCCGGCCGCCCACGATCACGGGACGGCCCCGCAGCTCCGGCCGCCGCGCGAGCTCGCACGACGCGAAGAACGCGTCCATGTCGACGTGGAGCACGGACGTCCCGGACTCGTCGCTGCCCCAGTCCCGGAACGCCTCGGCGGACCGCGGCCCGCGGCTCACGACGCCGCCGGGGCGACCGCGAGCGGCCGCGCGAACCCGGCACGCGGGTCGACCAGGAGGCCGACCTCGTCCCGGAAGTCCTCCGCGCACGCCACCAGCTCGGCCGCGCGCCGGGCGTCGACGTCGGGCTCGAGCCCTGCCTCGACCGCCGCACGGACGCGCGCGCCCGAGGCGAAGTAGCCCGACCAGGCGGCGAGGTCCGGCTCCACCAGCGCCAGCATGTCCCACACCGAGCGGGCCCGGCTCCGGGTCGAGGGCCGCCCCCGCAGCGCGACCACCGCCGCGGCCGCGCGGAGCGCCGCCAGGTGCGCGTGCACGAAGCGTTCGGCCGGGTCCGTCGCGGTCGCAGCCGCCCCGAGCTCCGCGTCCGCCCGGTCCAGCAGCCGCGTCACCTCGGGGCTCGGCGGCAGCCTGACACCCGCGCCGACCGGGCCACGACCGCCCGTCGCCCCGACAGATCTCGTGCGAGCCGACATCCTGCACCTCCCGTGCTCCGCGGCTTCCCCCGCGCCCGTCCAGTGTCGAACACCTGTTCGAACCTGTCAACCGTCGATCGCCCGTCCCGCCCGACCCCGCCGAGCGGGGAGACTGGTCGCATGTCCCGCTCCCCCCGAGGCGGATCGCGCCCCGAGCGCCGGTCCGGTCGACGCCACCCAGCATCCTCCGACGCACCGACACTCCCCGACGGGGAGGTGCCGATCGACACGGGAACGGCGCACGTCGAGCGCGACCCGGACCACCCCGACCGCGTGACGCTGCACGTCAACGGCGTGCCGAGCTCCGCCCTCGACCTCGCCGACCCCGGGTTCCTCGCCTTCGAGTACATGCAGCAGATGGCCGCCGTGCTGGCCGGCCTGCCCGCCGGGCCGCTGCGGGCGCTGCACCTCGGCGCGGCAGGGTGCGCCCTGGCCCGCCACGTCGAGCACGAGCGGCCCGACTCGCGCCAGCTCGGCGTCGACGTCGACGCCCGCCTGCTGGAGCTGGTCCGGTCGTGGTTCGCGCTGCCCCGCTCCCCCCGCCTGCGGCTGCGCGCCGACGACGCCGGCCACGCCCTCGCGTCCCTCGCGCCGGGGTCGTTCGACGTCGTCGTGCGGGACGTCTTCGCCGGCGACCGCACACCCGACCACCTGGCCGACGCCGGGTTCGCCGCGGCCGCGCACCGCGTGCTGCGCCCGGGCGGCGTCCTGCTCGCCAACTGCGCGGACCGCCCGCCCCTGCACCTGGCACGCCGGGAATCCGCCACGCTCGCCGACGCGTTCGGTCCGGACGCGGTCGCGGACGGCCGCCTCGGGGTGATCGCCGAGCACGCCGTCCTCAAGGGGCGCCGGTACGGCAACGTGGTGCTCGTCGCGGTGCGGGCGGCGCCGGACGACGCAACGGCCGCCACCGCGGACCCGGCCGCCGGCGAGCTCGACCTCGACGACGCCGGCCTCGCGCGGCGCCTGCGCAGCCTGCCCGTGCCGGCGCGCCTCCTCGTCGGGGACGAGCTGGCGAGGTTCGCGGGGGCCTGACCGGACCCGGCACGACGACGGCCGCGCCCCCGGCGGGGGACGCGGCCGTCGTCAGGCGAGCCAGGGGCTCAGAGCGGCACGACCTGCTCCGCCTGCGGACCCTTCGGGCCCTGCGTGATCTCGAACTCGACCCGCTGGGCCTCGTCGAGGGTGCGGTATCCCTGCGTCTGGATCGCGGAGTAGTGCACGAAGACGTCGGCACCGCCGTCGTCCTGGGCGATGAAGCCGTAGCCCTTCTCCGAGTTGAACCACTTCACAGAACCTTGCGCCATGCTGATCCTTCGACCTTCCGTCACAACGGGCACGAGCGGGCCGGGCGGCCACCCGTCGCTGCACAGGTCGCCGCCGCCGGTTCGTGCGAAGGAGCGCCTCTGCAACGCGGTCAGTGTGGCACGGACCACACCGACGTGCCACGGATATGCCGCGGAAGCCGCGCAACGGCCATTGCGGACGGCGTCACGGGCCGGCCCGTGACGCCGCTGCGGTCGGGTCAGTCGTCGTCCTGCTGGGCCAGGAACCGCTCGAACTCCGCGCCGAGCTCGTCGGCGGTCGGCAGCGGCGCCTGCTCGGCCAGCAGGCTCGGGCGGCCCACGGACCTCGTGAAGGCGTCGTACTGCTCCTCGAGGGCCTTGACCACCGCCTTGACCTCGCCCGACTCCCCCACCTGCTTCTCGACCTCGATCGTCGCGTCCGCTGCGGCCTCCGCGAGCAGGCCCGTCGCGAGGTCGAGCCCGGTGGCGCGCTCCACGTGCCGCAGCGCGACGACCGCCGCCGGCGCGTAGCGGGACTGCGCGAGGTAGTGCGGCACGTGCACGGTGAAGCCGATCGCGTCGTGCCCCGCCTCGCCGAGCCGGTACTCCAGGAGCGCGGCGAGCGAGCCGGGCACCCGCACCGTGCCGAAGAACGACGTGTAGTCGTCGACGAGGCCCGGACGCGTGCCGTGCGCCGTGAGCGACAGCGGGCGCGTGTGCGGCACCCCCATGGGGATCCCGTGGAAGCCCACGGTCAGGGAGACGTCGAAGCGCTCGACGAGGCCCTTCACGGCCGCGACGACGCGCTCCCACTGCAGGTCGGGCTCCGAGCCGTGCAGCAGCAGGAAGCCGGTGCCCTCCCGGTCCGCCACGTGGTCGATCGCGAGGTAGGGCTCGTCGTAGGACGACCAGCGGTCGGCGTCGAACGTCATCCCGACCCGCTTCGACCGGTAGTCGAGGAGCTGGTCGACGTCGAAGGTCACCAGCCGCGTCGTGGTCAGCTCCTCGGTGACGTGCTCCACGGCGATCTCGCCCGCGGAGCCCGCGTCGACGAAGCCGTCGAGCGCGTGCAGCAGCACGGGTCCGGTACCGGTCGGCGCCGCGTCGGGCCCGGGGTGGGGCAGGACGCGCCCGACGGCGGCCTCGTCGACCTCGTAGATGCTCTGCGGGTCCAGCAAGGGTCTCCTCCTCGGTTCTCCGGCACGTTGCCGACGGGCTCGCGCCCGCAGGAGTCACAACCGTGCCGCGCCCCGGATCCTTCCCGGTGTCGAGCTCCCGCTCAGCGGTGCGGCAGCCGCACCACGGTCACGAAGAAGTCGTCGATCTGCCGGACCACCTGGATGAACCGGTCGAAGTCCACCGGCTTCGTCACGTAGGCGTTCGCGTGCAGCGAGTACGACCGCAGCACGTCCTCCTCCGCCTCGGAGGTCGTGAGCACGACCACCGGGATGTGCTTGAGCCGCTCGTCGGCCTTCACCGCCGCGAGCACCTCGCGGCCGTCCATGCGTGGCAGGTTGAGGTCCAGGAGGACGAGGTCCGGCGTCGGGGCCTCGGCGTGCTCGCCCTCCTTGCGCAGGAAGGCCATCGCGCTGACCCCGTCCGACACGACCGACAGCCGGTTGACGACCTTGTGCTCCTCGAACGCCTCGCGGGTCATGAGCACGTCGCCGGGGTCGTCCTCGACGAGGAGGACCTCGATGCCCGCCTGGTGGTCCGTCATGCCGCTCCCTCGTCGTCGGGCGCCCGGTCGGGGCGCGTCGCCGCTGCGTCGCGCGCAGCATCGTCGCAGGTCAGCGACGTCTCCCGAGACTAACCGACGACGGCGTCCGACGCCTCGCGGTCGGGCAGGGTCCAGCGGACCGACGTCCCGCCGCCGGGCGCCGGCTCGAGCCAGACCCTGCCGCCGTGGTGCTCGACCACCCGCTTGACCAGCGCGAGCCCGATGCCGGTGCCCGAGTAGACGTCCTTGGGGTGCAGCCGCTGGAAGATGACGAAGACGCGCTCGGCGTACTGCGGGTCGATGCCGATCCCGTTGTCCGTGCAGGACAGCTCCCAGCCCGGCTCCGGCGTCGTGACCCGGCGTGCCGACAGGTGCACGTGCGGCGGACGGGCGGGGTCGCGGAACTTCACGGCGTTGCCCACCACGTTCGCGAGCAGCATCGTCAGCAGCGCGCGCTCCCCGTGCACGACCGGCAGCGGGTCGTGCGTGACCTCGGCGCCCGCCTCCGCGATCCGCCCCTCCTGGTCGTGCCGCACCTGTTCCAGCACCCGCTCGAGGTCGACGTCCTCCGGCTCGCTGCCCGAGCGACCGACCCGCGAGAAGCTCAGCAGGTCCTGGATGAGCCGCTGCATGCGGCGCGCGCCGTCGACCGCGAAGGCGATGTACTGGTCCGCCCGCTCGTCCAGCTGCTCGCCGTACCGCTTCTGCAGCAGCTGGGTGAAGCTCGCGACCTTGCGCAGCGGCTCCTGCAGGTCGTGCGACGCGACGTAGGCGAACTGCTCGAGGTCGCGGTTCGAGCGCTCCAGCTCCTGGTTGGAGCGCGCCAGCTCGCGCGCCTGCTCGGCGAGCTGGGCGTGGGTGCGCTCGGTCTCGGCGTGCGACGCGCGCACCTCGGCGACCTGCGCCACCAGCTCGCGCCGCATGTGCTCGACGTCGGCCGCGAGCGCCGCGACCTCGCCGGTGCCCTCGACCCGGATCTCGTGCTCGTGCTCCCCCGTGCTGGCCGCACGGACGGAGTCGGCGAGCCGGGCCAGGGGCCGGGTGACGCCCCGCTGCAGCGCCCGCCACATGAACAGGCCCATGGCCACCACGAGCAGGACGAGGACGATCACGACGAGCAGCAACGTGAGGTTCCACGCGTGGGCGGCGTCCATGGCCTCGTCACCCGCGCCGACCCGCAGGAGCACCAGCGAGCGCTGGATCGCGACCAGGGCGACGGCGAGCGCGAGCAGCAGCACGGCGCCGACGATGAGGAGGAGCCGCAGCACGACGTCGTGCAGCGGGCGCTCGCGCCTCACGGGCGGGCCCACTCGGCCGAGTCGGCGAGGGTCGAGGAGCGCTCCCCCAGGTACGGCGTGTCGCGCCCGGTCCACCCGAGGACGAGCAGCGCCGCGTCGTCGGTGAGCGGGCCGCCGTGCAGCGCGCGCACGCGGCGCAGCACCCGCTCGACCACCCCGACGACCCCGTGGGCCTCCAGGTCCTCGCGGACGAGGTCGTGCAGGCCCGACTGCCCGAGTCGCGGCACCCTCCGGCGCATGGGGCCCACCCGCGCGGGGCGCTCCGCGCGCAGCGCGACGAGGCCGAGGGCGTCGCGGCCCACCCCGTCCAGCACCGGCTCGTCGGCGGCCGCGGCGGGGACCGTTGCGCCCCGTCGCACCTCCGCCTCGACCAGCCCGTCGGTGTAGAGCATGAGCGCGAACGGACCGTCGAGGTCGATGCGCCGCGGGGCCCACCCGCCGTCGACGGGCACCCCCAGCGCCCGCCCGCGGCCCGTGGGCGGGAGGAGCTCGCAGCGCAGGTCGCCGACCGGCCCCGTGATGAGCAGCGGCGGCAGGTGGCCCGCCAGGTAGAGGTCGACGGCGGACCGGTCGGGGGTGACCATCACCTGGCACAGGGTGACGAAGACCTCCGGGCGGGCGCGCTCGGTCAGCAGCACCCGTTCCAGGTGCTCGAGGATGCGCTCGGGCGGCGTGCCCGTCAGGACGAGGGTGCGCCAGGCGGTGCGCAGGGTGGCGCCCAGCGCCGCCTCGTCGGGACCGTGCCCGGCGACGTCGCCCACGACCGACAGCACGGTGCCGTCGGGCCGCTCCACGGTGTCGAAGAAGTCGCCCCCGAGCAGCCCGCCCCCGCCCGGGAGGTAGCCGACCATCACGGAGATCCGCTCGTCGCCCACGAGCGGGTTGGGCAGCAGCGCCCGCTCGAGCCGCGCCGTCTCCTCGGCCCGGACCGCGCTGCGGTACAGGGCCCGCTGCTGGGCGGCCGAGCGCCGCCGCTGGAGCGCGTAGCGCAGCGACCGGCCGAGGAGCCCGGAGTCGGTCTCGCCCTTGACGAGGTAGTCGTCGGCCCCCGCGGCGACCGCCTGCAGGCCCTGGTCCCCGCCCGTCAGGCCGGTGAGCACGACGAGGGCGGGCACGTCGTGCACCCGCTCGGCGACCTCGCGCAGCCGGCTCACCGCCGTCAGCCCCACCGCGTCGGGCAGGCCCAGGTCGAGCAGCACGCAGTCGATCCCCGGCGCGCCGCCGGGCCGGGAGAGCGCGTCGACCGCCTCGGACACCGAGCGGGCCCGCCGCAGCGCGACCGTCACCTCGGCGTCCTCGAGCAGCTCCGTGACGAGCATCGCGTCCCCGTCGTCGTCCTCGACGAGGAGGACGGTCGCGGCCGTGTCCTCGGCGGGTCCCTCGGACCCGTCTTGCAGGACGTCGCCGCTGCTCATGGGCCTGATCCTAGCCCCGGCCCTCCCGCTCCGGCCGGGTCCCGCGGGCCCGGCGCGTCGCCGCTCGGGGGCGGGCCCGTGCCCGAGCGCCCGCGGCATCTGCAATGATGGTCCGCCGCCGGGGCTGCGCCGCCGTGAGAGCGCGGCCCGAAGGACGCTGGGAGGATGCGTGGCAGGCAGGCATGACGAGCTGGCCCGCGAGCAGGAGGTCGTCGACGGCCTGTACGCCAGGCTGGACGAGCTGCGGCGCGCGACGCGCGACCGGCTCGCAGAGGTCCGTCGCTCGGGGCCGTCCGGGTCACCGCAGAACCGCAGCGAGCGCGACGCCTTCGCCACCCTCTACGAGGACCGCGTGGCACAGCTGGACGCGGTCGAGGACCGCCTCGCCTTCGGGCGCCTCGACCTCGACGACGGCGACACCCGGTACGTGGGCCGCCTCGGCCTCGCGGACGCCGAGCACCGCTCGCTCCTGACGGACTGGCGCGCGCCCGCCGCGACGCCGTTCTACCGGGCTACCGCGCTGCACCCCGCCGGGGTGCGACGGCGCCGGCACCTGGTGACCACCGGGCGCGCGGTCACGGGGCTCGAGGACGAGGTCCTCGACCTCGACGCCCTCCAGGACGGCGAGCACGGCGACGGCAGCCTGGCCGCCTCGACGCTCTCGGGCGAGGGCGCGCTGCTCGCGTCGCTCGCCGCCCGCCGCACCGGCCGGATGACCGACATCGTGGCCACGATCCAGGGCGAGCAGGACCGCATCATCCGCGCCGACCTCGCCGGCGCGCTCGTCGTCCAGGGCGGCCCCGGCACCGGCAAGACCGCCGTCGCCCTGCACCGCGCGGCCTACCTGCTGTACGCCCACCGGCGCGTGCTGGAGCGCAGCGGCGTGCTGCTGGTCGGCCCGAGCCGCGCGTTCCTGCGCTACATCGACCAGGTGCTCCCGTCGCTGGGCGAGACCGGCGTCGTGGCCACCACCGTCGGCGAGCTCCTGCCGGGCGTCCGGGCGAACGAGGCCGACACCCCCGAGGCCACCGAGATCAAGGGACGCCTGCTGTGGCGCGACGTCGTGCGCCGCGCCGTCCGCGCCCGCGAGCGCGTCCCCGCCCGCGACGTCCGCCTCCGCCTCGAGGGGTACGACCTCGTCGTGCGCCGGCGGGACGTGCGCGACGCGATCGGCCGCGCCCGGCGGACGCACAAGCCGCACAACGAGGCCCGCGCGGCCTTCGTCCGGGACATGCTCGCGCGCCTCGTCGACCAGTACCGGGCCGCCGCGGACGCCGACCTCGCCCCCGAGGACGTCGCGATGGTCACCGAGGACCTGCGCTCGCACCGCGACGTGCGGGTGGCGCTCAACCTCGCCTGGTTCCCGATCACGCCGGAGAAGCTCGTCGCCGACCTCTTCGCCAAGCCGCACCGGCTCGCGGAGGCGGCGCCCGAGCTCACCGCGGCCGAGCGCGCGGCCCTGCGCCGCGACGCGGACGCCGCCTGGACCGAGGCCGACGTGCCCCTGCTCGACGAGGCCGCCGAGCTGCTCGGCGAGGACGACTCGATCGCGCGCGCGGAGGCCCGGGCCCGCGCGGCGGAGCGTGCCGCCGAGCTCGAGTACGCCCGGTCCGTGCTCGAGTCCACCGGCGCGGGCGGCGGCCTGGTGGACGCCGAGACGCTGGCCTCCCGGTTCGAGTCCACCGGGCCGCGGCTGACGACGGCGGAGCGCGCCGCGGAGGACCGCACCTGGACGTACGGGCACGTGGTCGTCGACGAGGCGCAGGAGCTGTCCCCCATGGCCTGGCGGATGCTGGTGCGCCGCGTGCCCACGCGCTCCATGACGATCGTCGGCGACGTCGCGCAGACGTCGTCGCCCGCGGGCGCCCGGTCGTGGGCGCGGGCGTTGGACCCCGTCCTCGGCGACTCCTGGCGCCTCGAGGAGCTCACCGTCTCCTACCGCACCCCGGCCGAGGTCGCGGACGCCGCGCAGCGGATGGCCGCCGAGGCCGCGCTGCCGGTCTCGCCGCTCACGGCCGCCCGGCAGGTCGACGGCGCGCTGGAGCTCACCCGGGTCACCCCGTCGGGCCCGGCGCGGCCGGCGCTCGTGCAGGAGGTCGTGGGCCAGGCGGTGGCCCTCGCGGGGGAGTTCGTCGGTGCCGACGGCGCCGGCCGCGTCGCGGTCGTCGCCGCGGCCGACCAGGTCGAGGCGCTGCGCGCCGCCCTCGAGAGCGTCCTGCCGGACGCCCTCGGCCCCGGGGAGGGGGCCCGGCTGCTCGCCCAACGCCCGGAGGACGCGCAGGTCAGCGTGCTCGACCCGCGCGCGGCCAAGGGGCTGGAGTTCGACGCGGTCGTGCTCGTCGAGCCGGCGGCCGTCGCCGAGGGCCCGGGCGGGGCGTCCGACCTGTACGTCGCCATGACCCGACCGACCCAGCGCCTCGTCGTCGTGCACGAACGCGCCCTGCCCGCCGGCATCGTGGAGCTCGCCGCCGCGTGACGCGGATTGGTGAGACGCGTTTGTGGGCGCGGGCCCGCACGGCGCACCATGGGCCTCGTGCTGCGAGCCCTCCTTCTCGAGAACGTCCACCCCGTCGCTGCCCAGAATCTTCGTGATGCGGGCATCGAGGTCGTCACGCGCTCCGGCGCGCTCGACGAGGCCGAGCTGATCGAGTCCCTCGCGGACTTCCAGATCCTCGGCATCCGGTCCAAGACCACCGTGACCCGCAAGGTCCTGCAGAGCGTCCCCGGCCTCCAGGCCGTGGGCACCTTCTCCATCGGCACCAACCAGATCGACCTCGACGCGGCCGCCGCGCACGGCGTCGCGGTGTTCAACGCGCCGTACTCGAACACGCGCTCCGTCGTGGAGCTCGCGATCTCCGAGATCATCGCGCTGACCCGCCGCCTCACGGTGCGCGACAAGGCCCTGCACGACGGCGTCTGGGACAAGACGGCCGAGGGCTCGCACGAGGTGCGCGGCCGGACCCTGGGCATCATCGGTTACGGGAACATCGGCTCCCAGCTCTCGGTGCTGGCGGAGAACCTGGGTATGCGGGTCGTCTTCTACGACACGGCCGAGAAGCTCGCCCTCGGCAACGCGCACCGCGTCGAGACGATCGAGGAGCTGCTCGCCGAGGCCGACGCCGTGACCATCCACGTCGACGGGCGCCCCGGCAACGCCGGCCTTTTCGGGGCGGAGCTGTTCGCGGGGATGAAGCCCGGCGCGATCTTCCTCAACCTCTCGCGCGGCTTCGTCGTGGACGTCGAGGCGCTGCGCGAGCACATCCTCTCCGGCCACCTCGGCGGCGCCGCCGTGGACGTGTTCCCGACCGAGCCCAAGAAGCGCGGCGACGGCTTCACGTCGCCCCTGCGCGGCCTGCCGAACGTCATCCTGACGCCCCACGTGGGCGGCTCGACGGAGGAGGCCCAGGAGGCGATCGGCGAGTTCGTCTCGAAGAAGCTGCGCGACTTCGTGGCGACCGGGTCGACCACGCTGTCCGTGAACCTCCCGAACCTGCAGCTCGCGCAGACGGGCGTCGGGCGCATCATGCTGCTGCACCGCAACGTGCCCGGCGTGCTCGCGCGCGTGAACCAGGTGTTCGCCGACCACGGTGCCAACATCGAGGCGCAGACGCTCGCCACGCGCGGCGAGATCGGCTACGTGGTGACCGACATCTCGGACGTCACGCACCGTGGCGCGTCGGCCAAGCTGCAGGCGATGGACTCGACCATCCGCCTGCGCATCCGCGACGCGTTCGAGCGACCCGAGTTCCCGCCCGGCCCTGCGGCCGGCTGACGCGGCACCCGCGCCACGGACGCACCAAGGGCGGCCCCGGACTCCCGGGGCCGCCCTTCGCACGCCTGCGCTCAGCCCGACTTGCGGCGGAACATCTTCTGCACCGGCCCGGAGGTCTCCGAGCCGTGCACCTGGCCGGTGTTGCCGTCCTTGCCGGCGGTCGGGTGGCTGGCGGCGTTCTTCTTCTCCAACGCCTCCCGGAAGCGCGCCTTCGTGTCCTCGGAGGGCTTTGCCTTGGAGTCGTCCGTCATCGCGGTCACCTCGTCGTCCGTCGGGGTGTGTGCTGGCGCAGAGGATCGCGCAGCACCTGGTGCCGTCCAGCATGCCCCGGCGGCCTCCGCCGCGCCAAGGCATTTCGCACGGACCAGGCGCGGCGCCCGCTCAGTCCGCGGCGCCCCGGCCTGCGGTCGCGGGCTCCTCGACCGTGTCCTCGCCGACCTCTCCGGAGCCGTCGGGCCCACCGGTCTCGCCCTCCGCCGATGCCGCGCGCGCCTCGCGCTCCGCCCGCAGCGACGTGATCGCCGTCTCGAAGTCCTCGAGGGACTCGAACGACTGGTACACGCTCGCGAACCGCAGGTAGGCGACCTCGTCCAGCTCGCGCAGCGGACCCAGGATCGCCAGCCCCACCTCGTTCGCCTCGATCTCGGGGCGACCGGACGCGCGGAGGGTCTCCTCGACCTTCTGGGCGAGGACGGCGAGGTCGTCGGAGCTCACGGGCCTGCCCTGGCACGCCTTGCGTACCCCGGCCACGACCTTGTCCCTGCTGAACGGCTCCGTCACCCCGGACCGCTTGGCGACCGACAGGCTGGCCGTCTCGATCGTGGTGAACCGACGCTGGCACGCGGGGCACTGGCGCCGACGACGGATGGACGAGCCGTCGTCGGACGTGCGCGAGTCGATGACTCGCGAGTCCGCGTGGCGGCAGAACGGGCAGTGCATCCTGGTCTCCTGCGCTCGGCTCCGGACCGGCGCCCGGCTGCCCGTCAAGGTAAGCGGCGGGCGACCGTCCGCGCAAGCAGGATCCACCGCGGCGGCACGCCGTCACTCCTGCGGGAGCAGCACCACCTGGCCGGCCTGGAGCTCGGCCGTCGGCAGGTCGTTGAGCTCGCGCAGCTCGGCGACGACGTCGCGCAGGTCCTCGCCCGCACCGCGCACCGACTGCGCGTACTGCCAGAGCGTGTCGCCCGGCGCCACCGTCTGGAGCCGGACCTCCACGCCCGCGCCCGGCGCCTCGGCCACGGCGCGCTGGCCGACGAGCCCCGCGCCCACGAGCACGAGAAGGACGAGCGCCGCGATCACGACCCGGCCCCTACGGGTGAGCCGGAGCCCCCCGAGGCCGAGGAAGCCGCGGGCGTCGCTGGTGCTGTGCGCGTTCTGCATCGTCCTGCCTCCGGTCCCGTGGCGCCGCGCGAGGCGAGCCGCCTCGTCGAACACCCGTTCGTCGAACACCTGTACGTCGAACTGCTGTACTAGGTGTACCACGTCGGGGCGACACGGTCGAGGCCTGATCGAACAGATGTTTGATGTCGGCCCCGAACTGGCCTAGAGTGGCCGACAGCGCGATGGAAGGTTTGTCGGATTTCATCGGCCCGCCCGCGGGCCGCGCCCCTGGAGGACGGAGAACGCGATGACCAGCGGACGGGACCAGGCCCCGGCGTCCACGACGGCGGCGACGCCGTGGTCGACCCAGGACGAGACCCCCCAGGACACGGCGGGGAGCTCGACGACCGCGCTGGCATCGGTGAGCGAGCTGTCGCCGTCGGCCGACCGCCTCACGCCGCGTCAGCGGCGCGTGCTCGAGACCATCCGCACCTCGGTCGAGGCGCGCGGCTACCCGCCGACGATGCGCGAGATCGGCGAGGCCGTCGGCCTGGCGAGCCCGTCGTCGGTCAAGCACCAGCTCACCACCCTCGAGCGCAAGGGCTACCTGCGCCGCGACCCGAACCGGCCGCGAGCGATCGAGGTGGTCGATCCCGAGACCCCGGCGGCGGGCGAGGCCGGCCCCGAGGGCGGCGCGACCGGGTTCGTCGCCGGCTCGGTCGCCGCGTCGGACGCACAGCCGGCGGAGGCACCGTCCTACGTCCCTCTGGTCGGCCGGATCGCCGCCGGCGGCCCGATCCTCGCCGAGCAGGTCGTCGAGGACGTGTTCCCGCTCCCCCGGCAGGTCGTCGGCGACGGCGACCTCTTCCTCCTCAAGGTCGCGGGCGACTCGATGGTCGACGCC
Organism: Isoptericola sp. F-RaC21; assembly: GCF_038593535.1. Lineage (NCBI taxonomy): Bacteria > Bacillati > Actinomycetota > Actinomycetes > Micrococcales > Promicromonosporaceae > Isoptericola > Isoptericola sp. F-RaC21. The sequence continues at coordinate 1,004,673 of NZ_JBCFYX010000002.1, read as the reverse complement.
GCGATCTGCGACGGCGACTGGGTGGTCGTGCGCAGCCAGCCCGTGGCCGAGAACGGCGAGGTCGTCGCCGCGATGATCGACGGCGAGGCCACGGTCAAGACGTTCAAGCAGGCCGACGGGCACACCTGGCTGCTGCCGCAGAACGCCGCCTACTCCCCCATCCCGGGCGACGAGGCGCAGGTGCTCGGGCGGGTCGTCGCCGTGCTCCGCAGCCTCTGACGGTTCGGGCCCGTCAGAGGCCGAGCCGGGCCTGCACGGCGCGCATGCCGTCGGCCGACGCGCGCAGGCCGGCGATCTCCTCGTCCGAGAGCGGGGTGTCGATGGTCTCCGCCACGCCGCGGCGGTCGACGAGCGAGGGCACGGACAGGCAGACGTCGCTGATGCCGTAGAAGTCGTCCAGGCGTGACGACACGTTCATCACCCGGTGCTCGTCGTTGAGCACCGCCTCGATGATCCGGGTCGCCGCCAGGCCGACGGCGTAGTTCGTCGCCCCCTTCCCGGCGATGACCCGGTAGGCCGACTCGACGACGTCGGTGGCGATCTGGTGCCGGGCGGGCTCGTCCAGCGGCGGACGCCCCCGGAACGGGCGCCAGTCCAGGAGCGGCACGCCGGCGATCGTGGCGGAGCTCCACAGCACGATCTCCGAGTCGCCGTGCTCGCCGGCGATGTTCGCGTGCACGTTCCCCACGGCGACCCCGCAGTGCCGGGCCAGCGCGTCACGCAGCCTCGAGGAGTCCAGGACGGTGCCGCTGCCGAACACCCGGCCGCGGGGCAGGCCGCTGATCTCCTGCGCCGCGTACGTGACGACGTCCACCGGGTTGGTGACCATGAGGTACACCGCGTCGGGGGCGACCTCCAGGAGCCCCGGCAGGATCGACCGGGTGAGGCCGACCGTCGCCTCGGCCAGGTCGAGGCGGCTCTGCCCGGGCTTCTGCTTGGCCCCGGCCGTCACCGCCACGATGTCGGCGCCGCGGCAGACCTCGACGTCGTCCGAGCCCTCGATCTCCGCCTGCGGGATGAACATGCCCCCGTGCCGCAGGTCGAGGACCTCCGCCTCCACCTTCGCCCGGTTGACGTCCAGGAGGGCGACGGACCGCGCCGCGCCCCGGGCCAGTGCCGCGTACGCGAGGGTGGAACCCACCGCTCCCGCCCCGACGATCGCGAGCTTGGTCGTCCTGCGTGTCTCGTCCACGGCCCCCACGCTAGGTGTCGAGACGCCGGAGCGCAGCGCGGACGAGCTCGCCGTCCGTGGTCGGCCAGAAGTCCGGCATGGAGCGGGTGAGGAACGACCCGTACCGCGCCGTCGCGAGCCGGGGGTCGAGGACGGCCACGACGCCGCGGTCCTCCCCCGTGCGCACCAGCCGCCCTGCTCCCTGCGCCAGCAGCAGCGCGGCATGCGTGGCCGAGACCTGCATGAAGCCGTTGCCGCCCGCCTGCTCCACCGACCGGGCCCGCGCCGCCTTGACCGGGTCGTCCGGCCGCGGGAACGGGATCCGGTCCACGAGCACCAGCTGACAGCTCGGGCCGGGCACGTCGACGCCCTGCCACAGGGAGAGGGTGCCGAACAGACAGGTCGGCGGGTCGGCGGCGAACGCCTGCACCAGCGTCGGGAGCTGGTCGTCTCCCTGGCACAGCACGGGGACGTCCAGCCGCTCGCGCATCGCCTCCGCCGCGGCCAGCGCCGCCCGGCGGGACGAGAACAGCCCCAGCGTCCGCCCGCCGGCGGCCTCGATCAGCCCGGCGATCTCGTCGAGCTGGGCGTCGGTCGTGGGCTCGCGACCGGGCGCGGGCAAGTGCCGGGCCACGTAGAGGATCCCCTGCCGGGGATAGTCGAACGGGCTGCCGACGTCGAGCCCCGCCCAGTCCGCGGTCTCGTCGGAGCCTCCCGAACCCGCCAGTCCGAGCGACCGCGCCACCGGGTCGAAGGTGCCGCCGAGGGTGAGGGTCGCCGAGGTGAACACGCCCGTCGCCTCGCCCAGCAGGTGCGTGCGGATCAGCCCCGCCACCGCCAGCGGCGCGGCGTGCAGCCGCGTCACGCCGTCGCCGGCCCAGGGCGCGTTCTCCGGCGGGCGCGAGCACCACAGCACGTCCGCGGTCGTGTCCTCGGCCGCCATCCGCTCCGCGACCTCGAAGAGCTGCAGGACGGCGGACTGCGCCATCTTCATCCCCGCGTCCGGGGCCTCCTGCTTGCCCGAGCCCTGCGGCTTGAGCCGCGTGAGGAGCTCGCGCGCGGCGTCGCGCACCGCGGCCACCGCGGCGCGCAGGTCGTCGGGCAGGCCGAGCGGGAACCGCTCCGCGGGCGCGGTGGCCAGCAGGCTGCCCAGCCGCTGCGAGGCGGCGTCGAGCGCCTCCGTCTCTGTGCCGCCGTGCCGGCGGGCGAGGCGCGCCGCGTGCTCCACGACCGTCAGGGACAGGTCGACGGTGGCGGCCGCCGTCACGCGCTCGGCGAGCTCGTGCGCCTCGTCGACGACGACGGCGTCGTGCTCCGGCAGCACGCCCGGGTTCCCCGAGACGGCGATGCCGAGCATGGCGTGGTTGGTGACGACGACGTCGGCCTCCCGCGCCGCCGCGCGTGCCCGCTCCGGGAAGCACTCCGCGAGGAGCGGGCACCGCTGGCCCAGGCACTCCAGCGCGGTGACGGACACCTGGCGCCAGGCCTTGTCGGGGACGCCGGGCACGAGGTCGTCGCGGTCGCCGGTGTCGGTCTCGTCGGCCCAGGCGTGCAGCCGGCGCACGTGGTCGGCGAGCGAGGCCGCATCCCCCGGGCGTCCGCCCCGCCCGCGCGGGCCCGAGGCCGCCGGGTGCTGCTCCGCAGCGGCGCCCTCGCCGGGGCCGGGATCGTCCGGGAGGTCGAAGAGCGTCGCACCCTCGACCGGGTACCCGCCGGTGACCTTGTGCTTGCACAGGTAGTTGTGCCAGCCCTTGAGCAGGGCGACCTTGGGGGGACGGGGCAGCTTCGGCCCCACGGCCTCGGCGACCAGCGGCAGGTCGCGCGTGACCACCTGGCGCTGCAGGGCCAGCGTCGCGGTGGAGACGACGACCCGCTTGCCGTCCTCGACGGCGTGCTGCACGGCGGGCACCAGGTAGGCGAGCGACTTGCCGGTCCCCGTCCCCGCCTGGACCAGCAGGTGCCGCCCGGAGTCCATGGACTCCGCGACGGCCTCCGCCATCCGGTGCTGACCCTCGCGACGACCGCCGCCGAGGGCACCCACCGCCAGGTCGAGGAGCGTCGGGGCGTCGGCGGCGTCGGGGGGAGTCACCCGACGATCCTAGGGCGACCCGCCGACCGTCGGGCGACGCGCCCACAGCCCACGGCGGGACGCCCGTCGCCGTGGCGGCGGGCGGCTCGACGCGTGAGGTCAGCCCGCCACGGCGACGCGCTGGAGCTCGGCCGCGAGCCCCTCGTCCACCCGTCCGCGCAGGCGCGTGCCCTCGGCCAGGTGCTCCTCGGCGACGGTGCTGCCCGCCTCGTGGGCGCGGTGCACGAGGTCGCCGCGGGAGTACGGGACGACCAGGTCGATCTCGACGTGCGGCTGGGGCAGCTCGGCCGCGATCAGCTCCCGCAGCTCGGCCATGCCCTCGCCGGAGTGCGCGGACACCACGACGCTGCGTCGCTCGCGACGCTGCACCCGCCCCACCACGGCCGGGTCCGCGACGTCGGCCTTGTTCAGCACGACGACCTCGGGCACGTCCGCGATCCCGGGGATCTCGGCGAGCACCTCGCGCACGGCGGCGATCTGCCCCTCCGGGTCCGGGTGGGAGGCGTCGACCACGTGCAGCAGCAGCGCGGCGTCGCCCACCTCCTCGAGCGTGGACCGGAACGCCTCGACGAGCTGGTGCGGCAGGTGCCGCACGAACCCGACGGTGTCGGTGAAGGTGTAGGGCCGGCCGTCCTCCGTCCGGGCGCGGCGCACGGTCGGGTCCAGCGTGGCGAACAGGGCGTTCTCGACGAGGACGCCCGCGTCGGTGAGCGCGTTGAGCAGCGACGACTTGCCGGCGTTGGTGTAGCCGGCGATCGCCACGTTCGGCACGCCGTGCCGCTTGCGGTCGAGGCGCTTGGTCTCGCGCCCGGGCGCCATGGCGGCGATCTCGCGACGCAGCTTGGCCATCCGGTTGCGGATGCGCCGGCGGTCCAGCTCGATCTTCGTCTCACCGGGGCCGCGGGAGCCCATGCCGGCGCCCTGGCCGCCCACCTGGCCACCGGCCTGGCGCGACATCGAGTCGCCCCAGCCGCGCAGGCGCGGCAGCAGGTACTCGAGCTGGGCGAGCTCGACCTGGGCCTTGCCCTCCCGCGACTTGGCGTGCTGGGCGAAGATGTCGAGGATCAGCGCGGTCCGGTCGACCACCTTGACCTTGACGATGTCCTCCAGCGCGCGGCGCTGGGACGGCGCCAGCTCGGTGTCGGCGACGACGGTGTCCGCGCCGACCGACGCGACCACCTCCGCCAGCTCGGCCGCCTTGCCGGAGCCGAGGTACGTGCCCGGGTCGGGCTTCTGACGGCGCTGCAGCAGCCCGTCGAGGACCTGCGAGCCCGCCGTCTCGGCGAGCGCGGCGAGCTCGCGCAGCGAGACCTCCGCCTCGCGGGCCGCGGCCTCGCCCCCGGAGTAGAGACCGACGAGCACCACGCGCTCCAGGCGGAGCTGGCGGTACTCGACCTCGGTGACGTCCTCGAGCTCGGTGGAGAGCCCGGCGACGCGGCGCAGCGAGATGCGCTCCTCGAGGTCGAGCTGGTCGCCGTCGTGGGCGGTGTGCACCGTGGCGCCCTCGGACCGCGCCGTCCCGGCCCGTGCGAGCACCCGGGCGACGACGTCCTGCGCGATCGCCTGGGCGTCGCGCTCGGCCTCGCGGCGCGCGTCCGCCGAGGTCTCGGCACCGGGGGCGCCGGCGGTCTCGTCGGCCTGCGGGGTGTCGGGGTTGGTCGGGGTGTGGGTCAAGGTGTGCCTCTCGGGTCGGGGTCGGCGGCCTGGCCGCCACAGGAGTACAACAAGGGTCCCACGCCAGATCGTCCCGGTGGAGAGTTTTTCCTCAGCGGGAGCACCGCGGACGACGGCGGTCCGGCCGCGACCTAGGATCGCCGGGTGAGCGAGCAGCCCGACCACTACTTCACCGCGCAGCCGGCCTCGGCCGCCGAGCGCCGTCGCGCCGTCGTGCAGCTCGCCGGCCGGGAGGTGGAGGTGGACGTCGCCTCCGGCGTCTTCTCCCCCGGGGGCGTCGACAAGGGCACGCGTGTGCTGCTGCGCGAGGTGCCCGCCCCGCCCGCCGCGGGCGACCTGCTGGACCTCGGCTGCGGCTGGGGGCCGGTCGCGCTCACGATGGCGCTCGCCTCCCCCGGCGCCACCGTGTGGGCGGTCGACGTCAACGAGCGGGCCCTCGACCTGCTCCGCTCGACGGCGGCGCGGCTCGGCCTGGAGAACGTGCGCGCCGTGCGCGCGGAGGACGTGCCGGACGACGTGCGGTTCGCGACGATCTGGTCGAACCCGCCGATCCGGGTGGGCAAGGCGGTGCTGCACGACCTCCTGCGCGCCTGGCTCCCGCGGCTCGCGCCGCAGGCGGACGCCTGGCTCGTGGTGCAGAAGAACCTGGGCTCGGACTCGCTCGCGCGCTGGATCGAGGCCGAGCTGGGCCGCGACGTCGAGCGCGAGGCGTCGTCCAAGGGCTTCCGGGTCCTGCGCGTCGGCTGACGCCGCCGTCGGCGGGACCGCCGGTCGACGGCCCTGAGGGGTCAGGGCTCCCCGAGCTCGGTCTCGCCGCTGAACACCAGCTCCGCCGGGCCGGCGAGCTCCACGTGCCCGCCGTCGAGCAGCCGGACGCGCACCAGCCCGCCGGGCACCTCGACCTCCCAGACGTCGGGCACCGGGCCGTCGGCACCCGCTGAGGCCCACGTGCGCACCGCGAGCGCCGCCGCGCACGCACCGGTGCCGCAGGACTGCGTCTCCCCCACCCCGCGCTCGTGCACCCGCATCCGCACGTGCCCGACGGCCCGCCCCTCGGGGTCGACGGTCTCGGCGAGCGGGACGACCAGCTCGACGTTCGTGCCCTCGGGAGGCAGCGGGTCCACCTCCGGCGCGCGCGTGAGGTCGGCCTCGGCGAGCTCGGACGCCCGCGCGAGCGCGACCACCGTGTGGGGGTTGCCCATGTCGACGCTCAGCGCCGGGCGGGGCGCCTCCCAGCCGTGCACCAGGACGGCGGCGTCCGCGCCGCGCGCCGCCGCGGCGTCGCCGCCGGGCAGGGCCCACGGGCCCATGTCGACGGCGTACCAGCCGCCCGGCTCCTTGCGGACCCGGCGCACGCCCGCGCGGGTGCCGAGCGCGAGCTCCTGCCCGTCGTCGAGGTCCGCGAGGCCGAGCTGCTCGGCGAACGCGGTGAAGACGCGCACCCCGTTGCCGCACATCTGCGCGACCGAGCCGTCGGCGTTCCGGTAGTCCATGAACCAGATCGCCGCGGGCTCCTCGGCGAGGACCCGGTCGGCGACCTCCTCCCCGGCGCGCGCGAGGGCGGCCGTGGGCGCGAGCCGGATGACGCCGTCGCCGCCGATCCCCCCGCGGCGGTCGGCGAGGCGCCGCACCTGGTCCGGGGTCAGCTCGAGGTCCCCCCGGGTGTCGGCCAGCAGCACGAAGTCGTTCTGGGTGCCGTGACCCTTGGTGAAGCGCAGCGTCATGAGCCCAGACTACGGCGCACGGGCCCCGCCTCCGGTGCGGGGAGCGCGCCGGCGTCGGCGGCGCGCACGACCTCGAGCGCCTCGGAGAGCAGGTCGGGCGAGCCGGCGTCGAGCCAGTGCACGCGCGGGTCCCGGCCGAACCAGCCCATCTGCTTGCGGGCCAGCCGGCGGGTGTTCGCGACGATCGCCTCGCGCGCCTCGTCGAGCGAGAGCTCGCCGCGCCAGGAGGCGACCAGCTCGGCGTAGCCGACGGCGCGGGCCGCCGTTGTGCCCAGCCCGGCCCCCGTCCCGCCCTGCTCGGGCGAGGCGAGCGCGCGCGCCTCGTCGACCAGCCCCTCGTCCCACATCCGCGCCACCCGGCCGGCCACCCGCCCGTCGAGCACCTCCCGGTTGCAGTCGAGCCCGATCTGCACGGCCGGGCGGACGTACTCCTGGCGGGGCAGGTTGGCGGTGTAGGGGCGGCCCGTGAGCTCGATGACCTCGAGCGCGCGCACGATCCGCCGCGTGTTGTGCGGGCCGATCGACGTCGCGGCGTCGGGGTCGAGGCGGGCGAGCTCGTCGTGCAGCGCCCGGCGCCCCTCGCGCTCGGCGCGCTCCTCGAGCCGGGCCCGCGCGGTCGGGTCCGTGCCGGGGAAGTCCATGTGGTCGAGCAGCGCGCGGACGTACAGCCCGGACCCTCCGACGACGACGGCCCGCGCTCCCCGGCGGGCGACGGCGTCCAGGTCGGCGCGAGCGGCCTTCTGGTAGCGCGCCACGGACGCGTCCTGCCGCGGGTCCAGCACGTCGAGCTGGTGGTGCACGATCCCGCGCCGCTCGTCGACCGGGACCTTCGCCGTCCCGACGTCCATGCCGCGGTAGAGCTGGAACGCGTCGGCGTTGACGATCTCGGCGTCAGCGCGGACGCCGGCCGGCCCGCCGCCCGAGAGCGCCTGCGCCAGGTCGAGCGCCAGGTCCGACTTGCCCGTCGCCGTGGGGCCGACGACGGCGACGACCACGGGGACGCCCGGCGTCCCCGGGCCGTTCGGCTCTGCGTTCACGCGGCGAGCCTAGCCCGGCGACCACCGCGTCCGACCGGGAGCGAAGCTGTGATCGGGAGGCCCGCCGCCCTGGCTAGGGTGTTCTTCACCACCCACCGATGCCCGGCGCAACGAGGCGTGCGCCGAGAGCCTGCACAGGACGAGGACCCATGGCCTTCTTCACCAAGCCGACCGCTACGACGGTCGCCGCGCCCACGACGCTCACCCGCGACCGGCTCGAGGCGCTGATGACGCGCCGCGAGTGGTACTTCGGCATCGACGAGGACGGCGACCTCGGCGGCGTCTGGGACGACAACACCTTCTACTTCCTGCTGGTCGGCGAGCCGCAGGCCATCCTGCAGATCCGCGGCCGGTGGAGCCGGACGCTCCCCGCGTCCGAGCTGGGGACGCTCACGGCGCTCCTCAACGAGTGGAACGTCGGGCGGATCTGGCCGAAGGTCTTCGCGCGCCAGGAGGACGAGGGGTCGCCGGTCGTGGTCTTCGCCGAGGTGGCGACCGACCTGCGCAGCGGGGTGAACGACGAGCAGCTCGAGCGCATCGTCGACTGCGGCCTCGCGACCGGCCTGTCGTTCTTCGAGATGCTGGACGAGCGCTACCCCGCCCCCGAGGGCGCGGCCGGCGCCGGGGTGGCCGCGGGCGACGCACGGTGAGCAGCGGCACCGACGCGTTCCAGGTCGACCTGCGCGGCCTGGTCGAGCTGCTCAGCCGGCACCTGTACTCCAGCCCCCGCGTCTACCTGCGCGAGCTGCTGCAGAACGGCGTCGACGCGATCACCGCGCGGCGCGCCCTCGACCCGGCCGCCCCCGCCCAGGTGCTGCTGCGGCCGCTGGACGACGGCGGGCTCGAGGTGCACGACACGGGCGTCGGCCTGACCGCCGAGGAGGCCCGCGACCTGCTGGCCACCATCGGCCGCAGCTCGAAGCGCGAGGACGGACCGTCGGCGGACGATCTCGGCACCGGGTTCGGCGGCGGCCGCGAGGAGTTCCTCGGCCAGTTCGGCATCGGCCTGCTGTCGGCGTTCATGGTCGCCGACGAGATCGACCTCGTGTCCCGCTCGGCGCGCGACCCGCAGGCGGTGCCCGTGCGCTGGCGCGGGTACGCCGACGGCCGGTACGAGCTGACGGAGCTCGACCCCGCGGACCCGACCGCGCCCCCGGTGCCCGAGGGTCCGGGGAGCGTCGTGCGGCTGCGCCCGCTGCGGGACGCCGAGCACTGGCTCGAGCCCGACACCGTGGCCGCCCTCGCCGCCGACTTCGGCGGGCTGCTGCCCGTGGACGTGTCGGTGGAGGTGCGGCTGGAGGACGGCGGCACCGCCCGGCGCCGCCTCAGCGGGGACGAGGTGCCGTGGCGCGCGGCGTACGCGGACGACGGCGAGCGGGCGCGGGCGCTGGCGGCGTACTGCGAGCGCACCCTCGGCTTCACGCCCCTGGCGCACATCGACCTCGACCTGCCCGTCGCGGGCCTCACCGGGGTCGCGTTCGTGCTGCCCGCGGCCGTGGCTCCCACGACGGCCGCGCACCACCGCGTGTCGCTCAAGCGCATGCTGCTCGGCACCGGCGTCGAGGGGCTCCTGCCCGAGTGGGCGTTCTTCGTCCGCTGCGTCGTGGACGCCTCCGCCCTGCGCCCGACGGCGTCCCGCGAGGGCCTGTTCGAGGACGACGTCCTCTTCGCCACCCGCGAGGCGCTGGGCGACCGCGTCCGCGCCTGGACGCTCGAGACGCTCGCCGAGCCGTCGCCCCTGGCCCGGGCGTTCCTGTCGACGCACCACCTCGCCGTCCGGGCGCTGGCGGTGCAGGACGACGCGATGCTCGACCTGGCCGCCCGGGTGCTGCCGTTCGAGACCACGGTCGGCACCCGCACCCTCGCCGATCTCGCCGAGCCTGCCGACGGTGAGGCCCCGCCGCGGGTGCTGTGGACCACCAGCGTGGAGGAGTACCGGCGCGTGGCCGCCGTCGCCGCCGCGCAGGGGCTGCCCGTGCTCAACGCGGGCTACGTGTACGACGCCGACCTGCTGGCCCGCGTCGCGCGCCGGCGGCCCGCCTGGCGGCTCGCGCCGGTGGCTCCGGGGGACCTCGAGGCCGTGCTGGCCGAGGTCGAGCCCTTGCGCGAGCTCGAGGTCACGGACGCGCTGGCGGCGCTCCGCGACGACCTGGCCGACCAGGACTGCGACGTGCAGCTGCGGGTCTTCGAGCCCTCCGAGGTGCCCGCCATGCTGCTGACGGACCGCGACGGCGAGCACTCGCGCCAGGCGCGCGAGGCCGCGGAGCCCGTCGGCGACGCCACGGACGTGTGGGGCGCCGTGCTCGCCGGCCTCACGGGCCCGGCACGCGCCCGCCGGCTGGTGCTGAACGACGCCAACCCGACCGTCCGCGCACTGCTCGCGGCCGGCGACGCCCCGGTCCGCGCCGCGGGCACCCGGTCGCTCTACGTCACCGCGCTGCTCGCGTCGGGCCGGCCCCTGGCCGGCGCCGAGGCGGGGCTGCTCGACGACGCCCTGCGCACGCTGCTCGAGCGCGCGCTGCCCGACACCCGTTCCACCGACACCCGTTCCACCGACACCGAGGACGACGCCCGATGACCCGCACCCTGGACGAGGCGAACCGCGCCGTCTCGACGATCATGAGCATGCCGTACGGCGTCGCGCGCAGCGCCGCCGCCGAGCAGGAGGTCGCCCGGATCACCGCCGAGGGCCCCGAGGAGGCGCGCGCGTACGCCCTGTTCGCGCTCGTCGACTCCTACACCTCCACCCCGGAGGCGGAGAAGGCCTTCCTCCCGTTCACGCAGATGCTGCGCTGGTGGGACGAGCGCCCCGAGCTGTTCGACGGCAGCGACACCCACTCGCTGTTCTGGTCGTTCAAGTGGATGGTCGGCCTGCTCGCGCGGTTCCCCTCCGTCCCGGCCGCGCAGATCGACGCGACCCTCGACGACATGGAGCGGCGCTACGCGCTCGCCGGGAACGGCACCAGCGCGGTGGCCGGCGAGCGGTTCGCCTGGCTGCGCACGCAGGGCGCCCCCGGCACCGAGGAGGCATATCGCACCTGGATCACGACGCCCCGCGACTCGTTCTCCGACTGCGCCGCCTGCACGCCCAGCGGTCAGGCGGAGTACCTGGCGGAGACGGGCCGGGTCCAGGAGGCGGCCGACGCGATCCGCGCCGCCGTCGCCGCCGGCGCCACCTGCGGCGACGAGCCCGCGCGGATGGAGTCGCTGCTCGAGCTGCTCCTGCTCGACCTCGGCGACGCGGACGGCGCCGCCGCCGCGCACCGCAGCGCCATGAGCCACCTCGAGGCCGCGGTCTCGAAGGAGATCACCGTGTCCCGCCACGTGGAGTTCCTCGCCCGGGCAGGCCACCCCGAGCGCGCCCTGCGCCTGCTGCACGCCTACCCCGAGCACCTCACGGTGTCCGACTCCCCGGGCGAGCGGCTCTCCGTGCTCACCCACGTCGCGGTCGCCACCGCGGTGCTGCGCGAGACGCACGCCGACACGCCCGTGGAGCTGGCCGGGGTGCCGGCGCGCACCGTCGCCGAGCTCGACCGGTGGGCGCGCGGCGAGCTCGCCCCGATCGCCCGTGCGTTCGACGCCCGGCACGGCACCGACCGCCACGCGCGCCTGCTCGACGCCGCCTGGGAGCGGCAGTCCCGGCGCCTGCCCGTCGAGCTCGGCGTGCTCGCCGCCGCCGCGACGCGCACGGCGGCCCGACGCTCCGGGGGCACCGCCCTCGACGACGTCTCGGCCTCCGTCGCGGGCACGGTCGCCGGCGCGGACGCGGCCTCGCCGGCGGGCATCGACGTCGCCGGCGTCACGGGGCCGGCGGCCGGTGCCGACCCGGTCGCCGCGGCGCTCGCGCTCGCCGAGAGCAGCCCGGACCCCGTCGAGGCGTCCGCCGCCTATCTCGAGGCCTCCGGCCTGGCCGAGGAGGCCGGCCGGCTCGAGGACGCCGGCTTCGCGCTGGCCGAGGCCGCCCAGGTCGCCGCGGCGCTGGGCGACGACGAGGGCGCGGCCGGCGCGTTCGCCCGCGCCGTCGCGCTGCTCCGTGCGGCGGGGACCGACCCGGCGTACGTCGGGCCCGTCGTCCGGGCCGCCGCGGCGGTCCAGGCCAGCACGGGAGACCTCGACGCGGCGCTGGCCGCCGTCGAGCGGGTGCTCGGCGACCTCGCGCGCCCGGCGGACGACGCGCCCGCGGCGCCCACCCCCGCGTTCGCCGAGGAGCTCGCCGCGCGCCGCGCCGCCCTCGTCGGGGCGGAGGAGCGACAGCTGCGCGACGTGCGTGCGCGCCTCGTCGCGACGGCCGGGCGGCACGCGGAGGCGGCGCAGGAGGCGGAGGCGGTGGCCGAGGAGTTCGCCCGTGCCGGCCTGACCTTCGACGCGGCCCACGCGTTCTGGCTGGTGGGCAGCGCACGACGGGCCGCGGGCGACGTGGCCGCGGCGGTCGACCCGCTGCGGGCAGCCCTGGACGGTCTCGCGGCCGTGGGCGCCCGGGACGGCGCGGCCGCCGTCGCCGACGAGCTCGTCGGCGCGCTGCGGAGCCTGGGCCGCGACCAGGAGGCGGAGGCCGTCGCCGCCGCGCTCGTGGGCGCGCCCTGAGCGCTCCGTAGGGGCGTTCCGTAGTGGCGTTGCGCCAGCTCAGTCGCGTCCCGGTCGGCGCACGCCGCCCTCGGCGATGCCGTAGGCGGCGGGCAGGTGCTCGTGCCCCCCGGCGACGGTCGTCACCCGCCACGTCCAGGCGCTCGGCGCGACCGCGCCGTCGAGCAGGGCGGCGACGGCCGCCTCGAGCCGGACGGGACCGAGCCCGGCCGCGTCGGCGGGCACGTCTCCGGTCTCGTCGCGGGCGGTGTCCGAGGCCCCAGGGGCCGCGCCCCCGGCGACGACGACCGCCGGGGCCCGCCGCAGTGCCGCGACGCCCTCCGCCGGCGCTGCCGGCGCGGCGCCGGCCACCTCGAGGACGGCCACCGGCTGTGCGGGGTGACCGGCCCGCTCGAGGGCCGCGTGCAGCGCGACCAGCGCCACCGAGGCGGGGACGTGCGCGGCCGGGTCGGCGGCGCCCGCCCATCCGGCGACCGCCGGCACCCAGCGGTCGGCGACCCCAGCCCCGGCGAGGGACGGGCGTCGCCGGCCGAACCCGCCGCTCGCGCCGCGCGGGACGGGGGCCAGGACCACGAGAGGTGCGTCACCGTCGCCGTGCGCCGCGACGTCGGCCACCAGCCGGTCGAGCGCGCCGTCCACGGCGAGCCGCACCTCGCCGAGGAGGTCGGTGCCGCCGCCCGCACCGGGCACGAGCAGGGGCGTTCCGGGCAGGACGACGGCGCGGGCTGGCACGCGACCAACCTACCGTCGCCACCGGCGCGGTCCCCCGGCGACCTCGGCCCGGGCGTCCACCCGTGCGGCACGCCGGACCTCCCGTCGGCCGCGACGTGTAGCGTGGACGGGTGAGGTTCTTCGGTTCACGCCGGGCAAGCAAGATCCGGCCGACCTCCGTCGGCCGGGACGACGAGCTCGTGGGCGACGTCCAGGACGACGAGCTCCACGACCGGATCGAGGGTCTGCTGGCCGACCACGTCGGCGCGGACGACGCGCTGGCCCCCTTGTCGCGCGACCGCGTGACGGACTGGCTCGAGCGCTCCGGCTTCTCGTACTTCGTCGACTCCGACGGCGACGTGGGCGGCCTGTGGCACGGCTGGTTGTTCTACTTCCTCGTGCTGGGCGAACGGTCGGAGGTGCTCCAGGTCCGCGGCCAGTGGCACCGCGACCTCAGCATCGACCGGCTCGCCGAGATCCTCGAGATCTGCAACGAGTGGAACGCCGAGCGGATCTGGCCCAAGACGTACGTGCGCGTGCGCGACGACGGTTCCGTGGTCGTCTGCGCCGAGGTCACGGTGGACGTCGGCAGCGCCGTCGGCGAGGCGCAGCTCGACCAGCTGCTGCAGTGCGGCCTGAGCACGGGGTCGATGTTCTTCGAGCACCTCGACACGACGTTCCGCGACCCGCTGCGGGACGCGTCGTGACGGCGCCTCGCTCCGGCGGCGTCGCCCGTCGGATGCTCGGCGGCGTCCGCCGGGCCGCCGACGCCGTCGGCCGCGCCGTGCAGGACGCCGGGTCGCGCGTGGCCGCGCGCGGGGAGCGCACGTCGGGCCGCCCGGGCCGGCCGTCCGCGACGACGCCGCGCCCGCTCTCCCACGCCCGCGTCGCGGACGACCTGACCCGCCGCGGCTACCGGTTCCGCACCGACGACGACGGCGACGTGACCGGTACCTGGGACGGCAACCGGTTCTGGTTCCTGCTGCTCGGCGACCACGACGAGATCCTGCAGGTGCGCGGCCGCTGGGCCGGCACGGTGCCCGACGGGGCCCGTCTCGCGGTGCTGCAGGCCGTGAACGACTGGAACCGCGAGCGCGTGTGGCCCAAGGTGTACGCCCGCCCGGAGGGCGAGCGGCTCGCGCTCTACGCCGAGGTGTCGGTGGACTTCGAGCACGGCGCGACCGACGAGCAGCTCGCGGCCACGGTGTCCTGCGGGCTCGTGACGTCGTCGCAGTTCTTCAGCACCGTGGGCGCGATGACGCCCGGCGGGCCGGAGCCGGACGACCTGTCCTGACCGCCTTCTCGTGGCGCCCGGGCCGGCCGGACCCGGGGGTCAGGCCCGCAGCGACGGCATCCCGAGCACGACCGGACCGCCGGACGGCGCGCCGCCGTGCGCGTGCTCGTCCTCGCCCCCGCCGAGGCGCGCGGTCTCCCGCTGGGCCCACGCGTCGCCCGACCGGGTGCGCCGCACCGCGTACGCGCCGCCGTCGAGCACCGCGTCGGCGACCAGGAAGTGCGGCGCCGACCGCGTGATCCCCACCGTCACGACGTCACCCGGGCGCGGCACGCGCGGGTCGAGCGTCGCGGCGTCCGCGAGGCGGGGGTCGTCGAGCGAGTCGGGGGCACCCGCGAGCTGCGCGGCGTCGCCCGCGGCGTCGACGAGCAGGTCGGCGGGCAGCGCGAGGTGCACGAGCCGGTTGTCGGGCGCGCGCCCCGAGAGCCTGTGGGTGGCGCCGTCCTTCTTGCCCGATCCCTCGGACACGAGGACGTCGACGGTGCGGCCGACCTGGCGGGCGGCCTCCTCGCCGGCGATGCGCTCCTGGAGGGCCAGCAGGCGCTCGAAGCGCTCCTGCACGACCTCCTTGGGCAGCTGGGAGTCCATCGTCGCGGCCGGGGTTCCGGGGCGCGGCGAGTACTGGAACATGAACGCCGAGCTGAACCGCGAGGCCTCCACGACGCGCAGCGTCTCGCGGAAGTCCTCCTCGGTCTCGCCCGGGAACCCGACGATGATGTCGGTGGTGATCGCGGCGTCGGGCATGGCGTCCCGCACGCGGTCGAGGATGCCCAGGAACTTCGCCGACCGGTAGGAGCGGCGCATCGCGCGCAGCACGCGGTCGGAGCCCGACTGCAGCGGCATGTGCAGGCTCGGCATGACGTTGGGCGTCTCGGCCATGGCGGCGATGACGTCGTCGGTGAACGCCGCGGGGTGCGGGGAGGTGAACCGCACCCGCTCCAGCCCCTCGATCGTGCCGCAGGCCCGCAGCAGCTTCGCGAACGCGCCGCGGTCGCCGAACTCGACGCCGTAGCTGTTGACGTTCTGGCCCAGCAGGGTCACCTCGACCGCGCCGGCGGCCACGAGCGCCTCGACCTCGGCGAGGACCTCTCCCGGCCGGCGGTCGCGCTCCTTGCCGCGCAGGTGCGGCACGATGCAGAAGGTGCAGGTGTTGTTGCAGCCGACCGAGATCGACACCCAGCCCGCGTAGACGGACTCGCGCCGGGTGGGCAGCGTGGAGGGGAAGACCTGCAGCGACTCCGCGATCTCGACCTGGGCCTCGGCGTTGTGCCGCGCGCGCTCGAGCAGCACGGGCAGGGCGTCGAGGTTGTGCGTGCCGAAGACGACGTCCACCCACGGGGCCTTGGACACGATCTCGCCGCGGTCCTTCTGCGCGAGGCACCCGCCCACGGCGATCTGCATCCCGGGGCGGTCCGCCTTGATGCCGGCCAGCTGCCCGAGGTTCCCGTAGAGCCGGGTCGCGGCGTTCTCGCGCACCGCGCAGGTGTTGATCACGACGACGTCGGCGCGGCTCGCCGCCTCGTCCTGGGCGGTGGCGCGCTCATAGCCGGCCTGCTCGAGCATGCCGGCCATGTGCTCGGAGTCGTGGACGTTCATCTGGCAGCCCAGGGTGCGCACGAGATACGTGCGCCGGGCGGACGGCTCGTCCGTGGGACGGGCCGACACGGCGGGGCTCTGCGTGGTACTGGACATCACAACTAGGGTACGGTGCCCGACGGCCGGGCCCCGACGAGGCGACCCACCCCTACCGCTCGACGACCGCTCCCCGGACGCTCGACGACACCGTGGTCACCACCGCCGAGGGCTCGGGCACGCGTGCACGGCGTGTGCACTGTTACTGAACCGTTGCGGAACCGGAGAACCCGGTGCTGGTCGCGGAAACACCGAGTGGATAGGTTCGAGAGATGGATCACGGCGAAGCGACCACGACGACCGACCCTGCCGAGGCGTCGGGCGCCCTCGGAGCCCCGCTCGTCGAGCTGAAGAACGTCAACAAGCACTTCGGCGAGCTGCACGTGCTGCAGGACATCGACCTCACCGTCCGCCGGGGCGAGGTGCTCGTGGTGATCGGCCCGTCAGGCTCGGGCAAGTCGACCCTGTGCCGGGCGATCAACCGGCTCGAGACCATCGACTCCGGGGAGATCCGCATCGACGGCGTGCCGCTGCCCGAGGAGGGCAAGGCCCTCGCGAAGCTGCGCTCCGACGTCGGCATGGTCTTCCAGGCGTTCAACCTCTTCGCGCACAAGACGATCCTGGAGAACGTCACCCTCGGGCCGGTGAAGGTCCGCGGGGAGCGGACGAAGGCGGCGAAGGAGCGCGCCCTCGAGCTGCTCGACCGCGTCGGCGTGAAGAACCAGGCCGGCAAGATGCCCGCCCAGCTGTCCGGCGGGCAGCAGCAGCGCGTCGCGATCGCCCGGGCGCTGGCGATGAAGCCCAAGGTGATGCTCTTCGACGAGCCCACCTCGGCGCTCGACCCGGAGATGATCAACGAGGTGCTGGACGTCATGGTCGCCCTCGCGAAGGAGGGCATGACGATGATCGTCGTGACGCACGAGATGGGCTTCGCCCGCAAGGCCGCGAACCGCGTCGTCTTCATGGCCGACGGCCAGATCGTCGAGGAGGCCACCCCCGAGGAGTTCTTCACCGCGCCCAAGAGCGACCGGGCGAAGGACTTCCTGTCCAAGATCCTCTCGCACTGACTCACGACCGACCTGGCAGGGCACCCGCACGGGACCGGCCTCGCACCGACGAAGGGTAAGAACGATGCGCACACGACACGCAGGTGCCGCCACGCTCGCCGCACTCACCGCACTCACGCTCGCCGCCTGTGGAGGCGGGGAGGTCGGTGGCGGCGGTGGCGGTGGCGAGGAGACGGGCGGCTCCGGGGGCGGCGACACCGTCAAGATCGGCATCAAGTTCGACCAGCCGGGCCTGGGCTACCAGGACGGCAGCGAGTACACCGGCTTCGACACCGACGTCGCCCGCTACGTCGCGGAGAAGCTCGGCTACTCCGAGGACCAGATCGAGTGGGTCGAGGCGCCGTCGGCCAACCGCGAGACCATGCTGCAGACCGGCCAGGTCGACATGATCTTCGCGACCTACTCCATCACCGACGAGCGCAAGGAGCAGGTCGCGTTCGCCGGCCCGTACTTCATCGCCGGCCAGGACCTCCTCGTCGCGGCGGACAACACCGACATCACCGGCCCGGAGGCCCTGAAGGGCAAGAACCTCTGCTCCGTGACCGGCTCGACGTCGGCGCAGCGCATCAAGGACGAGTACGCCACCGACGTGCAGCTCGTCGAGCGCCCGGGCTACGCCGAGTGCGTCACCGCGCTCACGGCGGGCCAGGTCGACGCCGTGACGACGGACGACATCATCCTCGCCGGCCTCGCCGCCCAGCCCGCGAACAAGGGCAAGGTCAAGGTCGTGGGCAACCCGTTCTCGGAGGAGAACTACGGCGTCGGCCTGCCGAAGGACAACGACACCTGCGAGGACATCAACGCGGCGATCCAGTCGATGATCGACGACGGGTCGTGGGAGAAGGCCGTGAAGGCGAACACCGAGGGCACCGGCTACGAGCCCAACGCGGACCTCAACCCGCCGACGCCGGCCGCCTGCGCCTGACGTCCGACCGTCCCATCGGTGCGAGGGGAGCGGCGCCGCCGCGTCGCTCCCCTCGCCCGTCCACCGCGGCAGCTGCCGCACACCACCCTCCGGGAGGCTGACACACCGTGGGTGACTTCCTGTCCCAGTTCGGTGCCCTGTTCGCCGAGTACGACGTCTTCGGCGCGTACTGGGTGAACATCCAGCTCACGTTCTGGGCCGCGATCTTCTCGCTGATCATCGGCACGGTCCTCGCGCTCATGCGGATCTCGCCCATCGCGAGCCTCCAGTGGGCCGGCACCGCCTACGTGAACGTCCTGCGCAACACGCCGCTGACCGTCATCATGACGTTCCTCTTCCTGGCGGTCTGGACGCAGCTGCAGATCACGCTGTCCGACGACTTCACGCAGAACTTCTTCCGCTTCGGCGTGATCGGCCTGTCCGTGTACCACGCGGCGTTCGTGTGCGAGGCGATCCGGTCCGGCGTCAACACCGTCCCCCTGGGACAGGCGGAGGCGGCCCGCGCGATCGGGCTGTCGTTCCTCCCGGCGGCCCGCCTGATCATCCTGCCGCAGGCGTTCCGCGGCGCCGTGGCGCCGCTGGGCAACACGCTCATCGCGCTGCTGAAGAACTCGACGGTCGCGGTGGCGGTGAGCGTCTCGACGGAGACGTCGACCCTGATGCGGGAGATGATCGAGAGCAACGCGAACTACATCTACGCGATCTTCCTGATCTTCGCGATCGGCTTCGCGGTGCTCGTGATCCCCATCGGCGTGCTCACCACCTTCCTCTCCAACCGACTGGCGGTGCGCCGATGAGCCAGAAGTCCGTCCTCTTCGACGCCCCCGGGCCCCGCGCCCGGCGGTGGATCGCCCTCGGCAACGTCGTGGGCGCGCTGGTGGTCCTCGGGATCGCGGCCCTCGTCGTCGCCGAACTGGCCCGCAAGGGCCAGTTCGCCGCGTCCCTCTGGGAGCCGGTCTTCACGTCGAGCGCGTGGCAGAACTACTTCATCCCCGGCCTGCAGAACACCCTGCGCGCGGCCGCGTTCGCCGTCGTCGGCGCGGTGGTCTTCGGCCTGGTCCTCGGCTCCGGCCGGCTCGCCCGGTCGCGGACCGTCCGCGGGATCAGCGGCGTGGTCGTCGAGTTCTTCCGCGCCGTGCCCGTGCTGCTCATGATGATCTTCTTCTGGCTGCTGTTCGGCTACAACAAGATCGGCGAGGAGCCCGCCTTCCTCGCCGTCGTCGTCGCCCTCATCCTGTACAACGGCTCGGTCATCGCCGAGCTCGTGCGGGCGGGCGTCGGCAACCTGCCGAAGGGGCAGTCGGAGGCCGGCCTCGCGGTGGGGCTCACCGGGGGGCAGGTGCTGCGGTCGATCCAGCTGCCGCAGGCGCTCATCGCGATGCTCCCGGCGCTGGTGTCGCAACTGGTCGTCGTGCTCAAGGACACCGCGCTCGGCCAGATCATCACGTACGACGAGCTGCTGCGGGCCGCGCAGATCTTCGGCAACGGGCACAGCAACAACCTGCAGACGCTCACGGTGGCGGCCGTGATCTTCATCGTCATCAACTGGGCGCTGACGGCCGTGGCCCGGTGGCTGTCCCGCTACCTCAGCGGAAGGACGTCCGGCACGACGGCGGCCGGGCCGGGGATCGGGAACCCGACCGTCGTCGCCGGCAGGCCGGGAGGCCCCGGCAACGCCATCGCCGCCACCGGGGACGCCACGGCGAGCTGATGCGGCGGGCGCGGCCCGTCGTCGGCGCGCCGACCTGCGCGAGACCCCCGGACGCTCCCGCGTCCGGGGGTCTCGCACGTGCGGTCCTGTCTCTCGAGGCGGACGACGGCGTGCAGGGCGGTGTCCGCCCACCCAGACGACGCTCGACCCGTGGGTCAGTCGTCCGCCCCGGCGTAGTCCTCGTCGAGGGCGTCCTCGCCCTCCTCGGCCAGCGCGTCGCGCACGACGCCGAAGCAGACGCCCGGCGCGTAGCCCTTGCGCCCGAGCGCCCCGACGGCGCGGCGCACGCGCACGTCCCGGTCCAGCCCCCGAGTGCGCGCCACGTGCTTGCGGGCCAGGGCCAGCGCCGCGGCGCGCTCGTCGTCGGGATCCACCTGCTCGAGCGCGTCGGCGGCCGTCTCCTCGGCGATGCCGCGACGGCGCAGCTCCATCGCGAGCGCCCGCCGTGAGAGCCCGCGCTCGGCGTGCCGGGTGCGCACCAGCATGTCGGCGTACGCGGCGTCGTCGACGAGGCCGACCTCGTCGAACCGGTCCAGCACCGGCCCCACGACCGCCTCCGGATAGCCCTTGCGCGCCAGCGACTGCTCGAGCTCCGCCCGGCTCTTGGGTGCGGCCGTGAGGATCCGCAGCAGTGTCTCGCGCGCCTTCTCGGTCGCGTCCTCGACGGTCAGCTCGCCGGCCTCGAGCCGCTCGGCCACCGTGCGGCGCGGCCGGCGCGCACGCGACGCGCCGCCGTCTTCCGACCCGGACCCCGAGCGATCCGCCCAGCCGCCGGCCGGTCCCTGAGTGCCTTGACGGCGGCCGCGACGCTTCCCCACGCCGCGACCGCCCGAGGCAGTATCCCCCGTCGTCACGCGATCACTCCCCCGGCGACGGCACCGGGCCCGCCGGTGCCCGTCAGAACGGCGCCTTCTTGCCCTTGGCGCCCGCCTTGGCAGCCGGCGCCGGGTCGACCGTCAGGCCGGTCGCGGAGTCGGCGGCACCGGCGACGGGGGCCTCCGCCGCGGGGGCGTCCAGCTTGGCGCCGACGCCGAGCTTCTCCTTGATCCGCTTCTCGATCTCGTTCGCGAGGTCCGGGTTGTCGCGCAGGAACGCCCGGGCGTTCTCCTTGCCCTGCCCGAGCTGGTCGCCCTCGTAGGTGAACCACGAGCCGGACTTGCGCACGAACCCGTGCTCCACGCCCATGTCGATGAGGCCGCCCTCGCGGGAGATGCCCACGCCGTACAGGATGTCGAACTCCGCCTGCTTGAACGGCGGGGCCATCTTGTTCTTGACCACCTTGACGCGGGTGCGGTTACCGACCGGCTCCGTCCCCTCCTTGAGGGTCTCGATGCGGCGGATGTCCATGCGGACCGACGCGTAGAACTTCAGGGCCTTGCCACCGGTGGTGGTCTCGGGCGAGCCGAAGAAGACGCCGATCTTCTCGCGGAGCTGGTTGATGAAGATCGCGGTGGTGCCGGAGGAGCTCAGCGCGCCGGTGATCTTGCGGAGCGCCTGCGACATCAGGCGGGCCTGGAGGCCCACGTGGCTGTCGCCCATCTCGCCCTCGATCTCGGCCTTGGGCACCAGCGCCGCCACCGAGTCGATGACGATGATGTCCAGCGCGCCGGAGCGGATCAGCATGTCGGTGATCTCCAGGGCCTGCTCACCGGTGTCCGGCTGCGAGACCAGCAGGGCGTCGGTGTCGACGCCGAGCTTCTTGGCGTACTCCGGGTCCAGCGCGTGCTCGGCGTCGACGAACGCGGCGATGCCGCCGGCCCGCTGCGCGCTGGCGACGGCGTGCAGCGCGACCGTCGTCTTGCCGGAGGACTCCGGGCCGTAGATCTCGACGACGCGCCCACGCGGGAGGCCGCCGATGCCGAGCGCCACGTCGAGCGCGATCGAGCCGGTGGGGATGACCTCGACGGGCGCGCGGCCCTCGTCGCCGAGGCGCATGACCGAGCCCTTGCCGAAGCTGCGGTCGATCTGGGCGAGCGCGGCCTCGAGTGCCTTCTCGCGGTCTGCCGTTGCGGGCATGTCGGTCACCTTTGCGTTCTGGGCGCGGCGGCTGCGCGCCGGCGTTCGTGGCTGCGTGCTCATGTTGTCGTCGACCGTACGTGCCGCCACCGACACGGTCGGGGCGACCCGTCGCGGCTGTGGAGGACGACGTCCGAGGACCTCCTGGGGACAGACTCTACCCGAACACGTGTTCGAGGAGGTCGTCGTCCCCGGGCGTGTCGCACCACGTCCCGCCGGGTGGCAGGACCACCGCCCGGACGTCCGGCGCCACCCGGCGGCAGGCCGCCGCGAACGCCGCGCCGGCGTGGTCCATCCACCCGCGTGGGAGGTGCTGCCCGCCCGGCACGTGCAGGGTGCCCCAGTGCACCGGGATCGCCACGCGCGGGCGGACCTCCGCGCACACCTCGGCGGCGCCGCGGGGGCCCAGGTGCCCGCCCGACAGGCGCGGCCCCCAGCCGGAGACGGGCACGAGCGCCACGTCGACCCGGCCGCCCGCCAGCTCCCGCACGCGGCCCACGCCCGGGTAGTGCTCGGTGTCCCCCACGGCCCAGACGGTGGCGCCGCCGCCGCGCACCAGGTGCCCGCTCGCGGCGTTCGGCCGGTGCGGCATCGGCCGGTCGCCGTGCACCGCCGTCGTCAGGCGCACCTGCACGCCCGCCACCTCGTGCCAGGCGCCGCCGTGCTGCGCGCCATCATGCTGCGCGGCGCCGGGCGTCCCGGAGGGCGCTGCCGGTGGGTCGAGACCCACCCCGCGCAGCCCCCTGGCCCGCAGCCAGCGGGCGTTGGTGGGAGCGGTCAGCACCGGCACGTCGCCGAGCAGCCGCAGCGATCCCAGCTCGGCGTGGTCGTGGTGCAGGTGGGACAGCAGGGCGGCGTCCGCGCCACGCCAGGCCTCGACGTCCGGCCGATCGCCCCGGCGCCGCAGGAGGCCTGCGTGCCGGCGCAGCAGCGGGTCCGTCACGAGCCGGGCGGCGCCCCCGCCCGCGCGCGGCACGTCGAGGACGACGGTCGAGTGCCCGAGCCAGGTCACCCGGAGCGCCGCCCCGCCGACCGGGCCGCCCTCTCCCGACGCCCCGCTCACGCCCCCTCCCGCAGGCCGAGCGCGGACAGCCAGGCGACGAGCCGCCGGTGCACCGACTCGGCGCCCACGAGCACGCGGGCGCCGTCCACGTCCTCGCGCTCGTCGTCCGGCACCTCGAGGTCGGCCGGGTGGAGCAGCACCGCCTCGCTCTGCGCCCCGCCCAGCCCGCCGTGCGAGCCCACCAGGCCCTCGAACGCGTGCACGCGTCCCATCGGGCCGACGGCCGACACGACCACGAGGTCGCCCGCGTCCTCCAGCCCGGCGACGCGCAGCAGGTCCTCCCGGGCGCGCGTCCCGTAGCCCGCGAGCGGGTCCCGGCCGGTCACCCGGCCGGTCGCCAGGTCGTGCGACCCGAGCCGGCCGCGCGCGACCGGCCCCTGCGCGCCGTGCACCACGACGAAGCCGACGGCCGGCGACTCGACCAGGCCGGGCACCAGCGCGGGCCACCGGGCCGCCACCTCCGCGGCCGACAGCCTCCGTGGGGAGCGGCAGAACCACACCATCCCGAGGTTGCCGGACCCGATGACCTCGACCTCCGGCAGCTCGGCGCGCGCGGTGTCGCGGTCGGGTCCGACGAGGAGGCGGCCGTCGCCGTCGCCGTCCTTGCGCAGCGCGTGCAGCGCGGTGTTCGCCGGACCCCACGCCTCGCCGTCCGCCGGGCCGCCGCGCACCGGCGCGGGGACGGCCATGAGCCGGTGGACCTCGTCGGCGAACGACCGCCCCACCGCCTGCTCGAAGGTCGCCCCCAGCGACTGGCCGTGGTCCGAGACCACCACCGTGCGGTAGCGGCGCGGTGCGCCGCGCGCGATCTCCTCCCACAGCCCGACGACGCGGTCCAGCCCCTCCAGCGCGCGCAGCGCCTCCGGCCGCAGCGGACCGGCGTGGTGGGCGATCTCGTCGTAGTCGACGAGGTCGACGCACACCACCGGCGCGCCGCGCACGAGCTGCTCCGCCACGAGCGAGGTGTTGAGGTCGCGCAGCAGCACGTTGGTCACCGCGCGGAGCACCGGGTACCAGCCGCGCCGCGGGACGCGGGGGCGCACCCCGCGCACGACCTGCTGCCAGCCCTGGTAGACCTCCTTGAGCGCCTCGCCTACGGTGCCGGCCACGGCCCGCACCAGGACGAACGGGCTGGCGAAGAAGCGGACGAACAGCTGCCCCGGCCCCAGCCCTTCGGACGCGCGGCTCATCACGAGGAGGCTCGTGGGCGCGTCCCCGGAGAACATCGTCGAGACGGCGACCCCGCCGTCGGCGAGCAGGCCGCGGCCGTCGGAGGCCGAGCGCTCGACGTCGGCGGCGTCCGCCGGCCGGTTCGTCACCACCAGCCGGCCCAGCCGTCGCGACCACCACCGGAAGGCCGGCACCGCGTCGGTGGTGCCGTGCAGCAGCCCGAGCGTGCTGGCCGGCGTGGTGCACGGCACGCGCGCCCACCACGACTCGAGCCGGTGGCTGCCCGAGCCCAACCAGCGCTCCAGGGTGGGCACCAGCCCCGCCTCCAGCGCGTGGTCGAGGGTCGGCCGCGCGACGCCGTCGAGCAGGACCACGAGCACGCCCGGGGGCCGGTCGTCAGCGCCGTCAGCAGCGTCAATGTCTTCAGCGCCACCGCCCCCGACGGCGCGGCGCGGGAGGCCGGCGCGCCGCCGCGCCCGGCGCAGCAGGTCGCCGACGACGTACGCGTTGTCCCGCGCCCCGACCACCCAGTGCCCGCACGCCATCACCACGGCCGCGACGACGAGCACGGCGAGCACGTCCGTCCACGAGTCGCTCGCCACGCCCGGGAGGAACGTCAGCGCCGCCCAGACGACCAGCACCTGCGCGGCCAGGCCGAGCACGAGCGCCCCGACCGCTCCCCCGGCGCGCGCGAGGCGGCGCAGCGGGGCCCGCAGCAGCGCGTCGCCGAGGCCGACCACCAGCGCCACGAGCAGGACGTCCCACGGGGAGGCGACGCGCACGCCGTCCACCCCGGCGATCGCGACCCCGAGGCCCGCCGCCGTGGAGACCAGGGACCAGACGGCGGCGCGGACGTCGGCCACCGTCACGAGCGGGGGACGGTCGCGGCGCATGGCGCCATGATGCCGCGCGGGCTCGAGCTCGGCGCGGGCGGCGGGTGGACGGCGGGCGGACTGCCCGCCTCAGCGGGCGGGCGGCGCCTGGCGGCGGTCGTCGCGGCCCCAGCGGTCCGGCTCGGGGACGTCGAGCGCGTCGCACAGCGCGTGCCACACGTCGCGGGGCTCCAGCCCCGCCTCGAGCGCCTCGGCGGGGGTGCGGCCGTCGAGGCGCGGCAGCACCTGCTCGCGCACGAGGGCGCGCCCGTAGGCCGGCCCGAAGACCTCGTCGACCAGCTCGGTGAACTCGCGATAACGCACGTCCCCAGCCTCGCACGGACGGGAGGGTGCCCGGCGCGAGCCCGGCACCATGCCCGATGATCCGCCGCCCGGCTCCCGTCGCCTCGCCCTGCGGCGTGTCGGGGGGCCCTGCCAGGATGGCGGGGTGGTCGTCCCCCCGCCCGTCTCCCCCGCCGACCCCGACGGCGACGGCGTGCTCGCGCGGTTCGGCCCGGCCACGCGCGCCTGGTTCTCCGGGGCGTTCGCGGCGCCGACGGCGGCGCAGGCCGGGGCGTGGGACGCGATCAGCTCCGACCGGCACGCGCTCGTCGTCGCCCCCACCGGGTCCGGCAAGACGCTCGCGGCGTTCCTGTGGGCGATCGACCGGCTGACCACCGAGCCGCCCCCGGAGCGGGCGCGCCGCTGCCGCGTCCTGTACGTCTCGCCGCTCAAGGCGCTCGCCGCCGACGTGCAGCGCAACCTGCGCTCGCCGCTCGCGGGCATCCGGCAGGCCGCCGCCCGCGACGGGCTGACGGTCGAGGACGTGACCGTCGGCGCACGCACGGGCGACACCCCGGCCTCCGAGCGCCGCGCGTTCGCGACCCGCCCGCCGGACGTGCTGGTCACCACCCCAGAGTCCCTGTTCCTCGTGCTCACCTCGCAGGCGCGCGCCGGGCTGGCCGGCGTCGAGACGGTCGTGCTGGACGAGATCCACGCGGTGGCGGGCACCAAGCGCGGAGCCCACCTGGCGCTGAGCCTCGAGCGCCTCGACGCGCTGCTCGAGCGCCCGGCGCAGCGGATCGGCCTGTCGGCGACGGTGCGCCCGGTGGAGAGGGTGGCGGAGTTCCTGGCCGGCCACCGCACGCCCGACGACGGCGGCCGCGAGGTCGTGGTGGTGCAGCCCGAGTCCACCAAGAAGTGGGCGATCGACGTCGTCGTCCCGGTGCCGGACCTGGCCGACCTCGACGCCGGCGGGGTGCCCGACCCGGCGGCGCCCGAGGCCACGCCGGGCGGCGGCCTCGGCGACGAGGAGCTGGACCTCACCGGGGGCGCCTCGTCGCCGCTGCGACGCGCGTCGGTGTGGCCGCACGTCGAGGAGCGGGTCGTGGACCTCGTCGCGGACCACCGGTCGACGCTCGTGTTCACCAACTCCCGGCGGGGCGCCGAGCGGCTCACCGCCCGGATGAACGAGCTGTGGGCGGAGCGCTCCGGCGTCGACCTGCCGGAGCCGGGCACGCAGTGGCCCGCGCAGGCGCAGGCGCAGTCCGGCGCGTCCGTCGGGCTCCCGGCCGACGAGGGCGCGACGGTCCTCGCCCGCGCCCACCACGGCTCCATGAGCCGCGTGGAGCGCACCCGCACCGAGTCCGACCTCAAGGCGGGCCGCCTGCCGGCCGTCGTCGCGACGTCGTCCCTCGAGCTCGGCATCGACATGGGCGCCGTCGACCTGGTGGTGCAGGTCGGCGCCCCGCCGTCGGTCGCGAGCGGGCTGCAGCGCATCGGGCGGGCCGGGCACCAGGTGGGCGCCGTGTCGCACGGCGTCGTCTTCCCCACGTTCCGCGGCGACCTCGTCCCCGCCACCGTGGTGGCGCAGCGGATGCGCGCGGGCGAGATCGAGCACCTGCACGTGCCGGCGAACCCGCTGGACGTGCTCGCGCAGCAGGTGGTGGCGGCGCTCGCCACCGACGACTGGCAGGCCGACGACCTCCTGGCCGCGTTCCGCCGGGCGCACCCCTTCCGCGCGCTGGGCGACGCGACCTGGCGCGCCGTGCTCGACATGCTCGCCGGCCGCTATCCCAGCGAGGAGTTCGCGGAGCTGCGCGCCCGCATCGTGTGGGACCGCGCCACCGGCCGCCTGTCCGGGCGCCCGGGCGCGCTGCGGCTCGCCGCGACCAGCGGCGGCACCATCCCCGACCGCGGGCTCTACGGCGTCTACCTCGCGACCGAGGCGCCCACCACCGGCGCGCCCGCGGACGGCGGTGGCGCGACCGACCGGCCCCGCGGGGGCAAGCGCGTCGGCGAGCTCGACGAGGAGATGGTCTACGAGTCGCGCGTCGGGGACACGTTCACCCTGGGCTCGTCCACGTGGCGGATCGAGGAGATCACGCCCGACCGCGTGCTGGTGACCCCGGCGCCGGGGCTGCCGGGGCGGCTCCCGTTCTGGAAGGGCGACTCCCCCGGGCGCCCCGCCGAGCTGGGCCGGGCGGTGGGCGCGTTCGTCCGCGAGACCGACACCCTCCTGGCGGACGACGAGGCGCGCGGCACGGCGCGCGGACGGGAGGTGCTGCACGACGCCGGGCTCGACACCTGGGCGGCGGACAACCTCGCCTCCTACCTGAGCGAGCAGCGCCGCGCGACGGGCCGCCTGCCCGACGACCGCACGGTCGTGGTGGAGCGTTTCCGCGACGAGCTGGGCGACTGGCGCGTCGTCATCCACTCGCCGTTCGGGGCGCCCGTGCACGCCCCGTGGGCGCTGGTCGTCGCGGCGCGGCTGCGGGCCCGGTACGGGACGGACGTGGCCGCGATGCACGCCGACGACGGCATCGTGCTGCGGCTGCCCGACGCGGGCGACTCCGGCTGGGACCTCGGCGGGCCGGGGTGGGGCGCCGAACCCGCCGCCGGTGCCGAAGCGGGCGACGCCCCCGCCGTCACGGCCGAGGACCTGCTCGTCGAGCCGGACGAGGTGCTCGACGCGGTGCGCGACGAGCTCGGCGGCTCCGTGATGTTCGCGGCCCGCTTCCGCGAGGCGGCCGCGCGGGCCCTGCTGCTGCCGCGCCGCCGGCCCGACCGGCGGCAGCCGCTGTGGCAGCAGCGCCAGCGCGCCTCGCAGCTGCTGCAGGTGGCGTCGCAGTTCCCAGACTTCCCGATCATGCTCGAGGCCGCGCGCGAGTGCCTGCGCGACGACTTCGACGTCGCCGCGCTCACCGAGCTCATGCGCGACCTGCAGGCGGGCCGGGTGCGGCTCGTCGAGGTGACCACGTCGACGCCGTCCCCCTTCGCGCAGGCGCTGCTGTTCGGGTACACCGCGCAGTTCCTCTACGACGGCGACGCGCCGCTCGCGGAGCGGCGCGCGGCGGCCCTGTCGCTGGACCCGGACCTGCTGACGGAGCTGCTCGGCGAGCAGGGCGCCACGCCGCTCGCGGACCTGCTCGACCCGGGCGCCGTCGAGCGCACCGAGGCGGAGCTGCAGGCGCTGGCGCCCGACCGGCAGGCCCGCGACGCCGAGGCCCTGTGGGACGTGCTGCGACGCACCGGCCCGCACCCGCTGGCGGCGCTGCAAGCCCGCACGCGCGAGGAGTCCCGCGACCGGGTCGCCGACTGGCTGGCCGACCTGGAGGGCGCGCGCCGCGTGATCCGCGTCCGCGTGGGCGGCCGGCCGGGCGACGACGCCGAGCAGTGGGCGGTGGTCGAGGACGCGGGCCGCCTGCGCGACGCGCTCGGGGTGGCGCTGCCCGTGGGCGTGCCGGAGACGTTCACCGAGCCCGTCCCCGACCCGCTCGGCGACCTCGTGCGCCGGCACGCGCGCACGCACGGCCCCTTCCCGGCGGTCGACGTCGCGCGCCGGTTCGGCCTCGGGATCGCGGTCGCGGGCCAGGTGCTCGCGCGGCTCGAGGCGGCGGGCGTCGTGGCGCGCGGCGCGCTGCGGCCGTCGTCGTTGGGCGGCACGGGCGACGAGTGGTGCGACCCGGAGGTGCTGCGCACGCTGCGCCGCCGCTCCCTCGCGGCGCTGCGCGCCGAGGTGGAGCCGGTGGAGCCCGAGTCGCTCGGCGTCTTCCTGCCGCGCTGGCACGGGATCGGGGTGCGGGTGGGCGGCACCGGGTCCGGCGGCGGGACGCTGCGCGGCGCGGACGGCGTGCTGCGGGTCGTGGAGCAGCTGTCCGGCGCGGCGGTGCCGGCGTCGGCGCTCGAGACGCTGGTGCTGCCGGCGCGGGTCTCCGACTACTCCCCCGCCGTGCTCGACGAGCTGACCACCGCCGGCGAGGTGCTGTGGTGCGGGCACGGCCGGCTGCCGGGCTCCGGCGGCGGGGACGGCATGGTGAGCCTGCACCTGGCCGACGGCGCCCCGCTCACGCTGCGCGACCCGGACCCGCTGGAGGAGGGCGGCCCCCTCGACACCGACCTGCACCGGGCGGTGCTCGACCTGCTCACCGGCTCGGGCGGGTATTTCCTGCCGCGCCTGTCGGAGCTCGCCGACGCGAGCCAGTCGGCGACGCTCGACGCGCTGTGGGACATGGTGTGGGCGGGCTGGGTGTCGAACGACCGCCTGGGCCCGCTGCGCGAGTCGCTCGGCGGGTCGGCGCGGCGCGGCGCCCGGCACGGCGGGGGCGCGCACCGCGCCCCCGCGGCCCCCGGCCGGGCCCGTCCGGTGCGGGCGTCGCGCTTCGGGCTCGCCCGCCCGACGTCGGCCGCGGTGGTGCCGCGCACCGGCGGCGGCCGGTGGTCCGCGCTGCCCGCCGTGGAGCAGGACCCGACCGTGCGCGCGCACGCACTCACCCAGGTGCTGCTGGAGCGGCACGGCGTCCTGACGCGCGCGGCGGCGCCTGCCGAGGGCGTCACCTCCCGCTTCCGCGACGTGTACCGCGTGCTCCGGGTGCTCGAGGAGCGCGGCAGCGTGCGGCGCGGCTACTTCGTCGAAGGCCTCGGCGGCTCGCAGTTCGCGCTGCCCGGCGCGGTGGACCAGCTGCGCACGGACGCCGCCGACCGCGCGCGGGCCCGGGACGCGCTCGTCGAGGGCGACGACGGCGGGTCCCGCCGAGGTAGTGGCCGGGCCGAGCCGGGCGCCGTGCTCCTCGCCGCCACCGACCCGGCCAACCCGTACGGGGCCGCCGTCGCGTGGCCGGCGTCCTCCGCGTCACGGTCCCGCGGCGCGGGGGACGACTCCGGCGGGTCCCACCGACCGGGCCGCAAGGCCGGCGCGGTCGTCGTGCTGGTCGACGGCGAGCTGGTGCTGTTCGTCGAGCGCGGTGGGCGCACCGTGCTGTCCTTCGGCCGGGGCGACGCGGGCGACGCCGCCCGGCTCGCCGCGGCGGCCCGCCTGCTCGTGACCGAGACCCGCGCCGACCACCTGGGGCGGGTCACGGTCCAGCGCGTCGACGGCGTCCCCGCGCTCACCGCCGCCCGCGACCGGACCCCCGCCGCGGCCGCGCTGCTCGACGCCGGCTTCGGCGTGACGCCGCGCGGCCTGCGGCCGGCCTAGGCGGACGCCGTGCCCGAGGGAGACGTGCTGCGGCTCACCGCCGAACGGCTCGGCGTCGCGCTGCGCGGCTCACCCCTGGAGCGCGCGGAGCTGCGCTGGCCCTCGGCGGCGGGCGTCGACCTCGTGGGCGCGACCGTGCGCGAGTCCGTCGCGTACGGCAAGCACCTGCTCACCCGGCTGGACGACGGTCGCACGCTGCACACCCACCTGCGGATGGACGGCTCGTGGCGGGTGTACCGCACCGGCAGCCGCGAGGCGGCCGGCCGCTCCCCCGCCGTCCGCGCCGTGCTGGCCACGTCGTCGTGGACCTGCCTGGGCCTGCAGCTCGGCATGCTCGACGTGCTCCGCACCCGCGACGAGCCGCGCCTGCTGGCCCACCTCGGCCCGGACGTCCTCGGCGACGACTTCCCGGAGCGGATCGACGAAGGGGCGCGCCGGCTCGTCGCCGACCCCGCCCGCCCGCTCTGCGTCGCCCTGCTCGACCAGCGCACGGTGGCCGGGCTGGGCACCATCTGGACCGCGGAGTCGTTGTTCGCCACCCGGCGGTGGCCCTGGACGCCCGTGGGAGAGCTGGACGACGACGAGCGGCGCGCCCTGCTCGCGGCCGGCCGGCGGCTCATGGCGCGCAGCGTCGAGGTGGGTCGGCGGTCCGGGCTGGGGGCCGTCGAGCTCGCCGTCCACGGCCGGCACCGCAGGCCGTGCCGGCGCTGCCGGACGCCCGTCGCGCTGGGCAGCACCAGCGGCCCCGGACGGCGCCCCGACGGCGGCGAGCGCGCGATCTACTGGTGCCCCACCTGCCAGGCCGCGCCCTGAAGATCACCGCGGACACAGAAAGATCCGGCCCCGCGGGCGGTACCCGCGGGGCCGGATCTGTAGGTCCTGCTGAGCAGAACGGTCAGCCGACCGGTGCGAGGTCTCCTCGCATCGCCTCGGCGTCGCGCGGCTCGCCCGCGCGGCTGAGCAGCCCGGCGTAGACGTCCGCCGGGATCGTGTCGGGGATGTGCAGGCCCTCGGCCACCGCGATCCGGTCGCTGACCTCACGCAGCACGAGAGACATCGGGACGTCGAGCGCCTCGCAGATCGACGCCAGCAGCTCCGACGACGCCTCCTTCTGCCCGCGCTCCACCTCGCTCAGGTATCCGAGCGAGACCCTCGCTGCGGACGACACCTCACGCAGGGTGCGCCCCTGGCGCTGCCGCGCGTCGCGCAGCACGTCGCCGATCTCACGTCGCAGTACGACCATCTCGCGCCCCCTCTCCGTGTCCGATCGTCCCGGCACCGGACCGGTCGTGACCGGGTTCCTCGTCCGTCCTGTCGCTCCCCTGGTTCCAGGGGTGGCACTACCGTACCGCGCGCGCGGCCCGCCCGGCCTGGTCTGGCGCACATCGAGACGGCTTCGTGCCCTGTCGGTCATCACACCCTGCGCAACGCGGGCACCCGGGGCCTTGTTCCCGGCGCCCCGACCCGCGACAGGCTCGTCACGCACCCTTCACAGCACCGCCGGGCCGTCACCGTCGGGCGCCGGCCCGTCCCAGGCCTCGAGCGCCAGGGCCAGCACGGCCCGCACCACCCCGGCCCGCACCTCGGCGCGGGTGCCGGCGAGGTCGAGCCGGCGCACGTGGTCGCCCGCGGGGGTGCTCACCGCGACGTACGCCACCCCCGGCGGGTGCCCGTCCTGCGGGTCGGGCCCGGCCACGCCGGTCGTCGCGAGGCCGACGTCGGCGGTCAGGGCGCGCCGCACACCGGCCGCCATCTGGCCGGCGACCTCCGGGTCGACGGGTCCGCGCCGCGCCAGCAGGTCCGGGTCCACGCCCAGCACCGCGGCCTTGAGGTCGGTGGCGTAGGCGACGACGCCGCCACGCACGACGGCGGACGCCCCGGGGACGTCGACGAGGGTGGCCACCACCAGCCCGCCCGTCAGCGACTCCGCGGCGCCCAGCGACCAGCCGCGCGCGCGGGCGCCGTCGAGCACCGCGCGGGCGAGCGCCCCCGTCGTCGGGCCGCGACCGTCGTCGGTCACGCGGCGGGCCGGGGGCCGGCCTCGCGACGGCCGGCGGCGAGGAGGCGCGACCCCTGGACGAAGTAGTCGACGCCCGTCACGACGGTCACCGCGATGGCGGCCCACAGCACGATCCACGCCACCACGTGCACGGCGCCGGGGAGGGCCGCCAGCGGCAGCAGGAAGAGGGTGATCGCCACCGCCTGCAGCACCGTCTTCAGCTTGCCGCCGCGCGACGCGGGCATCACGGCGTACCGCAGCACCACCATCCGCAGCGCCGTGACGCCCAGCTCTCGCACGAGGATCACCGTCGGCACCCACCAGGGCAGCTCCCCGAGCGGCCAGCAGAGCAGGATCAGGGCCGCGCCCACGAGCGCCTTGTCGGCGATCGGGTCGAGGATCTTGCCGACGTCGGTCACCAGGTTGCGCGACCGGGCGAG
The DNA here is from genome assembly GCF_038593535.1 of Isoptericola sp. F-RaC21. NCBI lineage: Bacteria > Bacillati > Actinomycetota > Actinomycetes > Micrococcales > Promicromonosporaceae > Isoptericola > Isoptericola sp. F-RaC21. The sequence goes on along the minus strand of NZ_JBCFYX010000002.1, from coordinate 972,018 downwards.
GTAGCCGTCGACGCGGTCGCTGACGGCGGCGACGACGAACACCCCCGTCGCCACGAGTCGCCACGTGACCGAGTCGCCGCCGTCCATCAACAAGGTCCAGGCGAACACCGGCACGAGCGCGATGCGCACGAGGGTCACCGCGTTGGCGACGTTCCAGGGCGAGGGCGCTTCGTTGACCACCGGACCACCCTAGCGGCGTCGGGGGCGCGCGCGGCCCCGGCCCTCGCGTCCCGCCGTGCCGGGGCGGCCGGCAGTACCCTCCTCGGGTGGCACGCCATGCGTCCGACGACGGACGTCCCGCGCGGTGGCTCTACGCCGTCGCCGCCCTCGCCGGCGCGACCGTCGGCGTGGCGGGCACGCTCGCGCTGGGTGGCTCGTCGCCCGGCCCGACCGCACCGGGAGCCGCGCCTGGGCCGGCGCCCACGACCGCCCCTCGCCCGACCGCGGCACCCACGCCGAGCCCGTCCCCGGATCCTGCGCCCGGGCCGGCGTCGTTCACGCTGCTCGCGGCGGGCGACCTCCTCACGCACGCCCCTGTCGTCCGCTCGGCCGGCGGCGCCGCCGACCCCGACTTCTCCCCGCTGCTCGCCGGTCTCGACCCCTGGGTGCGGGGCGCGGACCTCGCCCTGTGCCACCTGGAGGTCCCGGTCGCGCCCCGGGGCACGGAGCCGACCGGCTACCCGCTGTTCGGCGCCCCGCCCGCCCTCGTGCGCGACCTGGCGGAGCAGGGCTGGGACGGGTGCTCCACGGCGTCCAACCACTCCCTCGACCGCGGGGTCGACGGCGTGCGGGCCACCCTGCGCCGCCTCGACGCCGCCGGCATGGGCCACGCCGGCACCGCCCGCGACCGCGCGGAGCAGGACGAGCCGCAGCGCTACGTGCTCGCCCGCGCCGGGCGCGACCTCACCGTGGTGCACCTGGCCGCCGCGTACGGTCTCAACCCGGCCACCGCGGACCCGGACGCGCCCTGGGCGGTCGATCTCATCGACGGCCGCCGCCTCGTGGCGCAGGCGAGAGCGGCCCGCGCGGACGGCGCCGACGCCGTCGTCGTGAGCCTGCACGCCGGGACGGAGTACACCGAGGACCTCACGGACCAGCAGGAGGACGTGGTGCGCCGCCTGGCGCGGTCGCGCCAGGTCGACCTCGTCATCGGGCACCACGCCCACGTGCCCCAGCGGATCGACCGGGTCGGTGCGGGGCCCGACGGCCACGGCATGTGGGTGGCCTACGGCCTGGGCAACCTGCTGTCCAACCAGAGCGCCGACTGCTGCGACGCGCGCACCAGCAACGGCGTGCTGCTCACGGCGCGGTTCACGCAGGACGCGCCGGGCGACCCCGTCCTCGTGACCGGCGTCCGCTGGACCGGGGCCACCGTCGACGTCGGCGCGGGGCACGAGGTGCACGCGCTGCCCGACGTGCTGGACCGTCCCGGCGGCACGTCCCTGTCCCCCGCGGAGCTCGACGCGCGCCAGGAGCGGGTCCACGACGCCGTCGGCGACGTCGCGAAGGAACGGCGCGAGCCCGCCGCGACGACGGGACCGCCGCCGCGGGTCGTCCCCCGCCACGGCTGAGGTGCCGCGCGCGTCCTCAGCGCCAGCCGTTCTCCGGGTCGGTGTCGGCGTCGTCGTGGTAGTCCTTCGCCACGGGCGGCGCGTGCCCGTCGGTGCCGTCGGCGTACGGGTCCGCCCCGCCGTCGCCGGCCGCGGCCGACCCGTCGTCGGCGGCCTGGTCGTAGGCCTGCGGCGTCTCGCCGCGCAGCAGAGCGAGGGCGGACGCCAGGTCGTCCGGGCTCACCAGCACCTCGCGTGCCTTCGACCCCTCGGACGGCCCCACGATCTCGCGCGACTCGAGCAGGTCCATGAGGCGCCCCGCCTTGGCGAAGCCCACCCGGAGCTTGCGCTGCAGCATCGACGTCGAGCCGAACTGCGTGGTCACCACCAGCTCCGCGGCCTGCAGCAGCAGGTCGAGGTCGTCGCCGATGTCCTCGTCCACCTGCTTCTTCGCCGCGGCCGGCGCGGTGACGTCCTCGCGGTAGACCGGCTTGAGCTGCTCCTTCACGTGCTCGACGACGCTGTGCACCTCGGACTCGGTGACCCAGGCCCCCTGCACGCGCATCGGCTTGGCCGCGCCCATCGGCAGGAAGAGCGCGTCACCCTGGCCGATGAGCTTCTCCGCGCCGGGCTGGTCGAGCACGACGCGGGAGTCGGCGAGCGACGACGTCGCGAACGCGAGGCGCGACGGCACGTTCGCCTTGATGAGGCCCGTGACGACGTCCACCGACGGCCGCTGCGTGGCGAGCACGAGGTGGATGCCCGCGGCGCGCGCGAGCTGGGTGATGCGCTGGATCGAGGCCTCGACGTCGCGCGGGGCCACCATCATGAGGTCGGCCAGCTCGTCCACCACGACCAGCAGGTACGGGTAGGGCGCGATCTTGCGCTCCGAGCCCGGCAGCGGCTTGACCTTGCCCGCGCGGACCGCCGCGTTGAAGTCGTCGAGGTGCTTGTAGCCGAAGGTCGCGAGGTCGTCGTAGCGCGCGTCCATCTCGCGGACCACCCAGTCCAGCGCCTCGGCGGCCTTCTTCGGGCTGGTGATGATTGGCGTGATGAGGTGCGGGATGCCCTCGTAGATCGTCAGCTCGACGCGCTTCGGGTCCACCAGGATGAGGCGGACCTGCTCGGGCGTGGCGCGCATGAGGATGGACGTGATCATCGAGTTGATGAAGCTCGACTTACCAGCGCCCGTCGCGCCGGCGACGAGGATGTGCGGCATCTTCGCGAGGTTCGCGACGACGTACCCGCCCTCGACGTCCTTGCCCACGCCCATGACCATCGGGTGCTCGGTGCGGCGCGCGGCCGAGGACCGCAGCACGTCGCCCAGCACGACCGTCTCGCGGTCGGAGTTCGGGATCTCGATGCCGATCGCGGACTTGCCGGGGATCGGCGACAGGATGCGCACGTCGGCGCTCGCCACCGCGTAGGCGATGTTGTTCGACAGCGACGTGATGCGCTCGACCTTGGTCTTGGCCCCCACCTCGACCTCGTACCGCGTGACGGTCGGCCCGCGGGTGAAGCCCGTGACCTGCGCGTCGACGCCGAAGTCGTCGAACACCTTGGTGAGCGCCTCGACCACGCGGTCGTTCGCCGCCGACCGCGTCTTGTGCGGCGCTCCCTTGCCCAGGGAGTCCTCGCTGGGCAGCAGGTAGACGGTGTCGCCGTCGAGCATCGGCTGCTCGGCGCGGCCCATCGGCGGCAGCTCGCCGGCGGGCGCCGGCGCGGGCTCCTCGGGGGCGGTGGCGACGGCCTCGACCGGCGCGGTCGCCGCGGCCCCGACGCGCTGGGTCGCGGCGCCCCGGCCGGCCTTCGCCGCGGCGGCTGCGGCACGGCCCGCGGCCGCCTCCTTCTCGAGCACGGCGGCCTTCTCGAAGGCCTCGTCGCCGGCGTACTCGTCGAGCCCGTCCGCCGCGGCGGCCTCCGCGGCGCGCTGCGCCTTCGTCTTGCGGGTGCGCTTCTTGCGCGGCGCCGGGTCCGTGCCGTCGTGCCGGGAGACGCCCTCGGCGAGCGCGAGCCCGTCGTCGTCGGTGGCCTCGTCGGGGCGGTGGTTCCCGGTGAGGCGGTCGTACAGGCCCCGCAGGCGCTCGGGGATGCGGTGCACGGGCGTGGCCGTGACCACCAGCAGCCCGAAGAAGCCCAGGAGCAGGAAGAGCGGGACGGCCACCCACTCGGTCAGCCCGGTCACGACCGGCGTCGCGGCCAGGTAGCCGATGATGCCGCCCGCGTCCTGCAGGGCCTCGAACCCGTCGGCCGGGGCCGGGGTGCCCTCGGCGATCGCGACGAGCGCGCACACCGAGAGCACGATGAAGATCAGGCCGATCGCCACACGGGAGTTGGCCTGGCCCCGCTCGGGGTGCCGCATGACGCGGAACCCGAGCCACAGCAGCAGCACGGGGACGGCCACGCCGGCCAGGCCCACGGTGCCGGCGACGACGGCGTGCACGACGGTGCCGAAGGTGCCGGAGATCCCCCACCACTCGCGCGCGGCCACGACCAGCGCGAGGGCGATGAGGAAGAAGGCGACGCCGTCTCGGCGGTGCTCGGGTTCCAGGTCTCTTGCTCCCTTGGTGATGCTGCGGGTCAGTCCGCCGAGCCCGTGCGCGACGCCCAGGTACAGGCCTCGCACCGCCCGGACGGGCCAGGACGGTCCGGTCCGCGCCGGCGGCCGGCGCCCGGCGGAGCCGCGGCCCGACCCCTTGGTGGACCTGCCCGACCCCTTGGACGACGTGGTCGATCTGCCCGACGAGCGCCCGGAGGACGACCGGGCGGGCGCGCGCCGGGTCGGGGCGGCCACGGATGCGGTCCGCCCCGTTCGTGCCGTCCCCCGCGGAGTCCCGGTGATCCTGCGGGCGGGTGTCCGGGTCGCCATGATGCCCCCACGGTACCCGCGCCGCGGGTCACGACGCCGCAGGTCCCGGGCGCGTGTTGCCGCTCGCGCCGCGCCAGGCCTCGACGTCGGCCACGTGCGTCGCGACCCGCTCGGCCGGGAGGAAGGACCCGCGGAACGACGCCGCGGCAAGGTCGGCGCGCTGGTCGCGCGTCAGGTGGAACTGCGCGGTCACGGCGTCGTCGACCTCGTCGACGTAGCCGCCGAAGTACGACGGGTCGTCGGAGTTCAGCGAGACGTTGAGCCCGGCCGCGAGCATCCGGGGCAGCGGGTGCTCGGCGAGCGACGGCACGGCGCGCAGCCGGACGTTGGACACGGGGCACACGGTGAGCGGCACCTGGTCGCGCACGAGCCGGGCGACGACGTCCGGGTCCTCGAGGGCTCGGATGCCGTGGTCCACCCGCTCGGCGCCGAGCACGTCCAGCACCTCGGTGACGTGCCAGGCCGGCCCCTCCTCGGCGGCGTGCGCCGTGCGCCGCAGCCCGTGGGCGGCGGCCCTCGCGAAGGCCGGCGCGAACGGCGCGGCCGAGAACCCGACCTCGGTGGAGGCCAGGCCGACGCCGGCGACGGGCGCGTCCAGCGCGAGCAGGTCGTCCAGGAGCGCGTCCGCCTCCGCCGCGGGCCGGTGGCGCAGGAAGGCGGCGATCAGCAGCCCGGAGACCCCGGTCTCGGCCTCGCCGTCCGCGAGGCCTCGCGCCACGCCCGCCACGACCTCCTCGAGCGGCACGCCGCGGGCGACGTGGGTCTGCAGGTCGACCATGACCTCCGCGTGCCGTACGCCACCCGCCGCCGCCCGCCGCAGGTACGCGACGGTGAGGTCGGCGAAGTCCTCGGCCGTGCGCAGCACCTGCGACGTCGCGTGGTACAGGTCCAGGAACGACTGCAGGTCCGTGAAGTCGTACGCGGCGCGGAGCGCGGCCGGGTCCGCGAACGGCAGCGCGACCCGGTTGCGCTCGGCGAGGGAGAACGCCAGCTCGGGCTCGAGGGTGCCCTCCAGGTGCAGGTGCAGCTCGGCGCGCGGCGGGCGAGGGGTCGTCGGCGGTGCGGTCATGGCAGGCAGCGTACGGGCCCGTCCGGGCGCGTCAGGCGACGGGGGCGAGCCGGGCCCGCAGCGCCTGGGTGATCTCGCGCACCAGACCGACCCAGATCACGCCGCCCGCCACGAGGGCCACCGCGGCGACGCCCTCGAACACGGGGATGGTCGCGGGGTCGCGCGAGCCGAAGCCGACCGCCGAGAAGGCGGCCTGGTTCGACGACCAGAGGCCGATCAGCCAGCAGGCCCACCACCAGCCGAGCCTGGCCGGCGTCGCGCCGCCCACCGCGGCGGCGCGCACGTCGCGCAGCACCTGGTACGGGAACCACAGGGACACGACGGGCACCACCCAGCCGAGCCAGACCCACACCGGTCCGCGCACCTGCCGCGCGGCCGGGGCGAGCCCCACGGCGACGCGGCGGCACTGCTGCAGCCAGAGGCACGCGACGACGAACGCCGCGACCTGCACGGGCATGACGAAGCCGCCGATCGCGTCGTACGCCGTCCAGACCGACGACAGGGGCCGGCCCGCCGCGAGCGCCGCCTCGTACGGCGCGACCGCCGGGAACGCCGTCGCCAGGAGGAGCACCTGCAGTGCGACCCACGCCGTCGCCAGGGCCACCGTCGCCGTGGCGAGCCCGGCAGGCACCAGCGGGGCCGGCGCGACCGGGGGCGCCCACGGGTCGCTCCCGGCGGCCGGCGCGCCTCCCGCGGCGGGCACGCCGCCCGGGGCGTACGCGCCGTAGCGCGGCGCGGGCACCGGCGCGGCGTGCGGCTGCTCGGGCGGCGCCGCGCCGGACGGCGGGGTGAACGGTTCGGGCTGCGTCATCGATTCCTCCGGGGACGGCGGCGGGGCCGCGCCAGCCTACTGGCGCGGCCCCGCCGCACGGACGCCCCGACCGGGGCGGACGTCCCGCCGTCAGGCCTCGACGACCACCGGCACGATCATCGGCCGGCGACGCAGGCGCCGGTTGACCCACTGCCCGATGACACGGCGCATCACCTGCTGCAGCTGGTAGGCGTCGGTGGCGCCGCCGGCGATCGCGTCCTCGAGCGCCTTCACGACGTCGGGCTGGATCTCCTCGAAGACCGCGTTGTCCTCCGCCATGCCGCGCGCGAGGATCTGCGGGCCGGCGAGCACCTTGCCGGTGGCGGTGTCCACGACCGCGAAGACGGAGACGAAACCCTCCTCGGACAGCGTGCGGCGGTCCTTGAGCTCGTTCTCGGTGACCGCGCCGACGGTCGAGCCGTCGACGAAGACGTAGCCGCACGGGACCGCGCCCACGACCGACGCCTTGCCGTCCACGAGGTCGACGACGACGCCGTCCTCGGCGAGCACGACGCGGTCGGCCGGCACGCCCGTGCGGACCGCGAGCGCCCCGTTCGCCACGAGGTGGCGGACCTCGCCGTGCACGGGCATGACGTTCTTCGGCTTGAGCACGTTGTAGCAGTACAGGAGCTCGCCGGCGCTGGCGTGGCCGGACACGTGCACCTTGGCGTTGCCGGAGTGCACGACGCGGGCGCCGAGGCGGGTGAGCCCGTTGATGACCCGGAACACCGAGTTCTCGTTGCCCGGGATGAGCGACGACGCGAGGATCACCGTGTCGCCGTGGCCGACCTGCACCTTGTGGTCGCCGTTGGCCATCCGGCTGAGCGCGGCCATAGGCTCGCCCTGCGACCCGGTGGACATGTAGACGATGCGGTCGTCGGGCAGGCTGGCCGCCTGCTTGAGCTCGACGAGGACGCCCGGCGGGACGTCGAGGTAGCCCAGCTCGGCGGCGATGCCCATGTTGCGCACCATCGAGCGGCCGACGAGCGCGACCTTGCGGCCGTGCGCGTGGGCGGCGTTGAGCACCTGCTGCACGCGGTGCACGTGCGAGGAGAACGACGCGACGACAATCCGCTTCTCCGCCTGCGCGAAGGCGGCGTCCAGCGCCGGGCCGATCTCGACCTCGTTGGTGACGAACCCGGGCACCTCGGCGTTGGTGGAGTCGACCATGAACAGGTCGACGCCCTTCTCGCCCAGCCGGGCGAACGCGCGCAGGTCGGTGATGCGGCCGTCGAGCGGCAGCTGGTCCATCTTGAAGTCGCCGGTGTGCAGCACCGTGCCGGCGCCGGTCGTGACCGCGACGGCGAGCGCGTCCGGGATCGAGTGGTTGACGGCGACGAACTCGCAGTCGAACGGGCCGAACCGCGCGGTCTGGTCCTCCGCCACGACGCGCAGCACCGGCTTGATGCGGTGCTCCTTGAGCTTGGCCTCGACGAACGCGAGGGTGAGCCGCGAGCCGACCAGCGGGATGTCCCGGCGCAGCCGCAGCAGGTACGGCACGGCGCCGATGTGGTCCTCGTGCCCGTGGGTGAGGACGATCGCCTCGATGTCGTCGAGACGGCCGGAGATGTACTCGAAGTCCGGCAGGATCAGGTCCACGCCGGGCTGGTGGTCCTCGGGGAAGAGCACGCCGCAGTCGATGACCAGCAGCCGCCCCTCGTACTCGAGGACCGCCATGTTGCGGCCCACCTCGCCCAGGCCGCCGAGGGCCACGATGCGCAGCCCCTTCGACGGCAGGGCGGGGGGCAGGGGAAGTTCGGGGTGAGGGTGGCTCACGGGGCCTCCAGGCCGGTAGGTCTTACGGAAGAGTGGTGGCGCCCGCACGGACGCCGTCGTTCAGGTAGCCCGCCGTCGCGAGGGCGTCGCGCAGCTGCGCGACGTCGTCCTCGGAGGCGGCCACGTTGGGCAGGCGCAGCTCGCGGTTGTCGAGGACGCCGAGCGCCTCGAGCGCGGCCTTGGCCATCACGGCCTGCGCGCCGGCGCCGTTGAGCGCCTCGATGACGGGCACGGTGGGCAGGTAGGCCTGCAGGGCGCCCGCGGTGTCCCCGGCGTCCCAGCGCCGCACGACCTCGGCGAACGCCCCGCCCACGACGTGCGCGGAGACGGACACGACGCCGGCCCCGCCCATGGACAGGAACGGCAGCAGCAGGCTGTCGTCGCCCGAGTACCAGGCCAGGCCCGTCGCGGCCGCCAGGGGCGCGACCGACGACACGTCGCCGGTGGCGTCCTTCGTCGCGACGACCTGGGGGTGCCGCGCGATGCGCTCGTAGGTGGACGCCGCGATCCGCACGCAGGTGCGCCCCGGGACGTCGTACAGCATGACGGGTAGCTCGGTGGCGTCGGCGACCGTCGCGAAGTGCCGGTACAGGCCCTCCTGCGAGGGGCGCGAGTAGTAGGGCGAGACGACGAGCAGCCCGTGGGCGCCGGCCTCGGCCGCCTGCTCCGCCATCCGGACCGCGTGCACGGTGTCGTTGGAGCCGGCGCCCGCCAGGACGTACGCCCGGTCGCCGACCGCGTCCACGACGGCGCGCACGAGGTCCGCCTTCTCCGGGGCGTGCGTCGTCGGCGACTCGCCGGTGGTGCCGGACAGCACGAGCCCGTCGTTGCCGTCGTCCACCAGGCGCTTCGCCACCTTGACCGCCGCATCCAGGTCCAGGTCGCCCGAGGGCGTCATGGGGGTCACCATCGCGGTGAGGACGGCGCCGAACGGGCGCGCGGCGGCAGGGGCGAGCGTCATGAGGTCAACCGTACCGGGCGCGACGGCGCACGACGGACGGGACTCACCCGTCGAGCAGCCGCCCCAGCCGGCGCGCCACGTCGGCGACGTCCGCGTCGGCGTCGACCACGGCCACGTCGCCCCGGCGCGCCACCCGCCGCAGCCCGGCGTCGTACGCGGCCCGCGTGGCGTCGTCCAGCCCGGCCCGGTGGGCGGAGCCGTCGGCCGCGACCCGAGCGGCGACGATGGCCGGCGACGCCCGCAGCATCGCGTGCGAGAACCGGGCCCCGCCGTCCGCGGCGGCACGCGCGAAGCGCGCCACCTGGTCAGGCCGCGCCACGAGCTGCGGGACGACGACGTCGGCGCCGGAGCTCAGGTGCGAGCGCGCCATGTCCAGGGCGAGGCGCCGCGCCGGCTCCGCAGCCTCGGCCGGGTCGCCGGAGATCAGCGTGCGGACCACGTCCACGTCGAGGACGAGCGTGCCGGGCCGCCCGGCCGCGAGCACCACCGCGAGCGTCGACTTGCCCACGCCCGGCGGCCCGTTGAGGAGCAGCAGCGTCGCGGGGCCCTCGTCCCGCCCGTCACCCATCCGGCGATCGTAGGGAGCCGCCGGCCCGGCGGGCGTCACCGCTCCGCGTGTCGAGCGGACGGCGCCCTGTGCATACTCGGGGCATGAGCTCGCTGTCCCCCGCGCTCGTCGCCCACCTGCCGACCGGCATGCTCGCCGACGGCCAGTGGACCGCGGCGTCGGGCGGCCGGACCTTCGAGGTGACCGACCCCGCGACGGGCGAGGTGCTGTTCGACGTCGCCGACGCGTCCCCGGAGGACGGGCGCCGGGCGCTCTCCTCCGCCGCCGGCGCCGCGCCGGCGTGGCGCGCCGTGCCGCCCCGCGAGCGCTCGGAGCTGCTGCGCGCCGTCTACGAGCGGATCGTCGCGCGCAGCGACGCCGTCGCGTCGCTCATCACGGCCGAGTGCGGCAAGCCGCTGGCCGAGGCGCGGGCCGAGGTCCTCTACGGCGCCGACTTCCTGCGCTGGTACGCCGAGCAGGCGGTCCGCGCCGAGGGCCTGGTGCGCACCGCGCCGGCCGGCGCGAACCGGCAGCTCGTGCACCGCCGGCCCGTCGGCCCGGCGCTGCTGATCACGCCGTGGAACTTCCCCATCGCGATGGCGACGCGCAAGATCGGGCCCGCACTCGCGGCGGGCTGCACGGTCGTGATCAAGCCCGCGCACCAGACCCCGCTGACGACCATGCTGGTCGCGGAGGTCATCCGCTCCGAGGCGGCCGAGCGAGGGCTCCCGCGCGGCATCGTCAACGTCGTGCCCACGGCGGCCTCGGGGGACCTCGTGACGCCGCTGCTCGCCGACGACCGGCTGCGCAAGCTGTCCTTCACCGGCTCGACGGCGGTGGGCCGCACGCTGCTGAAGCAGTCCGCGGACCAGGTGCTGCGCACGTCGATGGAGCTGGGCGGCAACGCGCCGTTCGTCGTCTTCGCCGACGCCGCCCTCGACGCGGCCGTCGAGGGCGCGACGGTGGCCAAGCTGCGAGGCGCCGGGCAGTCGTGCGTCGCGGCCAACCGCTTCCTCGTGCACGACTCCGTGGCCCGCGAGTTCGCGCGCCGCCTCGCCGACCGGTTCGCGGGCCTGCGCGTCGGGCGCGGCGACACCGACGGGGTCGACGTCGGCCCGCTCATCGACGCCTCGGCCGTCGCGAAGGTGTCCGAGCTCGTCGACGACGCCACGGACCGCGGGGCGCAGGTGCTCACGGGCGGCGGGCGTCCCGACGGCCCGGGCACGTTCTTCGAGCCCACCGTGCTCGCCGGCGTCGACCGGGACGCGCGGGCGGTGCGCGAGGAGATCTTCGGCCCCGTGGCGCCCGTCGTCGCGTTCGCCGACGACGACGAGGCGATCGCCCTCGCCAACGACACCGAGTACGGCCTCGCGGCCTACGCGTACACCACGTCGCTGGACCGGGCGCTGCGCGTCGGGGCGGAGATCGACGCCGGCATGATCGGGATCAACCGCGGCATGGTCTCCGACGCGAGCGCGCCGTTCGGCGGCATGAAGCAGTCCGGCCTGGGCCGCGAGGGCGGCGAGGCGGGCCTCGAGGAGTTCCTCGAGACGGTGTACGTGGCCCTGTGAGCCGGCGCCCGGACCGGTCCGTTTTCCGCCGCCCGGGCGCGCCGTGATTTCCTACCCCGCGTGACACGAGGACAGGGGCGGAACCCGGCGGTGCGGTCCGCCGTCCGCCAGGGGGCGAGCGTGGCGGTCGCCACGGGCCTGTACGGCATCTCGTTCGGCGCGCTCTCGGTCGTGGCCGGCGTCAGCGTGCCCCAGACCATGACGCTGAGCCTGCTGCTCTTCTCCGGCGGGTCGCAGTTCGCCCTCATCGGCGTCGTCGCCGCGGGCGGCTCCCCCGTCGCCGCCGTGGCGACCTCCACGCTGCTGGGCGTGCGCAACGCGCTGTACGGCGCCGTCGTGGCCCCGCTGCTCGAGGTGCGCGGCTGGCGGCGGCTCGCGGCGGCGCAGCTCACCATCGACGAGTCGACGGCGGTGGCCGTCGGCCAGCGCGAGCGCGCCGCGACGCGGGCGGGGTTCTGGGTCACCGGGCTCGGCGTGTTCGTGCTGTGGAACGCGTTCACGCTGGTGGGCGCCCTCGCCGGCGACGCGCTCGGCGACCCCCGCGCCTGGGGGCTCGACGCGGCGGCCGGCGCCGCGTTCCTCGCGCTCGTGTGGCCCCGCCTGGCCGCCCGGCGCGCGCAGGTCGTGGCGGCGCTCGCCGTGGCCGTCACGGCCGCGCTCATCCCCGTCGTCCCGGCCGGGCTCCCCGTGCTCGCTGCGGCGGCCGTCGCGATCGTCGTCGGGGTGGTCTCGACGCCGCGCGCCCCGAGCGCTCCGGACGGCCGGAAGGAGGCCGCATGACCACCACCGTGCTGTGGGTCACCGTGCTCGCCGCGTCCCTGCTCAGCTTCGGGCTCAAGCTCGCGGGCCACCTCATCCCCGAGCACTGGCTCGCCACCGACCGCGTGCAGCGGACGTCGACCCTCGTCACCGTGGCGCTGCTCGTCTCCCTCGTGGTGGTGCAGACGTTCGCGGACGGGCAGTCGCTCGTCATCGACGCGCGCGTGCCCGCGCTCGCCGTCGCCGCGATCGCCCTCGCCCTGCAGGCCCCCTTCATCCTCGTGGTCGTGCTCGCGGCCGCGACCGCGGCGGGCCTGCGCGCGCTCGGCTGGGGCTGACGGCCCACCGACGGACCGCGCGGAACCGCCCGGTCACTAGGGTGGCCGGATGGCACTCTTCCGCGACACGGCCGACGTCTCGGTCCGCCCGGCCGTCCCCGGCGACGAGGACGCGGTCACCCGCGTCCAGGTGTCCGCGTGGCGCGCGACCCACGAGGTGGCGCTGGGCGACGGCGTCGTCGACGCCCTCGACACCGCCACCATGCGCGAGCGGTGGGCGCGCGCGATCACGGCGCCCCCGGGCCCGGGCTTCGCGGTGCTCGTGGCCCTCGACGGGCCGGAGATCGTCGGCTTCGCGGCCGTGGGACCGGGACAGCTCGTGGCCCTCGAGGTGGAGCCGGGGCACCAGCGCGGGGGGCACGGGTCGCGGCTGCTGTCCGCCGCGGTCGACCGGCTCCGCACGGACGGCGCCGAGCAGATGGTGACCTGGGTGCTGGACGACGACGCCGCGCGCGAGCGGTTCCTCTCCTCGGCCGGCCTGGGTCCGGACGGCACGTCACGCACGCTGGCGACCGGCGTCCGCGACGTCGTCGAGCGGCGCTGGTCCGCCGCCATCTGACCCACCATCCGACCCGTCGTCCGACCCCGGCACCCTTCCCTACCGTGCGGTAGGTTTCTTGCTACGCTGCAGGGGTTGCACATCGCCGACCCCAGGAGCGCACCCGTGACCCTCGACCAGACCGCGCCCGCCACGACGGCGGACGACTCCCCCCGGCAGCCCGCCCAGCCGTTCGACGTCGAGCGCGTGCTCGCGTCGCTCACGCTCGAGGAGAAGGCCTCGCTGCTCTCCGGCCTCGACTTCTGGCACACCCAGCAGGTCGAGCGCGACGGCGAGACCGTCGTCCCGTCCGTCATGGTCACCGACGGCCCGCACGGCCTGCGCAAGCAGGCCGAGAGCGCCGACCACCTGGGCATCGGCAACAGCGTCCCCGCCACCTGCTTCCCCACCGCCGCCGCGCTCGGCTCCAGCTGGGACGCCGACCTGCTGCGCCGGGTCGGCGAGGCGCTGGGCCGCGAGACGCGCGCGAACGACGTCGCCGTCCTGCTCGGGCCGGGCGTGAACATCAAGCGGTCCCCGCTGTGCGGGCGCAACTTCGAGTACTTCTCCGAGGACCCGGTGGTCGCCGGCGAGCTCGCGGCCGCGCTCGTCGACGGCATCCAGTCGCTCGGCGTCGGCACGTCGCTCAAGCACTTCGCCGCCAACAACCAGGAGGCGGACCGCATGCGCGTGTCCGCCGACGTCGACGAGCGCACCCTGCGCGAGATCTACCTGCCGGCCTTCGAGCGCGTCGTCACGAAGGCGCAGCCGTGGACCGTCATGTGCTCCTACAACAAGGTCAACGGCGTCTACGCCTCGCAGCACGACTGGCTGCTGACCACCGTGCTGCGCGACGAGTGGGGCTTCGAGGGCCTCGTCGTGTCCGACTGGGGCGCCGTGCGCGACCGCGTCGCCGCGGTCGCGGCCGGCCTCGACCTCGAGATGCCGGCCTCGGGCGGCCGCACCGACGCCGAGGTCGTGGCCGCGGTGCGCGCCGGCGAGCTGGACGAGGGCCTCGTCGACGCCGCCGCGCGCCGCGTGCTGGGCCTCGTGGCCCGCTCCCTGCCGGCGCTGGAGGCACCCGGGGAGTTCGACGTCGACGCCCACCACACGCTGGCCCGCGAGGCCGCCGCCGCGGGCACCGTGCTGCTCAGGAACGAGCCGGTCGACGGCGCCCCGCTCCTGCCCCTGGGCGCGCCCGCCGAGGTCGCCGTCGTCGGCGAGCTGGCCCGGACCCCGCGCTACCAGGGCGCCGGGTCCTCGCAGGTCAACCCGACCCGGCTCGACGACGCGCTCACCGCGCTGCGGTCGGCCGCCGGCGCGGACGTCCCCTTCGCCCCCGGCTACACCCTGGCCGAGGGCCCCGACGACGACCGCTCCCCCGAGGCTCTCGTGGCCGAGGCCGTCGAGGTCGCCCGCGGGGCGGGCACCGTCCTGGTGTTCCTCGGCCTGCCCGCGGCGTACGAGTCGGAGGGCTACGACCGCGAGCACCTCGACCTGCCGGCCGACCAGGTCGCCCTCCTGCGCGCCGTCGCCGCGGCGAACCCGCGCGTCGTCGTGGTCCTCGCCGGCGGGTCCGCGATCTCCGTGTCCGAGTGGCAGGACGCGGCCCCCGCGCTCCTCACCGGCTGGCTCGGCGGTCAGGCGGGCGGCTCGGCCGTCGCGGACGTCCTCACGGGCGCCGTCACCCCGTCGGGCAAGCTCACCGAGACCCTGCCGCTGCGGCTCGAGGACACCCCCGCCTTCGGCAACTTCCCCGGCGAGCTCGGGCACGTCCGCTACGGCGAGGGCGTGCTGGTGGGCTACCGCTGGTACGACGCCCGCAAGGTCGACGTCGCCTATCCGTTCGGGCACGGCCTGTCGTACACGACCTTCGCGTACGACGACGCCGCGGCCGAGGTCTCCGGCACCGGGGCGGACGCCCGCGTGCGCGTCTCGGTGCGCGTGACCAACACGGGCGCCGTCGCGGGCGCCGAGGTCGTCCAGGTGTACGTCGGCGACCCGGCCGCGCAGGTGCAGCGCCCCGAGCGCGAGCTCAAGGGGTTCGCCAAGGTGCACCTGGACCCCGGCGCGTCGCAGGTCGTGACCCTCGACCTCGACGCCCGCGACCTGTCGTACTGGCACCCGGTGCTGCGCCGCTGGGTGGTCGAGGGCGGCGAGTTCCGCGTCGCCGTGGGCGCGTCGTCGCGCGACCTGCGCGCCGAGCTGGTGGTCGACGTCGTCGGCGAGGACGTCACCCTGCCGCTGCACGAGCTGTCCACCGTGGGCGAGGCCATGGCGCACCCCGTGGCCGGGCCCGTGGTGCGGGCCACGATCGACGGTGCGGGCCTCGACCCCGTGATGCTGTCCATGGTCGCCGACATGCCGCTCGCCGTCGTCGTCGACTTCGGCATGGCCGGCTTCGACCGCGCCGCGCTGGGGCAGCTGATCGAGACCGCGAACGCCTGACCTCGATCGTCGGTCGAGCCTGTCGAGACCCGGATCCGCGTCCATCCGGGTCTCGACAGGCTCAGTCAGCGGCAGGGGCGGCGATGATCAGGTCGAGGTACGCGCGCAGGTCGGCGGCCATGTCGACGCGCTCGGCGCGCGGCCGTTCGAGCGAGTACAGCCACTGGACCTGCAGGCCGTCCATGAGCGCCACGACCGTCCGCGCGGCGACGGCCGGGTCGACGCCGGGGCGCAGCCGCCCCTCGTCCGCGAGCCGCTCCAGCTCCGCCCGGGAGCGCGAGACGACGTCCGCGTACCGCTCGTCGAAGTACCGGTGCGCCGGGTGCTCGGCCGAGGTCGCCTCCGTGGAGAGCCCGGCGAAGACCTCGACGACCGCCCGCCGCAGCGCGTTCCGCTGCGCCAGCCGCACGAGCGCCTCGAGGTAGCCGCGGCCCTGCTCCAGCTCCTCGGCGAACCCCGCCTCGTCGACGGCGTCCCGGTGCTCCAGCACCGCCTCGAGCAGCGCCGCCTTGGTCGGGAAGTGGTGCAGCAGGCCCGGGTGCGAGATGCCGACCCGCGCCGCGATCTCGCGCAACGAGGCGCCGTGATACCCGACCTCGGCGAACGTGACGATCGCCGCCTGCAGGATCTCCTCCCGCTTGGCGCGCCCCTTCGCGTACCCCCGTGGCCGGTCCACCGTGTCCGTCGTCGTGTCGCTCACGTCGCCATTCTCCCCTCGAATCGCCGCTCGTCCGACGGGACGGTGCGCACGCGCGCCGCTCGGCAGGACCCTTGGCACCAATACCTACCATGCGGTAACCTCACTTTCCGACCGGCTGGTAAGCATTGGTCACGGCGCGGGTCCGACGGCGGTCCCGGCAGAGAATCAGGAGTCGTCCATGGCAGACGTTCAGGCCCCCACCGCGGTGGGCCAGACCCCCGTGTCCCCGACCCGCACCCCCGGCGGGGCACCCGCCGCCGGCACCGGGACGGTCGTCGCCTACGTCGTCGCGTTCTTCGCGATGTACATCGCCGTGCTGACGCCCGTGGTCAGCACCCTCGCCCTCAAGGTGGACGCGCTGTCCACCCCGGAGACCCGCGCCACCAACCTCGCCCTGGTCACCGGCGTGGGCGCGTTCTTCGCGTTCGTCGCCAACCCGGTCGCGGGCGCGCTGTCCGACCGCACCACCTCGCGGCTCGGCATGCGTCGCCCCTGGCTGCTGTGGGGCGTGCTGCTCGGTGCGGCCGGCCTGCTGCTCATCGCCTTCGCCCCGTCGATCTGGCTGGTCGTGATCGGGTGGGCCGTCGCCCAGGCGGCGTTCAACGGCGCCCAGGCCGCGCTCCAGGCGCTCCTTCCCGACCAGGTCGCCGAGGCGCAGCGTGCCCGCGTGTCCTCGCTGCTCGGCATGGGGCAGCAGCTCGCGCCGCTCGTCGGCATCGGCCTGGCGTTCGCCTTCACCGCCGCGGGCGCGAACGAGATCTGGATCTTCCTCGTCCCCACGTTCCTCGCCGTCGTCGGCGTGCTCGCCCTCGTCGCGGTGCTCAAGGACCGTCACCTCGACCGCGCGGGCCTCGAGCCGTTCCGCCTCGGTGCGTTCCTCAAGGGCTTCTGGGTCTCGCCGCGCAAGCACCCGGACTTCGCGTGGACGTTCCTCGGCCGGTTCCTCATGCTGTTCGGCTTCGCGCTGTACAACACCTACCAGCTGTACTTCCTGACGGACCGGTTCGGCTTCGACAACGCCACCGCCCTGAGCTGGCAGCTGCGCCTCATGGTCGTGCAGGCCGTGGTCGTGGTCCTCGCCTCCGTGCTCGGCGGCGTGCTGTCCGACAAGACGGGCCGCCGCAAGGTCTTCGTCGTCGTGGCGACCCTGCTCGCGGGAGCCGGGCTGCTGGTCTTCGCCGTCGTGCAGGACCCGTCGATGCTCTACCTCGGCGCCTCCCTCTTCGGCGCGGGCCTCGGCGCCTACTTCGCCGTCGACCTCGCGCTCGTCACCGACGTGCTGCCGAACGCCGAGACCGAGGCCGCCAAGAACATGGGCGTGTTCAACATCGCCAACGCGCTGCCGCAGTCGGTGGCCCCGGCCCTCGCCCCGGCGTTCCTCGCCGTCGGCGCCACCGGCGGCGGCAACTACACGGCCCTGTTCGCCATCTCCGCGGTCATCGTCGCCCTCGGCGCGGTGGCCACCCTGTTCATCCGAGGAGCCCGCTGATGACCGAGACCACCCAGCCCCCCGCCGACGCCCCGTACCGCGACGCGTCGCGCCCCGTCGCCGAGCGCGTGGCCGACCTCCTCGCCCGCATGACGCTCGAGGAGAAGGCCGGCCAGCTCTTCCAGACGATGATCGAGGTGGGCGAGGGCGGCACGCTGTCCGAGGGCCCGTCCGCCATGGGGGTGCCCGCGACCACCGACATGCTGGTCAAGCGGCAGATGACGCACTTCAACGTCCTGGCGGCGCCGGCCACCGCGCGCGAGTTCGCCGCCTGGCACAACCGGCTGCAGGAGCTCGCGGCGTCCACGCGGCTCGGCATCCCCGTCACGGTCTCCAGCGACCCGCGGCACGCGTTCACCGACAACCCGGGCACCGCGCTGCTGTCCGGGCCGTTCTCGCAGTGGCCCGAGACCCTCGGCCTCGCCGCCACCCGCGACGAGCGCCTGGTCGAGGAGCACGCCGACGCCGCCCGCCGCGAGTACCTCGCCGTCGGCATCCGCACCGCGCTGCACCCGCAGGTCGACCTCGCCACCGAGCCCCGCTGGGCCCGGGCGAACGGGACGTTCGGCGAGGACGCGGAGCTCACCGGCCGCATGGGCGCCGCGTACGTGCGCGGCTTCCAGGCCACCGGCGACGTCGCCCGCGAGGCGGGGCTGCCCGGCACGTTCGGCACCCGCTCCGTCTCGACCATGACCAAGCACTTCCCCGGCGGCGGGCCGCAGCAGGACGGCGAGGACCCGCACTTCGCCTACGGCCGCGAGCAGGTGTACCCCGGCGGCCGCTTCGCCGAGCACCTGGAGCCGTTCAAGGACCTGCTCGCCGCCGGGACGCGGCAGATGATGCCGTACTACGGCATGCCGGTCGGCCTCGACGTGGACGGCGCCTCGATCGAGGAGGTCGGGTTCGGCTTCAACAAGCAGGTCCTCACCGGCCTGCTGCGTGAGCAGCTCGGCTTCGACGGGATCATCTGCACCGACTGGGGCCTGGTGTCCGACGCCGAGATCATGGGCCGGCCGTTCCCGGCGCGCGCCTGGGGCGTCGAGCACCTGGCGCCGATCGACCGCGTGGACAAGATCCTCGCGGCCGGCGCCGACCAGCTCGGCGGCGAGGCGTGCCCCGAGCTCGTCGTGGAGCTGGTGCGTGCGGGGCGCGTCGCCGAGGCGCGCCTCGACGAGTCCGTCGCCCGCCTGCTGCGCGAGAAGTTCGAGCTCGGCCTGTTCGACGACGCCCGGTACGTGGACCTCGACGCCGCCGAGGCCGTCGTCGGGCACCCGGACCTCGTGGCCGCCGGCCGGCGCGCCCAGTCGCGGTCCGTCACGCTCCTGGCGTCCGCCGCGGACGGCGCCGCGCGCCTGCCGCTGGCCCGCGGCCTGCGCGTCTACGTCGAGGGGGCGGCCGACGCCGAGGCCCCGGAGACTCTCGAGACGCTCAGCGGCGCGACGGTCGTCGATACCCCCGCCGAGGCCGACGTCGCGCTGCTGCGCCTCAAGGCGCCGTACGAGGACCGCGGCCCCGGCTTCGAGGGCTTCTTCCACGCCGGCTCGCTCGACTTCCCCGCCGACGTCGTGGCGCACGTGGCCGAGGTCGCGGCGCAGGTGCCCACCGTGGTCGACGTCTACCTCGACCGGCCGGCGATCCTCGCCCCGGTGCTCGAGGCCCTGGGCGACCGCGGCTCGCTCGTCGTGAACTTCGGCGCCTCCACGCCCGCGCTGCTCGACGCCCTCACCGGCGTCGTGCCGCCCGAGGGCCGGCTCCCGTTCGACCTGCCCCGCTCGACCGCCGCCGTCGAGGCGTCCCGCGAGGACGTCCCGTTCGACACCGCCGACCCGCTGTTCCGGTTCGGCCACGGCCTGAGCGTCTGAGCCGGGGAAGCGGGGATGGGAGGATGAGTCGGTGACCCGCTCCCCCGTCCCCGCCGCCACGATCCGGGAGGCGGCCGGCGGCATCGCCGTCCTGGCGGTCACGAACTTCGCCGCGATCACCACCGAGATGCTCCCCGTCGGCCTGCTGCCGCAGATCGCGGACGGCGTGCGCGTCTCGGAGTCGACGGCGGGGCTGCTCGTGACGGTGTACGCGTTCGTCGTCGCGGCCGCGGCCGTGCCGCTCACGGTGGCCACGCGGAGGTTCGCCCGCAAGCCGCTGCTGCTGGGCACCCTGGTCGCGTACGCGGCGAGCAACCTCGCCGTCGCGCTCGCGCCCTCCTACGCGGTGCTCGCCGCCGGTCGGATCCTCGGGGGCCTGGCGCACGCGGTGTTCTTCTCCGTGTCGATCGCGTACGCGTCCCGCCTCGTGGGCCCGCTGTACACGGGACGGGCCCTCACGCTCGTGACCGCCGGCGGCACGATCGGGTTCGTCCTCGGCGTGCCGCTGTCCACCTCGCTCGGGGCGGCGGTCGGCTGGCGCTGGTCGTTCGGGATCCTCGCCGCCCTGTGCCTCGTGACGTCGCTGCTCGTGGCCCGTCTGCTGCCGCCCGTCGCCGTCGAGCCGGCCCGTGCGGCCGGAGACGGCCCTCGTCCCGGACGCCGCAGCCTCGCGCTCGTCGTCCTCGCCATCACGGTGCTGTTCGCCGGGCACTACACCGTCTACACGTACGTCTCCCCGCTGCTGCTGGCCGCCGGCCTCTCCCCCGACGCCGTCGGGCCGGTGCTGCTCGCGTTCGGCGCCGTCGGCCTGGTCGGGCTGTGGGCGGCGGCGCGCTACCTGGACCGCGCGCCCCGAGCCGTCGCCGTGGCAGCCGTCGCCACCATCGCGGCCACCCTGGTGGTCGTCGCGTTCACCCTGTCGTCCGCCGCCGGGCTGCTCGTCGCCGGGGCGGTGTGGCTCGCCGCCTTCGGGGCGGTGCCCGCCACCACCCAGGCCGCGGCCCTGCGCACCCACGGCGCGGGCCCGGACGTCATCGGCGCGTTCGTCAACGGCTCGTCGAACTTCGGCATCGGCGTCGGCGCGGCGATCGGCTCCGCCGTCATCGCCGGCCCGGGGTCGCAGGCGCTGGCGCTGACGGGCGCCGCGATCGTCGCCGTCGCGCTGGTGGTGGTGCTCGCGGCCCCGCGCGCGTTCCCGCGCGAGCCCTGACCCCACCGCTCGCCGGCCCTGCGTCAGACCGGACGAGCCGTTCCCTCGGCGTCACCACGCCGTGACGCGCCCGTAGCACCGCGGTGCGACGGTGAGGCCATGCATCTGTCGGGCAACCCGCCGGGGACGTCGCGCGGCGACCGCGCCGCGCCGCTCCTCACCGACTACTTCGCGGCCCCCACCGACGCCGTGGCCGCCACGGTGGTGCACCAGGACGTGGGTCCGTCGGTCCTGGCGCGCGGCTCGGGCCGTCCCCTCTTCGACACCGTGCGCCTGCCGGCCGTGGAGCCGTTCGTGATGCTGGGACGGGTCGCGGAGGCGCTGTGCTCGCGGCCGTACGCGGAGGTCACGGCCTACCCGCGGCACGGGGCTCTCGTGGACGGCGCCGACGAGGGCCCCTGGGTGGTGGCCGTCTCGGACGAGCTCGCGGGGGCGCTGGCCGCCGCCGCGCCCGAGCGGCTGGCCGCCGTCGCGCACGCGGCGACGGTGGTGAGCGACGGGGCCCCGGGCCGGCTCGTGCCGGCCCTGGTCGCGCTCGGCGAGCTCGCCGACCGGGCCCGTCAGGTGCGCCACGGGCTGTACTGCTGGGCGCGGCTCGCGCCGCTGGGCCCGCCGGCCGCGCCGCGGGACCCGGCCGGCGGCCGGGTCAGGACGTCGCGCCGGGCCTGAACATCGACGACGCCTTGCGCAGCGTCTCGCGGGCCCGGCGGCGGTCGCCCGCCGCGTCGTAGGCGAACGCCAGGTGATACCAGGTCTTCCAGTCGTCCGGGTCGCGCTCCACGTCGGCGCGTCGCTCCTCGAACACGGCGTCGGCCGCCGCGCGGTCGACGCGGCCGCCCGGCGAGCGCGGCAGGTCGTCCACGGGCAGCTCGCCCGCCGCGGCCAGCGTGTCGGCCATCTGCTGCACCCGCATGGCGAGCCGGTACTCCCGCGCGACGAGCACGATGACGAGCAGCGGGATGACCAGGACGGCGATCCCGATCGCGATGAGCACCGGCTCGCCGGTGCGGATCATCGCGGCGCCGCGCCCGGCGATCGCCCAGACGTACAGCGCGAGCAGCGCGGTGACGGCGACCGCCCCCGCGAGCCCGCGCGGCAGCCGCCGGCGCGGCGCGTCGCTCACGACAGGTCCAGCACGTTCTCGAGGCCCACGGTGAGCCCGGGCCGGGAGACGACCTCGCGCACCGCGAGCAGCACGCCGGGCATGAACGACACCCGGTCGAACGAGTCCTGCCGGATCGTCAGCTGCTCGCCCACGTTGCCGAAGAGGATCTCCTCGTGCGCCACGAGCCCGCGCAGCCGGACGGCGTGCACGCGCACGCCGTCGACGTCGGCGCCGCGCGCCTCGACGCCCGTCTGGGTGGCGTCGGGCATCGCGGCCAGGCCCGCCTCCGAGCGCGCGCGGGCGATCGCCGCGGCGGTGTGCCGCGCCGTGCCGGAGGGCGCGTCCACCTTGTCGGGGTGGTGCAGCTCCACGACCTCCGCAGACTCGAAGTACCGCGCCGCCTTGGCGGCGAACGTCATCGCGAGCACGGCGGACAGGCCGAAGTTCGGGGCGATGAGGACGCCGAGGCCGCCCCGGCCCTCGCGTCCGGCGTTGACGCGCTCGAGGTGCTCCGCGACGCGACCGCGCGACGCGTCGTCCCAGCCCGTGGTGCCGACGACGGCGTGCGCGCCGGCGTCGAGCACCGCGTGCACGTTGGCCTCCGTGGCCGCCGGCACGGTGAAGTCGATCGCGACGTCCGCGCCGGCCAGGCTGCCGGCGTCGACGGCGTCGCCCGCGTCGAGGCGGGCGACCAGCTCGAGGTCGTCCGCGTCCTCGACCGCGCGGCAGACGGTGGCGCCCATGCGCCCGGCCGCGCCGAGCACCGCCACCTTGAGGGTCTTGCTCATGGGGATCTGGTCTCCGATCTGATGGTGGAGCGGGAGGTCAGTCGCCGAAGGGCCCGACGCGCACGACGGACCGGGGGCGCGAGGCCAGGTCGGCGGCCAGCTCGCGGACGTCGTCGGCGGTCACGGCGCGCACCCGCTCCAGCGACTCCTCGAGGCTGAGCAGCTCCCCGTACACCAGCTCGGCCTTGCCCAGCCGGCTCATGCGCGAGCCGGAGTCCTCCAGGCCCAGCACGAGGCCGCCGGAGAGCTGGCCGATGCTGCGGGTGAGCTCGGCGTCGGTGATGTTCTCGGCCGCCATGCGCTCCAGCTCGGCGACGAGCAGCTCGGTGACCTGGTCGACCTTCGCGGGCGAGCAGCCCGCATAGAGCCCGAAGGTGCCGAGCCCGCCGTGCCCGGAGGCGAACGAGTACGTGGTGTACGCCAGGCCGCGGCGCTCGCGCACCTCCTGGAAGAGGCGCGACGACATGCCGCCGCCCAGCACGGCGTTGAGGACCGACAGCGTGAAACGACGGTCGTCGGTGGCCGCGAGGCCCGTGGACCCGACGATGACGTTCGCCTGCTCCACCTGGCGCCGGATCGTCAGCTCGACGCCGTCGGCCGGCACCCCGTCCGTCTCGGCGGCGGTGGTGCGCCGGTCCCGCGGGGCCGCACCCGCGGGCAGGTCCCAGCCGCCGGCGGCCAGCGCGTCGGACACCTGCCCGACGAGCGCGTCGTGGTCGACGCCGCCGGCGGCGGAGACCACGAGCGTCTCGGGCCGGTAGTGCCAGCGGTAGTGCTCCCAGACGGCGTCGCGCGGCACGGCGCGGATCGTCTCCGGGGTGCCGCCGATGGGCCGACCCAGGGGGTGCGTGCCCAGCACGGCGGCGGAGAACTCCTCGTGCACGACGTCGCCCGGGTCGTCGTCGTTCATCGCGAGCTCTTCGAGGATCACGCCGCGCTCGGTCTCGAGCTCGTCGGAGTCGAGGCGCGCCGAGGTGACCATGTCGGCGATGACGTCGACCGCCATCGGCAGGTCGGCGTCGAGCACCCGGGCGTAGTAGCAGGTGTGCTCCTTGCCCGTGGCGGCGTTGGCCTCGCCGCCGACCGCGTCGAACGCCTCGGCGATGTCCATCGCCGAGCGGCGGGGCGTGCCCTTGAACAGCAGGTGCTCGAGGAAGTGCGTGGAGCCGAAGTGCCCATCGGTCTCGTCGCGCGAGCCCACGCCGACCCAGGCGCCCACCGTGGCCGAGCGCAGGCCCGGCATCTGCTCGGTGAGCACACGAACACCGCCGGGCAGGACCGTGCGACGGATGGTCGCACCGTCCTGCCCGGCGGTCAGGTCGGCACCGGGCTCGCCCGCGGGGACGAGCGGGAGGTGCCAGGTCATCAGAGCGTCAGGCCTCCGCGGGTGCGTCGGCGGCGGGCTCGGCGGCCTCGTCGGACTTGTCGTCCTCGGTCACCGCGACGAGCGAGAGCTTGCCGCGCGGGTCGATCTCGCCGATCTCGACCTGGACCTTCTGGCCCACGGACAGCACGTCGTCGACGTTCTCGACGCGCTTGCCGCCCACGAGCTTACGGATCTGGCTGATGTGCAGCAGACCGTCCTTGCCCGGCGAGAGGGAGATGAACGCGCCGAACGACGTCGTCTTGACGACGGTGCCGACGAAGCGCTCGCCCACCTCGGGGACGTGCGGGTTGGCGATCGCGTTGATCGCCGCGCGGGCGGCCTCGGCCGAGGGGCCGTCGGTGGCGCCGATGTACACGGTGCCGTCGTCCTCGATGGAGATGTCCGCGCCCGTCTCCTCCTGGATCTGGTTGATCATCTTGCCCTTGGGCCCGATGACCTCGCCGATCTTGTCGACCGGCACCTTCACGGAGATGACGCGCGGGGCGTTCGGGGACATCTCGTCGGGCACGTCGATCGCCTCGGCGAGCACCTCGAGGATGGTCAGGCGCGCGTCGCGGGCCTGGGTCAGCGCGCCGGCCAGGACCGACGCCGGGATGCCGTCGAGCTTGGTGTCGAGCTGGATGGCCGTGACGAACTCGCTGGTGCCGGCGACCTTGAAGTCCATGTCGCCGAACGCGTCCTCGGCGCCCAGGATGTCGGTCAGCGCGGCGTAGCGGGTCTCGCCGTCGACCGTGTCGGAGATGAGGCCCATCGCGATGCCCGCGACCGGCGCCTTCAGCGGCACGCCCGCGTTGAGCAGCGAGAGCGTCGAGGCGCAGACGGAGCCCATCGAGGTGGAGCCGTTGGACCCGAGGGCCTCCGACACCTGGCGGATCGCGTAGGGGAACTCCTCGCGGCTCGGCAGCACGGGCACGAGGGCCCGCTCCGCCAGCGCGCCGTGGCCGATCTCGCGGCGCTTCGGGCTGCCGACGCGGCCCGTCTCGCCCGTGGAGAACGGCGGGAAGTTGTAGTTGTGCATGTAGCGCTTGCGCGTGACCGGCCCGAGCGAGTCGATCTGCTGCTCCATGCGCAGCATGTTCAGCGTGGTGACGCCCAGGATCTGGGTCTCGCCGCGCTCGAACAGGGCGGAGCCGTGCACGCGCGGGATGACCTCGACCTCGGCCGAGAGGGTGCGGATGTCCGCGAGCCCACGACCGTCGATGCGCACGCCCTCGGTGAGCACGCGCTGGCGGATGAGCTTCTTCTGCAGCGCGCGGTACGCGGCCGACAGCTCCTTCTCGCGCCCCTCGAAGCGCTCGCCGAGGGCGCTGAGCAGGCCCTCCTTGAGCTCGTCGAGGCGGTTCTCGCGGTCCTGCTTGTCCGCGATGGCGAGCGCGTCGCGCAGCGTCGCGGAGACCTCGTCCTCGACGGCGGCGAACGCGTCGTCCTGGTAGTCGAGGAAGACCGGGTACTCCTTGACCTCCTTGGCCGCCTGGGCGGCGAGCGAGGCCTGCGCCTCGCAGAGGGCCTTGAGGAACGGCTTGGACGCCTCGATGCCCTGGGCGACGACCTCCTCGGTCGGCGCGGCGACGCCCTCGGTCTTGATGAGCTTCCACGCGTCGTCCGTGGCCTCGGCCTCGATCATCGCGATGGCGACGTCGTCGCCCACGATGCGGCCGGCCACGACCATGTTGAACACGGCGCGCTCGAGGTCCGAGTACTTCGGGAACGCGACCCACTGGCCGTCGATCAGCGCGACGCGCACGCCGGCCACCGGGCCGGAGAACGGCAGGCCGGAGATCTGCGTGGACGCCGACGCGGCGTTGATCGCCAGCACGTCGTAGGCGTCGTCCGGGTGGATGGCCAGGACGTCGATGACGACCTGGACCTCGTTGCGCAGGCCCTTGACGAACAGCGGGCGCAGCGGGCGGTCGATGAGGCGGCAGGCCAGGATCGCCTCGGTCGAGGGGCGACCCTCGCGGCGGAAGAACGAGCCGGGGATCTTGCCGGCGGCGTACTGCCGCTCCTCGACGTCCACCGTCAGCGGGAAGAAGTCGAACTGGTCCTTGGGGTGCTTGCCGGCCGTCGTGGCCGACAGCAGCATCGTCTCGCCGTCCAGGTACGCGGCGACCGAGCCGGCGGCCTGGCGGGCGAGGCGGCCCGTCTCGAAGCGGACGGTGCGGGTGCCGAAGCGGCCGTTGTCGATGACGGCCTCGGCGAACTGGATCTCGGGACCCTCCACGGGTGCCCTCCTTGATCTACGAGGGCGCCGCCGCGGCTCGGCGGTCTTCGATCGAGGCCCACGGAGCCGGGCCCGGCCTGCAGGCCGGACGGTTCGGGGGGCCACTACCGAGGACCGGACGAGGATCCGGCGGCGCGGTGGTGGTGCGACGGGCTGTCTACCCGTCGCCGTGCGGTCGGTGTCTGCCGGCGCCGTCTCGCGACGTCGTGCCGACAGGGACATCACACCAGACCAGCCCGGCCCCCGCGAGGGTGACCGGGCTGGCGGGCGGTGTCAGCGGCGCAGGCCGAGGCGCTGGATCAGCGCGCGGTAGCGCTCGATGTCGACCTTCTGCAGGTAGGCCTGCAGGCGGCGACGCTGGCCGACGAGGAGCAGCAGGCCACGACGCGAGTGGTGGTCGTGCTTGTGCTCCTTGAGGTGCTCGTTCAGGTCGTTGATGCGCTGCGTGAGGAGCGCGATCTGCACCTCGGGCGAGCCGGTGTCGCCCTCGTGAGTGGCGTACTCGGTGATGATGGACTGCTTGGTGGCAGCGTCGAGCGGCATGGCTCTCCTTCGGTGTCGTTGCGCGGTGCTCCGGGACTTGTTCACCGGGCGCTCTGGATCCGCGGCCGTTCGTACGGCCCCACCATGCTACCAGCGCGCGATGCTGCACGATGTTCAGGCGTCCCCGTCGTGACCGGCGGGCCTCCCGCCGTCCTGGCGGAACGACCCGTCGGGCAGGGGCAGCACCCCGGCGAACCGCTGCAGGTCGACCAGCGTGGTGATCATCCGCCCGTCGTCGAGCCGCACCCCGTCGGCCGGCGTCCAGGGCTCGGGCGAGGTCCGCAGGAACGACCCCTCGTCCCGGCGCAGGAGGTAGGCGAACGTCTCCGCGAGGACGCGGCTGCCCACCTCGCCCAGGAAGCTCCCGCCGCCCTGGGCCTCCGCCTCCTTGAGCACGTAGTACCACAGCGGCGTCGCGCCCAGCCCGGCCAGCGCCTCGCCGACCTCCGGCGCGGCGCCCGCCGTGAGCTGCTCCGCCGTCAGGGGCGCGACGCCGAGCGCCTGCGCCACCGCCTCCCCCGTCGGCAGCGAGAGCCAGTACCCGCGCACCAGGTTGCGCCGGGCGAGGTGCTTGAGCATGGCGCGCACGCCGTCGGCCAGGCCCGGGTCGTTGCCCTCGTTGCGCAGGTCCGCGAGCGACGCGGCGAGGAACGGGTCGATCGTGCGCGCCGCCCGCGCCGTCACGGGCTCGCCCTTGCGCACGAAGCGCGCCCACTCGATCGGCCAGTTCGACGGCAGCGCGTCGCCCCGTGCGCCGTCCGGCGCGCCGAGGCCGCCGCCGCCCGTGAACTGGAAGAGCTGGTCCAGCGTCGCGACGCCCCCCGGGCCGCCGGCCGTGAAGTTCACGTTGAAGTCGTACGCACCCCGCACCATCGAGTGCCCGAACCGGAACGCGGCGGTCGCGAACTCCAGCGGCATCGCGATCGGGTACGGCGGCGCGAACAGCAGCCGGTCGCCCAGGAGCACCTGGTCCAGGACGCCAGGGGCGGTCAGCGTGCGCAGGTAGTCGTGCACCACGAGCCACTGGTAGTGGTGGCGCACCAGCTGCCGCGCCCGGTCGAAGACGGCGCGGTCGTCCGCGAGCTCCGGCTCGTGCTGCCGCACCCAGTCCACGACCGCGTTGTGGAAGCGGATCATGCCCACCTGGAACTGCCCGACGACGAGGTTCTCGTCGTTGCGGGCGTCGGGGATCTTGGGGTCGCCGGCCTTCGGCAGCTCCTCGGGGGCGCCCACGAGCGTCGCGACCTCGGCCGCGGAGAACCGCGGCAGGTCCCGCTGCGCGTCGGCGCCCGGCTCGACCAGCGCGAACCCGGGGACCGGGGTGGTCGCGACGCGGCCCAGGGCCAGCTTGACCGGGTCGGACGTCGCGTACGACGCCTCGCTGCGCGTCGTGCCGTGCCCCCGTTCCCCGGGCAGCACCGGGCCGCTGCCGTACACGCTGTCAAGGTTCAGCGCCGGGTGCCGCCCGTTGTGCAGGGAGGCGACGACGACGTCGGGCGGCACGACCCGGAACGGCTCGTCGACGATGTCGCCCAGCACCAGGTCGCCGGAGCCCGGGTCGCCCGTGCTGTCGCGGCCGTTGGTGTTGAGGGTGATGTCGTGGTCGACGAACTGGCCCCAGTAGGTGTACACGGCGGGCACCGACGAGTCGCGGGCCGGGTCCGGGCCGGCCGGCTCCACCATGGCCTCGCCGAGGGCGTTCAGCGCCGCGAGAACGCGGGGCGCGTCCGCCTCGCCCGACGGGAGGTGGGCGGCCGGGTCGTCGCGCAGGCCGGGGAACAGGTAGTCGAACCGGGTCGTCGCGTCGAACGTCCCGGCGCGCACGTCGTCGTACACGGCCCGCGCGGTCCCCGGCAGCAGGGGCGCCGCCGACACCCGGGGGTCGACCCCGTCCGGCTGGGGCGGGACGGGCACGACGTTCCTGCCGTGCCCCACGCTGCGGACGGTCCGCCCGGCGGGCGTCGCGCTGAGGTCCGTCGCCGGCGCGAGGGTGGGGTTCTCGGTGGTCTCCTGAGCCGTCATGGCTCCGCCTCTCTGGGATGGTGCGGAGATGCGGGCGCCGGGCACGCTCGGCCCGGCGTGCGGGGCACGTCCTGGGCCTGCCGCCCCGCTACATCCGAGGACGGCGGCCCAGGACCGCGCGCTGCGACGCGGACGCCGCCGTGGTTCAGGGAGAGCGGCGGCCGCGTCGCGACGGGACCGCGGTCCGACCGCGGCCCACGCACCGGGCACCGCCCGGTGCGTCATCAGGAGGGAGGGGCGCGAGGCCGGGCCGTGACCGCGCCGGCGCGTTTTTCACCCGCCCGCCCGGCCGGCGGAGATCAGCGCAGGATCTCGCGCGCCCGCGCGACGTCGGCGTGCATCTGGGCGATCAGCGGCTCGATGCCCTCGAAGCGCAGGGTCGGGCGCAGGCGCTCGACGAGCTCCAGCACGACGGTCTCGCCGTAGAGGTCGAGGTCGTCGCGGTCGAGCACGTACGCCTCGACTCGGCGCTCCACGCCGTCGAAGGTCGGGTTGGTGCCCACGGAGATGGCCGCGGGCAGGTCGGCGTCGGGGGTCCCCGGGGCCACCTGCGCGAGCCGCGGCCTCAGCAGCCGCCCCGCGTACACGCCGTCCGCGGGGACCATGCCCTCGGCGTGCCCGAGGTTCGCCGTCGGGAAGCCGAGCTCGCGCCCGCGCGCGTCGCCGTGCACCACGATGCCGCGCACGCGGTGGGGGCGGCCGAGCACCTCGGCGGCCTGCGCGACGTCGCCCTCGGCGAGCAGCGCGCGTGCCGCGGACGACGACCAGCGCTCGCGTGCGCCGGCGCTGCCCGGCGCGCACTCGCCGACGTCGTCGACGGCCACGACCTCGAAGCCGTGGCTGCCGCCCAGCTCGACCATCGTGGCGAGCGTTCCGGCGTTGCCCTTGCCGAAGCGGACGTCGTGCCCCACGACGATCGTGCGCGCCCCGAGCCCGTCGACCAGGTAGCGGGTGACGAACTCCTCCGGCGTCTGCGCGGCGAGGTCGAGCGTGTACGGGACGACCAGGACGGCGTCGAGGCCGGCACGCGCGAGCAGGTCGAGCCGGTCGGACAGCCCGGTCAGGAGCTCGGGCGCCGTCTCGGGGCGGTGCACCTGGGCCGGGTGGGGGTCGAAGGTGAGCGCCACCGCGAGGCGGTCGTCGGCGCGGGCCAGGCCCACGAGCCGCCCCAGCACGGCCTGGTGGCCGCGGTGGACGCCGTCGAAGTTGCCGATGGTGACGACCGACGGGCCGAATCCGTCCGGGACCTGGTCCAGGTCCGTGAACACCTGCACGCGTCGCGCTCCGTCTCGTCGAGGGTCGGCCGTCGGCACCCGCACCGGGCGCCGACGGTCAAGGATAGACCGACGTCGCGGCGCGGCCCGCGCCCGGACGCCTCAGGCGGGCAGCACGGCCGCGGCCGCGGCCAGGTATCGCTCGGGGTCGAAGTCGTCGAGCAGCGCGCGCTGCATGAGAAAGCCCTGGCCGAGGCCCAGCATCACGGGGATCAGCGCCTGCGCGGCGGCGTCCGGCCCGTCGGGGGCCGCGTCCGGGCGCGTGCCGAACCACACGCCGAGAGCGTCGAGCAGCACGCCCCGCAGCGAGGCGACGACGTCCTGGACGACGCCGTGGATCACCGGGTCCACGGTGGCCTCCGCCCAGAGCTGGACGAGGATCTTGCCGTCCTCGAGGTCACGCGTCATGCCGCCGGTGAGGATGCGCAGGATCTCGATCGGAGACGGCGGGACGCCGTCGCGGGCGGCGGCGGCGAGCTCGGTGCCGCGCCGCGACAGCACCTCCTCGGCGACCGCGCCGAACAGCGCCTGCTTCCCGTCGTAGTGACCGTAGATCGCGCCGGCCGACAGGCCCGACTCCGCCACGACGTCGGCGATGGAGGCGCGCTGGTAGCCCTTGGCGGTGAACGCACGGAGGGCGGCGGCCCGGATCTGCGCGCGCCGCGCCTCGCGGTGCGCCTCGGTGACTCGCGGCATCGGGCCCCTTCCCTCGACCGGCGGACGGTTGACAAGTCTAGGGACCCGCGCGCAGGCTTGCCATAAAGAACGAACATTCGTTTTTCTTCCCCGCCCTCCAACCCCCACGCCGATCGCACGTCTCCGGGAGCCCGTCATGTCCTCCACCACGGACACCACCGCACCGTCCGCCGGCCGCCCCGCGCGCCCGGCCCCGCACACGCCGTGGGCTCGCGTCGTCGGGCTCGGCCTCGCCGTCGCCGCCGTCGTCGGCGTGCTCGTCCTCGCGTTCTCGTGGCCCGCCGTCAC
Source organism: Isoptericola sp. F-RaC21 (assembly GCF_038593535.1). NCBI lineage: Bacteria > Bacillati > Actinomycetota > Actinomycetes > Micrococcales > Promicromonosporaceae > Isoptericola > Isoptericola sp. F-RaC21. Next base: position 941,196 of record NZ_JBCFYX010000002.1, on the reverse strand, counting down.
GGCGGAGCCCCAGGACCTCCCGGTCGCCGTGGCCGGCCCGCCGCCCGCGGTGGCCGGCCTCGAGGCCACCCTCGCCACGGCGCAGCCCGGCGCCGTCGACCTCGTCCCCGTCGCCGATCGCGACGCCGCGGTCGACGCCGTCGAGTCGCGCGAGACCTACGGCGCGATCGTGCTCGGCGAGGCGCCCGAGGTGCTCACCGCGTCGGCGGCGAGCAGCGTCACGAACCAGCTCCTCACCGGGGTCGCGACCCAGCTCCAGGCGGGCCTCGCGCAACAGGCTGCCACCGCCGGCGGCGACCCGGCCGCCGCGCCGACCGTCACCGTGACCGACGTCGTGCCCCTGTCGCCCGACGACCCGCGCGGCACCGGCCTGACCGCCGCCCTCTTCCCGCTGGTGCTCGGCGGGATCGTCGGGGGCGTGGCCGTCTCGCTCCTCGTGGTCGGCGCCCTGCGGCGCGTGCTCGCCGTCGCCGTCTACTCGGCCGCCGGCGGCGTCGTCCTGGTCGCGGTGCTGCAGTCCTGGTACGGCGCGCTGCAGGGCGACTGGTGGACGAACGCGGGCGCCGCGGCCCTCGCCCTCGCGGCGGTGGCCGCACCCATCACCGGCCTCGTCGCCCTGCTCGGCCGCGCCGGGATCGCGCTCGGCGCGGTGACCATGATGCTTGTCGCCAACCCGATCTCCGGCGCCACCATGCCGCCCGAGTTCCTCCCCTGGCACTGGGGCGAGGTCGGCCAGTGGTTCCCGCCCGGGGCGGGCGCGACCCTGCTGCGCGACCTGTCGTACTTCCCGTCGGCCGACGCCGGGTCCGCGTGGCTCGCCCTCGGCCTCTGGGCCGCGGCGGGCGTGCTGCTGTCGCTCGTCGGACACCTGCGCACCGCCGGGGGCGTCGAGCCCGACGCCGAGGCCGCGCGCGACGAGGCGCTCGAGCACGCGGCGCGCCACGGGGAGGCGGCGCTGCCCGCCTGACCGGGCGGAACCGGGCCCTGACCGGGCGCGGCCTCAGCCGCCGGCCGGGGCGAGGACCAGCACGGGCTTCGCCAGCGCCTCGCCCCGCCGCCGGGTGTCCTCCAGCAGCGCGACGAGCGTGCCGTCCGGGCCGATCGCGGCGACCGTGCCCCGCTCCCCGCTCGGCGGCACCCACTGGCCGTAGCCGAGAGCCCTCGCCTCGTCGGCAGTGAGCTCGCGCACGGGGAACGTCGCGCGGGCGGCGTCCGCGAGCGGCAGCGTCGCGAGCACGCCGTCCGCGTCGGCCTGGGCCTCGAGCTCCTCGAGCGTGCGGGCCGCGGCGAGGGCGTAGCCGCCCACCCGCGTCCGACGCAGCGCCGTGAGATGGCCGCCCGTCCCGAGCGCGGCGCCCAGGTCCCGGGCCAGCGCACGGACGTACGTGCCCGAGGACACGACGACCGTCACGTCGACGTCGAGCACGGCGACGCCGTCCTCCGTCGTCGCGGGGCGCACGCCGCGCACGTCGAAGCGGCTCACGGTCACCGGACGCGCCTCGAGGACGACGTCCTCCCCCGCCCGGGCGCGCGCGTACGCACGCTTCCCGTCGACCTTGATCGCGCTCACGGTCGTGGGCACCTGCCGGAGGTCCCCCGTGAGCGCCGCGACCTCGCGCGCCAGAGCCTCGTCGTCCACGCCGTCGCCGACCCCTACGGCCTCGACGACCTCACCCTCCGCGTCGTCGGTCGTGGTGGCGACGCCCAGCCGGACCGTCGCGCCGTAGGCCTTGTCCGCCCCCACCACGTACGTGAGCAGCTTCGTGGCACGCCCGACCCCGACGACGAGCACGCCCGTCGCCATCGGGTCGAGCGTGCCCGCGTGCCCGACCTTGCGCGTGCCGGCCAGCCGGCGGCAGCGCCCGACCACGTCGTGGCTCGTCCACCCCGCCGGCTTGTCGACGACGAGGAACCCGTCGGGCGCGGTCGGGCGGCGAGGCGGCCGCTCCCCCGCCGATGCGAGCGGCCCGCTCACTCGTCCTCGTCGTCCTCGCGCGGCTTGCGGTACGGGTCCTCGTCGCCGGCGAAGCCCTTGCCCTCGCGCAGGGCGGCGAGCTCGGCGTCCCGGCGCTGCGCCTCCAGGAGCGCGGCGTCGAGGTGCGCGGCGTTCTCCGGCATCGAGTCCAGGAAGAACTCGATGGTCGGGGTGAGCCGCACGCCGGTCTGCTTGCCGACCTCCGAGCGGATCATGCCCTTCGCGCTCTCCAGCGCCGCGGCGGTGCCCGCGCGCTCCTCGTCCGTGCCGAACACCGTGTAGAACACCGACGCGTTCTGCAGGTCGCCGGTCACGCGGACGTCGGTCACCGTGACGAAGCCGAGACGCGGGTCCTTGATCCGCGTGTCGAGCAGCTGCGCGACGATCTCCTTGATGCGGTCCGCCAGCTTGCGGGCGCGCGGGTTCTCCGGCCGGTTGTTGCCCTGGGGACCGGGCATGTGTGTCTCCCTCTCTCGACGCCGACGGCGCCCCGCCCTGCCCTGCTCCTGTCGAAGCGGGGCGGGGCGGGGCGCCGTCGGGTGTGTACCTTGCGGCGCGACCGTCAGGCGCGCGGCTTCTCGCGCATCTCGAAGGTCTCGATGATGTCACCCTCGGTGATGTCGTTGAACGACCCGAGGCCGATACCGCACTCGAAGCCCTCGCGGACCTCGGTGACGTCGTCCTTCTCGCGACGCAGCGACTCGATCGTCAGGTCGTCCCCGATGATCTTGCCGTCGCGCTTCACCCGCGCCTTGGTGTTGCGGCGGATGGTGCCCGACCGGATGATCGAGCCCGCGATGTTGCCGAACTTCGAGGAGCGGAAGACCTGGCGGATCTCCGCCGTGCCCAGCTGGGCCTCCTCGTACTCCGGCTTGAGCATGCCCTTGAGGGCCGCCTCGACGTCCTCGATCGCCTGGTAGATGACCGAGTAGAACTTGACCTCGACGCCCTCGCGGTCCGCGAGGTCCTCGACGCGCTCGCCGAACTTCACGTTGAAGCCGATGATGATCGCGTTGTCGACCGTGGCCAGGTTGACGTCGTTCTGCGTGATCGCACCGACGCCGCGGTGGATGACACGCAGCTCGACCTCGTCGCCGACGTCGATCTTGAGCAGCGCGTCCTCCAGGGCCTCGACGGCACCGGAGACGTCGCCCTTGAGGACCAGGTTGAGAGTCTCGACCTTGCCCTGCTCGAGCGCCTTGGTGAAGTCCTCCAGGCTGATGCGCTTGCGGCGCTTGGCCAGGAGGGCGGCACGCTCGGCGGCCTCCCGCTTCTCGGCGATCTGGCGAGCGGTGCGCTCGTCCGGCGCCACCAGGAAGGTGTCACCGGCGCTCGGCACCGACGCGAGGCCCAGGACGAGGACCGGACGCGCCGGGCCTGCCTCCTTCAGCGACTCGCCGTGCTCGTCGAACATCGCACGGACGCGGCCGTGGGCCGTGCCCGCGACGATCGCGTCACCGACGTGCAGGGTGCCGGACTGGACGAGGACGGTCGCGACGGCGCCGCGGCCCTTGTCGAGGTTGGCCTCGATGGCCACGCCTCGGGCGTCCTTGTCCGGGTTCGCCCGCAGGTCCAGCGAGGCGTCCGCGGTGAGCAGCACCGCCTCGAGCAGCTGGTCGATGCCCTGGTTCTGCTTCGCGGAGACGTCGACGAACATCGTCTCGCCGCCGTACTCCTCGGCCACCAGGTTGTACTCGGTGAGCTGCTGGCGGATCTTGTCGGGGTTCGCCCCCTCCTTGTCCACCTTGTTCACCGCGACCACGATCGGCACGTTCGCCGCCTGGGCGTGGTTGAGCGCCTCCACCGTCTGCGGCATGACGCCGTCGTCGGCGGCGACCACGAGGATCGCGATGTCCGTCACCTGGGCACCACGGGCACGCATGGCGGTGAACGCCTCGTGACCCGGGGTGTCGATGAAGGTGATCGGACGCTCGACGCCCTCGTGCTCACGACGCACCTGGTAGGCGCCGATGTGCTGGGTGATGCCGCCGGCCTCGCCGGAGACGACGTCGGTCTGGCGGATCGCGTCGAGAAGACGCGTCTTGCCGTGGTCGACGTGACCCATGACGGTGACGACCGGCGGACGGGGCATGAGGTCCTCGTCCGACTCCTCGGCCTCCTCGGCCTCGAGGTCGATGTCGAAGGACCCGAGCAGCTCGCGGTCCTCCTCCTCGGCCGACACCATCTCGATGACGTACCCCAGCTCGGAGGCCAGGGTGCCGAACGTGTCCTCGTCGAGGGACTGGGTCGCGGTCGCCATCTCACCGAGGTGGAACAGCACCGTGACCAGGCTCGCGGGGTTCGCGTCGATCTTGTCGGCGAAGTCGTTCAGCGACGAGCCGTGGCGCAGGCGGACGACGGTCGAGCCGTTGCCGCGGGGCACCTGCACGCCGCCGAGCGACGGCGCCTGCATCTGCTCGAACTCCTGGCGCTTCGCGCGCTTCGACTTCCGCCCGCGGACCGGACGACCGCCGGCGCGACCGAACGCACCCTGCGTCGAACCACGACCGGCGCCGCCGCGACCGCCGGGACGGCCGCCGAAGCCGCCGCCACCGCCGGGACGGAAGCCGCCGCCACCACCGCCGCCGGGGCCGCCACCGCGGCCGCCACGACCGCCGCCCGAAGGCGCCGGGCGCTCGCCCGGACGCGGCATGGAGGTACGGCCGGGCATCATGCCCGGGTTCGGGCGCGGGCCACCGGGGCGCGGAGCCGCGGGACGCGGGCCGCCCGGACGGGGGCCACCGGGACGGGGACCGCCGGGACGCTCGCCGGAGCGCTCGGGCGCGGCCTCGCCGCGGTCCGGGCGCTGGCCGGGGCGCGGCATGCCCTGGCTGGACGCGAACGGGTTGTTGCCGGGGCGCGGGCCACCGCCGCCGGGGCGCTGCCCCTGGCGGGGCATGCCCTGGCTGGACGCGAACGGGTTGTTGCCCGGACGCGGGCTCCGGCCGCCCTTGCCGCCGTCACGACCGCCGTCGCGCTGCTCGCGCGCGGCGGGCGCCGGCTTCGGTGCCGCGGGACGCGGACCGGGGGTCGGCGCGCCGGGGCGGGCGGCGGGCTTGGTCGTCGGGGCCTGCGGCGCCGCCGCGGCGGGCGTCGCGGCCGCTGCCGGGGCGGCGGGCGCCTCGGCCTCGGGTGCGGGGGTCGCCTTCTGCGCGGCGGGCTTGGGGGCAGGCTTGGCCGGTGCCGGCTTCTGCTCGGCGCGGGGCGCCGCAGCCTGGGGCGCGGCAGCCTTGCTGGCCGAGGATCCCCCGGAGGACGCGGGGGCCGCGTCCTTGTACTTGTCGCGCATGGCTCGCTCGACCGGTGCCTCGAGCGTCGAGGACGCCGACCGGACGAACTCGCCCGCCGACTTCAGGTCGGCGAGCAGGGTCTTGCTCTCCACACCGAGCTGCTTGGCCAGCTCGTGAACGCGGATCTTCGCCACATCTCTCCTGTCTCGGCCCTCCTGCGAGACAGGGAGGACCGTCGTTAGTACCGAGTACTCATCGCACGGAACTCATCGGGTGCCCATCGGCTTCTGACCCGCTTCCTTGTCGACTTCAGTGGGTGCGGCCGAGCACGCTCGGTCGCGAGGGTCCGTCCGCCGGGCGGCGGGGCGGACCGGAGGGTCTCAACGGTCTCGCTGCTCCAGGTAGTCCCGGACGCCGGAGAGGTCGAGCGGACCCGTGACGCGCAGCGCGCGCGGCACGGCCCGACGACGCTCGGCGAGCGCCAGGCAGGCGGACGTCGGATGGATCCAGGCGCCACGCCCCGGCAGGGACCCGCGCACGTCGACCGCGAGGAGTCCCTCGCGTCCCGACGGCTCGAGCACCAACCGCAGGAGAGCGGACCGTCGATCACGCTCCCTGCACCCGACGCACGTGCGTACCGGTCCGGTGCTTCCCGGAGGGGTACGGGGGGAGGTCGAGGGCTGGGCGCGCGGCCCGGTCCCCGACAGTCTAGCGCGACGACCCACGTGCCGTGACCGGCCTCAGCCCTCGGCCCCGCGGCTCACCGCGGCGCCACCTGCGTCGTCGCCCTCGGCGGCGTCGGCGACGGGTGCCGCCTCGTCGGACCGGATGTCGATCCGCCACCCGGTCAGCTTTGCGGCGAGACGGGCGTTCTGCCCCTCCTTGCCGATCGCCAGGGACAGCTGGTAGTCCGGCACGACGGCGCGCGCCGCCTTCGCCTCGGCGTCGACGACGGTGACCGAGGTCACACGGGCCGGGGACAGCGCGTTGGCCACGAAGCGGGCCGGGTCGTCGCTGTGGTCGACGATGTCGATCTTCTCCCCGTGCAGCTCGGCCATCACCGCGCGCACCCGCGCGCCCATCGGGCCGATGCAGGCGCCCTTGGCGTTCAGGCCGGCCACCTTGGACCGGACGGCGACCTTGGACCGGTGCCCCGCCTCGCGGGCGATCGCGGTGATCTCGACGGCGCCGTCGGCGATCTCCGGGACCTCCAGCTCGAAGAGCTTGCGCACGAGTCCCGGGTGCGTGCGGCTCAGCACCACCTGGGCGCCCTTCATGCCGCGGGACACCTCGACGACGTAGGCGCGCAGCCGCTCGCCGTGCACGTATTCCTCGGTGGGCACCTGCTCGTGCGGGGGCAGCACCGCCTCGGTGCCGCCCACGTCCACGAGCACGACGCGCGGGTCGCGGCCCTGCTGGATGACGCCGGCGAGGACCTCGCCCTCCTTGCCGCGGAACATGCCGAGCACCTGGTCGTCCTCGGCGTCGCGCAGCCGCTGCACGATGACCTGCCGGGCCGTCGCGGTCGCGATCCGGCCGAAGTCGGCCGGCGTGTGGTCGAACTCGGGCCCCAGCTCGATCGTGGGCCGTGCCTCCGGGTCCTCGGGGTCGGGCGTGCGGATCTCCTCGCGGGCCCACACGGCGACGTGCCCGGACTTGCGGTCCACCTCGACACGCGCGCGCTGGTAGGCGTCGGGGGTCCGGTGGTAGGCCGACAGCAGGGCCTGCTCGATGGCCTCCACGAGGACGTCGAGGCTGATGTCCCGCTCCCGCTCCAGCAGCCGAAGCGTGCTCATGTCGATGTCCATCGTCAGCCCTCCTCGTGACGGGCAGCGCCCGTGGTGTCGTCCCGGGCGGTGCCCGCGTCCGTGTCTGTCTCCGGGTCTGCATCGCCGGTCGCCTCGTCCAGGCGCTTCAGCTCGACCTCGATCTTGCCCTGGCGCACGTCGGCCACGGGCACGCGGGTGCCGTCGTCCAGGACCAGGACCGCGTCGCCGTCGCCCGCCTCACCCGGCTCGACCTCGACCAGCCGGCCCGACGCCGTACCGCCGTCGCGCAGCCGCAGCACCACGAGCCGGCCCCGGGCGCGCCGGAAGTGGCGCAGCTCGGTCAGGGGCCGGGAGGTGCCGGGCGTCGAGATCTCGAGGGTGTACGCACCGGGCACCACGTCGTCCGCGTCCAGCGCCGCGGAGACCGCGCGCGAGACGTCGCCGAGGGTGTCGGAGTCGACGCTGCCCAGCACGTCCTCGGGGAGGTCCACGGTGACGCGCACGACGGACTTCGCGCCGGCCTGCGTGACGACGACGTCCTCCAGGTACAGGCCCGCCGCGTCGACCGCGGGGGTCACGACCCGCCGCACCGCCTCGGCCTTCGCCCCGCCCGTCGCCGTGCGGCCGTGCTGCGCTGCCATCGCTGCCTCCCGTGGGTCACGTCGTGGACTGCCGTGTGCTCCCGCGCCGGGACGTCCCGCGGCCGGTGTGTCGTTGTGTGCAGCGTCCAGCCTAACGAACGACGGGCCCCGTCCGCGCCGCGCGCCCCCTCCCGCCGGGCGGAGGAACGTCACACGGGCGGGGCGGCGGGCGTGGCATCATCGGCCTCGATGGAACCGCAGCCCGCACCCGCCCGGACGGCCGCACGCGCCGTGACCGGCGTGACCGGCGCCCGGCGCCGCCCCCTGGCCGTCGCCGCGGGAGCGCTCCTCGCCGTCGGGCTGCTGGCGGGGTGCGGCGTGCGGCTGGAGGCCCCGCCCGCGGGCGAGCCGGTGCCGGACAGCCTCGAGGTGGTGCGCCGCACCGCCGTGGCCGACGCGCTCCTGGTGGCCGACGGCGCCGAGGCGGCCCTCGAGGGGGTGCCCACGGACCGGGAGCGTCTCGTCGCCGAGCTCACGCGTATCGCCGCCGCCTCCCGCGAGCAGGCCGAAGCCCTGGGCGGCGAGTACGACTCCGGGCTCGCCAGCGACCCACCGACCGGCTCGCAGTCCTCGTCCTGGGACACGGCGACGCCGGCCGACGTCGTGCAGGCGCTCGACGACGCGGCCGCCCGGTCGCGGACCGCGGCCGGCAGCACGGACGACGGCCCGCTGGCCCGCCTGCTGGCCTCGATCGGGGCCGCCCAGACCGTCTCGGGCGAGCGGCTCGCGACGCTGCTCGAGGTCCCCGGGCCCGACGTCGTCGCCCCCCGCGTGCCGACGCCGTCGGGCTCCGACGGGGCAAACCCGGAGGGAGCGCCCTCGCCCGGCCTGCCGAGCGGCGAGGCCACCGAGGAGGGGAACGACGACACGGAGGACGACGCCCCGGACGACGCCCAGGACGACCAGGAGCCCGACGAGCAGGCCGTGCCCGAGGGCCTCACCGCGCACGACCTGAGCACGCTCGTCGTGTCCGAGGACGCGACGCGGTACGCGCTGCAGCTGCGCGCGGCGATCGGCTCGGGCCGCACGCGCGAGCGGCTGCTCGAGCGGGTCGAGGTGCACGCGCAGCGGGCGGACGCGTGGGCGGCCGTGGCGGGCACGCAGGGCGACGAGGACGACCCGCGCCGCGCCGCGTACGCCGTGCCGCGGGTCGCGGACCAGGGCGACGACGCGCTGGTGCTGGACCTGGAGGACGACCTCGCCACGGACTACGCGAGCCTCGTCGGCACGACGGCCGCGGGCTCCCGCGCCGTCCTCGTCGACCTGCTCGTCGACTCCGCCGTGGCGCTCGACGACTGGGGCGCCGAGCCCGAGCCGTTCCCCGGCCTGCCCGAGCAGGAGTGACGCCGGCCGGGCCCGCCGAGGCCCGCTGAGGCCTCGACGGGCTCGACCCGTGAGCGTGCGGTCAGCCCGCCAGCAACGCCGCGACGCGCTCGGTCACGACCCGCGCGGCGTCCGCCACCGGCACCTGCTCCGACGCGCCGGCGCGCGGGCGCACCTCCACCAGGCCGTCCGCGAGGCCGCGCCCGACGACGACGATGAGCGGCACGCCGAACAGCTCCGCGTCGGCGAACTTCACGCCGGGCGACACCTTGGGGCGGTCGTCGTAGATCACCTCGACCCCCGCGTCGACCAGCTCGGCGGCGAGCTTCTCGGCCGCCTCGAACACCTCGGTGCCCTTGCCCGTCGCGACGACGTGCACGTGCGCGGGCGCGACGTGCGCCGGCCATGCGAGGCCCTTGTCGTCGTGGTTGACCTCCGCGAGCGCCGCGAGGGCCCGCGTCACGCCGATGCCGTACGACCCCATGGTGACGGTGACGGCCTTGCCGTTCACGTCGAGCACCTTGAGGTCGAGGGCCTCGGCGTACTTGCGGCCGAGCTGGAAGATGTGGCCGATCTCGATGCCGCGCGCGAGCTCGAGGGGCCCGGAGCCGTCGGGCGCCGGGTCGCCGGCGCGCACCTCGGCCGCCTCGATGGTCCCGTCCGCGGTGAAGTCGCGGCCCGCCACCAGGTCGAAGACGTGCCGGCCCGGGGCGTCGGCCCCGGTGATCCACCGGGTGCCGGGCACGACGCGCGGGTCCAGGAGGTACCGGATCGCGGAGACCGTCGAGCCGTCCTCGGCCTCGACCTGCGCGCCCTGCGGGCCCAGCGCGCCGGGGCCGATGTAGCCCTTGACCAGCTCCGGGTGCGCGGCGAAGTCCGCCTCGGTGGCGGGCTCGGCCTCGGCCGGGGTGAGGGCCGCCTCGAGGCGCTTGACGTCGACCTCGCGGTCGCCCGGCAGCCCGACGACGAGCAGCTCGCGCCGTCCGTCCGGCTGCGTGACGGCGAGCACCACGTTCTTCAGCGTGTCCGCGGCGGTCCAGGGCCGGTCGGGGCGCGGGTGCTGCTCGTTCGCGCACGCCACCAGCGAGTCGATCGTCGGGGTGTCGGGGGTGTCCTCCACGTGCGCGGCGGGGGCGTCGTCGAACGGCAGCGCGTCCGGCACGGGAGTGACCACGGCCTCGACGTTGGCCGCGTAGCCACCGGCCGAGCGCACGAAGGTGTCCTCGCCGATCGGCGACGGGGACAGGAACTCCTCCGAGCGGGAGCCGCCCATCGCGCCCGACGTCGCCGAGACGATGACGTAGTCGAGGCCGAGACGGTCGAAGATCCGCTGGTACGCGCCCCGCTGACGCTCGTACGCCGCGGCGAGGCCCTCGTCGTCGACGTCGAAGGAGTAGGCGTCCTTCATGATGAACTCGCGCCCGCGCATGAGGCCGGCGCGGGGGCGTGCCTCGTCGCGGTACTTCGTCTGGATCTGGTACAGCGCGAGGGGCAGGTCCTTGTACGACGAGTACAGGTCCTTCACCAGCAGGGTGAACATCTCCTCGTGCGTGGGCGCGAGGAGGTAGTCGGCCTCCTTGCGGTCCTGCAGCCGGAACAGGTTGGGGCCGTACTCGGTCCAGCGGCCGGTCGCCTCGTAGGGCTCGCGCGGCAGCAGGGCCGGGAAGTGCACCTCCTGCGCCCCGATCGCGTCCATCTCCTCGCGGACGACGGTCTCGATCTTCGCCAGCACGCGCAGGCCTAGCGGCAGCCAGGAGTAGATGCCGGGGGCGGCGCGGCGGATGTAGCCGGCGCGCACCAGCAGGCGGTGGCTGGCGACCTCGGCGTCGGCCGGGTCCTCCCGCAGGGTGCGGACGAAGAGCTGGGACAGGCGGAGCAGGTCGCCCTGGGGCCGGCGGCCGGACACGATCGACATGGGGCAAAGCCTAGCGGCGCCCCGGGGCTCCCCCGGCCGCCGGATCCCGGCCCGTCCCGCCCCTCCCCTGGTCGGCGTCGGGCACGGCTGGCAGCATGGCCGCATGCCCGAGCTTCCCGAGGTGCAGGCGCTGGCGGAGTTCCTCGACGCTCGAACGACCGGCCACCGCGTCGTCGCCGCCGACGTCGCGGCCATCGCCGCGCTCAAGACGTTCGACCCGCCGGTGTCCGCCCTCGTCGGGCGCGAGGTCCGCGGCGTCGGGCGCCACGGCAAGTGGCTCGACCTCACGGTCGGGCCCGACGGCGACGCGCTGCACCTGCTGTTCCACCTGTCCCGCGGCGGCTGGGTGCGCTGGTCCGACCAGGCGCCCACGACGCCGGTCCGCCCGCGCATGGGCGGCTCGTCGCGGGGGGCGGCGCTCGCGCTGCGGGTGCGGCTCGACGACGGCGCGGGCTTCGACCTCACCGAGGCGGGCACCCGCAAGCGCCTGGCGGTGCACGTGGTGCGCGACCCCCAGGAGGTGGAGCAGGTCGCCACGCTCGGCGTGGACCCGCTCTCGGACGCCTTCACGCCGGAGGCGCTCGCCGCGCTGATGCAGGCCAGGAACCAGCAGGTCAAGGGCCTGCTGCGCGACCAGCGCGCGATCGCCGGCATCGGCAACGCCTACTCCGACGAGATCCTGCACGTCGCCCGGGTCTCGCCGTTCAAGCTCACCCGCTCCTTCACCCCGGACGAGGTCGCCGCGCTGCACGACGCCGTCGTGACCACCCTGCGCGACGCCGTCGCGGCGTCCTCGGGCAAGCCGGCCAAGGAGCTCAAGGACGCCAAGCGCGCCGGCATGCGCGTGCACGGCCGCACCGGCGAGGCGTGCCCCGTGTGCGGCGACGTCGTGCGCGAGGTGAGCTTCGCCGACCGGTCGCTGCAGTACTGCGCCACGTGCCAGACCGACGGCCAGGTGCTCGCCGACCGCCGGATGTCGAGGCTGTTGAAGTAGGCGTTCAGCCGGCTGCGACGGCCTCGCGCGAGGCCACGAAGGCGTCGACGCAGGCGCGGACCTGCTCGGGCGTGTGGGCGGCGGACAGCTGCACGCGGATGCGCGCCTCGCCGCGCGGCACGACCGGGAAGCTGAACGCCGTGACGTACACGCCGCGCTCCCCCATCGCCGCGGCGACCCTCGCCGCGAGGACCGCGTCGCCGAACATCACCGGCACGATCGGGTGCTCGCCGGGCAGCAGGTCGAAGCCGGCCTCCGTCATGAGGCGGCGGAACAGCGCGGCGTTCTCCGTGAGCCGGGCGCGCAGGTCCCCCGAGCCCTCCACGAGGTCGAGCGCCGTGAGGGTTCCCGCCACGATCGTGGGCGCCAGCGTGTTCGAGAACAGGTACGGGCGGGCGCGCTGGCGCAGCAGGTCGACGATCTCCTGGTGCGCCGCGACGTACCCGCCGGAGGCGCCGCCCAGCGCCTTGCCGAACGTGCCCGTGAGGATGTCCACGCGGTCCGCGACGCCGAGCAGCTCCGGCGTCCCGCGGCCGTGGTCACCCAGGAAACCCACCGCGTGCGAGTCGTCCACCAGGACGAGCGCGGCGTACCGGTCCGCGAGGTCGCAGATCTCCTGCAGCGGCGCGAGGTACCCGTCCATCGAGAAGACGCCGTCCGTGACGATCACGACGTGGCGGGCGCCGCCGTCGCGCGCCGCCCGGAGCTGGTCCTCGAGGTCCGCCATGTCGCGGTTGCGGTAGCGGAACCGCGCGGCCTTGGACAGCCGGATGCCGTCGATGAGCGAGGCGTGGTTGAGCGCGTCGGACACGATCGCGTCGTCGGCGCCGAACAGCGTCTCGAACACCCCGCCGTTGGCGTCGAAGCACGACGAGAACAGGATCGAGTCGTCCGTGGCGAGGAAGCCCGCCAGCCGCCGCTCGAGGGCACGGTGCTGGTCCTGCGTGCCGCAGATGAAGCGGACGCTGGCCAGGCCGTACCCCCACGTGTCGAGGGCGTCGCGCGCCGCCGCGACGATGCGCGGGTCGTCGGCCAGCCCCAGGTAGTTGTTGGCGCAGAAGTTCAGCAGCTCCGCGCCGTCGGCGCGGATGCGCGCGCCCTGCGGGCCGGCGATCCCCCGCTCGTGCTTGGTGAGGCCGGCGCGCTCGATCTCGGCGAGCTCGCCCGCCAGGTGCTCCCGGAACGTCCCGTACATCGCTAGGCCCTCTTCCCGTCGTCGTCCCAGTCCGTCCAGTCGAGCACGACCTTGCCCCCGTGCGCGGACGCCGCGGCCTCGAAGCCCTCGCGCCACCGGCTCGCGGGCAGCCGGTCGGTGACGACGGACGCGATCGCCGCGCGCAGCGTCGCGCTGGTGCGCAGCATGGCGTCCATCGCCTGCCAGGTCTCGAACATCTCGCGGCCGTAGATCCCCTTGAGCGTGAGCATGTGCGTCACGACCGTGCCCCAGTCGACCGCGATCGGCCCGGCGGGCAGGCCGAGCATCGCGATCCGCCCGCCGTGGTTCATGTTGGCGATCATCTCGGGCAGCGCGCTCGGGGCGCCGCTCATCTCGAAGCCGACGTCGAACCCCTCGCGCAGCCCGAGCTCGCGCTGGGCGTCGGCGACGCGCGCCGTGCGGACGTCGAGGGCGGCGTCGGCGCCCATCGCCTTGGCCATCTCGAGGCGGTCCGGGCTGACGTCGGTGCCGACCACGAGGTGCGCGCCGGCGTGCCGCGCGACGGCGATCGCCATGAGGCCGATGGGCCCGCAGCCGGACACGAGGACGTCCTCCCCGATCACCGGGAACGCGAGCGCGGTGTGCACGGCGTTGCCGAGCGGGTCGAAGATCGCCGCGACGTCCAGGTCGACCTCGGCGTGGTGCACCCAGACGTTGGTCCCCGGCAGCACGACGTACTCGGCGAACGCGCCGTCACGGTGCAGGCCGAGGCCCTGGGTGCGGATGCACATCTGGCGGCGCCCGGCGCGGCAGTTGCGGCAGGTACCGCACACGATGTGGCCCTCGCCGGAGACGAGGTCGCCCACCGCGACGTCGTGCACCGTGTCCCCGACCTCGACGACCTCGCCGACGAACTCGTGCCCGGGCACCAGCGGGGCGGCGATCGTGGAGGCGGCCCAGTCGTCCCACCGGTCGATGTGCAGGTCGGTGCCGCAGATGCCGGTGCGCAGCACGCGGATCTTCACGTCGCCGGAGCCGGCCTCCGGCTCGGGCCGCTCCACCAGCTCCAGCCCGGGGCCCGGACCCGGCTTGTACAGCGCCCTCATCGTCGTCACGCGCCGTACCATCTCACGATCCGGACGGATCCGGGAACCGTGCCGCCGCGGTTCAGAACAGCACCGTCGTGAACGTGCCGACCTGCTCGAAGCCCACCCGGCGGTACGTGGCGAGCGCCGGCGCGTTGAACCCGTTGACGTACAGGGAGACCACCGGCGCCACCTCGCGCCGGGTCGCCACGACGACGGCGGCCATGCCGGGGGCGGCCAGGCCGCGACCGCGCCGCAGCGGGTCGACCCACACGCCCTGCACCTGTGCCACCCCGCCGGCCACCGCACCGAGCTCGGCCTTGAAGACGACGAGCGGCCCGGATCCCGTTCCCGGGCGCCCGGCCGGGCCCCCGCCGGAGCGCGGGGGCTCCGTCCGCACGAACGAGCGCCCCTCGGCCACGAGCGAGCGCACGCGCAGGGCGTACGCGCTGCCCGGCGAGGAGGCCGGGGCGTACCCGACCTCCTCCGCGAACATCCGCACGCACGCGGGCAGCACGACGTCCACCTCGTCGAGGGTCGAGCGCCGCACGAGCGGGTCGGGGTCCACGTCCGGGTCGCGCGCGATCGCGAGCGACGGCTGGTCGGCGCGCACCTCGCGCGCCGGGGGCCAGCGGGGCGCGAGCAGGTCCCACAGGGCGAGCGCCGCCGTCCGGTCGCCCACGATGGACGACGAGCGTCGCCCCTGCGCGCGGGCCGCCGCGGCGAAGGCGGCGACCGCGTCGTCGGCGTCGCGCCCCACGAGGTCCGGCGCGAGCACGGGCACCAGGTTGGCGCCCGACCAGCAGACCGCGACGAGCGGGCCGGTGGCCGGGAAGCCCCACGCCTGGCCGCCGGCCGCCGCGAAGCCCGCCACGGCGGCGACGTCGAGCCGCGACGAGGCGAGCACCGAGGTCACGGGGTCACGGGCGCACAGGGCGCGCGCCTCGGCGAGGTCCTCCTGCCCCAGGACGCGGGCGCGCGGCCGGCGCGCGTCGAAGCCACGCGCGTCGCCACGCGCCCGGACCGCCGGTCGCCAGCCGCCCATCACGCCCCCTTCGCCGCCGTGGGCCCCCCGCCATCGTCCCCGATACGGCCTCCGCAGGCCGACCGCTCAGCCGACCGTGACCTCCGGCGCCCCGGCCTGCGCGTCGTTCTCGGGGGCGGGCATCGTCTCGGCGATGCGCATCGCCTCCTCGATGAGGGTCTCGACGATCATCGCCTCCGGGACGGTCTTGATGACCTCGCCCTTGACGAAGATCTGGCCCTTGCCGTTGCCGGACGCGACGCCGAGGTCCGCCTCGCGCGCCTCGCCCGGACCGTTCACGACGCAGCCCATGACCGCGACGCGCAGCGGCACGGTCATCCCCTCGAGGCCGGCCGTGACCTTCTCGGCCAGCGTGTAGACGTCCACCTGCGCGCGGCCGCACGACGGGCAGGAGACGATCTCGAGCTTGCGCGGGCGCAGGTTGAGGGCCTGCAGGATCTGCGTCCCGACCTTGACCTCCTCGACCGGCGGCGCCGACAGCGACACCCGGATGGTGTCGCCGATGCCCTGGCTGAGCAGGGCGCCGAACGCCGTCGCCGACTTGATCGTGCCCTGGAACGCCGGGCCGGCCTCGGTGACGCCGAGGTGCAGCGGCCAGTCGCCGCGCTGCGCCAGCAGCTCGTAGGCGCGGACCATGACCACCGGGTCGTTGTGCTTCACGGAGATCTTGAAGTCGTGGAAGCCGTGCTCCTCGAACAGGGAGGCCTCCCACACCGCCGACTCGACCAGCGCCTCCGCGGTGGGCTTGCCGTACTTCTCCAGCAGGCGCTTGTCGAGCGACCCGGCGTTGACGCCGATCCGCAGCGAGACGCCGGCGTCGGTGGCCGCCTGCGCGATCTCCTTGACCTGGTCGTCGAACTTGCGGATGTTGCCCGGGTTCACGCGGACGGCGGCGCAGCCGGCGTCGATCGCGGCGAACACGTACTTGGGCTGAAAGTGGATGTCCGCGATGACGGGGATCTGCGACTTCTTCGCGATGGCGGGCAGCGCGTCGGCGTCGTCGGACGTCGGCACCGCGACGCGCACGATGTCGCAGCCCGCGGCGGTCAGCTCGGCGATCTGCTGCAGCGTCGCGTTGATGTCCGTCGTCGGGGTCGTCGTCATGGACTGGATGCTGATCGGCGCGTCGCCGCCGACGGCCACCTTGCCCACCTGGATCTTGCGGGACTTGCGGCGCGGGGCCAGCGTGGGCGCGGGCGGGGTCGGCATGCCGAGGTTCACTGCAGTCACGGTGCCAGTATCGCGCCTGCGGACGGGTGCTACGCACGCGGGCGGCGGACCCGCACGGAATCCCCGCGCGTTCGTCCGCACCTCCTTCACCCGGCGGGCGCGGCCCGGGGCAGGCGTACCGGCGTCAGAAGAGGCGCACCGGGTCCACCACGTCGGCCACGATCAGCACCGCGCCGGTGCCGACGAGCACCGCGAACATCACGTACGCGACCGGCATCATGCGGGCGACGTCCGCCGGGCCGGGGCGCGGCAGGCCCCGCACCCGCGCCAGCTGACGCTTGGCCCCCTCGTAGAGGGCGTTGACGACGTGCCCGCCGTCCAGCGGGAGCAACGGGATGAGGTTGAAGACGAACAGGGCAACGTTCAGCGACGCGAGCAGGCTCAGCAGGAACTGCAGGGTCGTGACGACCGGCATCTCCGCCTGGACGGCGTTCACCGCGATGCGGCCCACGCCGACCACGGACATCACCGAGTCCTGCGACCGGGGCTCGTCGGTGAACGCCTGCACCGCGGCCTGCCCGATCCGCACGGGCAGCGTGGCGACCGCCGACGCCGTGCCGCTCACCATGGCCCAGGTCTCGCTCGGCACGCTAGAGACCGGCAGGGGGACGTACTCCTGGGTCGGGGTGACGCCCAGGAACCCGGCCGTCTCGGTCACCGGCTGCCCGGACGCGTCGACCTTCGCCGTGCCGTCCGCCGCGGTCACGGGGACCTGCCGCTGCGAGGTCGTGACCGTGAGGGGGACCTCGGCGCCGTCGCGCAGCACCACGACCGGGACCTGCTGGTCGGGGGTGTCCGCGATCGCGCCGGAGAGCTGCTCCCACGACGTCACCGCCGCGCCGTCCCACTCGACGACCTCGTCGCCGGGCTGCAGACCGGCCTCGGCCGCGGGCGACGGGTCCGCGCCGGCGCCGCAGACGGGCTCGCCGGCCGACGTCGTCGACGTGGGCGTGCACTCGCTCACCGCGCCCACGGTCGTCGTGATCGTGGCCTGCCCGATGCCGACCAGGATCACGAACAGCAGCACCACCGCGATGATCAGGTTCATCACGGGACCGCCGAGCATGACGACGAGCTTCTTGGGCGTCGACAGGTGGTAGAAAGCGCGCTGCTCCTCGCCCGGCAGGATCTCGCTGACCGAGGCGTCGCGGGCGTCGGCGATCGCCTGCCCGAAGAATCCGCCGCGGCGGCGCGTGCCCTCCGGCGCGGGCGGCATCATGCCGACCATGCGCACGTAGCCGCCCAGCGGGAACGCCTTGACGCCGTACTCGGTCTCCCCCTTGGTGCGGGACCAGAGCGTGGGGCCGAACCCCACCATGTACTGGCTGACGCGCACGCCGAACTTCTTCGCGGGGACCATGTGCCCCACCTCGTGCAGCCCGATGGAGAGCGCGAGGCCCACCACCATCACGGCGATGCCGACCACCCAGGAGAGAACGTCCACGGCGTCGAGCCTAGGACACCCCGGCGCACCCGCCGCACGCCCGCGGCGCGCGGGCGTGGAGGGTTCGTCAGGACCGCGCGAGGATCTCGTCGGCGCGCGCCCGCGCCCAGCGCTCCGCGCCCTCGACGGCGTCGAGCGTGACGTCCGCGGCGGTCGTGCCCTGGTGCTCGTCCAGCACCCGCTCCACCGTCTCGACGATGTCGAGGAACCCGATGCGCCCGGCGAGGAACGCCGCGACGCCCTGCTCGTTCGCCGCGTTGTAGACGGCGGGATGGGTGGCCGACGCCGCGGCGGCGGCGCGCGCCAGGCCGACGGCGGGGAACGTGGCCTCGTCGAGCGGCTCGAACGTCCAGGACGCGGCCCGCGTCCAGTCGCACGGCGGGGAGACGACGTCGAGCCGCTCCGGCCAGGACAGCCCGAGGGCGATGGGCAGCCGCATGTCCGGCGGCGACGCCTGCGCGATCGTGGACCCGTCGCGGAACTCGACCATCGAGTGCACCACCGACTGGGGGTGCACCACCACGGTGATGTCGTCGACCGGGACGTCGAAGAGCAGGTGCGCCTCGATGAGCTCCAGGCCCTTGTTCATGAGCGAGGCCGAGTTGACCGTCACGACGGGACCCATCGCCCAGGTCGGGTGGGCCAGGGCCTCGTCGACGGTGACCTTCTTGATGTCGTCGCGGCTGCGCCCGCGGAACGGCCCGCCCGAGGCCGTGAGGACCAGCCGCCGCACCTCGTCGCGCGCCCCGCCGCGCAGCGCCTGGGCGATCGCCGAGTGCTCGGAGTCCACGGGCACGATCTGCCCGGGGGCGGCCGCGGCCTTGACCAGCGAGCCGCCCACCACGAGCGACTCCTTGTTGGCCAGCGCCAGCGTCGAGCCGCCCGCGAGCGCGGCGAGCGTGGGCCGCAGCCCCACCGACCCGGTGATGCCGTTGAGGACGACGTCGCTGCCGCGGCCCGCGAGCTCGGTCGCCGCCTGCGGCCCGGCGAGCACCTCGACGTCGCCCGCCGCCGCGCCGAGCCGCTCGGCCAGCGCGGCCCGCAGGTCGCCGGTACGGGCGCCGTCCGCGACGGCCACCGCCCGCGCTCCCACGGCGGCGACCTGCTCCGCGAGCAGCGCGACGTCGGCCCCTCCGGCGCTCAGCGCCTCCACCCGGAACCGCCCGGGATGGGCCCGCACGACGTCGATCGCCTGGGTGCCGATCGAACCGGTGGAGCCGAGGAGGGTGAGGGTGCGGGGCGTCGTGGCGTCGGGCATGGCGCCCATCATCCCAGGCGTCGACGGCGACCCCGCGGCGCGCCGTGGGCCCGGCGACGCGCCGCGAACGTCCCCGGAATTCACCCGCGCCGGTGCTTGACTTCCGGACGAGGACCTTCCGCGCCCGGTCGCGGCGGGCTGTGACGCCGGTTACGTTCGCATACATGCGTACTTATCGCGTGATAGTCGGCAAGCGCGCCATGGCCACCCTCGCCGGGATCGCCACCCTCGTCACGGGGGCGGTCGTCGGCGTGGCGGCACCCGCCGCGGCGGACGGCGACGGCGAGACCCATCGCATCTACGCGACGCGCGAGGGGCTGGTCGGCAAGCACACCGCGAACGGCCACAAGATCACGAAGCGGGACCACTTCGTCGCGCTGCCGTCGCGGCGGGCGCTGTCGCCGAAGGGTGACGGGGCGTTCAGCGTCCGGGTGTGCCGCGCCGACAGCGTGCGGTGCGAGTACGCGCCGGTGTGGGACGTCGGCCCGTGGAACACCACCGACGACTACTGGAGCGCCACCCGGCACGCGGCCCGCGACCTGCCGAAGGGCACGCCGCAGGCGTCCGCGGCCTATCGGCTCGGCCACCACGGCGGCAAGGACCTCCTCGGCCGCACCGTGACCAACCCCGCCGGCATCGACCTGGCGGACGGCACCTACTGGGACGGCCTGGGCCTGCGCTCCAACGCCTGGATCGACGTGACCTACCTGTGGCAGGGCTCCGCGCGGACGGGGGTCGTCTCGGCTGACGGCGGCACGCTCAACGTCCGCACCGGACCGGGCACCGGCTACGGCTGGATCGGCGCCGCCGCCGACACCGCCCGCGTGCCGCTGCTGTGCAGCGCGCGCGGCCAGACGGTCACCGGGACGCGCGGCACCACGAACCTCTGGTACCGCATCGGGCCCAGCAACTGGGTGTCCGACGCCTACCTCGCCACCGGCAGCGGCGACGCGCTCGCCCCCGCCTGCTGACGCCGCCCGGCCCGCACGACGGCCACGAGCGCGACCGTCGCCACCGCCACCACCACGGCCGCCGGGACCGGCAGCGCGGGCGCCCCGCCCCGTGCCACGACGACGGACGCCAGCGCCGCGCCCGCCGCGATGCCGCCGTTGAAGACGACCGGGATCAGTGCGCCCGCCGTCGCGCGCCTCTCCGGGCCGCCCAGGCGCAGGATCAGCGTCTGCGCCAGCGGCGGCAGCGCGCCCGAGGCCACGCCCCACGCGACGAGGACCGCCACGCCCACGACGGGGTGCGCGTCCACGACCACCAGCCCCAGGAGCGCCAGCGCCGTCCCGGCCGCGCTCAGGACGAGCGCCCGTGCGGTCCGCGCGCCGAACCGTCCCGCGAGCACCACCCCCAGCGCGGACGCGAGGCCGAACACCAGCAGCAGCGCGCTGACGCCGCCGGGCACGGCCGCCGCCGGCGCCTCGACGAGCCGCGTCACGTACGTGTAGGCCCCGTAGTGGCCGACGAGGAGCACGCCCACGACCGCGGTCACCGCGACCATCTGGCCGGGCCCGCGGCCGCCCGCCGCCCCTTCGTCGGCCCGGCCCGACGGCACGGCGGCGGCCCCGGGGTGGGGCCCGGCCGCCGCGCCCGCGACCACCACCCGCACCAGCACGGCGACCAGGAGCGTCACCACCGCCAGACCGGCGAAGGCCGCGCGCCAGCCCACGGCCCGGGCCACGAGGCTCGCCAGCGGCGTGCCGAGCACCATGCCCAGCGTGGCCCCGCCGAGCACGACGGCGACGGCGCGAGCGAGAAGCCGGTCGGGGACCAGGTCCGCGACGTGCGCGTTGGCGCTCGCCCACAGGAGCCCGACGGCCGCGGCACCGGCGAGGCGCGCGCCCACCGAGACGCCGTACGACGGCGCCAGCGCCGTCACGACCGACGACGCGGCCAGCACCAGCAGGGCCACGGCGATCACCGTGCGACGGTCGCGGCCGGCCACGAGCCGCACGAGCGGGAAGCTCGCGACCACCACGGCGGCGGCCCACACGGACACGAGCAGGCCGGTCCGCGACTCGGGCACACCGAGTCCCGCGCTCATCTGGGGCAGCACGGCGGTCGGCAGCATCTCGGCCGTCACCATGGTGAACGTGGCCGCGCCGAGGACGAGGAGGGAGGGCCACGGGAGCCCCTCGGACCCGGTGGGGGTCGTGCGTGGTGTCGTCATGTGGCCGACGCTAGAGTTTGACATTGATGTCAATGTCAAGCGTGACCCCGATCACCCCAGGAGGAGCACGATGAAGATCGGCGAGCTCGCGCGGCGCACCGGAGTGGCACCGCGCCTCGTGCGGTACTACGAGCAGCAGGGGCTCCTCGTCGCGGACCGCGCGGCGAACGGGTACCGCACCTACTCCGACGCCGACGTCGAGCGAGTGTCGCGGGTCGCGGGCATGGTGCGCGCCGGCATCCCCACCCGCCTGATCAAGGTGCTGCTCGACATGGAGGAGGCGAGCGCCGCCGAGGCGCCGACCTGCCCCCGCACGGTCGCGGAGATGCTCGCCGACGAGCTCGTCGGCATCGAGGACAAGATCGCCTGCCTCACGCGCAGCCGGGACACGATCCGGGACGTCCTCGTCCGCACCGAGCACGCGGCCCTCCTGTCGGAGGCCGCGGCGGGCGCCCGCTGACCACGCTGCCGGCGGCGCGTCGGGTCACTCGACCCCGAGCAGCACCTCGATGGCGCGGGCGAAGAAGCGGTCGACGGGGCCCTCGGCGTAGCCGTCCGCGCCCTTGGCGCGGCCGAAGGTGGCCGAGCGGATCTCGCCGGAGGTCAGCGGCTCCTGCCGGTCGAAGTACGCGACGAGCCGGTCGCACAGCGCGTCGACGTCGTCGGGGTCGTAGCCCTGCTCGCCGCGCTCGGCCGGCGCAAACTTCTCGCCGTCGGGGCGGCCCAGGCGTCCGTACATCGTGCGGGCGCGGTCGGCCAGCGCGGCCATCCAGGCCTCCTGCCCGTGCGCCGCGACGTACTCCGCGCGCTGCCGGGCGATGAACGCGGCCTCGAGCCGGTCCAGCGCCGCGTCGACCTCGTGCGTGTCGTAGCCTCCGCGCACCAGGTCGAACGTCGACACCTGGATGTCGGCGTGCGACAGGGGCTCCGCGGTGCGGCCCTCGTAGGCCTGCCGGGCGTGGTCGAAGAAGTCCTCGACCTCGTCCCGGTCGTACCCGGTGCGCATCGCGGACACCGTGCTGAACAGCGCGCTCACTCGTCCTCCTCGGCAGCCAGCTGCCCGCAGGCGCCGTCGATGTCGCTCCCGCGGGTGTCACGGATCGTGGTGGGGATGCCGTGCCCGCGCAAGCGTGCCACAAACTCCTCCTCGACGGCACGCTCGCTCGCGGTCCAGATCGAGCCCGGCGTCGGGTTCAGCGGGATGGGGTTGACGTGCACCCAGCCGCGCCCGCGCGCGTTGAGCTTCTCCCCCAGCAGGTCCGCGCGCCAGCCGTGGTCGTTCATGTCCTTGATGAGCGCGTACTCGATCGACACGCGCCGGCCCGTCACCTCGAAGTAGCGCCGCGCGGCGTCGAGCGCCTCGTCCACGCTCCAGCGGGTGTTGATCGGCACCAGCTCGCTGCGCAGGTCGTCGTCGGGCGCGTGCAGGCTGAGGGCCAGGGTCACCGGGATCTCGAGCTTGGTGAGCTTCTCGATCGCCGGCACGAGGCCGACCGTCGAGACGGTGATGTTGCGGGCCGACATGCCGAAGCCCTCGGGCTGGGGCGCGACCAGGGCGCGCACCGTCTCGAAGACCGCCTTCGGGTTCGCCAGCGGCTCGCCCATGCCCATGAACACGAGGTTGTTGAGCCGGGTCGGCCCGCCGGGGATCTCGCCCTCCGCGAGCGACCGGTTCGCCGCGCGCACCTGCTCGAGGATCTCCGCCGTCGACAGGTTGCGCGTGAGGCCCAGCTGCCCGGTCGCGCAGAACGGGCACGCCATGCCGCAGCCCGCCTGGGACGACACGCACAGCGTGGTGCGGTGCGGGTAGCGCATGAGCACCGACTCGACCTTGGCGTCGTCGAAGAGGTGCCACAGGGTCTTGACGGTGGTGCCGCCGTCGGCCTCGAGGCGCCGGGTCGGGCGGATGAGCTGCGGGAACATCGTGGTCGCGATGGCCTCGCGCGTCGACGCCGGCAGGTCGGTCATCTGCTCGGGGTCGGACGTGTAGTGCTGGAAGTAGTGCGTCGCGAGCTGCTTGGCCCGGAACGGCTTCTCCCCCATCGCCTCCATCGACGCGACGCGCTCCGCCGGCGTGAGGTCGGCGAAGTGCTTCGGCGGCTTGCCGCGGCGCCGGGGCGCCATCTGCAGGGGCATCGGCGCGGTCTCGTCGCCGGGACGGACCGCGGGGATGCCGAGGTCGGCCCCGGAGGTCGCCGGGCGGGCGGAGGTGGTGGGCATGAGGAGTTCCTTACAGGGCGGTCGACGGCGCCATGGTGAGCACGAGGTACACGAACGGGGCGGTGACGACCAGCGAGTCGAGGCGGTCCAGCACGCCCCCGTGACCCGGGAGCAGCGAACCCATGTCCTTCAATTCTAGGTCCCGCTTGATGAGCGACTCGGCGAGGTCGCCCACGGTGGCCGTCACCGCGGTCAGGACGCCGAGCACCACGCCGAGCAGCGGGCTGGCGTCGAGGGCCAGCACGGCGCCCGCGACGCCCACGGCGGTGGCGAGCACCAGCGAGCCCGCCAGGCCCTCCCAGGTCTTCTTCGGGCTCACGGTGGGTGCCAACGGGTGGCGACCCATCGTCACCCCGGCGACGTACCCGCCGGTGTCGTTCGCCACGGCCAGCAGGATGAACAGGGCCACCCGCAGCTCGCCGTCCGGCTGCGCGAGCAGCAGGAGGACGAAGCCCGCGAGGAACGGCACGTACGTGGCCGCGAAGACGGCGGCCGCGCAGTCGCGCAGCGCCTGCGGCCCCGGGCCGTCCAGCACGCGCCACACCACGACGGCGCCCACGGTCAGCACGTACGCGACGAGCAGGGCCTCCGGCCCCGACGTGTACGCCGAGACCACCATCCCGGCCCCGCCGACCAGAAGCGGGAGCATCGGCAAGTGGATGTCCCGCCGGGCGAACGCCTGTCGCAGCTCCCACAGCGCGGCGCCCACGGCGACCGCCGCGACGGCGACGAACGGCTCGGGCCGGAACCACAGGGACGCCGCGACGCCGACGAGCAGCAGGACGCCGACGGTGATCGCCATGGGGAGGTTGCGGCCGGCGCGCGACGACGTCGGGCCGGCCGCCCCGCCGGTGGCGGGGTCGAGCGGGGACGCGTCCTCGCCCGGTTCGAGGGGCCGCTCGGGGAGCTCTGCCACCATCAGACCTCGAGCAGCTCGCTCTCCTTGCCGGCGAGCAGCTGGTCGACGGCGTCGACGTGCTTCTTCGTCAGCGACTCCAGCTCCTTCTCGGCACGGGAGACCTCGTCCTCGCCGGCCTCGCCGTCCTTGACGATGCGGTCCAGCTCCTCCTTGGCCTTGCGGCGCACGTTGCGCACCGAGATGCGGGCGTCCTCCGCCTTCGTCTTGGCCATCTTCACGTAGTCGCGGCGCCGCTCCTCGGTGAGGGCGGGCATCACGATGCGGATCGCGTTGCCGTCGTTCGACGGGTTGACGCCGAGGTCGGACTCCCGCAGCGCCTTCTCGATCGTCGTCATCGAGCCCTTGTCGAACGGGGAGATGAGCACCGTGCGCGCGTCGGGGATGTTGAACGACGCGAGCTGCTGCAGCGGCGTCGGGGCGCCGTAGTAGTCCACGGTGATCTTCGAGAACATGCCCGAGTTGGCGCGGCCCGTGCGGATCCCCGCGAACTCCTCCTTGGCGACCTCGATCGCCCTGTCCATCTTCTCCTCGGCCTCGAGGAGGGTGTCGTCGATCACCGGTGCTCCATTCTCGTCGTCGTGCTGCGTCGTGCTACGTGGTGCTGCGTCGTGAGACGTCGTGGGGTCGCGCGGCCGGTCGGCCTCAGTGGGTGGTGACCAGCGTGCCAATCTTCTCGCCCAGCAGCGCGCGGGTCACGTTACCCGGCTCCTCGAGCCCGAAGACACGCATCCGCACGTCGTTGTCCCGGCACAGGGACAGCGCCGTGGCGTCCATCACGTTCAGCCCGCGCACGAGCGCGTCCGTGTAGGTCAGGTGCTCGAGGCGCTCGGCGTCCGGGTTCGTGCGCGGGTCGGCCGAGTAGACGGCGTCCACGCCGTTCTTGCCCATGAGGACCTCGTCGCAGTGCGTCTCCAGGGCGCGCTGCACCGAGACCGTGTCGGTGGAGAAGTACGGCATGCCGGCGCCCGCCCCGAAGATCACGACGCGGCCCTTCTCCAGGTGCCGGATCGCGCGCAGCGGGATGTACGGCTCCGCGACCTGCCCCATGGTGATCGCGGTCTGCACGCGCGTCTTGACGCCGTCCTGCTCGAGGAAGTCCTGCAGGGCAAGGCAGTTCATCACGGTGCCGAGCATGCCCATGTAGTCGGCGCGCGCCCGGTCCAGGCCGGCGCGCGAGAGCTCGGCCCCCCGGAAGAAGTTGCCGCCGCCCGAGACGATCGCGACCTGCACGCCCTGGCGCACGGCGTCGCCGATCTCCTGCGCGATGCGCCGCACGACGTCGGTCGCGAGGCCCACGTTGCCCCCGCCGAAGGTCTCGCCGGAGAGCTTCAGGAGCACCCGGCGTGCGGGCACGGCCTCGCCCGTCGCCTCACCCGTGGTCGTCGGCTCGGTCTGGTTGGACTCGGTCACGTGCGTCACCGTCGCTCTCTGATCTGTTCCGCATGCCGTCGGGCATGTTCCGCGTCCGCCGGGTGCCGCCCTCGACGGGCCCGGCAGGTGGGCGCACCCGCGCCCGGTGGTTCTGTGGTCGCCCTCCGCGCATCCTGGCACCGGACGGCGGCTCCCGCCCCGTCAGCGGGCCGGCGTGGGCGGGTACGCGAAGGCCCGACCGCACCGCGCAGGGTGCGGTCGGGCCTGGACGCTAGTGAGCGTCAGCTGCCGACGCGGAAGCGGACGAAGCCGAGCAGGGTGCCGCCGGTGGTGGCGACGTGCTTGGCGACGGTCGTCTTCGTGTCCTTGGCCAGCGGCTGGTCCACGAGCACGGCGTCCTTGAAGAAGCCGTTCAGGCGGCCCTCGACGATCTTCGGCAGCGCGGCCTCGGGCTTGCCCTCGGCGATCGAGACCTCGCGGGCGATCTCGCGCTCCTTGTCGACGACGTCCGCCGGGACGTCCTCGCGGGACAGGTACTTCGGGGCGAGCGCGGCGATGTGCTGCGCGACGTCCTTGGCGACGGGCTCGGCCGCGTCGTCAGTGGCGACGAGCACGCCGATCGACGGCGGCAGGTCCTTGGCCGTCTTGTGCAGGTAGGTCGTCACCTTCGGGGCCTCGAGGCGGGCCACGCGACGCAGCACGACCTTCTCGCCCATCGTGGCGCCCTGGGCGGCGATGGTGTCGGCCACGGTGCCCTCGGCGGCCGGGGCGGCGAGGCCGGACTCGGCGTCGGTGGCACCGGCGGCGGCGACGGCCTCGAGGACCGTGTCGGCCAGCGCGATGAACGTCGAGTTCTTGACGACGAAGTCCGTCTCGGCGTCGAGCTCGATCATCGTGGCGACCTGGCCGTCCGCGGAGTCGACGACCTTGACGGCCACGAGGCCCTCGGTGGTCGCGTTGCCCTCGCGCTTGGCGGCGCGGGCCAGACCCTTCTTGCGGATGATCTCGATCGCCTGGTCGGTGTTGCCGTCGGCCTCGTCGAGCGCCTTCTTGACGTCGAGCATGCCGGCACCGGTGCGCTCGCGCAGCGCCTTGATGTCAGCGGCGGTGTAGTTCGCCATGGATGTCCTCCGTGCTGGTTCGAGGTCCGCCCGGCCCCGGTCGGGGCGCCGGGCGGAATGGGTCGTGCGGCGGGTCCGCGGGCCGGTCACCCGAGGGCGACCGGCCCGCGAGGACTCACTCGGACTTCTCGGCGTCCTGCTCGCCCTCGGCGGCAGGCGTCTCCTCGGCAGCCGGAGCCGCCTCGGTCGCCTCGGCGGCGGCCTCGGCCGGGGCCGCCTCGGCGGCGGGGGCCTCGGTCTGCGCGGCCTCGGCGCCGGCGAGGAGCTCGCGCTCCCACTCGGCCAGCGGCTCGGCCTCGGTGGTCTCGGCAGCCTCGCCCTTCTTGCCCGAGTGGCGCTGCAGCAGGCCCTCGGCGGCGGCGTCCGCGATCACGCGGGTGAGCAGCGTGACGGAGCGGATCGCGTCGTCGTTGCCCGGGATCGCGTAGTCGACGACGTCGGGGTCGCAGTTGGTGTCGAGGATCGCGACGACCGGGATGCCCAGCTTGCGGGCCTCGTCGACGGCGAGGTGCTCCTTGTTCGTGTCCACGATCCAGACGGCCGACGGCGTCTTGGCCATGTCACGGATGCCGCCCAGGGTGCGCGCGAGCTTGTCCTTCTCGCGACGCAGGACGAGGAGCTCCTTCTTCGTCAGGCCGGAGGCGGCGACGTCGTCGAAGTCGATCTCCTCGAGCTCCTTGAGGCGCTGGAGACGCTTGTGCACGGTGGTGAAGTTGGTGAGCATGCCACCGAGCCAACGGTGGTTCACGTACGGCATGCCGACGCGGGCGGCCTGCTCGGCGACGGGCTCCTGCGCCTGCTTCTTCGTGCCGACGAACAGGATGCTGCCGCCGTGGGCGACGGTCTCCTTGACGAACTCGTAGGCGCGGTCGATGTACGACAGCGACTGCTGGAGGTCGACGATGTAGATGCCGTTGCGCTCCGTGAAGATGAACCGCTTCATCTTCGGGTTCCAACGGCGGGTCTGGTGTCCGAAGTGGACACCGCTCTCGAGGAGCTGGCGCATGGTCACGACGGCCATGACACGTCCTTTCGCCGCGTGCGCCGGATCCTCCGGGCTGCACGCGCGTCGGGCGACCGGGCTGCAGGAGCAGGTGGCCGGTCGCGGTACTCGGTTCGTCGGTGACGGGCATCTGGCCCGGCACCCCTGGCGTCACGCCGGGCCGGCACCGTTCCCGGGGACCGGGGACGGACCGCTGCCGACGCGGCCGCACCCTGCACCCGGCGGGCCGGGCGCGAGGCGCGTACGTGACGCGCGATGTCGACCGACCCGATCCCGCTCCCCCGCACCGGCCGGGCCCGCGGGACGCCGAGGACGGTCCGCAGGGATCCACCGGAAGGATTCGGGGAGGCGAGGCACAAGCCGATCGCGGCAGCCAGTCTACCCGACGGTTCCGGGCCTCCGGGCCCACGGGCCGCCGGCCCCGCCACGGCCGCGGGTCGCCCTCGGCCGACGACGTCCCCGCGACCCCCGACGGGAGTGACGCTGCCCCCAGGAGCGCGCCGTCCACAGGTGTCATCGCCGCGCCGAGGTGCAGGTCATCGCCGCGCCAGGGTGTCCGCATGACCCCTCGCACCACGCCCGCTCGCATCTCGCCGGGCGGCAGCCCGTCACCCGACCGGGACCACGGTGTCATGGTCCGCGCCACGAGTGCCGCCGTCCGGCACGCCAGGTCGCTCGTCGTCTCGGTCGTCGCGGTCACCGTCGCGGTGACGGGTGCGGGGTCCCTCGCCGGCGCGACGCCGGTGTCCGCGGACGCCGGCGTCGCGCCGGCGGTCTCGAAGCCCGCCGACGGCGGCTGGGAGCGACCCGTGCCCGGCGAGGTCGCGCACCCCTTCGACCCGCCCGCCGAGGCGTGGGGGGCCGGTCACCGCGGCGTCGACCTCGCGGCCGCCGCCGGCGCGCAGGTGCGGTCCCCCGCCGCCGGCGTCGTGTCGTTCGCCGGGCAGGTCGCCGACAAGCCGGTCGTGGTGGTCACGCATCCCGACGGGCTGCGCTCGACCTTCGAACCCGTCACCGCCTCCGTGCGCCGCGGGGACGCGGTGGCCGCGGGCGACGTCGTGGGGACGCTCGCCGCCGTCCCCGGGCACTGCGCGCCCACGGGGTGCCTGCACTGGGGCGTGCTGCGCGGCGAGGTGTACCTCGACCCGCTCGCCCTGCTCGGCGACGCGCCGCCGATCGTGCTGCTGCCCGGCGGCCCCTGAGCC
This sequence comes from Isoptericola sp. F-RaC21, assembly GCF_038593535.1. Classification (NCBI taxonomy): domain Bacteria; kingdom Bacillati; phylum Actinomycetota; class Actinomycetes; order Micrococcales; family Promicromonosporaceae; genus Isoptericola; species Isoptericola sp. F-RaC21. The sequence continues at coordinate 912,116 of NZ_JBCFYX010000002.1, read as the reverse complement.
GCGGCCTCCGGGCCACCACGATCAGGCGCGCGGGAACGCCTGCACGAACACCTTGCGCAGCCGCTCGTCGTCCACGTGCGTATATCGCTGCGTGGTGCCGAGATCGGAGTGCCCCAGCACCTCCTGCACGGACCGCAGGTCGGAGCCGCCCTGGAGCAGGTGCGTCGCCGCGGAGTGCCGCAGCGCGTGCGGGGCGACGTCCTCCACGCCGGCCCGCGCCGCGAGCGCGTGCACCGCGTCGCGGACCTGCCGCTGGCCCCAGCGCCCGCCGCGCGCCCCGAGAAGGAGCGCGGCCCCGGACGTCGGCTGCACCAGCGCCGGCCTGCCGTGCGCGAGCCACTCGGAGACGGCGCGCGCCGCCGGCACGCCGAACGGCACGACGCGCTCCTTGCCGCCCTTCCCGAGCACGCGCACCAGCCGCTCCGTGAGGTCGACGGCGGGCACGTCGACCTGCACCAGCTCCCCGACCCGGATCCCGCTGCCGTACAGGAGCTCCGCCGCGGCCCACGCGCGCAGCGCCGCCGGGCGGTCGTCGGGCTCCGCGGCGTGCGCCGCCTCACGGGCCGCGTCGAGCAGGGCTGCCGCCGCGTCCGCGCTGAGCACCGTGGGCAGCGTCCTCGGCACCTTGGGGCTCGCGAGGCGGGCCGTCGGGTCCGCCTGGACCAGGCCGACCCGGTACGCCCACCGCAGGAAGGTCCGCGCCGCGGCGCCGCGGCGGGCGATGGTCGCGCGCGCCAGCCCGCGCTCCGACTGGGTGGCGAGCCATCCGCGCAGCACGGCGACGTCCACCCCCGGCAGCCCGTCGACGCCGTGCCGCACCGCATACCGCAGCAGCGACCCCACGTCCGCGCGGTACGCGCGGCGCGTGTGCGCCGAGTGCCCGCGCTGGACCTCGAGGTACTCGTCGAAACGTGCCAGCGCCTCCGCGAGCGGCGCCGGCAGCGGCGGCAGGTCCGGATCGGTGTCCATCCAGGTCAGTGTGCCCCTGCGCCGCGTGGGGGCGGGTGAGGCGGCGCGCGTGTCGAGCCAGCACCCCGCGGCAGGCCACCGCACCCCGGTGCCCCTAACGGCCGCGGGCCCGGCCGCCGTCGCGCCGGTCCCTGCGCCACCGGCCGCCCTCCTGGACGACGTGCCCGTGCAGCTCGAGCGCGCCGAGCCCCACGAGCAGCTCGGCCGGCGCGAGCCCGGCGGTGCGGGCCAGCGCGTCCAGGCCCGCGCTCGTGCGGGCGGGCAGCGCGTCCCACACCTGCCGGGCCCGTTCCCCGAGCGCCGCGACCTCCGCGGGGATCCGCCGGCGGGCCACGGCTCGGACGGCACGGCCGGCCCCGGCCGTCTCCTCGTGCCCGGGCCCATCGCCCGTCGTGCCGTCGTACGGACCAGCGAGCTCGGCGACCTCGGCGGCGTCCGTCACGCAGACCGCCGACCCGTCGCGCAGGAGCGCGTGGCACCCGGTCGAGGTTCCCGACGTCACCGGCCCGGGGACCGCGCCGAGCGGGCGCAGCAGCCGCGTCGCGTGCCGCGCCGTCGACAGCGCCCCGGACCGCCACGCGGCCTCCACCACGACGGTCGCGCACGACGCGGCGGCGATGACCCGGTTGCGGGCGAGGAAGCGCTGCTTGAACGGGGCAGACCCGGGCGGCACCTCGCTCACCACCGCCCCCGCGCCGTCCGCCAGGCGACGCAGCAGGTCCTGGTTGCCCGGCGGGTAGAAGCGGTCCACGCCCCCGGCGAGCACAGCGACCGTGGGGGCGTCGCCGGCGATCGCGCCGCGATGGGCGGCGGCGTCGATCCCGTAGGCGCCGCCCGACACGACGGTGAAGCCGCGGTCCGCCACCCCCGCGGCGAGGTCCGCAGCCACGTGGTCCCCGTAGGCGCTGGACGCCCGCGCCCCGACGAGCGCGACCGACCGCTCCGTCAGCGCGGCGAGGTCGGGCTCGCCCCGCACCCACAGCGCGAACGGTTCCTCCGCCCCCAGCACGGCGAGCCGTTCCGGCCAGCGCGGGTCGTCGGGGACCAGCAGCGTGCCGCCGAGCCGCTCGAGCACGCGGAGCTCCCGCCGCGGGTCGAGCCGGTCGAGCCGCGGTGCCCAGCGGGCCACCGCCTCCATCAGGCGGTCGGCCGCCACCTCGCTGCCCAGCGGCTCGAGCGCCGACCCCCGCAGGGCTCGCGCCGGGTCACGGACTGCCTCGACCACCCACTCGAGCGCCGCGGGGGCGCCCAGGTGTGCGACGAGCGTGCCGGCCACCGCGTCCGCCGGCTCCGCCAGCCTGCTCCACGCGGCGCGGGCGAGCACCGGGTCGCCCGCGTCGAAGGCCAGCCCCGCCGGGGCGTCCGGCCGCGTCGTGGCCATGCCCTGCCCACGGGCCTGCTCTGGGGCGCGCTCAGGCATGAGTCCCCCTCGTCCGCATCGTCACGGCCGTGGACACGTCGTCGCTGGTCGGCTCGGCGCGCCCGGCGAGGTCGGCGTGCGTCCACGCGATGCGCAGCACGCGGTCCGCGCCGCGCAGGCTCAGCAGGCCCCGGTCGACCATCTGCTCGATCGGCCGCAGCACTCCCGGGGCCCGCGACCGTTCGCGCAGCCACCGGCCGGGCACCTCCGCGTTCGTCGACCAGGGCGTGCCCGCCAGCCGCTCCCGGGCCGCGGCCCGCGCCGCGGCGACCCGGCCCGCGACCGTCGCCGACGACTCGCCCTCCGACCGGGCCGTGCGCTCCGCCCGGGTCACGGGCAGCACCTCCACCTGCAGGTCGACGCGGTCGAGCAACGGCCCGGAGAGCCGGCCGAAGTACCGCCGCTTCGCCGTGGGCGTGCAGGCGCAGTCCAGCCCCTTGTTCACCGACGCCATGCCGCACGGGCAGGGGTTCGCCGCCAGCACCAGCTGGAAGCGCGCCGGGTAGCGCGCGGCTCCCCCGGAACGGTGCAGCACCAGCTCCCCCTGCTCGAGCGGCTGGCGCAGCGTCTCCAGCACGCGGGACGGGAACTCGGGCGCCTCGTCGAGCAGGAGCACGCCGCGGTGCGCCCGGGACACCGCTCCGGGCCGGGCCAGGCCGCTGCCCCCGCCGACGATCGCCGCCGGGGTGGCCGTGTGGTGCGGGTCCTCGAACGGCGGCCGGGTCAGGAGCCCGTTCCCGGGGTCGAACGTCCCGGCCACGGAGTGCACGGACGTCACCTCGACGGCCTCGGCCGGCGTGAGGTCCGGGAGGATGCCCGGCAGCCGGGCGGCGAGCATGGTCTTGCCCGCGCCCGGCGGCCCGACCAGCAGCAGGTGGTGCCCGCCCGCGGCCGCCACCTCGAGCGCCGTCCGTGCCTGCGACTGCCCCACGACCTCCGCGAGGTCCCCCGCCGAGCGGCGAGGCACCGCCGGCCGCATGGGACGCACGGGGTCCAGCAGCGGCGGCTCCGCGAGCTCGCCGCCGTGCAGCAGCACCACCTCCGCGAGGCACGACGCCGCGTGGACCCGCGCGCCCGGCACCAGCCGGGCCTCGTCCGCGTCCCCGGTCGCCACCACGACGTCCCGGCAGCCCGCCTCGACCGCCGCGGCGACCGCGGGCAGCACGCCCCGCACGGGCTGCAGCCGGCCGTCCAGCCCGAGCTCCGCCAGGTGCACCACCCGGTCCAGCCCGGCGGCGGGCACCACGCCGTCCCCCGCCAGCACGGCGATCGCGATGGCGACGTCGAACGACGAGCCCGACTTGCGCAGCGAGGCGGGCGACAGGTTGACCGTGATCTTGCGGTGCGGCCACTTGATGCCCGTGGACAGCACCGCGGCCCGCACGCGCTCGCGCGACTCGTTCAGGGCCGTGTCGGGCAGCCCCACCAGGGTGAACCCCGGCACCGAGGCCGCGAGCTGCGCCTGCACCTCCACGACGTGGCCGGTCAGCCCGGTCAGAGCGACGGCCGCCGTCGTCCCGAGCCCCATCAGATCACCCCCACCAGGTGCTCGACCTGCGCGGCGCCCGCCCGCGGCAGCACCACGGCCACCACGTCGACCCGGATCTCGCGGCAGCGCACGTCGCGGTGCTCCGCGAGCCACTGGCCGGTGAGGCGCCGGATGCGGGACAGCTTGGCGCTCGTGACGGCCTCCGCCGGGTGGCCGAACGCGGTGCCGCGCCGGGTCTTGACCTCGACGGCGACCAGCGTGTCGCCGTCCCGGGCGACCAGGTCGAGCTCACCGCCCGTCCCCCGCCAGTTGCGCTCGAGCACCTCCAGGCCCTGCGCCTCGACGTGGCGCGCGGCCACCCGTTCCCCGTACCGCCCGACGGCGTCCTTCGCCCGCATCGAACCACCTCCGCGGGAAGCCTCGCCCCGCGGGGGACGGCGCACCGGCCTCGGGACCGGCGCCTGTGGACCGAGGGGACGCGCCCGGGCCTGTGGGCAGCATCGGCACCTACGGGCGCCTCGGCTCGTCCCTGCGTACGCGCTACAGCGCGAGCTCCGCCTTCGCCAGCTCCTCGACGTTGACGTCCTTGAACGTCACCACGCGCACGGACTTCACGAACCGCGCGGAGCGGTACACGTCCCACACCCACGCGTCGGCGAGCCGCAGCTCGAAGTAGACCTCGCCCGCGGCGGACCGCACCTGCAGGTCCACCTGGTTGGCGAGGTAGAACCGCCGTTCCGTCTCCACGACGTACGAGAACAGGCCCACCACGTCGCGGTACTCGCGGTAGAGCGCGAGCTCCATCTCGGTCTCGTAGTTCTCGAGGTCTTCGGCGCTCACGGGGCCATCCTCCCATCGGCTGTCACGTCGGCGAGCCCGGCGTCGAGCGTGGCGGCGGGAGGCGCCGGCGCCTCAACGGCGTCGTCGGCGAGCGCCCGCAGGTTCCACGACCGCCGGTGCTGCGGCGTCGGGCCGTGCCGGCGCAGCGCGTCCAGGTGCGCCGGCGCCGAGTAGCCCTTGTTCTGGTCCCACGCGAAGGCCGGGTACTGGCGCGCGAGGCGCACGAGCAGGCCGTCGCGCTCCACCTTGGCGAGCACGCTCGCGGCCGCGACCGAGGAGCACTGCAGGTCGGCCTTCACCAGCGTGCGCACGCCCGGCTCCGGGGCCTCGGGCCCGAGAGGATCGAGCGCCGCGGCCTCGAACAGGTCGACGTCGGCCCGGCTCAGCCAGTCGTGGGAGCCGTCGAGCAGCACGACGTCCACGTCGCCGCAAGTCCGCCGCACCTGCGCCAGCGCGCGCCTCCCGGCGAGCCGCAGCGCGGCCACGATGCCGTGCGCGTCGATCTCCGCGGGCCCCGCGTGCCCGACGGCCCACGCGACGCCCCAGCGTTGCAGCTGCGGCACCATCGCCACCCGCGCCGCCGGGGTGAGGAGCTTCGAGTCGGTCAGCCCCTGGGGCGCGGTCCGCGTGGCGGCGTCCACGACGACGACGCCCACGCTGACGGGGCCGGCCAGCGCCCCGCGGCCCACCTCGTCCATGCCGGCGACCAGCCGGGCGCCGCCCGTGAGCAGCGCGCGCTCGTGGCGCAGCGTGGGGCTGCGCCGCTGCTTGGCGCCCCCGTTCGCGGCGCGCCGCCGCGGCGGCGTCGGGCGCCGCACCGTCTCCGGGCCCGCGGCGCCGCGGACGGGCTGCGTGGCGTCCTGCTCGGTTCCCCGCTCGACCAGCGACGTCACGGTTCCGGGACCTTCGCGAAGACGTCGCCGGGATTGCGCAGGAACGTCGCGTCGCCCAGCGGCCACACCGTGGCGAACGCGGACCCGACGACGTTGTCCATCGGCACGAACCCGCCTCCGGGCTTGCCCGTGTTGTACCGCGAGTCGGCCGAGTTCTGCCGGTTGTCCCCCATGACGAACAGCATGCCGTCGGGCACGGTCTTGTCGAAGGGGTCCTGGCTCGGCACCGAGCCCGGCTTGATGTACTGCTCCTCGTCGATCGGCTCGCCGTTGATGTTGACGCGGCCCTGGTCGTCGCAGCACGTCACGTGGTCGCCCGGCGTGCCGATGACCCGCTTGATGAGGTGGTCGCCGGTCTCCTGCGGCAGCAGCCCCACGAAGGTCAGCACGTTCGTCACCGCCTGCCCGACCGGGGTCCGCTCCGGCGGCTCGTACGGCGGCAGCCACCCGCCCGGGTCCTTGAACACCACGATGTCGCCGCGGTGGACGTCGAACACGTCCGGCACCATGCGGGAGACCATCACGCGGTCCCCGATCTCGAGCGTGTCCTCCATCGACCCGCTGGGGATGTAGAACGCCTGCACCAGGAACGTCTTGATCAGCCACGACAGCACCAGGGCGCTGACCACGATGATCGCGGTCTCGCGCAGGACGCCGAGCCCGCGGCTCGGGGCGGGGCCCTCGGCGGGGGCGGGGCGGCCCCCGCCGACCACCGCGTCGAAGCCCTCGGCACCGTCGCCGGAGCCCGCGCCCGCGGGGTCGTGGGGACGGGGCTCGCGTGCGCTCGGCCGGTCGGTCACGGGATCGGAGTCTGCCACGACCTCACTCTTTCACTCGCCACCGTCCAGGGCGAAACCCGCAGCCGGACCCCCAGACGACCCTCAGAGCGCCTCCAGGGACGCGCGACGCCAAGCCTCCGGAGACGACGGACGGGCGGCCCTGCCGTGTGGCAGGACCGCCCGTCCGGTGCGTCTCAGCGTGTCGCGACGCGGTGCGTCACGACGCACGGCCTCACTTCGAGGTCGGCGTCTCGCGCTTCTCGCGGATCTTCGCCTTCTTGCCGCGCAGGTTGCGCAGGTAGTACAGCTTCGCCCGGCGGACGACGCCGCGGGAGACGACCTCGATGGAGTCGATGGTCGGGGCGTGCAGGGGGAACGTGCGCTCCACGCCGACGCCGAAGCTGATCTTGCGGACGGTGAACGTCTCGCGGACGCCGCCGCCCTGGCGCGCGATGACGATGCCCTGGAACGCCTGGACGCGCGAGCGGTTGCCCTCGACGACCTTGACGTTGACCTTGACGGTGTCGCCGGCGCGGAAGTCCGGGACGTCGGAGCGCAGCGAGGCTGCGTCGACGGAGTCGAGCGTGTGCATGGTTCTCTCCCCGCCCTGCCACAGGTCAGGAGCAAGATCGTGGCGCGCCCGCAGGGCGCGCGGTGTCTGACGTTTCGGTGGGTGCGTCGGCTCCTCGACCGGGCGGGCTGACCAGCAGCCCGTCGTGACCTCCCCTGTGGCAGAGGCCGGGTCGGCGAACACACCAGCGCCCTATTCTGCCATACGTCCCGGCGCAGGTCCCGGCTCGTCCTCCGCCGCCCGCCTGAGCCGTCCGTCACGCGCCTCCCAGCCCAGGCCGGCGAGCACGGCCAGGTCGGCCTTGTCGAGCGCCGCGGGGTCGAGCGCGGCCACCATGTCGGGGCGGCGCGCGGCGGTCCGCTCCAGCGCCTGGTCGCGGCGCCAGCGCTCGATCCGCCCGTGGTGCCCGGACAGCAGCACCTCGGGCACCTCGAGGCCTTCCCACTCCGGCGGCTTCGTGTAGACCGGGTACTCCAGCAGTCCGGCCGCGCCGTGCGACTCCTCGACCAGCGAGTGCGGGTTGCCGACGACGCCCGGCAGCAGCCGCCCGAACGCCTCGATCATCACGAGCGCGGCCACCTCGCCGCCGTTGAGCACGTAGTCGCCGATGGAGAGCTCGCTCACGCGGTGGCCGGCGGCGCGCGTCCGCTCGGCGACGCGCGCGTCGATGCCCTCGTACCGCCCGCACGCGATCACCACGTGCTCCTCGGTGGCCAGCGCCTCCGCGTGCCGCTGCGTGAACACGTCGCCCGACGGGGTCGGCACCACCAGGTGCCCGCCCCCGGCCTCGGGCAGCACGTCGTCGAGGGCCCGGCCCCAGACGTCCGGCTTCATGACCATGCCCGCGCCCCCGCCGAACGGGGTGTCGTCGACCGTCCGGTGCCGGTCGGTGGCCCAGTCCCGCAGGTCGTGCACCCGCAGGTCGAGCAGCCCCGCCCGGCGCGCCTTGCCGACCAGCGAGAGGTCCAGCGCGGCGAGGTAGTCGGGGAAGATCGAGACGACGTCGACGCGCACGTCAGTCCTCGTCCCGCTCGGCGCCGTCCTGCTCGGCGTCGGCCCGGTCGACGACGACGGACGCCGCGTCCCGCGCGAGCAGCCCGCCCGGGGGCGTCAGGACGACCCGCCCGCCGGCGACGTCGACCACGGGCACGATGGCGCGGACGAACGGGACGAGCGTGCGCTCGCCGCCCGTCTCCCGCACGACGAGGGCGTCGTGCGCCGGCAGGTGCTCGAGGCCGGTCACCTCGCCGACGACCGTCCCGTCCTCGAGCTCGGCGCGCAGCCCCTGCAGCTCGTGCGGGTACCAGGCGTCCTCCTCGTCGGAGACGTCCGCCTCGACGACGAGCTCCACGCCGCGCAGCGCCTCGGCCGCCGTACGGTCGGCCACCTCGGCGAACGTCACGAGCCACCGCCCCTGGTGCACCCGCGCACCCGTCACGGTCAGCGGACCCGCCGACGCCGGCTCCGTCGCGAGGGTGAGTCCGACGGCCAGCCGGTCCTCGGGATTGTCGGTGCGCAGGTCGAGCCCGACCTCGCCCTTGAGCCCGTGCGCCCGCCCGACGCGTGCGACCACCAGCTGCATCTCGTCTCCTGTCTCGTCCTCACGAGGCCGGACTACCTCGCGGGGGTCCGAACTACCTCGCCACGTCTCGCACTACCTCGTCCGGCGGCGGTCGACGCCCCGGACGCGACGAGGCCCGGCCCCGGTCGTGGTGACCGAGGACCGGGCCTCGTCGGAGCTACGGCAGCGGGTGCGGCACGCGTCAGCGCCGGTCGACGTCCACGACGTCGACCCGCACGGGGCCGTCCGTCGCGAGCGCGCCGACCACCGTGCGCAGCGCCTTCGCCGTCCGTCCGCCCCGGCCGATCACGCGGCCGAGGTCGTCCGGGTGCACCCGCACCTCGAGCAGGTCGCCCCGGCGCTGCGTCCGCGCGGCCACCCGGACGTCGTCCGGGTTGTCCACGATGCCGCGCACCAGGTGCTCGAGGGCCTCGGCGAGCATCAGGCCTCGGCCTCAGCCTCGGTGGCCTCGGCCGCCGGCTCCTCGGCCTTCTTCTCGGCAGCCTTCGCCTTGGCCTTCTCGGCCTCGGCGGCGACGGCCTCGACCGCGGCGGCGCTGTCGGCCTTCACGGTCTTGGTCTTGAGGGTGCCCTCGGCGCCCGGAAGACCCTTGAACTTCTGCCAGTCACCGGTGATCTTGAGCAGCGCGGCGACCTGCTCGGTCGGCTGCGCGCCGACGCCGAGCCAGTACTGCGCCCGCTCGGACTTGATCTCGATGAACGACGGCTCCTCGGTCGGGTGGTACTTCCCGATCTCCTCGATCACGCGACCGTCGCGCTTGGAGCGCGAGTCGGCCACGACGACGCGGTAGAACGGGGCCCGGATCTTGCCGAGGCGCTTCAGACGAATCTTGACGGCCACTGTGGTGGTGTCTCCTGGTTCTGGTGGGGCGACCTCACGCGCCGCCGGGTGGGGTCCTGGCGGTGTCCGGAGGTCAGGAACGCGACCTGCGCAGGAGAGAGGGGCCTGGGCACGCCGAGTACCCGGACATTGTGCCAGACCCGGCGCGCCCGCTCCAACCTCGGTGACGCACCTCTCCCCGGCGGCGCCGCAGGCGTCAGCCCCGCACGACCTGCCCGCGCAGCACCACGGCGGTCGGGTACCTCAGCACCTCGATGTCCTCGCGCGGGTCGGCGGGGTACACCACGAGGTCGGCGCTGGAGCCCTCGACGAGCGCCCCGAAGCCCAGCAGCTCGCGCGCCCGCCACGTCGCCATCGCGACGACGTCGGCGGCGGGGATGCCCGCCGCGACGAGCTCGGCGCACTCGTCGACGATGCGCCCGTGGCCGAGGGACCCGCCGGCGTCGGTGCCGACCAGCAGCGGGACGCCGGCCTCGTGCAGGGCCCGCACGTGCTCGTACCGACGCGCGTGCATGCGCCGCATCCGCGCCGCGTACGCCGGGTACCTGCCCTCCGCCTGCCGGGCGATCTCCTCGAACCGGGCGACCTGGAGCAGCGTGGGCGTCACCGGGATCCGTCGGGCCGCGACCTCCTCCACGAGCGGCCCCACGACGCCGGTGCCGTGCTCGATGCCGTCCACCCCTGCGGCCAGGAGGTCGGGCACGACCTCCTGGGAGAAGGCGTGGACCGTGACGCGCGCCGCCTCGGCGTGCGCGGCGGCGACCGCCTCGGTGAGGACGGCACGGGGCCAGAGCGGGGCGAGGTCGCCGGCCTCGCGGTCGATCCAGTCGCCGACGAGCTTGACCCAGCCGTCCGCGTCGCGCGCCTGCGCGCGCACCGCGGCGGGGAGCGCGCCCACGTCGTCGAGCTCGAGCCCGAAGCCCCGCAGGTACCGCTTGGGGCGGGCCAGGTGCCGGCCGGCGCGCACGAGCCGCGGCAGGTCCGGGCGCTCCTGGACCCAGGACGTGTCCACGGGCGAGCCCGCGTCGCGCACGAGCAGGACGCCGGAGTCACGGTCGGTGACCGCCTGGGCCTCCGCCGTCTCGTGGTCGACGGCGCCGTCGGGGCCGAGGCCGACGTGGCAGTGCACGTCCACCAGGCCGGGCAGCACCCACCCCTCGAGCTCGCGGGTGGCGCTGCCCTGCGGCGACGGCCGGGTCAGGCTGACGCGCCCGTCGCGCACCCACATCTCGCCGACGTCGCGGTCGTGCCCGAGCAGGACGTGGCCGGTGACGTGCAGCGGGACGTGCGGGGCAGACATGGTCGAAGGTTACCGAGTCGTGGTGCCGAGCCGCGGACGCCGTGCGGGCGCGGGTCAGCGGCCGCCGAGCAGCTTGTCGAGGCCGTCCGGGAGCTGGACCTTCGAGAGGTCCTGCTCGGACGGCTCCCCGCCGCCCACGCCGAAGGCGGAGCCGGGGGCCGACGGCTTGCCCGCGGGGCCGCCGAGCGCGCGCTGCATCGCCTCGCGCTCCTGCTGCGCCCGCTTCGCGGGGTTGCCCGACTTGCCCTTGACCTTCTTCGACGGCGCCTGCTTGCCGCGCGACTTCTTGCCGCCGCCCGGCATGCCCGGCATCCCGGGCACACCGCCGGGCATGCCCGGCATCCCGCCGCCCTTGCTCATCTGGCGCATCATCTTCTGCGCCTGGCCGAACCGCTCGAGCAGCTGGTTGACTGCCGTCGTCGTCTGGCCGGAGCCGCGCGCGATGCGGGCGCGGCGCGAGCCGTTGATGATCTTGGGGTTGTCGCGCTCGGCCGGCGTCATCGACTGGATGAGGGCCTGGACGCGGTCGACCTCGCGCTCGTCGAAGTTCTCGAGCTGCTCGCGCATCTGGCCCATGCCCGGCATCATCCCGAGCATCTTCTTCATGGAGCCGAGCTTCTTCATCTGCTGCATCTGCACCAGGAAGTCGGACAGCGTGAAGTCCTCGCCCTTCTCGACCTTGGCCGCCATCTTGGCGGCCTCCTCGGCGTCGAACGCCTTCTCGGCCTGCTCGATGAGGGTGAGCACGTCGCCCATGTCGAGGATGCGCGAGGCCATGCGGTCGGGGTGGAAGACCTCGAAGTCGGTGAGCTTCTCACCGGTCGAGGCGAACATGATGGGACGCCCCGTGACCGTGGCCACCGACAGCGCCGCGCCGCCACGGGCGTCGCCGTCGAGCTTGGACAGGACGACGCCGGTGAAGTCGACGCCCTCCTCGAAGGCCTTCGCCGTGGCCACGGCGTCCTGGCCGATCATCGCGTCGATGACGAACAGGACCTCGTCGGGCTGGACGGCGTCGCGGATGTCCGCGGCCTGCTGCATGAGCACGTGGTCGACGCCGAGCCGGCCGGCCGTGTCGACGATGACGACGTCGTGCTGCTTGACCTTCGCCTCGGCGACGCCGTCGCGGGCCACGCCCACGGGGTCGCCGATGACGACGTCGGTCTCCGCGCCCTGGTTGCCCGGGTGCGGCGCGTAGACCGGCACGCCGGCGCGCTCGGCCACGACGGACAGCTGGGTCACCGCGTTGGGACGCTGCAGGTCGGCGGCGACCAGCAGCGGCGTGTGCCCCTGCTCCTTGAGCGCCAGCGCCAGCTTTCCGGCGAGCGTCGTCTTTCCGGCGCCCTGGAGGCCCGCGAGCATGATGACCGTCGGCGGGGTCTTGGCGAGCTGCAGCGCGCGCGTCTGGCCGCCGAGGATCGCGACGAGCTCGTCGTTGACGATCTTGACGACCTGCTGCGCCGGGTTGAGCGCGCCCGACACCTCGGCCGACAGCGCGCGCTCGCGCACGGCGGCGGTGAACTCGCGCACGACCGGCACGGCGACGTCGGCGTCGAGGAGGGCCCGGCGGATCTCGCGCACGGTCGCGTCGATGTCCGCCTCGGAGAGCCGGCCCCGCCCGCGCAGGTTCTTGAACGTCGCGGTGAGCCGGTCCGACAGGGAGTTGAACACCAGGCAGGTCCTTACGGGGGTTGTCGAGGGGTGCGGCCACCTAGCCTACCGGTCGCCCGGGCGCCCTCCCGAGAGCTCCGCGCGCGCCCGGGCCGTGAGGTCGTCGACGAGGCTCGCGCGCCACGCCGTCCACCCCGCCGGGCCCAGCGACGACGCGTCCGCCTCCGTCACCGCCCGCACCGCCTCGAGCAGGTCGGCGCGGTGCTCGAGGGCGTCGAGGAGCTCCGCGACCGTGGCCGGGTCCTCGAGGTCGGCCGTCGTCGCCAGCCGCGCCAGGGTGAGGTGGTGCCGCACGACGATCCCGACGTCGCGGGCCACGGCCTCGTCGAACCCCGTGCGCCGCACGATGCCCGGCGCGATCCGCGCGCCCTCCACCGAGTGGTCGGGATCCGCGGCGCCGCGCCGCTTGCCGATGTCGTGCAGCAGCGCGGCGAGCAGAAGCTGCTCCGCCGGCGCGGGGGCGACGCCGGCGTCGGCGGCGACCTGCCGGCGCACCTTGGCGGCGCGCGCCGCGGTCTCCACCAGGTGCCGGTCCACGGTGTGCCGGTGGATCGCGGCCCGCTGGGGGCGGTTGCGCACGCCCGCCCACTCGGGGATCCACGTCGTGACCACGCCGGCCAGGTCGAGGGCCTCCCAGACCGGCACCTGCGCCGGCCCCGCGGCCAGCAGCGTGAGCAGCGCGGACCGTGCGGCGGGCGGCCACGGCACGGACGGCGGCGGGGACTCCGCCAGGGACTGCACGGTCACGGGCGAGAGCACCAGCCCCGTGCGCGCCGCGGTCGCGGCCGCGCGCAGGGGCAGCAGCGGGTCCTCGGCCGGGTGCGCGCCCACGGCCAGCACCAGCTCGCCGTCGTGCTCCACGAGGCCGTCGCCCACGGACCGCAGCCGCGGCGCGGACCTGCGCCCCCGCACCATGACGGGCCGGCGCACGGGCGGGCGCTGCAGCGCCTGCCGGGCGCGCCGCACCGTCGAGTCCAGCGCGTAGGAGATCTCGCGGCCCGCCTCGGCGAGGCTGGCGAGCAGCTCGTCCGGGTCGTCGTGCCCGCACCGGGCCGCCACCTCGTCCAGGTCGGCGAGCAGGAGCTTCGTGGACCGGCGCCGCGTCACGACGTGCACCGCGTCGCGCACGTCCAGCAGGTGCGCGTGCGCCCGGTCCACCCGTCCGTGCGGGCGGTCCGTGAGCCACGTGGCCGCGAGCGCCGACAGCAGGACGGCGTCGCGGATGCCGCCGCGCGACTCCTTGAGGTCCGGCTCGATGAGGTAGGCCAGCTCCCCCGCGCGCTCGGCCCGGTCCCGGGCGCTGTGCAGCAGCTCGGGCAGCCGGCGCCGGGACGCCGAGCGCCAGTCGGTGAGGATCGCCGACGCCGCCCGGTGCACGACGACGGCGTCGCCGGCCACCGGCCGCACGTCCAGCCAGCCCACCGCGGCGGGCAGGTCGGTGGAGGCGAGCCGGCGGGTCTGGCTCAGCGACCGCACGGCGTGGTCGATGTCGACGCCGGAGTCCCACAGCGGGTACCACAGCGCCTCGGCGACGCGGGCGAGCTCGTCGGGCTTGTGGGTCCGCCCGTCGTGCACGAGCACGAGGTCGAGGTCGGAGAGCGGGCCGAGCTCGCCGCGGCCCAGGCTGCCGACCGCGGCGAGCGCGATGCCGGCCGGGTCCACGTCCGCCGTGGCGGCCTCGTAGAGCGGCGCGAGCCGGTCGGTGACGAGCTGCTGCAGCGTCGTGCGGCGCGCCACGCCCGACCGGCCCGGCCCCGTGAGGCCGTCCGCGACGGCGAGCAGGTCCGCGCGCAGCGCGCCGACCTGCCCGCCGACGGCGTCGACCACCTCAGAGGGCCGCGTCGCCGTGCTCGCCGGTGCGCACCCGCACCACGTCGTCGAGCGCGGTGGTCCACACCTTGCCGTCGCCGATCCGGCCGGTCTGGGCGGCCTTGACGACGACGTCCACGACGGTGGGCGCGTCCTCGTCGGCGACGAGGACCTCCACGCGCACCTTCGGCACCAGGTCGACGGTGTACTCGGCGCCGCGGTACACCTCGGTGTGGCCCTTCTGGCGGCCGTAGCCGCTGGCCTCGCTGACGGTCATGCCGCGGATGCCCGCGGCCTCGAGGGCGGACTTCACGTCGTCCAGACGGTGGGGCTGGATGACTCCGGTGACGAGCTTCATGCGCGGATCTCCTTAGCGACGGAACCCTGCTGGATCGTCTCGTACGCGGTCTCGCTGTGCACCGCCAGGTCGATGCCGGCGACCTCGGCCTCCTCGGAGACCCGCCAGCCCATGACCGCCTTGAGCGCGATCGCGATGAGGTAGGTGACGACGCCGGAGAAGACGACCGCGACGACGGCGATGATCGCCTGCACGGCGAGCTGGTTGAGCCCGCCGCCGTAGAACAGGCCCGTCTCCGTGGCGAGGAAGCCGATGGAGACCGTGCCCCAGAGGCCGGAGACGAGGTGCACGCCGACGACGTCGAGCGAGTCGTCGTAGCCCAGCTTGTACTTGAGGCCCACCGCGTAGGCGGACAGCACGCCCGCGATCGCGCCGACGGCGATCGAGCCGACGGGGCTGACGGAGCCGGCCGCCGGGGTGATCGCGACGAGGCCCGCCACGACGCCCGACGCGGCGCCGAGCGACGTCGCCGAGCCGTCGCGCAGCTTCTCCACCACGAGCCACCCGAGCACCGCGGCCGCGGTGGCGACGGTCGTGTTCACCCAGGCCAGGCCGGCGAAGCCGTCGGCGGTGAACGCCGAGCCGCCGTTGAAGCCGAACCAGCCGAACCACAGGAGAGCCGCGCCCAGCATGACCAGGGGCAGGTTGTGCGGACGCATCGGCTCGGAGCCGAAGCCCTTGCGCTTGCCCACCACCAGGGCGAGGACGAGCGCTGCGACACCGGCGTTGATGTGCACCACGGTGCCGCCGGCGAAGTCGATCGGGGCCGCGATGGAGGCGAACGGGCCGTCGCCGGACAGCAGGCCGCCGCCCCAGACCATGTGCGCCATCGGGAAGTAGCAGAGGGTGACCCAGACGGCCACGAAGACCATCCAGGTGCCGAACTTCGCGCGGTCGGCGATCGCGCCGGAGATCAGCGCGACGGTGATGATGGCGAACGTGGCCTGGAAGCCCACGCCCACGATGCTCGGGACGCCGAAGTCGTCGATGAGGAACTCACCGTTCGCGTCGTAGATCGCGCCGGACAGACCGAACTGGTCGAACGGGTTGCCGACGATCCCGCCGAGGTCCGCGCCGTAGGACATCGACCAGCCCCACAGCACGTAGATCACGCCGACGACGGCGAGCGCGCCGAACGACATCATCATCATGTTCAGGACGGACTTGCCGCGCACCATCCCGCCGTAGAAGAGCGCGAGTCCAGGGGTCATCAGGAGCACGAGAGATGCCGACATCAGCATCCACGCGGTTGCTCCGGTGTCCAGCTCCATGAGTTGTTCCTCCCTCACCAGCCGGGCGGCCGGGTCGGGCACTACCGTGGTCGGGCGGGGTTTCGCCTGGACTGTTCTGGTGTTTCGTGGGTGTGACAAGGCCCCGTCACGCGTCAACTTTGCGTTAACGGGGCCTCGTCGAGGGCGGCCGCGGCGTGCGGCGGCGCTCAGCCCAGCAGGCCGTCCACGAACTGCTCGGGGTCGAACGGAGCCAGGTCGTCCGGGCCCTCCCCCAGGCCCACGAGCTTGACCGGCACGCCGAGCTCCCGCTGCACGGCGACGACGATGCCGCCGCGGGCGGTGCCGTCGAGCTTGGTGAGCACGATGCCCGTGACGCCCGCGACCTCGCCGAAGACGCGCGCCTGGTTGAGGCCGTTCTGCCCGGTCGTGGCGTCGAGCACCAGCAGCACCTCCGCGAGCGGCGCCTCGCGGGTGATGACGCGGGTGATCTTGCCGAGCTCGTCCATGAGGCCCGCCTTGTTCTGCAGGCGGCCGGCGGTGTCGACGAGGACGACGTCGGTGCCGTCGGCCTTGCCGCGCTTCACCGCGTCGAACGCGACCGCGGCCGGGTCGGCGCCGTCGCGGTCCGAGCGGACCGTCTCCACGCCCACGCGGGCGCCCCAGGTCTGCAGCTGGTCGGCGGCCGCCGCGCGGAACGTGTCGGCCGCGCCGAGCACCACCGACCGGTCCTCCGCGACCAGCACGCGGGCGAGCTTGCCGACGGTCGTCGTCTTGCCCGTGCCGTTGACTCCCACGACGAGCACGACGGCGGGCAGCCGCGCGCCGTCGTCGCCCGTCGGTCCCGTCGTGGCGACCTCGCGGTCCAGCGACGGGTCGACGACCTTGAGCAGCTCCTCGCGCAGCAGGTCGCGCACGGTCTTCGGGTCGCGCACGCCGAGCACGCGCACCCGGGTGCGCAGGGCTTCCAGCAGCTCCTCCGCCGGCCCGGCGCCGATGTCGGCGAGCAGCAGCGTCTCCTCGAGCTCGTCCCAGTCGTCCTCGGTGAGGTGGTCGCGGGACAGGACGCTCAGGAGCCGCGCACCGAGCGGCGACCCCGACCGCGCGAGCCGGTCGCGCAGGCGCACCAGGCGTCCGGCCACCGGCTCGGGCGTCTCGAGCACGGGGGCCACGGGAGCGGCGTCCTCGGGCGCGACGGCTTCCGGCGCCTCGGTCCCGGGCTCGGCGACGGGGGCCTCCGCGGCGGGCGGCGCGAGCGTCGTCGACCCCCCGGCGCGGTGGTCCGCGCGCCGGCGACGCGACCGCGGGACCAGGAGGGCGGCGCCGCCGCCGACCACGACGACGACACCGAGGAGGATCCAGAGCCAGAGCAGATCAGTCACGCGCACAGTCTCCCAGAAGCGCGCGACCGCGCCGCGGGAGCGGCCGCCCGGCCCCGGTGCGGGACGTCACTCCGGCTTGCGGACGGTCCCCACGTGCCACGAGCTGCGGGCCTGCAGGCGGGCGCGGTGCAGCGCCTCGGTGAGCTCCTCCGGGTCGACGTAGCCCGGGGCGTCCTCGATCGTGGCGGCGAAGAACTCGTCCATGCCCGTCTCGACGGGGGCGGGAGGCGCGGCGCGCTTGCGCCGGAGCCCGGACCGGAAGTCGCGCAGGAACCGGCCGAGGCCCGGGGCCTCGTCGTCCTGACCCTCACGACGCTCCATGACGTTGGCCACGAGGAACACCACCGCGGCGAGAACGAGGGACCCGAGGACCCAGAGGACGAACGTGAGCATGGCGCTATTCTCCCCGCGCAGCGACGGTCTCGCGCATCCGCTGGGAGATGACGGTCGTCACACCGTCGCCGCGCATCGTCACGCCGTACAGCGCGTCCGCGACCTCCATCGTGCGCTTCTGGTGGGTGATGACGATGAGCTGGGAGTCCTCCTGCAGCTCGCGGAAGATCTCCAGCAGCCGGCCGAGGTTGACGTCGTCGAGCGCCGCCTCCACCTCGTCCATCACGTAGAACGGGCTCGGCCGGGCCTTGAAGATCGACACGAGGAACGCGACCGCCGTGAGCGACCGCTCCCCGCCGGACAGCAGCGACAGGCGCTTGACCTTCTTGCCCGCCGGCCGGGCCTCGACCTCGATGCCCGTGGTGAGAAGATCACCCGGTTCGGTGAGCACCAGGCGCCCCTCGCCGCCCGGGAAGAGCCGGCCGAAGACCCGCTCGAACTGCTCCGCGGTGTCGCGGAACGCCTCGGCGAAGACCTGCTGCACCCGCTCGTCGATCTCCTCGACGATGTGCAGCAGGTCCTGGCGCGACTTCTTGAGGTCCGCCAGCTGCTCGGTGAGGAACTGGTGCCGCTCCTCGAGCGCCGCGAACTCCTCCAGCGCCAGCGGGTTGACGGCGCCGATGCGGGCCAGCGCGCGCTCCGCCGTCGCGAGCCGCTTCTCCTGCTCGGCCCGGACGTAGGGCACCGGCTCCGGGTCGGGGTCGTCCTCGGGCGCGTCGGCCGGCCGGGTCACCGGGACGTCGCGGTGCGGGCCGAACTCCTCGACGAGGACGTCGGGGTCGCTGCCGAGCTCGTCCACGGCGCGCGCCTGCAGCTGCTCGAGCCTGGCCACCTGCTGGGCGCGGGCCACCTCGTCGCGGTGCGCGACGTCGGTGAGGTCGCGCAGCTCGCCCGCGAGCCGGTCGGCGTCGGTGCGGACGGCCTCGAGCTCCTGCTGCCGCGCGGCGCGTTCCTCGTCGGCGGCGGCGCGCTCGGCCTGGGCCCGTTCGATCGAGCGGGCGAGGACGCCGAGCGCCGCGCCCGCGTCGTCGCGCACCGCGGCCGCCGTCCGCGCCTCGGCCGCGCGCTGCACCGCCCGGCGCTCCGCCTTCTCGCGCGCGGCGCGCTCCTGCGCCGCGGCCCGCGCGAGGCCCTGGGCACGGCCGGCGACGGCGCGGGCCCGCTCCTCGCTGGTGCGCAGCTCCAGCCGCGCCTCGGTCTCCGCGGCGCGCGCGGCGGTGGCGGCCTCCTGCGCCGCCTCGCGCGCGGCCTGCGCCTCGGCCACCTGCTCCTGCGACTGCGCCGGCTCGGCCTCCGCGACCTCCAGCCGCCGGGTCAGCTCCGCGAGCTCCGCCTCGTCCGCCTCGCGCCGCTCGGCCGCCTGGGCCAGCGTCGCGCGGTGGCGCTCGGCCTCGGCCAGCGCGGACCGGTGCGCCGCGCCCAGCGTGCCGAGCTGCTCCGCGACGGCGGCGAGCGCGGCGTCCGACTCGTGCAGCCGCGCGAGCGTCGCGTCGTGCGCCGCCTGCGCCTCCTCGAGCGCCTCGCGCGCCCCGACCAGCTCGAACCGGCAGCGCTCGCCGCGCGCGGCCGCGTCGTCGAGCCCTTCCTTCGCCTCGTCGAGCGCGGACGTCAGGTGCAGCACGCTCGGCGCGGCCGCCGACCCGCCCCAGGCCCGCGCCGCGCCCAGCAGGTCGCCCGCCCGCGTCACGGCGACGACGCCGGGCGCCGCCTGGACCAGCGCGCGCGCCTGCGCCAGGTCGTCCACCACGACGACGTCGCGCAGCAGCGTGCGCAGCGGGGCGGCCGCAGGCCCGGCCACCGTGACGACGTCGGCCGCGCGCCGCGCGCCGTCGGGCAGGTCCGCAGGGACCGCGGACTTCCCCGAGGCGCCGCCGTCGGTGCCGCCGTCCGTGCCGCCGACGATGAGCCCGGCGCGGCCGGCGTCGTCGTTGCGCAGCCGGCGCAGGGCGTCGACCGCCGCGTCCAGGTCGCGGACGGCCACGGCGTCCGCGACCGGCCCGAGCGCCGCCGTCACCGCGTCCTCGTACCCGGGCTCGACGCCGAGCAGCGCGGCGACCGAGCCGAGCACGCCGGGCGCCGCGTCCGCGAGGAGGGCGCCCGCGCCGTCCTTGCGGTCCAGGCTCAGCTCGAGGGCCTCGACCCGCGCGCTCCAGGTGGCGCGGTCCCGCTCGGCCTCCGCCGCGCGGGCCTCGAGGTCACGAACCGCGGTCTCGGCGTCCGCCAGCGCCGCGGCCGCCTCCTCGTGCCGGGCGTCGAGGTCCTCCTCGCCCTCCTCGGCGCCCACGACCTGCACCTCGAGCGCGCCGAACTCGCGCGCCGCCTCCTCGGCCCGGCGCTCCGCCTCGGCGACGACCTCTCGCGCGCGCTCCAGCTCGGCGTCCGCGGACTCGACGCGGCTGCGGCGCGCGGCCACCTGCCCGGACAACCGGGCGAGCCCCTCCCGGCGGTCGGCGGCGCCGCGGTGGAGCGTGGCGAGCTCGCGCTCCGCGGCGTCCGCCGCCTTCTCGGCGTCGGTGCGGGCGACCACCGCGGACTCGAGCGCGGCACGCGCGAGCTCGACCTCCCGGGTGAGCTCCGCCTCCGTGGCCCGCGCGCGCTCCGCCTGCGCCTCCAGGTCGGCCGGGTCCTGGCCGCGGTGCTCGGGCTCCGCCGCGCCGAGCAGGCGCACCCGCTCGTCGGCGAGCGTGGCGAGCCCGCGCAGGCGCTCGCGCAGCGCGCCCAGGGCGTGGAACGCGTCGGCGGCGCGCCCGGCGTCCGCGACGGCGGCCGACGCCGCCACCTCCAGGCGCGCCAGGTGCTCCCGCGCCCGCTCCAGCCCCTGCTCGGTGTCCCGCTGCCGCTCGCGCAGCGCCGCCTCGTCGGCCCGCTCCTGCGCCATCTGGGCGGTGAGCTGGGCCAGGTCGTCCGCGAGCAGCCGGGCCTTCGCGTCGCGCAGGTCCGCCTGGACGGTGCGCGCCTTGCGCGCCGCCTCCGCCTGCCGCCCGAGGGGGCCGAGCTGGCGACGCAGCTCGGCCGTGAGGTCCGTGAGGCGTGCCAGGTTGCCCTGCATCGCCTCGAGCTTGCGCAGCGCCTTCTCCTTGCGCTTGCGGTGCTTGAGGACGCCCGCGGCCTCCTCGACGAAGCCGCGGCGGTCGTCGGGCGTGGCGCGCAGCACGGCGTCGAGCTGGCCCTGGCCGACCACGACGTGCATCTCGCGGCCGATGCCGGAGTCGCTCAGCAGCTCCTGGATGTCCAGCAGGCGACACGAGCTGCCGTTGATCGCGTACTCCGAGCCGCCGCTGCGGAACAGCGTGCGGGAGATCGTCACCTCGGTGTAGTCGATCGGCAGCGCGCCGTCGGTGTTGTCGATCGTCAGGGACACCTCCGCCCGCCCGAGCGGCGGGCGGCCGGAGGTGCCGGCGAAGATGACGTCCTCCATCTTGCCGCCGCGCAGCGACTTGGCGCCCTGCTCCCCCATCACCCACGACAGCGCGTCGACCACGTTCGACTTGCCCGAGCCGTTCGGCCCGACGACGCACGTGATGCCCGGCTCGAGGCTCAGCGTCGTCGCCGAGGCGAACGACTTGAAGCCGCGGAGCGTGAGCGTCTTGAGGTGCACGCGGCGAGCCTAACCGCCGGGCGCCGCGGATCCGCGGAACTGGGCCGGTCCCGCCCCGAGACGCCGACGGCCGGGCCCGTGCGGGCCCGGCCGTGCGTCGTCGCGCGGGAGGTGCGGGAGCTCAGAGGTGCGGGAGCTCAGAGGTTCGGGAACCAGAGCCCGATCTCGCGCGCGGCGGACTCGGGCGAGTCGGAGCCGTGCACGAGGTTCTGCTGCACCTTGAGGCCCCAGTCGCGGCCCAGGTCGCCGCGGATCGTGCCGGGGGCCGCCTCGGTCGGGTTGGTCGCGCCCGCCAGCGAGCGGAAGCCCGGGATCACGCCCTGCCCCTCGGCGACGACGGCGAGCGTCGGGCCGGAGAGCATGAAGTCGACGAGCGGCTGGTAGAACGGCTTGCCCTCGTGCTCGGCATAGTGCGCGGCGAGGAGCTCGGTCGTGGCCTGCTTGAGCTCCACCGCGACGAGCGTGTACCCCTTCGCCTCGATGCGCCGGAGCACCTCGCCGGACAGCCCGCGGCGCACGCCGTCGGGCTTGACGAGCACGAGGGTGCGCTCGACGGCGGGGGTGGTCGGCTCGGCGGGCAGGGTGGTGTCTGCGACGTCGGTCATGACGGAGAGCCTATCGGCGCCCGGACCCCCTCCCGGACGCCCGACGCCTGACGTCCACTGCCTTCCAGCAAGCGACCCCTCGCGTCATCAGCCCCTGTGCCGCGAGGGATCGCTTGGTGGAAGGCCGGAGTCGTGGCCGGACAGAGGCTGTCCACAGGGCGCCGACCCGTGACCCGGTCCACAGGTCGCGACTCGGCGCGGTCCGCCGGCACCGCCGGGGTGGTCGGCTCGCACCATGAGACCGCTCACCCCGCCACCGCCGACGCTCCTGGCTCTGGCCGCGCGACAGGAGGGTCTCGTCACGACCCGCCAGTGCGAGACGGCCCAGATGTCCATCGACGGACTGGCCCGCATGGTGCGGCAAGGGCGCTGGGTCCGGTTGTGCACCGCCGTCTACGACACCGATCCCGTGCCCGTGGACCACCGCGAACGACGAGATCTCTTCGACCATCGCCGTCGCCGTGCCGCATGGTTCGGGCTGCTCGCCTACGGCCCGACGGCGATCGCCGTCGGGCAGTCCGCCCTGGCGCTCCACGGGTCCAGGGGTTGCCCGTCCACATCTCTCCAGAGGTGATGCTCCCGGGCGGGCTTCCGCGCGTCGCCCGCGACGGCATCAAGGTCAGGCAGTACGACGCCGCGCTGCCGACCGAGCTCGTGCGCGGTCGCCGGGTCGCTCCCGTCGTGCACGCGCTCGCTCAGGCGGTGCCGAACCTCGGCCGTCGGCACGCCGTCGCCCTTCTCGACAACGCCGTGCACGCGGCCGTGTCACCCGTGCCGGGGTCGAGGCTGCGCACGACCTCGCCCGGGGACCACGTGGCGTGGAGCGCACCCATCCGTGGTGGCGGCTGGTCGACGGTCGGGCGGAGTCCCCGTTGGAGACCTGGGCGCGCCTGGAGTGCCTCGACGCCGGTGTCCCGCCCGACGACCTCCAGCGAGACTTCCGTTCACCGGACGGAAGGTTCATCGGCCGGGGCGACCTCGTGTGGCACCTCCCCGACGGGCGGTGGTTCCTTCTCGAGATGGACGGCGCCGAGGTCCACGGGTCGCTCGACGCCGTCTACTCGGACCGTGTCCGCCAGAACGCGCTCGTGGCCGACGGTGGGGTCGTCGTCCAACGAGCCACCGCCGACGACCTCCGGGTGCCCGGTCGGCTCGGCGAGGAGATCGCCGGCCGGCTACGCCGGGCCGGGTGGCGGTCGTCGGACGAACGAACAAGCGATCTGTCGCGTCATTCGGACGAATGACGCGACAGATCGCTTGGTGGGAGGCAGGTCCGATCAGAGGTTCGGGGCGGTCTCCGGATGCTGCGCGTCGTACTCCGCGCGCTCCCGGTCGATGCGGCCGCCCAGCCGCAGCGAGACGACCCACATCGCGACGAACACCACGCCGACGACGAACATCATCGGCAGCAGCAGGCCCATCGCCAGGACCGGCACCTGCACGACCGTCCCCGCGTAGTACCCCATCGGGGTGCCGACCATCCGGGACATCACCAGCAGCACCACGAACAGCACGCCGATGACGGCCCAGAGGGCCACCGGGGACTCGATGACCAGGGGACCGCGCTCGTAGCCGGAGTTGCGCAGCCCGTACAGGGCGACACCGGCGAACAGCACCACGAACGCCTCCAGCTGCAGCATCATCGACGTGAACTGCACCTTGGCGGGCTTGCGGGGCTTGATGCGGTCCCCCGGGCGGGGACGGTCGTCCTTCTTGCTCACGACCCCACGATATCCGCGCGCTCGCGGGTCCCGGGACCGTCGTCGTCGGGAGTTCCGACCGCCGCGGCCGCCACCTCGTCCGCGCCGTCGACGACCGGCGGCTCGTCGAGCGCCCCCGCCTTGGCCGGGTCCGCGACCGCCTCGCCGCGCGCCACCATGCCGGCGATGTCGGAGAGCTTGATCACGGGCAGGAAGAGCGCCAGCACGAGGCCGACCACGACGAGCGGCACCAGGTACCAGAACGACGGCGCCAGGGCGTCGGCGTAGGCGTCGATGACGCCGGTCTTAAGCGGCTCCGGGAGCTGCTGCACGGCGGCCGGCGTCAGGCTCGCCTCGCCCGCCCCTCCGGCGCCGCCGGGCGCCCCGGCGAAGACGTCGGTGAGGTTGTCCGTGAGGCGGGTCGTGAAGATCGTCGTGAACAGGGCGGAGCCCACGGCCGCGCCGATCTCGCGGAAGAAGTTGTTCGAGCTGGTGGCCGTGCCGAGCTCGTGCGGGTCGACGGCGTTCTGCACCGCGAGCACGATCGTCTGCATCACGAGGCCCATGCCGGCGCCGAGCGTGAAGATCATCGCGCCGAAGGTCCACATCGACATGTCGCCGGACAGGCGGGTCAGCCAGACCATGGCCAGGGCCACGACGATCAGGCCGGCCACCGGGTAGGCCTTGTACTTGCCCGTCTTGGAGATCGCGAGACCCGAGACGATCGAGGTCAGCATCATGCCGGCCATCATCGGGAGCATCAGCCAGCCCGACTCGGTGACGCCCGCGCCGGTGGACATCTGCAGGAACGTCGGGATCATCGCCATCGCGGAGAACATGCCCATGCCGAGCACGAGGCCGATGAGGGTGGTGATCGTGAACGTGCGGTTCTTGAACAGCCGCAGCGGGATCAGCGGCTCGGCGACGCGCGTCTCGGCCACGATGAAGCCCGCCACCGCGGCCAGCGTGAGCACGACGAGCCCGGACAGGCGCCAGTCGGTCCAGTCGTAGCCGGACGACGACAGGGACTCCCAGCTGGTGACGAGCACGATGCCGGTCGTGGCGATCGCCATCGTCACGATGCCGGCCCAGTCGACCGGGCGCGACGAGCGGTGCGAGGGCAGCTTGAGCGCGAACCAGGCGACGACGAACGCCGCGACGCCGACCGGCAGGTTGATCCAGAAGGTCCAGCGCCAGCCGGGGCCCTCGGTGAGCCAGCCGCCCAGGAGCGGCCCGAAGACGGCCGAGATGCCGAACAGGGCGCCGAGCGGGCCCATGTACTTGCCACGCTCGGAGGCCGGCACGATGTCGGCGATGATCGACTGCGACAGGATCATCAGCCCGCCACCGCCGAGGCCCTGGACGGCCCGCCACAGGACCAGCTCGATCATGTTCTGCGACAGCGCCGCGCCCACGGAGGCGAGCGTGAACAGCCCGATCGCGACGAGGAACGGCCAGCGGCGTCCCATGAGGTCACCGAACTTGCCGTACAGGGGCATGCCGATGGCGACGGCCAGGATGTAGGCCGTGACGACCCAGCCCTGGTGCTCGACGCCGTTGAGCTCGCCGACGATGGTGGGCATCGCGGTGCCGACGATCGTCTGGTCGAGGGAGGACAGGAACATCGACGCCATCAGGGCGCCGAAGATCAGCCAGACGGTGCGCTGCGTCAGGACGACGACGGGCTTGTCCGGCGCGACAGGAGCGGCGTGGCTCATGTGGGACACCTCGGATCGGTGGCGCGCGGGGGCGCCGGGTAGTGACGGGGGCTGGGGTGGTACGGGGTGCTGGCGACGGACGTGGGCGCAGGTGCGCCCGATGCTCACGCCGTGAGGATCGCCGCGAGCTGCTCGGCGACGTGCGGCACGTGGTCGCCGACGTCGCCGTGGCGGTCGCCGCGGCCCCACTCGTCCATCGCCGCGCGGGCGAGGACGAAGACGACCATGGCGCACATCTCGGGGTCGGCCGGCAGAGGAGCCGCCTCGTGCCGCCGTTCGAACAGCGCGACGACCTGGGACTTGTGCCGCTCGAACCACGCGAAGTGCCGACCCAAGAGCCCGGGGTGGGCCTGGAGGATCTCCAGGACCCGTTCGCCCTGGTCGTGGCCGGGCCCTGACAGCGCCTCGAGCGTCGACCGGACGAGGAGCTCGACGTCCGTCTTCAGCAGGCCGGTGGGACCGCCCGCCGCGAACGCCTCGCGCACCTCGGCGCTCAGCTCGAGCGAGCCCTGACCGAGCACCGCGTCGTCCTTCGACTCGAAGTAGTTGAAGAACGTGCGGGGCGAGATCTGGGCCGCCTCGGCGATCTCCTCCACCGTCACGGCGTCCAGGCCGCGCTCGAGCACGAGGCGCTGGGCGGCGTCGACGATCGCGTCCGTGCGCGCACGCTTCTTGCGCTCACGCAGTCCGAGGTCGCCGGCGGGAGGAGTCACCGGACAATCATGCACCGGCTGCAATATTGCACCAAGTGCAATTTCCTGTGAGCGTGGTCACACCTCGCCGAAGCCGCCCTCGATCAGGCCGACGACGGTCGCGACGGCGTCGCGCGCGTCCGCCCCCTGCGCCGCCACCTCCACCTCGGTGCCGGCCGCGGTGCCCAGCGCCATGAGCTGCAGCACGCTCGTCGCGTCGACGCCCTGCAGGGTGACGGGCCCGCCGAACGCCGCCGCCGCCCGCGCCACCACCGCCGCGGGGCGCGCGTGCAGGCCCAGCGGGTTGCGGATCACGACGCGGGCACTGGCCGCCGCAGTGGTCTCGACAGGCTCGACCGACGGGTCGGCGGGAGCCGGAGCCGAAGCTGGGGCACCCGCCGCCTCGGCGGCGGCCAGCACGGCCTCCAGCCCGCCGCCCTGCTGCGCCGCGACGGCCGCGGCGACGGCGCCCTCGACGAACGGCGCGTCGGCGAGGCGCACCCGGCCGGCCAGGTCGTCGTCGAGCTCCAGCGCCGTCTCGACCGTCAGCACGGCAGATCCCAGGTCGGCCAGCACGACGAGCCCGTCGACGCCCGGCAGCGCGCGCCCCAGGGCCTCCTGCACGACCTCCAACGACGTGCCCAGGCCGCCGTCGGCGTCCCCGGCCCCGGTCACCAGGGCGACGTCCGGCGCCATCTCGCGCGCCAGCTCGGCCGTGCCCTGGGCGAGCCGGACCGAGTGCGAGACGAGCAGCAGGCCGACGCTCACGCCGGGTCAGCCCCCGAGGCGCCGTCCGGTGCGCCGTCCAGGGCCGCGTCGAGGGCGGCGCGCAGCAGCAGGGCCGTCGAGCGCGCGCCCGGGTCCTCGTGGCCCGCGCTCCGCTCCCCCAGGTACGACGCCCGGCCCTTCGTCGCGACGAGCGGGATCGTGCTCGTCGCGCCGGCGTCGGCCGCGGCGGCGGCCGCGCGCAGCACCTCGACCGGGTCCTGACCGGCGTCGGCCGCGGCGGTGGCCGCCTCGACCGCGGGCGCCAGGGCGTCGACCATCGTCTTCTCCCCCACCTGGGCCTTGCCGCGCGACGTCACGCCCTCGAGCGCCGCGTCGAGCAGGACGACGACGCCCGACTCGTCGACGCTCGGCCGGGCCGACCGCTTCGCCGCCCGCAGGAACGCCGTCCCGTACAGCGGGCCGGACGCACCCCCGACCTTCGACATGAGCGTGGTGGCCACGAGCATCAGCACGTCGCCGACGTCCGACCGCTCCGGGGCGCCCGGCTCGTCCAGCTTGGCGAGCACGGCCTGGAACCCGCGGTGCAGGTTCTCCCCGTGATCGCCGTCGCCGATCTGCCGGTCGAGCTCGGTGAGCTCGTCCTTCGCCTCCGCCACGACGTCGGCGGTGCGCCGCACCCAACGCTCCGCCCATGCCACGTCGAGACCCATGCCCGCACGCCTCCTCGCCTCGGGGCGCCCCGCGGCGCCCGTCACCAGTGCAACGCCGCCGTCCGCACCGGCGCGTCCCACAGCCCCCGCAGCTCGTCGTCCAGCCGCAGCACCGTGACCGACGCGCCCTGCATCTCCAGCGACGTCACGTAGTTGCCCACGAGCGACCGGGAGACGGTGACACCGCGCTCCTCGAGCAGCCCGCGCGCTCGACCATAGACGACGTACAGCTCCGACAGCGGCGTGCCGCCCATCCCGTTGACGAACAGCAGCACGTCGTCGCCGTCAGCCAGCCGCAGGTCGTCGGCGACCGGGTCGAGCAGGCTGCGCGTGATCTCGGTGGCGCCCGTGAAGGGGACGCGGCGGCGGCCCGGCTCGCCGTGGATGCCGATGCCGATCTCGACCTCGTCGTCGGGCAGGTCGAACGACGGCCTGCCGACGTGCGGCACGGTGCTGGCGCTGAGGGCCACGCCCATGCTCCGCACGTTCGCCACGACGCGCCCCGCCACCTCGGTGACCGCGCCCAGGTCGTCGCCGCGCGCCGCGGCGGCCCCCGCGATCTTCTCCACGCAGACGGTGCCGGCCACCCCGCGGCGGCCGGCGGTGTAGAGCGAGTCCTCGACGGCGACGTCGTCGTTGACGAGGATGGTCGCGACCTGCGAGCCCTCGGCCTCGACGAGCTCCACGGCGGTCTCGAAGTTGAGCACGTCGCCCGTGTAGTTCTTCACGATCGCGACGACGCCGGCGCCCGAGTCCGCGCCCAGGATCGCCGGCACGATCTGGTCCGGCGTGGGCGACGTGAACACCGCGCCCGGCACCGCCGCGTCGAGCATCCCGTCGCCGACGAACCCGGCGTGCAGGGGCTCGTGCCCGGAGCCGCCGCCGCTGACCAGCCCCACCTTGCCCGGGACGGGGCCGCCGGCGCGCGACACGTAGACGGGCTCGTCGTGCACCTCGACCAGGTCGGCGTGGGCGAGCCCGAATCCCGCGAGCGAGTCGGTGACGGCGTCCGCGGGGTCGTCGAGCAGCTTCTTCATGTCGTGCCTCCTCGCCTGGCACCGCCGTGCACCGCGGCGGCCTGCCCCCATCCAACACCCGGCGGGCACCCCACGCAGCACCCCTCCGGGGTGTCGAGCGGGTGATCGTGCCCGGCGCGCCGGCGGCGCCGTCAGCCGCGGCCGAGCAGGATCCGCGCGTCCGCGACGGTGATGACCGAGCCCGTGACGAGCACGCCGCGGCCGGTGCCGACGCCCACGCGGTCGCCGCTCTCGGCGAGGTCGGCCGCGACCTGCAGCGCCTCGTCGAGACGCGCGGCGGTGCGCACGCGGTCCTCGCCGAAGATCTCCTGCGCGACCTCGAGGACGTCCTCCGGGTCGGCGGACCGGGCCGACGAGTTCTTCGTGAGCACGAGCTCGGTGAGCGCCGGCTCGAGGGTCGCGAGCAGGCCCTCGACGTCCTTGTCCGCCATCACCGCGACCACGCCCACGACGTGCGAGAGGTCGAACGACTCCTCGAGCGCGTCGACCAGCGCCTGGGCGCCGTGCGGGTTGTGCGCGGCGTCGACGATCACCGTGGGGCTGGAGCGCACCACCTCGAGGCGGCCCGGCACGACGACGTCCGCGAACGCCGTCTCGACCACGCCGCCGTCGAGGGCCCGCCCTCCGAGCAGCGCCTCGACCGCGGCGAGCGCGAGCAGCGCGTTGTGGGCCTGGTGCTCGCCGTGCAGCGGCACCAGCACCTCGGTGTACAGGCCTGCCGGGGTGCGCAGGTCCACGAGCTGGCCGCCCACCGCCACCCGGCGGGCCGCGACCTCCAGCTCCACGCCCTCGCGCAGCAGGTGCGCCGAGACCTCCGCCGCGCGCTCGCGCAGGATCTCGTCGACGACGACCTCCTGCGCGGCGCTCACGACGGTGGCGCCGTCCTTGACGATCCCGGACTTCTCGGTGGCGATCTCCGCGAGGGTGGAGCCGAGCCAGCGCTCGTGGTCCATGCCGACCGGGGTGAGCACGGCGACCTCGCCGTCGATCACGTTGGTGGAGTCCCAGCGGCCGCCCATGCCGACCTCGACCACCGCGACGTCGACCGGGGCGTCGGCGAAGGCGGCGATCGCCATGACCGTGAGCACCTCGAAGAAGCTCAGGCGGGGGCCGCCGGCCTCCTGGGACTCGCGGTCGACGACGCCGATGTACGGCGCGACGTCCTCCCACACCTCGACGAACCGGGCGGCGCTGAGCGGCTCGCCGTCCACCTGGATGCGCTCGGTGACGCTCGTGAGGTGGGGCGAGGTGAACAGGCCGGTGCGCAGGCCGTGCTCGCGCACCAGGCGCTCGGTCATGCGCGCCGTCGACGACTTGCCGTTGGTGCCGGTGAGGTGGATGGCGCGGAAGGCGTGCTGCGGGTCGCCGAGCAGCTCCAGCACGCGCCGCACGCGGTCGAGCGTCGGGTCGATGTCGTGCTCCGGCGCGCGCGACATGATCTCCGCGTAGACCTCGCGCAGGGACTCCTGGGCGACGGCGTCCTCCGCGGCTGCGCGGGCGGCCTGGCGCTCGGCGGTGCGGGCCTTGCGCGCGGCGGACGAGGACTTGTTCTCAGCGTCGGGGGTCACCCCCCGAGGATAGGCGCGAGCACCACGACCGGGGTCTCCCGGGACCGCTGGGCGGCGAACCGGTCGATCTCGCCCCAGCCCTGGTGACGGCCCGCGAGCGCCCACAGCCGCTCGCGCTCCTCCCCCTGGGCCGCCGCACCGTGGACGGGTCGCGACCCGTCCACGGTGTCGACCTCCGCGTCCGGGTGCGCGCTCAGGTTGAGCCACCAGGCGGGCGGCGGGTCGCCCCAGCCGTTCATCGCCAGGGTGACGTACCGGCCGTCGTCCTCGACGTAGCCGAGGATCACGGCGCGCTCCTCGCCGCTGCGGCGCCCGACGACGCGCAGCCGCAGCATGCCGAACTTCCCGCCAGGGACCGGCCGGCGCAGCGGCCACCGCCCGCCGGACAGCCGGTAGCCGCCGCGCTGGACCGCCCACGCGGAACGGACGAACCAGCGCGGCGGCACCCGGGGCGGGCGCCGGTCAGGGCTGCTCGCGCTGGCGACCATGGCGACCTCCCGCAGGGTGCGTGCCGTCGGCCTCCAGCGTGACACCGCCCGCCGGCGAGCGGAACGTCAGCCGGCGCGGTTCACCCGCACGACGCGCTCGCCGTCGCCGGCCGCCACCGTCAGGTCGACGGCGAGCGTCTCGCGCGCGATGAGCTCCCGGTGCGCCTCGACGGCCGCGACGTGCTCGGCGGGGACGTCGAGCTCGAGGGCGATACGGTCGCTCACCTCGAGGCCGGCGGCCTTGCGGGCGTCCTGCACGTCGCGGACGACGTCGCGGGCGTAGCCCTCGGCGCGCAGCGCGTCGTCCAGCGCGAGGTCGAGGACCACGAACCCGCCGCCCGGCAGCACGGACGCGGCCACGTGCTCGCCGGCCGCCTCGCCGACCACGGTGGTGAGGTCGTACTCCGCCTCGAGCAGCGGCTCGTCGCCGGACTCGGTGGTCACGACGACGGTGCCGTCGTCGTCACGCCGCCAGGCCCCCGCCTTGGCCGCCTTGATGACCGCCTGGACGCCGCGGCCCAGGCGCGGGCCGGCCGCCCGGGCGTTGACCGCGAGCCGCTCGGTGATCCCGAACCGCTCGGAGGCGTCGGCGTCGGCCTCGACGAGGTCGACGGCCTTGACGTTGAGCTCGCTGGTGAGCAGGCCCACGTAGTCCGCGAGCGCCGCCGGGTCGGGCACGGCGACCGTGAGGCGCGCGAGCGGCTGGCGCACGCGCAGCTGGTGCGCCTTGCGCAGCGCGAGCGCGCTGGACACGACGGCGCGCACCTCGTCCATCGCGGCGACCAGGTCGTCGGCGCGCACGAGGGCGGCATCCACCACGCCGTCGGCCGAGGGCCAGTCCGCCAGGTGCACGGAACGGCCGCCGGTGAGCCCGCGCCAGACCTCCTCGGTCAGCAGCGGCGCGAGCGGCGCCATGACGCGGGTCAGCGCCTCGAGCGCGGTGTACAGCGTGTCGAACGCGTCGGCGTCCTCGTCCCAGAAGCGGTCCCGCTGCGTGCGCACGTACCAGTTGGTGAGGACGTCGAGGTGCTCGCGCACCGACTCGCAGGCGCCGGCGATGTCGTACGCGTCGAGCTGCGAGGTGACCTTCGCGACCAGGTCGTGCGTGCGGGCCAGCAGGTACCGGTCCAGGGCGGGCAGCCCGGGGACGCGCTCGGCCGTCACGGGCTTCGCGGTGTAGCCCGCGCCGCTCTCGTCGGACCCGGTGGCGCTGTTCGCGTACAGGGTGAAGAAGTAGTACGTGCTCCACAGCGGCAGCAGCACCTGGCGCACGGCGTCGCGGATGCCGTCCTCCGTGACGACGAGGTTGCCGCCGCGCAGGATCGGGCTGGCCATGAGGAACCAGCGCATCGCGTCGGAGCCGTCGCGGTCGAAGACCTCCGAGACGTCCGGGTAGTTGCGCAGCGACTTGCTCATCTTGCGGCCGTCGGAGCCCAGCACGATGCCGTGCGAGACGGCGCTGCGGAACGCCGGCCGGTCGAACAGCGCGGTGGCGAGCACGTGCAGCGTGTAGAACCAGCCGCGCGTCTGGCCGATGTACTCGACGATGAAGTCGCCCGGGTAGTGGTTCTCGAACCACTCGGTGTTCTCGAACGGGTAGTGCACCTGGGCGTACGGCATGGAGCCGGAGTCCACCCACACGTCCATGACGTCCTCGACGCGGCGCATCGTGGACTTCCCGGTGGGGTCGTCGGGGTTGGGCCGGGTGAGGTCGTCGACGAACGGGCGGTGCAGGTCGGGCTCACCGTCGGCGTTCAGCGGCAGGCGGCCGAAGTCGCGCTCGATCTCCTCCAGCGAGCCGTACACGTCGAGGCGCGGGTACGCCGGGTCGTCGCTCTTCCAGACCGGCACGGGCGAGCCCCAGAACCGGTTGCGGGTGATCGACCAGTCGCGGGCATTGGCCAGCCACTTGCCGAACTGGCCGTGCTGGATGTGCTCGGGCGTCCACGAGATCTCCTCGTTGAGCTCGAGCATGCGCTCCTTGATCTTGGTGACCTCGACGAACCACGACGACACGCCCATGTACATCAGCGGCTGCCGGCAGCGCCAGCAGTGCGGGTAGGAGTGCGCGTACGACTCGCGGCGCAGCAGCACCGTGCCCGACGTCGTGGAGCCGGCGTCGGCCTCCCCGCGGGTGCGGGCCTTGAGGTGGTCGATGATCGGCAGGTTGGCGTCGAAGACCTGCAGGCCCGCGTACTCGTCCACCGGGTGCGTGAACTTGCCGTCGGCGCCCACGGGCATGACGGAGGCGACGCCCTCGCGGTCGCAGACGACCTTGTCGTCCTCGCCGAACGCGCCGGCGCTGTGCACCAGGCCGGTGCCGTCCGTCGTCGTGACGAAGTCCGCCTCGACCACGCGGTGGGCGCGCTCGCGGCCCTCGTAGTACGTGAACGGCGGGGTGTAGGCCGTCTGCAGCAGGTCGCGGCCCGTGAGGCGCCCGACGACGCGGGGCGTGTCCTCGCCCTCGTCGGTCAGCTCACGCGCGTACGCGTCCAGGCGGGCCTCGGCGAGCACGTACCGCTGCGGGGTGCCGGTGAACGACGACTCCACCACGACGTACTCGATGTCCGGGCCCACCATGACCAGCAGGTTGGACGGCAGCGTCCACGGCGTCGTCGTCCAGATGAGCAGCTTGTCGCCGGGGCGCACGGCGTCCTGGCCCGCGGGCACCGTCGTGACGTCGAAGCCGACGGTCACGGCCGGGTCCTGGCGCGTCTGGTAGACGTCGTCGTCCATCCGCAGCTCGTGGTTGCTCAGCGGCGTCTGGTCGTTCCAGCAGTACGGCAGCACGCGGAAGTCCTCGTACACGAGGCCGGCGTCGTAGAGCTTCTTGAAGCCCCACAGCACCGACTCCATGTAGGTGACGTTGAGCGTCTTGTAGTCGTGGTCGAAGTCGACCCAGCGCGCCTGGCGGGTCACGTAGTCGCGCCACTCGGACGTGTACTTCAGCACCGACGCGCGGCAGGCGGCGTTGAACTTCTCGATGCCGAGCTCGAGGATCTCGTCCTTGGTCTTGATGCCGAGCTGGCTCATCGCCTCGAGCTCGGCGGGCAGGCCGTGCGTGTCCCAGCCGAACCGGCGCTCCACGTGCTTGCCGCGCATCGTCTGGTAGCGCGGGACGACGTCCTTGGCGTAGCCGGTGAGCAGGTGGCCGTAGTGCGGCAGGCCGTTGGCGAAGGGGGGTCCGTCGTAGAAGACGAACTCGTTGCTGCCGTTCTCGCCCGCGGGGTTCTTCGCGACGGACGCGCGGAACGTGTCGTCGGCGGCCCAGAAGTCCAGCACCTCGCGCTCGATGGCCGGCAGGTCCGGGGACGCCGGCACGCCGGCGATGCCGAAGGCGGCGCCCTGCTGAGCTGTCTGCCGGTCTGCCTGCTGCGGGTCGGACGAGCGGTGCTGCGGATAGGCCATGGGTGGGCTCCTGTGCGGGCGGTGGTACGGGTCGGCTGGTGACGGTCGTGCTGCCGTGCGAGGACGACTCCCCCGCCCCGAAGGGCGCGGTCACCGCGGTACCACCCCGCTTGCGGACGCCGATCCTGCTGACGCCCGCCGCTCGTCGGAGGCTGTGACGGGCCCACCCGTCCGGTTCTACTGAGAGCGGGGACCGCTCCGTTCTTCCGGAGGCTCGCCGGTGATGGCCGGGTCGATGCCTGTGCCTCCATGGTAGCCACGCGCGCAAGCGCGATCGTCGCGCTTCGAAACCTCGTCGGGCACGCTGTCCGCGTCCCCTGCTCGGTCGAGCTCTCCCCCTGGCCTTCTGGATACCTCGCCGGCTCGTCGCCTCGTCCTGATCATGGCGACGATGCACCACGCCACCCCGGCGAAGAAGAAGGCAGGCGCGGCGATGTTCACCAGGTACCCGAGCGGGAACGTCCAGATGGCGAGCATCCAGTAGTCGCGTGGCACGACGTAGTCGAACAGAAGCCTCAGGAACGGGAACACACAGAGCAGCGCCACGCACCACCCGAAGCACCAGAGCGCCACGACCAACGCCCGTCGGACGGTCCTTTGAACGCCGGGTAGGCCCCGCCCCTCAGCCGGTGGGACCTGGCGGTCATCACCCGTCACGGCCTACCGCGAAATGCTCGACGACCTCGCCGGTGGACACGTCGACGACGACCACAGACTTCGGCGGCCAGTCCGACGTGTCCTCCGGCACCTGCCAGCCGTCGACCTCTCCGCACCGCACACGGTCGTAGGACGCGACGACCGTGTCGGTCCAGGTGTTCACGAGGGCGACTCGGGGGTGCTCCCGCATCTCATCCGGCCATTCCGCAGGGTCGCGGAGCGCCTTCCCGTCGGCGTCGGTCGGCGTGCTGTTGAACCAGCCCTCATACCCCCCATCGGGCTGACCAGAGGCGTCGTTGGTGCCGGCCAGGGAGGAGGGAAGGACGGCGCACAGGTCAGCGGCCGCGGAGTCGGGCGTAGGTTCGCGGGTTGTTGTCGTAGCCGACGGGACAGCATCACCTAGAAGGACGGTGGGCGCGCTGCACCCAGCCAACAGGCCCACCAAGGCGAGCCCCGACGCGCTGACGATCCGAACGTTGGGCCTCAGGCTCGGCCTGTCCACGTGGCACTCCATCCGCTGAGGCGAGAGGCGCTCCGCTCCGCTACCACCGCAGATTCAATCAGAAGTAGCCGACCTCGGATTCGGCTCCGCCTGATCCGCGACCGCGCTCAATACCGACCGATTCTGAGGCGCTCCAGAATTGGGTTCTGGACGGTTCGAAACCCCGCGCCTGCCGACAAGGCTGCAGCGGTCGCGCGCCCTGGGGGCGCATGGATGCGTGTGCCCCCAGGGCGCTCCCTTCCTTCCAGGACCGCCGGGACTTCACGACGTCGCGCGGGGCAAAATCGCCGGCCTCGCGGCCGAGGTAATCACGGCCCTGCGGACGAAGCGCACAAGGAGCTCGGGCGCCAGGATCGAGAAGGTCGGAACCGACCACCTGGATCGAATCCGCTGTGCGGATCGGTGGCGACTGGTCCTGACCTACAGCAGGCGGTGGAGGCGGACGGCGTCGTCGAAGTCGGGTGCGGTGTGGCTGCCGTGGCGCAGGTCGTTCGCGATGTTCGCGTAGAGCCGGGAGATGTTGGCTGCCTGCGTGGGGAGCGAGGTTGTCCGAGGGGCGGGAACGGCGAGCGGGTTCCAGCCCTGGGTGCGGCTGGTGGCGTGGTGCACCTCGAACGGACTGATCTGGAGCTGGGCCGCCTGGGGCTCGGCCCCTTGCCGGGAGACGAGCGCCAGGTCGCCCTTGGTGCCGGCGATCTCGATCCGGGTACGGGGGTGGGCGGTCTCGCCGTCATGGAGATGGAGCGTGACGACTGCACCGCTGGTCAGGGTTGCGATCGCCATGAGGTGGTCGGCGGCGGTGACGTCGATCGGTTGGCCGGTTTCCTCGACCACGTGGACAGGGCTGCGGAGCGCCGTGCGGGTGGTGATGTCGGCGATGGGGCCGAGAAGGTGCTGCACCAGGTCGAGGGCGTGTCCCCCGAGGACGTCGACAAGCCCGGCGCCCTGGTCGTCGGCGTAGGTGTAGGCGGTCCAGGCCGGGACGGCCACGGTGGCGCCCTTGTCGCGCGAGCTGTAGACGGTGGCTGACTGGACGACCCCGATGCCGCCCGCGGCGATGGATGCTCGCGCCTGCTCGACGGCGGGGTCGTAGCGCGCCTGCAGGCCGGTGAAGGTGCGCACGCCGGCGCGGTGGGCCGCCGTCTGCATGGTCTGGGCCTCGGCCGCAGTGCGACCCAACGGCCATTCGCAGTACACGTGCTTCCCCGCCTCGATCGCGGCGGTGACCAGCTCGAGATGATCCGGAACCTTGACGGTGACGACCACCAGGTCCACGCCCGGGTGAGCGGCCAGCGAAGAAGCACTGGTGAACGCGTGGTCGGCGCCGAAGCGCTCCCGAGCGGCCTCGGCGCTCTCTGCCCGCGTCGTGGCCACCGCGCTCAGCCGAAAGTCGGGCGAGTCAAGAATGGCAGGAATGTGAGCGCGGGCGGCCCAGCCGCGGTCGGGGTTGGCGCCCAGCACACCGACATTGATGGGCCGGTCTTCAAACGGGTCAACGTGATCCACATCGACGACGCTAGCACGAAACGGGTCACCGTGAACCGGATAGCGCTTAGGCTGGGTGTCATGGTCGACCAGAGTGTTCGTGCCGACGCCGCACGCAATGCGGAGCGACTCGTCGAGGCGGCGCGTGCTGCACTCGCGGAGACCGGACTCGAGCTGACGACTCGTGAGCTCGCACAGCGAGCCGGCGTCGGGCTGGGCACCGTTCACCGCCGCATCCCCTCGATGCGGACTCTGCTGGCTCGACTGCTGACGGAGTCCATCGACGAGATGACCCGCCAAGCGGGCCAGGCCAGCGAAGCCCCCGATGCCTGGAGCGGCTTCAGCGACTTCGCCGAGACCTATGTGCACCTACGTGCAACCAGCTGTGGGCTGCACGAAGCACTCGCCGGCCAGGCAGATCTCGACCTCGCCACCCCGCTTGACCAGCTTGCTCGCGCTGTCCAGCGCCTTGTATCGCGAGCGCAGAGAGACGGCGCGATCCGAACCGACATCGACTGGCGTGACGTTCGGTTCGTCCTCGCCAGCGCGATCTCCACCGACCACACCATCGGACTCACGGCGGCCGCAGACCAATCGCGGCGGAACCTTCGCATCATCCTCGACGGGCTCCGCCCACGCCCTTGACGGCCCACGCCAACTTAGAGACGCGCCGGCTGGGCGGCCGCTGGCGATCTCCTCCGTGCGGCTCCTCGGGCGAGACTGGTCATGGTCACGAACACCCTCCTTGTCGCGGTCGCGTTGCACTGCAGGCGGCAAGCTCCCACCTGCGAGGATCGAGCGCACGGAACAGGTCTGCCCCGAGTGCGGCTACGACTACCGGACGTTGATTGCCGATGACGCGACTTCGGTGTTGCGGCGCCACGCGGCCGGCTTCGCGGAGGTGGTCCGCGGGCGGCGCCCGGCGCCGGCTGTGCCGGAGGGCTCTTGGTCAGCCCTTGAGTACGCCGGACACGTCCGCGACGTGCTCCTTGTGACGCGAGAGCAGACGCTCCACGCTCGGCGCGAGAGCGGGGCGGTGGTCGTGACCATGGCTCCGGATGAGCGAGTGGCCTGGGGCGAGCACGAAGCCCTCGCGCCCGCGAGCGTCGCCGACGAGATCGTACTAGCGGCCGATTGGCTCGCCGGGACCTGGGCACGCCTCTCGGAAGCCGACTGGGACAGGACGCTCCTCTACAACTACCCGGAGCCGGAGCTCCGCCCGCTGTCGTCGGGGCTATCGCTGCGGGCGCGTCGCGGACGACCGCTGCCGTGGGCGCCGCGCGCCGTTGAGCTCCGCCTCGGGCATCCTGGTGCCAATTGCACGGTACAGCGGTCTGTCCTGCCCTCTGCGCTGCATGTCGACAGGAGGCTACGACGGCTCCGCCAGGTCCATCGCGCACCGGACGGCGTCGGCGAACGGCGCAGGGCTGTCGGTGGCGAGCTGGTGGCCGCCGCCGTCGACGACCTGCAGCCGGGCCCCGCCGATCCCACCGGCGAGCTGGTGCGCCGCCGCGAGGTTGAGCGAGTCCTTGCTGCCGCACAGGACGAGCGTCGGCGCGGTGATGCGGGCCAGGTCGGGCGTGAGGTCGACTCGGGTGGACAGGAGGGAGAGGAGGTCCTTTGGACAGCCCGTCGGGCAGCCCCATGTGGCGCTCGGGCACCGCCCCGAGCAGCAGCCGCTGCACGGCCGTCGTGAGGCGCGGCGGCCGCACCTGGCCGCCGGACAGCACGAGCGACGCGACGGGGTGACGGGCGGCGTACCGGGTGGCGATCATCGCGCCGATCGAGTGGCCCACCACGGTCACCGACCGCGCCCCGGCCTCCTCGACGTGGCGCCGCAGAGACTCGACGGCGTCGTCGAGCGAGAAGGGGACGGCGAGGTCCAGGGCACCGAACGCCGCCGACGGCACGGGGCCGACGAGCTCACGCTGGGCGCCCCACGCCGACGCCGTCTCGCCGGCACCGGCGAGGAAGACGACGAGATCGGGCACCCGCGCATCGTGAGGCTCAGGCGCCGGCCGCCATCGCTTCGAGCACGGCGAACGGCCCGGGGCCCGCGAACCGCCCGCGCAGCGACGGCTCGTACGCGGCCAGGGTCCGCGCCTGGAAGAACCCGGCCAGCGCGGGGTCGTCCGGCTCGACGCCCAGGGATGCGGCGGGCACGAACCCGAAGCGGGAGTAGTACGCCGGGTCCCCGACGAGGACCACCAGC
Source organism: Isoptericola sp. F-RaC21 (assembly GCF_038593535.1). Lineage (NCBI taxonomy): Bacteria > Bacillati > Actinomycetota > Actinomycetes > Micrococcales > Promicromonosporaceae > Isoptericola > Isoptericola sp. F-RaC21. Next base: position 873,482 of record NZ_JBCFYX010000002.1, on the reverse strand, counting down.
GGCTCCCCCAGCGCGTCCGCCGCGCCGAGGACGGTGTGCACGAGCGCCGAGCCGACGCCCCGGGCCTGGCGGTCGGGGTGCACGCTCAGCGGGCCGAGCACCAGCGCGGGAGCGTCGCCGACGGTGGCACGCGTGCACACGACGTGCCCGACGACGTCGTCTCCGGCGCACGCCACGAACGAGAGCTCCGGGATCCAGCACGGGTCGGCGCGCAGGAGGCCAACCAGCGTCGCCTCCCCCGGCGCACCGTCCGGTTCCACGGGCGGCGCGGAGTACGGCGCGCCCGCGAAGGCGGCGGCGGTGACGGCCCGGACGGCGTCGGCGTCGGCAGGGCGCTCGCGGCGGATCAGCATGCGCCGATGGTGGCACCTCGCCGTGGACGCCGTCCTCAGATTTCCTCGCGTACCGCCGTCGCGCGCTACCGTCCGTCGCATGCGCCGCGGACCGATCGTCGCCCTCGTCTGCCTCACCGGCACCGCCGCCACCCTGGCCTGGAGCGAGTGGCTGAACCGCCGCTGGTCGCGGACGCTCGTGGCCGACGCCGCAGGGCCCTCGCAGGCCGTCGTCGTGCTGGGGTTCCGCAACCCCGGGCCCGCCGCGAACGCCGTCAACCGGTGGCGGGTGCGCGCGGGGCTGCGGTCCCTCGACCCCACGGCCCGCACGCGGCTGGTCCTCAGCGGGGGCGCGACGACGTCGGGCCGCTCCGAGGCTCGGGTCCTCGCCGACCACGCCACCGGCGTCCTGGGCTACGGCGGCCCGATGCTGCTGGAGGAAGAGAGCCGGAGCACGTGGGAGAACGTCGCCAAGGTGCTCCCCCTGGTCGAGGACGCCGACCGGATCACGTTCGTGTCGCAGCCGGCGCACGCGCTGAAGGCACGCGTCTACGTCGCCCGCCAGCGGCCCGACCTGGTGGGCAGACTGACGCGGGGAGCCGACCACCGGTGGGGCGAGTGGCTCCTGTTCAAGCCCGCGCTCGCCGCGTACGGGCTGTGGACGCTGCGCGGCGTCCGGCGCGACCTGTCCACAACCTCCACCAAGGGATAGAACAGGTGTTCGAACTCCGCTAGGCTCGACCCATGACGAGCACGCATCCGGAGCAGGCCGCCGCCCGCACCTCCGCGGGTGCGTGGCGCGCCGAGCTCGACCGGCTGCTCGGACTGGACCTGGGCCCACTGCCGGTCGCCCAGGCGGCCGAGCTCGACCGGATCAGGGCCCGACTGTCCGCCGCGCCCCCTGCCGACTCCCCCGACGACGTGCCGGACGAGGGTCGGATCGACGCACACCGGGACCCCGCGCCGCTCGCGACGGTCGCGGCAGGGGACCTCGACATCACCCTCGCCGATCTCGAGACGGTCCAGGCGCAGATCGCGCGCCTCGAGGCCCTGCGTGCCGCGCTGGCCGCCCGGCTCGTCGGGCAGGCCACCGTGTGCGAGGACGCCCTCCTCGACACCGACGTCCCGGCGGTCTCCCGAGCGGATGTCGCTCGGCGGCGGGAGCTGGCCCACCGCGCCGTGGTCGCGGACGTGGCCGCCGCACTGCACCTCGGGGAGACCGCCGCCGGTAGCCTGCTCGACCACTCGTGCGCCCTCGTGACGTGTGCCCCTCGGATGCTCGCCCTCCTCGCCGAGGGCCGCACCAGCTGGCGGCACGCGAGTCTGCTCGCGACCCACGTCGGCGACCTCGACGCTCCCGCGGCCCGCGCCGTGGAGTCCGGGGTCCTGCACGCCGCGGCCACCAGCACCCCGGCCCAGTTCGCGCGTGCGGTGCGCAGGGCCCGCGACCTCGCCCACCCCACGCCGCTGGACGTCCGGCACGCCGAGGCCCTGCGCACCCGCGGTGTGTGGGTCGACCCGGGCAAGGACGGGATGGCCTGGCTGACCGCCCACCTGCCCGCGCCGCACGCCCACGCCGTCGCGGACCGGCTCGACACGCTCGCCGACCGCCTGCACGCCGCCGGCGACCCTCGCGGGCGCGGGGAGCTGCGCGCCGACGCGCTGACGGACCTCCTGCTCGACGACGGCACGCTCGACCTCACGCTCGGTCACGTCGCCCCGAGCACCGCCCCGAACGGTCATGGTCCGGCCGACACCGAGCACCACGCGCCCGCTGCCCTCGGGTCGCTCGCGCCCGTGGCCCGCGCCATCCGCCCGCGGGTGAACGTCACCGTGCCCGTCCTGTCCCTCCTCGGGATCACGGACGCCCCGGCGGTCCTGGACGGGCACGTCCCGATCGACGCCGAGACCGCCCGAGCCCTGTGCGCCCACGCCCCGTCGTTCCGCCGCGTCCTCACGCACCCCGAGACGGGCGTCGTGCTGTCCGTCGGGCGGCGCTCGTACGCCGTCCCCGCCGACCTGCGAGCCCTCCTGGCCGAGCGGGACGCGACCTGCCGGTTCCCGGGGTGCACCCGCCCCGCAGGCCGCAGCGACGTCGACCACACGGTGGCCTGGGCCGACGGCGGGCAGACGCGGGCGGACAACCTGGCCCACCTGTGCCGCCGACATCACGTGATGAAGCACAGCACCCGCTGGACGGTCCGCCAGGTCACCGGCACCACCGCGGGGGTAGCCGACGGGACGGCAGGATCGCTCGACGGCACGCTCGAATGGACCTCGCCCACGGGGAGGATCCACGCCACGGCACCGACGTCGCCCGAGACCACGCGACATCGGACACCACCGCGCCCCCTCGTGGAGGACGGCGACCCGCCCCCGTTCTGACGGTCCCCGCCCGTATCGTGGCGCCGTGACCATCCCGCAGGCCCTCCTCGCCTTCGCACTCGTCGCGGGGCTCCTGACGCTCGTCCCGGGCCTCGACACGGCGCTCGTGCTGCGCAGCACCGTGACCCGCTCCCGGTCGCACGGGTTCGCCGCGCTGGCCGGCATCCAGCTCGGCACCCTCGTGTGGGGCGCGGCCGCCGCGGGCGGGGCCGCCGCGCTGCTCGCCGCCAGTCAGACCGCCTACCGCGTGCTCACCCTCGCCGGCGCCGCCTACATGGTGTGGCTGGGCGCGTCCATGCTGTGGCGGTCGTTCCGCACGCCGCCCGCCGCGGCTGCCGAGGTGGACGTCCCGCTGCCGACCGGCGGCCGCTGGCGCGACCTCGGCCTGGGGCTGAGCACCAACCTCATGAACCCCAAGGTCGGGGTGTTCTACGTGGCCGCGATCCCGCAGTTCGTGCCCGAGGGCGTGAACCCGCTGCTCATGGGCCTGCTGCTCGCGCTGGTGCACTGCGTGCTTGGCTCCGCGTGGCTGTCGCTCGTCGTCCTGGGCGCCGGGTGGCTCGGCCCCCGGCTGCGCCGCTCGGGCGCGGTGCGCTGGGTGGACCGCGTCACGGGCGGGGTGCTCGTCCTGTTCGGCGCGCGCCTGGCGGCGACCGCGCGGGTCTGAGAAACCCCGCCACACCGTTGTCGCGCCACCGCACCACGGTGGACCGCATGACCACCACGCAGAGCACCACGACACCGCTGACCGTCACCGACCTCCTCACCGGCTGGGGCCGCCTCTGGAGCGGCGAGCTCGACCTCGCCCCCGCCCTCGTCACGAGCGACTTCAGCGTCCGCTTCGGCAACCCCACGTTCGCCGCCGACGGCGACGCGGTGCGCGGCCCCGACGCCCTGGCGGCGTTCGTCGGCGCCTTCCGGACCGGGCGCGAGGGCTTGCGCTACGTCACCCGCCTCGCCCGCTCGGCGCCGGGCCACGCCGTGTCGGTCTGGGCGGCCGACGACGACGCGGCGGGGCTGCACGTCGGCGGCATCGACCTGCTCGACCTCGCCCCGGACGGCCGGGCACGGCGGGTCTGGTCCGTGACGGCAGGGCGCCCCGTGGCCGCGGACGACGACGTGGCGCCCTGACGCGGGCCCGGTGTCACCGGCGGCGGGCAGGGTGGCCCCGTGAAACGGTCCGAACGCCTGCACGCCGTCGTCGACCACCTGCGCGCGCGGGCGCCGCGCCCCGTCTCCACCGTGCGCCTCGCCGCCGAGCTCGGCGTCTCGCGGCGCACCGTCGAGCGGGACCTGGCGGCGCTCCGCGAGGCGGGGGTGCCCGTGTACGGCGTCGACGGGCGCGCCGGCGGGTACTCGATCGTCGCGGACTACTCGCTGCCGCCGCTGCACCTGAGGGCCGACGAGGCGCTCGCGGCGGCCGTGGCCCTCGGCCTGCTCGCAAGGTCCCCGTTCGCCGGCGCCGCCCGGCGGGCCCGCGACCGCATCCTCGCGGGCGCTCCCGAGCCGGTGCGGGCGGCGGTGTCGGGCGGCGTCGTGCCCGTGGCCACCGCCGGCCCCGCCGGCAGCGCGACCGCGAGACCGTACCTCGACCTGCTGCCCGGCGCCATCGCCGAGCGACGGGTGCTGCGGCTGCGCTATCGCGGCGAGGTCCGGGAGGTGGAGCCACTGCGGCTGCTGCGCGGCGACGGCCGCTGGTACCTCGTCGCCTGGGCCCGCCCGGCCGGTGGGGTGCGCGGCTTCCGTGACGACCGCATCGAGTCCGTCGAGCCCACCGGGGAACGGTTCGTGGACCTGCACCGCGCCGAGGTGGACGCCGACCTGGCCCGGTGGGACCTCACGCCGCTCACCCCGTAGGTCTCACGTGATCGTCAGCTCGATGGTGTGCCAGCCGGTGGCACCGTCCGGCGCAGGCGGCGCCTCCGCCTCGACCTGGACGTTCCCGTCGGCGTCCGTCGCCCGGACGGCGACGTGGTGGTCGCCGGGCGGCGCGTCCCAGTCCAGGCGCCACTGCCGCCACGTGTCGGGGCCGACGGTGTCGGCGAGCTCGGCGGCGACCCAGTCGCCGTCGTCCACCCGGACCTCGACGCCGGAGATGCCCGTGTGCTGCGCCCACGCGACGCCGGCGAGCGTCACCGTCCCGGCGGGCAGGTCGTCGCCGGGGCGCGGCACGTCGATGCGCGACGACAGCTTGATCGGGCCGAGGGCGGACCAGCCGCGCGGCGTCCAGTAGCCCTGCTCGTCGGCGAACCGCGTGACCTTGAGCTCCGTGACCCACTTCGTCGCCGACACGTACCCGTACAGCCCCGGCACCACGAGGCGCGCCGGGAAGCCGTGCTCGGTCGGCAGCGGCTCGCCGTTCATCCCGACCGCGACGAGGCTGTCGCGGTCGGTCTCCTGCAGCACCTCCAGCGGCGTACCCGCCGTGAAGCCGTCCGTGCTGCGCGAAAGCACCATGTCCGCGCCGGCCTGCGGCGTCGCCCGCTTCAGCAGCTCGCGCACCGGGTAGCCGAGCCACAGGGCGTTGCCGATGAGGTCGCCGCCCACCTCGTTGGACACGCACGCCAGGGTGACGTGGTGCTCCTCGAGCGGCAGCGCGAGCAGGTCGTCCCAGGTGATGGTGAACGGCTCGTCGACGAGGCCGGTCACGGTGAGCGACCAGTCCTGCGGGTCCACCTGCGGTACGACCAGGGCCGTGTCGATCCGGTAGAACTCCGGGTTCGGCGTGACGTACGGGGCGGCGCCCTCGACGCCGAGGTCGGCGCCCGCCGGTACCGGGGGCGCCGTCGTCGCGGCCCGGGGCAGGCGGATCGCCTCGCGGGCGGCCGTCACCGCCCGGCCCCCGGCGGCGACGAGACGCGAGACCCCGAGGACCACCACGGCGCCCGCCGCGGTGACGCCGGTCCACTGCAGGAAGCGGCGCCGGTCGATGGCGTACCGCCAGTCGGCGCCGGGCCGCTCGTCCTCGGCGAACCAGGTCTCGACCCGGCGCAGGAGGGCGCTGAGCAGGGCGATCGCGACCACGACGCCCACCAGGCTCGGCAGCGCCCAGGCGACGTTCGCCCCGGGCCGCTGCGCGGCGAGGACGGCCGCGACCACGCCGACGGCGCCCAGCAGCACCGAGCCCCACGGTGGGCGACGCCGCTCCAGGAAGCCGGCGAGCGCGGCGCCGGCCAGCGCGACGACCCCCATCGTCGCGAGCAGCACCGCCTTGTCCGCCGTGCCGAACCAGGACACCGCGAGGTCCTTGAGCCACCCGGGCACGCCGTCGACCACCGCGCCGCCGGCCGCGAGGACGGGGCTGGACGACGGCGCGACGAACGCCGCGACCAGCTCCGCCACGGCGAGCCCCGCGCCCGTCGCGACCACGCCCGCGAGCGCCGCCCACCAGCCGTCGGCGTCCGACGGGGCCGGCTCGCCCGGCGACCTGCTGCTCATGCCCTCAGCGTCCCACCCCTCGGCCCCGCTCCGGCGGCTGGTGACGAGTCCGTAAGGAACGGTCGGCGGGTCACCGGTCGTGCGCACCGTCCGGTGCCGCCGGCGGGCCGGGGTCGGGCCAGCCGGCGAGGTGACCGAGCCACGCGATCGCGAGCCAGGCCCCCTCCACCGCGAGCTCCGTCCCGGGCCCCGTCACCGTCGCGGCACAGCGCGCGTCCAGCGTCCACGGTCCGGGCTCCCCCGGCGCGAGCGTCAGCGACCGGAGCGCCAGCGACGTCCGGTCCAGCTCGACGTCCTGCCCGCCGGCGTCCAGCGCGACCCACGTCCGCCCGCGGGTGGCCCACAGGTGCGGGCGCTCCGGCCCGGTCGCGGGCAGCCAGCCGGCGGTGCCGCCGACGACGACGCACGGCAGCTCGGCGACCGGCTGGGCGGGGTCCTGCGGCACCCGCGGCGGCTCGGTGCCCAGCGTCGACAGGTCGGCGGTCGACGCCGTGCCCGACCCGACGGACACGGCCAGGTCGACGGCGGCGCTCAGCAGGCCGGTGGCGGACCGGACGCCCTCACGCAGGCTCCGGCGCGGACGGCGGGGGCGCCGCCACGAGATCACGTCCTGGACCCGGGGCTTCTCCATGCCGTCGAAGGCTAGCGCCCGGGCCCGCACGCGGGGTCGAGGAGGCGGCGGCGGACCCGGTCGAGCTCCGGGTCCGTCGCGCCGTGCGCGCGCAGGTAGCCCGCGAGGTCCACGCTGTCGAGGAAGTCCTCGAGGGCCGCCGCGACCTCGGCGCACCAGGCCGCGAACTCCTCGGGCGCCCGGTGCGGCTCGTCCCACCCCGGCTCGGTGGCGGCCCGGTCGTTGTTCGCGCGCACGGCCAGCAGGTAGTCCTCGACGACGACGGGCCGGGGTACCCCGACGAGGGTCAGCAGCAGCGCGGTGACCATCCCGGTCCGGCCGCGCCCGCCCGCGCAGTGGTAGACGACGGCCCCGGCGGGGGCGGCGGCGATCGTGCGGAAGACGGCGGCGACGAGGCCGGGCCAGCGCTCGAGCACGGTCGCGTAGTAGCGCGGGGTGTGCAGGTACGCGCCCCAGGCCTCCATGAACTCCGCGTCGTCCGGGTCCTCGACAGGGCGGTGGTGCCGCGTCACCGACCGCGGCAGCTCCAGCGGCCCGATCTCGGCCGTGTTGCGCAGGTCGACGACGGTGACGACGCCGGCGTCGGCCATCGCCGCGAGGCCGTCGGCGCCCGCGTCGCCGAGCCGCGACGTCCGGCACCCCCGCCTCGTACTAGGCTCGTCCGCGGATCACGGGCACGACTCTGGCCCGTCGGCGCGACCCGGGCTGTGGGCCGCGGTTCCACCGGCGCGAGATGGCGCGCCGTCGGACGACACCACCGACGACGACCCCTGGAGTTCTCTCGTGCCCCGCCTCCCCCGTGCCGCCGCGCCCGGCGCCGCCCTGCTCGCCCTGTCCGTCGCCGTCCTCGCGGGCTGTGCCCAGGACCCCGCCGACGCCGCGTCGTCGGCCGCCCCGACGGACAGCTCGTCCGGGGGCACCGCCTACCCGCTGACGCTCGACAACTGCGGGGTCGAGACGACCCTCGAGGCCGCGCCGCAGCGCGTCGTGACGATCAAGTCGAGCACCACGGAGATGCTGCTCGCGCTCGGGCTCGGCGACCGTATCGTCGGGTCGGCGTTCCTCGACGGCCCCGTGCCCGACTCGCTGGCCGACGCCGCCGCCGACGTGCCCGCCGTCGCCGAGCCCATGGCCGAGCAGGTGCCCGGTGCGGAGGCGGTGCTCGGCCTGGAGCCCGATCTGGTCTACGCCGGCTGGGAGTCGAACCTCACCGCCGACGGCGCGGGCGACCGCGCCACGCTCGCGAAGCTCGGGGTCGCGACCTACGTCTCCCCCGCCGCCTGCAAGGCTCCGGAGTACATGCCGGACCCGCTGACGTTCGACGACGTCTTCGCCGAGATCGACGAGGTGGGCGAGGTCTTCGACGCCGCCGACGCCGCCGACGACCTGGTCGCGACGCAGAAGGACGCGCTCGCGTCCGTCACCCCGGACGACCGCGGCCTGGACGCCCTCTGGTACTCCTCCGGCGACGACATCCCCTACGTAGGGGCCGGCATCGGCGCGCCGCAGATGATCATGGACGCCGTCGGGCTGGAGAACGTCGCGGCCGACGTGCACGACACCTGGACGTCGTTCTCGTGGGAGCAGGCGATCGAGGCGGACCCGGACGTCATCGTGCTCGTCGACGCGACCTGGAACAGCGCGGAGCAGAAGATCGAGCGGCTCGAGTCCAACCCCGCCACCGCCCGGATGACGGCCGTGCGGGAGGGCCGCTACCTCACCGTGCCGTTCCCCGCCTCGGAGGCCGGCGTCCGCAACGTCGACGCCGTCGTCGACCTGTCCGCGCAGCTCGCCGGCCTGGACGGGCTCGGTGGTTGAGCCCGTCGACACCCCCGCACCACGCCGCGGCGCCGCCTGGTGGCTGCCGGCGTCCGCCGTCGTGCTGGTCGCGACGGTGCTCGTGACGGTGACGGTCGGGCCGGCCGACCTGTCGGTCGCGGACGTGTGGCGCTCGATCGCGACGCACGTCGGGCTCGGCGGACCGCTGGGCCTCGAGCCGCTGGGCGCGCTGCCCGACGGCATGGTCTGGGAGCTGCGGCTGCCCCGCGTGCTCACCGCCGCGGCGGTGGGCGCGGGGCTCGCGGTGTGCGGCGTCGTCATGCAGTCCCTCACGCGCAACCCGCTCGCAGACCCCTATCTGCTGGGGCTGTCGTCCGGCGCATCGCTGGGCGCGGTGCTCGTGCTGGTCGCCGGCCTGACGGTGCTGCTGCCGGTCGCGGCGTTCGGCGGCGCCGTCGCGGCGCTCGCCGCCGCGCTCGGGCTCGCCGGGGCGATCGGCACCATCACGCCGACGCGCACGGTGCTGGCCGGGCTGGCGGTGAGCCAGCTCGCCGCGGCGGCGACGAGCTTCGTCATCTTCTGGTCCGCGACGGGCGACTCGTACCGCGAGATCCTGTCGTGGCTCATGGGATCGGTGGCGGGCGCGACGTGGACGTCGGTCGCGATCACGGGCGTGGCCGTGCTGGTGCTGGGCACGCTGCTCGCCTCGACCGGCTCGGTCCTCGACGCCTTCACCTTCGGCGACACCGCCGCCGCCGCGCTCGGCGTCCCCGTCGCGCGGGTGCGCTGGCTGCTGCTCGTGGGGGTCGCGCTGCTCACGGGGGCGCTGGTGTCGCAGTCGGGGTCGATCGGGTTCGTCGGGCTGATCCTGCCGCACGCCGTGCGGCTGCTCACCGGCGCGCGGCACCGGCTGCTGCTGCCGCTGTCCGCGCTGTGCGGGGCGTCGTTCCTCGTCTGGGCGGACACGCTCGCCCGGACGGTGTTCGCCCCGCGCGAGGTGCCCGTCGGCATCGTCACTGCCGCCATCGGCGCGCCGGTGTTCGCCCTGCTGCTGTGGCGCGGACGGAGGATCGCATGACGACGCACGACACGTCGGTCGGGCCCGTCGAGACCCGGATCTCGACAGGCTCGACCGGCAGCGCAGGCCTGGACGCCGCGCGTGTCTCGTGGTCGACGTCCGGCCGGCTGATCCTCGACGGCGTGGACGTCACCGCCCCCGCGGGCGCGGTGACGGGCCTGCTCGGCCCCAACGGGTCGGGCAAGTCGACGCTGCTGCGCGTGCTCGCCGGGGTGCAGCCCCCGTCCGGCGGGGACGACGACGGTGCGCGAGTCGGCTTCGCTGGCACGGACCTGCTCGCGCTGCCGCGCCGCCGCCGCGCGCGCACACTCGCGTTGGTCGAGCAGGAGGCGGCGACGGACCTGCCGGTCACGGTGCTCGACGCCGTCCTGCTCGGGCGCATCCCGCACCGTTCGCTGCTGGCCGGGGACTCGGCGGAGGACCGTGCCGCCGCGCGGCGCGCCCTCGAGGCGGTCGGAGCGACGCACCTCGCGGACCGTGAGGTCACGACGCTCTCCGGCGGCGAGCGCCAGCGCGTGCACATGGCACGCGCGCTCGCGCAGGAGCCCGCGCTCATCCTGCTCGACGAGCCGACCAACCACCTCGACATCGCCGCCCAGCTCGACGCGCTGCGCATCCTGCGGGAGCTCGCCGACGCCGGCGTCACCGTGCTCGCCGCCCTGCACGACCTGCAGCTCGCCGCCCAGCACTGCGACCACGTGGTGCTGCTGTCGGGCGGGCGCGTCGTGGCGGCCGGCGACGTGAACGACGTGCTCGTGCCCGACGTCCTCGACCCCGTCTACGGCGTGCGCACCGAGGTGCTGACCCACCCGCGCACCGGCAGGCCGGTGCTGACGTTCGCCCGCCGGGACTGATCCGCCGCCAGGGCGCGTCGATTCGCCCCCCAGCAGAATTCCGCCCCGCACCACGCTGGGGTCCGTAGGGTCACCGAGATGAAGAGTCTCGACGTCCCGGTGGAGCTGGTCTTCGTTCACGGTGCGCTGGTGCGCGACGGGGCATGGTGGTGGCGACGGGCCGCAGACCTGCTCCGGGAAGGGACCGGGATCCGGAGCCGGGCCCTGGCGCTGCCGTCGTGCGGCGAGACGACACCCGAGGAGCGTGCGGGCGGCCTGGTCGCCGACGCGGCGGCGCTCCGCCGGGAGCTCGACGACGCGGGCTCCGCGATCGTCGTCGGTCACTCCTACGGTGGCACCGTGATCGCCGAAGCGGGCCGGCACCCCGCGGTCGCGCACCTGCTCTACGTGTCGTCCTACCTGCCCGACGTCGGGCAGGCGCAGGGCGACATCATGAGCGGCGAGGACGACCCGGTGTCGGTCGTCGCCAACGGTGACGGCACCCTGAGCGTGTCCGGCTACGACGCGGCCTCGTTCGGCGCCCGCTTCCTTCAGGACGCGGACGACGCGACCCGGCGCCAGGCGTGGGAGCGGGTGACCCCGCAGGCGGTGGACGCGTTCGTGACGCCGACCAGTGCTGCCGGCTGGCGCGGGGTCGACTCGACGTACATCGTCTGCGGGAAGGACCGCAGCACCTCGGTCGAGCTGCAGCGCACCCACGCGGCCCGGGCGACGCGCTGGGTCGAGCTCCCGACCGGGCACCACCCGTTCGTCTCCCGCCCCGACCTGGTGGTCGATCAGGTGCAGGCCCTGCTGCGGCGGGCGCAGCACGGCGCGGAGGGTGCTCGCTGACGAGGGCGGCGCGCCGCTACCGCCGGCCCAGCTCGATGGCCGGGCAGCGGTCCATGACCATGTCGAGCCCGGCGGCCCGCACGCGGGCGGCGGCCTCCTCGTCGACGACGTCGAGCTGGAACCAGACGGCCCTGGCGCCGATCGCGATCGCCTGGTCGGCGACGGCGCCCGCGAGCTCGGAGCGGACGAAGACGTCCACGACGTCGACGGGGAACGGGATGTCCGCGAGGGTCGCGTAGCCCTGCTCGCCGTGCACCGTCTCGGCGCTCGGGTGCACGGGCACGATCCGCTTGCCCGCCCGCTGCAGGGTCCGCGCGACGCCGTACGCGGCCCGCTCCGTGTTGGTCGAGAGCCCGACGACGGCCCAGGTCGTGGTGTCGTCCAGGACGCGGTCGATCGTGGCCTCGACGTCCGCGCTCTCGGTGACCTCCGGCGAGCTCTCGCCGCGCACCGGCGGCACCTCGATCGGCCGGTTCCAGTCCCGCGGGTCCCTGATCCTCATGCCTGCCCCCCTCGTCGTCCGATCCGTCCGATCCCTCGCCCGACCGTTCATGCCACCGCCAGCGCCACGCCCGCGAGCGCGCACGACGCGGCGCACGCGACCGTCCGCACGTGGTTGAGGCGCGACCAGGGCCGGTCGAACGCGGCCCACCCGTCGGCGTCGCGGTGCGTCATCAGCTGGTTGTTCAGCGGCACGTTGCCGGCCGCCGTCACCCCGAGCATGCCCACGACCACCACGACGGCGCTCGCCACGACCAGCCACGCGCCGTCCTGCCCGCCGACCAGGCCCACCACCGCGGCGCCGACCGGCACGATCAGCGCCGCGCCGAACAGCGTCATGAACGGCGGCCGCACCGCGTCCTCGTTGATCGCCGCCATCGCGGTCGCGGCGTCGGCGGGGTCGAGCCGGCGCAGCCCCGCGACGACGAAGGTCGAGAAGGCCGCGAACACCCCGCCCGCCAGGCCGGTGACCAGCACGGTCAGCACGAGGAGCACGTCCCAGAGGTCCATGTGCCCATCCAACCAGCGGGACCCACCCGCGCGCAGCAGGATGGACCCCATGCCTGCACCGCCCGCCGTCGCCAAGGCCACCAAGCGCTTCAACCCGTACGCCCTGAAGATCAGCTCGCGCGTCCCGCCGTGGGTCACCCTGCACCACGTGGGCCGCAAGAGCGGACGCGAGTACCACACCCCGGTCGTCGCGTTCGCGGCCCGGGCGCCGATCGACACGCGGGTCGCGAAGGCCGGCGACCCCGTCGAGATCGGGGAGTACCGCGACATCCTCGTGCTCACCCCGCTGCCCTGGGGCGCGGACGTCGACTGGTGCCGCAACGTGCGCGCCGCCGGCTCGTACCGGCTCACCCGCAAGGGCGTCGACTTCCGCGCGGACCAGCTGCGCGTCGTGAGCGCCGACGACGCGCGCGGGATGCTGGGCGGGTTCGTCGGGGCCGCCTCGGGGCTGATCGGCATCGAGTCGTTCCTCGTCGGGCGGCTCCGGAGGTGGCCGGTCACCGAGCCAGGGCGCGGCTGAAGAACTCGACGGCGTCGGCCGCCACCTCGACCTGCAGCGCGGGGTCGCCGCCGTCGGGGCCGTCGGGGCCGTCGATGAAGGAGTAGTGCCCCGCGTCGGTGCCCAGCTCCTTCGCCTCGGCGCCGGGGATGCCCGTCGCGTACACCTTCGCGTTCGTCTCGAACGGCACGGCGCGGTCGGCGCCGCCCCAGCGCACCGCCGTCGCGCGCGACACGGTGGCGAGGCTGTCGGGGTCGACGAACGCGCCCAGCGGGCACAGCAGGTAGCCCGCCGCGACCCGTTCGTCGCGGAACGACCCCGCGGCGGTCTCCGCCCAGCCGGCGCGCTCGGCGTCCGTGTGCCCGGCGCGCAGCCGCTCGACGATGTCGGGCAGCTCGGGCGTCGGCGGCGCCGGTGTCTCGCCGGACACCAGTGCCGCGTAGGACGGCCCGTCGATGCGCGCACCGAGCAGCGCGGCGGCCGTGTACCCGCCGATCGAGAAGCCTGCCGCGCCGACCGCCCCTGCCGGGTCGAGCGCGTCGAGCACGCACGACAGGTCCAGCGCACGGTCCCACCAGCGGACGAACGCCTCGGCGACGTACGGCTCGACGAAGGTGTTGCCGTGGTGGTCGACGGCGGCCACGGAGCACCCGGCCGCCACCAGGGCGCCGATCAGGACGTGGAGGTTCTGTGCCGCCCCGCCCGTCCCGTGGGAGACGAGGATCAGCGGCGCCCCCGGGTCCGCGGCGCGCCACAGGTGCGTGCGCACGGGGCGCGGACCGTCGCCGAGGTAGGCGGGTCGCGTGGGATCGGTGAGCTCGAGGACCTCGGCGTGCACGGGACTCCTTCGTTCGCGCGGGACGGTGGGCACAGTGTGGCACCCGGTCGGCGGCGCGTCAGGACTCCGGAGCGTCGAGCAGCCCCGTCAGGATCCGAGGCAGCAACCGCCCCAGCAGGTCCTGGTCGCCCGCCGCGGGGGTCGACGTCGCGATCGCCCGCGCGAGGTGCGGGTGCTCCCCCGCCGCGACGACCGCCCGGAGGTACTCCTCCTGCGCGGACCTCCACTCCTCGGTCGACCGGTCCGCGGCGAGCTCGGTCGCGGCGATCGTCGCCACGAGCCCGATCATCAGAGCCGCGGCCTCGAGCTTCGCCTGGCCGGGTGCCTCGACGGGTTCCAGCGCGGCGAGCGCACCCTCCAGCAGCCCGACGCCGTGGGGCGTCGTCGGCGGTTGCGCCTGCAGGACGTCCACCGTCCAGGGGTGTCGCCGGCAGACGTCGTCCAGCGCGCGGGCGACCGCGAGGGCGTCGGCCCGCCAGGCACCGGTGCGGGGCGGGAGCCGGAGGTCGGCGAGCACCGCGTCGAGCATCAGCTCGACCAGCTCGTCGCGGCTGTCGACGTACCGGTACAGCGCGGTGGCACCCGCACCGATCGCGGCCGCCACCTTGCGCATCGAGACGGACCCGAGGCCACCGGCGTCGGCCAGCCGCACCGCGGCCGCCGCGATGCCTGCCCGGTCGTGGCCCGGCGCCGGACCGCGCCCGGTCCGTTCGGCCCGCAGCCAGATGCTACGGGGCCGCTCGCTCTCTGCGTACATCGCTCGCAGTCTAGTAGGCTGGCACAGCGAACACCGTTCACAGAAAGGCGGAGGCTCGATGGCCGTCACCCGCTACGCCACCCACCACGACGTCACCATCGCCTACGAGACGTTCGGCAACCTGGCGACCGGCGAGCCCTTGCTGCTGGTCATGGGGCTGGACTTCCAGATGGTGTGGTGGCCCGACGCGTTCTGCGAGCTCCTGGTCGACGCCGGCTTCGCCGTCGTCCGGTTCGACAACCGCGACACCGGGCTCTCGACGCACCTCGCGTCGAGCCGGCGAGAGAACCCCTGGCGGGCACTCCTCGGCGGGACCGCACCGGCGTACACGGGGACCGACATGCTCGACGACCTCGAGTCGGTGCTGGATGCCGTCGGCTGGGAGTCGGCCCACGTCCTGGGCGCTTCGATGGGCGCCGGAATGGCGCAGGCGATGGCGCTGCTTCGTCCGTCACGCGTCCGCTCCCTGACGAGCTGCGCCGGCCTGCCGGCGACCGCGGGCGCGCTTCGGCGACTGCGGTACATGCGGTTCGGCGTCTTCCGCGAGTTCGCCCGCCTCGGCGAGGCCACCACGCACGAGGAGGCGATCGACGTCCTGGTGGCGATCTGGCGGTTGCTCTCCTCGCCCACCCAGCCGTTCCCCGAGGAGTGGGCCCGCCAGGTCGCGGCCGTCAGCCACGACCGGTCGCCGCGCGACCCGCGCACCACCCAGCGGCAGCTCGCCGCCTGGTCCCGGAGCAGGCTGCCGGCACTGTCGACGCTGCGCGTCCCGACCCTCGTGATCTCCGGCGAGGACGACCCGCTCATGAAGGTGTCCGGTGGCCGCGACACGGCACGCCAGATCCCGGGCGCAACGCTCCGCACCTACCCGGGCATGGGCCACACGCTGCCCGAGGCGCTCTGGCCCGACGTCGTCGCGGAGCTGCGCGAGCTCGCCGGTCGGGCCGGGGCCGCGCGGCCGGCCGGGGCTTCGGCGTAGGGGACCCCCCGGGGCTGCGGCCCGCGGTCCAGGGTCGCTTTCAGGGGCGTCCCCGTTCTGTGACGCGGGTCACCCGCCGTACGTTCGACGGCATGATCGAGGCACAGGGTCTGTCCAAGCACTACGGGAACACGACCGCCGTCGACCGCGTCAGCTTCACGGTGCGACCCGGCGTCGTCACCGGCTTCCTCGGCCCCAACGGGGCGGGCAAGTCCACCACCATGCGCATGATCATGGGTCTCGACCGGCCCTCCGCAGGCTCGGTCACCGTCAACGGCCGCCCGTACGCGCGGCACCGGTCCCCGCTCACCGAGGTGGGTGCCCTGCTCGAGGCCCAGGCGGTGCACCCCGGCCGGACCGCGCGAGCGCACCTGCGCGCGCTCGCCGCGACGCACGGCCTGGCCGACCGGCGGGTCGACGAGGTCATCGACCTGACCGGCCTGACCGCGGTGGCCCGCAGGCGGGTGGGCGGGTTCTCGCTCGGCATGGGCCAGCGGCTCGGCATCGCGTCCGCGCTGCTGGGAGACCCGCACACGCTCATCCTCGACGAGCCCGTCAACGGCCTCGACCCCGAAGGCGTGCTCTGGGTACGCCGCCTCGCGCGGAGCCTCGCGGCCGAGGGCCGCACCGTCTTTCTCTCGAGCCACCTCATGAGCGAGATGGCGCTCACGGCCGACCACGTCATCGTCATCGGGCGCGGCCGTATCCTCGCCGACGCGCCGGTCACCGACGTCGTCGAGGCCGCGTCACGGCGCGCGGTCACGGTGCGTACGCCCGGCCCGTCCACCTTGCGCGACGCGCTGGAGCGCGCGGGCGCCGGCGTCGTCGTGCCCGACGTCGCGCACACGGGGTCGCTCGAGGTCACCGGCCTGGACGCCGCCGCGATCGGCGAGATCGCCTTCACCGCCGGCGTCGCGCTGCACGAGCTGACCCCGGTGGCCTCGACCCTCGAGGACGCGTATCTGGAGCTCACGGCGGACGCCGTCGAGTACCGCACCGACGTCCTCGCGGCCGCCGGCACGACGAGCACAGGAAAACAGTCATGAGCGCCACCACCCTCGTCGCGGACCGCGCGCCGTCCGTCGACGCCCACGCGACCTTCCCGCGCGTGCTGCGCTCGGAATGGCTCAAGCTGTGGTCGCTGCGCTCCACCTGGTGGGGCGTCGCGCTGACCGTGCTGCTCATGGCGGGCCTCGCGGTGCTGATGGCCTCGACGCTCGGGTCGGCCGCGACCTCGCCCAGCATGCAGGAGACCCTCAGCACCGACCCGCGGCTGGCGACCCCGAGCGGCGCCGTCGCCGTGACGTTCGGGTACGGGTTCGCGCAGCTCACCGTCGCGGTGCTCGCCGTCCTCACCATCACCGGCGAGCACTCCACCGGCATGATCCGCGCGACCTTCGCCGCCGTGCCGCGCCGCCTGCCGGTGCTGGGGGCCAAGCTGCTCGTCGTCGCGGCGACGACGGCGCTCCTGGCCGTCGTCGGCCTGGCGGCCGCGTGGCTCGCGACGGCGTCGTCCCTGTCCGCCGACGGCCTCGCGCTGGACTTCTCCGACGGCGAGCACCTGCGCGCGCTGGGCGGCACGGTCGCTTACCTCGTGGCCGTCGCCGCCCTGTCTCTCGGCATCGGAGCGCTGTGGCGGAGCACCGCGGCGGGCATCGCCACCACCCTGGGCCTGCTGATGGTGCTGCCGCTGCTGTTCCAGGTGCTCGCGGGCTCTGCCGCCTGGGCGCAGGACGTCTACGCCTACCTCCCCACCGTGGCCGGCGAGCGCCTCGTCGCCACCGGCCCCACGCCGGATGGCCTGCTCACTCCCGGCGCCGGGTTCGCGGTGCTCGCCGGGTACGCCGTCGTCGTCCTCGCGGCGGCCGCCGTCGCCGTCCGACGCCGGGACGCCTGACCGGACGAGGTCGGCCGCGACGCCGCCTCGTCCCGTGGGATCCGGGACGTTCGCTACCCGTCCAGCGCGATCTCGAGCACCCTCCGTGAGTGGGTCCACAGCAGCGCCCCGCCGGCCCCGGCAACGACCTCCCGCCGCGCTCCCGGAATCCGCGACGCGAGGGTCTCGCCGAGGTCGGGCGAGTGCGTCCGGTCCTCGTCGCCGTACAGCACGTGCACGGGCAGGTCGATCGCGTCCAGACGGAGCCCCCACGGAGACATCGCCATCACGGTGTCCTGCACGTAGCCGGCACCCGCGCCGCCGAACCCCTCGGCGAGCGCGACCCGGTAGGTGGCGAGGAAGTCCGGCTGCGCGTACACGTCTCGGTCGCCTCCGGACGAGCCGCCCACGACCATCTGCTCCATGTCCGCGGCGGAGAAGCCGCCGAGGACGTCGCGCGCCCTCGCGGGATCGTCGCGCACGAGGTCGGGCAGCTCGAGCGCCGCGGGCGGGAGCTGGCTGCGGATCGCGGGGTGGGCGACCTCGTCCATCGGGGAGACCAGCACGCAGGGCCGCGACCACCCCGCGACCGCCATCGCCAGCCCGAACAACGCGCCCTGGGAGTTCGCCACGACCGGGACGTCGGCCACGGGCTCGCCGAGCACGGCGCGCACGAAGTCGCGGTAGTCGCGGGCCGTCGACGACGGCGTGCGGTCTGGATCGGCGTCCGACCCGCCCATCCCCGGGCGGTCCATCGTGATGAGCCGCACGCGCATCTCGTCCAGCAGCTCGCCGCCGAAGCTCATCGAGCTGCCGGTGCCCGCCCCGGCCACGAACAGGACGGGACGTCCGTCGGGACGGCCGAAGCTCTTCCCCGCCAGACGCCGCCCGTCCGGAAGGCGTGCCTCGTGGTCCACGGCAATGCTCTCCGCTGTCATGCTCGGAGGATACGGCGCCGGTGACGACGGCCTACGGCAAGATGGTGGGCATGGCGACCGACCTGTGGATCACCGGCGACCCCGAGACGGACAAGCTGCTGAGCGACGACATGTTCGCGCTGCTGGTCGGGATGCTGCTCGACCAGCAGTACCCGATGGAGCACGCGTTCGCGGGGCCGCGCAAGATCCGCGACCGGCTGGGCAGCATCGACCCGCACGCGGTGGCGGAGGCCGACCCGGACGAGTTCGTCGCGCTCGCGACCACTCCCCCGGCCATCCACCGCTACGGGCGGTCGATGGCGGGACGGGTGCAGGCGCTCGCGCACGCGATCGTGGACGACTACGACGGCGACGTCGCCAAGCTCTGGACGACGCCGGGCGCCGACGGCGCGGCCACCGGCGCAGAGGTGCTGGCCCGCCTGCGCGCGCTGCCCGGCTTCGGCGAGCAGAAGGCCAAGATCTTCCTCGCCCTGCTGGGCAAGCAGCGCGGCGTCCGGCCCGCGGGCTGGCAGGAGGCAGCGGGGCACTACGGCGACGAGGGCTCGCGCCGGTCGATCGCGGACGTGACGAGTGCGGAGTCGCTCGCCGAGGTGCGCACCTTCAAGAAGGCGCAGAAGGCGGCGGCCAAGGCGGCGAAGCAGGGCTGAGGCCGCCAGGTGGCCGGCGAGTGACGGGCGCGCTGCCGGAACCCGCTGCGCCACGCGCGCGCCCCTGACCTGCCCGAGCACGTTCACCGCCACGTCGCCGCACGGTTGCCCCGGGCTGGGTGAATCGGACGGAACCCCCGTCCCCTCACCCGACCACCGGAGGTCACCGTGCCCGAGCCCCGGCTCGCCCTGCCCCGTCGTTCGTTCCTCACCCTCGCCGGCGTGGCCGCCGGCTCGGCCACCTTCCTCGCCGTCGAGCCCGCGAGCGCCCGCACCACCACGGATCGGTTCGTCGCACCCGGGCCGCTGTTCACGCTCGGCGTCGCGTCGGGCGACCCGTGGCCGGACGGCGTGGTGCTGTGGACCCGCCTGGCGCCCGACCCGGTCGCACCCGACGGCCTCGGTGGCATGCCCGACGTCGCGGTCACGGTGCGCTGGGAGGTGGCCGAGGACGAGCGCTTCCGCCGGGTGGTGCGCCGCGGCGTCGAGCGCGCCGTCCCGGGATGGGCGCACTCCGTGCACGCGGAGGTGCGCGGCCTGCGGCCGGACCGCGTCTACTGGTACCGCTTCCTCGCCGGGGACCAGGTCAGCCCCGTCGGGCGCACCCGCACGGCCCCGCGCCGCGGGGCGCGCCTCGCCGGCCTCACGTTCGCGTTCGCGAGCTGCCAGGCGTACCCCGACGGCCACTTCACGGCGTTCGAGCACATGGCGCGCGAGGACCTCGACCTGGTGGTGCACCTCGGCGACTACATCTACGAGGGCGGCGGCGCCGGAACGATCGGCCGTCCGCACCTGCCCGCCACCGAGACGTTCTCCCTGTCCGACTACCGGGTCCGCTACGGCCAGTACAAGCTCGACGCCGCCCTGCAGGCAGCGCACGCCGTCGCTCCGTGGGTCGTGGCGCCCGACGACCACGAGGTCGAGAACAACTGGGCCGGCGACCACTCGCAGCCGGACACCGAGCCGGACCAGGATCCGGCGGTCTTCCGGCTGCGCCGCGCCGCCGCATACCAGGCGTACTGGGAGAACCTTCCGCTGCGTCGCTCGTCCATGCCGCGCGGCCCGGAGATGCAGGTGTTCCGGCGGCTGGAGTTCGGGGACATGCTGCAGCTCGACGTGCTCGACACCCGCCGCTACCGCGACGTGCAGCTCACCGACCAATCGTTGCGCTGGGAGCCGTCCCGACAGATGCTCGGCGCCGAGCAGGAGAGGTGGTTGCTCGGCGGCCTCGCCGCCTCACGGGCACGCTGGAACGTGCTCGGCAACCAGGTGTTCGCCTTCGACGCCGACCACGAGGCCGGCGAGGCCACCCGGTACGGGATGGACACCTGGAGCGGCTACGCGGCCGCGCGCCAGCGACTGTTCGACGGTGTCGTCGAGCGGGGCGTCGACAACTTCGTCATGGTCACGGGCGACGCCCACCGGAGCGTGGCCGCCGATCTCAAGGCCGATTTCACCGACATGTCCTCTCGGACGGTGGGCACGGAGCTGCTCGGCACCTCGATCACCTCGGGCGGCAACGGCACCGACCAGGACGCGCTCGGCAACGTGTGGCTCGCGGAGAACCCCTTCATGCGCTTCCACAACGTGCAGCGCGGGTACCAGGTGTGCCGTCTCGGTCGGGACGAGATGCGGGCCGACTACCGGGTGGTGCCGTTCGTCGACCGCCCCGGTGCGCCCGTGTCGACCCGCGCGAGCGTCTACGTCGAGTCCGGCCGACCGGGTGTCGCGCACGTGACCGCCTGACCCTCGGTCAGTCCCGAGCCACCGCCCCGGCCGCGCGCAGACGTTCGAGCGCACGGTCGTGCGGCAGCTCGTGCCGCGTCCCCCGGTGCCCGACGGTCGTCGTCGCCGTGAAGACCGACGCGAGCAGCGCCTCCTCGACGGCGTCCATCGCGGCGGCGAACAGCGGGTCCAGGCCGTCGTCGGGCACGAGCGGGACGTCGGGGCCCGCCGTCGTGAACGCCAGCCCGTAGTCGCCGCTGCCGTGGGCGAAGTCGGAGCCCACGCGACCCATGGCCAACACCGCCCGCCGCGCCACGCGCTCGAGCCGGCGCGCGTCGAGCGGGGTGTCCGTGGCGACGACGATCATGCAGGAGTTGCCGTCCGGGTGGGCGGCCGGCGCCGCCGAAGGCTCCAACAGCTCGGCGGCGGGCAGCGGAACGCCGCGCACGGTGAGCGTCCCGGAGAAGTTCGACTGCACCAGCGCGCCCACGGTACGGGTCTCGCCGGCCACCTCGACGCGGCGCGACGACGTCCCGACGCCGCCCTTGTACCCGAGGGCGGAGGTGCCCGCCCCGGCGCCGACGCAGCCCTGCGCCACCGGCCCGTCGGTCGCGCCGTCGAGGGCCGCAAGCACGTCCGCCTCGGTGATCGGGCGGGCCCGGATGTCGGAGAGGTACCCGTCGTTCGTCTCCCCCACCACCGGGTTGAGGGAACGCACCTCCTCGTAGCCGGGCCACGCCAGCACGTGGGTGACGAGGGCGTCCGCGGCACGGAAGGCCGAGAGCGTCGCGGTGAGGACGATCGGCGTCTCGATCGCGCCCAGCTGCTCGAGCTGGGTGGCGCCGACCAGCTTGCCGAAGCCGTTGCCCACGAACATCCCGCACGGCAGCGTGCGGCGCTGCCCCGGCCGGGCGCCGAGCGCGTCGGGGACGACGGCGGTGACGCCCGTGTGCAGGCGCTCGCCCTCGTGCAGTGTGGTGTGGCCGACGCGCACCCCCGCGACGTCGGTGATCGCGTTCGCCGTGCCCGTGGGCAGTCCCCCGACGACGACGCCGAGCTCGCGCGGCCCCGGCCGCACGCCGCTCATGCCCGGCCCGCGGGGACGAGTCGCGCCGGGTGCACGTCGCGCCAGGTGCGGGTGCCGTCGACGAGGTCCTGCACGTGCTCGCGGAACCGGGGGCAGGCGGCGATGTCGTGCGACCGGCACGACAGGGCGTGCTCGGTCATGTGCCGGGAGCGGTCGATCTCCTCCTGGCGCCGGTCGAGCTCCGCGAGATGGGCGGTGAGCACCTCGTGCCGGTCCCGTGCGCCGCGCCCCGTGGACCCGGCGTCCAGCAGCACCTGGATCTGCTCCAGGCTCATGCCCGCCACCTTGGAGCTGAGGATCGTCGCGACGCGCACCACGTCGTCGGACCCGTAGCGCCGCCGCCCGGCGCCGTCGCGGGCGGGGTCGAGCAGGCCGACCTCTTCCCAGTACCGCAGCACGTGCGTCTCCAGCCCGAACCGCTCCGCCAGCTCGCCGACGCTCCACGTCGGCTCCGCCACCCCGCTTGACTTCATGTTGACATGAAGTCACAGCCTGGGGTCAGGACGCAACCCGACCCCGCAAGGAGCACCCATGAACGCCCTCCGCCCCGATCTGCACGACGCGATCGTCGTCGGCGCCGGCCCCGCCGGGCTCGCCGCCGCGCTGATGCTCGGCCGCACCCACCGCGACGTCGTCGTGCTCGACTCCGGCACCTACCGCAACGACCCCACCGACGCGATGCACAACGTGCTCGGCTTCGACGGCGCGGCGCCCGCGGAGTTCCGCGCCGCCGCGCACCGCACGCTTGCCGCCTACGACACGGTCGAGCTGCGACGCACCACCGCGCACGACGTCGCGCCGCTCGACCCGGCGGCGCCGGCCGACGGGTTCGTCGTGCGCGCCGACGACGGCGACGTCGCCGCCCGGCGCCTGCTGCTGGCCACCGGCGTGCGCGACGAGCTGCCCGTGACGCCCGGGCTGGCGGAGCTGTTCGGCACCGTCGCGGCGCACTGCCCGTACTGCCACGGGCACGAGTTCTCCGGCACCCCGGTGGCGATCCTGGGCGCCGGCCCGCACGCCCCGCGCGTCGCGGGACTGATGGAGCGGATCGCGAGCCGCCTGGTCGTGCTCGCCGACGGCGCCGACGTCGACCCGCAGGTGCGCGCGTCGCTCGACGCCCGCGGCGTCGCCGTCCGGCCCGAGAAGGTGC
This sequence comes from Isoptericola sp. F-RaC21, assembly GCF_038593535.1. Classification (NCBI taxonomy): domain Bacteria; kingdom Bacillati; phylum Actinomycetota; class Actinomycetes; order Micrococcales; family Promicromonosporaceae; genus Isoptericola; species Isoptericola sp. F-RaC21. The sequence continues at coordinate 850,647 of NZ_JBCFYX010000002.1, read as the reverse complement.
TGCGCCTGGAGCCGCTGACGCTCCCCGGCGGCCACGCGGGCGCGCGGGCCGTGCTGGACGACGGCGCGGACGAAGAGCTCGGCGGCCTCATGGTCGCGCCGACGATGCGCCAGGCGGCGCCGTTCGCCGCGCGGCTCGGCCTGGAGCTGCGCGACTCCGGCTGCGTCGCGGTCGACGCGATGGCCCGCACCAGCCTGCCGGGCGTCTTCGCCGCGGGCGACCTGGCCCACACCGCCGACTTCCCCATGCCCGTGAGCTCCGTGACCGCGGCGATGGCGGCCGGCCAGCTCGCCGCCGCGTCCATCGACGCCGACCTGCTGGCTGCCCCGCGCTGACGCTCGGGCGGTGCACGGGCGGATGAAGTTCCGTCCGCACCGCTCGGGCCACGCCGGGCGGGCCGACACTGGAGCCGTGGCCTCGATCATGCTGACGGCGATGCCGTTCGCCGGGCACACGCTGCCGCTCCGCGCGGTCGCGGCGGAGCTCGTTCGGCGCGGCCACGACGTCCGCGCGTACACGGGGCGCCGGCACGGGGCGATCTTCGCCGAGGTGGGCGCCCGGCCGGTGGCGTGGCAGCGGGCGCCGGACTTCGACGAGCGGCATCCCGCCGCGACGTTCCCGCGCATGCGGGGCGCGAAGGGGTTCCGCCAGATGCTCGTCAACGTCGAGGACCTCTTCCTCGGCACCGCCGCCGCCCAGACCGCCGACCTCGTCGCCCTGCACGAGGACGAGCCGTGGGACCTGATCGCCGGCGACCCCATGGCGCTCGGCACCCGGTTCGTCGCGGAGCGGCTCGGCTCCCGGTGGGCGACCGTCTCCCCGCTCGCGTACTGGCCGCCCGGCAAGACTGTCCCGCCCATGGGGCTTGGCCTCACCCCGGCGCGCGGGCCGTTCGGCCGGGGACGCGACGCGGTGCTGCGCGCCGCGGTGCGGGCGGGCGGTGCCGCCGTGACGCGCCGCTACCGGCGGGAACGCCGTCGTGCAGGCCTCGCGCCCGACCGCACCCCCTTCGACGGCATCTTTCACTCGCCGGATCTCGTCGTGACCGCTGGGTCCCCTGGCCTGGACTACCCGCGCGACGACATCCCCGCGACCGTCCGGTTCGTGGGCGACCTCACCGACGACGGCCGCCCACCACGGCCGGGGCTCCTGCCGGACTGGTGGGACGACGTCCTCCGGTCCGAGGTCCCGGTCGTGCACGTCACACAGGGCACGGAGAACGTCGACCCCGCCGACCTCGTGCTGCCCGCCCTCGAGGCCCTGGCCGACGAGGACGTGCTGGTCGTCGTCGGTCTCGGCCACCGCACGGCTCCGGTCCCCGGCCCCCTGCCCCGGAACGCCCGGGTCGCACCGATGGTCCCCTACCCCGCGCTCTTGCCGCTCACATCGGTGATGATCACCAACGGGGGCTACGGCGGGGTGCTGCAGGCCCTGCGGCACGACGTCCCGCTCGTGGTCGCGGGCGGCGACCTCGACAAGCCGGAGATCGCGGCTCGCATCGGTTGGCACGGCGCCGGGGTGAACCTCCGCACCGGCCGGCCGCGATCGGCATCGATCGCCGCGGCGTACCGGGACGTCACGACGGACCCCCGGTATCGCGCGACCGCCGCTCGCCTGGGCGCGGAGCTGCGTGGGCTCGGCGGGACGCGCGCCGCGGCCGACCTGATCGAGGAGCACCTGAACTCCGGGCCTCCGACTACGCTCGCCGCATGACCTCAGCACAACCCTTGCCGCTCGGCCCTGCCCCGCGTCCCACCACCGGCGACGACCTCGCCGCCCGGCTGCGCACGCTCGCCACCGAGGCGGCCGGACCGGGCGTGGCCGGGCTCGAGCGTGCCCGCGTCGCCGCGGAGCTCGACGGGGCGGACGTCGCCTCGCTCGACGTCGACCTGACCGGCGTGGCGTTCGGCGCGCAGCAGAAGGCTCCCGGCGCCTCGTGGTCGCCCGCGTCGGTCGTCGCGCGCGAGGACGGCGCCGTCCGGCGCCTGCGCGTCGACGCCCACCCGCTCACCGCCGTCGACCTGCCCGTGGACGTCACCGCCGAGGCCGAGGGGCTGCGGTTCGTCTGGGTCGAGGGCAGCGACGGCCGGGTCGGGTTCGAGCCCGTCGAGCCCGACGACGCGCACCCGGTGACAGGGCACGCCCGCGTCGCGGTCTCCCGCGCCGGCCTGGTCGCGACCGTGCACGGGCTGCTCGCCGTGTCCCTGCAGTCGCAGGGCATCACGCTGAGCGACCTCGACGTGCAGCTCGAGTCGCACGGCCCGCGTGCGGTGGGCCTGCGGATCGAGGCCAAGATCCGCAAGGGCTTCCTCTCCGCGGGCGTCTCCGCCACGGCGTCCGCGTCGGTCGACGCGGCGATGGTGCTGACGGTCGGAGAGGTGCGGATCTCCAGCGGCAACCCGCTGGTCGCCGCGATGCTCGGCGCCGTCCGCGGCCGCGTCGAGGCCGCCGCGAACCGCCGCATCGCCCTCGCCGCCGCGCTGCCTCCCGGCGTCCGGCTCGTGGACGTGCGGCTCGATGTCGGCGAGGAGCTCGTGCTCACGGCCCGGCTCGGCTGACCGCCGTCAGTGCGCGGCGTCCGTCATCTCCCGGAGCTGCCGCGCGCACTCGGCCGCGACGGCGACCGCGAGGTCCCGCGGCGTGTCCCCGTCACGCTCGGGTACCACGTGGTGCACGGCTCCCTCGGCCCGCAGGTCCACCGCGCGTACGTGCTGCGCCTCAGCCATCTCGGCGGCGTGACGCGTGTCGCCGTGCACGATGACGCTCGCACCCTCCGGCGGCAGCGGGGCGAGCCAGGCGTGCTGCGCCGCGACGACCCGCTGCGCCGGTAGCAGCGCGAGCGCGCCCCCGCCGCAGCCCTGGCCCAGGATCACCGACAGCGTCGGCACCGTCAGGCGGGTCAGGAGCGCCATGCAGCGGGCGATCTCACCCGCGACGGCGCCCTCCTCCGCCTCTCGCGAGAGCTCCGCGCCAGGCGTGTCGATCACCGCCACCAGCGGGAGGCGCAGCTCCTCGGCGAGCACCATCGCCCGGCGGGCGACCCGCAGGGCGGCCGGTCCCATCGGCGACGTCGCGCTCTGCCGGCTGCGGTCCTGTCCGACGACCACGCACGGCTGTCCGTCCAGGCGCGTGAGCGCCACCAGCATCGACTCGTCGCGCTCGCCCTCGTCGGTTCCGCTGAGCCGCACCGTGCCCTGCGCCCCGTAGCGCAGCAGGTCCCGGACTCCCGCCCGGTCGTCCCGGCGAGTGCGGAGGATCGAGGGCCAGGCCGCGCCCGTCGACGCGACCTCGTCGCCGCGGCGCGGCAGGCTCGACGGCGACGGCTCGTCCACGAGCACGGCCAGGGTCCGCTCCAGCAGGCCCGACAGGTTCTCCGGCGCAACCACCCCGTCGATGACGCCCTTCGCCGCGAGGTTCTCGGCGCCCTGCACGCCGGCGGGGAGCGCCTCGCCCGTGAGCGCCTCGATGACCTTCGGCCCGAGGAACCCGACGAGCGCCCCCGGCTCGGCCACCGTGAGGTGCGCGAGCGATCCCCAGGACGCGAAGACGCCGCCCGTGGTCGGATGCCGGAGGTACACGAGGTACGGCAGGCCGGCCGCCCGGTGCGCCATGACCGCGCGTCCGATCTCGACCATCCGCAGGAACGCGGGCGTGCCCTCCTGCATGCGCGTGCCGCCGGACGCCGTCGTGGCCAGCAACGGCAGGCCGTGTGCGGTCGCACGCCGGACGGCGTCGGCGATCCGGCCCGCCGCGTCCACGCCGACGGACCCACCGAGGAACCGGAACTCGTTCACGACGACCGCCACGGCCCGCCCTCGCACCAGACCCCGGCCGGTGACGACGGACTCGTCAGTGCCTGCCGTGGCAGCGGCGGCCCGCAGCGCCTCCTGGTACGCCGGCGCGTGCCCGGAGATGTCGATCGGCTGGTCCCAGGACTCGAACGACCCAGGGTCGAGCACGAGGTCGAGGACCTGCCGTGCGCCGAGCCGCCGCGCCGTCACGCCTGCTCCGCGAGCCAGCGACGGATCGCCGCGCCGTCCTCGTCGAGGGTGGGGGGCGCGGCGTGGTCGCGGCGGGTGCTCTCCGAGCCGTCGGCACCGAAGAAGCGCAGCGGCGGCCCGGGGAGGGTCACCGTGCCGAGCGTGGGGTGCTCGACGTCGACCAGGAGCCCCTGGCTGCGGGTCTGCTCCCAGTCGTACACCTCGTCGAGCGTGCGGACTCGACCGGCGGGAATCCCCGCCTCCGCGAGCCGGGCCAGCAGCTCCTCGCCGTCGAAGTCGGCGAAGGCCTTCTCCACGATCTCGACGAGCTCCTCGCGACGCGCGACGCGCTCCCCGTTGGAGGCGAAGCCCGGCGCGTCCGGGTCGAGGGCGAACGCGGCGCAGAACCTCCGCCAGAGGGCCTCCGAGCCGACGGCGATCTGCACCGCGGTGTCCCGGCACCGGAACAGACCGTACGGCGCGATGGACGGGTGATGGTTCCCCTGGGCCCGGCCCACCTCGCCCGCCACGGTCCAGCGGGTGCCCTGGAACGCGTGCACCCCGACGACCGCCGCGAGCAGCGACGTCCGGACCACCTGGCCGAGGCCCGTGCGCTCGCGCTCGTGCAGCGCGGCGAGCACGCCGGTGGTGCCGTAGATGCCGGCGAGGAGGTCGCCGATCGGCACCCCGACCCGCTGCGGGTCGTCCGGCCCGGATCCGGTGAGGGACATCAGCCCGGCCTCGCCCTGGGCGATCTGGTCGTAGCCGGCCCGTCCGCCTTCCGGGCCGTCGTGGCCGAACCCGGTGATCGACAGGACGATCAGACGCGGGTTGCGGGCCTGCAGCGTGTCGACCCCGAGGCCGAGCCGGTCGAGCACACCCGGACGGAAGTTCTCCACCAGGACGTCGGCGCGGTCCACCATCTCGAGAAGGATCGCGTGATCGGCCTCGGCCTTGAGGTCGAGCGTGATCGACTCCTTGTTGCGGTTCGCGGAGAGGAAGTACGTCGACTGCACACCGTCACCCTCCCCGACGAACGGCGGCCCCCACCCGCGGGTGTCGTCGCCCTTGCCGGGCGACTCCACCTTGATGACGCGGGCGCCGAGGTCGCCCAGCATCATCGTGGCGTGCGGCCCGGCGAGCGCACGGGAGAGGTCGACGACGAGCACGTCGTCCAGAGGTCCGGCAGCAGCGGAGGTCTCGGCAGAGGTCAAGAGGATCACCAACCAGGCAGGATCAGGACGGCCCACACGAGCAGCGGGCCGACGAGCGTGACGATGACGGAGTAGGTGAGCACCTGCTTGTAGTAGGCCTGCTCGCTGATGGTGTCCGGGCGGTTCGCCACCATCAGGGCACCGTTCGTGGAGAACGGGCTCACGTCGACGATCGTCGAGGACACCGCGAGCGCCGCGGCGAGCAGGGCCGGGCTGATGTGTCCGGTCGCGACGAGGGGCAGAGCGATCGGGATGAGCACCGGCAGCAGCGCCGTGGACGACGCGAAGGCGGAGGTGATCCCGCCCACGTAGCAGAGGATCAGCGCGCCGATGGCCGCGACGCCCAGGCCGGCGGCCCAGGTGCCCACGTACTCGGGCGACCCCGCCGCCGTCAGGACCGACGCGTAGGTGGTCACACCGGCGACGAGGAGCACGGTGGGCCAGGCGATCTGGCGCACGGCGTCCTTGTGCTCCTGTGGCGAGAGGATCGCCAGGAGCACCGCGGCCGTGATGGCGGCGAAGCCGATGTTCTGGTCGAACGCGAGAGCCACCACCGCGACGGCGACGAACGCGACCAGCGTGACGACCTGGTCGCGCTTGACGCCGACGGACCGCGTCATCGTCGGGATGCTCGCGCCGAGGCCACGCCCGGAGACGGTGTTGCCGCCGGAGTGCAAGGACTCGGTAACCTCGCCCGTGTCGAGCACGTCGATGCGCTGGCTCATCAACTTGCGCCCGCCGAGGGCGAGGAACAGCACGATCGCGAGCACCAGGTTCACCGCGATGCTCGACACGAAGACGACTACGTCGGTGTTGGCGTAGCCCGCGTCCCGCATCACGGAGTTGGTGATGGTGCCGTAGATGCTGATGGGTGAGAACCCGCCCGCCTGCGCGCCGTGGACGACGAACATGCCCATCATGAGCGCGTTGATCTTGTACCGGCCGGCGAAGCCCAGCGCGATCGGGCCGATGATCGCGCACGCCGCGGGGCTCGCGGCACCGATCGCGGTGAGCAGCGCGGTGACCCCGAACATCACCCACGGGATGAGCGCGACCCTGCCGCCCACCGCCTGGACGGCCTTCCGGACGATGAGGTCCACGGTCCCGTTGTTCTTGGCGATCGCGAACAGGTAGGTGACGCCGATGAGCGTCAGGACGAGATCGCCGCTGATCCCGCCGAGGATCTCCTTCTCGTCCATGCCCAGCGCGTACACGCCGACGAACCACGCCGCCACGTACGCCAGGGCACCCATGTTGATCGGCAGCAGCGTGCCGACGACGAACAACGCCACCAGGGCGATGATCGCCACCAGTTCCGGACCCATCTCAACCCCCTCGTCTCGCGGGCCGCGGTCGCCTATGACCGACATCACACCCGGATGGACCAGTGGCCTAGCCAATATGCCAGCGGGTCACCTGTCAAGTAGGAGTCGTTCGAGTAGTGTCGTGGCCGTGTCCTCGTCGCCGACGCCGCCGCCCGCCTTCCCCCCGCGCCCGCCGCGCACCCGCCTCTACGAGCAGGTCGCCGAACAGCTCACGGGATGGATCAGCACCAACGGACTCACCGCGGGTGACAAGCTGCCCCCCGAGCGGGAGCTCGCCGCGCAGCTCGGCGTCTCACGGGCGACGCTGGCCCAGGCGCTCGTCGCGCTCGAGGTCGTCGGGGCCGTCGCCGTCCGGCACGGGGACGGCACCGTCGTCACCGGAGCGACCGGCGGGCGGCGCATCGTCGACGCGGTGCGGGCCCACGCGGACCGCCTCCCCGAGATCATCGACACGCGCGACGCCCTCGAGACCAAGATCGCCTCGCTCGCAGCGACACGACGCACCGACGAGGACCTGGCCCGGATCGACCTCGCCCTGACGGCCATGGCCCGTGCCGTGGAGCAGGGCGACCGCGGCGTCGAGGGCGACGAGGAGTTCCACGCCGCGGTCACGGCCGCCGCCCACTCGCCGCTGCTCGCCCGGCTCATGGCCGAGATCGGAGGGCTGATCCGCGAGACCCGCATCGAGTCCTTGTCGCAGCCCGGACGCCCGCGCAACTCCCTCGCCGGGCACCGTGCGATCGCCGACGCGATCCGCGCCGGCGACCCCTCCGCCGCGGCGGCCGCGATGCACGCGCACGTCGAGCTGGTCTCCGACGTCGCCATGCTGTCCGGGCACCCCGAGGCATGATCCGCCCGTGACCGGCCTCGAACACCTGGCCGTGCTGGCCGCCGGCCTCGGTGCCGGAGTGCTGACGTCGACCGTCGGAGTGGCGTCGCTGCTGAGCTTTCCCGTGCTGCTGGCGGTGGGCCTCCCGCCGGTCGTCGCGAACGCCTCGAACACGGTCGGGCTGCTCCCCGCCGGTATCTCCGGGTCGTACGGGTACCGGGCAGAGCTGCGTGCCCACCCGCGAGTCGCCGCCACGGTGATCGCCACCTGCGCCGTCGGCGCCGTGGCCGGCGCCTTCCTCCTCCTCAAGCTGCCGCCCGGAGTGTTCGAGGCGGTCGTGCCCTGGCTCATCCTTCTCACCTGCCTGTTGGTGGGCGCTCAGCCGCCGATCTCGCGATGGCTCGCGCGCCGGCGCGCCGCGAACACCGGGCCCCGCCACCAGATGTCTCCCGTGACGTCGGCGTTCTCGCTGCTCACGGGCGTCTACGGCGGCTACTTCGGCGCCGGCTCCGGCGTGATGATGGTCGCCGTCCTGGGCCTCGGCACGGACCTCGAGCTGCGATTCGTCAACGCCCTCAAGACTCTCGCCGTCATGGCGTCGAACCTCGTCGCCACCGTCATCTTCCTGGTCGTGGCCGACCTCGACTGGACGGCGATCCTCCTGCTCGCCGGCGGCTCGGTGGTCGGCGGGTACGTGGGCGCGCGCGTCGGGCGGCGGCTGCCGCCCACCCTCTTCCGCAGTCTCATCGTGATCGCCGGCGTGGTCACTGCCGTCGTCATGCTCGTGTGACCGGCGCCGCGCGGGCCGGGGCACCCCGAACCCGCGCGGCGCCGCCGGTCAGCCGTCCCGCAGCGCCGGGGGCAGCACCCGCGCGGTCCACCGGGTCCGCTGCTCATAGGCGTGGGCGAGCTGGAGCACCGCCCGGTCCCCGTTGTCCGGGCCGATGATCTGCACACCCATGGGCAGGCCTCGGTCGTCGAACCCGACCGGGACGCCGGCCACGGGGTGCGCCGACATGGTCCACGGTGCCACCGTCTCCATCCAGCGGTGGTAGGTGTCCATCTCCCGCCCGTCCACGGACGAGGGCCAGTGCGTCTCCTTGTCGAATGGGAACACCTGGGCGCTCGGCGCGAGCACGAAGTCGTACTCGGCGAACAGGTCGCTCACGGCCCCGTACCACGCCGTCCGCGCCTCCACGGCCTCTGCGACGTCCCGCGCGGAGAGTCGCAGGCCGTTCTCGATCTCCCAGACCAGCTCGGGCTTCATCTTCCGGCGGGTGCTCGGGTCGTCGTAGAGGTCCCCGTAGCCGAGCATGCTCCACCACCGCCACGTGAGGAACAGGTCCCAGACCCGGGCGGGGTCGAACGCCGGGAGCGCACGCTCGACCGTGCAACCGAGCGCCTCGAAGGCGCCGAAGGACGACTCCACCAGGTCGAGCACCCCGGGCTCGGTGGCGAGGTGGCCGTCCCAGTCCCCGACGTACGCGATGCGGGTGCCGCGGAAGTCGCGCTGCAGCGTCCGGGTGAACACGGCCGGATCCTCGTCGATCGCCAGCGGTGCGCTCCGGTCCGGGCCGGCCATCGTCGACAGGAGCATCGCGACGTCGGCCGCGCTGCGCCCCATCGGGCCGCTCACGCCGCCCTGTGCCACGAACCCCGGCCCCGGCACCCGCCCCCAGGACGGGCGGAAGCCCATCACGTTGCAGAACGCCGCCGGGTTGCGCAGGGAACCCATGTAGTCGCTGCCGTCCGCCACGGGCAGCATGCGCAGCGCCAGCGCGGACGCCGCACCGCCGCTGCTGCCGCCTGACGTCCGTTCGGTGTCGTACGGCGTCGCGGTGGCTCCGTAGACGGGGTTGTAGGTCTGCGAGCCGAGCCCGAACTCCGGTGTGTTGGTCTTGCCGATGACGATCGCTCCGGCCTCCTTGATGCGACGCACGAAGAGGTCGTCTGTGTCGGCTACCCGGTCCGCATAGATGGGCGAGCCGGAGGTGAAACGGATCCCCTTCGCGGCGGCCAGGTCCTTCACGGCGTGGGGGAAGCCGTGCATCCAGCCTGCTCGGTCGCCGCGCCGCAGCTGCCGGTCCTTCTCGCGCGCCTCGGCGACGAGCTCGGCCCGTGATCGCAGCGCGACGATGGCGTTGACGGCCGGGTTGTGCTCCTCGATGTGGTCCAGGTAGGTGGTCATCACCTCGACGCAGCTGACCTGCCGTCGGCGGATGAGCCCGGAGAGCGCCAGCGCGTCGAGGGTGACCAGGTCGCGCAGGTCGCCAGGACGCCGCGCGGGACGGGAGTCGTGGCCCCGTTCGGCGGCCGACGCACCGGTCGGCGCGATCATCGCGGCGCCCGCCAGCAGCGCGCCACCCGTGAGCACGCCGCGCCGGGAGAGTCTGCCCGCCCCGTGGTCGCCGGGCGAGGTGGTCGAGTGTGTCTCGGTCATAGCGTCATTGCCTTTCCGAAGGACGAGCGGTCTCGGCCGGCGGAGCCGGCCGCACGCAGCAGGCCACCATGGACCAGTGGCCTAGTCAATGAACCACGGCGTACGACCCTGGCCTCACAGTGCGGCCGGCGCTCCCGCGCCGAAGCTCGAGCAGACGTGTCGGTCCGCCGTGGCAGATTGGCCTCGTGCCCGACCGTCCGGACGTCCCGCCCGTGCTCGTGGCACGCCTGCGCGGCCTGCTCGGCTTCCCGGAGTGCCGCGAGGAGGATGCGTGGACCGGCGTCCGCTGGCGGGTGCGCAAGGCCACGGTGGCGCACGTCTTCGGCGGCGAGGACCAGCTCTTCCGCGTCACCTTCCGCGCCGAGCCGCAGGAGGTCCGGGCGTTCGAGCACCTCGGCCACCCGTACTTCCGCGCCGGGTGGGGCGGCAACGTCGTCGGCGTGGTCCTCGACGACGGCACCGACTGGGGCGAGATGGCCGAGCTGCTCACCGACTCCTACTGCATCCAGGCGCCGCAGCACCTGGCCGCGGCTGTCGACCGCCCGGACCCTGCGGACGGCACCCTTTGACGCCCTGCGTCAGAGCGTGACCGACGTCCCGACCAGCACCAGCTCGGAGGTGTGCGACCCGGCCACGCCGACGCCGTCCGGCCGCTCGACGAAGCCGGGCAGGCCCTCCAGCCCGCCGCCGGCGGCGACGACGCGCAGGTCCAGCGGCTGCCCGGCCGGCACGGTGAGCTCGACCTCGAACCCGTCGTCGCCCGGCGCGTAGAAGCGGGTGTCGAGGGCGCCGCCCGCGATCGGCACCTCCCGGCCGGCGACGGTCGCACGCTCCACCCCGGGGGCGTTCAGCTGCACGTACCGGAGCGCGCCCGCGGTGCCGATCGGGGCTCCCCGGCCCGGGGTGACGCGCAGCGTGAGGACACGGGAGTCCCCGTCGGGCTCGGCGTCGGCCACGTCGACGACGGGGGCGGGCAGGTCGACCGCCTGGGCGTCGCCGGCCTGCACCTCGCCGGAGAACATGGGGAACGGCTCGGACAGGTCGGTCTCGGTGTCGACGTACCGTGCGGTCCAGTCGCTGGGGGTGTCCTCGTCGGAGACCCAGTGCGCGGATCCCGTGTCGGCGTCCAGCGCGTACGCAAGGCGGGTGGGCTCGGGGTGCTCGGCGTCGAACGGGTCGACGGCGAAGCCCACGACCAGCGCGACGACGCCCACCGCGGCGCACCCGCCGACCAGGCCGAGCGCGCGGCGCCGGCCGCGCGGCCACAGCACCGCGAGGACGGGGGTGAGGGCGAGCCCGAGCAGCGCGGCGACCACCGCCGGCGCGGCGCCCGTCGCCAGGCCCAAGGCCGGGAAGAACAGCAGCACGATCGGCACGAGGACGAGGACGCCCACGGCCGCGCCCAGGGTCACGACCACCCGGCGGCCCACGACGCCCCGCGCCACCCGCAGGGTGAGCAGCCAGGCCACCGCGCCCGCGAGCGCCGGCAGCGCGGCGAGGTAGGAGCCGCCGGGGGTGACGGCGGCGAGGACGACGCCGAGGACGGCGAGCCAGCCGAGCGCCCCCACCGCGAGCGCCGCCCCGCCGAGCGAGCGGCGCAGCCCGAGGAACCAGGCGGTCCACACGGTCGCGACGATGCCGAGCAGGGCGACGCGGAAGCCCCAGGGCCGCCACGGGTCGAGCATCTCGTCGTAGCCGGGCCGCACCAGGCCCATGACCCACCCGAGGGCGATCGACCCGCCGACGGCACCGGCCAGCGGGAGCAGCGCGGACGCGAAGCCGAGGGCGAGGGTGCCGGCCGTGGTCCGGTCGCCGCGCACCTCGCCGCGCCGGACGAGGACCACGGCGAGGGCTCCGACCGCGAGCAGCGCGACCACGGCGAGCGGCCACACGAGCCACCCCGGGTAGCGCGCGAGCACCCCGCCCGGCAGCGGGAAGTACGTGGCGTCGTCGGCGGACGGCGTGGCGAGCGCGGCGGCGTCGCCGTCCCCGAGCTCGCGCGCCAGGGCGAGCATGTTGGCGCCGTGGTGCTGCAGGCTCGCCAGCGACATCCGCTCGGGGGTGTCCTGCGGCGCGTGGTAGGTGGCCGACCCGTCGATGTACGCGGAGTTGAGCCCGGTGAAGCGCCCTTCCGGGTCGTCGAGGAACGGCGAGAAGTCGGTGTCGTTCGGCAGGATGCGGTAGACCTCGACCGCCATCGAGCTGCCCACGGGGTACGGCACGTGGGAGTAGGCGTCGACGAGGGCGGCGTTGCCCTCGGACGTCTCGAACATGATCGCCGGGCCGGACGAGCCGCGGGCCTCGACGTTGACCACGACGCCCCCGTCGGCGGCCCGCGGGTCGGCGTGCGCGAAGGCCTCCGCACCGCACAGGCACGCCTCCTCGGCGTCGGTGAAGACGAGCACGAGGTCGTTGCGCAGCGGCTCGCCGGCGCCCAGGGCGCGCGCGGTCTCCAGCAGGGTCGCGACGCCGGCGCCGTCGTCGTTGGCGCCGTGCGACACCTCGGCGGAGTCGTAGTGGGCGACGAGGAACACCGGCCCGGTGGAGTCGGTGCCCGGGATGGTCGCGACGACGTTCTTGGTGGCCGCGACGCGGCTCTGGTCGCCCAGCCGCCCGGACATGCCGACGCCGTCGGTCACCTCCGGGTCGAGGCCGAGGTCGCGGAGGTCCGCGACGATCGTGTCGCGGACGTCCGCCGCCGCGGCCGTGCCGTGCGGGTGCACCTCGCCGCCGACCGCCTCGACCGTCGCGAACGCACGCTCGGCGCTGAACTCGTCTGCGGCGGCGTCCGCCGGCCGCGGCGACGGCGGCAGCACCGACCAGACGGCGAGCGCCGCCAGGACGAGCAGGAACAGTGCGCATGCGAGCGACGTCGCCCGCGACCGGGTCTGGGTCACCCGGGCACGCTAGCGGCGCCCGCGCGCCGTGGCCCAATCGTGATACGCGCCGTCTCAGGTGGACCGATACCCGGACCGTCGCCTGGACCGCCGCCCGACCGACCGGCGGATCGGTGGTTGGATCGCCCCGTGCGCGCGATGACGTTCGACCGGTTCGGCGGCCCCGTCACGGTCCGCGAGGTGCCCGACCCCGCGGCCCCGCCGGGGGGCGTCGTCGTGCGCGTCCACGCGAGCGGGCTGTGCCTCAGCGACTGGCACGCCTGGGCGGGTCACGACACCGACATCACCACGCTCCCCCACGTGCCGGGCCACGAGCTGGCGGGCGTCGTGGCCGCCGTCGGCGAGGGCGTCGAGCGCTGGCGCGTCGGCGACCGGGTGACGTCGCCGTTCGTCTGCGGCTGCGGGCGCTGCGACTGGTGCCGCTCCGGGCAGGCGCAGGTCTGCCCGGACCAGACCCAGCCGGGGTTCACGCACGCCGGGTCGTTCGCCGAGCTCGTCGTGCTGCACGCCGCCGACACCAACCTCGTCACCCTGCCCGACGACGTCGACGACGCCACCGCCGCGAGCCTGGGCTGCCGCTTCGCCACGGCGTACCGCGCGGTCGCGGGGCGCGCCCGCGTGCGGCCGGGCGAGCAGGTGGTCGTGGTCGGCGCGGGCGGCGTGGGCCTCAGCGCGGTCATGGTCGCCGCCGCGCTGGGCGCGCAGGTGGTCGCCGTCGACCGGCACGACGGCGCGCTCGAGGCCGCACGCCGGGCCGGTGCGGCGCGCACCGTCCGCGCCGGCGACGGGGTCGACGTGCCCGCCGCAGTGCAGGACCTCACCGGCGGCTGCCACGTCAGCGTCGACGCCGTCGGCAGCGAGCGCACGTGCGCCGACGCGATCGGCAGCCTGCGGCGGCGCGGACGGCACGTGCAGGTCGGCCTGCTCCCGCCGGTCGACGGCCACCCGCGCGTGCCGATGTCGCGCGTGATCGGCTGGGAGCTGGACGTGCTGGGCAGCCACGGCATGGCCGCCGCCGACTACCCCGAGATGCTCGCGCGCGTGGCCGACGGCACGCTGCGGCCGGCCGACCTCGTCGACCGGGTCGTCGGGCTCGACGAGGGCGCGCGCCTCCTGCCCGGGCTGGCCGGCACCCCGCGCTCCGGGATGGTCGTCGTCGACCCACGGCGCTGAGCGCTCGACGTTTCGAGATCACCCTGCCCGCGCCCTCCCGGTCGTGGCCCGGCCGCCTGCTCGAGGCTATGCTGGCGGGTGGCCTGAGCAGCAGCGGCGACCGCCGCAGACGACGAGGGAGGTGCGCGCACATGACCCGTAGCGAGCCTCCCAGTAGTCCGAGCCGCGACTGACGGCTCCCCGCCCGGCCGTCGCCGGGCGGCCGTGGCGCACGCTCTCCTGAACCGGCGCCACCGTTCTCCGAGCGCCCCCGATCATCCGGGGCGCCCCCCAGCCGCAGTCGCGGGACCGATCACCGTCCCTGCACGCCCTGCTGCCTCGGAGTCCGCCATGTCCGTCACCTCCCCCCGCACCGCCGCCTCCCGCGCGGTCCGCAACCGTCCGCTGCTCGGCGCCCTGCGCCCCCGCCGCGCCACCCCGGCCAGCGGCGCGGGCGGTCGCCTGGGCAGCGCCCCGGCCGACACCCCGCAGGGTCGGCGCGACGTGCCGGCGCGCTCGTCCATCGTCGAGTCCGCCCTGTACGACGCCGACGGCCGCCGGGTCGCGAGCTTCACCCGCCTCGCGGACACGTTCCGCGAGCTGCGCGCCCACCCCGGCGGGATGGCGTGGATCGGCCTGGAGCGGCCGGACGAGACCGAGCTGGCCCAGCTGGCCCGCGAGTTCGACCTGCACCCGCTCGCCGTCGAGGACGCGATCGTCGCTCACCAGCGCCCCAAGATCGAGCGCTACGGCGACACCCTGTTCGTGGTGCTGCACGCCGCCCGGTACGTCGACCAGGCGGAGGAGGTGGAGTTCTCCGAGCTGCACGTCTTCGTCGGCCCCGACTTCGTCGTCACCGTGCGGCACGGCGCGTGCCCCGACCTCTCCGCCGTGCGCACGCACCTCGAGGCGCACCCGACCATGCTCGCCCGCGGCCCGGAGTCCGTGCTCTACGCGATCGTGGACCGCGTCGTCGACGACTACGCGCCGGTCGTCGCCGGCCTCGACGGCGACATCGACGAGATCGAGTCCGAGGTGTTCGGCGGCGACGCCGCCGTGTCGCGGCGTATCTACGAGCTCTCGCGCGAGGTGGTCGAGTTCCAGCGGGCGGTGCGGCCGCTGCAGCGCGTGTGCGGCTCTCTCGCCAAGGGCGCGGAGAAGTACGGCGTCACCGAGGAGATGCAGGCCTACCTGCGCGACGTCGCCGACCACCTCACCGAGGTCGCGGACCGGGTCGAGTCGTTCCGCGCCGCCCTGCGCGACATCCTCACCGTGAACGCCACCCTCGTGGCGCGGCGGCAGAACGAGGAGATGACGCACCTCACCGAGGTGAGCATCCGCCAGGGCGAGGAGGTCAAGAAGATCTCCGGCTGGGCGGCCATCCTCTTCGCCCCGACCCTGGTCGGCACCGTGTACGGCATGAACTTCGACGACATGCCCGAGCTGCACTGGGCGTGGGGCTACCCGGCCGCGCTGGTGGCCATGCTCAGCGTGAGCGTGGCCCTGTTCGCCGTCTTCCGCTGGAAGCGCTGGATCTGAGCAGGGTCCCCTCCGACGCGTGGTCGCGCGCGCCGTCGCCGGTCGTGGTCGCTAGGGTCGCGGGGTGAACTCGACCCCGGCGACCACCACCGGCAGCCCGACCACCGATCCCGGCGGGCTCAACCCCGCCACCCGCACGCTCCTGTCCCTCGGCGCGGCCGTCCTCGTCCTCGCCGGCGTGCACTGGGCCTCGGACGTGCTGGCGCCCGTGTTCCTCGCCGCGGTGATCGTCATCATCTGCCACCCGGTGCGCCGGCCCCTCGAGGCCCGGGGCTGGCCGCGCTGGGCCGCGACGACGGCCGTGATCGTCGTCGCGTACCTCATCCTCGCCGCGCTGCTCGCGATGCTCGTCTTCGCCGGCTTCCAGTTCGCGGACCTGGTGACCGAGTACTTCCGCGACCTCGAGCAGTCGGTGACCCAGATCGCCGCGCAGCTGTCCGACCTGGGCCTGGACACGCAGGTCGCCGACGCCGCGACGTCGTTCCTGGAGCCCTCGCGGCTGCTGTCCCTCGCGGGCAGCGTGAGCGGCATGGTCCTGTCGATCGCGACGGCCTTCTTCTTCGTGCTCGCGTACGCGATCTTCATGGCCGCCGACGCCGCCCGGTACGCCACCGCGTCCCGCGTCTTCGGCGCGACGCACGCCGAGCAGATCGGCCGCGCGACCCGGTTCAGCACCGGGGTGCGGCGCTACTTCGTGGTCAACGCGTCCTTCGGTGCGATCGTCGCGATCGTCGACGGGTTCGCGCTCGCGCTGCTCGACGTGCCCGCCCCCATGGTGTGGGCGATCCTCGCCTTCGTCACCAACTTCATCCCGAACATCGGCTTCGTGCTGGGCCTGATCCCGCCGCTCATCATGGCGTTCGTCGTCGGCGGCTGGCCGCTGGCGCTCGCCGTCGCGGCGGTCTACTGCGTCGTCAACGTGGTGCTGCAGGTGCTGGTGCAGCCCAAGTTCGTGTCCGACGCCGTCAGCCTCAGCCTCACGCTGAGCTTCATGTCGGTGGTCTTCTGGACCTTCGTCATCGGCCCGCTCGGCGCCATCCTCGCGATCCCGCTGACCCTGCTGGTGCGGGCGCTCGTGCTCGAGGGCGACCCCCGCACGGTGTGGCTGCGGTGGCTCTCCGGCGACGACGTCACGCCTGACGACGAGCGCCCCGCCGCGGCGACCCCCCGCGCGGATCCTGCCCCCTCGCACCCCGCCGTCGACCGCGTCCGCGCCGCGCTCGACGACGCCGGGGCCGGTGGGGAGATCCGCTGGCTCGACGACCACGCCACGACCGCCGCCCGCGCGGCCGAGGCGCTCGGCGTCCCGGTCGGCGCGATCGCGAACTCGCTGGTCTTCACGCTCGACGACGACCCGGTGCTCGTCCTGACGAGCGGCGCCCACCGGGTCGACA
Organism: Isoptericola sp. F-RaC21; assembly: GCF_038593535.1. Taxonomy (NCBI): domain Bacteria; kingdom Bacillati; phylum Actinomycetota; class Actinomycetes; order Micrococcales; family Promicromonosporaceae; genus Isoptericola; species Isoptericola sp. F-RaC21. Next base: position 833,877 of record NZ_JBCFYX010000002.1, on the reverse strand, counting down.
CCGAGTACCTGGGCGCGCGCCTCGGCGGCCGACTCGCGCGCGCGAGCAAGGAGACGGTGCGCGACGCCACCGGCCAGGTGATCGGCGGCGTCGCGCCCGTGGGCCACCCCGCCCCCGTGCGCACGCTCGTCGACGTCGACCTGGGGGCCCACGAGGTCGTGTGGGCCGCGGCCGGCCACGCGAAGACGGTGTTCCCGACCTCGTACGACGAGCTGGTACGGATCACGGGCGGCACGCCGACGCCGGTCGTGCCGCCCGCGGAGTGATCCCGGTGGGGCAGCCCTCCGGTCAGTAGCCCAGCGCGTCCAGGGCGGCGTCGGCCATCGCGCTCTCGCCGCGCGCGTTGGGGTGCACCGGCACCACGTTGGTGCCGAACAGCAGCGGCTCCACCCACCGCTCGCCGGCGGGCGCGCACGCGTCACGACCCTCGCTGCGCTCCGCCAGGTCGACGAACGTCGCCCCCGTCTCGTCGGCCGCGCGCTCGATGACGCCGTTGAGGGTGGCCTGCAGGTCGCGGAGGTAGGGCACGTCGCCGGCCGCGACGGGAAGCTTGGCGAAGCAGCCCTTCTCGGCGGGCAGGATCCACGGGTAGCCGAGGATCGCGACGTCGGCGTGCGGGGCCCGGGCCTTGATCTCCTCGAGCGCCTGCCGGACGGCCGGGTACGTGGTCTCCTCGACCTGGCTCGTGAACCGGTCGCCGTACGTGCGCTCGCACGGGTTGCCGCGCCCGCCGGTGAGGGCGCCGGCCGAGCCGCAGGCCAGCAGCGCCCCGATGAAGGTGTTGTTGTCGTTGCCGCCGATGGTGAGGGTGACCAGGTCGGTGTCCTCGGTCACGGCGTCGAGCTGCGGGGCCACGCCCGGGGACTGCGACTGGGCGAGGTCCTTGGTCTGGGCGGCCCCGCAGGTGACGTCGACGAGGTCCGCGCCCAGGCGGTCGGCGAGGAAGTGCGGGTAGTTCAGGGTGGTGCGCAGGCAGGCGAGCGGCGCGTCGGGATCGGGTGGCAGGATGCCCGACCCGGCGGAGTACGAGTCGCCGAGGGCGACGTACTTCTCCGGGTCGGGGGCCGCCCCGGCGGGCGCCGCCGTGGCGACGAGGCCGGCGACGGCGACCGCGGCGGCGGAGGCCGCGGCGAGGGCGGTACGGCGAGTGCGACGTGCGAGGTGCATGACAACTCCCTTGTGTGTCCGCAGGCGCTCGACGGTGAGCGCCGAGACCGAGTGTCACGACGTGCGACGCCGTCTACCAGCCGACGCGCCGGGAATCCTTGCCCCCGGCACCCGCCCTGCCGGTGATCGCGTCGCGACTAGCGTGGTGCTCCGGGACGTCGACGTCCCCACCACCCCAGCGAGGAGCACGACGATGGCTCACGGCGACATCACGCACATCGACATCCCGGTGACGGACAAGGAGCGCGCCAAGGGGTTCTACTCCGGCCTGTTCGGCTGGCAGATCGACGCCCCGCCCGGGTTCGAGGACTACCCGATGTGGCGGGCGCCCAACCAGATCAGCGGCGGCGGGCTGGCGCCGCGCGACGGCGGGTTCGACCAACCGCGCAGCTACGTCGAGGTGGACTCCATCGACGACGCCCTCGCCAAGGTGCGCGAGCTGGGCGGCGCGGTGCTCATGGAGAAGTCCGAGATCAGCCCCACCAGCTGGTGGGCGGTGCTCGAGGATCCGGACGGCAACCGGATCGGCCTCTACGAGGGCACGACGGACGCCGGCTGAGCCCGGCCGTCAGCGGGAGAACAGCACCCGGCCGTCGGGGTCGCCCTGCCGGCGCGGGCGCAGCGCCGCCGGGGCCGGCCACGGCAGCTCGAACCGCTCGACGGCGACGTCGATCGCGCCGAAGTCGTCCGTCTGCACGACCACGTGGTCGGGCGTGACCTCGACGAGCTTCACGCGCAGCGGCTCGTCGTCGTCCCTCTCGAGCATCCAGACGTCCGCCATCCACGACAGCCCCGTCGACTCGAGCGCCTCCTCGGCGTCGGACCAGTCGACCGGACCGCTCACGTCGCGGCCGAGCAGCGACACGGCGACCCAGCAGTCGCCCTCGGGGCGCAACCAGCCCAACGCCTCGCGGTCGTCGGGCCGGCGGTGCTCGATCCAGTCCGCGCGCGGGCCGGCAGGAGTCTCGGGAGCAGCCATGCCGGCACCGTAGGCGACCCCCGGCCGCCCGCGCGACAGGATTCGCGAACTACCTCGCGGGCTGCCCGGCTACCTCGGCGCCTCGGCCCGGCCGTCGGCGAGGCCGCGGGCGTAGGCCTCGGCGCTGCCCTCGCGGAACAGGTCGTCCGCGCTGGGGCGCACCAGGACGCGGGCGCCGGGCCCGTCCGCGTCCGGGCCCTCGCCCGCACGCACGTGCCGCGCCAGGCCGCGCACCACCGCGACCGGGCGCCCCTCCGCCTTGCCGCGCACCAGCTCGGAGGCGGCGGCGACCTCGTCGGCCACGGCGGTCACGGTGACCGACAGCGGCCGCCCGTGCGCGTCGACGCCGCCACGGAGGTCGTCGACGACGTCCACCCCGGCGGCGCCGATCGCGATGTCCGTCAGACCGTCCCGCCACGTCCGACCGGCCGTGTCGGTGACGACGACGCCGAGCCGGTCCAGGCCGAACCGCGCGCGCAGGGCGGCCCGCAGCGCGCGGGCGGAGGCGTCCGGGTCGACGGGGAGCAGCAGCACCGTGCCGTCGGGAGTGTTCGACGCGTCGACGCCCGCCGCAGCCATGACCAGGCCGAGCCGGTTCTCCACGATGCGCAGCGGCGGCAGGCCGCCGGGCCGCGCGCGCGTCGCGACCACGCGCACCGTCTCGTCGGTGATCGCCTGCTCGCGGTCGGCGGCGCGCACCACGCGCCCCTCGGCCTTCGAGACGATCTTGGACGTGACGACCACGACGTCGCCCTCGGCGAGCGGGTCGCCCGACGCGGCGCCGTCGGCGTCCAGGGCGTCGCCGACCAGCCGTGAAAGGTCGTCCCCGGGCCGCACCTCCGGGAACCCGGCGGGCGCCCAGACGGTGAGCCGAGCGCTCACCGCACCAGCTTCGGGAGCACCTCGCGGCCGAAGACCTCGATCCACTCCTTCTGGTTGCGCCCCACGTTGTGCAGGTAGATGCGGTCGAAGCCCAGGTCGACGTACTTCTGGATCGCCTCGCGGTGCTTGTCGGGGTCGGCGGAGATCACCATGCGACCCTCGAAGTCCTCCGGGCGCACCAGCTTGGCCATCTGCGCGAAGTCGTGCGGCGAGCGGATGTCCGCCTTCGGGAACTTCATGCCGCCGTTGGGCCACTCGGTCATCGCGTTCGCGAGCGCCTCCTCGTCGGTGGACGCCCACGACATGTGCACCTGCAGCACCTTGGGCATCCCCTGCGGGTCCCGACCGGACTCGCGGACGCCGTCGTCGAACTTGCCGAACAGCATCTCGATCTTCTCCAGCGGCGCCCCGACGGTGATGAGGCCGTCGGCGTGCTTGCCCGCGCGCTTGGCGGTGATCGGGCCGGCGGTGGCGACAAGGATCTCCGGCGGCACCTCGGGCATGGTCCACAGCCGCGTGGACTCCATCTTGTAGTACTGCCCCGAGTGCTTGACGTCCTTGCCGTCGATGCCGGACGCGAACAGCTTCTTGATGATGTCGATGGCCTCGAACATCCGGTTGATCCGCTCGGGGGCCTCGGGCCAGTAGCCGGCCACCACGTGCTCGTTGAGCGCCTCGCCGGACCCCAGGCCGAGCCAGTGACGCCCGGGGTACATCGCGGCGAGCGTGGCCGACGCCTGCGCCACCATCGCGGGGTGCCAGCGGAACGTCGGGGCGGTGACGCCCGGGCCGAGGTCGCCGCGGGTGCGCTCGCCGAGCGCCGTCAGCACGTTCCAGACGAACGCCGCCTCGCCCTGCTGCGGCACCCACGGCTGGAAGTGGTCGGCGGCCATGACGCCGGAGAAGCCGTGCTCCTCCGCGTAGGCCGAGTAGTCGACGACGTCGGTGGGGTGGAACTGCTCGAGCATCGCGGCATAGCCGATGGTCAGGTCGGGGTTGGCAGCCATGGTTCCGACCCTATCCCCGGCCGCCGACCGGATACGTGGTACCGCCGTGCGCCGCCGTCACGCGAGGCGCTTGGCGAAGAAGTGCTCCGCGTAGGGGTTGTCGTTGTAGCGCGCGATGCGCCGGTAGCCCGCCCGCTCGTACATCGCGACCGCCTCCGCGAGCGTCCCGTTCGTGTCGAGGCGCACCTCGCGGTGCCCGAGGTCACGACTCACCCCCTCCAGGTGGCGCAGCAGCCGGGAGCCGAGCCCGGCCCCCCGCCAGCCGGGGTGCACCCACATCCGCTTGATCTCGCCCACCGACCCGCGCGCGCCGTCGGGCGCGCCGTCCGACAGCGTGCGCACTCCCCCGCACGCGACGGGCTCGCCGTCGCTCGTCGCGACGACGAACGCGCCCGACGGCGGCGCGAGGCGCGCGTCCTCGGGGTCACGCTCGCCGGGCGCCGGCGAGGGGCCGGGATCGAAGCCGCCCGGGAACCGCTCGTCGAGCTCCGCCACGTACGCGGCGACCGCCCGTCGCGCGAGCTCCGACCACGGGTCCACGCGCTCGAGCGTCACCGTCGCGGCCCGCACCAGCAGGTCCGCCTCGGCGAGGGCCGCCGCCAGCCGGCCCCGCTGGCGCGCCGTGAGCGGCGCGACCAGCTCGCGGGCCCTGTCCACCGACCGGCGTTCCAGGTCGTCCCAGGCCCTCCGCCCGGCGGCGGTGAGGTCGACGCGTCGCCGGCGCCGGTCGTCGGCGTCGGGCACGACGGCGACGAGCCCGTCGGCCTCGAGCCGGCGCAGCAGGCGGCTGAGGTACCCCGAGTCCAGCCCGAGCCGCGCGCGCAGGTCTCGCGTCGTGCCCGGCTCCGTGCCGATCTCGAACAGCAGGCGGGCCGTGCCCAGCGGCATCCCGGTGCCGAGGAACGAGTCCTCGAGCGCCCCCACGCGCTGCGTGTAGCTGCGGTTGAACCTCCGCACGACCTCGACGCCGTCGTCGTCCCCACTCGACACCTCGCCCCGGTTCGCCATACCTCTGACCTTAGTCAGAGAAAGTGTCCGGAGGAAGCGTCAGACGCCCGCCCGCTCCCGCCGTCGGCGCTCCTGCAGGGCCGGGTCGGCGACGGGGGCGGCGCCCACGAGCCGGCGCGTGTACTCCTCCCGCGGGGCGCCCAGCACGCGCGACGTCGGGCCGGTCTCGACGATGCGGCCCGCCTGCATGACGGCGACGCGGTCGCTGACCCGCTCCACGACCGCCAGGTTGTGCGACACGAACAGGCACGCGAAGCCCAGGCGCGCCTGCAGCTCGGCGAACACCTCCAGCACCCGGGCCTGCACCGAGACGTCGAGGGCGCTGGTCGGCTCGTCCGCCACCAGCACGGCCGGGTCGAGCGCGACCGCCCGGGCGATGGCGACCCGCTGCCGCTGGCCGCCGGAGAGCTCGTGGGGGTACCGGGCGGCATGCTCCGCGGTCAGGCCCACCATCGCCAGCAGCTCGAGCACCCGGGCCCGGGTCTCGGCGTCGCCGAGCCGGGCGTGCAGGCGCAGCGGCTCGGCGACGCAGGCGCCCACCGACCAGCGGGGGTTGAGCGTGGACGCCGGGTCCTGGAAGACGATGCCCGTGCGCCGCCGCACCGCGCGCAGGTCCGCGCGCCGCGCGCCGGCCAGCTCGAGGCCGTCCACCACGACCCGGCCGCGATCCGGTGCGAGCAGCCCCGAGACCACCTGGCCCAGCGTGGACTTGCCCGAGCCCGACTCGCCCACCAGGCCCAGCACCTCGCCGGCCGCGATACGCAGGCTCACGCCGTCCGCGGCGTGCACGGCCGCACGCCGGCGCCTCCCGCCGTACACGACGTCGACGTCCTCCAGCACGACGACGTCGGCACCGCCCGGAGCGGCTCCGCCGGCCGGCGCGGGCTCCCGTACCTCGGGCGACGACGGCTCGAGCGCGCGCCCGAGGTGCGGGACGGCGTCGAGCAACGTGCGCGTGTACTCCTCGCGCGGCGCGGAGAACAGCTCGCGCACCGGAGCGTGCTCGACGACCGTCCCGTCGCGCATCACGACGACGTCGTCCGCGAGGTCGGCGACCACGCCCATGTCGTGCGTGATGAGCAGCACCGCCGTGCCGCGGGTGTCACGCAGCCGTCGCAGCAGGTCGAGGATGTCGGCCTGCACCGTGACGTCCAGGGCGGTCGTCGGCTCGTCGGCCACGATCGCCACCGGGTCCTGCGAGAGCGCCATCGCGATGAGGGCGCGCTGGAGCTGCCCGCCGGACAGCTGGTGCGGGAACGACCGCGCGATCCGTTCCGCGTCGGCCAGCCCGGCCTCTCTCAGCAGCTCCAGCACCCGGCCGCGGGAGACGGACCGGGAGACCCGGGCGTGCGCCCCGACCGCCTCCGCCACCTGGTCGCCGATGGTGAGCACGGGGTTCCACGCGCCCATCGGCTCCTGGGAGACCAGCGAGAAGACCGCGCCACGCACGGCCCTGAACTCGTCGGGCGAGGCGCCGACCAGCTCGTCGCCGTCGTACCGGATGCTGCCCGTCACCGTCGCGGACGGGGGCAGGAGCCCGAGCACCGCCATCGCGGAGACCGACTTCCCGGAGCCGGACTCGCCGACCAGCGCGGTCACCTGCCCCGGCCACAGCGCCCACGACGACCCGTCGACCGCCGGCCCGCTTGCCTCGTCGAACACCACGGACAGCCCCTCCACCTGCAGGAGGGGCCGCCCGTCGCGCGTGTCGGTGCTCACTGGGCCAGCGAGACCTTGAGGTAGTTCGGGTACGCCGGGAAGTCCGGGATCTCGAAGTTCTGCACCTTGGAGCCGTGCAGGAAGGAGTTCTTCGTGAAGATCAGCGGCACCACCGGGGCGTCCTCGAGGATCGCCTTGTCGGCCTGGGCCCAGACGCCGGCCGCCGCATCGGGGTCGGTCTCCTGGGTCGCCTGCTCGATCAGGGCGTCCACGTCCTCGTTCGAGTAGCGCGACAGGTTGTACCCGCCGTCCCCGATCTGCGACGAGGCGAACAGCGGCTGGATGTTGCCGTTCGCGCTCGGGAAGTCGGGCTGCCACGACGAGATCGTGAGGTCGTACTTCGACCCGTCGCCCTGCGTCACGGTCTGCGTCCAGACCTCGGACGGCTGCGACACGATCTTCACCGTGAGGCCGGCGCGCTCGAGACCCTGCTGGACGGCCTGCGCCTTGGCCAGCGTGGGTGCGTCGTCGGTGACGACGAGGCGCAGCGCCCGGTCCTTCCAGCCCGCCTCGGCGAGAAGATCCTTCGCCTTGTCCGGGTCGCCGGACGGCTCCGCCGGGTACAGGTCGTAGTCCTCGCGCCCCGGGATCCCCGGCGTGATGAGCGTCGTCGCCAGGTCGCCCGCGATCGCCCCGCCGGACGCCACCTGGAACGCCTGCTTGTCCACGGCGTACTGGATCGCCTGCCGCACCTTGACGTCGTCGAGCCCCTCGGCCTCGGTGTTGATCGCCAGGTACGCGAGCGCGCCCGGCCCGGACGTCACGAGGCGCTCCTTGGCCTTCGCGTCGTTCTGCACCTGCGCGAGCTGCGCCGCGGGCACGAACGTCGCGCCGAAGGCGTTCTGGTCGTCACCGGCGTCGGCGATGAGCCGCTGGGCGACGACGGTCTCGTCCTGCCCCAGCTCGAAGACGATCGAGTCGGGGCCGGCGGTGCGGGCGTCGTCGGTCGCCTGGTCCCAGGCGTCGTTGCGCTCGAGGGTGACCGAGGTCCCCTCCTGCGTCTCGGCGACCTTGTACGGCCCCGTCGCCACAGGGGTCGTGGTGTACGTCGACACGTCGTCCTTGTCCTCGGGCACCGCGCCGAACGCCGGCATCGACACGACCCACGGCCAGTCGCCGTACGCGCTGTCCAGGTGGAAGACGATGGTCTTGTCGTCCGGCGTCTCGATCGAGTCGAGCTCCTTGCCGTCGTACGGGCCCGCGTAGTCGTCGCCGCCGGTCAGCAGGCTCTTGTGGTAGCTCAGGCCGCCGGTGAGCTCGGGGGCGAAGGACCGCTCGACGGAGTACTTGACGTCCTGCGACGTGATCGGCGTCCCGTCCTCGAACGTGACGCCGTCCTTGAGCGTGTACGTCCAGGTCTTGCCGTCGTCGGACACGGTGCCGGTGTCGGTGGCGAGGTCGGGCACCACCTCGGTGCTGCCGTCGGGGTTGGTCTGCCATGCCGTGAGGCGGCGCTCCACCAGCCCGAGCGTCGTGATCGCGAGGTTCTGGCTCGTGGCCGGGTCCCAGTTGATCGACGGCGCGGAGGTGAGGATGTGCAGGGTGCCGCCCTGCTGGACGGCGGCAGCGCTCCCGGACGAGCCGGTGTCCGGGTCGTTCGCCCCGCACGCGGTGAGGACCAGCGCGAGCGTGGCGACGGCGGAGACGGCGCCGACGGAACGCCGTCGGCTGCGGAGGGTGTTGCGGGTCATGGGTTCAGGGCCTCTCGAGGAAGAGCGTCGTGACGGGGTTGGCGCGGGTACGCGGACATCGCCCGGCGTACGGCACGGCGCTCACGCGCGCACCCGCGGGTCCATGACGCCGTAGACGACGTCGACGAGCAGGTTGGCGACCACGATGAGGGCCGCGGAGAAGAAGGTGACGCCCACGAGCAGCGGGACGTCGGTGTTCCCGACGGCGTCGAGCAGCAGGGCGCCCAGCCCCGCCATCGAGAACACCTTCTCGGTGATCACGGTCCCGCCCAGCAGCACGCCCAGGTCGAGGCCGAACAGCGTGACCACCGGAACCATGACGTTGCGCAGCGCGTGCCGGGTCACGACGCGCCGCTCGGTGATCCCCTTGGCGCGGGCCGTGCGCACGTACTCCGACCCGAGGGCGTCGAGCATCTGGGCGCGGGTGAGCCGCGCGTAGATCGCCGCCGAGAGGAAGGCGAGCACGCACCACGGCAGCACCAGGTGCCAGGCCCAGTCGACGGGGCTGGTGGTCAGCGGCACATAGCCGTTCACGGGCACCATGTCGAGCGTGAAGCCGAAGAGCAGGATGCCGAGCAGCCCCACGAGGTAGCTGGGGGCCGAGACCCCGGTGATCGCCGTGACCATGATCGCGCGGTCGACCGCGGTGCCGCGGCGCACCGCGGCCACGACGCCCGCCGCGACGCCGGCCAGCAGCCAGAGGACGGCCGCGCCGATCGCGATGGAGAACGTGACCGGCAGGCGACCGAGGATCAGGTCGGTCACCGGCTGGCGCAGGACGAAGGAGTAGCCGAGGCAGGGGGCCGGGCAGTCGATCTGCGCGCCGGCCGAGCCGTAGGTGCGGCCTGTGAAGATCCCCGTGATGAAGTTCCACCACTGCACCAGGAAGTTCTGGTCCAGCCCCATGAACGCGCGAGCCGTCTCGAGGCGCTCGGGGGTGCACGGGCGCCCGCAGGCGAGCTGCGCGGGGTCGGCGGGCAGCAGCACGAAGATCGCGTAGGTCAGCAGCGAGACGGCGAGCAGGACGAAGACCATGCTCGCCAGACGCGTGCCGGCGAACCGCAGGGCGTTCACCGGCGACCTCCGGAGCGCGGGTCGAGAGCGTCGCGCAGGCCGTCGCCGAACGCGTTGAACGCGAGCGTGATGCCGAACAGCGCGATGCCGGGGAAGAGCAGGTACATCGGGTCGGAGCTGAACCAGGTCACGGCGTCGCCGATGGACCGTCCCCAGGACGGCGTCGGCGGCGGCACGCCGACCCCGAGGAACGACAGCGCGGCCTCGGCTCCGATCGCGCCGGGGATGCTGATGGTCGCGAACACGACCACGGTGGCGGCCAGGTTCGGCAGCACCTGGCGGAACAGCACGTGCGCGTGCCCGGCACCGAGGGCCTGGGAGGCGCGCACGAAGCCGCGCGAGCGCAGGCCGAGGGCCTGACCGCGCACGACGCGGGCCACGGACGACCAGCTGAAGAACCCGATGACCAGCACGAGCAGCAGGAGGCGGGGGAAGGACTCCGGCGCCACGGCGCCGATCGCGATCATGAAGATCAGCGCGGGCAGCCCGAGCATGATGTCCACGCCGCGGCTGACCACCCAGTCGACCCAGCCGCCGAGGTAGCCCGCGAGCAGCCCGAGCAGCGTGCCGATGAGCATCGAGACCACCGTGGCGCCGAGGCCCACCACCAGCGACGTCCGGGAGCCCATGAGCACGATCGCGAACAGGTCGCGCCCGGTCAGCGGCTCGACGCCGAACCAGTGCTCGGCGCTGATGCCGCCGCCCCAGCCGGCCGGGGCGCCCGTCGGGTCGAGGGCGTCCAGGTCGTAGGTGTACGGGTCGACGCCGAGCACGCGCGTGATCAGCGGGGCGAGCAACGCGACGACGACGTAGCCGACCACGACGACCGCGCCTACGACGGCGAAACGGTCCTGGGCGAATCGGCGCCAGAACGTGCGGCGCCCGGCAGCGGGCGCGGGCTGACCTTCCGGCACGACCAGCTCGTCGGCGTGGTCGAGCGTCATGGGAGCTCCTCGGGTGTCAGACGGGCAGGGCGACGTGGCGGCAACAGCACCGACAACACATCGCCTGCATCTCGTCCTCCCGGGACCCTGGAGCCGGCTACGCGGAGCGCGCCGGACGTTCGAGAGCGGCACCTGAGGCGCCGCCGGCCGTCACAGTACGACGGTTCCGCGGCCGCTCCGTACGCCTGTCCACATCGTGGCATCCATGTCCGGTGAGTGAGATCATCCTGCGCGGAGCGCCACCGCGGATCTGGGAGAATGGGCGACCATGAGCGACTTCCCGACCCCCGAGGCGCCGACCGCGCCCGCGCAGACCCCCGCAGCGACCCCGCCCGCCGGCAGCTCTGTTGCTCAGGTAGCCGGCGACGTCGTGCGCGCGGTGGTCCGGGAGGTACCGGACAAGGTGAGCCTGGAGGGCCTGGAGCAGCGCTTCGACGAGCGCTGGACGGCCGAGGGCACCTACGCGTTCGACCGCACCGCCACGCGCGAGCAGGTGTACTCGATCGACACCCCGCCCCCCACGGTCTCCGGCTCGCTGCACGTGGGCCACGTGTTCAGTTACACGCACACCGACACCGTCGCGCGCTTCCAGCGGATGCGCGGCAAGAAGGTCTTCTACCCGATGGGCTGGGACGACAACGGCCTGCCCACCGAGCGTCGCGTGCAGAACTACTACGGCGTGCGCTGCGACCCGTCGCTGCCGTACGTCGAGGGCTTCGAGCCCCCGCACCAGGGCACCGACGGCAAGAACGTCAAGCCCGCCGACCAGGTGCCGGTCAGCCGCCGCAACTTCATCGAGCTGTGCGAGCGGCTCACCGCCGACGACGAGCGCCAGTTCGAGGAGCTGTGGCGCCGCCTCGGCCTGTCCGTGGACTGGGCGCAGAACTACCAGACCATCGACGCCACCTCGCGCGCCGCGTCGCAGCGCGCCTTCCTGCGCAACCTCGCCCGCGGCGAGGCCTACCAGGCGGAGGCGCCGGGCCTGTGGGACGTGACGTTCCAGACCGCCGTGGCGCAGGCCGAGCTCGAGGCCCGCGAGTACCCGGGGCACTACCACCGGGTCGCGTTCCACCGCCCGGACGGCGAGCCCGTCTACATCGAGACCACCCGCCCCGAGCTCATCCCCGCCGTCGTGGCGCTCATCGCCCACCCGGACGACGAGCGGTACCAGGGCCTGTTCGGCACCACCGTGACCTCCCCGCTGTTCGGCGTGGAGGTGCCGGTGCTCGCGCACCCGGCCGCCGCGATGGACAAGGGCGCGGGCATCGCCATGTGCTGCACCTTCGGCGACCTCACCGACGTGCAGTGGTGGCGCGAGCTGCAGCTCGCCACGCGCTCGGTCATCCAGCGCGACGGCCGCCTGTCCCGCGAGACGCCCGCCTGGATCTCCGGCGGCCCCGGCGAGGAGCTGTACGCCGCCGAGCTCGCGGGCAAGACGACGTTCAGCGCCCGCAAGGCGGTCGTCGAGGCGCTCGTCGCGTCGGGCGACCTGGACGGCGAGCCGAAGCCCACCCAGCGCATGACGAACTTCTACGAGAAGGGCGACAAGCCCCTCGAGATCGTCACCTCGCGCCAGTGGTACATCCGCAACGGCGGGCGCGACTGGGACCAGCGTGACCTCAAGGCCGAGCTGCTCGCGCGCGGCAAGGAGCTCGACTTCCACCCCGACTTCATGCGCGTGCGCTACGAGAACTGGGTGAACGGCCTCAACGGCGACTGGCTCATCTCGCGCCAGCGCTTCTTCGGCGTGGCCGTGCCGCTCTGGTACCCGGTGACCGAGGCGGGCGAGGTCGACCACGAGCACCCGATCGTGCCGACCGAGGCCGAGCTCCCCGTCGACCCCACCTCGCAGGCCCCCGCCGGCTACGACGAGTCGCAGCGCGGCGCGCCCGGCGGCTTCGTCGGTGACGCGGACGTGATGGACACGTGGGCGACGTCGTCCCTGTCGCCGCTCATCGTGTCCGGCTGGGAGCGCGACGCGGACCTCTTCTCCCGGGTGTACCCGATGGACCTGCGCCCCCAGGGCCAGGACATCATCCGCACCTGGCTGTTCTCGTCGGTCGTGCGCTCGCACCTCGAGTGCGGGGTGCTGCCGTGGAAGCACGCGGCGATCAGCGGCTGGATCCTCGACCCGGACCGCAAGAAGATGTCCAAGTCCAAGGGCAACGTCGTCACGCCGATGGCGCTGCTCGAGGAGCACGGCGCGGACGCCGTGCGCTACTGGGCCGCCGCCGCGCGCCTGGGCACGGACGCCGCGTTCGAGGTCGGCCAGATGAAGATCGGCCGCCGCCTCGCGATCAAGGTGCTCAACGCGTCGAAGTTCGCGCTGACGTTCGGCGTGGACCCCGAGACCGGCGCCGGCGAGATCGTGCTGGACCCGGCCCGCGTCACGGTGCCCCTGGACCGCGCGATGCTCGCCGGGCTGGCCGACGTCGTCGAGCAGGCCACCGCCGCGTTCGAGGCGTACGACCACACCCGCGCGCTCGAGGTCACGGAGACGTTCTTCTGGACGTTCTGCGACGACTACCTCGAGCTGGTCAAGGACCGCGCGTACGGCGCGGGCGCGGCGGCCACCGAGGTGACCGCCGAGACGGAGTCGGCCCGCACCGCTCTCGCCCTGGCCGTGGACACGCTGCTGCGGCTGCTGGCGCCCTTCCTGCCGTTCGCCACCGAGGAGGTCTGGTCGTGGTGGCGCACCGGGTCGGTGCACCACGCCGCCTGGCCCGTGGCCGAGCCGCTGCGCGCGGCGTCCGGCGACGCCGAGCCCGTGCAGCTCACCGCCGCGGGGCACGCGCTCGCCGCGCTGCGCAAGATCAAGTCCGAGGCCAAGGTCTCGATGCGCACGCCGATCCTCTCGGCGTCGATGGCGGTCCCGGCCGCGCTGCTCGACGGCGTCCGGTCCGCCCTGGACGACGTGCGCGGCGCCGGCCGCGCCACCGGCACGCTCGACGTCGTCGAGGCCGCCGAGGGCCAGGGCAACCCCGACGTGCAGGGCGGCATCGTCGTCACCGCGTCCGAGCTGGGCGAGCCCCCGGCCCGCAAGCCGAAGGCCTGACCCACGCCGAGGTAGTTCACAATTTGCCGAGGTAGTTCGAGGGACGGCCCGCATCTCTGCGGGACGTCCCTCGAACTACCTCGGCACTTTTCGAACTACCTCGGCGTGGTGAACCGGTCGCCGTCGCCGCTCATGGTGGCGGCGACCTCCTTGGGCGTCCCGTCGTCGTGCCACCGCAGGGTGGCGCCGACGCCGTCCACGAGGTCCACGGACCCCTCGGGCGCGAAGGTCAGCCCGGCGTCCTGCCCGATGGCGGCACGCAGCAGCGCGGACGTCGCCGGCAGCTCCTCCAGCCCGTCGGTGACGCCGAGGTCCGCCAGGTCCGCGCGCGAGGTCGCGATGTGCATCGGGTCCGGCCCGATCCACAGGGTCCGCCCGCCGAGCAGGCCGTCGACGCCGCCCGCCGCGCCGGCGCCACCCCCCGTGCCGGCGAGCGCGGACGCCGAGTCGAGGGCGATCTGCTCGGCCAGCACCAGGGCCTTGACCTGCCCGCGCGCCAGGACGGCGACCACGTCGTCGATCGAGGACACGGCCCCCTCCTCGCGGCCCTGGTCCTGCCGGTACTCGGCGAGCACCACCTCGCGCCGCCGCTCCCGGTAGGAGTCGAGCGCGTCCTCCACGCTCGCGGCGAAGTCGGCCTCCCGCACCCCCGGCCCGCGGCCGCCGCCCGCGACCTCCACGGTGCGTCGTGCGGCCTCCTGCCCGAGCGAGGCGCGCACCAGCTTCACGGCGCGGACGTCGCCCGTGAGGACCACGACCTCCGGGCGGCTCTCCGCCACGCGCCGGTCGATCTCCGCGGCCACCGCCTCGGCGTTGCGCCCCCACGAGTCCTCGGCACGCGACTCGATCGTCGCCCGCTTCGTGCCCGGGCTCGAGGTCTTGCTCACCTCGTCGTCCGGGCCGGTGAACGACTCGCGGCCGCCGCTCGCCCGGCCGCCCGCGTCGCACGGCCAGAAGTCCGCGCCGCTGCGGTCGACGGCGACGCACAGGGCGTCGACCGCCTCGTCCGCCGCCTGCGCCGCCTGCAGCAGCACCGGCACCGGCAGCCACACGCCCGTCGCGACGGCGGGCGGGTTGCGCAGCACGCGGTCCACCGCGACGCCCCCGTCCTCGGCGATGAGCACCCTGCCGTGGGCCCCCGTCGCGCGCGTCGGTCGCAGCACGGCGGTCTCGAGCGCGTCGAGCACGCCCGTGGGCGCGCCCTGGCGTTCCAACGAGCGCCGCACGGCCCGCCACCGGTTCGCGACGTCCCTGTCGCCCGCCTCGGCCGAGGGCGTCGCGTCCAGGTAGACGGTCGCGAACGGTCCGGGGCGTCCGACGAGGGGCTTGAGCCAGTCGATCTTCATCCGTGGTCCCCCAGGTGTCCGTCGTCGGCTGTAGCCCCCAGCGTGCGACGGAAACGCGGCGGACGCCACCGCGTCGCGCGAAGATCCCGGACCCGTGTCAGCGGGTCAGATCTCACCCCTTCAAGCGTAGGTGTCCAGGGGCGGCAGCTCGCCCTTGAGCCGCCCGGCGGCGTGCTCCTCGGCGATGCGCTCGTGGTGGCGGATCACCTCGGAGACGATGAAGTTGCGGAACTGCTCGGTGAACTCCGGGTCGAGCCCGGCGCCCTCCGCGAGCCCCTTGAGCCGGTCGACCTGCTGGCGGTCGCGCGACGGGTCGGCGGGCGGGAGGCCGCCCACCGCCTTCAGCTCGCCCACGCGTCGGGTCATCTTGAAGCGCTCGGCCAGCAGGTGCACGAGCGCGGCGTCGATGTTGTCGATGCTGGCGCGCAGGTCGAGGATCTCCTGGGGCATCTCGTCCGTCGCAGGCCGGGGTGCGGGATCGTGAGGGGTGTCGGGCATGCCTCGATCCTACGAGGCGCGCCGACCGTGTAAGGTCCCACGTCGGCCCGGACGACGACCGGACACTGGTCGGGCACCCGTCGGCCGCCACGTCGCGGCACGACGCCGGACGCCCACCCACGTCAGCCAGCACGGAGAGAGAGCAGATGACGGTCGCGACGACGCCGAGCCTCGTGGACGTGCCCGCGGGCACGAGCATCAGCACGCTGCTGGCCGACCGGGTCGCCCGGGCCGGCGACCGCACGCTCGTCGAGCGGCGGGCCTCGTCCGGCGGCCCCTGGGTGCCGGTGTCCGCCGGCGAGTTCCAGGCCGACGTCATGGTCGTGGCGCGCGGCCTCGTCGCGCGCGGGATCGAGCCCGGCGACCGCGTCGCCATCATGTCGCGCACCCGGTACGAGTGGACGCTCCTCGACTTCGCCGCCTGGGCGGCCGGCGCGGTCGTCGTGCCGGTCTACGAGACGTCCTCCCCCGACCAGGTGCGCTGGATCCTCGAGGACTCCGGCGCCCGGCTCGTCGTCGTGGAGACGCCCGCGCACGCCGACGCCGTCCGCCAGGTGCGCGACGAGCTGCCCGGCCTCGAGGACGTCCTCGTCATCGCGACGGGCGCCGTCGACGACCTGCGCGAGGCCGCCGGGTCGGTGCCCGCGCGGGACGTCGCGGCGCGCCGCGACGCCGTAGGGCGCGACGACCTGGCGACGATCGTCTACACCTCCGGCTCCACCGGCCGTCCCAAGGGCGCCGAGCTCACCCACGGCAACTTCGCGCACCTCGCGATGAACGCCCGCCTCGTCCTGCCGGAGCTGCTGGAGGCCGACGGCGCGCGCACCGTGCTCTTCCTGCCGCTCGCGCACGTCTTCGCCCGGCTCATCCAGGTCGCGGTGATCGCGAGCGGCTCGGTCCTCGGACACCTCCCGGACGTCAAGACGCTCACCGACGACCTCAAGACGTTCCGGCCCACGTTCCTGCTGGCCGTGCCCCGCGTGTTCGAGAAGGTCTACAACTCGGCCGAGCAGCGGGCCGGGTCGCGCACGAAGCGTCGGGTGTTCGGGTGGGCCGCGCGCGTCTCCGGGCAGTACTCCCGCGCCCTCGACACCGGGCGCGTCCCTGCGGCGCTGCGCGCCCGGCACGCCGTCGCCGACCGGCTGGTGCTGGCACAGCTGCGCGCGGCGATGGGCGGGGACCTGCGCTACGCGATCTCGGGCGGCGCGCCGCTCGGCGACCGGCTCGGCCACTTCTTCCGCGGCGCGGGGCTGACGGTCCTCGAGGGCTACGGGCTCACCGAGACCACCGCCCCGACGGCCGTCAACCTGCCCTCCGACCTGCGGATCGGCACCGTCGGCCCGCCCTTCCCGGGCACGTCGGTGCGGATCGACGACGACGGCGCGGTCTTCGTCGCGGGCCCGCACCTGTTCCGCGGCTACCGCGGCCGCCCCGACCTGACCGCCGACGCGATGACGGACGGCTGGTTCCGCACCGGCGACCTGGGCGCGCTGGACCAGGGCCACCTGCGCATCACGGGCCGCACCAAGGAGATCATCGTCACCGCCGGCGGCAAGAACGTGGCCCCCGCGCCCCTGGAGGACCGGGTGCGCGCGCACCCGCTGGTGTCCCAGGTGGTCGTCGTGGGCGACAAACGCCCCTTCATCGGGGCCCTGATCACCCTGGACGCCGAGATGCTGCCCGGCTGGTTGGCCACGCAGGGCATCCCGCCGATGTCGGTGGGCGCCGCCCGGACCGACCCCCGGGTGCTCGCGGCCCTCGACGCCGCGGTCGAGGAGGCCAACACGGCCGTGTCCCGGGCCGAGTCCATCCGCAAGTTCCGCGTGCTCGAGGGCGACTTCACGGAGGCCAACGAGTACCTCACCCCGTCGCTCAAGGTGAAGCGGGACCTCGTCCTGCGCGACTTCGCGGACGAGGTCGACGCGCTGTACGCGCGCTGAGGCCGGTCAGGCGCTCTTCTCGCGCGGGGTGCGGCGGCGCACCGGCGAGGTGCGCGGCACGAGCGTCGGGTTGACGTTCTCCAGCACCACCTCGCGGCTCACGACGACCCGCTCGACATCGTCCCGGCTGGGCACGTCGAACATCACCTGCTGGAGGACCTCCTCCATGATCGCCCGCAGGCCTCGGGCGCCGGTGCCGCGCAGCAGCGCCTGCTCGGCGATCGCCTCGACGGCCTCCTGCTCGAACTCGAGCTCCACGCCGTCGATCTCGAACATGCGCTGGAACTGCTTGACGAGCGCGTTGCGCGGCTCGGTGAGGATCCGCACCAGGGCCTCGCGGTCCAGCGGCGACACGGACGCGATGACGGGCAGCCGCCCGATGAACTCGGGGATGAGGCCGTACTTCTGCAGGTCCTCGGGGCGCACCTCGGCGAATAGGTCGTCGTCGACGACGGTCTCCATGGGGGCGCTGAACCCGATGCCGCGCTTGCGGGCGCGGGAGGCCACGATGTCGTCGAGACCGGCGAACGCGCCGGCCACGATGAACAGCACGTTCGTGGTGTCGATCTGGATGAACTCCTGGTGGGGGTGCTTGCGCCCGCCCTGCGGGGGCACCGACGCCGTCGTGCCCTCGATGATCTTCAGGAGCGCCTGCTGCACGCCCTCGCCGGAGACGTCCCGCGTGATCGACGGGTTCTCCGCCTTGCGGGCCACCTTGTCGACCTCGTCGATGTAGATGATGCCCGTCTCGGCCTTCTTGACGTCGTAGTCCGCGGCCTGGATGAGCTTGAGGAGGATGTTCTCGACGTCCTCGCCCACGTACCCGGCCTCCGTGAGGGCCGTGGCGTCGGCGATGGCGAACGGCACGTTGAGCATCTTCGCCAACGTCTGCGCCAGGTAGGTCTTGCCGGTGCCCGTGGGCCCGATGAGCAGGATGTTGGACTTCGCGATCTCGACGGCGTCGTCACCGTCGCGCTGCGCCTCGCCCGCCTGGACCCGCTTGTAGTGGTTGTAGACCGCCACCGCGAGGGCCCGCTTGGCCGGCTCCTGCCCGATGACGTACTGCTCGAGGAAGTCGAAGATCTCGCGCGGCTTCGGCAGCTCGGTGAGCCCCAGCTCCGCCGCCTCGCCGAGCTCCTCCTCGATGATCTCGTTGCACAGGTCGATGCACTCGTCGCAGATGTACACGCCGGGGCCGGCGATCAGCTTTTTGACCTGCTTCTGCGACTTCCCGCAGAACGAGCACTTGAGCAGGTCTGCGCCGTCACCGATCCGAGCCACCGGGAGCCTCCATGTCCTGAGTGCTGGGTCCTGCGTCCATTCCACACCACGGGGGCGTCGTTGTCAGCCGAGCAGCCCGGTGCGTCGTGTCACGGGGCCCACGACGTCTCCCTCGGGAGGTCGTGGGCCCCGCGAACGTGCAGGTCAGCGAGGCGCCAGGGCCGCGGGCTTGCGGCTCTCGAGCACCTGGTCGACCAGGCCGTAGTCCTTCGCCTGCGCGGCGGTGAGGATCTTGTCGCGCTCGATGTCCTCGCGCACCTGCTCCTCGGACTTGCCCGTGTGCGCAGCCAGCGTGAACTCCAGCCACTCGCGCATGCGGATCAGCTCGTTGGCGTGGATCTCGATGTCGGACGCCTGGGCGTAGCCGCCGCCCTCCATCGCGGGCTGGTGGATCAGCACGCGGGCGTTCGGCAGCGCGAGGCGCTTGCCCGGCTGGCCGGCGGCGAGCAGCACGGCGGCGGCGGACGCCGCCTGGCCGAGGCACACCGTCTGGATCTGCGGCTTGATGAACTGCATCGTGTCGTACAGCGCCGTCATGGCCGTGAACGAGCCGCCGGGCGAGTTGATGTAGATCATGATGTCGCGGTCGGGGTCCTGGCTCTCCAGGACCAGCAGCTGCGCCATGATGTCGTCCGCCGACGCGTCGTCGACCTGGACGCCCATGAATATGATGCGGTCCTCGAACAGCTTGGTGTACGGGTCCTGGCGCTTGAAGCCGTACGCGGTGCGCTCCTCGAACTGGGGCAGCACGTAGCGCGCGGACGGCGCGTCGGTGCTGGACCCGTACGGGAGCGCGACGCCGCCGGGCCGCGCCGCGGCGCCCGCGAGGCGCTGGGCCCGCTGTGCGAACTGGTACTCGTCTGAGTAGCTCACGGTGTTCTCCTCGGGTGGGAAGTCGGTGGGTTCCGGGGGGCGGGTGGGCTCGGCGTCAGGAGCCCGACGTGCCGCCACCCCCCGAGACCGAGGCGGCGTTGGTGACCACGTGGTCGACGAAGCCGTACTCGAGGGCCTCGTCCGCGGTGAACCACTTGTCGCGGTCGTTGTCCTTGAGGATCGTCTCCAGCGACTGCCCGGTCTGCTCGGCCGTCAGCTCGGAGAGCACCTTCTTCATGTGCATGATCAGCTGCGCACCGATCCGCACGTCGGTCGCGGTGCCGCCGACTCCGCCCGAGGGCTGGTGCATGAGCACGCGGGCGTGCGGGGTGATGTAGCGCTTGCCCTTCGCGCCCGAGGAGAGCAGGAACTGCCCCATCGAGGCGGCCATCCCCATCGCGATGGTCGCGACGTCGGGCTTGATGTACTGCATCGTGTCGTAGATCGCCATGCCGGCCGTGATGGAGCCGCCGGGGCTGTTGATGTACAGCCAGATGTCCTTGTCCGGGTCCTCCGCGGCCAGCAGCATCATCTGTGCGCAGATGGCGTTCGCGTTCTCGTCGCGCACCTCCGAGCCCAGCCAGATGATGCGCTCCTTGAGGAGCCGGTTGTAGATGGAGTCGTTGAGCCCGAGGCCCTGGCCGTCGGCGCGCGCCGTCGGCGTGGCACCGTCCATCCGCAGCAAGTCGTTCACGTCGGTCTCCTTCGTCATCGCCGTCGATCGACCCTAACGTGCAGCAGCCACGCGAAACGTCCCGGTGCAGGGCCTTTTCGCTGCGGGCGCACACGCTGCCCCCGAGCGTCCTGGCGGGACGACGACGGCCCGCACCGTCCGTACGGACGATGCGGGCCGTCGTGGGGCGTGGGAACGCTCCTGGGTCAGGCCTTGGCCGTCTCCTCGGAGGCGTCCTCCGCGTCGTCGGAGGCGGCGGCCTCGTCCGATCCGGTGGACTCGGCGGCGCCCTCGGCCTCGGCGGCCGCGGCGTCCTCCTCCTCGGTGCCGATGAACTCGGTCAGGTCGACGGCGTTGCCGTCGGAGTCCTTGACCTCGATCTCCCGCAGCGCGACGGCGAGGGCCTTCGAGCGGGCGACCTCGCCGACCATGGCGGGGATCTGGCCGCCCTGGTCGAGGGTGGAGATGAACTGGTTCGGGTCCATCCCGTACTGCTGCGAGGCCTGGACCAGGTACTCCACGAGCTCGCCCTGACCGACCTGGACCTCGAGCTTCTCGGCCAGCGTGTCGAGCAGGATCTGGTTCTTGAGGGCCTTGGTGGCGTCCTCGGTGACCTCGGCGCGGTGCTCGTCGTCCTCGAGCCGGTTCTCCGACTCCAGGTGGCGGTGCACCTCGGCCTCGACGGCGCCCGACGGCACCGGGACCTCGACGGCCTCGAGCAGCTTCTCGAGCAGCAGGTCGCGGGCGGCGACGGCCTGGTTCGACGTCTTGATCGACGCGACCTGCTCGCGCAGGTCCGCGGTCAGCTCCTCGAGGGTGTCGAACTCGGACGCGAGCTGGGCGAAGTCGTCGTCCGCCGTCGGCAGGTCGCGCTCCTTGACGGCCGTGGCCGTGACGGTGACCTGCGCCTCCTCGCCCTCGTGCTCGCCGCCGGCGAGCTTGGTGGCGAAGGTCGTGGTCTCGTCCGTCGACAGGCCGGTGAGCGCCTCGTCGAGGCCCTCCAGCATGTTGCCGGCGCCGATCTGGTAGGAGACGCCGGAGACCGAGTCGATCTCCTCGTCGCCGATGACGGCCTTGAGGTCGATGACGACGTAGTCGCCCTCGGCGGCGGGGCGGTCGACGCCCACGAGGGTGCCGAAGCGCTCGCGCAGCGCGTCCAGGCGCTCGGTGACGTCCTCGTCGGTCACCTCGGTGGAGTCCACCGTGATGTCGATGCCGGACAGCTCCGGGAGGGTGATCTCGGGGCGGACCTCGACCTCGGCGGTGAACGCGAGCTGGCCCTCGCCGGCCTTGGCGGGGATCTCGGTCACCTCGACCTCGGGCTGGCCCAGGGGGCGCAGCGACTCGGCCGTGACGGCGTCGCGGTAGAAGTTCGACAGAGCGTCGTTCACCGCGTGCTCGACGACCGCACCCCAGCCGACGCGCTGGTCGATGATGCGCGGGGGAACCTTGCCCTTGCGGAACCCCGGGATGTTCACCTGCTCGGCGATGTGCTTGTACGCGTGGTCGATGCTCGGCTTGAGCTCGTCGTACTCCACCTCGACGGTCAGCTTGACCTTGGTGGGCTCCAGGGTCTCGACGGCGCTCTTCACTTCGATGGTCTCCAACGGTTCGGGTGCTGCGCGCGCGTCTCACCGGCGCGAGCCGGCCTGGTTGCTGCGGCGCGGGGTGCGGGGACCGTACGACAGGCGTACGGGCAACCCGTCCATCCTACGTCACGACGAAGGCCGCCCGGCTGACGCCCGCGTCACACGGACGCGCGTCGCCGGGCGGCCTCGCCGCAGCCGTCAGGACGGGTGCTCAGGAGCAGGTGTACGTGACGCCGTCCACGGAGTGGGTACCCGGGCCGAGGTCCCCGCACGTCTCGATGACGTGGGCGATGCCGATACCGGCGACGATGCCCACGATGATCGTGCCGAGCAGCACCAGGCCGCTCACGATGATGCCGGCGACGGCGACGCCGTTCGGCTGGCCCACCTTGCGCGACTTCACGAGGCCGACGATCGACAGGATCAGGCCGACGAGCGAGAGCGGGCCGAAGAAGCCGAGGACCAGGCCGACGATGCCGAGCGTCTTGCCCGGGTTCTGCGGCGGCTGGCCGTAGGCGGGCGCGTACTGCCCGGCGGGCGGCGCGGCGGGGTACGCCTGGCCGGGAGCCGGGTACGGCTGCCCGGGGGCCTGCTGCCCGGGGTAGGGCTGGCCCTGCCCCGGCTGGCCGGCGGCGGGCTGCTGGGGCTCGGTGCCGCCGGGGGGCGTCGCCCCCGGCTCGGGCGTGCCTGGCGTGTAGGGGTCCGGGGTGGTCATCAGTTCTCCTCGCACGTCGGTCGCCGTCCGTCGGCGATCGGGGGCTGATCCTTCCAGATCGGCGCGCGGCGCGCGGGTCGATCCGCGGGCGAGCCGCGCCGGACCGCGTCGTCCGGCGCCGTGCCTCCGTGTCGGGGTGACTGGATTCGAACCAGCGACCCTCTGCTCCCAAAGCAGATGCGCTACCAAGCTGCGCCACACCCCGCGGCCCGCCGTCGGGCGGGGCCTCGGTCAGTGTAGTGCCGCCTCCCCGAGGCGAGGCCACGACGTGCACGGACGGTGCGACGGCGGGCCACGCGGCGGGTCATGGCGACCGGGCGGGAGGGCTCCGCACCTTTGCTAGGGTTGGCCCGCGTTCCCACCCGGCGACGACGTCGCGGGGTGGCCGTGCGGGCGTAGCTCAATGGTAGAGCCCCAGTCTTCCAAACTGGCTACGCGGGTTCGATTCCCGTCGCCCGCTCCCCTCCCTTCCCTCTCCGCCGTCTCGGCTCCCTCGCGCTCGCCCGGCCCTGCTCGCCCGGCCCTGGGACAGGTGTCGGTCGACCGATCGACGACGCCGATGGATGAGATGCTCCTTGTCGATCGGTCGCCACCTGGTTAGGCTCGGCGCCGCAGCCTGAGACAGGCGCGACAGCACCATCAGGAACACGACGAGGAGGGCCGGGGCATGACGATCGTCCGCCGCGCCGCCTTCTCGTCCGCCCGGTCGTCCTCCCGCGGGACGACGCCGGCGTCGACGCCCCGCACCCCGGCGTGCGTCGCGGCGACGACGCCGCGATGCTGTCGATAGAGCGTCCACGTCACGCCCGGCCCGCACCACGGCGGGGCCCCCGGCGATCGTGCGGCGCTCGCACCCACCCGCCGACGCTCCCGCGCTGCGCTCCCCCGGCGATCCGCTCGACGGCCCGCACCGCACGCGGCGGCACCCCCGCACCACCTCGCCCGCACGAACTCCTGGAGAAGGACAACTCATGGCACGCATCTACGACGACGCGACGAAGCTCATCGGCCGCACCCCGCTCGTCCGGCTGAACCGTCTCGCCGCCGGCCTCGACGCGACGGTCGTCGCGAAGCTCGAGTTCTACAACCCGGCCAACTCCGTGAAGGACCGCATCGGCGTCTCGATCATCGACGCCGCGGAGGCCTCCGGCGCCCTGCAGCCGGGCGGCACCATCGTCGAGGGCACCTCCGGCAACACCGGCATCGCGCTCGCCTGGGTCGGCGCCGCGCGCGGCTACCAGGTCGTCCTGGCGATGCCCGAGACGATGTCGAAGGAGCGCCGCGCCCTGCTGCGCGCGTACGGCGCGGAGCTCGTGCTCTCGCCGGGCGCGGAGGGCATGAAGGGCGCCGTCGCCGCGGCGGAGAAGATCGCCGCCGAGCGGCCCGGCGCCATCCTCGCCCGGCAGTTCGCCAACGAGGCCAACCCGAAGATCCACCGTGAGACCACCGCCGAGGAGATCTGGGCCGACACCGACGGCGAGGTCGACGTCGTGGTGTCCGGCATCGGCACCGGCGGCACCATCACCGGCGTCGGCCAGGTCCTCAAGGAGCGCAAGCCCGAGGTGCGGATCGTCGCGGTCGAGCCCGCCGAGTCGCCGATCCTCACCGGCGGCACCCCCGGCCCCCACAAGATCCAGGGCCTGGGCGCCAACTTCGTGCCGGAGATCCTCGACACCTCCGTCTACGACGAGGTGCTCGACGTCGACGCCGAGACGTCGGTCGAGCTCGCCCGCCGCGCGGCGAAGGAGGAGGGCCTGCTGGTCGGCATCTCCTCGGGCGCCGCGATCGCCGGGGCGCTCGAGGTCGCGAAGCGGCCGGAGAACGCGGGCAAGCTGATCGTCGTCGTCATCCCGGACTTCGGCGAGCGGTACCTGTCCACGATCCTGTACTCGGACCTGCTGGACTGACGTGACGAGCCACCGCACCGGCCCGGCCGCCCGCTCGACGAGCGCACCTCGCGAGGATCTCGACGGGACCGTCGACCACCCGATGCCGGCCGGGCACCGCCCGGGCCTGCGCCACCTGGTCGAGATCCTCGCCGAGGACCTCGAGGCCGCGCACGCCCACGACCCGGCGGCGCGCTCCCGGTTCGAGGTCGCGCTCGGCTACCCGGGCGTGCACGCAGTCTGGGCGCACCGGGTGACGCACCGGATGTGGCACCGCCCGGGCCTGCGGCTGCCGGCGCGGCTGCTGTCCCAGGTCGCGCGGTGGATCACCGGGATCGAGATCCACCCCGGGGCGCGGATCGGGCGGCGGCTCTTCATCGACCACGGCATGGGCGTGGTGATCGGGCAGACGGCGGTCGTCGGCGACGACTGCGTGCTGTTCCACGGCTCCACGCTGGGCGGCCGCTCGATGACGCGGGGCAAGCGGCACCCGACCCTGGGCGACCGGGTCATGGTGGGCGCCGGCGCCAAGGTCCTCGGCCCGCTGTGGATCGGCGACGACGCGCAGATCGGCGCGAACGCCGTCGTCACCCGCGACGTGCCGACCGGCATGGTGGCCGTGGGGATCCCCGCGCACGCGCGCACCCCCGGCCACCGGCCGGACCACGGCCAGCACGTCGAGGACGCCTCCGAGCTGCTCGAGTACGTGATCTGAGCGGCTCGGCCCGACACGGCCCGTGCACCGCGACGGCGGGCACGGGCCGTCGTCGTACCCGGACGGGCCGACGGAGTTGTTCGCCTAGTTGTTCTAGTAGTCGTAGAACAACTAGGCTGCGGACCATGATGTGGCGCATCGACCCCGCGAGCGACGAGCCGCTGTACGCGCAGCTGGTCGCCCAGGTGCGCCTCGGCGTCGCCCACGGCACGCTGCGGCCGGGCGAACGGCTCCCCGCCGCCCGCGACCTGGCGGCCTCGCTGGAGCTCAACATGCACACCGTCCTGCGGGCCTACCAGGTGCTGCGCGACGACGGCGTCGTCGAGCTCCGCCGCGGGCGCGGCGCCGTCGTCGCCGCCGCGGCGGCCGACCTCTCGGACGTCGAGCGGGCGGTCGCCGAGCTGGCCGCCGCGGCCCGCCGGGCGGGACTGTCCGCGCAGACCACCACCACCCTCGTCACGGAGGCGATGCACCGATGACCACCGCTCCCCCGCCCGGCACCCCGCGAGCGCGCACCGCTACGGAGGTCTGGCGCCCCCGCGCGCGCCGCGCGATGGCATGGTCGTCGCTCGCGGGGCTGCTCCTCGCGCTCGGCGCGGCCGCGGTCGTCTGGACGTGGCGCGACGAGCTGCCGCCGCGGATCGCGTCGCACTGGAGCGACGGCGGCGCGCCGGACGGATTCATGGCGCCGGCCACGATCGCGCTGGTGGGTGTCGTGACCACGGTCGTGCTCTGCGGCGTCTTCGCGCTTATCGGCCTCACGCAGGGAGCAGCCGCCTCCACGCGTCGCGTCGCGGCGGGAGGCTGCGTGTGGTCGGGCGCGTTCATGGCGGCGATCGTCGTCGGGACGCTCGCGCCCCAGCGCGGCCTGGCCGACGCCTCCCAGGTCGAGCTGTCCGGCGCCACGCTGGCGGCGAGCATCCTCCTGCCCCTCGTCCCGGCAGGGATCGCGGCCGCGCTCGTCCCGGGCGACCCCGCGATGCCCGCCGAGGCGCCGGTGCCCGCCGACGCTCCCCGCGCCGCGCTGCGGGACGGGGAGCGCGTGGTCTGGCTGCGCCGGGCGGCCGGCGGCACCGGGCTCGCCGTCGGAGCGGTCGCGGTGGTCGTGACAGCCGCGCTCGCGGTCGTGACGGACGAGTGGACGATGCTCGTGGTCCCCGCGGTGCTCGCGGCGATCTTCGTGGCGATGTTCGCCTTCACCGTGCGCGTCGACGCCGCGGGCCTCACCGTGCGGTCGACGGCGGGCTGGCCCGGCACCCGCGTCCCGGCGGACGAGGTGGTGCGCGCCTCGGTGACGCAGGTGCGTCCGCTGCGCGACTACGGCGGGTGGGGCTGGCGCACGGCCCGCGACGGGCGCGTGGGCGTGGTGCTGCGCGCCGGCGAGGCGCTGCTCGTCGAGCGCACGGGCGGGCGGTCGTTCACGGTGACGGTCGACGACGCCGCGGGGGCCGCCGCGCTGCTCAACGCGATGGCCGACCGCGCCCGGCGCGGCTGACGCCCGGCCCGCTCACCCGAGCAGGTCGCGGTGCGCGTCCGCCACCCGCCGCGGGGCCTTCGCGAACCAGGCGTCCACGAGCAGCTCGCGCAGCACGGCGTCGTCGACCGCCTCGAGCCGCACGAGCACGACGGGAACCCCGTCGAGGTGCGGGATCGTCAGCGTCTCCGGGCGGGCGGCGAGCACGGCCTCCTTCTCGCCCAGGTCATCGACCATGACGGCGAGGATCGGCCCGGACGGCACGGGCTCGTCCCCGAACCGCCGCACGTCCGCCTTGCTGAACGGCCGGTCCCACGCGAAGACGCGGCCGGCCACGGCCCACGCGCGGTTGCGGAACGTCGTCGTCTCCGTGACCTCGGGCAGCGCCGCCGCGGCGCGGGCCGCGTCCTCGATCGTCGCCATCCCCCGAACGTAGCCGCGATCCCGCCGCACGCACGGCGTCGGCTATGGTGTGACGGGCATTACCCCGTACTCCCGGTACCGGGAAGATCGGGGCGCCGCGACGGTCCCATCTCGACGAGGAGCACCCGCCCCATGAGCACCCTGCGCATCGGCATCCAGACCGGCTACTGGTCCCGCAAGCCTCCGAAGGGCATCGTGCCCGCGCTCGTCGCGGCCGAGGCGCTGGGCCTCGACTCGGTCTGGACCGCGGAGGCGTACGGCTCGGACGCGTTCACCCCCCTGGCCTGGTGGGGGTCCCGCACGCGCCGCCTGCGGCTCGGCACCGGCATCGCGCAGATGGCGGCCCGCACCCCGACCGCCACCGCCATGCAGGCGATCACGCTCGACCACCTCTCCGGCGGGCGGTTCGTGCTGGGGCTCGGCGCGTCCGGCCCGCAGGTGGTCGAGGGCTGGTACGGCCAGCCGTACCGCCGCCCGCTGGCCCGCACCCGCGAGTACGTCGACGTCGTGCGACAGGTCTTCGCCCGCGAGCGGCCCGTGTCGGCGGACGGCGAGTTCTTCCGGCTCCCCCTCCCCGCGGACACCCCCGGCGCCACCGGCCTCGGCAAGGCGCTCAAGCCGACCGTGCACCCGCGCCGCGCCGACATCCCGATCGTGCTGGCGGCCCAGGGCCCGAAGAACGTGACGCTCGCCGCCGAGATCGCCGACGGCTGGATGGCGGGCTTCTACGCCCCGCGGGCCGACGCCGAGCACCGCGAGCTGCTCGCCTCCGGGTTCGCGCAGCGCGCCGACGAGCGGACGCCGTCCTCGTCGTTCGAGGTGCTCGCGACCGTGCCCGTCGTCGTGCGCGACGACGTCGAGGCGGCCGCGGACGTCATCCGCCCGCACATCGCCCTGTACGCCGGGGGCATGGGCTCGAAGGAGGCCAACTTCCACAAGGCCTCGCTGGACCGGCTCGGCTACGCGGCCCAGCTCGACGAGGTGCAGGCGCTGTACCTGGCAGGCCGCAAGGAGGACGCCGCGCGGGCCGTGCCGACGGAGCTGGTCGAGGAGATCGCCCTCGTCGGGCCGGCGGACAAGGTCGCGCGCGACCTGGCCCGCTGGGACGGCACCGCGCTGACCACGATGCTGCTGCAGGGCGACCCGTCCTCGATGCTCACCGTGCTCGCCGCGTCGCAGGCCGCGCGCAAGGACGCGGGTGGCAGCACCCCGCTGGGCGCCCGGGTCCGCGCGTCGGCCGGCTCGGTGGCCGCCCGGGTGGCGCCGAGCAAGGCCTGACCGCTACTCCCCCTCGGGGCCCGCGCCGTCGTCGTCGGGGAACCAGACGGCACGGCGCAGGTCCACGCGGCGGCCGTCGCGCGTGAGCGGGCAGCCCTCGGCGCGCAGGGCGTCGAGGGCCGCGGTGACGTGCCGCGCCGGCGGCGCGCCGGCCGCGTTGACCACGCGCCACCACGGGACGGCGTGGTTGTCCTGCACGGGGCCGATCACGGCGGCGCCGTCCGGCACGAGGTGGGCGTAGCGGTCCCCGGAGCCCGCCATGACGTTGCCGACCTGGCGCGGCCCGCCGCGGCCGAGGCGCTCCCCGACGATCTCCGCGATCAGCCCGTACGTCATCGCGCGGCCGGACGGGATGCGGCGCACCAGGGCGAGCACCTCCACGGCGTACTCGTCGGGGGCGTCCAGGGGCTCGTCGGGGGCGGCAGGCACACGGCGACCCTACGACGACCGCGCCGCCCGGCACCGACCGCGGAAATGGGCTGGCCGGGGCGTCCACCTCGGGCGACGATCGGCGGGTGACCTCCGACCACTCCTCCTCCGCCCTGCCCGCCGGGTACCGCCTGCGCCCGCTCACCGCCGCCGACCGCCGCGCCCTGGTCGACCTCGACACCTGGGCGTTCCCGGACCCGCACTCGACGGGCGAGTTCGACGAGCTCCCCCTCCCCCTGACCTGGGAGCGGACCGTGGGCGTCGAGGCCGGCGCCCCCTCGGGCGGGACGGACGGCCTGGCCGCGATGCACGCGTCCTACCCGTTCAGCGAGTTCCCCGTCCCGGGCGCCACGCTGCCGACGGCGGGCCTGACCTGGGTGGGCGTGCACCCGCAGCACCGCCGCCGAGGGTTGCTCACGGCCATGATCGACCACCACCTGGAGCGGTGCCGCGAGCGCGGCGAGGCCCTGTCGGCGCTGTTCGCCGCCGAGACCGCCATCTACGGCCGGTTCGGGTACGGCAAGGCGGCCGACGACCTGCGCCTCACCGTCCCGCGCGGCGCGGCCCTGCGCGACGTCCCCGGCGCCGCGGAGCACACCGTGCGCGTGGAGCACGCCGACCGGGCACGCCACGGCGACCTCGTCGCGCGCCTGCACCGCGCCCCCGGCCTGCCTGCGGGCCCGGCGGGGATCAACCGGCCCGGCTGGGCCACCCGGGAGACCGACGCGCTGTGGGAGAGCTACTGGGCGGACCCGAAGTCGTTCCGCGCGAGCGGGCGCGAGTCGCTGCGGATCGTCGTCGTCGAGCGCGACGGCGAGGCGCGCGGCTACGCGACGTTCCGCCGCAGCATGGACTGGCAGGTGACCGGCCCCCGCGGCACCGTGCACCTGGGCGACGTCGTGGCCCTCGACGCCGCGGCCGCACGCGCCCTGTGGGGCGTGCTGCTCGACCTCGACCTCATGAGCAGCACGGACCCGTTCCTGCTCCCGGTCGACGACGCGATCATGAGCCTCCTCGTCGACCCGCGGGCCGCGGGCGCCCGGATCACCGACAACGTGTGGGTGCGCGTCGTCGACGTCCCCGCCGCCCTGGCCGGCCGCCGCTACCAGGCCGACGTCGACGTCGTGCTGGGGGTCTCCGACGCCCGGCTGCCCGACAACGCCGGGTCGTGGCGCCTGCGCGCGACGGCGTTCGGGGCCGCGACGTGCGAGCGCACCGACGCCGCGCCCGACCTGGAGCTGGACGTGCGCGAGCTCGGGGCCGCCTACCTGGGCGGCACGTCGCTCGTCGCACTGGCCGGTGCCGGGCTCGTCGCCGAGCGCACGCCGGGCGCCCTCGTCCGCGCGAGCGCGGCGTTCGGCTGGCCGCTCGCGCCCGCCTGCGGCTGGGTGTTCTGACGGGTGCCCTGACGGGACCGGGTCAGGCCTGGCAGACCCCGCACCAGAACAGGTTGCGGCCGGCGAGCTCCTTGGTGAGCACCGGGGCGCCGCAGACGCGGCACGGCAGGCCGTCGCGGTGGTACACGTAGAACGACGCGTCCCGGGGCACGGCGTCGGCGTCGCCGTCGGTGTTCTGCCGCGTCACGCGGCCGCCGCCCCCGTCCGGCACCCGGTGCTCCGGCCGCGTCGTGACGATCGCACCCGTGGCGGCGCCGTCGCGCATGAGCACGACCAGGTCGTCCCAGATCGCGGCGAGCGCCGCCGCCGGCACGTCCCGGCCGGGGCGCAGGGGGTCCACGCCGGCCCGGAACAGCGCCTCGGCCCGGTAGATGTTGCCGACGCCGGCGATCACCGCCTGGTCCATGAGCTGCTGCCCGACCGTCACGCGCGAGCGGCGCACGCGGGCCACGAAGGCCGAGCGGGCGTCGTCGAGCGACGCCCGTCCGCCGTCCGGCCGGATCGGGTCCGGGCCCAGCCGCGCCTCGACGGCCGCCTTCTCCGCGCCGGTCAGCACCTCGCACGCCGTCGGGCCGGTGAGGTCCGCGACGGCGTGCGTGCCGAGCAGGCGCAGCCGGACGGCGCCGCGCGGCGCGGGCGGGCCCCACTCCCCCGCCGCGCCGGGGACCGGGTCAGCACCGGGGCCGCCGTCGAGCGGCGTCGTCTCGCGCTCCCCGATGCGCCGGCGCGGCGCGCCGATCGCGTGCACGATCCTGCCGCCGGACCCCCCTGAGCCTGTCGAAGGGTCGCCGGCGAACGTCCACGCCCCGTACAGGCCCAGGTGCACCCGCAGCCAGCGCACGTCGCCGACCCCGTCGGGGTCGTCAGGGTCGTCGACGCCGTCGGGAGCGAAGGCGCAGAAGAGCTGCTTGCCCCACGCCTCCGCGGCCAGCATCCGGCGCCCGTCGAGCAGCGCGGCGCCGCCCGCGAACCGGCCCTGCGGGCTGGACACGGCGAGCGTCTCGCCGCCGAACAGCCCCTCCAGGGCGCGCGCGAGCCGGTGGACGGTGTGACCTTCGGGCACGTCGGGCGGTCGCGTCAGGAGATGGTGGAGACGTCGCGGGACGCCTCGTACGTGGCCAGCTTGTCGATGCGGCGCTGGTGGCGGGCGTCGCCGCTGAAGGGCTCCGCGACGAACGCCTCGACGAACGACGTCGCCTCCTCGAGGCTGTGCATGCGGCCGCCGACGGCGATGACGTTGGCGTCGTTGTGCTGGCGGCCGAGCGTCGCCGTCTCGAGCGACCAGGCCAGCACGGCCCGCACCCCGACGACCTTGTTCGCCGCGATCTGCTCCCCGTTGCCCGAGCCCCCGATGACGATCCCCAGCGAGCCGGGCTCCGCGACGACGGCCTCGCCCGCGGCGATGCAGAAGGCGGGGTAGTCGTCCTGCGGGTCGTACTCGTGGGCGCCGTGGTCGACGACGTCGTGGCCCGCGGCGCGCAGGTGGTCCACGAGGTGGGTCTTGAGCTCGTATCCGGCGTGATCGGCGGCGATGTGCAGACGCATGGCGTCATTGTCCCTCACCTGCGTCCCCCGCCGCCGCTCCGCCCCGCACGTGGGACGTGCGCCGTAGGGTGACGGCATGACTGCCGACGCCACCGGGCTGCGGTCCGGTATCGACCTCAGCGCCCTCGACCATGACGTCCGCCCGCAGGACGACCTGTACCGCCACGTCAACGGGCGCTGGATCGCCCAGCACGAGATCCCCGCCGACCGCGCGATGGACGGCGCGTTCCGCGAGCTGCACGACCTGTCGGAGGAGCGGGTCCGGGAGATCATCACCGACCTCGCCGCCACGGACGACCTCGACCCCGCGTCCACCCCCGCCAAGATCGGCGCCCTCTACGCGAGCTTCCTCGACACCGACCGCGTGCAGCGGCTCGGCACGGAGCCGATCGCCGTCGAGCTCGCGCAGGTCGCGGGGGCGACGTCGCAGGCCGAGCTCGTCGAGGTGCTCGGTGCGCACCAGCGCACGGGAGGCGGCGGCGCGGTCGCGTTCTACGTGGACAACGACGCCAAGGACCCCGGGACGTACGTGACGTACCTCGTGCAGGGCGGCCTGGGCCTGCCCGACGAGGCGTACTACCGCGAGGACCAGTACGCGCCCGTCCGGGACAAGTACGCGCCGCACGTGGCGCGCATGCTGACGCTCGCCGGCGTCACCGCCGGCTCGTCGTGGGGCGCCGACCCCGAGGACGCCGCGGCCCGCGTGCTCGCCCTCGAGACGAAGCTCGCCGCCCACCACTGGGACGTGGTGCGCGACCGCGACGCCGACCTCACCTACAACCCGATGACGCTCGCCGACCTCGTCGAGCGGGCGCCGGGCTTCGACTGGCGTGCCTGGGCGACGGCGCTCGGCGCGCCGGAGGGCTCGCTGGACGCCCTGGTCGTGCGGGAACCGTCGTTCGCGACCGGCTTCGCGGAGCTCTGGCGGTCGGAGCCGCTGGCCGACTGGAAGCTGTGGGCGGCCTACCACCTGATCACGGCCCGCGCCGCCTACCTCGACGACGCCACCGTCGAGGCCAACTTCGACTTCTACGGCCGCACGCTGTCCGGCGCGCAGGAGGTGCGGGACCGCTGGAAGCGCGGCGTCGCGCTCGTCGAGCGGGCGCTCGGCGAGGCCGTCGGCGAGCAGTACGTGGCCCGCCACTTCCCGCCGGAGCACAAGGAGCGCATGGACGCGCTGGTCGCGAACCTCGTGGCCGCCTACCGCGAGTCCATCGACGCGCTCGACTGGATGACGCCCGAGACCAAGGTCAAGGCGCTCGCGAAGCTCGAGCGCTTCACGCCGAAGGTGGGCTACCCGGTGAAGTGGCGCGACTACTCCGCGCTCGAGGTCGACGTCGCCGACCTCGTCGGCAACGTGCGCCGCGCGCACGCCTTCGAGCAGGACCACGAGCTCGGCAAGATCGGGCGCCCGATCGACCGCGACGAGTGGTTCATGACGCCGCAGACGGTCAACGCCTACTACAACCCGGGCATGAACGAGATCGTGTTCCCCGCGGCGATCCTGCAGCCGCCGTTCTTCGACCCCGACGCGGACGACGCCGTGAACTACGGCGGCATCGGCGGCGTCATCGGGCACGAGATCGGCCACGGCTTCGACGACCAGGGCTCGAAGTACGACGGCGACGGCCGCCTCGAGGACTGGTGGACCGAGACCGACCGCACCGAGTTCGAGAAGCGCACCCAGGCCCTCATCGCGCAGTACGACGGCTTCCGCCCCGCGCAGCTGCCCGAGGACGGCCCGCACGTCAACGGCGCGCTGACCATCGGCGAGAACATCGGCGACCTCGGCGGCCTGTCCATCGCGATCAAGGCGTACCGCATCGCGCTCGGCACGCCGCTCGAGGACGCGCCCGTCGTCGACGGGCTCACCGGGCTCGAGCGCGTCTTCCTCGGCTGGGCGCAGGTGTGGCAGTCCAAGGGCCGCGACGAGGAGGTCGTGCGGCGCATCGCCACCGACCCGCACTCCCCCAACGAGTTCCGCTGCAACGGCGTGATCCGCAACATCGACGAGTTCCACGACACCTACGGCGTGGGCCCCGACGACGCGCTGTGGCTGGCGCCCGAGGAGCGCGTCCGCATCTGGTGACCCGTCCGGGGACCTGACGCGACGAAGCCGCCGGCCGTGGTCACGGTCGGCGGCTTCGTCGCGTCGGGGCCGGGGCGGCGGGAGCGACTCAGCTCGTGCCGATCCCCGCCCGGGCCAGCGAGAAGCCCTTGCCCGTGGGGTCGTGGGTGCACGACATGCCCGTGTCCTCGCTGCGGCACGTGAAGTCGCCCTCGGTGATCGAGTCCCCGTACTCCAGGACGTCGACGTCCGAGCCGGCCTTCGTCGGCTGCTCGCCCTGGGGCACGCACGGCTGCGCGACGGTGCCCTCGCCGTCGACCGTCACCACGTACCCCGTGGTGCCGTCGCAGCCCTCCGTGGGCGCGGGCTGCTGGTTGAGCTGCGCGATCCCGCAGGACACGCCGTCGGCGTAGATCGAGCAGGTGATGTTCTGGGACGGCGCCGCGAAGTGCGCCAGCGCCTCGCCCTGCATCGGCGCGTCCTCGGACGCGGACGCCGACGGCTCCTGCGACGCCGCGGGGGCGCCGCCCGCCTGCGGAGCGGTGGGTGAGGGCGCGCCGAACATCTGCACGGCGAGCACCACCATCGTCACGATGAGCACCGCGTCGACCGCGATGAACGCGATCCACCCCGCCGAGAGCCGACGGCGTCGGCGCGGCGCGGCGGGCGGGGGCGGCGCGCCGACCCCGGCCGGCGCGGCGTACCCCGCCTGTGGCGCCGCCGGCTGGGCGTAGACCGGCTGCTGCACCTGCGTCGCCGCGGCCGCCACCGGTGCCGGGGCGTACGCGGGCTGCGGCGGGTACGCGGGCTGTGCCGCGTAGGCCGGCGGGTAGGGCGCGGGCTGCTGCCCGGAGGGCACGGCCGGCGGCATCTGCTGCGTGTGCTGGGCGGCGGGCTGGTACGCGGGCTGGGTCGGCGGCTGCGGCGCCGCATCGGCCGCGCCGGGCGGCGGGGGCACGGGAGCGTGCACCGTCGCCGCACCGGCGGGGGGCGTGGCGGGCGCGGGTGCCGTCACCTGCTGCAGCGGCACCTCGGCCATGGGGTCGACCGCGGCGGGGCGCTGGTACGCGGACGCGACGCGGCGCACGCCGGCGGCCGGCGATGCCGACGGCACGGCGGGCGGCACGGTCGGCGGCCTGCCGTCGGACCCCGGCGGGGGCGGCGGAACGGTGCCGGACATCTGGACTCCCTCCAGTCACTCCTCGGGCGTCGCGCACGGTGTGGCGGCCACCCGCGCGGCGGCGACGCACCGGGCAGGATGTCACGATCGGGTCTCGACGGTCGAACCCGTGCCCGCGGGAGCGCGGGATTCCCGTGCGTCGCAGCAGGCCGGAGGTGGCATCATCGTGCGCGAGCCTGCGCGCCCATCACGCGCTGCACCATCTTGAGACGAGGGAGAACCCGTGCCCGGAGAGAACCTGACCCGCGCCGAGGCGATCGAGCGCGCCGACGTCGTCACCGACGTCGAGTCGTACGCCGTCGACCTCGACCTCACCACCGGACCGACCACGTTCGCGTCCACCACCGTCATCCGGTTCTCCGCGACCCCCGGCGCGAGCACGTTCGTCGACCTGGTCGCGCCCGCGGTGCGCGAGGTCGTGCTCAACGGCGTCGCCCTGGACCCGGCCGAGGTGTTCGCCGACTCCCGCATCGCGCTGACCGGCCTGGCGGCGACGAACGAGCTGCGCGTCGTCGCCGACTGCGCGTACATGAACACCGGCGAGGGCCTGCACCGCTTCGTCGACCCGGTCGACGGCGAGGTCTACCTCTACACCCAGTTCGAGGTGCCCGACGCCCGCCGCGTCTTCGCCACCTTCGAGCAGCCCGACCTCAAGGCGCCGTACCAGCTGACCGTCACCGCCCCCGCCGCCTGGCAGGTCGTGTCGAACCAGCCCACGCCGGAGCCCACCCCGGCCACGCACGCGACGGACGCCGACGTCCCCACCGCGACGTGGACGTTCGAGCCGACGCCGCGCATCTCGTCCTACCTCGTCGCCCTCGTCGCCGGCCCGTACGCCGTGCAGCGCGGCGAGCTGACGTCGTCCGACGGCCGCACGATCCCGCTCGGCGTGTTCTGCCGCTCGTCGCTCGCCGAGCACCTGGACGCCGACTACATCATGGAGACCACCCGCAAGGGCTTCGCCTTCTACGAGTCGACCTTCGGCGTGCCGTACCCGTTCGACAAGTACGACCAGCTGTTCGTGCCCGAGTACAACATGGGCGCGATGGAGAACCCGGGCTGCGTCACGTTCACCGAGTCCTACGTCTTCCGCTCCCAGGTGACCGACGCCGTGCGCGAGCGCCGCGTCGTGACGATCCTGCACGAGCTGGCGCACATGTGGTTCGGCGACCTGGTCACCATGAAGTGGTGGAACGACCTGTGGCTCAACGAGTCGTTCGCCGAGTACGCGTCCACGCTCGCCACCGCCGAGGCCACCGAGTGGGAGGCCGCCTGGACCACGTTCTCCGCGATGGAGAAGACGTGGGCCTACCGGCAGGACCAGCTGCCCTCCACGCACCCGATCGTCGCCGAGATCCGCGACCTCGAGGACGTGCAGGTCAACTTCGACGGCATCACCTACGCCAAGGGCGCCTCCGTGCTCAAGCAGCTTGCCGCGTGGGTCGGCCGCGACGAGTTCCTCGGTGGCGTGTCGGCGTACTTCCGCAAGCACGCCTGGTCGAACACCGAGCTGCGCGACCTGCTCGTCGAGCTCGAGGCCACCAGCGGCCGCGACCTCGCCGCCTGGTCGAAGGCGTGGCTCGAGACGGCGGGCGTGAACACGCTGCGCCCCGAGATCGAGCTCGACGACGCAGGCCGGATCAGCGCCTTCGCCGTCCTGCAGTCCGCCCCCGCCGACTACCCGACCATCCGGCCGCACCGTCTCGGCATCGGCTTCTACGACCTCGTCGACGGCGCGCTCACCCGCACGCACCAGGTCGTCATCGACGTCGACGGCGAGCGCACCGACGTGGCCGAGCTCGTCGGCCGCGAGCGTCCCGACCTCGTGCTGCTCAACGACGAGGACCTCGCGTACGCGAAGATCCGCCTCGACGACGCCTCGCTCGCCGCCGCGGTCGAGCACCTGTCGCGCATCTCCGACCCGCTGGCCCGCTCCCTCGTGTGGGGCTCCGTGTGGGACGCCGTGCGCGACGGCGAGACCCCGGCGTCGGCGTACGTGGACCTCGTGCTCGGCAACATCGCCGCCGAGACGGAGTCGACGACGGTCCGCACCACGCTCAATCAGCTCGGCCTGGCCGCCCGCTCGTACGTGGCGCCCGAGCGCCGGGCCGCCACGCTGGCGCGCATCGCCGACCGGCTGTGGGTCCTCGCGCAGGAGGCGGCCGCGGGCTCCGACCTGCAGCTGCAGCTCGTGAAGTTCTTCGCGCAGCTCGCCTCCACGCCGGACCACGTCGCCCCGCTGCGCGGCCTGCTCGACGGCTCCGTCGCCCTCGACGGGCTCACGGTGGACACCGACCTGCGGTGGGAGCTGCTGGAGAGCCTCGTGCTGCTCGGCGCCGCCGACGGCGCGGAGATCGACGCGGCGCTCGCGCAGGACGACACGGCCACCGGCCGGCAGGCCGCCGCCCGCGCCCGCGCGGCGACGCCGACCGTCGAGGGCAAGGAGGCCGCGTTCGCGTCCGTCGTCGACCAGGCGGACGTGCCCAACGCGATCATCCGGTCCACCGCGTCCGGCTTCGTGCACGTGACCGACCCGGCCGTGCTGGAGCCGTTCGCCGCCCGGTACGTCGACGCGCTGCTGCCCATCTGGACGACGCGCAGCTACCACATCGCCGAGGAGCTCATCGAGGGGCTGTACCCGGCCCCGCTCGCCTCGGTCGAGCTCCGCGACGCCGTCCGCGGCTGGCTGGACGCGAACGCCGACGCCCCCGCGGCCCTGCGGCGCATGGTCGTCGAGCAGCTCGCCGGCACCGAGCGGGCGCTCGCCGCGCAGGCCGCCGACGCCTGATGGCACTCGTCGGTTGAGCTTGTCGACACCTCACCGGGTTTCGACAAGCTCAACCAACGGCGACGGGTCTCGACAAGCTCACCCAGCGAGGTCGCGCCTAGCGGGCGGTGCGGACCGCCTGGACGAGGGACCGCAGTCGCGCGTTGTCGAAGAGGTCGTCGACGAGGACGACGTTCCCCGACCCGTCGGCCAGCGGCACCTTCCAGTTCGGGTACTCGGTGTCCGTGCCGGGCTGGTTCTGCGTGCGCCGCTCGCCGACGGCGTCCGTGAGCTGCACGCCCACCAGCGCGGCCGGCGACTTCCGCAGGTACCGGTGCAGCCCCTCGACGATCTCGCGCTCGGACGGGTGGTCGCCGACCAGCCCGCGCATCGCGAGCGCGAGCACCGCCTGGTCCCGCTCGGCGCGCGCGGCGGCGCGCAGCTCCTGCGCGTCCTCGGTCAGCAGGCCGAGCCGCTCGCGCAGGTCCACATGCTCGCCCGCCAGGTACCCCGCGGCGGGCGGCATGTCGTGCGTGCCGACGGTGGCGAGCGACGCGCGCCGGTACTTCTCCGGCTCGAGCGGCCGGCCGTCC
Organism: Isoptericola sp. F-RaC21; assembly: GCF_038593535.1. Lineage (NCBI taxonomy): Bacteria > Bacillati > Actinomycetota > Actinomycetes > Micrococcales > Promicromonosporaceae > Isoptericola > Isoptericola sp. F-RaC21. The sequence continues at coordinate 795,681 of NZ_JBCFYX010000002.1, read as the reverse complement.
TCCTTCTCGAACCACAGCACGGAGGTGCCGAGGACGCCGCGGTCGGCGAGCTCGTCGCGCACCCACGGCTCGAAGACGCCCAGGTCCTCCCCCACGACGACCGCGCCCGCGCGGTGCGCCTCCAGGCACAGGATGCCGAGCAGCGCCTCGTGGTCGTAGCGCACGTACGCGCCGGCCGCGGGCGAGGCGCCCTCCGGCACCCACCACTGGCGGAAGAGCCCGAGCACGTGGTCGACCCGCAGCGCGCCCGCGTGCCGCAGCACGGTGCGCAGCATGTCGCGGTACGGCGCGTAGCCGGCACGCGCGAGCGCCCGCGGGTTCCACGGCGGCTGCGACCAGGCCTGCCCCTGCTGGTTGTACATGTCCGGCGGCGCGCCGACGGACACGTCGCGGGCCAGCACGTCGCGGTGCGCCCAGGCGTCCGCACCCTGCGGGTGGGCGCCGACGGCCAGGTCGTGCATGATGCCGATCCGCATCCCGGCCTCGCGGGCCACGCGCTGGGCGGTCTGCTTCTGCTCGTCGGCCACCCACTGCAGCCAGACGTAGAACTCCACGCGCTCGGCCAGCTGCTCGCGCAGCGCGGCCACGGCGGGCGACGCGGGGTCGCCCAGCTCGTCCGGCCGCGGGCGCGAGCCCAGGTGCTCGACGATCGCGCACCAGGTCGCGAAGTCGCGCAGCCCCGTGCCCTCCGCGGCGACGAACTCCTGGTACGCGGCCTCGCGCGCCGCACGCCGGGGAGCGGTGAACACCACCTCGAGCGCCGCCTTCTTCGCCTCCCACACGGCGTCGCGGTCGAGCGCGCCGGGGTCGGCGACGAGGTCGCGCACCGGGTCCGCCGCCCACTCCACGAGGGAGCGGTCCGCCGCCGACAGGTACGCCGTCTCCGGGATGTCCTCGACCCGCACGTACAACGGGCTGAGGAAGCGGCGGCTGGTGGGCAGGTACGGCGACGGCGTCACCGGAGTCACCGGCTCGGTCGCGGACAGCGGGTTGACCCCGACGAAGTCCGCGCCGGCGCGGTGCGCCGTCAGCCAGGCCAGGTCGGCCAGGTCGGCGAGGTCCCCCACGCCCCACGACGTGCGCGAGCGCACCGAGTACAGCTGCACGAGGAAGCCCCACCACTGGTCGTCGTCCAGCCCCGCGGGCAGCTCGAGCCGGCGGGGTGTGACGACGACGGTGGCGCGGGACTCGTGGCCCTCCGTGAGCGCGTGCAGCGAGTGCCACCCGAGCGGCAGGTCGTCGGGCAGCGCGAACGTCGCGCGCCCCACCTGGCGGCCGTCCACGGTGCGCGGCTCGACGACGACGTCGAGCTGGTCCAGGTCGCGACGGCGGCGGACCTCGTGCTCGCGCGCCGCGGGCTCGGCGCCGTCCAGCTCCAGCCAGACGTGCACGCCCGCGCCGTCGGTGACGTGCACCGGCACCTGGGCCCCGGCGCCCTCGCGCACCACGACCGTGGGCGGCAGGACGGCGCGCCACTCGTCGTCCTGCGCACGCTGCAGGCTGTGCGTCACCTGCTGCGGCGTGCCCGCCGGCACGCCCAGCGCGCCCAGCAGCGCCGCCAGCGTCGACGCCGGCGCGGTCACCCTCTCGCCGCCGAACCCGTGGTGCTCGCCGAGCACGCCGTACGCCTCGGCGAGCTCGCGCAGCTCGGCGCTCGGCTCGTCGGAGGCGGACTCCGGGGCGGGGGCGGCGTCCGCCGCGGACGGCGCGTCGGCCACGGCGGCGGGCGCCTCGGTGCGCGCGTCGTCGGACGTGCCGTCCCTGTCGTCCCCCGGGTCGTCCGGGGTCTCGTCGCGGGCGTCGTCCGGGGTGGTCGGCTGGTCCTTGCTCACGGGGACGATCCTGCCATCGGTTGCCCGACCAGGCCGTCCGCCCACGCGGCGGGACGCCGGGGCCGTCGACGTTTCGTCGCGGCGCGCACCCTCGCTACCGTGGGCGGGTGACCCCCGTGATCTCCACGCTCCGGACCGCTGCCCCGACGGCGGTGACTCCCGCGCCCACGCCCAGCCCGAGCGGGACGCACACCGAGTCCGCCGTCGAGGACACCATCAAGGCCGCCGCGGACGCCGGCCAGTCCTTCTGGGAGTGGTTCACCGGCTGGCCCCTCCAGGTACTGATCATCCTGGCGATCGGCATCCTCGCGCTGGTGCTGCTGCGCCGCGTGATCGCGCACGTGACGGAACGGATCGCCACCGGAGCCGGGACCACCACGACCGAGGGTTCGCCCGCCTGGCGCCGCTACCTGCAGCGCACGCCGTTCGTCGAGGACGCGATCGCCCTGGCGAACCCGCTGGCCAGCCAGCGGCGCGCGCAGCGGGCGCGGACGGTCGGCTCGGTGCTGCGCTCGACGGCCAACATCACGGTCGGCACGATCATGGCGCTGATGATCCTGCAGGCGGTGGGCCAGCCGGTCGGGGCGCTCCTCGCCTCAGCCGGCGTAGTCGGCATCGCACTGGGCTTCGGCGCCCAGAGCCTGGTGAAGGACTTCATCTCCGGCGTCTTCCTGCTGGTCGAGGACCAGTTCGGCGTGGGCGACGTCGTCGACCTGGGTTCCGGCGCGACGGGAACCGTCGAGGAGGTCCAGCTCCGCGTGACGCAGGTGCGCGCGTTCGACGGCACGCTCTGGTACGTGCGCAACGGGGAGATCCTGCGGGCCGGCAACATGACCCAGCAGTGGTCCCGCGCCGTCGCCGAGGTGCGCGTGCCCGTCGACGCGGACATCGACGTGGTCCGGGCCGCGCTCGGCCGGGCGGCCGACGCCGTGCAGGCCGACCCGGAGCTGTCCCCGCTGCTGCTCGAGGCACCGTCCGTGCGCGGCGTCGACGCCGTCAACGACATCACCATGTCGTTCACGCTCCACGCGCAGACCCGGCCGGGCGACCAGTGGGAGGTCTCGCGCGAGCTGCGCCGCGTCGCCCAGGCGGAGCTGCGCGGAGCGGGCGTGCTCGTGGCGCCGGCCGACGTCGAGCCGGCCGCGCTCGAGCAGACCGAGGGCTGAGTCAGGAGACGAGCAGCGGGTCCATCTGAGCGGCGAGGTCGTCAGCCTCCGGGCCCACGATCACCTGCACCACGCGGCCCGAGCGCACCACGCCGAACGCGCCCGACGCCTTGAGCCCCGGCTCGTCCACGAGGGCCGGGTCGCTCACCTCGACCCGCAGCCGGGTGATGCAGGGCTCGAGCTCGACGACGTTGCGGCTGCCGCCGAGCGCCGCGAGGATGTCGTCGGCCTTGTTCGGGGCGATGGTCATGGGGGCCTCCCGTGGAGTGCGTCGTTGCAGGTCCGTGACCAGCGTAACGCTCCGGGCCGCCGAGCGGGAGGAACGGCACCGCGGGTGTCTGGGAGGATGGCCCGGTGACGGACCAGACTTCACCCGCGTCGTTCTACGACGCCGTCGGCGGGCACGCCACGTTCGAGCGCCTCGTCGACGTGTTCTACGAGGGCGTCGCCACGGACGAGGTGCTGCGGCCCATGTACCCCGAGGAGGACCTCGGGCCGGCGAAGGTGCGGCTCACGCTGTTCCTCGAGCAGTACTGGGGCGGGCCGACGACGTACAGCCAGCAGCGCGGCCACCCGCGGCTGCGCATGCGGCACGCGCCCTTCAAGGTCAACCCCGACGCGCGCGACCGCTGGCTGCGGCACATGCGCGCCGCCGTCGACGCGCTGGACCTGGCGCCGATCCACGAGTCCCAGCTGTGGGACTACCTCGAGCGGGCCGCGTACAGCATGATCAACACGTTCGACGAGTGACCCTGCGAATCGACCTGCGAATCGACCTGCGAATCGACCTGGAGTGCGTGTGAGCGAGACGGCCCCCAGCACGACCGCCCCCGCGGGCATCCCCGACGCCCTGGACCGCCTGCTGTCGGCGCTCGACCTGCGCGAGGTCGAGGGCTGGGGCCCGCGCGGCGAGGACGACCTGTGGCGCGGCGACAGCGTGCCCGGCCCGGCCCGCCGCGTGTACGGAGGCCAGGTGCTGGCGCAGGCCCTGCTCGCGTGCGGCCGCACCGTCGACGACGACCGGCTGCCCCACTCGCTGCACGCCTACTTCCTGCGCGAGGGCACCCTGGACACGCCGATCGACTTCGCCGTCGAGCGGCTGCGCGACGGGCGGTCGTTCAGCGCCCGCCGGTCGCACGCCATCCAGCACGGCAAGCCGATCCTGTCGCTCACCGTCTCGTTCCAGACCGACCAGCCGGGCTACGAGGCGGCGGAGCCCGCACCGCCGGGGGTCCCCGCGCCGGAGGACGTGCCGTCGGCGATCGAGGCGCTCGAGGGGATCGACCACCCCGCCGCGAAGTTCTGGTCGCACGAGTCGGCGTTCGACCTGCGGCACGTGGGCGGTTCGCTGTACCTGGGCCCCGACCCCGACCCGAAGCCGACGCAGCAGGTGTGGGTGCGGGCCCGGCACGCGATCGAGTCCGACGACAGGCTGCTGCACCGCGCGCTGCTCGCGTTCGCGTGCGACCAGGTGATGCTCGAGCCGGTGCTGCGCCAGGCGGGGAGCTCGTGGATCGACGTCGGCGGCACCGTGCCGATGGCGAGCCTCGACCACGCCATGTGGTTCCATCGCGACGCGCGCGCCGACGACTGGCTGCTGTACGTCCAGGAGTCGCCCGGCGCGCAGGGCGGGCGAGGCCTCGGCCTGGCCCGCGTGTACGACCGGGAGGGACGCCTCGTGGCGAGCATCGCGCAGGAGGGCATGATCCGGCTCCCCGGCTGACGTCGGGCCCCCGGCCGAGGCGCTGCGGGCACGACGACGCCGCCGCACACTGTGCGCGTGCGACTGCGCCGCGTCTCCGCCTCCTCCCCCGGCTACTCCCGCCGGGCGAAGGGCGACGGCTGGGTGTTCTTCGACGTCGACGGCGCACCCCTCGACGACGAGGACGAGATCGCGCGCTGCACCCGCCTCGCGATCCCGCCCGCGTGGACCGACGTGTGGATCTGCCGGTACCCCGACGGCCACCTGCAGGCGTTCGGCCGGGACGACGCCGGGCGCGGCCAGTACCTCTACCACGACGAGTGGCAGGCGCGGCGGGCCCGCCGCAAGCACGACCGCGTGCTCGACGTGGGCCGGCGGCTGCCCGCCGCCCGGGCCGGCGTGACGCGCGACCTCGACCGGCCGCGCGTCGACCGCCGCAGGGTGCTCGCGCTCGCGTTCCGGCTGCTCGACGACGCCTACTTCCGCGCCGGCGGGGAGGTCTACGCGACGCGGCACGGCAGCTACGGCCTCGCGACGATCCGCAAGGAGCACGCCACCGTGCGGCGCGACGGCAGCGTGCACTTCCGGTACCCGGCCAAGTCGGGGCAGCTGCGCGACGTGCTCGTCGAGGACCCGGCGGTGGCCCCGCTCGTCACCACCCTCAAGCGCCGTCGCGGGGGCGTCGACCTGCTGGCGTGGCGCGACGACGACGGCGCGGGCTGGCACGACGTCACCAGCGCGGACGTGCAGGCCGACGTCAAGGAGCGCCTCGGCGACGACGCGACGCCGAAGGACTTCCGCACCTGGCACGCCACGGTGCTCGCGGCGCGGGCGCTGGCCGACGTCGGCGCGCCGCCGCGCTCGCAGCGTGCCCGACGCCGGGTGGTCGCCGACGTCGTCCGCGACGTCGCCGAGGAGCTCGGCAACACCCCGGCGGTCGCCCGCGCGTCGTACATCGACCCGCGGCTCGTCGACCTGTGGGAGCACGGCGAGACCATCGGGCCGACGCGCACGCGCTCGGCCGCGGAGCGCGCGGTGCTGGACCTGCTCGGCTGAGGGCGAGCCGTGCCGAGGTAGTGGCCCGGACCACCACCTCGGCACGGCGGGAACTACCTCGGCGCGGCCGGAACCACCGCGAGGAGGTCACCGACCGGTGTCGTCCGTCGGGGTGCCCTCGCCGAACAGCCGGTCGTAGTCCGCGAGCGCCGTCGCGACCGCCGTCTGCGCCCAGAACCGGTGGTAGGTGAACTCGGGCGCGGGCCCGCCGTCCAGGTGGTCCTGCACCTTCTGCCACTGCGGGTCGTCGGCGTAGAACGACCGCAGGTCCAGGAACGACGAGCCGGCCTCGACCGTGTCGCCGTTCGGCATCGTGCCGGTCCAGCCCTCGGGCACGTACACGCCGTCGCCGTCGGGGGCGGACAGCACGTCGTCGAACCGGGCGTAGTCGGCGCGCGTCTCGGTCGTGGCGACGCCGAGCGGGTCGCTGTCCTGGGTCCAGATCGCGTCGAGCAGGTCGTGCGCGACCTGCTGGGCCTGCGCGTGCTGCTCACCCTCCCCGCCGGCCGCGTAGTACATGAGCGACCTGGCGAGCGCGCCGGCGACGCCGACGTCCTGCCCGTACCCGGTGACCTCGACGGAGAGGCCGGCGTTGTCGCCGGGGTCCGCGGCGTCCCAGTCGTCGGGCTGGCCCGACCAGGCGAGGTTCGCCGGGACCTGCCACGAGTCGTCGGTGACCGTGATGTGCTCCATCACCCACGGCACCCACCGGTCGAGGATCGCCTCGGCGCGTTCGTCGCCGGTCTCCTCGTACAGCTGGGCGATGCGCTCCACGCCCCAGCCCTGCATGCCCATCCACTGGTTGGAGGGCGGGTCGTGGTAGACCGGCGCCTCCTGGTAGGCCATGCCGTAGAAGGTCGCGACGTCGTCGGGCCGCTCGGCGTAGTGCCCGTCCCAGCTGTTGGTCGCGCCGCCGGCGATGCCGCCCTCGGGGGCCTGGAGCCACTGGAACAGCTCGAGCTGGCGGTCGAGGCTGGTGGCCCAGTCGTCGGACGCCGTCGGCGACGCGGGCTCGAGGTCCGGGTCGTTCGACAGCGCCCACGCCGCCATGGGGTTCTGGTACCCGAAGTGCGCGTGGCTGGAACCGATGCGCCAGGCCCAGGGCGATGCCGTGTCGAGCGCGCCGCCCCACGCGTAGTACCAGGACAGCAGGTAGTGCGCGCCGTCGCGGCCGGTGCCCGCGGGGCACGACGTCGACTCGCAGCCAGCGGTCTTGAAGTACTTGTCGAAGAGGGCGTAGCGCAGGTAGTCGCCCATCTTCGACGCCTTGCCGACCGTGTCGGCCACGGCCTCCGGCTGCCCCTGCTCCGTGGCGAAGGTGTTCGCCCAGTAGGCGGCCTCGACGGCGCGGGCGTCGGCGTCGGGCGCGTTGGTGTACTTCCACTGCGTCGCGTACGACGCGTCGCCGGTGAACAGGTCGAGGTAGCCGTTCTCGCCGCCGTAGGAGAAGTCGTCGATGGACGGCTGCGGCACCGTCTCCCACACCGACTCCTGCGGCCCGCGCTGGAACGTGTTGATGTACGACGTGCCCTCGTGCTCCGGCCCCAGCAGCTCGGACGACCCGGGCGCGGCGCCGAAGCCGTACACGTTGTCGACGTCGGCGAGCCAGTGCATCCCGTACACCTCGGGCGTGCCGTACGTGGACTCGAGCTCCGCGCCGATCGGGTCGGCGCCCACCGAGACGCCCGGGTCGAGCTGCGACGGGTACAGGCTCGGGTGGTCGAACTCCGGCGCGTACGTCGCGGGCTTGGCCGGGTCGTAGGCCGCGTTGGTCGGCTGGTTCTCCGTGGTCGGGATCATGTACTGCTCGAGCGTGTCCCAGGCGTGGTTGAACGGCTCCCAGTCGCCCGTCACCTGCCCGTACGACGTCTCGAGCCACAGCCAGAACGAGTACGCCTCGCTGGTGGTCTCGTGCCCGTAGTCCGGCGCCTCGACCATGAGCGTCTCGACCGCGTGGTACGGGATGCCCTGCGGCGAGAAGTAGCCGCTCGCCGGGTCGTGGATCTTGTCGTAGAGCTCCAGGAACCGCTGGGTGTACTCGCCGTCGACCAGCAGGGTGCGCTCGGCGGCGGCGTCCGGCGCGGAGGCGGTCGTCGGCCCGGGTGCCGCGGCGGACGGGCCGGCCGCGGCGAGCGCGACCAGCGCCGCGAGCGCGGCGCCCGCGGCGACGACGCGCCTCGGCCGCCCGCCCGGGGGACGTGGCGCGCGGGACGGGCCGCTGCGTGATCGCGGCCGGGGTGTGCGTGGCGTCGTGGGTGGCATCGTGCTGCACCTCTCATCTTCGGGAGGCTCGCCCCGCCCCGCGGGTCCGCCGGCGGCGACGGGGCGTCGAGCACCCCCCGAGGCTCGACCCGGCTCCCCGGCCCGACAACGGCCGGAAACGTTTCAGGGAACGCTCACGTGCGTCGCGCGGTCGCGGCCGCGCGACGGCGCGCCAGCCGGTCGCCCGCCCGGCGCAGGACCTCGATGGCGTCGCCGCCGCGGGCGCCGTCGACGGCCTCGAGCGAGGGCTCGGGTCCGCCGGTCCCGGCGCTGTGCTCGACGACGGTCTGCTCCCCGAGCACGGACCGCAGCCGCGCGGCACGGTCGCGGGCCGCACCCGCGTCGACCCCGTCGAGCAGCACGACGACGTCGCGCGGCGCGGGCCCGTACGCGCAGTCGTCCGGGTCGAGCTCGCCGTGCAGCCGGCGCAGCGCGAGGGCGGTCGGCGGCGCGGAGAACCCGACGGCGAGCACCTGCCAGCCGTACGCCCCGACGCGGCGCGCGCGGGAGATCGCGCGCTCGAGGCGGTCGACGAACAGCTCGCGCGCCACGAGTCCGGTGCCGGGGTCGACGAGCACCCGCTCGCGCAGCTCGCTGCGGAACAGGGTGACGTCCGAGACCACCGCCATCGCCCCCACCATGCGGGCGGCGCGGCCGCCGGCGTCGTGCACCGTGACCGCGCGGCAGCGCACCGTGACGTACCGCCCGTCGGCCGAGCGGATCCGGTGCTCGACGTCGAGCGGCTGGTGGGAGCCCGACAGCTGCGCGGCCACCGCCGACTGCACGCGGCGGGCGTCGTCGGGGTGCACGCGGTCCAGCCACTCCTGCGGGTCGTCGCCGACGGCGGCCGGGTCGCACCCGACCAGCGCGGCCCACGCGTCGGAGTAGAGCACCCGGCCCGCCTCGACGTCCCAGTCCCAGGTGCCGTCGTGGGACGCGATGGACACCAGCGCCGTCCGTTCGTGGCCGGCGGCGACCTCGAGGGCCAGCACCCGCTCCCGCTCCGCGGCGTCCGCGAGCTCGCGCCGTTGCGCCTGCAGGGCGCTGAGGGTGTCCTCCGCGTCGAGGGCCACGCCGAGCATGGCGGCCCAGTGGTTGTACCGGGCGCGGGTGCTCGTGGCCCGGGTGTCGACGAGGCCGCTCACCACGAGCACGCCCCGGTCGGAGCTGCCGAAGCCCACGGGCACGACGACGGTGGGCGACGACGGGTCGGTCAGCTCGGGGGGCGGGAACTCCGGCGGCGGGTACGTCGACCCGAGGAGCCGCTGCGCACCGGTCGCGCCGCCGCGCGCCCCGACCACCTGCAGCGCCCGCCCGCCGGGCACGTCGGCGTTGTCGACCCACAGGGCGAGGGCGGCCAGCCCGCGGTGCCCGCGCGGCAGCCAGTCGAGGCTGCGCAGCGCGGCGCCGTCCGCACGCATCAGCTCGAGGTCCACCTCGTACTGCTCCGCGAGCTCGCGCTCGAGGCGGCCCGCGCGGCCCAGGGTGCCGGCGACCGTGCCGCGGGCGAGCGCCACGACGACGTCGCGCACGGTCGTCTCCAGCGCGGTGCGCCGCGCCGCCGGCCCCAGCGCGCGGTGGCCGTGCCGCGCGGGCTCCGCCCCGCCGCCCTGCTGGGAGAGCCGGCGCGCGGCCGCGCGCCGGTGCCGCCGGACCGTCCGCGCGGCCTCGACGTGCAGGGCGGGCACCAGCTGCTCGAGCGCGTCCGGCGACGGCCGCAGCCGCGCCGTCGCGTCGGCCAGCGCGCGCAGCGCCGGCGCCGGGGCGTGCAGCCCTCGCTCGGCCGCGGCGGCGAGCACCTGCCGGACCGCGGCGACCCAGGCGTCGCGGCCGTGCTCGCGCGCGAGCACCACGGGCGCGACGTCGTCGAGGCCCGGGTCGGCACCGGTCGGCGCGCCCGTCGTGGCGCCGTCCGACGACGCGTCCGGGCGGGTCTCGGGCCGCCGCCCGAGGTCCTGGCCCCCGGCGCCGCCCGACCCCGCCACGACGACGTGGCCCCGCGCCCCCGCCTCGCAGCCGCACGACTCGCGCAGCACCAGCGCCGAGCGCCCGAGCCGGTGCTCCCCCGTCACGTGCTCGCCGGCGATCATCGCCAGCACCAGCCGGGCCGCCTGCTCGCCGACGGCGTCGTGCAGCAGGTCCACGCTCGACAGGCGGGGCCGGGTCCGGGCCCCGAGGTCGGAGTGGTCGATGCCCACCACCGCCTGCGCCTCGGGGAGGGACAGCCCCTCGGCCCGCAGCCCGCGCATGAAGCCCACGGCGTTGCGGTCCGTGGCGGCCAGGGTGGCCGTCGTCGGGAGCGCCCCGTCGCCCGCCTCCGTCAGCCGCCGCGCGACGGCCTGCGCGCCCGCCTCCTGGTTGTCGCGGGTGCGGTAGAGCCACTCCGCCCGCGGCTCGATGCCGTGCGCGAGCAGAGCCGCGCGGTAGGCGTCGTACCGCTCGCGCGTGTCGGTCTGGTCCGCGGCGCCGAGGAAGCCGATGCGGCGGTGCCCGTGCGCGACGAGATGGTCCACCACGGCCCGCGCGGCACCGGCGTTGTCGGGACCGAGGCTCGGCGCCGCCACCCCCTCGACCGGACCGACGCCGACGAGCACCAGGGGCGTGCCGGCGTCGTGGATCCCGCGCAGCGTCTCGTCCTCGAGCGCGCTCGTCACGACGATGAGCCCGTCCCACCGCGCGCCGCCGACCAGCGTGCGCCGGCGGGGGGCGGCCGGGAACTCGGCCCGGTCGAGGTCCGCCGGATACGTCTGCAGGGCCACCACGCGATGCCGCCCGGAGCGCAGCACCCGGGCCGCGCCGGCCAGCGCCCGCCCGAAGTAGTAGCCGCCGAGCACGGGGCTGACCACCCCGATCGTCCGCGGGCCCCCGCCGGGGCCCCTTCCCAGAGCACCGATCGTCGTCATCCGTACCACCGTCCTCGCCGTCGAGTACCGTGCACGTTCCCGGGTGCATTCTGCACCGATTCCCGGCACAGTGTGGGAGCGTGACCACGCCCAGCCGCACCGGGCCCGTGCCCGCCGTCGGCGCCCGACGCACCACCATCACCGACGTCGCGCGCGCCGCGGGCGTCTCGATCGCCGTCGTCTCCTACGCCCTCAACGGGCGGCCGGGGGTGTCCGACCGCACCCGCCGCCACGTGCTGCGCACGGCCGCCGACCTCGGGTGGCGTCCGAGCGCCGCCGCCCGCTCGCTGCGCTCGGCGCCGCACAGCGTGTCGGTCCAGGCCGTCGGTCCCGAGGACGCAGGGCGGGCCACCGCCGTCGCCCTCGGCCTGCGGTCGGCGCTCCGGGTGGCCGACGACGCGCCCGCCACCGACGTCGTCGTGGACGTGGCGCCGGACCTCGACACCGCCGTCCGCGACCTCGAGCACGCCTGGACGGAGCGGCGCCACGCCGCCTTCGTCGTCACCGGGCTGGCCCACGACGACCCCCGCGTCCGCACCGCGCACCGCGACGGCGTGCCGCTGGTGGCGCTCGCGCCGCCGGTGCCCGGCGTGCCGACGCACGACACCGCAGAAGGGGCGGCCGTCCCGTCGGGGGCGTGGTTCGCCGGGGACGCCGAGCAGCGCACGGCGCACTACCTGCGCACGCTCGGGCACGACCGGGTCGCCCTGCTCGCGCGCGACGCGCAGGAGCACCCGGCGGCCGGGCTCCTCGACGCGCTCGACGCCCCCGACGACGGCCGCGCCGGCCCGCGCACCGGCGCGAGGGCCGACCGGGTCGGCTACCGCACCGTCGAGGACGCCGCCGCGGGCGCCGCGCGCCTGCTCGCCACCGAGCAGCGGCCCACGGCCGTCGTCGTCGACGGCGACGTCGCCCTGCTCGCCGTGCTCGAGACCGCCCGCCAGCGCGACCTCTCCGTGCCGTGGGACCTGTCGGTGCTGGTGCTCGAGGACTCCCCCGCCTGCCGCCTGGTGCACCCCGCGGCGACCGCCGTCTCACGCCCGTGGGGCGAGCTCGGCGCCGACGTGGCCGCCGTCGTCCGGCCGTTGCTCGGTGGCGCCGGGAGCGCCGCGGACGCCGGTGCCGTCGGCGCCGCGGGCGGGTCCGCCGACGACCCCGACGGTCCGGGGGCCGTCGCGCGGCTCGTCATCCGGGGGTCCACGGCCCCCGCCCCCGCCTAAACGTTTCGCGCACTGTCCGGCACAGGCACCCGTTGCCAGGTTGGGAGGCGTCGGTGCCGACGGCCCGACGCCCGGGAGACCGGGGCGGGCGAGGCCCGCCGCGGCCCGGGCACCTGACGATCCAGGAGGCTCCTGTGCGATCAGCTTGGGAACGGCGCAAGGGTGCGCCGGCCAGAGGACGGCGGCACCGCGGCCGCACCACCGCCACGACCGCCGCCGTCGTGGCGCTCGCGGCGGCACCGCTGACGGCCGCGACCTCGGCGGGCGCGGCCGAGCCCCGCGTCGACAACCCGTTCGCGGGCGCCGACCAGTACGTCAACGCGTACTGGTCCGAGAACGTGACCGCCGCCGCGGACCGCGCCGGCGGCGCCCTCGGCGACTCGATGCGCGCCGTCGCGAACGAGCCCACCGCCGTCTGGATGGACCGGATCAGCGCCATCGAGGGCAACGCCGACGGCCCCGGGCTGCGGACCCACCTGGACGCCGCGCTCGCGCAGCAGCAGGGCGACACGCCGCTGGTGTTCAACGTCGTCATCTACGACCTGCCCGGGCGCGACTGCTACGCGCTGGCCTCCAACGGCGAGCTGCCGGCCACGGACGAGGGCATGCAGCGCTACGAGACGGAGTACATCGACGCGATCGTCGAGATCCTCGACGACCCCGCGTACGAGGACCTGCGCATCGTCGCGACGATCGAGCCCGACTCGCTGCCGAACCTCGTGACCAACGCCAGCGAGCCGCTGTGCCAGCAGGCCGCGCCGTACTACCGCGAGGGCGTCGCCTACGCGCTGGACCGCCTGCACGACGTGGGCAACGTGTACAGCTACATCGATGCCGCGCACGCCGGCTGGCTCGGCTGGCCGAACAACGCCCAGCCCGCCGCCCAGCTGTTCGCGGACGTCGTGGGCAGCACCGAGGCGGGCTTCGACTCGGTGGCCGGCTTCGTCACGAACACGGCGAACTCCACACCGCTGGCCGAGCCCTTCCTCGAGGACACCCAGCTCGGCAGCACCCCGGTGCGCTCGGCGAGCTTCTACGAGTGGAACGCCGACTTCGACGAGACGGACTGGACCGCGCACCTGTACGACCTGCTCGTGGCGGAGGGCTTCCCGTCGTCGATCGGCATGCTCATCGACACCTCCCGCAACGGCTGGGGCGGCCCCGACCGGCCCACCGCCGAGAGCACGTCGACGGCACTGGACACCTACGTCGACGAGTCGCGCGTCGACCGTCGCAACCACCGCGGCGCGTGGTGCAACCCCGACGGCGCGGGCCTCGGCGAGCGGCCCCAGGCCACGCCGGCCGGCTACCCCGAGTCGCACCTCGACGCCTTCGTGTGGGTCAAGCCCCCGGGCGAGTCCGACGGGTCGTCCGAGGAGATCCCCAACGACGAGGGCAAGCACTTCGACCAGATGTGCGACCCGACGTTCGCCTCGCCCAAGCTCGGCGGCCGCCTGACCGGTGCGCTCCCGGACGCGCCGCTGTCCGGCAAGTGGTTCGAGACGCAGTTCCAGATGCTCGTGACCAACGCCTACCCGGCGATCGGCGACTAGGAGGGCCGAGGTAGTCCGAACCGTGCCGAGGTAGTCCGCATCGTGCCGAGGTAGTCCGATCGTCGTCGGACTACCTCGGCGCGGTGCGTGGGGTGGTCAGCCGCGGCGGCGGAAGGTCACCGGTTCGTCGAGGTACGGCTCCCAGGCCGCGCGCTCGTGGTCGGCGATGCGGCGCGGGGCGCCGGTCGCGGCGTCGACGACGACGATCGTCGTGACGGCCTTGACGTAGGCCTTGCCGCCCGACGCCGGGCCGGTGCGGTCGAAGCCGCCCGGGACGCCGTCGTGCACCTCGTAGCAGACCTCCAGGCTCGCGCCCCCGATGGCGCCGATCCACATCTCCACCCGCACCGGGGTGCGGGAGAAGGCGAGCGGGCGCAGGTACTCGATCTGCTGCCCGGCCACCAGGGTGTGCGACGTCGCGTGCGGGCCGGTGTCGAGGATGGCGGTGGGCCACTCCTCGCCGTCCACGGCCTCCGGGTGCCGCCAGAACGCGGTGATGCGCGCGTCCTCCAGGAGGCGGAGCATCGCGACGTTGTTGACGTGCTGGTAGGCATCGAGGTCCGACCAGCGCAGGGGGACGGGGACGTGCAGACGGGTCATGGCTGGCATCGTCGCACGCCGGACGTGTGCCCCGGGAATCGGTCAGCCGGCCGCGATCGCCGCCGCGGCCCGGCAGCGGGCCAGCGCCGCGAGCTCGTCGCCCACCGGCACGCGCACCAGCCGGTCCGCCACGCCCGAGACGGACTCGCGCAGCCGACGGCGCACGCGGGCACGACGGCGCCGCGCGCCCCACGCGGCGAAGGCCCGCGCGACGAGCGCGAGCAGCAGGCCCGCGAGCAGCCCGCCGATCGCCAGCAGGGTGGGCCACGGCACCTCGAGGACGCCCCCTCCGGAGTCCGTCAGGTCCACGGTCAGCACCGGCAGGATCAGCGGGGGCAGCCGGAAGTACTCCACCACCGCAGCGGCGGCCAGCCACAGCAGCCCCACGACGGCGGCCGCGAGCAGCAGCCACTGCACCGTGCCCGCCACGGCCCACCACCGCGGCCGGCGCGCCGCCTCGAGGCGCGTGCCGACCACCGCCTGGTCGAGGTCCCCGGGCAGCCGGTCGATGGCGTCCTGCGCCCTGGCCCGCGCCACCAGCACCCACGGGTCCGGGGCGCCGTCGGTCACCTCGTCGACGTACCGGCGCACCGCCGACGCCGACGCCGCGCGCACGGCGGGGCGCGTCGCCGGGAGCGAGCTGCGCACCAGGTCGGGCCGGTCGGGACCGGGCCCGGATCCGTCGGCCGCCGTCCCGTCGGCGCCCCGCCGCAGGCCGAGCCGCCGCAACGGGTCCCGCCGCAGCCGCGACACCCACCGGGTGACCGGCCAGCCCGTGGCGAGGTGCGCGTCCCGCCGGTGCGCGGACGCCACCGCGTCGGCGACCGTGGGCACCCCCGCGGCGGCCTCCAGCGCGTCCACGAGCCCCCCGGCGGCGCGCTCCCCCGTCCGCGACGCCGGGCTCGACCCGCACGCGTCCGCGATCCGCTGGGCGGCGGCGCGGGCGTCCGCGGCGAGCCGGGCGGTCGCGGCCTCCCGGCGCGCCGCCGCCTCCGCCAGCAGGCCCTTGAGCTGGTCCATCCCCCGTCCGGTCCGGGCGGAGACGGCGAGCACGCGGGCGCCGTCGAGCCCGTCGGCGGCGACCAGCCGGCGCAGGTCGGCCAGCATCGCGTCGGTCTCGGCGTCGGTGAGCCGGTCGGCCTGGTTGAGCACCACCACGACCACCTCGGAGCGACCGGCCAGCGGGCGCAGGTAGCGCTCGTGCAGCACCGCGTCCGCGTACTTCTGCGGGTCCACGACCCACACCAGCAGGTCGGCCCGCTCCACCAGCCGCTCGGCCCGCACCCGGTGCTCGACGACCACCGAGTCGTGGTCCGGCAGGTCGAGCAGCACGAGCCCGGTCGTGATGCCCGCGGGCGCCCGCCGCCCCCGCAGCCGGGCGAGCCCGCGGCGCGCCGGGCGCGGCGCCCCGGCGTCGTCGTCGGGGTCGTCGTCCGCCGCCGTGCGCATCTCCTGGCGCCGCCTGACCTCGAGCCAGTCGAGCAGAGGGCCGGCGCCGTCGCCCCACACCGCGGCCACCGGGTGCGACGTCGTGGGTCGCCGCACCCCGACGGTGGCGATCTCGGAGCCCGCGACGGCGTTGAGCACGCTCGACTTGCCCGACCCGGTGGCGCCCGCGAGCGCCACGACGGTGTGCTCCGCGGAGAGCCCGCCGCGCTCGCGGGCCCGCTTCACGACCGCGCGCGCGTCGTCGAGCAGCTCGCGGTCGAGGCGGCCGCTCGCCGCCACCACCGCCGTCTCGAGCGCCGCGGTCCGGTCCGCGAGGTCGATCCTGCTCACCGCTCCCCCTCCTCGCGCCGGGTGCGGGACCTGCGGCGCGACCACCAACCGCCCCGACGCTCCGGTGCGCCCTCGTCGGGCGCGGGCGTGTCCTCGGGGCCGGCGGGCGCCTCGGGCGGGCGGAACGTGCCCGCGCCGCGCAGCAGCCCGCCGCTCCACGGGCGGGTCGTACCCTCGTGCGGGACGGCCCGCGCCGCCCGCTCGGACCTGGCCGCCTCCGCCACGCGGTGGGCCGCGTCCCGGACGCCGCCGGCCCCCGTGTCCTGGGTGCCGAGCGCGTCGAGCTGCGCGGTGTACCGGGCGGCCTGCCCGCGCAGCACCGCGTCGACGCGCCCGTTCAGGCGTTCCTTGGCCTGCGCCGCCAGCCGGCGCACGGCCTCGTCGCCGAACACCGCCTCGAGCAGCTTCTGCGCGACGATCGCCGTGCCGCCCGCGATGCCGATCTCCGCGCCGGTCAGCCCGGCGGTCGAGGCGAAGACGATCACCATGAGGCTGACGCCGAGCGCGTTGACGCCGAACGAGACCGCGCGGGCCGTGCCGCGCCGCGACTCGCCCTGCTCGCGCACGAGCGACAGCACGTCCTCCTGCCAGCCGCGGATCTGCTCCGCCACCTCGGTGCGCAGGGCCCCTGGGACACGCGCCAGGTCGAGGCCGTCCAGCAGCGCCGCGCCCGCGCCGTCTCCCCGCCAGGCCGCGAACGTGCGCTCGGCGGCCTGCTCCGCCGCGTCGAGGATGACCGACTCGAGCCCGTGCGCGATCGCCTGCTCGACCTGCGGCGCCTCCTTCGGCCGGCCGCGGAAGAACCGCACGACGGCGTCCCGCACCCGCCCGACGCCCGCCTCGACGGACCGGAAGAACTCGCCCGTCCCGACGAAGTCCTGCCAGCGGGCCAGCACCTCGCCGCGCAGCAGCGCGCCGTCGGACGTCGCGGTCTCCACCTGCTCCAGCGCCTCGGCGTGGTACCTGCGGACGGCGTCGCGCAGCCGCGCGTCGGCCACCTCCTGCCCGTCCGCGGTCTCCGCCAGGGCGACGGCTCGGCGCACGAGGTCGTCCACCACGCCGTCGCGCGTGGCGGCGATGACCCGCGCCCGCGCCTCGGGGTCGCCGCCCAGGCCCGACAGCCACGTCGCGATCTCCGCGACCGCCGCCTCGGGCAGCAGCCCGTCCATCAGCGCGCCGGGCCCCTGCTCGGCGGCCTCGCCGAGCACGAACACGCGCGCGTCCTCCAGCCCGTGCTCCGCCGTCATGCGGCGCAGGTCCTCGGCCACGACCTCCGCGCCCAGGTCGACGCGGTCGAGCACGATGGCCACCTGCGCCCGACGGCGGGCTGCCTGGCCCAGCAGGTCCCACGGCACGGCGTCGGCGTACCGCGCCGCCGTCGTGACGAACAGCCACAGGTCCGCCGCTCCCAGCAGCTGGGCGGACATCTCGCGGTTGGCCATCTCGACGGAGTCGATGTCGGGGGCGTCCAGCAGCGCGAGTCCCTGCGGCAGCGCCTCGCTCGCCACCAGCCGCAGCGCCGCGACGCCCTCAGCCGACCCCGCGCGCCCCGGGTCCCCGGGGCCGCCCGACGACGACACCCGGGCCAGGCCGGGCAGCACCCGGTCGGTGGTGAACCAGCGCGCGTCGAGGGGGTGGTGCACCAGGACGGGCGCGCGAGTCGTGGGGCGCAGCACGCCCGGCGCGGACACCGGCTCCCCCAGCAGCGAGTTGACCAGGGTGGACTTCCCCGCCCCCGTGGACCCGCCGACGACGACGAGGAGCGGCGCGCGCTCGGCCCGCAGCCGCGGCAGCAGGTAGTCGTCGAGCTGGTCGACGGCCTGATGGAGGTCCGTCCGCGCGCCCGCCACCCCGGGGGTCTCCAACGGCAGGCGCAGCGCTCCGAGCCGGGCGCGCAGCGTCTCGAGCGCGTCGACCAGCTCCCGGGCCGCCGCCCCGTCCCGCGGGTCGGGGGCGGGAGTCGTGTCCGGGTCGGTCATGTGCCCAGTCTGCCCATCAGGGACGATCCGCGCAGAGCAGGCGTGCGCGAGCAGCCGCACGCCGGGCGCGTCAGGCCAGACGACGACGCAGCCACGCCACGCAGACCTCGCCCTGGGCGCGCTGGAACGCCCGCAGGTGCGGGATGCCCGGGACCGGCGGCTGCAGCGATGAGTGCACGAAGTATCCGGTCTCGGCGACGAGGTAGGCGGTGACGCCATCCTCGTCCGTACCCGCCGGCAGCGGGCGCAGGCGCAGCGCCTCCTCCGGTGTCGGCCCGCCCTCGACCTGCACCGCGGGCAGCATGCCCACCAGGTCGCAGAACGCCGCGCCCCGTGCTGCGTACGCCCAGTCGACGGCGAGCGCGCGCAGCCCGCCCCGCCCACGCTCGACGAGCACCGCGTTGTCGCCGCGCAGGTCGCCGTGGACGAGGCGGTCGCCGGCCACGGCCGCCGGCGCCTCGAGCTCGAGCGTCGCGAGCCGGTCCAGGTGCTCGGCGAGCCACGGGTCGTACGACGCGAGTCCCGCCGGCCGTTCCGCCGCGAGCCGGCCGACGAGCCGGGCGGGCAGCTCGGACCCGGCGTCGGGGAGCACCCCCGCCGCGACCTGATGCTCCCCCACCTCGACGGCGAGGTCGAGCACCGCACGCAGCTCGTCCTCCCGCCACGGCGGCACGGGCGCGCGCCCGGCGACGGCGTCGAAGGCCAGGGCCACCCACTCGTGCCCGTCGGCGGCCGCCTCGGTCATCCAGTGCAGGTGCGGCGCGGGCGCGCTCCCGTCGAGCACCGCCGCACGCTCCGCCTCCTGGCGGTACAGGCGGACGGTGAACTCGTGCTCCGTCGACACCGCCTTGACGAACACCGCGCCGCGGTCGGTGCGCAACGTGGACGCCAACCCCTGGGAGTAGCCGCCGTCGTGGCTCGTCCAGCCCGTGACGGCCGCACCGATCCGGTCCTCGATCGCGCCGCGCACCGACGCGGGCAGGTCGGGCCAGGTGGGGCGGGTGCGGGTGGTCGTCGCGGTCATCGCAGGAGTATCGCCGACGGGCGCTCCTGTTCCCAGGCATTTGCCGGAGGCACGACGCCCCCGGCACCGCGAGGGTGCCGGGGCGTCGTGCGTGCGTGGAGACCGCGCTCAGTCGCGCGTGAGCTTGCGGTACGTGACGCGGTGCGGGCGCGCCGCGTCGGCGCCCAGGCGCTCGACCTTGTTCTCCTCGTACGAGGCGAAGTTGCCCTCGAACCAGTACCAGTTCGCCGGGTCCTCCTCCGTGCCCTCGTACGCGAGGATGTGCGTCGCGACGCGGTCGAGGAACCACCGGTCGTGGGAGACCACGACGGCGCAGCCAGGGAACTCGAGCAGCGCGTTCTCCAGCGAGCCGAGGGTCTCGACGTCCAGGTCGTTCGTCGGCTCGTCGAGCAGGAGCAGGTTGCCGCCCTGCTTGAGGGTCAGCGCCAGGTTGAGGCGGTTGCGCTCGCCGCCGGACAGCACGCCCGCGGGCTTCTGCTGGTCCGGGCCCTTGAAGCCGAACGACGCCACGTAGGCGCGCGACGGGATCTCCACGTTGCCGACCTTGATGAAGTCGAGCCCGTCGGAGACGACCTCCCACAGCGTCTTCTTCGGGTCGATGCCGCCGCGGGACTGGTCGACGTAGGAGATCTTGACGGTGTCGCCGACCTTGAGGTCGCCGCCGTCGAGCGGCTCCAGGCCCACGATCGTCTTGAACAGCGTGGTCTTGCCGACGCCGTTCGGGCCGATGACGCCGACGATGCCGTTGCGCGGCAGCGTGAAGCTCAGGCCGTCGATGAGCTGGCGCCCGTCGAAGCCCTTGCGCAGGTTGCTGGCCTCGAGGACCACGTTGCCCAGGCGCGGGCCCGCGGGGATCTGGATCTCCTCGAAGTCGAGCTTCCGCGTCCGCTCCGCCTCCGCGGCCATCTCCTCGTAGCGGGCCAGGCGCGCCTTCGACTTGGTCTGGCGGCCCTTCGCGTTGGAGCGCACCCAGTCGAGCTCGTCCTTGAGGCGCTTGGCGAGCTTCGCGTCCTTCTTGCCCTGCACCTCGAGGCGCGCCTGCTTCTTCTCCAGGTAGGTGGAGTAGTTGCCCTCGTAGGGGTAGAGGCGGCCGCGGTCGACCTCGCAGATCCACTCCGCGACGTGGTCGAGGAAGTACCGGTCGTGGGTGACGGCGAGGACGGCGCCCGGGTACGTGGCCAGGTGCTGCTCGAGCCACAGCACCGACTCGGCGTCGAGGTGGTTGGTGGGCTCGTCGAGCAGCAGCAGGTCCGGCTTCTCCAGCAGCAGCTTGCACAGCGCGACGCGGCGGCGCTCACCACCGGAGAGCACCTTGACG
Source organism: Isoptericola sp. F-RaC21 (assembly GCF_038593535.1). Lineage (NCBI taxonomy): Bacteria > Bacillati > Actinomycetota > Actinomycetes > Micrococcales > Promicromonosporaceae > Isoptericola > Isoptericola sp. F-RaC21. The sequence continues at coordinate 775,287 of NZ_JBCFYX010000002.1, read as the reverse complement.
TCGGCGTCCGGCGGCGGGCAGCGCAGGGCGTCCATCGCCTGCTCGAGCTGGGAGTCGAGGTCCCACGCGTCGGCGGCGTCGATGTCCTCCTGCAGCGTGCCCATCTCGGCGAGCAGGGTGTCGAAGTCGGCGTCCGGCTCCGCCATGAGCGCGGAGATCTCGTTGAAGCGGTCGATCTTCGCCTTGAGCGGGCCGACCGCCTCCTCGACGTTGCCGAGCACCGTCTTGTCCTCGTTGAGCGGCGGCTCCTGCATGAGGATGCCGACCGTGTACCCCGGGGAGAGGCGCGCCTCGCCGTTCGACGGCTGCTCGAGGCCCGCCATGATCTTGAGGATCGTCGACTTCCCGGCGCCGTTGGGGCCGACGACGCCGATCTTGGCGCCGGGCAGGAAGTTCAGCGAGACGTCGTCGAGGATGACCTTGTCGCCGTGCGCCTTGCGCGCCTTGTACATGGAGTAGATGAACTCAGCCACTGGCTCTGCTTCCACCGTTCGATCGCGCGGAGACCCGACGGGTCGGGTCCGAGAAGTTCGAGGCTCCAGCGGGCACGCTGGAGGACCGGCATGGCGGCCGGTCCACCAGCCTACGCGAACCCGGCCCTCACACGCCGACCGGCACCGGGCGGGCGTCCTCACGGTCCGGCCCGGCGTCGTCGTCCGGCTCCGACCCCGGCGTGGCGCCGGCCCACGGGTCCACCGCCTCCGGGGAGTCGGTCCGGTCGACGACGCGCGTGAAGCGCGCCAGCCCGCGGGTGACGTCCGGGCCGACCGCCTGCGCCTCGATGACGAGCTGCCAGCGGTCCTTGCCCTCCTTGTCCGTCCACTCCTCGGTGGACATCCGGCCGGTGACGACCACGGGGTCCCCCTGCGCCAGCGACTCCGCCACGTGGCGGGCGCCGGCGCGGAAGGACTTCACCGTGAACCACAGCGTCTTGCCGTCCGACCACTCGCCGCTGCGCGCGTCGCGCACCCGGCGGGTGCTCGCCACGCGGAAGGTGGTCCACTCGACGCCGCCGTCGGACCGGTGCAGGGTCGGCTTCGTCCCGACGAACCCGCCCACCGTGATGCTGACCTCGTTCATGCGCTCCTCCTGGGCTCGCCGCCGGCGGCCGCCGGCGGTGCGCCCAGGATCAGTCGCCCGAGGCCCGGTGCGCCCCCGCCTTCGCGGTCGCTGTGGACGACGACGTCAGCTCCGACCCTGTGGGCAGCCTCAGGGACCCCGTGAGCGGCTGCGACGTCGGCAGCTCGGTCGCCGACTGCGCGAGCTCACGCACGCGACGGTGCTCGAGGAGCAGCTTCTGCGTCGGCTCGCCGAGGCCCTCGGAGAGCACCCGCTCGAGCGCGGCCCGCCCGGCGGACGCCACGGCCTGCTCGCGCTTGCGCGCCAGGGCGCGCCGCGACGCCGTCCCCGCGAACGCCACCACCACGGCGGCCACGGCCGCCACGCCGGCCAGGGCGAGCACCACCGCCGGCCAGGGCGCGGCGAGGTCCAGCACGCCGGTGAGGGCGAGCACCCCCACGACCGCCGCGAGGACCGCGAGCGCGCCGAGCACCCAGGACGTGCGGCGCAGCACCCGGGCAGACCCGGGCCCGCGCGTGTCGAGCGCGATGCCGCGCAGCGCGCCCGCCACCGACGTGCGCAGCTGGTCCGCCCCCGCCACCGAGGAAGCGAGCGACCGCTGCCACCCGGGGCGCAACGACGCGCCCGCGCGGGTGAGCCAGCGGGCCCGCGACAGCGCGACCGCGTCCCGGTCCGGCGGCGGCACCTCGGGGCGGCCGTAGCCGTTGCGCACCGCGTTGCCGACCTGGCTCGCGACCGCGTCCAGGCCCGTCGCGGCGACCAGCGCGTCCAGCTCCCGCTCGACGGCCGGGCCCATCTGCCACGGCACCTCGGCCGGGGTCTGGGCCAGCAGCAGCCGCGCCGCGGCGTCCAGCTCGGCGGCCGCGCGCCCGGCCGCGACCGACCGCCGCGCGCACGCCTCCTCCAGCAGCCCGCGGACGTGGTCGACGCCCTCGCCCGTCTTCGCGGACACCCCCTGCACGTACACGCCGGTCAGGCCGTCGTCCTCGAGCAGGCGGGACAGGTCGGCCAGCAGGTTCTCCCGCTGCGCGTCCGGGACGGTGTCCACCTGGTTGAGCAGCACCACCATCGACGACTCCGAGCCCACCGAGTCGCGCAGGTAGCCTGAGTGCAGCGCGTCGTCCGCATACTTCTGCGGGTCCACCACCCACACCAGCAGGTCGACCAGCGGCAGCACCCGGTCCACGACCTCGCGGTGCGCCGGCTCGACGGAGTCGTGGTCGGGCAGGTCGAGCAGCACCAGCCCGGCGAGCTTCTCCTCGTCCTGGCCGTCGAGCTCCCCGCCCTGGGTGATGCGGCGCTCGCGGTCGACGCCGACCCAGTCGAGGAGGGCCTCCGCGTCGTCCGACCACGAGCACGCCGTGACGCGTGCCGTCGTCGGCCGCTTCACGCCGACGTCGGCGAAGCTCAGCCGGGACACCTTGTTGAACAGGCTGGACTTGCCCGAGCCCGTGCCCCCGGCGAACGCCACGACCGTGTGGTCCACGCCGAGCGCGAGGCGCTCCCGCACCCCCTCGACCGCGGCCGAGACGCGCTGCGACGTCGCGTCGTCGAGGCGCGGGCCGGCGATCTCGAGCGCCTGCGCGAGGTCCTCGGTGCGGGCGCGCAGCGTCGCGTCGTGGGACGGGCTCTCGGTCATGTCAGCCTCCTGAGCTCGGCGAGCCGCACGCGCAGGCCGGCGGCCGCGTCGTCGGCGGGTTCGGACGGGCCGAGGTCGTCCAGCACGGCCTGCACCTCGGCGTCGACGACGGCGGCCGCGCGGTCGCCGAGGTCGTCGCGCAGGGTGGCGACGGGTGCGGCGGCCAGGTCCCCCAGGACGCGGCTCAGCAGGCGGTCGGCGTCGCCGCTGCCCGCGGCGGACGCGAGGAACAGCGTCGCGAGGCCCCGCGAGCCGAACGCCTTGACGGCGGCCTCGACGCGCGCGGCGGACGCGCCGTCCCCGGCGAGCTCGGCCACCAGGGCGTCGGCCCGCTCGACCCACTGCGCCACCCGGCCCGGCACCTCGGCCTCGCGGGCCGCGGTGCGCGCCGCGCCGTCGGGGGCGACGGCCTCGCCACCGGCGGGCGCTCCCGGGCCGGCGAGGACGGCGCGCAGCCGCTCCTCGACCCGGGCCCCCGACGCCGCCAGGGTGCGCGTGGCGGCGTCGACGACGTCGGACCGCAGGCCCTCGAGCGCGGCCTCGCGGGCGCGGCCGGCGCGCCGCGTGCTGCGCGCCCGGTCGCCGCGCACCTTGACCCGGTCGACGCCCACGGTGCCGGACAGCTCGCGCCAGCGCGCCTCCACGGACGCCCCGGCGACGACGCCGGCGGCGACCGCGTCGCGGGCGAGCTGCTCCGCCGCGGGGATCTCCTCGGTGACCCGGCGGCGCAGGACGTGCACGGCCTCCTGCTGCGCGTCGATCGCGTCCGCCAGCGAGGTGACCCACCCCGGCAGGGCGCCCAGCGCGCCCTTGAGCGTGCGCACGACGACGGCCCGCGAGCGGTCCGGGCCCGCGAGCATGGTCAGCCAGCGCCGCACCGGCTGCACGACGGACGGGTCGAGCATCCCCTCGTGCGGGCCCACGTCCGGGATCACGAACAGCGGGACGTCGGTCATGCCGTGCTCGCGCAGGCGCTGCAGCAGGTCGCCGCGCACCGTCGTCAGCGTCTCCTTCGGCACCCGGTTGAGCACCATCGCCACCGACGCCCCCCGCTCGGTGGCGCGGGCCAGGGCCTGCCACGGCAGCGCGTCGCCGTAGCGCGCGGCGGTGGTGACGAAGAGCCACAGGTCGGCGGCCTCGAGCAGCTGCTGCGCGGTCGAGCGGTTCTGCTGGACGAACGAGTCGAGGTCGGGCGCGTCCAGCAGCGCCGTCCCGCGCGGCACGCCCTCGTGCTGCACCACGCGCGACAGCTCCGTGACGGGCCCCGGCGACATGACGTCGGCGTCCGCCGGGTGGTGGGCCAGGACCGGCTCGCGCGTCGTGGGCCTCAGCACGCCCGCCTCGGAGACCGTCTCCCCGAGCAGCGAGTTGTACAGCGTGGACTTGCCCGCGCCGGTCGACCCCGCCACGACGACGACGGCCGGCGAGGACAGCTCCTTCAGCCGCGGAAGGAGGTGCTCGTCCAGCTGGGCGAGCAGCCGGTCGCGGGAAGCGGCAGCCTCCTCGGCGCCGTCGATCGGGAGCGGTAGCTCGACCGCCGCGACGTCACGGCGCAGGTCGCGGGCGACGTCGTGCACGGTGACGCCGATCTCCTCGCCCGCCCCGGCGTCCTTCCTGCTCGCGGCGCGGCGCGAGGCACGGGTCTCCAGGGAAGGTGTCACGGGCACATCCTTCCCGCTGGTGGGTTCAGTGCCAAACGCGCGCGCCGCACGGCGGGCCGATCCCTGCGTGCGGCGCGAGCGAGAAGTTGGTCACCCAGCGCGTCGAGTACTCCCTGACCGAGCACGGGCGGGCACTCAACGAGACGCTCGCCCCGCCCGGGCGATGGGGCTCCGAGCGCATCCGGCGCGAAGGCCGCGAGCTGGTCGACCACGCCGACGCGGCGGCCATGCCCCGACCCTGACCGATCAGGGTCACCGGCGCACGTGGTCGGCAAGGTCTCGGAACATGGCGGCATCGAGCACACCGTTGCGCTGGCCGTTCCTGCTCGGCGTGATCCGCAGGGTGACCGACGCGCCGTGATCACCAGGACGGACGTAATAGCACTGGTCGGTGTCGGGGCAGTAGATGCAGACGACGTCGATCGCGGTCTTGTCCGTTGGCTTGGCGTGAGTGCCCTGACGGTCGTTCCAGACGGATCGAAAGTGGACGGTGACAGCGCCAGCACGCGCCGCGCGGTACTTCACCTGGAGTCGGCAGAACGCGCCGTCCGCATAGGCGACGAGATCGAACGGAGCGTGCTCGGTTGCCGGAAAGAGCACCACGAATCCCTGACCGACGAGGTTCGCGTGCGCCTTCGCCACGCCAAGATCGCCCTTGTCCTTGGTGTGGTGCGACGCCATGCCGTCACACTAGTAGATGGGTGTTCCATCGCTCCAGTCCTCCGACCACCGTCCCGACTCGGTCGTGACCAGGATCGACTGGGCTAAACTCTCGTCGCTTGCCTCCGTAGCTCAGCTGGACAGAGCGGGTCACTTCTAATGACCGGGTCGCGGGTTCGAATCCTGCCGGGGGCACCATCTCCTCGGTGGAGCGACGGCGCTCCACCTGGGAAAAAGCCGTGCGCCGGACGACGACTTCCCGGCAGACTCATGCATGCACCGCGGTGACGCGCGGCCGGTCCTACACCGGTCGCACGGGTGGTCCCTGGCCCGGACCGACGACCCCACGTCACGAAGGACACCATCACCATGTTTCCCCCGGAGAACCTGCTTCTCGTGCAGGTCATCCAGCGCGAACGCCTCGAGGAGGCCGAGCGCGCACGCACCGTCCGCCGACTGCAGGAGCAGCGCAAGCAGCGCCGGCAGCCGCACGCCAGTCGTCAGCGCACCGGTCTCTCCCGGATGCTGTTCGACCGGCTGACCGCATGACACCCGCCGGGCGAGCGCCCGCCGGGTATCGACCCGGCGACGACACCGCCACGAGGGCCCCGCGGCCCGGACCGTTCCGATCGAACCGTCCGGAGCAGCGGGGCCCTCGTCATGCCGCCACCCTGCTGCGGGGCGTTCGGACCGTAGGCTGACCCCGTGAGCCCCGCGAACCCGAACGAACGCATCGTGTGGATCGACTGCGAGATGACCGGCCTGGACCTGCGCGCGGACGCGCTGGTCGAGGTCGCCGCCGTGGTCACCGACTCCGAGCTCAACGTGCTCGGCGAGGGGGTGGACGTCGTCATCGCGCCGCCCGCCGCGGCCCTCGAGCAGATGAACGACTTCGTCCGCGACATGCACACCACGTCCGGCCTCATCGAGGAGTTCTCCGGCGGCATGACGCTCGCCGACGCCGAACAGGCCGTGCTCGAGTACGTGCGCGAGTGGGTGCCCGACCCGGGCAAGGCCCCCCTGGCGGGCAACTCCGTCGGCACGGACAAGATGTTCCTCGACCGGGACATGCCCGAGCTCGTCGGCCACCTGCACTACCGGATCGTCGACGTGTCGTCGATCAAGGAGCTCGCCCGCCGCTGGTACCCGCGCGTCTACTTCGCCTCCCCCAAGAAGGACGGCGGCCACCGGGCGCTCGCGGACATCCTCGAGAGCATCGACGAGCTGCGGTACTACCGCGAGGCCCTGTTCGTGCCCCAGCCCGGGCCGGACACGAAGACGGCACGGGCCGTCGCCGAGCGCGTCAGGGAGACCTCCGTCACCCGCCACCGCGCGGAGGCCTGAGCGACCTCGCGGAGCATGTACACTTTTCGACGGCCCGGTGCTTCGGCATCCGTCGCAGTCGCGGGCCGTGGTGGCTATAGCTCAGTCGGTAGAGCGCCTGGTTGTGGTCCAGGAGGTCGCCGGTTCAAGCCCGGTTAGCCACCCCATCACGAGAGGCCCCGTAGCGTCCGGTCGGACGCTACGGGGCCTCTCGTCGTCTCCGGCGAGGGGCGCGGCCGGGCGCCGGCGTCGACTCGCGCGCGACGACCGGAGCCGCGAGCAGCAGGACGGCGTGGTCGCCGTGCTGGACGGACCCGCGCCTCGCGCCCTTGACCCTCGACGTTCCGGTATACCATCGGTCCCGGCCGCGGGACGCGGTCCCCCGCGAACCGAAGGAGACACCGCCGCCGTGGCACGACAGGCCGCCCCCGTCCGACCGAGGAGCGCGGCCACCGCCGCCTTCTCCTCCCTGCGGGGCAACCGCCCCTTCCAGCTGCTGTGGGCGTCCAACCTGTTCTTCTTCGGCGGGGTCTGGACGCAGACCCTGGTGCTCGGCTGGCTCGCCTTCGAGCTCACCGGGTCGGAGCTCCTCGTCGCCGTCTACACCGCGGCGCGCCTGGCACCCATGCTGCTGGGACCGGTCGCGGGGGCGCTCGCCGACCGCTACGACCGCATCCGGCTGCTGCTCGTCGCCTGCACCTGGGCCGCGGGCGCCGTGGCCGTGGTCGCCGCCCTCGCGACCGCCGACCTGCTCCCCTACTGGGCGCTGGTCGCGGGCGGGTTCGCCATCGGCATCGCCCAGTCGCCGTCCCAGCCCGCGAGGATGTCCCTGGTGCTCGACCTGGTGGGCCGTGAGAACCTCTCGAACGCGAACGCGCTCAACTCCATGGCGATGAACATGACCCAGGTCATCGGGCCGGCGCTCGGCGGCGCGATGATCGCGGCGATCGGCGCCCCCGCCGCGCTGTGGGTCTCGACCGCCTGGTACGTGGCGTCGCTGCTGCTCGTGCTGCCGCTGCGACGCCTGCGCACCCGCACCGGACCGGGCGGTCACGCATCCGCGTCGGTGCTCGCCATGGTGGCGGGCGGCTTCCGCGCCGTCGCCGGCAACCGGCTCGCCGTCGCCGTCCTGCTGGTCACCCTGGCCGCCAACGTCTTCCTGTGGCCGGTGTTCCAGTCGTTCATGCCCGTCTTCGCCGCCGAGTCGTTCGGGCTCGACGCCGCGGGGCTCGGCGCGCTGCTCACCTGCGCCGGCGTGGGCGGCCTGGTCGGCTCGCTCGCGATCGCAGCCCTGGGCGACTTCCGGTTCAAGGGCGCGCTGTTCGTGCTCGGGACGACGGTGTGGGGGCTGGCCTGGGCCGCCTTCTCGCTGGCCACGACGCCGGCGCCCGCGTTCGTGCTCATGGCCGTCATCGGGCTGGCCAGCGCGGCGTTCGGGGTGCTGCAGACCACGCTGCTGCTGATGGTCACGGAGCCGGCCGTGCACGGCCGGGCCCTCGGGCTGCAGGAGCTCGTCATCGGCGTCATGCCCGCCGCGACCCTCGTGATCGGCGCGGTCGCCGAGCGCGTCGGGGTGCCGCGCACCGCGCTCGGGGCGAGCCTCGCGCTCGTCGTATGCCTCGTCGTGCTCATGGTCGCCGTGCCGGCCCTGCTGCGGATCGGCCGGGCCGACGACGGCGAGGCCAGCCCGTGAGTCCCGGCCCCCTGCCCCGGCTCAGGCCCGGGCGACGATCGCGTCGGCGAACGCGTCCAGGGTCGCCGCGGTGCCGGAGTGCTGCATCCACAGCGACGGCTCGGTGAGTTCGAGCTCGATGACCATGGGCGTGCCGTCGTCGCCGGTCACGAGGTCCACGCGGGCGTAGAGGAACGGCTGCTCGCCGCCGACCTGCTCGCGCGCGACCGCGAGCGCCTTCTCCGCGACGTCGACCTGCTCGGCCGTCGCGACCGCGGGTTCCATCTGCTCGGCCGCGTAGAGCGCGTCGCCGGCCTCCGCGGGCCCGGTGAGCAGCGCGTGCTTGCGCACCGCGTGCCGCAGCTCGCCGTCCACGAAGACGAGGCCGGTCTCGCCCGACGTGTCCACGGAGGTGACGTAGGGCTGGATCATCACGGCGCGACCGCCGTCGAGCAGGTCCACGGCGTGCGTGATCGCGAGCGCCCGCGACTGCGCCGACACCGGCTGGTAGCGGCCCGTGTCCTGCGCGCCCGCGCTGACCACGGGCTTGACCACGAAGTCGCCGAAGGCCGGCATCCGCGTGTGCACCGCACGCTTCGACAGGTGCCGGTCCGGGTCCAGCCAGATCGTCGGGATGACGGGCACACCCGCCTCCTCGAGGGTGCGCAGGTAGCCCTTGTCGGTGTTCCAGGCCAGCACGCGGGCGGGGTTCTCGAGGCGCGGGACCCGCTCGGCCCAGGCGAGGAACTCGTCGCGGCGGGGCGAGTAGTCCCAGGTCGAGCGTACGACGACGAGGTCGTAGACCGACCAGTCCACGTCCGGGTCGTCCCACACGACGGCCTCGGCCACCACGCCGCGCTCGGTGAGCGCCGCGAGCAGCGGGCGGTCGTCGCTGTCGAGGCGGGGCAGGGCGGAGCAGGTGGCGAGGCCGATGCGCGTCGTGGTCACCCGCCGAGCCTAGTCGGCGGAGGTCGCCGCGCCCGCCGCGCCGTCTGCCGCGGGCGCCGCGGCGTCCGCGGCCCGGCGCAGCCCGCCGAGGATCCCGGCCGCGGTGAGCGACCCGATCACGGCGCCGTCGGCGTCGGTCACCGGCACGCGCCCCTGCGACGACGTCGGCAGCGCCGCCACGGCCTCGAACGCGTCCGCCAGGCTCGCGCCGAGCGGCACGGCCGGCGGCGCCGGCTGCACGACCAGGGACGCGTCCTCGAGGTCGTCGCGCCGGACGGCCGCGAGCGCGAGCATCCGCTGGTGCGCGCCGGCGCCGACGAAGTCCCGCACGCGGTCCGTCGCGGGGTGCGCGAGGACGGTCAGGGGCGACGCGACCTGCTCGAGGTGCCCGCCGCGGGAGAGCACCGCCACGCGGTCGCCGAGGCGCACGGCCTCGTCGACGTCGTGCGTGACGAGCACGACCGTGGAGCCGACCTCGGCGAGGATGCGCGACACCTGGTTCTGCAGGTCGCGGCGGCGCTCGGGGTCGACCGCGCCGAACGGCTCGTCCATGAGGAGCACGGGCGGGTCGGTGGCGAGCGCGCGGGCCACGCCGACGCGCTGCCGCTCCCCGCCCGAGAGCTGGTGCGGGTAGCGCCGGCCGTACTGTTCCGCAGGGAGCCCGACGAGGGCGAGCACCTCGGCCACGCGGTCGCGCACGCGCTGCCGGTCCCAGCCCAGCAGCCGCGGCACGGTGGCGACGTTGGCCTCGACCGTGCGGTGCGGCAGCAGCCCGACGTCCTGGATGACGTACCCGGTGCGGCGACGCAGCGCGACGGGGTCGACGTGCGTGACGTCCTCGCCGTCCACCAGGATCCGCCCCGACGTGAGCTCGACGAGCCGGTTGATCATCCGCAGCGTGGTCGACTTCCCGCAGCCCGAGGGGCCGACGAGGGCGAGCACCTCCCCGGGCTCGACGGTGAGGCTCAGCCCCTCGACCGCGACCGTGCCGTCCGGGTAGGCCTTGCGTACGGCGTCGAGCTCGATGCCGGCGGACAGCCGGGCGGGCGTCCGGGAGGGCGCGCTGGCGGAGGTGGGCATGGCTGCGAGGCTATCGAGGGCCTCCCGCACGCCGGCCCGCGGCGCGCCGAGGCGCTGCCGGGCCCGGCGTCGGGGGCTGCCGCTACGGTCGAGCCCATGGTCACCGCCGTCGCCACCGCTGCGGACAACCCGTGGTTCTCCTGGTCGTACGTGACCGACAACGCCGACGTGCTGTGGGCCCGCACCACCGAGCACGCGCTGCTGACGATCGAGGCGGTCGCCATCGCGGCCGTGATCGCGGTCCCGCTGGGGCTCCTGGCCTCGCGGGTGCGCTGGCTCGCGGGGCCTCTCCTGGGCACGGCCGCGGTCGTCTACACGGTGCCGTCGCTCGCGCTCTTCGCGATCCTGGCGCCGATCATGGGCATCGGCCGACAACCGGTGCTGCTCGGCCTCGTGCTCTACGCGTTGCTCGTCATCCTGCGCAACACCGTGACGGGGCTCGACGGCGTGGACCCGGCCGCCGTCGACGCCGCGCGCGGCGTCGGGCACGGCCCGCTGCAGGTGCTGGCGCGGGTGCGGCTGCCGAACGCGCTGCCGAGCATCGTGGCGGGGCTGCGGCTCGCCACCGTCACCACCGTCGCCCTGGTCACGGTGGGGGTCGTGGTCGGCTACGGCGGGCTGGGCCAGCTGATGTTCCAGGGCTTCCGCAACAACTTCTACCGGGCCGAGATCCTCACGGCGACGATCGCCTGCGTGCTGCTCGCCCTGGTGCTCGACCTGGTGCTGTGGGCCGCCGGCCGCGCGCTCACCCCCTGGCTGCGCGGGAGGTCCGCATGACCACGACCGCGAGCTCCTCACCGGGGGTCGTCGAGCAGGCCGTCACCTACCTCAACGACCCCCTGAGCTGGACGGGACCGGGCGGGATCCTCGAGCTGGGCCGGGAGCACCTGCTGCTCACGGCCTCGGCGGTGCTCATCGCCACGGTGGTCGCGCTGCCGGTCGGCGCGTGGCTCGGCCACGGCCGGCGCGGCGGCGGCGTCACCGTGTGGCTCACCAACGCCAGCCGCGCCGTGCCCACCCTCGGCATCATCCTGCTCCTGGCGACCGCGGGGCTCTTCGGCGACGGCGCCACCGTGGTGGCCGCCGCCGTGTTCGCCCTCCCCGTGCTGCTCGTCAACACGTACGAGGGCGTGCGCGGCGCGGACCCCTCGGCGCGCGACGCCGCGATCGGCCTCGGCATGCCGGGCCGGCAGGTGCTCACCCGGGTGGAGCTCCCGCTGGCCACGGCCCTGGTCGCGGCGGGCCTGCGGACCGCCGTCGTGCAGGTCAGCGCCACCGTGCCCCTCGCCGCGCTCGCCGGCGGCGGCGGCCTCGGCCAGATCATCGCGCTCGGGATGGGCACCCAGCGCTACGGGCAGGTGCTCGCCGGCGGCGTGCTGGTCGCCGCCCTGGCCCTCGTGCTCGACGGCGTGTTCGCCGTCGTGCAGCGCCTCGTCACCCCCGCTCCCCTGCGCGCCGCCGCCCGGCGGTGAGCACTCTCACGACGCCGGCCCACCACGGCGTCGATCCACCACAAACCGGTTGCCTCGCCCCGGCCGCCGCGGTCGAATGGGGCGGATCGCCCTCGTCTCCACCCGCACCACCCCTGCCGGTCCCCTCCCACGGACGGAGAGCACGATGACCCCCCACCCCACGACCACCCTGCGACGCACGACGGCCGCGCTGGCCGCCGTCGTCGGCGTCGGCGGCCTGCTCGCGGCCTGCGGCGACCCCGGCTCGGCCGGGGGTGGCGGATCCACGTCCGCCGCCTCGGGCAGCCCCGCGGCCGCGACCTGCGAGGCCGTCCCGGGCGACGAGCTCGTGGTGCTCGAGGACGACAAGAAGCTGCAGACGGTGGACAACATCATCCCGGCCGTCAACGCCGACCTCGCGTCCCAGGCGCCCGACCTGATCCCGCTCCTCGACACCGTGTCGGCCGCGCTCGACACCGACACGCTGATCGGGCTGAACAAGGCGGTCGACATCGAGCGCAAGACGTCGGAGGACGTCGCCGCCCAGTTCGTCGAGGACGCCGGCCTGGCCGCCGACGACGCCTCGGCCGGCAAGGGCGTGAAGGTCGCGATCGGCGCGGCGGACTTCGCCGAGAGCGCCACGCTCGGCAACATCTACGCGGACGTGCTCGAGAGCGCCGGCTACGACGCCACCGTCACGACCATCGGCAACCGCGAGACCTACCTGCCCGCGCTGCTGAAGGGCGAGCAGGTCCAGATGGTGCCCGAGTACGTGGGCACGCTCACCGAGTTCCTCAACAAGGACGCCAACGGGGCGGACGCGGAGCCGAAGGCCAGCGGCGACCTGGACTCGACCGTGGCCGCGCTCACCGAGCTCGGCGACGCGGCGGGCCTCGCGTTCGGCACGCCGTCCCCCGCGCAGGACCAGAACGCGTTCGCCGTCACGAAGGACTTCGCGGCCGAGCACGACCTGACCACGCTCAGCGACCTCGCCGCGGCCTGCGGCGGGCTGGTGCTCGGCGCCGGGCCGGAGTGCACGGAGCGGCCGTTCTGCCAGCCGGGCCTCGAGAAGACGTACGGCCTGACGTTCTCCGAGTTCCGGTCCCTGGACGCCGGCGGGCCGCTCACCAAGGCGGCGCTGCAGAAGGGCGAGATCACCCTCGGCCTGGTGTTCAGCTCCGACGGCTCCCTGTCCACGTCCGCCGCCGGCTGAACGCTGGTTGAGCTTGTCGAAACCCGGTGAGGGTTTCGACAAGCTCAACCAACGGGTGCCGGGCTTCGACAAGCTCAACCAGCGAGGCAGGCGGTCAGTGCTTGGCGGTCGCCTTCTCGGCGCCCGCGCCGGTGAGGGAACGGACCTCCATCTCGGCGAACTTCTCCGGGTGCGGCTTCTCCTTGGACAGGAGGGTGCCGACGATCCCGAGCAGGAAGCCCAGCGGGATGGACACGAGGCCCGGGTTGGTCAGCGGGAAGACCGCGAAGTCCGCGCCCGGGAACATCGCCTTCTCGTCCCCGGACACCGTGGGCGACAGGACGATGAGCACGATGCAGGAGATCAGGCCGCCGTAGATGCTCCACAGGGCGCCCGCGGTGTTGAACCGCTTCCAGAAGAGCGAGAACACGATCGTCGGCAGGTTGGCCGACGCCGCCACCGCGAACGCGAGCGCCACGAGGAACGCGACGTTCTGGTTCTGGGCGAAGATGCCGCCCACGATGGCGATGATGCCGATCACGACCACGGTCCAGCGGGCGATCCGCACCTCGGAGTCGGGCTTGACCTTCCCCTTCTTGATGACGTTGGCGTAGATGTCGTGCGAGAAGCTCGCCGCGGCCGTGATCGTGAGCCCGGCCACCACGGCGAGGATCGTGGCGAAGGCGACCGCGGAGATGAGGCCGAGCAGGATCTCGCCGCCGAGGGCGAAGGCCAGCAGCGGCGCGGCCGAGTTCACGCCGCCCGGGGCGTTGTTGATCGTCTCCGGCCCGACGAGGGCGCCCGCACCGTAGCCGAGCACCAGCGTGAACAGGTAGAAGATGCCGATGAGCCAGATGGCCCAGACCACCGAGCGCCGGGCCTCCTTGGCCGTCGGCACGGTGTAGAAGCGCATGAGCACGTGCGGCAGGCCCGCCGTCCCGAGCACCAGGGCCAGGGCCAGCGACAGGAAGCTGAGCTTCGACGTGCCGTCGATGCCGTACTGCTTGCCCGGCTCGAGCAGCGACTCGCCGCCCTCGCCGGCGGCCTGGACCGCGCCGCCGAGCAGGTCGGAGAGGTTGAAGCCGAACTGGGCCAGCACCCAGACGGTCATGATGGCGGCGCCCGCGATGAGGAGCACGGCCTTGATGATCTGCACCCAGGTGGTGCCCTTCATGCCGCCCACCAGCACGTAGAGGATCATCAGCGCGCCGACGACGGCGATGACGAGGCTCTGGCCGGCTCGGCTGTCCACGCCCAGCAGCAGCGCGACGAGGCCGCCGGCGCCGGCCATCTGGGCGAGCAGGTAGAAGAAGACCACGAGCAGGGTCGCGAGGGCCGCCGCCATCCGGACGGGGCGCTGGCGCAGCCGGAAGGAGAGCACGTCGGCCATCGTGAACTTGCCGGTGTTGCGCAGCAGCTCCGCGACGAGGAGCAGCGCGACGAGCCAGGCCACGAGGAAGCCGATCGAGTACAGGAAGCCGTCGTACCCGTTGATCGCGATGGCGCCGCAGATGCCGAGGAAGGACGCGGCGGACAGGTAGTCGCCGGCGATCGCGGTGCCGTTCTGCGGGCCGGTGAAGTTGCGCCCGCCGGCGTAGAAGTCGGCGGCGGACTTGTTCTGCCGCGACGCCCGGAACACGATCACGAGCGTGACCAGGACGAACGCGGCGAAGATGCCGATGTTCACCCAGGGGTTGCCGACGTCGGTGGCCTCGGCCGCGGACACGACCGGCGCTCCGGTGGCCCCCGCGACGGACTCGGTCAGGATGCCGCTCACAGCTCGCCCTCCTCGATCTCACGGCGCAGCGCGTCGGCCCGCGCGTCGAACTTCCTGTTCGCCCAGCGGGCGTAGAGCATCGTGATGACGAACGTGGAGACGAACTGGCCGAGCCCGAACAGCAGGCCCACGGTGATGTTGCTGTCGCCCAGCCGGATGCTCATGAAGTCGTGGGCGTAGTTGGCGAGCAGGACGTAGACGAAGTACCAGACGAGGAACAGCGCCGTCATCGGGAACACGAAGTTCCGGAAGGCGCGCCGCAGCCCCTGGAACTCGTCCGACCTCTGCACCCGTTGGTACTCGGTCTCTCCGGGTGGCGGCCCCGCGGTGGACAGGTCGCTCATGATGCCTCCGTTGGCTCAGGCGATCGACGGGGCCACGCTGCCCCGTTCGAGAACGTTTCGCGTGCCCACACCCTGCTAGAGCCAGGCGCTGTGGCGCAAGTCACTTCCCGGGCGCGTCCCGGGTCGGTGCCGGAGGTCGGTACAGATCGGCGAGCAGGGCGGCGAGCGAGGCCGGCGCACGCGAGGCTCAGACGCGCACGTACTCCAGGTCCGCCGCGCCCCGGCCGGCGGCGGACCCCTTCTTCTCGAAGCTGGTGAGCACGCGCCCCTCGAACCGCGGCGCGCGCTCCCCCGGCCCGTGGGCGTTGCGGAAGTCGTCGGAGGCCTCGAGCACGTCGAGCATCTGGTCGGCGTAGTGCGCCCAGTCGGTCGCGAGCCGCCAGACGCCGCCGGGACGCACGACCCGGGCGGCGAGCGCGGCGAACGCCGGCGTGACGAGCCGACGCTTCTGGTGGCGCGACTTGTGCCACGGGTCGGGGAAGAAGACCCAGAGCTCGTCGACGGACGCCTCCGGCAGCGCGGTGGCCAGCAGCTCCGCCGCGTCGGCCTGCACCAGGCGCAGGTTGTCGAGCTCGTTGCCGGGGGCGCCGCCGTCGCGCCCGGGGTCGACGCCCGCGTGCCCGGCGCGGACGATGGTCTGCGCCAGCCCGGGCGTGTACACCTCGACGGCGAGGTGGTCGCGCTCGGGGTGCGCGGCCGCGGCGGCGACGATCGCCTCGCCCTGGCCCGACCCGATCTCCACGACCAGCGGGGCGGAGCGCCCGAAGACCTGCGGGGGGTCGAACCGCCAGGCGGGGTCGACCGACGTCACGGCGACGTCGCGCGGCACGTCCACGAGGTACCGGTCGCGACGCGTGTCCCACGCCTTGCGCTGCGCCGTGGTCAGGCGCGCGCTGCGCCGCACGAAGCTCACGGGCTGGCGCCGGTAGCGCGGGTCGACGGGCTCGGACGTCACGGGATCAGGCACGGCTCAAGGGTAAGCGGCTCGCCGCGCGCCGAGGTCAGGAGCTGAGCTCCACGAGCGCGAGCAGCGCCGCGCCGTACGCCTCGGCCGGGTCGGCGTCCGTGAAGGTCCGTGGCTCGCCGAGCAGCTCCACCTCGACCTCGTAGGCCTCCTCCTCGCCGTGGGGGCCCTGGGCGGTGGTGCGGGTGAGCCCCCGGAAGGTGGAGCGCAGCAGCTCGCGCAGCTGGTCCTCGCGCGGCAGCCACAGCGCGTCCTCGACGGCCACGGAGTCGAGCGCCCACTCGGTGGTGCCGTTGAACCCGAGGATCGTGCCGGTCGGGTAGTCGTGCGCCTCGATCGTCATCGTGCTGACGGTGAAGACGTCGGCGGTCGGTTCGAGGGCGTCGATGCGGAACCGGTCGCCGTCGGCGGGCCGCCACACCAGCCCCGCGTCGCGCAGCCGGGCCGCGAGCTCGGTGGAGATCATCGACCCATCCTGGCCCCTCACCCGAGCCCGAGCACCCGCTGCACGAACCAGACGAGCCCGACGACGGCGACCGCGGCGGCGAGGAGGGCCGTCACCCACCGTGCCGCGTGCGGCGCGCGCCGTCGCAGCAGCACGAGCAGCGGGAAGACCACGGCGATGATGCCGAGCTGCACCGCCTCGATGCCGACGTTGAACACGAGCAGCGAGCCGAGCAGCCCCCACGACCAGGGCTCGTCGAGCCCCAGGGCGCCGGCGAAGCCCAGCCCGTGCACGAGGCCGAACGCGAACACGACGGCGAGCCGCGTGACGTCGGACCGCGTCAGGTCGTGCCATCGTCGCCAGACCTGCTGCCGTGGCTCCGTCGCGACGTCGACCAGCGCGTCGAGCCGCGGCGGCGCGCCGGGCCGCGCGGCCCAGAGGTGTCCCGCGGCGACGGCGGCGATCGAGAGCGCGATGACCGGCTCGACCACGGCACCCGGCGCGCTCACCGCGCCGGTCGCGGCGAGCAGGAACGTCACGGAGTGCGCCACGGTGAACGCCGTCGCCACCAGCACGACGTCGCGCAGGCGCCGCGAGCCGACGATGAGCGCGAGCAGGAAGAGCAGGTGGTCCGGGCCGAGCAGCAGGTGCTCGGCCCCGAGCACGAAGAACGCGCCCAGCCGACGGGCGGTGCGGTGCTCGCCCGTGGTGACGGTGGGCTCCGACGGCGTCAGCACGGCGGAGCCCTGCTCCTCGTCGAGGTCGTACGCGACCATCGTCTCGGTGGAGTGCACGAACGACTCGGTGTCCGGGAAGAGCGCGCTGAACAGCGTGTGGGTCGCCGCGGTCTCGTCGTCGGGCCCGTCCTCGCCGGCAGGGCAGGCGTAGTCGAGCACGACCGTCGCGTAGGGCGTGCCGCCGCGGTCGCCGACCGTCGGGTCGGCCGCGAGCGCCGGGGTGCAGAGGTCGTCGCCCGCCGCCACCTGGAACCGCTCGGCGACGTAGGCGGCCACCTCGTCGGCGTGCTCGGCGAGCTGCGCCTCCTGCGCCGCCTGGCCGCGAGCCTCGTAGGCCTCGGCCGTGAGCCATGCGGACTTCATGAGCAGGTCGTACTCGAGGTCGAGCGCGACGTGCACGTCGGCGCCGTCGCCCGCCGTGGCCCGCGCGTACGCGTCGGTCGTGGCGTCGTGCGCGGCGGCGGGGCCGGCCGGGCCCACGACGGCGAGCACGACGGCGAGCACGGTGGCGGCGAACCCGAGGGCCGCCAGGACGGCGCCGCGACGCGACGCCGTCCTGGCCGGGGAGGTGGACGTCACCGCTTGCCGCCCCGGGTGGTGAAGAAGGCCGGCTCGGCGGCGGTGACACCGCCGCCGCGCGTGGTGGCCGTGACGACCCACGCGTACTGCGTGTCCCGCTTCAGCCGGTCCCAGCGGACCGACGCGACGTCCCCCGACGCGACGGTCCTCGTCCCGATCACCCGGGTCGGCGCGTAGACGGCCAGCGAGTCCGTGACCAGCGACGTCTTCCGCGTGGTGAGGTCCACCGGGAGCACGGCGTTGTCGGCGGTGGAGTCGTAGCGGGCGTCCGGGTCCCACTCGTCGGCCCCGAAGTCGTCGAGGAACGGCGAGTAGGTGTCGACGCTCATCTCGGCGCGGTCGACGTCGAACTGCAGCAGGCGGAAGTACGACGCGCCGAACCGCAGCCGCTCGGACGGGTCGTAGCCCCCGATCGAGCCGAGGCCCACCCGCTGGGCGGGCACGGTGAACGCCTGGTAGTCCGCGAGCAGCTCGACGACGCCGTCCGCGATCTGCCCGACCTTCGGCTTGACGTTGGTCGTGACGCCGTGCACGTGCCCGGCCAGCACGAGGAACACGTTGTCGTTCGGCTCGACGACGTACCTGTACAGCGGCGAGCCGTCCGGCGTGGCGAAGCCCGCGTTCCGGCCGTCCTTCTGCGTGCTGGCCGCGAGGTACGCGTGGGTCATGAGGATGCCGTTGCGGTCGGAGTACCGCTCGAAGATCCCGTCGGCCCACTCGGCCTCCTCACGGGTGACGCCGTATCCCATGCCGACGGCGACGAAGTCCAGCCCGCCCGCGGAGAACAGGACGTAGTGGTTGGAGTTGTCGCCCTCGCGCCAGGAGCCGTACTCGGCGTTCTCCCAGGACTCGGCCGCGGCCTCGTACCGGTCGGGGCCGAAGTACTCGTTGTACGTGTCGGCGCCGCCGTCCGCCCCGGACCAGTTGTCGTGGTTGCCGGCGACGGCGGAGTTGGGGATGCCGTCGATGGTCGCCTGGTGGCGCGAGGAGACCTCGAACTCGCCGGTCACCTGCTCCTTCATGGCGTCGTCCTTCGGCTCCCGGATGTTGTTCTCGATGAGGTCGCCGGTGTGCGAGACGAACGCGATCTTGCGCTCGTCGGCGTTCGCGGCGATCCAGTCGGTCACGCCGGCGTACGCGGACTCCCAGATCTCCCGCTCCTGCGCGGTCTCCTGCTCGACGGCGCCCTCGGACAGGTACTGGGTGTCCGTCATGTGCGCGATCGAGAAGTCGTAGTCGGCCGGGTCGGCGAAGCCCTCGGGCCCGGGCTCGATGTCGTCCGCGAACGGGTCAGAGGCCGCGACCATGACGTGCACGACGCCGCGGTCGCGGTGCTCGGGTCCGGCCGGCGCCGTGAGCACGGTGTCCCCCTCGGCCGAGCCGCGCGACGCGGCGAGCGTGTCCCACGCCTTCGCCGTCGTGTCCCACACCAGCAGCGACACCTCGCGCGCCGGGTCGGCGGTGCCGCTCCAGCGCACGACCGGGTGCTCCTCGCGGCTCTTCACCCGCACGTCGAAGCGCTGATAGGCGACGGCGTCCGCCTGCGGCGAGGCGAGGGTCGTGCCGTCGCCCGCGGCCAGGCCCTTCGCGGACGCCTTCTTCGCCCCGCGGGGGTTCAGCTCCGTCGGCACGGCGTCGGCGGTGCCCTGGCGGACCTCGCCGGGCAGCAGCACGTCCGCCTGCGCGAACGTCGCGGTGACCCGGCCGTCGTCCGGGCCGGCGACCCGGGCGGAGAGCGTCACCGGGGAGTCGACGTCCGTCGCCCCGCGGGCCGGGGCGAGGCCGGTCGGGACGTCGGGCACCCCGGCGCTCGTGAACGTGATCTCGCGCGTCGCCGCGTTGCCGAGGGAGTCCGCGGTCGCCACCTCGAGGGTGTGCTCGCCCGCGGTCAGGCCGGGGCCGACGGGGGTGCCGAGCGCGACGGCCTCGCCGTCGAGCGTGACCTGCGCGTCGCCGACGACGCCGTGCGGGTCGTCGAGCTCCACCGCGAGCGGGACGGCGGACGTGATCCGCGCGCCGTCGGCCGGGGCGGACGACGCGACGCGCGGGGCGGAGTTGTCCGTCTCGAGGAGGCGGGTCGCGACCTCGCCGGTCGTGGAGGTCGCGGCCAGCTCGTGCTCGCCGTCCTCGAGGTCCGCGGTGTCGAGGTCCGCGCGCAGGCCGCGCGCGGGGGCGTCGACGAGGAAGTGCAGGTCGACCTGGCGGAACGCGTTGAGGTTGGAGCCGCAGGTGCCGTCGCCGAGCGCGTACGACGGCGCCGCGTCCTGCTGCGCCGCCGTCCCCGACGCCGGCGTCAGCACGACGTCGGAGATGGTGAAGTCGTCGAGGTTGCAGTCGTTCTCGAAGGCGCCGGTGACGACGTCGACCTCGTTCCAGCCGGGCAGGAGCCACTCGTTCGGGAACGTGATCTCGCCGCGGCCGCCGACGATGGTCTGGTCGATGCGCCGCTCGATGCCGTTGATCCGCAGCGCGTTGGTCGCGGAGCCGTCGAGCGAGTTGGAGCCGACGACGAACGAGACGGTGGCCTCGCCGTGCCCGAGGGCCGGGAAGGCCGTCACGCCGGGCGCGTCGATCGTCCACGTCAGCTCGACCTTCGGCAGCGCGGTGCTGGACGAGCCGCAGCTCCCGTCGCCCATCGCGTACGAGGCCCGCAGGTCGGCCGGCGGCGTCACGGTGCCGTCGGCGAGGCTCAGCGCGAGGTCCGACGCGGTGAAGTCGTCGAGGTTCGCCCCGCACGACGACGACACGTCACCCGCCACCAGCGCGATCGTGTTCTCGCCGGGGTGCAGCAGGCGGTTCGGGACGCCCACCTGGACCCGCTCGGACACGAGGTCGCGGCCGCCGTCGCCGCGCAGGTCGAGCCGGGTGCCGTTGACGACCAGGTGGTTCTGGTAGCGCGTCTCGATCGAGTTCGTGCCGACGTCGAACGAGAACACCGACACCCCCTCGCCCAGCGTCGCGGGCCCGGCGGCCGGCTCGCCGTCGACGGTCAGCGACGCGGTGCCGCCCTCGCCGTCGGCCGGGGCGGACGCCGTGACGGTCTGCACGCCCCGCGTCAGGGTGCCGTCCTCCGGGGACAGCGCGGGCGCGCCCACCGGTGCGTTGTTCACCCGCACGGTGTGCGTGGCCGTCGCTCCCGAGCGGGTCGTCGCGACGACGTCGTGGGTGCCGTTCGCGAGCGTCGTCGTGTCGACGTCGGCGGCGAGCCCCGTGGTGGCGCCCGGCGCCTCGTCGAGCTCGAACGTCACGGTCGCCGTCCTGAGGTACGAGGTGTTGCTGCCGCAGGACCCGTCGCCCATCGAGTAGGAGAAGGCGTTGCCGGCGTCCGCCGCGGTCTCGCCGAGCAGCTCGAGCTGCACCTCGGAGACGACGAAGTCGTCGAAGTTCACGCCGCAGGACGAGTCCTGGCCGCTCGCGTGGATCTCCACGGTGTTGGTGCCCGGCACGAGCCACCCGTTCGGGACCGGGACCGTGACCCGCTCGGACACCCAGGTGCGCTCCTGGTCGACGCGGTGGCCGTTGACCACGAGGTAGTTGCCGAACGCCACGTCGGCGGAGTTGCTCCCGACGTCGAAGGTCAGCGCGGAGGTGCCCGCCGTCGTCTCGAGGCCGGGGACGTCCGTGCCGTCCACGGTGATCCGGCCGACGGGGTCGCCCGCGGTGGTCGGGTCGGCCGCGAACCGCACCGCGCCCTCGAGGTGGGCGCCGTCCTTCGGCGTCAGCGTGGGCGCGGTCCCGGGCTTGCCCGGCTTCTTCCCGCGCTCCTTGGCCGCGGGAGCGTCCTCCGGCCAGCCCGGGAACCCGGGGAACCGCGCGTCGGCGGTCGCCGGCGCCGCCGGGTCCGGGGCCGCGGGAGCCGCCGCGGCGGGCACGACGCCGGCGGCGGGGAGCGCCAGCGCCGTCGCCACCACGCAGGCGGCGAGGGTGGACGCGCGCAGGCGTCCTGAGGGGTTCGGCCGCATCAGCGTGCCGTCCTTCCTGTCGTCGATGAGGGAAGGGCGCTCCCGCCAGGCAGCCCGGGCTCACCCGGAACCAGAGCGTGGCCGCGGCGGGTGAACTCCCCGGTGCGCGCCGGAGGCGACCGGGAGAACTCTGGACGACCACTGGACGCCACCTGCTCACGGCACGACGAAGCCCCGCCCGGCACTGCCGGACGGGGCTTGCTGGTGCGCCATCAGGGACTCGAACCCCGAACCCGCTGATTAAGAGTCAGCTGCTCTGCCAATTGAGCTAATGGCGCATGGTCACGCATGTCACGCTTGGTCAGAGGACGCCCGCAGGATCGCACCGGAAGGGTCCTCACGCGACGAGGTCCCCGCGGTACGGGGACCTCGTGCTGGTGCGCCATCAGGGACTCGAACCCCGAACCCGCTGATTAAGAGTCAGCTGCTCTGCCAATTGAGCTAATGGCGCTGGCGGGGTGAAACATTACCAGCCGTCCGCGCCTGCCGGGAAACCGTCCCGGCCCGTCGGGCCTGTGACCTGCGCGACAGGTCACCGGAACGCCTGGTGGCCCGTCAGGTGCCGGCCGAGGATCAGGGTGTGCACCTCGTCGGTGCCCTCGTACGTGCGGACCGCCTCGAGGTTGGCGGCGTGCCGCATGGGCGAGTGCTCCAGCGTGATGCCGTCGCCGCCGAGCACGGTGCGCGCGGTCCGGGCGACGTCGATCGCCGACCGCACGTTCGCGAGCTTGCCGGCCGAGATCATGTGCGGCTCCAGCCGTCCGGCGTCCTTGAGCCGCCCCAGCCGCAACGCCAGCAGCTGCGCCCGGGACACCTCCAGGGCCATGTCCACGAGCTTCGCCTGGGTGAGCTGGAAGGCGGCGAGCGGGCGGCCGAACTGGACCCGCTCCCCCGCGTGCCGCAGCGCGGCGTCGAGGCAGTCGCGCGCCGCGCCGGCCGCGCCCCACGCGATGCCGTAACGGGCCTCCGCGAGGCAGGCGAACGGCCCGGCCAGGCCCGGGTGGTGCGGCAGGATCGCGTCGGCGGGCAGGCGCACGTCGTCGAGCGCGACGTCGCACTGGACGGACGCCCGCAGCGAGAGCTTCGGCTCGATGGGGGTCGCGGTGAAGCCGGGCGTCGACGTCGGGACGAGGAACCCGCGGACCCGCGGCCGGTCGTCGGCGTCGGCCGGGTCCGACGCCCGCGCCCACACCACCGCGACGTCGGCCACGGAGGCCAGGCCGATCCACCGCTTGCGCCCCGACAGCACCCACTCGTCGCCGACGCGCGTCGCCGTGGTCGTCATCGCCGCCGGGTCGGAGCCGGCGGCGGGCTCGGTGAGGGCGAAGCAGCCGATGAGCTCGCCCGCCGCCATCCCGGGCAGCCAACGCTCCTGCTGGGCGGCCGAGCCGTGCTTCGCGATCGCGGACATCGCCAGCGAGCCCTGGACGGAGACGAACGTGCGGATCCCGGAGTCGCCCGCCTCGAGCTCGGCCATCGCGAGGCCGTACTCGACGGCTGACCGCCCCGCGCAGCCGTGGCCGTGCAGGTGCATGCCGAGCAGGCCCGCCTCCGCGAGGCGGGGCACCAGGTCGAGCGGGAACGTCGCGTCCGCGAACCAGCGCGCGACGTGCGGGCGGACGTGCTCGTCCACCAGCGCGCGCACCCGGTCCCGGGTCTCCCGCTCGGCCGCGCTCAGCTCGTCGTCGAGCGCCAGCAGGTCGAGCGGGTCGGGTCGGGCGTCGTCGCCGGTCATGGCCCCACCGTAACGACGGCGGGCGGTGCCGTCAGGGCGGCGTCACAGGTACAGGCCGGTCGCGCCGCCCTCGTCCTCGGTCTCCGTCACGCCGTGCACGTCGCGCTCGCGCAGCAGCACGTAGTCGGTGCCGCCGAGGTCCACCTCGGCCCGGTCCTCCGGGTCGTACAGGACCCGGTCTCCCACGGCGACCTGGCGCACGTGCTCGCCCTTCGCCACCACCACGGCCCACGCGAGCCGCTTGGCGCCGGCCGCGGTCGCGGGGATGACGAGCCCCGCCGTCGACTGCCGCTCGGCCGAGTCCACCTCCGGCTGCACCAGCAGGCGGTCGTGCAGCATGCGGATGGGCAGGGGCGAGCTGGCGGGCGTGGAGCGGGGCGCGCGGTCGGTCACGGGACAACGCTAGACGACGCGGGCGTCTAGGCTCGACGCCGAGCGCGCGGCCGCGACCCTCCCGCGAGCCCTGTCGCCGCGCCCCGCACGACCACGACACCAAGGAGCACCCGTGACCCGTCTCGCCGTCGGCGACGCCGCCCCCGCCCTCGAGCTGCCCGCCGTCCTGCCCGACCCCTCCGGCACGGGCCACACCACCGGCACGTTCTCGCTCGCCGACGCGCTCGCCGAGCCGGGCCGCCAGGGCATCGTCGTGTACTTCTACCCCGCCGCCATGACGCCGGGCTGCACCACCGAGGCCTGCGACTTCCGCGACTCCCTCGCGTCGCTGCAGGGCGCCGGGTACGCCGTCGTCGGCGTCTCGCCCGACGGCGTGGACAAGCTCGCCACGTTCGCCGAGCGCGACGCCCTGACGTTCCCGCTCCTGTCCGACACCGACCACGAGGCGCTCGAGGCCTGGGGCGCGTGGGGCGAGAAGAAGAACTACGGCAAGACGTACGTGGGGGTCATCCGCTCCACGGTCGTCGTGGACCCGGAGGGCAAGGTCGCCGTCGCGCAGTACAACGTCAAGGCCACCGGGCACGTGGCGCGGGTGCGCAAGACGCTGGGCCTCGACTGAGGCGACGGGGGTCACGTCCAGAGGCGTTCCACCGGCAGCACGTGGATCCGGTCGTCTATCTCGTACCCGGTTCCGCCCGTGTAGAACGCGATCCCGGCGGCGAATGATGAACCCAAGCGGTCACGCAGAGCGACGAGCGGCGACAGCTGGCTTCGCTTGATGTGGTCACCCGCCTTCACCTCGACAGCGACGATCGTGCCGTCATGGCGCTCCAGCACCAGGTCGACCTCCAGGTCGTCTCTGGTCCGCCAATAGCCGGCCGAGACGGGTTCGTCCATCCAGGTCGTCTGCCGGATCGCCTCCTGGACGACGAACGATTCGAGCAGGTGGCCGAACTCCGTCAGTGCGGCCGGATCCAGGCGCTTCATCTTCGCCGCGCTCAATCGCAGCAGGTGCGCTCCGATCCCCGAGTCGACGACGTGAATCTTGGGTGACTCGATGCTCCGGGGCAGGACCGTCACGCCCCATGCGGGAAGCCGTTGGATGAGGAACAGCGACTCGAGGAGCTCGATGTAGGCAGCTGTGGTGTCCCACGACGGAGCCACGTCGCTGGCTACCCGCGAGACCTTGAGGACTCCAGCTGTCTGGCCGGCCGTTCGCATGAGCACGTCACGGAGGTCCGATCGCCTGCCGATCCGTCGCAGTGCGCCCGCATCCCGTTCGATCGACTGGCGCACGTGCGCCTCGAACCAGCGCGACCGGGCGGCGTCGGTAGTCTGCGCGAGCGCGAGCGGCATCCCACCACGCATCACGCGCTGGACGTACTCCTCGCGCGACGCGGTAGCGGCCCGCACGCGGTGCTCGACCTTCCCGTCGAACGCCTGCGCGATGAGATGGTTGCCGGTCGCGTCGATCTCGGTCTGTGTCAGCGGGGCGACCGAGAGCCTCTGCAGCCGACCCGTCAGAGCTTGCGTTCCTCGAGGCAGTGATTCGTAGCTCGTCGAGCCGGCAAGCACGAACATGCCGGGTGTCGTATCGCGGTTCAGGCGCGCCTTGACCGCGTCCAACAGGGACGGAACCTTCTGGTACTCGTCGATGAGCACCGGTATGTCGCCGCCGACCACCGCCGACGGGCTGTTCTGTACGAGCTGGAGGTAATCCTCCTGGTCGAGGTCGATCACAACCGCCCCCGACTCCACCGCCAGCCCGTGCAGCAGAGTTGACTTGCCCACCCCTCGCGGGCCCTCGAGGAGCAGCACCGGAGTGTCCGACGAGCGCGCCCGAACGACGGGGGACAGGCGTCGTTCGATCAGGTTGTCCACCCCTCGACCGTAGTGGGTATCGGAATCTGCCGCCAGCGTTTCTCGGAATCTGCCGACGATGAAAGTCGGATTGTGCCGCAGCCCTCCCTCGGAACCTGCCGTGTTCCATCGGCACCGGGGCGCGACCGTCCGGGCCCCTAGCCTGTGACCATGCTTGATGACGAGGTTCCGTTCCAGGAGTCGCACCAGGCGCCGCCGTTCCGGCGCGGGGATTCGGTGGTACTGCGGAGCGTGCGCGACTACGGGGGCCACGTCGGGATGGCCGTGGGCTTCGCCGTCGCCGGCACCGTGGTGCTCGACACCGACGACGTCGTCGTGGTGGCCACCGCCCCGGGGTCGGGGATGCGGACCCGAGCGGGCCAGGGGTCTGGACCGTCAGGCCGCGTCATCCTCCCGAGCGCGTGGGACGGCACGTACGACGAGCGCGTCTGGACGGGCGAGGCCGTCGTCCGCGTCCATCGTCGCGGCGACCGGTGGTCCGTGTGGCGGTGGCACGACGGCGACCGCTGGGGCGACACGTGGTACGGGAACCTCGAGTCGCCGTGGCGGCGGTCCCGCCTCGGCTTCGACACGCAGGACTGGGCTCTCGACGTCGTGGGGCGCGGTCGTCCGGTCGAGGGACCCTGGTCGGTGCGCTACAAGGACCAGGACGAGCTCGACTGGATGGTCGAGCAGGGATCGGTGTCCGCCGCGCAGGCGGCCCACGTCCAGCAGGTCGGAGCACGGCTGATGGACCGCGCCACCGACGCGCTCTGGCCGTTCGACGCCGACTGGGACGCCTGGCGGCCCGACCCGCGGTGGGGACCCGTGCCCTCCCGGAGCACTGGGACCGGCTATGCCTCTGATCGCGCCACCCGGCGGACGGCGAAAGGTCCCGGTCAACATGGCTGACCGGGACCTCACGTGGCGTGCCGGAGACGGGGGTCGAACCCGCACGCCCTGAGGGCACGGCGATCTAAACGCCGCATGTCTGCCAGTTCCATCACTCCGGCCGAGCGCGCGCCAGTCTAGCGACGCACGACGGCCGCCCCGGGACACCCCGGGGCGGCCGTCGCGCGTCGTGCTGACGGTGCGGCGATCAGGCCTGCGGCGAACCGTTGTTCGCGGCGGCGATCTGGGCGCGCACGTCGTCCATGTCGAGGCCCTTGACGGCCTCCACGACCTGCTTGAGCGCGGGGCCGGGCAGGGCGCCGGCCTGGTTGAAGACCAGCACGCCCTCGCGGAACGCCATGAGGGTCGGGATGGCCGTCACGCCCGCGGCGGCGGCGATGCGCTGGTGGGCCTCGGTGTCGATCTTCGCGTGCACGACGTCCGCGTTCTCCTCGGACGAGGCCTCGAAGACGGGCGCGAACTGCTTGCACGGGCCGCACCACTCGGCCCAGAAGTCGACCAGCACGATGTCGTTGTCGGTGACGGTCTTCTCGAACGTGTCGTCGGTGAGCTCGACGGTGGCCATGGGTGTCCTTCCGGTGGGGGTCTCCTCGGCACAGCATCGGCGCCGCCCCCAGTATTCCCGCCCCGGCCAGCCCCCGCGCCCGCGGCCGGGGCGGGCTGGTAGAAACGACGTGTGACGGACACGGCCGAGTTTCCCCCCGACGACGAGTTCTACCCCGAGGAGTCGCAGCCCGCGGGCTGGCTCACGCCGGAGGACCTCGCGGCCGTGCGCGCGCAGCTCCCCCTCGTCTACGTCGACGCCGTCCCGGTGCGCGTGGACGACTCCGGCGACGTCGTCGCCGTCGGGCTGCTGCTGCGCGTCACGCCGCTCGGCACGATGACGCGCGCGCTCGTGTCCGGCCGCGTGCTGTACCACGAGCGGGTGCGCGACGCCCTGCTGCGGCACATCGAGAAGGACCTCGGCCCGGTCGCGCTGCCGCAGGTCCCGGCGTCGCCGCAGCCGTTCACGGTGGCGGAGTACTTCCCCACCCCCGGCATCACGCCGTACCACGACCCCCGCCAGCACGCCGTCTCGCTCGCGTACGTCGTGCCGGTGACGGGCGACTGCCGGCCGCAGCAGGACGCGCTCGACCTCGCGTGGCTCACCCCCGAGGAGGCCTGCAGCGACACCGTGCAGGCGGAGATGATCCACGGCCAGGGCACCATCGTGAAGCAGGCGATGGCCTGGGTCGGCCGCCTGGCGTAGGTCGACGGTCGCCGCCGGGCGGGCGATGAGTTCCCCGCCCCGCGCTGGTCTCACCCGGCACGACGCCGCGCGGGCGCCGGGGACCGGAGGACTCGCATGGGACGGCTCGTCTACTCGATGATCACCTCGCTCGACGGCTACGCGAAGGCGGCCGACGGCGACCTCGGCGCGGCGGCCGAGGACCCGGAGGTGCACACGTTCGTCAGCGACGTCTTCCGCGACGTCGGCACCTACCTCTACGGCCGGCGGATGTACGAGACGATGGTCTTCTGGGAGACCGCGGACGCCGACCCCGACCTGCCCGCGCACATCGCGCAGTACGCCCGCGAGTGGCAGGCGACCGACAAGATCGTGTACTCCACCACGCTCGAGTCGGTGTCCAGCGCCCGGACCCGGATCGAGCGCTCGTTCGACCCTGCGGCGGTCCGCCGGCTCAAGGCCGAGTCCGACCACGACCTCACCGTCGACGGGCCGAACCTCGCCGCGCAGGCCATCCGGGCCGGCCTGGTGGACGAGTACCACCTGTTCGTCACCACGAGCGTCGTGGGCGGCGGCACCCGGTTCTTCCCCGACGACGTGCGCCTCGATCTCGACCTGGTCGAGCAGCGCTCCTTCGCCAACGGGCTGATCTACGCGCGCTACCGGACGCGCTGAGCCGGTGACGCCCTCCGTGCGGCGTTCTCGCGCGGCAGCTGGGACGCGTAGATCGTCCGGTGCACGGGGACGTCGATGCCGGCCGCGTCGGCGTGCGCGACGACGGCCCCGCTCTGGTCCGCGAGCTCCGACGGCCGGCCCTCGGCGAGGTCGCGCTGCATCGAGGCGGTGGTGCCGGGAGCGAAGCCCGACTCGTACGAGCGCAGGAGGTCGGCGACGTCGGCCTCGCCGAGGCGGGCCCCCTCGGCGTTGCCCACGGCAAGGACCTCCCGCATCGCGGCCTCCACCAGGTCGCGCGTCGCGGGGGTGGAGCGGGTCTCGCCGACGGTCGCGCCCGCGAGCGCCCCGACGCCGCCGTACGAGGCGATGAGCGCGAGCTTCTTCCAGAGCGCGCTGGTGACGTCGTCGGTCCACCGGGCGCCGATCCCCGCGCCCTCGAGGGCGGCGAGCACGCGGCGGTCTGCGGCGTCGGGCTCGGTACGCTCCGCGGAGCCGACGGTGACGGTCGCCTCGCTGCCCACGACCTCGACCTCCGCAGGCCCCAGCCGACGCGCGATGACGACGACCGTCCCCGCCAGCACCGCCTCCGCCGGCACGTGCGCGGCCAGGCGGGCGGGCGCGTCGACGCCGTTCTGCGTGGTGAGCACCCGGGTGCCGTCGCCGACGGCCGGCGCGAGCTCGCGCGCGGCGTCGCCCACCTGCCACGACTTGGTCGCGACGACGACGAGGTCGATCGGCGCCTCGTGCGGTGCCCGGTCCGGCACGGCGTCGACGGCGCGGACGCCGGCCACGGCGGTGGCGACGCCGTCGCGCACGACGCGCAGGTCGCCGTCGCGCAGGGCGTCGACCGTGGCCGCGCGACCCTTGAGCGTCACGTCGTGGCCCGCCTGCGCGAGCCGGGCGGCGGCGTACAGCCCGATCCCGCCGGCACCCTGCACGAGCACGCGCAG
This sequence comes from Isoptericola sp. F-RaC21, assembly GCF_038593535.1. Lineage (NCBI taxonomy): Bacteria > Bacillati > Actinomycetota > Actinomycetes > Micrococcales > Promicromonosporaceae > Isoptericola > Isoptericola sp. F-RaC21. Next base: position 746,020 of record NZ_JBCFYX010000002.1, on the reverse strand, counting down.
CCGGTCGGGCGTCCGGTCGTTCTCCTGGTCGCCGTGCGGCATCGTCGCCCTTTCGTCGCTGTCACGGATGACAGGCAGGCTATGCGAGAGCGCGCCGGGCGCCGACCGCGTGTCAGGAGCCGAGGTCGAGCACCGGCCAGTCCGCCAGGTCGGCACGCATGCGTCGGTCGTGCGTGGCGACGACGACGGCGGCGGGGGTGGCGACCAGGGCGCGCGTCAGCTCGTCCACGAGGTCCACGGACAGGTGGTTGGTCGGCTCGTCGAGCAGCAGCAGGTGCGGCGCGTGCAGCAGCGCCCGCGCGAGCTCGAACCGGCGCCGCTGCCCGGCCGACAGCTCCGCGAGCGGCCGCTCGAGGTCCTCCTCGCTCAGCAGCCCCAGCGCCGCCACGGGCACGACGTGCTCCGGGTCCAGCTCGCCCCGCTCCAGCAGCCCCAGCGCCTCGGCCGCGTAGGCGTCGAAGCCCGTCTGCGCCGCCTTGCCCGCCGTCGCGCCCGCCGTCGCGCCCGCCGCGGGGCCGGACGCCGCCTCCTGGAGGACGACCCCCAGCCGCGCCCCGGGCGTGACCGACCGGGTGCCGCGGGACAGCGCCACCCGGCCCGCGAGCGCCGCGAGCAGCGTCGACTTGCCGGACCCGTTCGGCCCGACGACCAGCAGCCGGCCCGACGGCGGCACCGCGACACGCGTGCCGGGCAGGTCCACGCGGACCGCGCCCGCCCGGTCGCCGTCGTCCGCCACCACCCGCGGCGACCGGAGCTCGACGAGCGGGTCGCCGGGGTCCCAGCCCGGCGACATCGCGGGCAGGTCCGGGAACGTGAGCCGCGCGGGCGGCACCGGCACCTCGACGGCCTCGGCCTCGAGCTTCTCGATCAGCCGGTCGGCGGCCTTGACGTGGATGCGGGCGCGCGTGGCGCGGCGGTGCTTCTGCGAGCCCTTGGGCGGGCGCCACTCGTCGGACAGGCCCTCGTACGACGCGTCCAGCCGGTCGGCGAGCACGCGGGCGCGCTCCTGCTCCGCGCGGTACCGCTGCCGCCACCGGTGCAGCGCCTGGTTCTTGGCGAACCGGTACGCGAGGTAGCCCGGCTGCCCGTACAGCACCGGCTTGCCGTCCATCGACGGGTCCAGGTCGAGGATGGCGGTCGCGACGTCGTCGAGCAGCTCGCGGTCGTGCGTCACGACCACGATCCCGCCGCCCCAGGCGACCAGCTCGCCGGTGAGGAACTCGATCGCGGAGTCGTCGAGGTGGTTGGTGGGCTCGTCCAGGAGCAGCAGGTCGGCGCGCTCCGCGAGCCGGCACGCGAGTCGCACGCGGTACCGCTGGCCCACGGACAGGGTGTCGAGCCGGCGGTCGGGGTCGCGCACCGCGCCCAACCGGGTGAGCGCGACGTCGACCCGCCGGTCGGCGTCCCACGCCGCCAGGTGCTCGGCGCGGGCGAGCAGCCCGGACAGGCGTCGCAGGTCGCCCGTCTCGTGACCCCCACCCCGCACGCCTGCTCGCTTCGCTGCGCGGGCGTCCGGGGACCCCGGGGACTCGAACCCCGCGGCCTCCTTCTCGATCTCGGCGGCGAGCGCGCGCAGCCCGGCGAGCGTGCCGCGCACCAGGTCGCCCACCGTCTCCCCCGGCGTCGTCGTCAGCTCCTGCTCCACGAGCGCGACGGTCCCCTTGCGGCGGAGCTCGCCGCGGGACGGCGTGAGGTCGCCGGCCAGCAGGTGCAGCAGCGTCGACTTGCCGGAGCCGTTCTCGCCGACCACGCCCAGGCGTGTGCCGTCGGACACGCGGAGGCTCACCCCGTCGAGGACGGGGCGGCCGGGGTAGGCGAACGCGAGGTCCGTGGCGGTGAGCTGCACTCGTCGATCCTAGGAGTTCGGCGGCCCGGGAGCGGGCTCGTCTAGGGTGGCGACATGACTTCCCCTGCTTCCCCGGGCGCCGTGCTGCGCGCCGACGGCCGCACGCCCGACCAGCTCCGCCCCGTCACGATCACCCGCGGCTGGACCCAGAACGCCGAGGGCTCCGTGCTGGTGGAGTTCGGCAACACCCGCGTGCTGTGCACGGCGTCGTTCACCGAGGGCGTGCCGCGCTGGAAGAAGGGCTCCGGCGAGGGCTGGGTGACCGCGGAGTACGCGATGCTCCCCCGCGCCACCAACGAGCGCAGCCAGCGCGAGTCCGTCAAGGGCAAGATCGGCGGCCGCACCCACGAGATCTCGCGCCTCATCGGCCGCGCGCTGCGCGCCGTCGTCGACGTGACCGCGCTCGGCGAGAACACGATCGTCCTCGACTGCGACGTCCTGCAGGCCGACGGGGGCACACGCACCGCCGCGATCACCGGCGCGTACGTGGCGCTCGCCGACGCCGTCGCGTGGGGCACCCGCCACGGCCACGTCACGGGCGGCAAGCAGGTGCTCACCGACTCGGTCGCGGCGGTCAGCGTCGGCATCATCGACGGCACGCCGATGCTCGACCTGCCCTACGTCGAGGACGTGCGGGCCGAGACGGACATGAACGTCGTGACGACGGGCTCGGGCACGTTCGTCGAGGTGCAGGGCACCGCCGAGCACGCGCCGTTCGACCGCGCCGAGCTCGACGCCCTGCTCGACCTCGCCGTCGCCGGCACGGCCGAGCTCACCGAGACCCAGCGCGCCGCGCTGGCGCAGGAGCTGTGAGCGTGCCCGTCACGGTCCCGGCTGGTGCCCGCCTCGTGCTGGCCACGCACAACCGCAAGAAGCTGGTCGAGCTGCGCGCCATCCTGCGCGAGCAGCCGGGGCTGGACGCGCTGCCCGACGACGCCGTCGTGACGGCGGGCGACCTGGGCGCGCCGGAGCCGGTCGAGGACGGCGTGTCGTTCGTCGAGAACGCGCTGATCAAGGCGCGGGCACTGGCCACCGCCACGGGCCTGCCCGCCGTCGCGGACGACTCCGGCCTGAGCGTGGACGTCATGGGCGGCGCGCCCGGCATCTTCTCCGCCCGCTGGGCGGGGCGGCACGGCGACGACGAGGCGAACCTCGAGCTGCTGCTCGCCCAGCTGTCCGACGTGCGCGACGAGCACCGGGCCGCGGCGTTCGTGTGCGCCGCGGCGCTGGTCACCCCCGACGGCCGCGAGGAAGTGTGCCTCGGCGAGATGCCCGGCACGCTCGTGCGCGCGCCGCGCGGGGACAACGGCTTCGGCTACGACCCGATCCACGTGCCCGCCGAGCAGGAGCCGGACCCCGACGGCACGCCCGGCACGCGGACGTCCTCGGAGCTCGAGCCCGCGGAGAAGAACGCCATCAGCCACCGCGGCAAGGCGTTCCGCGCCCTCGCCCCCGCGATCGCCGAAGCCCTCTGACGTGCTGTGGGTGGGATTTTGGCCCTGATTCGGCGCGAATCGGGGCCAGAATCCCACCCACAACACGTCAGGACGAGGCGCGACGGCGGGCGGCGAGCGACGCGAGGGCGCGCCAACCCAGCATGGTCACGCCGAGGAAGACGGCGGTGACGATCGCGAACGACACCTCGACGCCGCCGATGCCCAGCACCGGCCGCAGCACGAGGCCCAGCACCACCGTGGCGAACCAGACCGCGACGCCGGTGGGCCACACCTGCGCGGGTGCGCGCCAGGCGCGCGTCGCCAGCCAGCCGACGGCGAGCCCGACGAGGGACGGCACGGCCACGAGGGCGACGTGACCGACACCCGCCGTCGCGTGGCTGAGCGTGCCCACGACCGTGAACACCAGCACGCACACGACGTCGCAGACGACGGCGGGCCACGCGGGCAGGTTCGCGGGCCGGGGCGTCGGGGCGGCCGACGAGGAAGGGGAGCTCACAGGCCCGAGGCTACCCGTCACAGCTCGTGCTCCCCGCCGGCGGTCGCCACCGCGACGGGGCCGTCGTACGCCGAGCGGGCCTCCTCGAGGGCGGTGTCGGGCGACGTCCAGACCGGCAGGTGCGTGAGGAGCAGGCTCCGCACCCCCGCGGCCGCGGCGGCCTCGCCCGCCCGCCGGCCGGTGAGGTGGATGCCGCGCTCGATGCCGGCGTCGCGCCCCTCCTGGAACGCCGCCTCGCACAGGAACAGGTCGGCGCCGCGCGCCCCCTCGACCAGCCCGTCGCACGCGTCGGTGTCGCCCGAGTAGACGAGCGTGGCCCGCTCCCCCGGCCGCACCGACGACGGTCCGGTCACGCGGATGCCGTACGCCTCGACCGGGTGGTACACCGCGAAGGGCTCCAGCTCGAACGGGCCCACGCGCACGGGCGTGCCGGGCTCCCAGCGGCGGACGTCGTACTCGCCCGCCATCGACTCGCCCGGGCCCAGGCCGTACATCGCCGCGGCCCGCTCCGTCGTGCCGGCGGGCCCGAGCACGGGCAGCCGTCGCTCGACGCCGGTGCGGACGCCGCCCCGCTCGGGGTGGTAGCGCAGGTACACGTACAGCCCGGACAGGTCCGCGCAGTGGTCGGGGTGCAGGTGGGACAGCGCGACGGCGTCCAGGTCGAGCGGGTCGACGTGCCGCTGCAGGGCACCCAGCGCCCCGTTGCCGAGGTCGAGCACCACGTTCCAGTCCCGCTCGCCGTCGTGCGCCTGCAGCAGGTAGGCGGACGCGGGCGACCCCGGCCCGGGGAACGACCCCGAGACCCCCACGGTGACGAGCCTCATGCGGCCTCCACCAGGGTCACCTCCGGCCCCAGGAACCGGCGCGCGAGCTGCTCGAACGGCTCGGGCGCCCCCGTGGCGAGGAAGCGGTGCACGGGCGGCGGCGCGTCGACGGAGCGCTCCAGGCCGTGCTCGACGAGGTTGCGGTAGACGTCCTTGGCCGTCTCCTCGGCGCTGGACACGAGGGTCACGTCCTCGCCCATCACGTACGAGACCGCGCCCGCCAGCAGCGGGTAGTGCGTGCACCCGAGGACGAGGGTGTCGACGCCGGCCGCCTTCACCGGGTCGAGGTAGCGGTGGGCCACCTCGAGCACCTCGGGGCCGGACGTCTGCCCGCGCTCCACGAGCGGCACGAAGTCCGGGCACGCCTGGGTGGTGATCTCCAGCCCCGGCGTGACGTGGAAGGCGTCGTCGTACGCGCGCGAGTCGATGGTGGTCTTCGTGCCGATGACGCCGATGCGCCCCGTCTTCGACGTGAGCACCGCGCGGCGGGCGGCGGGCCGGATCACCTCGACGACGGGGATGCCACGCCGCACGGTGTACCGCTCGCGGGCGTCCGGCAGCGCCACCGCGGTGGCCGAGTTGCAGGCGATGACCAGCATCTTCACGCCCTCGTCGACGAGCCGGTCCATCACCGCGAGCGCCATCGCGCGCACGGCGGCGAGCGGCTTCGGCCCGTACGGGCTGTTGGCCGTGTCCCCCAGGTAGAGCACCTGCTCGTGGGGCAGCTGGTCGAGGATGGAGCGCGCGACGGTCAGCCCGCCGACGCCGCTGTCGAAGATCCCGATGGGGGCGTCGTTCACGCGAGGCAGCCTAGTCGCGACGGACCGTCAGCACCCCGGAGAGTGAGCGGCGACACGGCGTGGCGCCCGCCACAGCAGCGCCCCGGCCTGCGACGACGCCCGCGCTAGCCGCCCGCGCGCCCCGCACGGAGGTCCGCGAGCATCTCGTCGACCAGCGACTCCTGGGCGAACCCGGCCGCGACGAACACGCCGCCCCAGTACCGCCGCTCCCGGCCGGTCAGCCCCACGCGCTCCCAACCGGCGTACTCGTCCGGAACGTCGTCGTCCTCGTCCTCGTCGTCCTCGTCGTCGGCCTCGAGCCCCGCGAGGACCTCGTCGTGCAGGGTCTCGACGTCCGCGTCGTCGACCAGCCCCAGCCGCTCCGCCAGGACCAGCCGGACGTCCGTCAGCGCGCCCGCGAACTCCTGCGCGGACTCGCGCGGCACGACGATCTCCGCGCCGTCCCGCGGGTCGTCCGGCAGCTCGTCCGGCGAGTCGATCGCCTCGGCGAACGCGACGAGCCGGGCCACCTTCCCGGCCGCGAGATCCGTCTGCGTCAGGTGCCGGAACTCGGCGGCGACGTCGGCGTCCTTGTCGTGCGCGTCGGGCAGCAGGCGCTGCACGGCCGGGTCCTGCGGCACGCGCGCCACGCCCGTGAACGCGACGCCGTCGCCGACCTCGATGCCGGGCTCCAGGCCGGACTCGGCCTGCACCAGCTCGGCGACGTCGCGCGCGACGCGGCCGAGCACCTCCCGCTCGACGTCGTCCCACCGCGCGACGTAGCCCGCCGGGGCCGACCGGAACGGCGTCATGCCGCGCCACCCTCCGACGCGCCCGACTGCCGCAGCGTGGCCCACAGCCCGAACCCGTGCATCGCCTGCACGTCCACCTCCATGCGCTCGCGCGGTCCCGACGACACGACGGCGCGCCCGTCGTGGTGCACCTGCATCATCAGCTTCTGAGCCTTCGCGGGCGGGTACCCGAAGTAGCTCTCGAAGACGTAGCTCACGTACGACATGAGGTTCACGGGGTCGTTCCACACGATCGTCACCCACGGGTCCGCGACGGCCGTCGTGGCGTCCGCCTGCGTCTCGCGCTCCACCTCGGTCGCCGCGGACACCGCGGCGGAGATCGTCGTCGTCTGCCCGTTCACCCGCCCAGCGTAGGCACAGCCGACGGGCGGTCGTCGACCGTCCGCCTGGCGGGCTTCACCCTGCCGGACCAGCGCGTGCGCCCTACCGTGTCCCCATGACCGACGAGCCCCGGGGCGGCGCCGCCCCGTCGCTGCACCCCGTCCCGGCTGCCCCGCTCCCGTCCGTCCGTCCGTCGGTCGCCCTGCTGACCGACCGGTACGAACTGACGATGCTGCAGGCGGCGCTCGCCGACGGCACGGCGCACCGGCACTGCGTCTTCGAGGTGTTCACGCGACGACTGCCGGCAGGACGGCGCTACGGGGTCCTCGCGGGCACGGGCCGCATCCTCGAGGCGCTCGCGCACTTCCGCTTCGGCGACGCCGAGCTGGCGTACCTGGAACGCGCCGGCGTCGTGGACGACCGGACCCTCGACTTCCTACGGGGCTACCGCTTCACCGGCACGATCCAGGGGTACGCGGAGGGCGAGATCTTCTTCCCCGGCTCGCCGGTGCTGCAGGTCGAGGGCACCTTCGCCGAGGCCGTGCTGCTCGAGACGCTGATCCTGTCGATCCTCAACTACGACTCCGCGATCGCCTCCGCGGCGTCCCGGATGACGAGCGCCGCCGTGGACCGCCCCGTGCTCGAGATGGGCTCGCGGCGGGCGCACGAGCAGGCCGCCGTCGCGGCCGCGCGCGCCGCCGTCGTCGGCGGTTTCGCGGGCACGTCGAACCTCGAGGCCGGCATGCGGTACGGGGTCGACACGATCGGCACGGCCGCGCACGCGTTCACGCTGCTGCACGACGACGAGCGCTCGGCGTTCGACTCCCAGGTCGCGTCGCTCGGGACCGGGACCACGCTGCTGGTCGACACGTACGACGTGCGGCGCGGCGTCGAGAACGCGATCGCCGCGGCCGGCACGTCGCTCGGCGCGGTCCGCCTCGACTCGGGCGACCTGGGCGTGCTCGCGGTCGAGGTCCGGCGCCAGCTCGACGAGCTGGGCGCCACGGACACGAAGATCGTCGTGACGTCCGACCTCGACGAGCACGCGATCGCCGGGCTCGCGGCGATGCCCGTGGACGTCTACGGCGTGGGCACGTCCCTCGTCACCGGGTCGGGCGCGCCCACCTGCGGCATGGTCTACAAGCTCGTCGCCCGCGCCGACCCGTCCGGCGTGCTGCAGCCGGTCGCGAAGGCCTCCGCGCACAAGACCAGCCAGGGCGGGCGCAAGGGCGCCGCCCGCCGCTACGGCCCCGACGGCCGCGCCGTCGAGGAGGTCCTCGTCACCGGCCCCGACGACCTGGTCGTGGCCTGGTCCCCCGAGGACGGCGACGGCCGGTCCGACACGGACGCCGACGGCGAGCGCCCGGACCTGCGCGGCCTGCTCGTCCCGCTGGTCGTGGACGGTGCCGTCGACTCCCGCTGGGTGGGCGCCTACGGCGTGCAGAACGCGGCCCGGCACCACCTGCAGGCCCGCGCGGAGCTGCCCCGCGGCGGTCGACGGCTCTCCGCCGGCGATCCCGCGATCCCCACGGTGGACCTCGTCCTGCGCTGACGGGCCCAGCCGGGACGGGTGACGGTGTCGGTGGCCCGTGCCACGGTCGCCGTATGGGACACGTCATCCCCGGGTTCGAGACGCGCACGACGACCGTGGGCGGGCGCCGCACCGTCGCCGACGTCGGGGGCGACGGCCCGCCCGTCCTGCTGCTGCACGGCTTCCCGCAGACCCGGCAGGCGTGGCGCTCCGTGGCCCCACGGCTGGCGGAGCGGTTCGCCGTGGTCTGCCCGGACCTGCCCGGCTACGGCGAGAGCGAGCGCCTCGGCGACGGGCCGGCAGGGTTCGACAAGTCGCTGGTCGCCGGCCACCTGGTCGCGGTCATGCGTGCGCTCGGGCACCACCGCTTCGCGGCGGTGGGCCACGACCGCGGTGCCCTGGTCGCGTTCCGGGCGGCCCTGGACCACCCCGAGGTCGTGACCCGGCTCGGGGTGCTGGACGTGATCCCGACCGTCGACAACTGGGCCGCGCTGCACGGGACCGCCGGAGTGTTCGCCTTCCACCTGTACCTGCTGGCCCAGCCGACCGACCTCCCGGAACGGCTCGTCGGCGCCGACCCCGACGCCTTCTTCGGCCACTTCCTCGACACCTGGGTCAAGGAGCCCGACGCGATCCCCGCGGACGTACGGAGCGCCTACCTGGCCGCGGCCCGCCGGCCCGAGGCGATCCACGCCGTCTGCGACGACTACCGGGCCAGCGCCTTCATCGACACCGGCCGGGACGAGGCCGACCGCCAGGCCGGACGGACGCTGGCCATGCCGGTGCTCGCCGCGTGGCAGGACCCCGGGGACGCCGTCCTGCCGTTCGATCCCCGGGAGGTCTGGTCGTCATGGGCTCCCGACCTGCGCACGCGGATGCTGCCGTGCGGTCACTTCCTCCCGGAGGAGCGGCCCGCCGAGGTCGCCGACGCCGTGGCCGACCTCGTCGGGGCCTGAGCCGCCCGGCGCCGCTACCGCTTGCCGACGAACCAGCCCCGCACCATCTCGACGCGCGCGGCGAGCTGGTCCGCGGTGGCCAGCGGCACCTCGGGGCCGCCGCAGCGGCGGCGCAGCTCGTTGTGCACGGAGCCGTGCGGCGTGCTGCTCTTGCGGGCCCACGCCGACACCAGCTTGGACAGCTCCTTGCGCAGGTCGGCCGCCCGGCGGTGCTCTGCCTCCGACTGCTCGAGCGCGGCCTCGGACGCCGTGGGGCGCCCCCGCCCGCGGACCTGCTCGGCCTGCCGCTGGCGCAACAGCGTGGTCACCTGGTCCGCCTCGAGCAGGCCCGGCAGGCCGAGGAAGTCCAGCTCCTCCGCCGAACCGACGTCCGCGCCGGTGCCGAACTCGCCGCCGTCGAACAGCACACGGTCGAACGAGGCCTGCGCCTCGAGCGCCTCGAAGGAGCCGAGGAGCTCCCCGGACGCCTTCTCCTCCTTGTTCGCCGCTGCGAGGAGCGCCGCCTCGGGGTCGTACTCGATCCCCTGCTCCTCGGCCGTCTTCGGCCGGTCGAGCGCGTGGTCGCGCTCGAGCTCCATGCCGTTGGCCAGCTCGAGCAGCAGCGGCACGCTCGGCAGGAAGACCGACGCCGTCTCGCCGCGCTTGCGGGCACGCACGAACCGGCCGACCGCCTGCGCGAAGAACAGCGGCGTGGAGGTGCTGGTGGCGTACACGCCGACGGCGAGCCGCGGCACGTCCACGCCCTCGGACACCATGCGGACCGCGACCATCCACCGCGAGTCGCCCTGGGCGAACTCGTCGATGCGGGCGCTCGCCCCGTCGTCGTCGGACAGCACGACGGTCGGGCTCTGACCGGTCAGCCGGGCCAGGTGGCCGGCGTAGGCGCGGGCGTCGGTCTGGTCGGACGCGATGACCAGCCCGCCGGCGTCCGGCACGGTGCGGCGCACCTCGGTGAGCCGCTTGTCCGCCCCGGCGAGCACCGACGGGATCCACTCGCCGTTCGGGTCCAGCGCCGTGCGCCACGCCTGCGCGTGCATGTCCTTGGTCATCGCCTCGCCGAGCCGGGCGCTGACCTCGTCGCCGGCCTTGGTGCGCCAGCGCATGTTCCCGGAGTAGGTCATGAACAGCACGGGTCGCACGACGTGGTCGCGCAGCGCGTCGCCGTAGCCGTACGTGTAGTCCGCCTTGGACCGGCGGATGCCCTCGCGGTCCTCCTCGTACGTGACGAACGGGATCGGGGCCGTGTCCGACCGGAACGGCGTGCCCGTGAGGGCGAGGCGCCGGGAGGCGTCCTCGAACGCCTCGCGGACGGCGTCGCCCCAGCTCAGGGCGTCGCCGCCGTGGTGCACCTCGTCGAGGATGACGAGCGTCCGCGCGGCCTCCGTGCGGGCGCGGTGCAGCGCCGGCTTGGCCGCGACCTGGGCGTACGTGAGGGCGACCCCGTCGTAGTGCGAGCCGTGCCGGCCCTGGCTGTTCTTGAACGACGGGTCGATCCGGATGCCGACGCGCGCGGCCGCGTCCGCCCACTGGTGCTTGAGGTGCTCGGTGGGCGCGACGACGGTCACGCGCCGCACGATCCCCGCCTCGAGCAGCTCGGTGGCCACGCGCAGCGCGAACGTCGTCTTGCCGGCGCCCGGCGTGGCGACGGCGAGGAAGTCCCGCGGGTCGCGCCGCCGGTACAGCTCCAGCGCCTCGGCCTGCCAGGCGCGCAGGTTGGACGCGGTGCCCCACGGGGCGCGGCGCGGGAACGCCGGGCTGAGGTGCGACGCCGCCGTCGACGACGGCGACTGCGGCAGCGGCTTGGCCGGCTCCGCCGCGGCGGCGAAGAGGTCAGGGGTGGACTCGGGCTCGGGAAGCGGCTGCGCGCTCACTTGCCGGAGTCGCCCTCGCCGCCCTCGCCGTCCTGCGGGTCGCGCAGGCCGTCGTAGATCTCCTTGCAGATCGGGCACACGGGGAACTTCGACGGGTCGCGGCCCGGCACCCACACCTTGCCGCAGAGCGCGATCACGGGCTTGCCCGACAGGGCGGACTCCATGATCTTCTCCTTGCGCACGTAGTGCGCGAAGCGCTCGTGGTCGCCCGGCTCCGCGGCCTGCTCGCGGGTGTCGGGGCGCTCCAGCACGCTGGTGCCGGCCCCGGTGTCCTGCGAGGGGTCGGCGGGCGGGGTGGAGAGGGGATCGCTCATGCCCGGCAGTCTACGACGGACCCCCTGACGTACCGCGGCCCCGCCGACCCCCGTGCCGCGGATCCGGGCAGGGATCACAGACCCTGCCAGTCCGGCTTGGAGGCGAACGTCTGGCGGTAGTAGTCGCCGAGCTGCAGCCGGGAGGCCGCCGCGTCGTCGACCAGCACCGTCGCGTGCGGGTGCAGCTGCATCACGGTGCCCGGCCACATCGCGGAGATCGGCCCCTCGACCAGCTGGTGCACCGCCTCGGCCTTCTGCCGGCCCGTGGCCAGCAGCACCAGGTGGCGCGCCTGCATGATCGTGCCCAGCCCCTGCGTGAGGCAGTGCGTGGGCACCTGCTCCACGTCGTCGTCGAAGAACCGCGCGTTGTCCACCCGGGTCTGGGCGGTCAGCGTCTTGATCCGCGTCCGCGACGCGAGCGACGAGCCCGGCTCGTTGAACGCGATGTGCCCGTCCGTGCCGATCCCCAGGATCTGCAGGTCCACGCCGCCCGCGTCCGTGATCGCCTGCTCGTAGGCCGCGCACGCCGCCGGGATGTCCTCGGCCAGGCCGTCCGGGCCGTGCACCTGGTCGGCGGGCCACCCGACGCGCGAGGCGATCTCCGTCTCGATCACGTTCCGGTACCGCTGCGGGTGCCCCGCGTCCAGGCCCACGTACTCGTCCAGCATGAAGCCGCGGGCCCGGGCGAACGACAGCCCCTCCTCGCGGTGGCGGCGGGCGAGCTCGTCGTACACCTTCAACGGGCTCGACCCCGTCGCCAGCCCCAGCACCGTGGCCGGGTTGCGGCGCAGCAGCGCCTCGATCGCGTCGGCCGCGAGCACGGCCAGCTCCTCGGCGGGGGCGATCACGACTTCCATGCGGGGCTCCAGTCTCTCGGTTCCGGGATCACATCATCCCGTCGTCGTGGGGTGGTGCGGGTCGGGTCAGTCCTCGGGCGCGGCCGGCGCGTTGAGCATCGGGGTGAGGCGCGCGTCGAACTCCTTCGCGAGGGTCGCGACGTCGCCGCCGTCGGCGATGCGGCCGAACAGGTCCTCGTACACCCCGGCGTCCTCGATCGAGGCCCAGCCGGGCGCCGGGGGCGTGAGCTTCGACGCGGCGGCCGTGCGCACCATGAGCCGGCCGAACCTGTCGCCCTTCATGAGCTCCTGGGCGTCCGCGTTCGCCGGCCCGAGCCCGGCCGCGGCGAGCTTCTCCTGGTACTCGTCGGAGAAGACGACGCGCAGCACGTCCTCGGCCAGGTCCGGGCTCGGCGAGGTGGCTGAGACCGCGATGTTCGAGCCGCCGGCGAAGACGGGGGCCAGGCCGCCGTCCACCCCCGGCAGGGCGAAGATGCCGAACGTGTCGGCGTCCTTCATCCCGTCGCGCACCAGCTCGCCCTCCTCGTTGCGCACGAGGTGGCCGATCGACCACCTGGCCCACGCGGGCGCCATGATCGTGGCGGCGGCGGGCGGTGCCTCCTCGACGCCGTCGTTGAGGAAGTCCCAGTACTCGACGTCCTTCTCCGTGGACGGCAGGTAGGACGCGTGCTCGTAGACGTCCTGCCACATCTCGAGGCCCTCGACGGTCCTCGGGTCGGCCAGGGTCGAGACCCAGCGCTCGCCCTCCTTGACGGCGAGCTCGCCTCCGGCGGCGAACACCCAGGAGATGCCGTTGCGCCAGTCCTGGCCGCCCATCGCGAAGCCGGCGTGGTCGTCGTCGGTGAGCGCCCGGACCGACTCGCCGAACTCGGCCAGCGTCGCCGGCTTCTCGAGCCCGGCGGCCTCCCACAGGTCCTTGCGGTAGAAGACGTACCGCGAGCCGAAGTAGTACGGCAGCGCGTAGCGGCGGCCGTCGACCGACCCCGCCTCGACGAACGACGGCAGCAGCTTCTCGCCGCCCAGCTCCTCGTACAGCTCCGGCGAGATCTCGCGGAACGCGCCCGTGGTGGTGAACGTCGGGGACTGCGTGTTGCCGATCTCGACGACGTCCGGCGTGGTGGCCGGGTCCTTCAGGGCCTCGGTGAGGTCCGCGACGAGGTCGCCCCACTCCTGCTGCTCGATCGTGAGGGTAGCGCCCGGGTGCTCGTTCTCGAACGTCGTCACGAGGTACTCGCGGAGCTCGGGCGTGGTGTCCTCGCCGACCAGCCACATCGTGAGGTCCTTGTCCGGCGCCGCGGTCTCCGCCCCGGTGCCCAGCGCGGAGCAGCCGGCCAGCACGACCGAGAGCAGACCCGCGGTCACCACGCCGGCGAGGGCGCCGGACCGCCGCAGCGTCACGACGCCACCCCGTTCAGCGGGGCGCGGCCGGCGACGGACCGGCCCACGACGGCGGCGCCGACGGCGCCCACGGGCACGCGGCCCGGCGCGAGCCGGACGCGGTCGGCCAGGTGCAGCGAGCCGAGGAAGCCGGAGTCCCGCGACTCGCGCACCAGCGCGGCGCGCACGGCGTCGAGCAGCGGCTCGCCGAGCTGGGCGACGCCGCCGCCCAGCACGACGTGCTGCACGTCGACCGTGAGGACCAGCATGCGCACGGCCGCGGCGACGGCCGACGCGTAGACGTCGCGCGCCTCCAGCGCGGCCGGGACGCCGCGCTCCGCCGCCTCGAACAGCTCCACCGGCGCGGGGCGGCCGGAGCTCGTGGGCCACAGCCGGGCGACGGCGGTGCCCGACGCGTACAGCTCGAGGCAGCCGCGCTGCCCGCAGGGGCACACGGGGCCCGCCGGGTCGACCGGCACGTGCCCGATCTCGCCCGCCGCGCCACCGAAGCCGCGCCGCAGCTCGCCGTCGAGCACGAGGCCCGCCGCGAGCCCGGTGCCGAGCGCGAGGAACGCGAGGTCGACCCGCGCGCGGGAGGTGCCCGCCGCCGCGGCCTCCAGGTGCGCGGCGCCCAGCGCCGCCACGTTGAGGTCGTTCTCCAGGCCCACGGGGAGGCCGCCGAGCTCGTCGCCCAGCAGCCGCGCGAGCGCCAGCGGAGCGGCGTCGACGCCCACGTTCACCGCGTGCCGGACCGTCCCGGCGGCCGGGTCGACCAGGCCCGGCATGCCCACGCCGACGCCCGCGACGTCGGTGACGTGGACCCCGGCCTGCCGGGCGACTCCGCGCACCGCGCGGGCCGCGCCCGCGACCACGCCGGCCGGGCCGCGCTCCGTGGCCAGCCGCGCCTGCGCCACGACGGCGCCGGCGGGGTCGAGCAGGACGGCGAGGGTCTTGGTCCCGCCGATGTCGAGCCCGACCGTGGGGCCCGTCGGCCCGGTGGGGTTCAGGGGGGTGGCGCCGTCCACGTCAGCCCTTCACCGCCCCGGACACGAGGCCGGAGGTCATCCTGCCCTGCACGAACAGGAAGAAGACGATCACCGGCACCGCGATGAGCGTCGAGGCCGCCATGACCTCGCCCCAGTCGATGCCGCGGTTGGCCGACGCGGACAGGAAGCTGCGCAGCCAGATCGGGAGCGTCTGCCGGTCCTCGGCGGGCAGGATCACCAGCGCCGTCGTGAACTCGTTCCACGCCTGGAGGAACGCGTACACCCCCGAGGCGACGAGGCCCGGCGCGAGCAGCGGGAACGTGATCCGCAGGAACGCCTTGGTCCGGGAGAGGCCGTCGACCATGGCCGCCTCCTCGAGCTCGGCGGGGATGCCGGCGACGAAGCCGCGCAGCATCCAGATCGTGAACGGCACCAGCATCGCCGTGTAGAGGATCGAGATGCCGAGCACCGAGTTGAGGCCGAGCACGGGCGTGCTCTCCCCCACCGTCGAGAGCATCTTGTACTGCGCGATGAACAGGCCCTCGGCGGGCAGCATCTGGATGAACAGCACCGCCAGGACGAAGCTCGTGCGGCCGCGGAAGCGCCACCGGCTGATGGCGAGCGCCGCGAGGAACGCGAACGCCAGGACGAACACGATCGTCACACCCGTGATCATCAGGCTCATCCGCAGCGCGCCGCCGAAGCCGGAGCCCGACAGGACGCTGCCGAAGTTGGCGAGCGTGAAGTGCGTGGGCAGGAAGCTCGGCGTGGTCGCCTTGAGCCGCGCGGCCGGCGTGACGGCCGACAGCAGCATCCAGTAGACGGGGAAGACCCAGACGAGGGACAGGGCCACGCCCAGGACGCCGAGCAGGATCTTGCCGACCCGCGGGCGGGGGCGGCGCACCGTCGTGCCGGCGTCGCGCACGGCGGGCGCGGCGGCGGGCGCCGCCGTCCCGGTTCCGGTCTCGGTCGCGGCGCTCACGCGGCGTCCTCCTTCATGAGGCTGCGCACGTACGGCGCGGCGAGCAGCACCGTGAGCAGCAGGACGAAGATCGAGACGGCGGCGGCGCCGGAGAAGTCCTGGCTGCCGATGCCGAGCTCGTAGATGAAGTTGCCCAGCAGGTTCGTCTCGGAGATCGGCGCACCGGCGTCCTGGAGCAGGCGGATCTGCGCGAACACGCGCAGGTCCCAGATGATCTGCAGCAGCAGCACGATGGCGAGCACCGGCCGCACCAGCGGCAGCAGGATGTGGCGCAGGATCTGCGCGGGCCGGGCGCCGTCCAGGCGGGCGGCCTCGAGGACCTCCTCGGAGACCTGCGTGAGGCCGGCGTACAGCGACATCGCCACGAACGGCACCGACATCCACACGATGACCAGGGTCGCGACGACGAAGAACGTCAGCGGCTGCGCGAGCCAGGCGTAGCCCTGGTACTGGTCGAGGCCGATCTGCACGAGCAGCCAGTTGACGACGCCGGAGCGGTAGTCGAAGAGCCACCGGAAGACGGTCACGGCGGCCACGAGCGGGGTCGCCCAGGCCAGCAGCAGCACGACCTGCATCGTGATGCGCACGGCGGCGTGCACGGCCTTCATGAGCAGCGCCAGGCCGAGGCCGATGGCCACCGTGAGGAACGCGTTCACCAGGCAGAACAGGATGGAGCGTCCCACGACCGTCCACAGCCGGTCGTCGGAGAAGATCCGCGCGTAGTTGTCCAGCCCGGCGAAGGTGGGCGGCGCGCCGAACTGCTGCATCATCCCGAACTGCTGCAGCGAGGTCACGACCTGCCAGTACACGGGGTACCCGAGGCCGACGAGCAGGACCAGCACCGCGGGGATCAGCAGGAGGTAGGGGGTGGCCGGCTGGCGCCGACGGCGGATCGCGATGGCGGACGCGGGTGTCGCGGTGGTCATGCGGTCCTCCTTCCCGGGGGTCGTGGGTGACGGGCGGGGCGGTGGGGCCGGCAGGGGGACCAGCGTCGTGGCACCGCCCCGCCCGTCGGGGGTGGGGGCTGAAGGGGGGGTCAGCCCGCCTGGCCGTTGAGCATCGGCGTGAGCTTCTCGTCGTACTGCTTGGCGAGTGCCGTCACGTCACCGCCCTCGGCGATCTTCTGGAAGAGCTCCTCGTAGACCGAGGCACCCTCCACGGCTGCCCAGCCGGGTGCGGCGGGGGTGAGCTTCGACGCCTCGGCGGTCTCGACGGTGACCTCGCCGAACTTGTCCGGGTTGCCGTCGGCGTCGACCGTCATGAGCTTGTTGAAGTCGGTGTTCGCCGGGCCCAGGCCCGCCTTGGCGAGCATGGTCTGGTACTCGTCGGAGTAGATGATCCGCAGCAGGTTCTCCGCGAGCTCCGGGTGCTGCGACTTGGCCGACACCGCGACGTTCGAGCCGCCGGCGAACACCGGGGCCACGCCGCCGTCGACGCCCGGCAGCGCGAAGATGTCGAACTTCTTGTCGTCCGCCATGCCGTCGCGCACCTCCTTGCCGTCGTCGCCCTTGGTCATGTCACCGATGGACCAGCGGGCCCAGCCCGGCGCCATGATCGTCGCGCCCTCGGGCGCCTCGCCGTCGGTGCCGTCGTTGATGAAGTCCCAGTACGCCTCGTCCTTGGCGGTCGCCGGGAGGTTCGACGCGTTCTCGAACACGTCCTGCCACTGCTCGAGGCCCTTGACCGTGTTCGGGTCGGACAGCGTGGAGGTCCACTGGTCGCCGTCCTTGACGGCGAGCTCGCCGCCGTTCGCGAAGACCCAGGAGATGCCGTTGCGCCAGTCCTGGCCGCCCATCGCGAACCCGGACTGCTTCTTGGAGGTGAGCTTCTTGACCGAGTCGCCGAACTCCTCGAGCGTCTTGGGCACCTCGAGGCCGGCCTTCTGCCAGATGTCCTTGCGGTAGAACATGTAGCGCGAGCCGTAGTAGTACGGCAGCGCGTACCTGGTCTCGTCGATCGAGCCGGCCTCGACGAACGACTGGAGCAGCTTGTCGCCGCCCAGCTCGTCGTACAGCTCCGGCGAGATCTCGCGGAAAGCGCCGGCGTAGGTGAACGTCGGGGCCTGCGTGTTGCCGATCTCGACGACGTCCGGGGTGTTGGCGGCGTCGGGGAGCGCGGTCGTGAGCTTGGTGACGAGGTCGGTCCAGTCCTGCTCCTCGATCGTCAGCGTCGAGCCGGGGTTCTCCTCGGCGAACGTGTCCTTGAGGTACTGGCGCAGCTCGTCGTTGGTGTCCGCGCCCGCGAGCCACAGGGTGATGTCGCCGGCCTCGGGCGTGCCGCCGGTCTCACCGCTGGTCTCGTCGTCGGCGGGGGCGCACGCGGCGAGCGCGAGCGCCAGGGTCAGGCTCGTCGCCACGCCGGTGGCGACGACACGGGTCCTCTTCACTGGGGATTCCTCTCGATCAGTCCAGGGTCGATCTGAGCAGCGCGGCGCGGGGGACGGCGCTGCCGGGGGCGGTGGCTCGCCGGGGTCAGGAGACCCCGAGCTGCGCGGCCAGCACCAGGACGGCCGCGCCGGCGAGGACGACGTCCTCGTCGAGCGTGGCCATCCGCAACCGCAGCCCGGCGGCCGTGGCCGGCATCGTGCGGTCCGTCAGGGTCTGCAGGGCGGCGGTGCGCAGCGCACCGTCGAGCAGGTCGGCGGGACCGCTGAGCAGCACCTCGCCGAGGTTGAGGGCGCCCACGACGGGCGCGAGCGCGACGCCGAGGGTGCGGCCCACGCCGGCGAGCGCCTCGTCGGCGGCGGCCGGGTCGAGCCCGGCGACGGCGCGGCGCAGGGCCGGGGCGGCGAGCACGGTCTCGAGGCAGCCGCGGCGGCCGCAGGCGCAGAGCTCGCCGTCGTCCACGACGGTGACGTGCCCGAGCTCGCCCGCGGCGTCGGCCGCGCCGTGCACCCGGGAGCCGTCGACCATCACGCCGGCGCCCACGCCCTGCCCGATCGTGAGCACGAGCATGGAGTCCGCGGCGCCGCCGTACGTGTACTCGCCGAGGGCGGCGGAGTTCGCGTCGTTGGCCACGTGCACGGGCAGGGCCAGCCGGTCGGTGAGGATCGCGGCCAGGGGCAGGTCGGTCCACTGCCGGTTGGGCGCCTCGACGACGCGCCCGGAGTCGTCCACGACGCCGGGGGAACCGACCCCCACGCCGATGACGGGTCGCGTGGCCGCGGCGATCAGGGTGCGCGCGAAGCGCGTGAGCAGGTCCACGAGCGCGTCGCCGACGTGCCCGTCCACGGGCAGGGAGCGGCGCACGACGGCCTCGCCCGTGAGGGTCATGACCGCGCCGCGCATGACCGCGTCGTCCGACAGGTCGACCGCCACGATCTGGTAGGCGTCGGTGCGCATCCCCACGAGGATCGCGGGCTTGCCGACCCTGCGGCCGGGCTGCACGCCCAGCTCCTCGACGAGCCCCTCGGCGAGGAGGACGTTCACGAGGTCGGAAATGGTCACGCGGGTCAGGGACGTGGCCCGGGCCAGGTCGGCCCGGGACGTCGGCCCCTCGTGGAACAGGTGCTGGAGCACCAGGGATCGGTTGTGCGCCCGGGCGTGCTCGGGGAGCACCTTGGAGGTGGCTCGCAGGCCGGCACCCAGACCTCGTCGTGCTGTGCGCGTCGTCGGCGTGGACATGTTTGTTAGTACAGCGTCTTAACTAGCTCGTGTCAATCCGCTCCGGGCCCCTGGATCGCAGGCGTGACCGGATCGTGACGCAGGGCCGCCTCGCCCAAGGTCACGGTCTCGGCACGGTCGGGTCACGATCGAGGGGGCGGGCCGTGGCGCCGGGCCACCGCGCCCTACGCTCTGAGCCATGCCTGCCACCCTGCGCCGCGACCGGACCCGCCGTGCGCCCCTCCTCGCGGCCCTGGCGGCGGCCCTCGTGCTCGCGGTGACGGGTTGCTCGGGGGACGGCGACGCCTCCGGCGGCGGGTCGTCGTCGGAGGTCGAGGCCGACAGCGCCGGCGCCGCCGAGGACGCCGGCGACGCGGCGTCCGGCGCCTCGCTCGCGGAGGGCGGCGAGGAGCCCGGCGCCGCCGAGGCACGGGAGATCGTCACCACCGGCAGCGCGACCGTCGTCGCCGACGACCCCACCGCCGCGGCCACCCGCCTCGCGCGGCTGGTCGAGCAGGCCGGCGGCCGCGTCGAGAGCCGCTCCGAGACCGCCGCCACGGACGACTCCCCCGGGTCGGCGTCGCTGACCGTGCGGGTCCCCGCCGACCGGATGACCGGCGCCGTCGAGGCGCTCGACACGCTCGGCACCGTCGAGACCGTCGACGTGCAGAGCACGGACGTCACGGGCGAGGGGCAGGACCTCGACGCCCGCATCGGCGCGCTGACCACGTCCACCGACCGGCTCCGTGACCTGATGAAGACCGCCGGCAGTACGGAGGACCTGCTCCAGGTCGAGCAGGAGCTCTCCGACCGCCAGGCCGACCTCGACGCGCTCACCGCGCAGCGCCAGCGCCTGTCCGACCAGGTGGCGATGTCGACGCTCGACGTCCAGATCGTCCCCGAACCGGTGGCCGCGGCCCAGTCGCGCGGCGGCTTCCTCGGCGGGCTCGCGTCGGGGTGGGGTGCCCTCGTCACGACGGTCCAGACGGTCGTCCTCGTGCTCGGCGTGCTCCTCCCGTGGCTGGCGCTGGGCGGGCTCGGCTACCTCGGCTACCGCTGGCTGCGCCGCCGCACGCGGCCGGAGGCCGGGGCCGACGGCGAGGCGTCGGACGGCCCCGGAGACGACGGCACCGACGACCCGGACGCCCCGCGCCCGGGCGCGCCCGACGAAACCCCCGAGCCGGTGCCCGCCGGCCGCTGACCGGTCAGCCCGCTCCCGCTCGCTCCCCCGGCTCCGCGCCGTCGCGCCCCTCGACCCAGCCACCCATCCCCGCCCAGCCGGCGGCCGCGCGCTCGGCATCGAGGTCGCGCGGCCAGCCCGCCACGCCGGGCCTCCGCTGCCAGGGCCGCGGCCCGTCGAGCGGGCGGTACTCGACGCCCGCGGCGTCGAGCCGGGCGAGGTGCCCGTCGCGCAGACGGTCGTCGAACCCCGGCGCGGCCGGGTTCCAGACCGCCTCCGCGAACGCGACGAGCCGCGGGAAGGCGGCGTAGTCGACGCGGCGCACCGAGTCGAGATGCTCGCTCCAGAGCTGCGCCTGGGCGCCGAGCACCGTGCCCGGCAGGTCGCCGGCCAGCTCGGGCCGCACCTGGAGCAGCGCCGCCGGCAGCGGCTCGAACGCCCGCACGTCGGCGACCGTGCGCGCGAAGCCCACCGGCACGGGCTCGTCGTCGCCCTCCGCCGCCCGGTGGTCGAGGTACACCTCCTGCTCGGGCGCCATCACGACGTCGTGCCCCGCGGCGAGGGCGTCCGCGGCGACGGTGTGCCCGCGCCAGCACGTCACGACGACGTCGCGCGGCAGGTCGGGGCCGAAGGCCTCGTCCCAGACGACGGCGCGGCGCCCCTTCGCGCGCAGGTGGTCGGCGAGCCGCGCGAGGAACCAGCCGTGCAGCCGCGCCACGTCGCCCTCGCCGTCCGGGCCGACCAGGCCGAGCGCGGCGGCGCGCGCCACGATGTCGGGGCGCTCCCGCCACGCCGTCGTGGGGACCTCGTCGCCGCCGAGCGAGACGAACGGCGAGTCGAACACCTCGCACACCTCGTCCAGGACGCCCGCGAAGAAGGCGACCGCGGCGTCCGACGGGTCGATCACGTCCTCGCTGATGCCCCAGGTGGTGCGCACCTCGTGGGCGCCGGGGCGCGCGGCCAGCTCCGGGTAGGCGGTGAGCAGCGCCTGCACATGGCCGGGCGAGCCGATCTCGGGCACCACGGTCACGCCGCGCTCCCGCGCGTAGGCCACGATCTCCCGCAGGTCGTCGCGCGTGTAGTACCCGCCGTGGGGGCGGCCGTCGTAGCGCTCGGCCCGCCACGTCCCGACGCCGGACTCGCGCCGCCACGACCCGACCTCCGTGAGGCGCGGGTACCGCTCCACCTCGAGCCGCCACCCCTGGTCGTCGGTGAGGTGCAGCTGCAGCACGTTGAGGTGGTGGGCCGCGGCGAGGTCGACGAACCGCAGCACGTCCGCCTTCGGCAGGAAGTGCCGGGCGACGTCGAGCAGCACGCCGCGCCAACCGAACCGGGGTGCGTCCTCGATCGTCACGACCGGCAGCGCGAGCGGGGCGTCGCCGGCCCGCCGGAACGCCTGCGGACCGGCGAGCTGGCGCAGCGTCTGCGCGGCCGCGTGCGCGCCCGCCGCGTCGCCCGCGGCGACCCGCACGACGGCGCGGGCTTCGCCGTCGGCGACGTCCAGCCGGTAACCGCCTGCCGGGAGCGTGCTGTCGACGTCGAACGTCACGTCCGCGCCGGCGACGGCCGGGCCCACGGGCACCAGGTCGAGGCCGAAGGCGTCCTCGCTCGCCCGCCGCCACCACCGGGCGGCGTCGCGCAGGGCCGGGTCGGCCGCGACCCGCGCGCCGTCGCGCAGGGCCAGCACCGCCCCCTCGGCGCGCAGGGTCGTGGGGGCGGGGACGACGGCGGCGGCGTACGGCATGGCGCCACCCTAGTGACGCCTGCGGCGGGCCTCAGGCGGAGTGCGGCACGACGACGGCGCGCCCGGACACCGTGCCGGCCTCCAGGTCGCGGTACGCGTCCAGCGCCTGGTCGAGCGAGTAGCGCTGCACCTGCGGCGTGATCTGCCCCGCGCGGTACATCGCCACGACCTCGTGGAGGTCCTCGATCGTGCCCCAGTAGGTGTTCGTGATCGTGGCCTCGTAGGGGTTGGCGAAGAACGACCACTCGGCGGTGCCGCCCGCGATCCCGACCACGGTGAGCCGGCCCTGGCGGGCCATCGACGCCTGCGCGGTGCGGATCGTCGGGGTCGCGCCCACGAAGTCGAACGCGGCGTCGACACCCTTGCCGCCGGTGATCTCGCGGATCGCCTCGACCTGCCCCTCGCCGCCCGGCACCGTCACGGCACCGCTCGCGGCCGCCCGCTCCATCGCCTCGGGCTTGGTGTCCGTGGCGATCACGGTGGCCCCGGTGAGCGCGGTGAGGATCTGCACCGCGACCTGGCCGAGCCCGCCCAGCCCGATGACGAGGGCGAACTTGCCGCCGCCCGCCAGGTTCGGCAGCGCCAGCTTGATCGCGTGGTACGGCGTGAGGCCCGCGTCGCTCAGGGGCGCGGCGGCCACGGGGTCGGCGTCGCCGAGCGGGACGAGGTTGCGCACCGGGACGCGCACGTACTCCGCCATGCCGCCGTCGCGACCGATGCCGGTGGCGAGGTACGGCATGCTCGCCGCGTTCTCGCAGTAGGTGTCCTGCCCGCGGGAGCACGCCGCGCAGCGGCCGCAGCCGATGGGCCCGTAGACGAGGTAGGCGTCTCCCACCTGCACGCCGTCGACGCCCTGGCCGAGCTCCTCGACCCAGCCCGACACCTCGTGCCCCAGCACGAACGGGGGGTTCTGGGCGCCCGGCGCCCCGGCCGTGAACTCGCGGTACATGCTCACGTCGGAGTGGCACGCGCCCGACCCCGCCACCTTGAGGAGGACCTCGCCCGGTCCCGGCGTCGGTCGATCGATCTCCTTCAGCTCGGGGAACGTCTGGAACTTCTCGAACACGACGGCGCGCACGGCGATGCCTCTCTCTTCGACGACTGGCGTGAGAACGGTCCGCCCCACGGCGAATCGTTCGACTTTCAACAGTACGCTCGACCGATACGTGCTCCGGGCACGAGACCGACGTGGCGTGCGCCACCCGCTCGGCGCGCCGTCCGGGCACGACGAAGGCCCCGCCGGCTCGTGGCCGGCGGGGCCTTCGTCGTCAGGGTGGAGCTGCCGGGAATCGAACCCGGGTCCGGTGGCGCTTTTCGAGGACTTCTCCGGGCGCAGTCTGCTGTGATTTTCTCGGCCCCCGCACTCACGCAGACAAGGTGCGGACGGGCCCAGTCACCTAAGTGTCCCCGCCGCCCCGGTGACGAGGGCGGCGAGCAGTGGCTCTCTAGATGACGTGAGCTACCGGGTCGAGAGCGATCCCGGGCTCACGGACTTCGGAGCTCGCTCAGGCGGCGAGGGCGAAGTCGGTGCGCTTGTTATCGGCACCTATAGGTTTGCAGGCAAGCGTTCACGAGATGAGCCTGCATCCTCGGCCCGCTTCTCCTCGAAGCACGACCACCGTCGAAACCGATCAGCCCCTATGCATTTGTCAAACCGGGTCTGCCGACCCTCGTCGGCCACGGGAGACCCGCGCCGACGTCGTCCATCCTAGTGGATCAACCACCGCGGGCGCGCCCTTATTTCCGCGGGCGATCTCCCCGGACGGACCGGTACCGGAGGCCTGCTCAGCTCAGCAGCTCCTGGTGCCGGATGGCGCGCTGCGCCTCCCGCATGTCCTGCTGCTCGCGCAGCGTCTGCCGCTTGTCGTACTCCTTCTTGCCGCGCGCCAGGGCGATCTCCACCTTCGCGCGACCGTCCAGGAAGTACAGGCTCAGCGGGACCAGGGTGTGCCCCTTCTCCCGCGACTTCACGCCGAGCCGGTCGATCTCCTCGCGGTGCAGCAGCAGCTTGCGCTTGCGCCGCGGGGCGTGGTTGTTCCACGTGCCCTGGAAGTACTCGGGGATGTGCACGTTCTCGAGCCACGCCTCGCCGTGGTCGATCGCCGCGTACCCGTCGAGCAGCGAGGCACGCCCCATGCGCAGCGCCTTGACCTCGGTGCCGGACAGCACGATCCCGGCCTCGACCACGTCCTCGATCACGTAGTCGTGGCGGGCCTTCTTGTTGTTCGCCACGATCGTGCGCGGGTCGCCCTGCTTCTTCTTGGCGCCCTTGGCCTTGTTGGACACGGTCTCCTCCTCCCGGGTGCGCGGACTCGCGACCACCCAGGATACGGGAGCGTGGCGGCACCGCCAGGACTTTTCCGCGCGCTGCGAACGCGCGGCGGGACGTCAGTTCAGCCAGCCGCCCATCGGGTCCGTGGTGCTGCCGTTGACGTACACCTCGAAGTGCAGGTGGCACGCCGCCGACGTCCCCGTCGAGCCCGAGTAGCCGATGATCTGTCCCTTGTTCACGCTCTGGCCGGGGCCCACGACGTAGCGCGTCATGTGCAGGTAGCGGGACATCACGTTGTCGCCCTTGTACGTGCCGTGGTTGATGAGCACGTTGTTGCCGCCGCCGGACGTGTAGTGCGCCTGCTCGACGTAGCCGCTCTGGGCCGCGTAGATCGGGGTGCCGCAGTAGGTGCGGATGTCCGTGCCGGCGTGGAGCCGCCAGTAGTGCAGCGTCGGGTGGAAGCGCATCCCGTACGAGCTGGTGACGACGTGGTAGTTGGTCGGCCAGCCCAGGAACGGGCCGGACGTGGACGAGCTGCCGCCTCCGCCGCCACCGCCACCGCCGCCTCCGCCGGAGCCGCCACCGCTGCTGGAGCCGCCGCCCCCGCCGCTGTTGTTGCTGCGGCGCTCGGCGGCGGCCTTCTTGCGCGCGGCCTCCTCCGCCTTGCGGCGCTCCTCGGCGATCCGCGCGTCGCGGGCCTTCTGCTTCTTGATGATGTCCTTGATCTGCGTCTCGAGGCTCGCCTGGGCCTGCTCATTGGCCTTGAGCTCCTCGAGGGCGTTCGCCTTCTGCGCCTCGATCGACGCCTTGAGCTTGCGCTGCTGGCTGATGAGCCGCTCGACCTCCGCCTTGCGGTCCGCCGCCTCCTGCTGCGCCTTCTCCGCCGCGACGACGTTGGCGTCGGCCTCGCGCTTGAGCTCCGCGATCGCCGACCGGATGGCGTCCAGACGCGCCTGCTGGTTGCGGGCCACCGCCTCGGCGTCCTGCAGGTCGGTCAGGGTGCGCGCCTGGCTGCGCGCGGCCGACGACGAGACCGCGAACTCCTCGAGGAAGTCCTCGGTGGACTGGGCGCCGGTGACGATCCCGAGGGTGCTCGTGTCGTCGCCGTTGCGGTACGCCTGCCGCGCCATCTGCACGACGTCCGCGCGCGCCGCCTCGACCTTGCCCTTGCCCGCGTCGATCTCCTCGGAGACCGCAGCCTCCTCGGCCTCGGCGTCGGCCAGCCGCTGCGCGAGGATCGCCGCCTTGCGGCGCGCCTCCTCGAGCCGTGCCTCCGCGGCCGCGAGCTCCGCCTGGGCCACCGGGAGCTTGCCCTCGACCTCGTTGAGGTCCAGCACCGCCTGGCGGTACTTGGCGTTGGTGTCCTCGAGCTCCTCCTGCAGGCCGTCGCGCTCGCGCTCCTTCGCACGCTGCTTCGCCTCCGCGGCGGCCCGCTGGTCGTCGATGTCGTCCGCTGCCGCCGTGCGCGCCGTCACGCCTGCGGTCACCGTCGCCGACGTCGTCGCCCCGCCCAGCACCAGCACGGCGGCCACCAGGCCGCCCAGCACGCGTCGTGGGACCCCTCGGGCCGCGCCGGGGCTCGTCGTCTGTCGGGTCATCTGCGATCTCACACCCTCGTGTACCGGTTGAGCGTCACCACGGACGACACCACCGCCAGGAGCACGGCGATGCCGATGAGCAGCGGCGCGATGAGCAGGACGTCGCCCACGTCCACGTACGCCACCCAGTCGACGGAGTCCTGCAGCCAGTCCGTGACCAGGTACTGCACGGCGAGCCAGAGCCCGCCCACGGCGAGCAGCGCGCCCACCAGCGCGGCGATCGCGCCCTCCAGCATGAACGGCAGCTGCACGAACAGGTTCGAGGCGCCGACCAGGCGCATGATGCCGGTCTCGCGGCGTCGCGACACCGCCGAGAGCCGGATGGTCGTCGTGATGAGCAGCACCGCCGCGAGCAGCATCACGCCCGCGAGCCCCGCGGCCAGCAGCGACGCACGGCCCAGCGCGAGGAACAGCGGCTCGAACACCTCGCGCTGGTCCTCCACGACCTCGACGCCTGAGCGTCCCTCGAGCACGTCGTCGACCACCTGGTACTGCTCGGGATCGACCAGCTTGAGCCGGAACGACGCCTGCATGTCGTCCTCGGTGAGCTGCGTGCCCTGGTACCCGTCCGGGTACTGCTTCGTGAAGGCCTCGAACGCGTCCGCCTTGCTCTCGAAGTAGGTCGTGGCGACGACGTCGGACAGCTCGGTGTCGATCACCTTCTCGAGCGCGTCGATCTGCTCGTCGGTGGCCTCGCCGTCGGCGCACGTGGGCGCGGTGGAGCCGTCCGGGCAGAGGAAGACGGAGACCTCGACGAGGTCGTACCAGTCCCCCTTGAGCTTGGTGACCTGCGTCTGCAGCAGCGCCGCGGAGCCGACGAAGGTGAGGGACACGAAGGTCACGAGGACCACCGAGATCACCATCGACAGGTTGCGCCGCAGCCCCTGCAGCACCTCGGTGAGGACGAACTGGAGCCGCACCCTCAGGCCTCCCGTCCCGCGCGCACGCGCTCGTGCTCGCGCAGCACCTGCTGCACCACCTCGTCCGCGGACGTGCCCGCCGTCGCCGGCGCCGGAGCCCGTGCGGGCGCCGGAGTGGGCGCCGGTGCCGTCTCGGGTTCCGTCGTCGACACCGCCTCCGGGTCCTGCGCCGCCGCCCGCGCGGCCGCCGCCTCGGCGGCCCGCTCCGCCTCGAGGTCCGCCGGCTCGGGCGTGACCTGCACGCGCTGCACCGCCCTCGCGCCCCGCCCGGGGGCGTCGAGCACCGGCGTCTGGCCCACCTGCGGCAGGATCGACTCCCGCTCGCCGTAGACCGCGTCGACCTCGTCGCGCACCACCGAGCCGGTCGACAGCTCGACGACACGCTTGCGCATCTCGTTGACGATCTCGTCGTCGTGCGTGGCCATGACCACCGTGGTGCCGGTGCGGTTGATCCGGTCGAGCAACCGCATGATGCCGAGCGAGGTGGTCGGGTCGAGGTTGCCCGTCGGCTCGTCGGCCAGCAGGATCTGCGGCCGGTTCACGAAGGCCCGCGCGATCGCGACGCGCTGCTGCTCGCCGCCGGAGAGCTCGTGCGGCAGCCGCTTCTCCTTGCCGTCCAGGCCCACCATCTCCAGCACCTCGGGCACCGTGGTGCGGATCGTGTGCCGCGGCTTGCCGATCACCTGCAGGGCGAACGCCACGTTCTCGTAGACCGTCTTGCCGGGCAGCAGGCGGAAGTCCTGGAAGACGACGCCGATGCTGCGCCGCAGGGACGGCACCTTCCAGCTCGACAGCCGGGACAGGTCACGGCCGGCCACGTATACGGTGCCGCCCGTGGGCCGCTCCTCGCGCAGCACCAGCCGCAGGAACGTGCTCTTGCCCGAGCCGGACGCGCCCACGAGGAAGACGAACTCCCCGCGTGAGACGTCGACGGAGACGTCGTCGAGCGCGGGCCGCGCCCCTCGGGCGTAGACCTTCGAGACGTTCTCGAACCGGATCACGACGTGCCTCTCCCCTGCCAGTCGACCGTGCGGCCGCGGAGCAGGCACGAGGTCACGCCGTACCTGGGCGGGGCCGCCCGATTCCCGAGAGTCGCACCCGGCGGGGAGGGTGGCGCGAAGGACACGCCGGTGTGTCGCGGGTCGGGACGGTCGCCCGGGGCACCCGTCCGCGAGGTCGCGGAGGGCCGGACGTCAGGCGGCGTCGGCGCCGCCCGACCGGCGCCAGCGGATCCCGGCCTCGATGAAGTCGTCGATGGCGCCGTCGAACACGGCCTGCGTGTTCCCGGACTCGTGCTCGGTGCGCAGGTCCTTGACCATCTGGTACGGCTGCAGCACGTAGGAGCGCATCTGGTCGCCCCAGCTCGCCTTGATGTCGCCGGCGAGCTCCTTCTTCTTCGCCGCCTCCTCCTGCTGCCGGATCAGCAGCAGGCGGGACTGCATGACGCGCAGCGCCGCGGCGCGGTTCTGGATCTGCGACTTCTCGTTCTGCATCGACACGACCGTGCCCGTCGGGAGGTGGGTCATGCGCACGGCGGAGTCCGTGGTGTTGACGGACTGCCCGCCCGGGCCGGAGGAGCGGAAGACGTCGATCTTCAGGTCGGACTCGGGGATCTCGATCGAGTCGGTCTGCTCGATGAGCGGCACCACCTCGACCGCCGCGAACGACGTCTGGCGGCGGCCCTGGTTGTCGAACGGCGAGATCCGGACCAGGCGGTGCGTGCCGGCCTCGACCGACAGGTTGCCGAAGGCGTAGGGCGCGTTCACCTCGAAGGTCGCCGACTTCAGCCCGGCCTCCTCCGCGTAGGAGGTGTCCATGACCTTCGTCGGGTAGCCGTGCCGCTCGGCCCAGCGCAGGTACATGCGCATGAGCATCTCGGCGAAGTCCGCGGCGTCGACGCCGCCGGCGCCCGCGCGGATCGTCACGACCGCGTCGCGCGCGTCGTACTCGCCGGACAGCAGCGTGCGCACCTCGAGCGCGTCCAGGTCCTTGCGGATCGCGGCCACCTCGGTCTCGGCCTCGACGAGGGTGTCCTCGTCGTCCATCTCCTGGCCCATCTCGACGAGCGTCTCGACGTCGTCGATGCGGCTGGCGAGCTTCTCGACCCGCTGCAGCTCGTTCTGGGCGGTGGACAGCGCGGAGGTGACCTTCTGCGCGGCCTCGGGGTCGTCCCACAGGTCGGGCGCCGACGCCTGCTCGGTGAGGTCGTCGATCTTCGCCTGCAGCACGGTGGGGTCGCTCACGGCCTCGATGGACTCGAGGGTGGCGCGCAGCGCCTTGATCTCTGCGGGAAAGTCGATGGTGGCCACGATCCTCAAGGTTACCCGCCGCGCGGCGCTCCCCTGCCCGGCGGCGTGCCGGCGCCCCGTCAGCCCCGCTCGGGCAGGGTGCGGCCGAACATCTGCGCCGTGTCGCGCGCGCTGGGCGTGCCGGCATCGGGGTCGGCGCCCGCGGCGAGGAGGGCCGCGATCACGTCGTCCGAGCCCTTGAAGACGGCTCCCGCCAGCGGGGACTGCCCGCGCGCGTTGACCCGGTCGACGTCGGCGCCGCGCTCCGCGAGACCGCGGACCAGCCCGGCGTGGCCGTGGTACGCCGCGAGCATGAGCAGGGTGTTCCCCGCCGCGTCGGCATGGTCGGCCGGGACCCCGGCGTCGACGAACTCGAGGAGCAGGTCGGCGCCCGCGCGGGCGAGGTCGAACATCTGGTCCAGGTCGACGGGCAGCTTGTCGTCGGTCATGCGCGCGAATCTACCGGGCGGGGGCGACGTGCCGGGTCGATGCTGGACCCAAGGACCAGGCGGTGCACGGAGCGCGGGGAGGCGGTCGATCATGACGACGTACCGGTGGCGCGGGCTTCCCGCCGGCGGCGTCGAGCACCTCGACCTGCTCCCCCGCGACGACCGCCTGCGCGCCCGGTCCGTCGTCGACCTCGGGCCCGTGCGGCTCGAGTACGCCATGGAGCTCGACACCGCGTGGCGGTTCCGGGCGCTGCGGCTGCGGTCGTCGGACGGGCGCCAGCTCGACCTGAGCCGCGAGGACGACGACGTCTGGCGGGTGGACGGAGCCGCGCGGCCCGACCTGGCCGAGGCCGTCGACGTGGACCTGTCGTTCAGCCCGTTCACCAACACCCTGCCGATCCGCCGCCTCGGGCTGGCGGTCGGGGCGGCGGCCGACATCGTCACGGCGTACGTCGACGGGGAGACGTTCGAGGTCTCGCCCGACCCGCAGCGGTACACCCGGGTGGACACGGGCCGGTACGTGTACGAGTCCCGCGACGGCGACTTCCACCGCGAGATCTCCGTCGACGCCGACGGCGTCGTCGTCGACTATCCCGGGCTGTTCTCCCGCGTCACCGACGGCGGCTGAGCCGCCGCGCACGGCGTCAGCCGGCCCGGGCGGACGACGTCGCCGTGACGGTGAACCCGCCGCCGAACGAGTCTGTGAACCACCGCAGCAGCGGCGGGCGGGACGTCGCGGCGAGCCCCACGCGCGCCGTCCGGCCGTCGGGCGAGGACGCCTCCACCAGACGAAGACGGTCGAGGCCGGCCGCCTCGCCGGGGTGCGCCGCGAGGTAGCCGCGCACCGACTCCTCGACGTCGGCGTCGGTGAGCGTGAGCACCGCCTCGCCCTGCGACGTGGCCGCCGTGCCGTCGTAGAACCGCTCCGGGGGCATCGCGTCCGCCGCGTCGGCGGCGACCGCGTCGGCCAGGTCGTACAGCTGCTTGCGGTCGAGGTGCACGGCGGTGGCGGATGCCACCATCCCCACGAGCATCAGCGCCAGCGCCACCACGCCGGCGGTGAGCAGCATGATCCGCCCGGCCTCGGGATCGGGGGCACCACCGGCGTGGTGGCCCCGCTCCGGGCGCCGCCGGGTCACGACCGCGCCTGCCCGTACTCGTCGACCGTCGCGACGTGCGTCGCGGTGACCGGGATCTCCAGCGGCACCCAGCCGCGCAGCGCGGTCGGGACGAACGGCAGCGGCACCGCCAGCCGGGTCCGCACGCCCACCGTCGCCCCGGGCGTGAGGCACGGGTCCGCCGAGCACTCCAGCGACACGGAGCCGTCGGCGACGGCGAAGCCCTGGTCCGCGAAGGCGATGCCGGCGGCCTCCCGCGCACGCTGCGCCCCGGCCTGCGAGGAGTCGGCCGTCACCATCGCGCGGCCCGCCTCCCGCGCCGCGCCCTCGACCGCGAACGCCCCGGCCTGCACCTGGGCGACCGTGAGCACCAGGTACACCAGCGGCACCAGCAGCAGCACCGCCGTGCCGAGGAACTCCACCAGCGCGGCACCGGCCTCGGGGTCGGGCCGCTCGGGTTCCGCCCGCGGCCTGCGCGCCGGCCGCGTCGCCGGTCGTGCGCTCACGCCTCCTCCAGCGCGTGCCCCTGGAGGGTCAGCACCCCGCCCGGCCCGATGAGCCCGACCACCGGCAGCGGCACCTGGACCGTCACCTCCACGACGTCGAGGCCGCCCCGCACGGTCCTGCCCACGGAGACGTCGTCGGCGTACCGGGACCCGAGCGCGGCGGTCAGCAGCTCCTGCGTCCGGGTCATGCCGCTCGCCAGGTCCCGGTCCGCACGGGCGGCCACCCGGGCACCCTCGGCGGCGGCGTCGATCGCGAGCGCGCGCACGTGCATCGCCAGCGCGACCTGCACCACGGCGAGGAAAAGCGCGAGCACCAGGGCGGACACCATGACGAACTCCGCCACGGCGGAGCCGGCCTCGCCGTCCCGCCGCGCGGCCGGGACAGGTGCGGCGGATCTCGTCACGCCCGTCCCTCCTCGACCGGCGGCGCCCAGCCGGGTCGCGGGACGAGGCAGAACGGGTGCCCGGCAGGGTCCGCGTACACGTCGCCCGCGCCCGCGGCCGGCGCGGCCGCGGTGAGCCGGCGGGCCCCCAGCGCGAGCACGCGCGCGTGGGCGTCGGCCACGTCGTCGACCATGACGTCCAGGTGCATCTGCTGCGGCCGTGCGGGGTCACCCCAGTCGGGCGCGCGATGGTCGGGGGCCCGCTGGAACGCGAGGCCGGAGTGCCGGTCGCTGGGAGCGACCACGACGAAGTCGTCGTCGGCGTACGTGACGTCCTGGCCGAGCACGGCCGACCAGAACTCCGCGAGGCCACGTGGGTCCGGGCAGTCGATCACCAGGTGGTGCAGCCGGCCGATCGCCACGTCAGGGGCCCGTGACGCTCGTGATCGCCCGCGTGAACGTGTCTTCGAGCAGCGGCCCCGCGATCGCCCACAGCGCGACGACCAGTCCGGCCGTCATGAGGGTCACGAGCACCCAGCCGGGCACGTCCCCACGTTCCGGGTCGTCGGCCTCAGGGCGCTCCGGCAGATGCGCGGTGTCGTCGTGCGTCTCGTCGTGCATGGTCGGTCCTTTCGGTGGCACCGCGCGCGGGCGGCGGGGTCGGAGGTCGGCGTGCACGTTCACAGGCCGATCTGCAGGGTGGCGAGGGACGGGAAGACGGCGAAGACGACGGTGATCGGCAGGATGAGGAAGACGACCGGCACCAGCATGGCGACCTCCTTCTTGCCGCCCGCCTCCATGAGGGCCCGGCGGCCGGACTCCCGCACGTCCTGCGCCTGCGCGCGCAGCACGTCGGCGAGCGGAGTTCCCCGCTCCAGCGCGACGGCGACGCCCTCGGCGAAGCGGGTGAGCGACGGCAGGCCGGTCCGGTCGGCCATCGCCGTGAGGGCGGCGGCGATCGGCGCGCCGGCACGGACGTCGGCGAGCATCGCGGAGATCTCGCCGGACAGCTCGCCGCGGGCGGTGGCGGCGACCCGCTCGAGCGCGGGCACCGGCCCCTCGCCGGCCGTGACCGCGAGCGCGAGCAGCTCGGCCACGGTCGGGAACTCGGCGAGCATCCGCTCCTCGCGACGGTGGACCGCGCGGCTGAGCCACTGGTCGCACAGGACGAACCCCGTGGCGCCGCACAGCAGGACGAGCGCCGCCAGCGGCACGGGCGAGGACCCGCGCGTCGCGGCGAACAGCAGGGCCAGCACCAGCCCGGCCGCCAGCCCCAGCGCGGTCGCGACGACCTGCCGAGCCCGGAACGACTCCACGCTCTCGTGCCAGCCCGCACGGTCGAGCCGCCGGCGCACGTCGGCACGGGAGGACCCCAGCCGCTCGAACCAGTGCGCGGCGTCCGCGATCCAGGGGGCGAGCAGCCGCTCGACCACGGGGAACGGGGTGTGGGTGGGCTGCTCGCGCAGCAGCCCGGACGTGGCGTCGCGCGGGCGCAGCGCCGGGGCCAGCCGCTGGTCGAGGGTCGCGCGACGGGCGCGGACGCGCGAGATCACGAGCAGCAGGCCGAGGCCGCCGAGCAGGCCCACCAGGGCGCCGACGCCGGAGACACCGGGCACGGTCATCGCAGCACCCGCCCTTCCTCGGGCAGCCGGCCGATCCGCCGCATCAGCCAGTAGGCGAGCGCCGACATGGCCGCGCCCGCCGCGAGGACCGCGACCCCCGCGGCAGAGTTGTACGCCTGCGCCGTCTCCGGGCGGGTCGCGAGGAACGCCAGCACCACCCAGGGCCCGGCGGCCGCGAGCCGGGCGCCGTTGACCGTCCACGACTGCCGCGCCTCGAGCTCGCCCCGGGTCCGCGCGTCCTCGCGCAGGAACGACGAGAGCGTCCGCAGCAGGCGCCCCAGGTCGGTACCACCCACCTCGCGCGTGAGCCGCAACGCCTCCACGATCCGGTCGGCCACCGGGTCCGCGAGCCGCGCCTTGAGCAGGTCGAGGCACTCCCCGAAGCGCCCGGTCGCGCGGTAGTCCGCCGCGAACCGGGCGAACGGCTCGCGGAGCTCGGCCGGGCCGCGCTCGCTCAGCTGGGCCACGGCCTCGGGCAGCGACAGCCCCGCACGCACGCCCGACGCCAGGTGGTCGACGACCTCCGGCCAGACCTCCCGCAGGTCACGACGACGCTTGCGCGCGCGGACCCGCACCAGCAGCTCGGGGGCCGCGGCCGCCATCAGCGCGAAGCAGGCGGCGATGGCAGGTGAGCCCGTGAGCGCCAGGCCGGCGAGCAGCACGACGACTCCCGCGACCGCGCTGAGCCACCACAGCGCCGCCGGGGTCACCGAGGGGGCGCCGGCCTGGACGAGCAGGTCCTGGACGGTCGCGGACCGCCCCGCACGGCGCCGCGGGCGCGCCGGCGCCTCCCAGCACGACAGCCACACGCACGCCAGGCCCGCCCCGAGCAGCAGCCCGACGACGACACCCATCAGCGTCCCCCGGCCAGCAGCGCGCGCACGTCGACGCCGACGCGCGCGAAGCGCTCCTCGCCCGGCGGGAAGCCGTCGCCCCGCACCAGGTCACCGCCCTGCTCGGCGGGCAGGCGGTGGAACACGCCGGCGGTCTCGACCCGGTCGCCCTCCACCCGGCCCGTCACCGCCACCACCTCCCGGACCTGCCGGGCGCCGTCCGCGGCCACGTCGAGGTGCACGACCAGGTCGATCGCCGACGCGACGGTCGGCACCACGAAGCGGTCCGAGACGTTCTCGCCCGCGAGGAGCGGCAGCGTGCACATCTTCGTGACCGCCTCGCGCGCCGAGTTCGCGTGCACGGTGCACATGCCCGGGATCCCGGCGTTGAGCGCGACGAGCATGTCGAAGCTCTCCGCCTCGCGCACCTCGCCGATGACGATCCGGTCCGGCCGCATCCGCAGCGCCTCCTTGACCAGGCGGCGCAGCGGGATCTCGCCGGTGCCCTCGAGGCTTGGCTGGCGGCACTGCATGGCCACGTGATCACGGGCGGCGAAGCGCACCTCGAACACCTCCTCGCAGGAGATCACCCGCTGCCCGGCGGGGATCGAGCCGGCGAGCGCGTTGAGCATCGTCGTCTTGCCCGCCTGGGTGGCGCCCGAGACGAGCACGTTCAGGCCCGCGCGCACCGCCGCGTCGAGGAAGGCGGCCGCGTGGGCGGTGAGGGAGCCCAGCCGCACCAGGTGGTCGAGGTGGTCCGCCCGCACCAGGTGCTTGCGGATGTTGACGGCCATGTGGTCGCGGGTGACGTCGGGGATCACGACGTGCAGCCGCTCGCCGCCCGGCAGCGACGCGTCCACGAACGGGCTGCTCAGGTCGAGCCGGCGGCCGGACGCCTTGAGCATCCGTTCCACGAGGTCGCGCACCTGCGCGGCGGAGAGGATCGTCGTCGTGAGCTCGGGCACGCCGCGCCGTGCGACGAACACCTTGGCGGGCGAGTTGATCCAGATCTCCTCGACCTCGGGGTCGTCGAGGTAGCGCTGCAGCGGGCCCAGGCCGCCGAGCGCGTCGACGACGGCGCGCGCGGCGCCCTGCGAGTCGGCGAGCGCCGGGACGAGGCCGCGGGTGGCACGGTCGGCGTAGTCGGCGGAGGCCTCCGCGACGAGCCGCTCCAGCCCGGCGCGGTCCCGGACGGGATCGAGGGCACGCCGGCGCACCAGCTCGCGCACCTCGTGCTCGAGCATGGCGGCGGCATCGGCGGGCGCCGTCGTGTCGATCGACACTGATCTGTCCTCTCGTCGGAGCCCCGTGGGCGGCGAAAGCGGCACCAGAGTAGGGGACCCGGGCAATCGCCCGGGTCGGCCCTGTGGACAACCGCGGCACCCGGCACGTCGCCGGCGGCACGGACGGCGCATGACCTGCCGAAATGCCGAGATCCCTCGAGCAGGTTCCCGCCCCGCGACCGTCTCGCATCGTGAGCACCGCGCCGACCGCGGGCCCGCGCGGCCCGCCTTGCCGCCCCGACGGGCGCGGGGGCTAGGGTCGGCGCATGCCGATCTCTCCCCCGCCCGGCCGCTGGATCGACGTCGCCCGCGCGACGGGACTGCTCGGCGCGGACGGCGCGATCGCGCAGACGATCTTCGCGGAGATGACGGCGCTCGCCGCGCGGACGGGCGCGATCAACCTGGGGCAGGGTTTCCCCGACGTGGACGGCCCGGCGTTCATCCGTGACGCGGCGAAGGACGCCATCGACGCCGGCCGCAACCAGTACCCGCCCGGTGACGGCGTGCCGGAGCTGCGGCGCGCGATCGCCGACCACCAGAAGCGCCGCTACGGGCTCGACGTCGACCCGGACGGCGAGGTGCTGGTCACCACCGGGGCGACGGAGGCGCTGGCCGCGTCGATCCTCGCCCTCGCCGGGCCGGGCGACGAGGTCGTCACGCTCGAGCCGTTCTACGACTCGCACGCCGCGAGCATCGCCCTGGCCGGGGCGACGCACGTGCCCGTGCCGCTCACGGCCGAGGGCTTCCGGCTCGACGCGGCCGCCCTGCGCGCGGCCGTCACGGAGCGCACCCGACTCATCGTCCTGAACACCCCGCACAACCCCACGGGCACGGTGCTCAGCCGCGCCGAGCTGGAGCAGGTCGCCGCCGTCGCGCGCGAGGCCGACGTCGTCGTGCTCACCGACGAGGTCTACGAGCACCTCACCTTCGACGACGCCACGCACGTGCCGATCGCGACCCTGCCTGGGATGGCGGAGCGCACCCTCACGGTCTCGTCCAGCGGCAAGACGTTCAGCCTCACCGGCTGGAAGGTCGGCTGGGTGCACGGCCCCGCCGAGCTGGTCACGGCGGTGCGCACGGTGAAGCAGTTCCTCACCTACACCTCGGGTGCGCCGTTCCAGCCGGCCATCGCGCGGGCGCTCGCCGACGACGACGCGCCGCGCGCGCTCGCGGCGTCGCTGGCCTCCCGGCGGGACCTGCTGTGCGAGGGCCTGACCGCCGCGGGGTTCGACGTCGTCGTGCCGCAGGGCACGTACTTCGTCGTGGCGGACGGCGCGCACCTGCTCGAGCGGCTCGGCGCCGCCGACGGGCACGAGCTGTGCCGCCGCCTGCCCGAGCTCGCGGGCGTCGTCGGCGTCCCCGTCTCCGCGTTCTGCCGCCCGGGCTCGACGACGGCCGCCGCGCTGGCCTCGCGCGTGCGCTTCACGTTCGTCAAGCGCGAGGACGTGCTGCGCGACGCGGTCGACCGCCTCCGCCGCCTGGCGAGGTAGCTCAGGTCGCCAGGGCGGGCAGCACCAGGCTCACGGCGACGACCAGCATGATCGCGGCGACGACGCCGTCCACGACGCGCCAGGCGCCGGGCCGGGCGAGCACCGGCGCCAGCAGCCGGGCGCCGTAGCCGAGCCCGACGAACCACAGGACGCTGGAGACGATCGCGCCGGCGGTGAACAGCCAGGCCGCGTCGCCGTGGGACGCGGCGAGCGACCCCTGCAGCACGACCGTGTCGAGGTACACGTGCGGGTTGAGCCAGGTGAGCGCGAGGGCCGTGAGCAGCACGGGCCGCGCGCGCCGCCCGGCGTCGGCGACGGCCCCGTCGGAGGCGGCCGCCAGCCCCGCCTCGTCGCCGCGCCACGCCCGGCGCGCGGCGAGCGCGCCGTACCCGAGCACGACGGCGGCCCCGGCCCAGCGCGCCACCTCGACGACGGCGGGGTGGCTCACGACCAGCGCGCCGAGCCCGGCGGTGCCTGCCAGGTACAGCACGACGTCCGACGCGGCGCACACGGCGACGACGAGCCCCACGTGCTCGCGGCGCACGCCCTGGCGCAGCACGAAGGCGTTCTGCGCGCCGATGGCGACGATGAGGGACAGGCCGAAACCGAGGCCGGCGAGGAGGGTGAGCACGCGTCGACGCTAGGCCTGCCGCGACATGAAGTCCATCTACGGTTTCTTCATCCGATCAAGCATCGCTTCATCTACCGTGGGCGTCATGCGATGGGACTCCCGCCAGCTCGAGGCGCTCGCCGCCGTCGTCGCCGAGGGCTCGTTCGAGGCCGCGGCCCGCGCGCTGCACGTCACGCCGTCGGCGGTCAGCCAGCGCGTCCGCGCGCTCGAGAACGCGGCCGGGTCGGTGCTGGTGCGTCGCGCGCGGCCCGTCGCGCCGACGGAGCCCGGCCGCACGCTGCTGCGCCTGGCCCGCCAGGTCGAGCTGCTCGGCGCGGAGGCGAGCCGCGAGCTCGGCCCCCGGGACGCCGACGACGACGGCACCGGCCCCGCGCCGCGGCCGGTCACCGTACCGATCGCCGTGAACGCGGACTCGCTCGCGACCTGGGTGATGCCGGCGCTGGCGCGCGTCGAGGGCGTCTGCTTCGACCTCTACCGCGACGACCAGGACCGTACGGTGGACCTCCTGCCGGCGGGCGCCGTCATGGCCGCGATCACCTCGCAGCGCGAGGCCGTGCAGGGGTGCGCCTCCACGTTCCTCGGCGTCACCCGCTACCGCCCCGCGGCCACCCGCGCGGTGGTCGAGCGGTGGTTCCCGGACGGCCCCACGGTGGAGGCGCTCGGCCGCGCCCCGATGCTCGTGTTCAATCGCGCCGACGACCTCCAGGACGGCTGGCTGCGCGAGCGCGCCGCCGCGGCGGGCACCGCCGTGCCCGATCCTCCTCGCCACCACGTCCCGAGCACCCCCGAGTACGTCGACGCGATCCGCCGCGGGCTGGGGTGGGGCATGTGGGGCCCGCTGCCCGGCCCGGGGGCGCGGTTCGGCATGCTCGACGGGGGGCCGGGCGACGCCGGCGCCGAGGTCGTGCTGCTCGACGACGCCGCCGTCGTCGACGTCCCCATCTATCTGCAGCAGTGGAAGCTGCGCTCGACGGTGCTGGACCGGGTCGCCGGGGCCCTGCAGCAGGAGGCCCGCCGCGCTCTCCCCCAGCGCTGACCTCGGGTCAGGCGCAGACGCCCGGCAGCACGGACGGGCTGGGCGACGGGTCGGGCGAGGCGCCCCCGCCGTCCTTGCCGCCGCGGGTGCCGCCGTCCTGCCCGTCCGTGCTGCCGGGCGACGCCACGTCGTCGTCGACCGCCGTCGCGTCGTCCGGGGTGGCGTCGGGGGTGGCGTCCGGGGAGGCGGAGCCCGTGCCGCCGTCGCCCTTCGAGCCGCCCGCCTTCTGGGCCGGCGCGGTCCCCGGCGGCGCCTCGTCGGCACGGATCCGCTCCCAGATCGTGTCGGCCTCCGACGTCCACACGACGCGGTTGGGGTCCCCCGGGGCCTCGACGACGGGCACCGAGGTGAACACGATCTGGGACGGGTCGATGTCGCGGATGCTCCACGCGAGGCCGGCGAGCGCCGTCGGGCTCGCGAGCTCGGGGTCGGTCGAGATGGAGCCGAGGATCTCGCGCACCATGCGGTACAGGCGGGGCGAGTCGGTGATGACGTTCTGCGACAGGATCTCCCGCATGGCGGCGTCGAAGAAGGCCTGCTGCCGCTCGATGCGCTTGAGGTCGCTGCCGATCTCCAGCCCCATGCCCTCGCCCTTGCGGGCGCGCAGGAAGTTGATCGCGGTGTACCCGTCCAGCTTCTGCTTCCCCTCGGGCAGGTCGAGGTCCACCCGCTTGCCCTTCACGGGCTCGGGCAGGCACATCGTCACGCCGCCGATGGCGTCGACGACGCCGATCACGCCCGTCATCTGCACCACGACGTGGTCGGAGATGCGCACCCCGGTGAGCTTCTCCACGGTGCGGATGGTGCAGGCGGCCGCGCCCGTCACGTCCTTGTCGGGCCCGCCACCCAGGGAGAACGAGGAGTTGAACATGGCGTTCGACTGCGGCGCGGTCTCGCCGCCGCCGGGGAGCTTGCAGGCGGGGATGTCCACGAGGGAGTCGCGCGGGATGGAGACGGCCTCGATCCGGCTGCGGTCCCCCGACAGGTGCACCAGCAGCGTGGTGTCCGAGTGGAACTCGTCCCCCTCGCCGGCGATCTCGGCGTTGGCCTCGTCGCGGAAGTCCGTGCCCATGACCAGGATGTTGAGGTCCTTGCCCGCGAACGGGTCGCTGGGGTCCCGCTCGGCCGCCACCTCGGGCGGGCGGTCGTCGCCGGCGAGCAGGTCGTCGACGTCGGACACGCCGATCTGCGAGCGCAGGTCGACGAACGACGCGACCGCGCCGGCCGCCACGAACGCCACCACCGCGGTGACGACGAGGGCGATCGTGCGGACGACCCGGTGCGAGGCGAGGCTGGTCGCGTGCCGTGGCAGGGTCCGCACAGCGCGAGCCTAGGCCCTGAGCAGCACGTTCGCGCGAGGGGTGCCCTGCGACCGGGCAGGTTCACCCCCCGCGCGACCGGTCATCCTCGGGCCGCGACCGCGGCGACCGCGAGGCCGGGCTGGTCGGAGAACACCCCGTCCAGACCCGTGTCGAGGAACGTGTCGAGCTCGGCCGCCAGGTCGCCGCGCGCGGCGGGGTCGGCCGACGAGCGGTGCTCGGCCGGCAGGAACTGGTTCTCGGCGCGGAACGTCCAGGCGTACGCGTCCAGCCCGGCGCGGTGCGCGTCGCGGACCACGGAGGTGGGCCTGCCGAGCGTCCCCTCGGCGGTGCGCGGGACGACGACGTCCTTCTCCAGGCTCACGACGTCCGCGTACCGGGCGACGTCGCGCAGCCCGCGCGGGGTCACCAGGTCGGCGTAGGTGCGCGGGTCGCCGGACGCCACCAGGTCGTACGGCGCGCCGCTCGCGGAGACGTTGAGCGCGAGGCGCACGTCGGTCCGCCGGTCGAGCTCGCGCAGGTTGGCGGTCTCGAACGACTGGACGACGACGGGCGCGCGCCGCGAGTCGAGGCCGTTCGCGCGGAGCTCGGCCACCAGCGGCGCCTCCAGCGAGAGGCCGACGGAGTCGAAGTAGGTCGGGTGCTTGGTCTCCGGCGCCACACCGACGGGCTCGCCGTCGCAGGTCTCCGAGCGGCGGGCGAGGTCGAGCACCTCGTCGAGGGTGGGCACCTGGTAGAGCCCGTCGTAGGCCGTGTTGTCCGGGCGCAGCTCGGGCAGCCGCTCGGTCGCGCGCAGCGTGCGCAGCTCGGCGAGCGTGAAGTCCTCGGTGAACCAGCCCGTGACCCGCTTCCCGTCGATCGTCTTCGTCGTGCGGCGGTCGGCGAACTCCGGGTGCTCGGCGACGTCGGTCGTGCCGCCGATCTCGTTCTCGTGCCGGGCCACCAGCACGCCGTCCTTGGTCGGCACGACGTCGGGCTCGATGACGTCCGCGCACTGCACGATCGCCTGCTCGTAGGCGGCGAGGGTGTGCTCGGGCCGGTCTCCGGACGCGCCGCGGTGCCCGACGACGGTGACGCCGTCGTCCCGGGTGCGCCGCTTCTCCAGGTCGATCACGACCATCTCGGTGTCGTCGGGCGTGCCGGGGGTGCGGGCCGCGTTGCCGGGGTAGTTGTTGTCGTTGCCGATGAGGATGCGGCCGTCGCGCAGCCGCAGCACCGTCTCGAACGACTGCACCGGCAGCGCGTACGTCTCGCCCAGGCCGTACCCCTCCCCCGCGTCGATCCCGCGGGGGTTCTCGACGCGCAGCGCGTCGAGCACGAGCTCCTTGCGGACGTACCCGTCCCGGTCCGTCTCGCTCAGGTCGATCTCGTAGACCCGCTTGGTGACCGACGCGGGCCCCTCGAAGTCGTCCCGCTCCACGATCCAGAACGAGTCCCGGCCGACGGCGAAGGCGTCGCCCAGCACGTTCGCCTCCTGGTCGGCCTGGTAGTCCCAGGTGCGGCCGGTGTACCGGCCGCGGCGGGTGTCGAACTCGTGGATCACCCGGCGGCGCTGGTCGGTGTCGTCGACGAGCGCGCCCTCGAGCACCGGGTACAGGTAGCGCCCGCCCTGGACACCCGCCATCGCCTCGAAGCCTCGGCTCGAGCGGACCGTGGGTACCTCGCCGTCGGCGAGGTAGGGGTTCTGCGGCGATCGCAGGCCGCCCGGCAGCGGGTACGGCTTCTCGAGCAGGGTCCCGCCCGAGTCGAAGTGCAGCAGGAACGGGCCGAACTCCTCGCCCACCCACAGCGTGCCGTCGTCGGCGCGCACCACGGACTCGACGTCGAAGTCCGCGCCGGTGAGCAGCCTCTCGTCCGTGTCGCCGCGCACGATGTCGAAGTCCAGCACGTGGTTCGCGTCGTTGTAGGAGACGTGGTCGAGCACCTCGATCTCGCCCGAGCCGGAGCCCCGGCGCCCCGTGTCCCAGTCGGGCTTCACGAGGTAGCTGCGCAGCAGGAAGTCCGCGGAGTTGCCCTGGCTGCCGAACCCGTTGTCGGGCTGCGCCCAGAACGTGCCGTCGCCGTTGTCGACCATCGCCGAGAAGCCGGGGATCACCTGCCCGTCCCAGGGGCCCTGCCGGCCGTTGGCGGCGGACGCCTGCGCGCCCGACGGCGGGCCCTCGGCGAGGAAGTCCGCGGACAGCGTCGCGCGACCCTCGAGGGTCGGGACGAGGTGCGTCGTGCCGTGACCTGGCCTCTCGCGGCCGGTGTTCCCGTGGGCGCCGTCGTCCCCGGGGTGGCCGCCCGCGACGGCGGCGCCGCTGGTGAGCACGACCGCCAGGGCCGTCCCGGCCGCGGCGGCGCCCAGGAGGCGGGCATGGAGCGGTGATCGAGTCATGGGCCGATCCCACCGACGCGGCACGACGGCGACCCGAACCCCGGGTGAATCCTGGCCGTCCGCTGGATGACGATCCGGGACACCGTCCCGCGTGACCCCTAGATCTGCTAGGTTCAACACCCCTAGCAGATCTAGACATAGGAGCCCGAGGTGCGCTTCGACAAGGACCTGGTGGCGGCGACCGCCACCCCGCTCGTGCTCGGCATCCTCGCCGAGGGCGAGTCGTACGGGTACGCCATCCTCAAACGGGTCACGGAGCTCTCGGGCGGACGGATGCAGTGGACCGACGGGATGCTCTACCCCCTGCTGCACCGGCTCGAGCGCCTGGGTCTGGTCGTCGCGACGTGGGGCACGTCGGAGGCCGGCCGCCGGCGCAAGCACTACGCGCTGACGCCCGCCGGTCGTGCGGCCCTGGCCGAGCGCCAGGAGCAGTGGTCCGTCGTCGCCGACGTGCTGCAGCAGGTCTGGAAGTCTGCCCAGCAGGCCGCGCAGGCCCCCGCCCGCCCCGCCGTCGCGGAGGGCTGGGCCTGATGGGCGACCGGGAGCGCCTCGAGGCGCAGATCGACCAGTGGCGCTCGTACGTGCAGCGGCACCGCGCCGTCTCGGCCGCCGACGTGGACGAGATGACCGACCACCTGCGCGGCCGCGTGGACGACCTCGTCGCCACCGGGCTCGACGACGACGAGGCGTTCCTCGTCGCGGTGCGGCGGATGGGCAATCTCGACGCCGTCTCCCGCGAGTTCGCCCGCGAGCACTCGGAGCGGCTGTGGAAGCAGCTCGTGCTGGTGCCCGAGGACACCGCGCCGGA
Source organism: Isoptericola sp. F-RaC21 (assembly GCF_038593535.1). Classification (NCBI taxonomy): domain Bacteria; kingdom Bacillati; phylum Actinomycetota; class Actinomycetes; order Micrococcales; family Promicromonosporaceae; genus Isoptericola; species Isoptericola sp. F-RaC21. The sequence continues at coordinate 703,152 of NZ_JBCFYX010000002.1, read as the reverse complement.
GTCCGGCCCCGCCTGGCGCGAGCTCGCCGTCGTCCTCGCGCTCGCCGTGGGCGCGGGGATCGCGATGAAGGTCGCGCTCGCCGCCTTCGACGCCGACTCGGTGCTGCTGCGCAACGTCCCGCTGATGACGGCGCCGTTCCTGGCCGCGTACTTCGTCTGGAAGCGCCGGGTCGCCTGGCGCGTGGTCGCCGCGCTGCTGGTGCCCTACGCGCTGCTCGCCGTCGTGCTCAACGTGTACCCCTACGTCGAGGACGGCTCGACGGTGGTGCTCGCCGCCCTGCACGCCCCCGTCGTGCTGTGGGCGCTGGTCGGCGTGGTGTACGTGGGCGGCCGGTGGCGGGACCAGGACCCGCGGATGGACTTCGCACGCTTCACCGGCGAGCTGGTCGTGTACGTCACGCTGCTCGCGATCGGCGGCGGGGTGCTGCTCGGCCTCACCGCCGCCACGCTGAGCCTCGTGGGCGTGGACATCGAGCCCGCGATGGAGTGGATCATGCCGTTCGCGGTGCCCGGCGCCGTGGTGGTGGGCGCCTGGCTGGTCGAGGCGAAGCAGGACGTGGTGGAGAACATCGCCCCGGTGCTGACCCGCGTCTTCACCCCGCTGACCACGGTGATGCTGCTGGTGACGCTGGTCGTGCTGCTCACCGCGGGCGACCTCGCCGCCGCGGACCGCGACCTGCTCATCCTCATGGACGCGATCCTCGTCCTGGTGCTCTGCCTGCTGCTCTACTCCGTCTCGGCCCGCGACTCGCTCGCCCGCCCGGGCTGGTTCGACGGGTTGCAGCTGGTGCTCGTCACTGCCGCGCTCGCCGTGGACGCCGTCGCGCTCACCGCGATGCTCACCCGCATCGCCGAGTTCGGCTTCAGCCCCAACAAGGTGGCCGCCCTCGGCCTCAACCTGCTCCTGCTGGTGCACCTGGCCCGGTCCGGCCTGCTGCTGCTCGGCTTCCTGCGCGAGCGGCGGCCGTTCGGCGCGCTGGTCCGCTGGCAGACCCGCTTCCTGCCGGTGTACGCCGTGTGGGCGGCGCTGGTCGTGGTCGCCTTCGGCCCGGTCTTCGGCTTCGCCTGAAGCGCCTCGCCCCTGCCGAACATGCGGTGGCGCGCGTTCTGAGCGCTCAGAACGCGCGCCACCGCATGTTCGGCACGACGAGAGTCGGGTCAGGCCAGCTTGACCCAGCCGTCCTTGCGGTAGGCGGGCGTGGCGAACCCGAGCACGGCGAGCGCGCACGCCAGCGCGGCGAGCATCACCCAGGACATCGCGACGGCGTCGCCGCCGAGCACGCCCACCAGGGGCGAGACGACGCCCGCGACGCCGGACTGCACGGCGCCGATGACCGCGGCGGCGGTGCCGGCGCGCTCGCCGTGCCGGGACAGCGCGATCGCCGACGCGTTGGCGGGGATGAGCCCCTGGAACGCGAGCACGAGCCAGAGCATCGCGAGCAGCCCGATCAGTCCGCCGCCGCCGGTGAGGGCGACCACCAGCAGCCCGACCGCGACGACGCCCTGGATCGCGAGGGCGGCGCGCAGCAGCCTGATGGGCGCCACCCGACGCACCAGCGCCGCGTTCACCTGGGCGGACAGCACGAGCCCGAGACCGTTGACGGCGAACAGCACGGAGAACTGCGCGTGGCTCAGCCCGTAGCCCTGCTGGAAGATGAACGGCGACCCCACGACGTAGCTCATCAGCACCGCCTGCCCGAGGCCGGGGATGACGGCGAGCGCCATGAACTGCTTGTCCCTGATCAGCGTGCGGTAACCCGCGAACACGCTGCGCGCGCCGCCGGCCTGCCGGCGCTCGGCCGGCAGCGTCTCCGGCATGAGCCGCCACACGACGAGGCCCATCGCGACGCCCGCGAGCGCGAGGAACCCGAACACCCAGCGCCAGCCGGCCGCCGCCGCGACCGCGGAGCCGAAGGTCGGCGCCAGCATGGGCGCGACGCCGATGACGAGCATCAGCCGGGACAGGATGCGCGCGGCCTCGGCCCCCACGAACCGGTCGCGCACCACCGCCATCGCCGCGACGCCGCAGGCGGCGTTGAAGAAGCCCTGCAGCAGGCGCAGGCCGACGAGGATCGTCATGTTCGGCGCGAACGCGCACAGCACCGACGTCACGACGTGCAGCGCCAGGCCCCACATGAGCGGGGTGCGCCGCCCGAACCGGTCCGACAGCGGCCCGATGGTGAGCTGGCCCAGGGCGCCGCCGATGAGCATCACCGAGACGGACAGCTGCGCGAACGAGGCGGAGGAGCCGAGGTCCGTCGCCACCTCGGGCAGCGACGGCAGGTACATGTCGACGGTGAACGCGGGCAGCGCCGCGAGCGCGCCGAGCATGATGACCCAACGGTACGGAGAGCGGGCGCGCGGAAGTCTCGCGGAGGCGTCGGGCATGGCCGCCATCCTATCGAATCGTTACGACCGCGCCCAGGTCGATCCCCGGCGCCGGCCACCCGACTGTCGGTGGGATGCGTCACGATGGACCCATGTGCGGCCGCTACGCGTCCTTCCGCGACGCCCAGGACATCGCCGACGACCTCGCCGTCGCCGAGATCGCGGAGGACGCGCGCCTCCTGCCCCCGTCGTGGAACGTCGCCCCGACCGACCCGGTGCGCATCGTCGTCGAGCGACCGCGGCGGCTCGAGAGCGGCCAGACCGGCGAGATCACTCGCATGCTGCGGCTGGCGCGCTGGGGACTGGTCCCGTCGTGGGCCAAGGACCCGTCGGTCGGCGCGCGCATGATCAATGCCCGCACCGAGACGCTGCTGGACAAGCCCGCGTTCGCCAAGCCGCTCGGCGTCCGCCGCTGCCTGCTCCCGGCCGACGGCTACTACGAGTGGCGCAAGCTCGAGCTGCCGCCGGGGGCGTCCGCCCGGGCGAAGGTGCCCAAGCAGCCCTACTGGATCCACCCGGACGACGGCGGCGTCGCGGCGCTCGCCGGGCTCTACGAGTTCTGGCGCGACCGGTCGAAGGCCGACGACGACCCCGACCGCTGGCTCGTCTCGGCGACGGTGATCACCACGGCGGCGTCGGCCGACCTCGAGCGCATCCACGACCGCATGCCCGTGGTGCTGCCGCGCGCGTCGTGGGACGCCTGGCTCGACCCCGCGGTCGGGGCCGAGCAGGCGATGGGCGTCGTCACGGGCCCGCAGGTCGAGATGGCCACCCGCCCGGTGGGCGACGCCGTGGGGTCGGTGCAGAACAACCGGCCGTCCCTCCTCGACGTCGACCCCGACCCGCGGGACCCGGACGTGGTCACCGCGGGCCGGGGGTGACCGCCGTCAGGCGCCGGTGTACGCGCGCTGCAGCCGCACCGGCGTGATCTCGCCGATGCCCTGCACCTCCTGCGGAGGCTGCGCGGTCAGCGCGTAGCGGGACGACGACGCGAGCAGGGACGCGGTGTGCGGATCCACCAGCACGGAGGCCGGCTCGGCGAGCTCGGTGATGCGGGAGGCGAGGTTCACGTCGGAGCCGAACACGTCGCCGAACCGCGACAGCACCCGCCCCCACACGAACCCGACGCGCACGGGGATCTCCGTCTCCGTCGCGTGCGGCGCGGCCAGCCCTAGCGCCACCTCGGCGCCCGTCGTCACGTCGTCGGCCACGAACAGCACCGCGTCGCCGATGGTCTTGACCACGCGCCCGCCGGCCTCGGTGATGACGTCGCGGGCGCGGGACTCGAAGAGCTGCACGAACTCCGACAGCTCCTGCGACCCCAGACCGGCCGTGCGCTTGGTGAACGACACGATGTCGGCGAAGCCGACGGCGCGCGGCAGCGGCAGCTCGTCGTCGTGGGCCTCCTGGGTGCCGCGGCGCGCGCCCCCGAACTCGGTGGCCAGCCGCCCGGTGAGCGCGGCCAGCTGGCGCCGCCAGGCGTGCTCGAGCTGGCGCGACAGCTGCGAGGTGAGGTCCGGCACGCGGTCGATGGCGGCGAGCCGCGCGCTGACGTCGTCCAGGCCGTCGCGGCGGCTGAAGTGCTCGACGAACGCCTCCACCTGCCACAGCGCCAGCCGGTCCGTCGTGTGCCCGAGGGAGCGGATGAGCGTCATCTGGGCCTGCTCGTCCAGCCGCTCGGCGTCCACGAGCTCGCCGATCTCGCGCAGCGCCTGCATGTCCGCGTCGGTGAACCCCACCTCGGTGGGGTGGGTGACGGGCAGCCCCAGCCAGCGCCAGTAGTTCTCGATGAACTCCTGCGACAGGCCGGTGCCCTCCACGAGGTCCGACAGCGTGTACCGGCGCGGGCCGCCGAGGATCTCCTCGTCCAGCCGGGCCGCCGTGTCTCCCGGCCGCCGGGCGTCGTCGTCCGTCGGCAGTCCGGGTCCCGTCGTGGTGTCGCTCGTCACGCCCCCACTGTAGTCAGCGCACGCTGTGCCCCGGCTGGGAGCCGTGGTCACGCCGACGGGCGGGACCGATGAGTTCCGGTCCTGCCGGCGGTCGACGAGCACGACCTGAAGACGACCTGCCCGCTGCACGAGAGGACCGTGACGATGCCCCGCAACCACAGGACCGGCACGGCACGTGCCTTCCGCTTCGGCGTCGTCGCCCCCGTCGGGCCCGACCTGGCCGCGTGGCGGGACCAGGCGCGCCGGATCGCCGACCAGGGGTACTCGACCCTGCTGATGCCCGACGTCCAGCAGTGGCAGCCCGCCCCCGGCCCCACCCTGGCCGTCGCGGCGACGCTGACCGACCTGCGGGTCGGCACGTGGGTGTATGCCGCTCCGCTGCGCCCGGCCCGGAACCTGGCGTGGGAGGCGCACAGCCTGTCGGTGCTGACCGAGGGGCGGTTCGAGCTGGGCATCGGAGCGGGGAGGCCGGGGATCGAGGACGAGCTGCGCGAGCTCGGCATGCCCGTCCTGCCTGCGCGCCAGCGGCTGGCGCGCATCGGCGAGACGGTCGCGCTGCTCCGCGAGCTCGACGGCTCGGCCGGGCGCACCCCGGTGGTGATGGCGGTGCGAGGCCCGACGGCCCGAGCCGTCGCGGTCGAGCTGGCCGACACGGCCACGGTCGCGATCATGCCCGACGACACGCGGGCCACGACGATGCGGGTCGCGGCGGATCTCCGGGAACGCCCCGACCTCGAGCTGGCGTTCCACGCGGCCGTGGTCGGCGACACCGTCTCCCCGTTCATGGCGCCGCCCGACACCGACACCGACGCGCTGCGCGCGGCGGACTCGCTGCTGCAGCTTCCCGCCGACCCGGGAGCAGCCACCGAGGAGATCCTGCGGCGACGGGAGGAGGGCGGCTTCTCCTACGTCGTCGTCGGCGCGGACGCGGCCGACCGCCTCGCGCCCGTCGTCGCCGAGCTCGCCGGCCGCTGACCGCCGCCCGCGGGGAGCAGCGGTCAGGCCGTGCGCAGGTGGTGCACGTCGCCCGCGGTGACGACGCGCTCGCCGTCGGGGGCCGCGACGACGAGCGACCCGTCGTCGGCGACCCGCACGGCCTGCCCCTCGACGACCGTCGCCCCGCCCGCCAGCTCCACGCGCACCCGCGTGCCGAGCGTCGCCGAGCGCGCCGCGTACTCGGCGGCCAGGCCCGCCGCCCCGGCGTCGCCGCCCGCGGCCGCGAGCCGCCCGACGGCCGCGACCAGCTCTCGGACCACCGCCGCGAGCAGCGCGCCCCGGTCCGCGTCCACGCCCGCGAGCGCCAGCGACGTCGCGGTGGGCACGGGCAGCTCGTCCGCGGCCTGCGCGACGTTGAGCCCCACGCCGACGACGACGGCCGGCGGCACGTGCTGCCCGGGAACGACCTCCGCGAGGAGCCCGGCCACCTTCCGGAACGCGCCGAACCCGGGCACGGCCTCGGCCGCGGGCAGGAGCACGTCGTTCGGCCACTTGAGGCGTGCCTCGACGCCCGACGCGTCCAGGGCGCGGGCGACGGCGAGCCCGGCCACCAGCGGCACCCACCCCAGGGCGGCGGCCGGCACCCGCGGCCGCAGCAGGGTCGACACGGTGAGCGCGGCGCGGGCCGGCGTCTCCCACGCCCGGCCGGCCCGGCCGCGCCCGGCCGTCTGGTGCTCGGCGACGAGCGCCGCGGGTGCGGGCCACTCCCGCGGCGCCCGGCGCACGGCGTCGACCAGGTCGACGTTAGTGGATCCTGACTCCTCGACGACGTCGAGGCGGGCGAGGGGGCCGGCCGGCGCGAGCAGGTCGCGGCGCAGGGCGGTCAGGTCGAGGGGGTCACGGCTCACGCCCCGATCGTCCCGCATCTCACCGCCGCCGACCCTTTGTGGGGTCCCTCCAAAGAATCCGGGCGGGCCGCAGCCTGTCGCGCATCGATGCGTGGCAACCCACCAACTAGGGTCGGTCGGGTGAACGACGCCACCTCCTCGACCGGCCCTTCGACCGACACCGATTCGACCGCCCCGGCCGGCACCGCCGCCAAGCTCGCCGACCTGGGGCGCCGCCGGGCCGAGGCCGGGGCCGACGCCGAGGAGAAGGCGAAGGCGCGGCAGCACCCGCGCGGCAAGAAGACGGCCCGCGAGCGCATCGAGGCGCTGCTGGACGAGGGCAGCTTCGTCGAGCTCGACGCCCTGGCCATGCACCGCAGCCGCAACTTCGGCCTCGACAAGCGGCGCGTCGCGGGCGACGGCGTCGTGACCGGGCACGGCACGATCGACGGCCGCCAGGTGTGCGTGTTCAGCCAGGACTTCACGGTCTTCGGCGGCTCGCTCGGCGAGGTGCACGGCGAGAAGATCGCCAAGGTGCAGGACCTCGCGCTGCGCACGGGCGTGCCGATCATCGGCATCTCGGACGGCGGCGGCGCGCGCATCCAGGAGGGCGTGGCCGCGCTGACGCAGTTCGCGGAGATGTTCCGGCGCAACGTCGCGGCCTCCGGCGTGATCCCGCAGATCTCGCTCATCCTCGGCCCCAGCGCGGGCGGCGCGGTCTACTCCCCCGCCCTGACGGACTTCATCGTCATGGCCGACGGCACCTCCAACATGTTCATCACCGGCCCGGACGTGATCCGCACGGTGACGGGCGAGGACGTCGACTTCGAGACCCTCGGCGGCGGCCGCACGCACAACGCGACGTCGGGCGTGGCCCACTACCTGGGCGCGGACGAGGACGACGCGATCGACTACGTGCGCCACCTGATCGGCTACCTGCCGCAGAACAACCTGGGCGACGCGCCGTCGTTCCCGCCCGAGGACGAGACGCCGCTGGAGGTCACCGAGGACGACGAGGCGCTCGACGTCATCGTCCCGGACAGCGACAACCAGCCGTACGACATGCGCGCCGTGGTGGAGGCCGTCCTCGACCCGGAGTCGTTCCTCGAGGTGCAGCCGCTGTTCGCGCAGAACGTGCTGATCGGCTTCGGGCACGTCGAGGGGCAGTCGGTGGGCATCATCGCCAACCAACCGCTGTCCATGGCCGGCACGCTCGACATCGACGCCGCCGAGAAGGCGGCGCGGTTCGTGCGCACCTGCGACGCGTTCAACCTGCCGGTGCTGACGTTCGTCGACGTGCCGGGCTTCCTGCCGGGCGTCGGCCAGGAGCACCAGGGCATCATCCGCCGCGGCGCCAAGCTCATCTACGCCTACGCCGAGGCGACCGTGCCGCTGGTCACCGTCATCACCCGCAAGGCGTACGGCGGCGCGTACATCGTCATGGGCTCCAAGCAGCTCGGCGCCGACGTCAACCTCGCCTGGCCGACCGCGCAGGTCGCCGTCATGGGCGCGTCCGGCGCCGTGAACATCCTGCAGCGCTCGGCGCTCAAGGAGGTCGCGGAGTCCGGCGGCGACGTCGAGGCGGAGCGGCAGCGCCTCACGGACGAGTACACCGAGGCGATCGTCAACCCGTGGGACGCAGCCGAGCGCGGCTACGTGGACGCCGTCATCCGGCCGTCCGAGACGCGGGTCCAGGTGGTCCGCGCCCTGCGCGCCCTGCGCACCAAGCGCGCGAGCCTGCCGCCCAAGAAGCACGGCAACATCCCGCTGTGACCGTCACCGCTGGTTGAGCTTGTCGATACCCGTTCCGCCGCCCTTCGACAAGCTCAGGGACCGAAAGAGACAATGACCCGATGAGCCACGAGGACGCCACGCACGGACCCGCCCCCCTGGGGTCGGTCGACCCCGACCCGATGCACCGCGCCGTCGACGCGCTCGCGGCCGCGCTGCACGAGTACGTGCAGACCGCGGTCGGCGTGCGCGCCGAGTTCGGCGCCGCCGAGGCGGACGAGGACCCGCGCGTGCTCGCCCTGGAGAACCGGGTGGGCCAGCTCAACGCCGCCGTCTTCGACGCGCTGCACGACGGCCTGGGCATGCACCCCGACCTCACGAGCTCCGTGTGGGAGGGCGACGACGAGGAGCCCGAGCACGCGCACGACGCCCCGGAGGGCGCCGTCCCGGCCGAGGTGTTCTACCTCGGGTTCGTGGTGGCCGACCCGGCGCCGGGCTCCCCCGGCACGCTGGACGGCGTCGTCGAGCTGCTGGACGAGTCGGGCGCCGACGTCGCCCAGCGCCTGTTCGACGGCGGCTACGAGGTCGCCGAGTGGGCGACGTCGCGCGGCGCCGCGGTGGAGTTCGGCGACGACGACCTCGACGACGAGCTCGAGGACGAGGCTGCCGACGAGGACGACACCGACGGCGACGACCCGCTGGGAGGTGCGCGATGAGCCGTGCCGAGCACAGCACCGAGCACAGCGTGCGCGTGGTGCGCGGCCGGCCCGACGACGTCGAGGTCGCCGCGCTGGTCGCCGGTCTCGCGGCGGTGGCGTCGGCGACCGGCCTGCCCGACGACGAGGCGCCCGTCGACGAGTGGACCAACCGCGCCCGCACGGTGCGCGGCAACGGCGCGGGGGTGACCGCGAAGAACTTCGGCGGCCGCTGGGGCCGCCACAACGCCGACGCGTGGCGCTGGAGCCTGCACTCGTGAGCGTCGTCTTCCAGCAGGTCGAGGGCGCCGACGACGTCGACGCACCGCTGGAGGAGCTGCCCGCTCCCCCGCGGCCGGGCTGGTTGCGCCGCTGGCTGTGGGCGCCGGCCCTCGTGGTGACGGCGGGCCTGTACGTGGCGCGGCGCACCGTGGAGAACCCGTCCGGCGAGCTCGAGCTCTGGCTGTTCATGGGCATGCTCGCCGGCCTGATGGTCACCGCGGTCGCCGCCCTGGTGCGCTACCGGGACGACCAGCGCCGGGCGACGGAGGGCCGCGACGCCGAGGCGTTCGCCGCCGGGGCGCGGTCCGTCACCGGGACCGTCACCGTGAACGAACGACGCACCAGCTCCGGCCTGCTGCTCAGCGGGCTCGTGTCGTACCCCGCCGACGACGGCGTCGCCGACCAGGCCTACTCGCTGCTGGTGCGGCGCGACACGGAGGACGAGCTCCCGCCGCCGCGCGACGGCGACCCGGTGGGCGTCTGGTGGGCGCCGGGCACCGAGACGGTCGTGGTGCGCTACCACCGCGACTGGGCCGACGCCGTCCGCCGCCGCACGCGCAGGCGCTGAGGGCGGACCGCGGCGCGGGCGGGGGTCAGCGGGCGGCCAGCACCGCCGCGAGGCCGTCCCGCAGGTCCTGGACGAAGTGCTCGGGGACCTCCAGGGACGGGAAGTGTCCCCCGGCGTCGGGCTCCCGCCACCGCACGATCCGCCGGTACCGCTCCTGCGCCCACGGGCGCGGGATCTTCTCGATGTCGCGCGGATACATGGTGATCGCCGCCGGCACGTCGACGCGGAGCCCGGGGTCCATCGACGCGTGGCTCTCGGCGTAGATGCGGGCGGCCGACGCGCCCGTGCGCGTGAGCCAGTAGAGGGTGACGTCGTCCAGCACGGCGTCCACGCCGATCCGCTCGAACGGGCTGTCCTCCGTGTCCGACCACTCGGCGAACTTGTCGAGGATCCAGGCGAGGAGGCCGACCGGCGAGTCGACGAGCGCGTAGCCGATCGTCTGCGGGCGAGCCGCCTGCTGCTTCGCGTACGCGCCGCGCGGGCCGTCGTAGAACGCGCGGGTCTCGGCGACCCAGCGCCGCTCGACGTCGCTCAGCCCGTCCGTCGAGAGCCCGGGCGGGGCGTCCGCGAACGTCGTGTGGATGCCGAGCACGTGCTCCGGGAACCTGCCGGCGAGCACGGTCGTGATGTTGCCGCCCCAGTCGCCGCCGTGGGCGAGGAACGTCGCGTAGCCGAGCCGCCCCATGAGCTCTACCCACGCGGCCGCGATCCGCTCGGTCCCCCAGCCGGTCGTGGCCGGGCGGTCGCTGTGGCCGAAGCCGGGCAGCGACGGCGCCACGACATGGAACGCCGGCGCGCCCGCGTCCGGCGGGTCGGCCAGCTCCTCGACGAGGTCGGTGAACTCCCGGACGCTGCCGGGCCAGCCGTGCGTGAGGATCAGCGGCGTGGCGTCGGCGCGCGCCGACCGGCGGTGCAGGAAGTGGATGCCGAGGCCGTCGACGGTCGTGCGGAACTGGCCGATCCGGCGCAGGCGCTCCTCGAACGACCGCCAGTCGTACCCGGTGCGCCAGTGCTCGACGACGGCGACGAGGTCCGCGAGCGGCACCCCCTGGTCCCAGCGCCGCGGGTCCGGCGCGGGGCGGCGGACCGTCTCGGCCTCCGGCAGCCGCGCCGCGGCCAGCCGCGCCCGCAGGTCGGCGAGGTCGGCGTCCGAGGCGCGGGCGTCGAACGCCTGCACCTCGCCCGTCGAACCGGGCACGGGCCCTCCTGAGCGTTGCCGACCGGTCATCAGGCCGTCACCCCCGCGCCCGGCCGGCGGCGAACAGCCGGCACGCGTGCGCGGCGGTGCGCTCCAGCTCCACGACGGCGTCGCGGGAGAGCTCGGCGAGGGTGCGCGGTCCCGGCGCGAGGGAGAACGCCGCGGCGATCCCGGCGTCCGCGACCTGCGCGGGCGTGAGCTCCACCCCGCCCGCCACGACGACGACCGCCGCGCGCCCGGCCACCAGCCGCACCACGGTGTCCACGACCTTGCCGTGCAGCGACTGCTCGTCGAGGCGCCCCTCCCCGGTGAGCACGAGGTCGGCCCCGTCCAGCGCCTCGGCCAGCCCGACCGCCTCGGCGACCAGCTCCCCGCCCGGCACCAGCTCGGCGCCCAGCGCGGCGGACAGCCCCACGGGCAGCCCGCCGGAGGCACCGGCGCCGGGCAGGTCGCGGGCGTCGTGACCGGTCGCGGCGGCGAGGGCGTCGGCGAGGTGGGCGAGGCCGTCGTCGAGCACCGCCACGTCCTGCGGCGTGGCGCCCTTCTGCGGGCCGAACACGGCGGCCGCCCCGCGTGGCCCGAGCAGCGGGTTGTCCACGTCGCAGGCGATGCGCCACCGCAGCGCCCGGGCGCGGGGGTCGAGGCCGGCGAGGTCGATCCGTGCGAGGGAGCGCAGGCCGCCACCGCCGGGCGCCACCGGCGCCCCGTCGGCGTCGAGCAGCGCGGCGCCGAGCGCCGCGAGCACGCCGGCGCCCCCGTCGGTCGTGGCGGAACCACCGACGAAGAGGACGACCTCCTCGGCGTCCGGCGCGTCGTCGAGCGCGGCGAGGACGACCGTGCCGACTCCGTGGCTGGTCGCGTCCAGCGGGCGCAGGGCGACGTCGGACACCTTCGGCAGGCCGTAGGCCTCCGCGGCCTCGACCGCGAGGGTGCGGCCGTCGGGCGAGACGCCGTACCGCGCCGTCGTGGGCCGGCCGAGCGCGTCGGTCGTGGCGCAGGTGCGCGGAGCCTCGCCCCAGGCCCCGAGGATCGCGTCGAGCGTGCCCTCGCCGCCGTCGGCGAACGGCACGGCCCGCACCGCGGCGGCGTCGCCCAGCGCCTCGCGGGCCCCCGCCGCGAGCGCCTCGGCCACCTGCGTCGCGGTGGCGCTGCCCTTGAACGAGTCGGGGGCGACCACGACGCTCAGGGGCCGAGGGTCGGGGGCCGGGGTGGTCGTCGCGTCCGCGTTCTTCACGTCGTCGTGCACGAGCACAGACGGTACCCGGCGCGGCGGAAAGGCAGCGCGCCGTCTCGGGCGGTGTCGATAGGGTGCGGCCTGTGACCTCGAGCACCCCCACCCCGCCCCGCACCCCGTCCGCGGTCGACGCCGTCGCCGACGCGTATGTCGCCCGCTCCGCCGAGCTCGACCCGCTGCTCGCCACGGCGATCGGGGTGCCCGGTCACGACCACCGCATGACCGACCTGTCCCCGGCCGGCCACGAGGCGCGCGCGGAGTCCGACCGCGCCGTCCTGCGTGAGCTGGACGCGGCGGAGCGCGCCGGCGGCCGGCTCGACGACGTCGACCGCGTCACGCTGGCCGCCATGCGCGAGCGGGTGGGCCTGGCGCTCGAGCTGCACGACGCCGGCGAGCCGCTCTCGAGCCTGAACAACATCGAGTCGCCCGTGCAGCAGCTGCGCGACGTCTTCGACCTCATGCCGACGGGCTCCGTCGAGGCGTGGGAGAACGTCGCCGCCCGGCTGAACGCGGTCCCGGACGCGATCGACGGGTACGTCGCGTCGCTCACGGAGGCGGCGCGGCGCGGGCAGGTCGCCGCGATCCGGCAGGTGCGCGAGGGCGTCTCCCAGGCGCGCGAGCTCGCCGGCCTCGACGGGCACGGGTCGTTCTTCGACGGGCTGGTGCGCGGCGACGACGCCGCCGCCGTCCTGGACGACTCGTCCGCGTGCAGCCTGGTGCGCGCCGAGCTGGAGCGGGGCGCGACGGCGGCCCGCGGCGCGTACGCCCGCCTGGCCGAGTTCCTCGAGCGCGACCTCGCGCCGCAGGCGCCGGAGCGGGACGCCGTGGGCCGCGAGCGGTACGCGCGCTTCTCGCGCGAGTTCCTGGGCGCGGAGGTGGACCTCGACGAGACGTACGAGTGGGGCCTCGACGAGCTCGCCCGCATCGTGGCCGAGCAGGAGGCCGTGGCCCGGCAGATCGCCGGCCCGGGCGCGAGCGTCGAGGACGCCGTCGCGGCGCTCGACGCCGACCCGGCCCGCACCCTGCACGGCACGGACGCCCTACGCCGCTGGATGCAGGAGACGGCCGACGCCGCCATCGAGGACCTCGCCGGCACGCACTTCGACATCGAGGGCCCGGTCCGCACGATCGAGTGCCGCATCGCCCCCACCCAGACCGGCGGCATCTACTACACGCCGCCGAGCGACGACTTCTCCCGCCCGGGTCGCATGTGGTGGTCGGTGCCCGCCGACGTCACGGAGTTCAACACCTGGCGCGAGAAGACGACCGTCTACCACGAGGGCGTGCCCGGGCATCACCTGCAGTGCGCGGCCGCCGTCGTCGCGCGCGACACGCTCAACTCGTGGCGCCGCCTCATGTGCTGGGTCTCCGGGCACGGCGAGGGCTGGGCCCTGTACGCCGAGCGGCTCATGGCCGACCTCGGCCACCTGGACGACCCCGGCGACCGGTTCGGCATGCTCGACGCGCAGCGGATGCGCGCCGCCCGCGTGGTGCTCGACATCGGCGTGCACCTCGGCAAGCGGGCGCCGGAGCGGTGGGGCGGCGGCACCTGGGACGCGGACAAGGCGTGGCCGTTCCTGCTGGCCAACGTCAACATGCCGGAGTCGTTCGTGCGCTTCGAGCTCAACCGCTACCTCGGCTGGCCCGGGCAGGCGCCGTCGTACAAGGTGGGCCAGCGGTTGTGGGAGCAGGCGCGCGACGACGCCCGGACGGCGGCGCAGGACCGCGGCGAGGAGTTCGACCTGCGGGCGTTCCACGCCCGGGCGCTGAGCCTCGGGTCGGTCGGCCTCGACGTGCTGACCGGCGCGCTGCGCGACGCCCGCTGACGCGGCGCGCTCCCCACCCGGCACCTGGTCCAGCATGGAAGGCATCCTCACCGGCTTCGCGATCATCGGCGTCGTCATCGCGGTCGGCTACGTCGCGGCGCGCCTGCGCCTCGGCGGCCCCGACGCGCAGACGGCGCTCAATCGCATCGGGTTCTTCGTCGCCAGCCCCGCGCTGCTGTTCACGGTCATCGCGGACGCCGACGTCGGCGAGCTCTTCCAGGCGCCCCTGCTGGTGCAGGCGATCTCCGCCGTGGCCGTGGCCGCGGTGTTCGTCGTCGTCAACCTCGTGTGGCTGCGCCGGCCCGCCGGGGAGGCGACGATCGGCGCCGTCTCCGCCGGCTATGTGAACGCCAACAACATCGGGCTGCCCGTGGCGGTCTACGTGCTGGGCGACCCCGCCGCCGTCGTGCCCGTGATCCTGCTGCAGCTGCTGATCCTCGCCCCCGTGACCCTGCTGGTGCTGGACGCCCAGACGTCGGGGCGGGTGTCGGTGCGGTTCGTGCTGGCCCAGCCGGTGCGCAACCCGATCATCCTCGGCTCGCTCGCGGGCGCCGTCGTCTCGCTGACGGGGTGGAGCGTCCCGGCGCCGGTGCTCGCGCCGCTTGAGATCCTGGGCGGCGCGGCCGTGCCGATGATCCTGCTCGCCTTCGGGATGTCGCTGCACGGCTCGCGTCCGTTCCAGCAGCCCGGCGGCCGGTCGGCGGTCGTGGTGGCGTCCCTGCTCAAGGCGGTGGTCATGCCGGCGGTGGCGTTCGTCCTCGCCCGCTACGCGTTCGGGCTCGACGCCGCCGCGGTCGCCACGGCGGTGACGCTCGCCGCGCTGCCGGTGGCGCAGAACGTGTACAACTACGCCGCGCGCTTCCGGACGGGCGAGCTGCTCGCCCGCGACACGATCCTGGCCACGACCGTCGCCTCGCCGGTGGTCCTGCTGGTGTCGAGCCTGCTGCTGCACACGGGCTGACCTCCCTCCCGGCGCCTGGTCCAGGAGGTCCGGTCGGTAGGGTGCGTGCGTGCCCGCGATCACCCGCCTCGTCCTCGCCTCGCAGTCCCCCGCCCGCCTCGCCACGCTCGCCGCGGCCGGCGTCACGCCCCGGGTCGTCGTGTCCGACGTCGACGAGCCCGCCGTGCTCGACGCCGCGCGCGCCGGATTCGGCGACGACCTCGAGCCGGCGGACGCCGTGCTGGTGCTGGCCCAGGCGAAGGCGGAGGCCGTGAGCGCCCGCCTCGAGGACGACGCCGAGGACGAGGCGTCCGCCCTCGTGCTCGGCTGCGACTCGATGCTCGAGCTGGACGACGAGGTGCTGGGCAAGCCCGCCGACGCGGAGGACGCCCGGCGCCGCTGGCGCGCGATGCGCGGCCGCGCGGCCGTGCTGCACACCGGCCACTGGCTCGTGGACCTCCGCGACGCCGAGGACGGCGGCACGGGCGGCACGCTCGGCGCGACGTCGTCCACCACCGTGCACTTCGCCGACGTCGACGACGACGAGATCGACGCCTATGTCGCGACCGGGGAGCCGCTGCACGTGGCGGGCGCGTTCACGATCGACGGGCTCGGCGGCCCGTACGTGGACCGGATCGAGGGCGACCACCACGGCGTCGTCGGGCTGAGCCTGCCGCTGCTGCGGGAGCTGCTGGGCGAGCTGGACGTGCCCTGGCGCTCGCTCCGCGACCCCCGCTGAGGCTGCCGAAACCACCAACAGGGACACCCTCCGACACCCCGTTGCCGCCGGGTCCATGTGGGATCCTCCAAACGGCCCGGATCGTCGTTGGTACCGGGCACAGACTTCCTCGCGGGCGTCGCGCGGGTGCCGGAGCACGGCGGCGCACGCGTTACCGTGAGCCGTGCCCACCATCAGCAAGGTCCTCGTCGCGAACCGCGGCGAGATCGCCGTCCGCATCGCCCGTGCCTGCACCGACGCCGGGATCTCCTCCGTCGCCGTCTACGCCGACTCCGACCGGGACGCGCTGCACGTCCGGCTCGCCGACGAGGCGTTCGCGCTGCAGGGCCAGCGCGCCGCCGACACCTACCTCGACGTCGAGAAGCTGCTCGACGTCGCGCGCCGCTCCGGCGCGGACGCGGTGCACCCCGGCTACGGCTTCCTGTCGGAGAACGCGCAGTTCGCGCAGGCCGTGCTCGACGCGGGCCTGGTGTGGATCGGCCCGCCCCCCGCGGCGATCGAGTCCCTCGGCGACAAGGTGAGCGCGCGGCACATCGCGCAGGCCGCCGGCGCCCCGCTGGTGCCCGGCACCGCCGACCCGGTCCAGGGCGCGGACGAGGTGCACGCCTTCGCCGCGGAGCACGGGCTGCCCATCGCCATCAAGGCGGCGTTCGGCGGCGGCGGCCGCGGCCTCAAGGTGGCCCGCGCCGCCGACGAGATCGACGAGCTGTACGAGTCCGCGGTGCGCGAGGCCGTCGCCGCCTTCGGCCGCGGCGAGTGCTTCGTCGAGCGGTACCTCGACCGGCCGCGGCACGTCGAGACGCAGTGCCTGGCGGACACGCACGGCAACGTCGTCGTGGTCTCCACGCGTGACTGCTCCCTGCAGCGCCGCCACCAGAAGCTGGTCGAGGAGGCCCCCGCGCCGTTCCTCACCCCGGAGCAGGAGGCCGAGCTCGACCGCGCGTCGCGGGCCATCCTCGCGGAGGCCGGCTACGTGGGCGCCGGCACCTGCGAGTTCCTCGTCGGGACGGACGGCACCCTGTCGTTCCTCGAGGTCAACACCCGCCTCCAGGTGGAGCACCCGGTCACCGAGGAGGTCACCGGCATCGACCTGGTCCGTGAGCAGCTGCGCATCGCGGCCGGCGAGCCGCTCGACTACGACTCGACCACGCCGCGCGGCCACTCGTTCGAGTTCCGCATCAACGGCGAGGACCCGGCCGCGGGCTTCCTGCCCTCCCCCGGCACGGTGACCACGCTGCGCTGGCCGTCGGGCCCGGGCGTGCGCGTCGACACCGGCGTGGTGGAGGGCGACACGATCTCGGGCGCGTTCGACTCGATGATCGCCAAGCTGATCGTCACCGGCGCGACGCGCGAGCAGGCGGCGCAGCGGGCCCGGCGCGCGCTGCGCGAGCTCGAGGTCGCTGGCATCCCCACGGTCGTGCCGTTCCACCGCGCGGTGATGGAGGCGGAGGACTTCGTCCCGTCCGACGGCACGGAGTTCCGGGTGCACACCCGCTGGATCGAGACGGACTTCGCGGACGAGCTCGGCAGGCTCGCCCCCGCCGCGCCGGCCCCCGCGCCCGACGCCGAGGAGCCGTCCGAGGAGCTGGCCGAGCGCGTCGTCGTCGAGGTCGGCGGCCGCCGCCTCGAGGTCGTGCTGCCCGCCGGGCTCGGCGTGGCCGCCGGTCGCGCCCGCCGCGCGAACGCCGCCCGCCGTCCCGCCCGCCGCGGCAACGGCCGCTCGTCGTCGGCCGCGAGCGGCGCGACCCTCGCCTCGCCGATGCAGGGCACGATCGTCAAGGTCGCCGTCGAGGACGGCGCCCAGGTGGCCGAGGGCGACCTCGTCGTCGTGCTCGAGGCCATGAAGATGGAGCAGCCGCTGCTGGCGCACAAGGCCGGCACCGTGCGGTCGCTGTCCGCCGCCCCCGGCGACGGCGTCACCGCCGGCGCCGCCATCTGCGAGATCGTCGACTGACGCCGAGGTAGTCCGAACCCTGCCGAGGTAGTCCAGATCGTGCCGAGGTAGTTCAGCTCCCCGCGAGGTAGTTCGGCACGGGCCCAGCCCGAACTACCTCAGCAGGATTCGAACTACCTCGCGGGGAGCTGAACTACCTCGGCAGCCCTCGGACTACCTCGTGGTCTCGGGGACCGCGTCGACGGGCTCGGCGGGACGGGCGATGGCGGCGAGCGAGCGCCGCGCGGACGGGACGGACAGCACCGCCGCGACGAAGGCCACGAGCAGCGTCCCGGCGACGACGAGCAGCACCTGCACGGAGTAGCGGTCGGCGAGCGGCCCGAACACGACCATGCTCAGCGGCATCGCGACCGTCATGACGATGCCGACGAAGCCGAACACGCGGCCCTGCATCTCGGGCTCCACGGTCTCCTGCAGGATGGCCATGCTCGGGGCGGACATGAGCGTGAACGTGGTTCCCACGAGCAGCCCGAGGCCGAAGAACACCCACAGGTGGGTGGACAGGCCCAGACCGACGGTGAAGACGCCGGCCGCGAGGGTGCTCCCGACGATGAGCAGGACGCGGTTCGTCACGCGCGTCCCCACCACCGCCATCGCCAGCCCGCCCGCGAGCATGCCGGCCGCCCAGAACACCTCGTTGGTGGTGAGCTTCCAGACCTCCTCGCCGAACGTCCGGGTCACCATGAGCGGCGTGAGGTAGGACGGCGCGCCGATGAGGACCATCGTGGTGGCGAAGATCGTCATGAGCCACTTCACGGCGCCGTGCCCGCGGACGTAGCGGACGCCGGCGGCCAGGTCGCCGAAGTAGCTCGGTTTCTCCGGCACGACGTCGTCCGCGGCGGTCCCGGCCTCGTCGCGCCGCACCAGCCGCGGCACGGTGACCAGCAGCAGCATCCCCACGCCGACCAGGGCCGTGACGACGTCCACGAAGAACACCGCGACGATGTCGAAGCTCGCGTAGATCGCCGCGGCGACCACGGGGGCGAGCAGCATCATCCCGGACTGGATGGACTGGTTGATCCCGTTGACGCGGATGAGCTGCGGCGCGGGCACTATCTGCGGCACCATCGCGTTCACCGCGGGCGTCTGGATCCCGGCGAACGTGGAGCGCACGGCCAGCGCCACGTAGATCAGCCACAGGTCGTCGACGCCGGACAGCATGAGCAGCGCCAGCGCGAGCGTGATGGTCGCGATCGCGCTGTCCGCGCCGATGATCAGCAGCTTGCGGGAGTGCCGGTCGGCCCACACCCCGCCGAAGATCGACACGAACGCCTGCGGCAGCATGCCGAACACGATGCTGAGCATCAGCACCGACCCCGACTGCGTGACGATCGTCAGGTGCCACATCACGGCGAACTGCACCAGCATCGACCCGAGCAGCGAGATCGTCTGGCCGGTGAGGAAGATCGCGACGTTCCGCTTCCAGCCGGGCATGTCGTCGTCCCTGTCGTCGTTCATGGTGCTGGATGACGCCGCGGGGTCGGGGAACTCATCGGTGCCGTGCGCGCTCACCGTGCCATCGTCGCCTGTAGCCTGACGGCGTGCCCAGCCCTTTTCCCCCGCGCGAGACGCTCCACCGGCACCCCGGGGACGGCTGGGTGACGTGCGGCGACCACCGCCACTGGGGCCTGCACGGGGCGGCCGGGCTGCTGCTCGCGCGGCGGGCGTCCTCCCCCACCACCGGCCCCGTCACCGACGTCGTCCTGCAGCACCGCGCCGTCTGGTCGGACCAGGGCGGCACGTGGGGCGTGCCGGGCGGCGCGCTGGCGCCGGGCGAGACGCCGGTCGACGGGGCGCTGCGGGAGAGCCTCGAGGAGGCCGCCGTCGAGCCGCGTGCGGTGCACGTGCTCGGCACGCACGTCCTCGACCACGGCCCGTGGGCCTACACGACCGTGCTCGCGGACGTCGTGCCGGGCGCCGACGTCTCGCCCGCCGCGGCCGACCCGGAGAGCCTCGAGGTGCGGTGGGTCCCGGTCGACGAGGTGGCCGGGCTCCCGCTGCTGCCCGCGTTCGCGACGGCGTGGCCCCTGCTGCGCGCCCGGCTCGACGACGTCAGGCGCTGAGCCCCTCCCCCGACTGGCCGTGCAGCACGCGCGCGGCCTCGGCGACCGACCCGGACAGCGACGGGTAGACGGTGAAGGAGTCCGCGACGTCGTCCACGGTGAGCCGGTGCGCGACCGCGAGGGTGATCGGGAAGATCAGCTCGCTCGCCCGCGGCGCCACGACGACGCCGCCGAGCACGACGCCGGCGTCGGGGTGGGCGAAGAGCTTCACGAAGCCGTCGCGCATGCCCAGCATCTTGGCGCGCGGGTTGCGCGCGAGCGGCAGGGTCGTCGTGACGTACCGGTAGCCGCGCTCGCGGAGCGTCGCCTCGCTGAGCCCGACGGTGGCGATCTCCGGGGCGGTGAAGATGTTGGCGGCGACGCGGCCCGGCTTGAGCGGCGCGACGGCGTCGCCCAGCGCGTGCGACATCGCGATGCGTCCCTGCATGGCCGCGACGGACGCGAGGGGCAGCACGCCGGTGCAGTCGCCTGCGGCGTACACCCCGGGCACGGAGGTGCGCGACACGCGGTCCACCTCGACGTGCCCGCTCGCCGACAGGCGGACGCCCGCCTCCTCCAGCCCCATGCCGGCGGTGGACGGGACCCCGCCGACGGCGATGAGCACGTGCGAGCCCTCGACCACGCGGCCGTCGGTGAGCGTGACCGCGACGCCGTCCTCGGTGCGCACGGCGGACGCCGCCCGCGAGCGCGACATGACGGTCATGCCGCGGGCTCGGAAGACGCCCTCGAGCAGCTCGGCCGCGTCCATGTCCTCGCCGGGCAGCACCCGGTCGCGCGACGAGACCAGCACGACCTGCGAGCCGAGGGCCTGGTAGGCGCCCGCGAACTCGGCGCCGGTGACGCCGGACCCGACGACGATCAGCCTCTCGGGCAGCTCGGTGAGGCCGTAGAGCTGCGTCCACGTGAGGATCCGCTCGCCGTCGGGGACGGCGGTGGGCAGCGTGCGGGGCGTCGCGCCCATGGCGAGGAGCACGGTGTCGGCGTCGAGCGACGTGCTGCCCGCGCCCGTGCCGGGACCTGCGTCGACGACGACCCGCGACGGCCCGTCGAGCCGGCCGGTGCCGGCGACGATCTCGACGCCCTCGCGCTCGAGGCGCGCGTGGATGTCGCGCGACTGCGCGTCGGCGAGCGCGAGCACCCGGGCGTTCACGGCCTCGAGGTCGACCAGGTCGCGGCGCTCGCCCGCGGGCGCCGCGCCGCGCACGCCCAGCTCGGGGCCCTGCTCGGCCGTGGTGAACCACTCGGCGGTGGCGATGAGCGTCTTGGAGGGCACGACGTCGGTGAGGACCGCGGCGCCGCCCAGGCCCTGCCGCTCGACGACGGTGACGCGGGCGCCGAGCCGGCGGGCCACGAGGGCGGCCTCGTAGCCGCCGGGGCCGCCGCCGACGACGACGACGTGGGGGGTGCGCGGGTCGGTCTCGGGGACGCCGGGGGTGGGGGCGACGGTGGAGGCCGGGCTGTCGGTGGCGGCCGGCGCGGTGTCCGGGGAAGGGGTGTTCACGGAGGGCACGGGGACATTGTGTCAGCCCTGCGCCGGCGCGGCGGCGGTCCCGGCCCCGGACTACCCTCGGGACCATGAGCACCACGAGCCGCAGCGTCGGGGACCTCGACGACCCGACCACCGACCCGTTCGACGTCGCCCGCGCCGCGGCCGACCACATCGCCGAGGCCACGGGGGTGCCCGGCCACGACGTGGCCCTGGTGCTCGGGTCCGGCTGGGGCGGCGCCGCCGAGCTGGTCGGCGACGTCGTGGCGGAGATCCCCACGCACGAGATCCCCGGGTTCGCGAAGCCGGCCGTGGTGGGGCACGCCGCGACCACCCGCTCGGTCCGGGTCGAGCGGCCCGACGGCTCGGTGCGGCACGCGCTCGTCATCGGCGGCCGCACCCACCTCTACGAGGGCAAGGGCGTGCGCCGGGTCGCCCACGGGGTCCGCACCGCCGCCGCCACCGGCTGCGAGACGGTCGTGCTCACCAACGGCTGCGGGGGCCTGCACATCGCGTGGCGGCCCGGCCAGCCGGTGCTCATCCGCGACCACATCAACCTCACCGCCGCGTCCCCGCTCGAGGGCGCGACGTTCGTCGACCTCACCGACCTGTACTCGCCGCGCCTGCGCGAGATCGCCCGGTCGGTGGACCCCGACCTGCCCGAGGGCGTGTACGCGCAGTTCCGCGGGCCGCACTACGAGACCCCGGCCGAGGTGAAGATGGCGGGCCTCATGGGCGCGGACCTGGTCGGCATGTCGACCACGCTGGAGGCCATCGCCGCCCGGCACGCGGGCATGGAGGTGCTCGGCGTCTCCCTCGTGACGAACCTCGCCGCGGGCATCAGCCCGCAGCCGCTGTCGCACGAGGAGGTGCTGGAGGCCGGCCAGGCCGCCGGCCCGCGCATCAGCGAGCTGCTCGCCCGCATCGTCACCGCACTGTGAGCCGAGCACCGCAACGAGGAGGTCAATGATGAGCTCAGGAACGAGCCTGGACACCGACGACCCCGCCTACGAGCCGGCCGCGGCGACGCCCGACCTGGCCACGCTGCTCGACGCGGTCGAGCGCTGGATCCGCTACGACGTCGACGACGACGACAAGGCGGAGCTGGCCCGGCTCGCGCAGCAGACCTCGTCCGAGCGCCCGAGCACGCGGGAGCACGCCGTCGGGCTGCTCCGCGACCGGTTCGCGGGCACGCTCCAGTTCGGCACCGCGGGCCTGCGCGGCGCGATGGCGCCCGGCCCGAACCGGATGAACCGCGCCGTCGTCACGACCGCGGCCTCCGGGCTCGGCACCTACCTCACGTCCGTGCTGGGCCCCGGGGTGGCGGGGCGCGTCGTGGTCGGCTACGACGCCCGCGACCGGTCGTCGACGTTCGCGACGGACACCGCCGCCGTGCTCACCGCCGCGGGCCACGAGGTGCTGCTGCTGCCCTCGGCCCTGCCGACGCCGGTGCTCGCGTTCGCGGTGCGCCACCTGGACGCCGACGCGGGCGTCATGGTCACCGCCAGCCACAACCCGGCGCAGGACAACGGCTACAAGGTCTACCTGGGCGGGCGGGTCGTGACGGACACCGGGCAGGGGGCGCAGATCGTGCCGCCCCACGACACCCGCATCGCCGAGGCCATCGCCGCCGCGGGACCGCCGTCGGGCGTCCCGCGGGTCGAGTCCGGCTGGCGGGTCCTGGGGCGCGAGGTGGTGGACGCGTACGTCGCGTCGGTGCACGACCTGGCCGAGCGCGCCGGCACGTCCACCGGGCCGCAGGAGCGGGCGGCCCTGCGCATCGTCACGACCTCCCTGCACGGCGTCGGCGGGCGCGTGCTCGCCCGCGTGCTGGCCGACGCCGGGTTCACGCGGGTGCTGCCCGTGGAGGAGCAGCTCGACCCCGACCCGGCGTTCCCCACGGTCCGGTTCCCCAACCCGGAGGAGCCCGGGGCCATCGACATGGCGGTCGCGCTCGCGGAGGCCCACGCCGACGTCGTCATCGCGAACGACCCCGACGCCGACCGGTGCGCGGTCGCCGTGTACGACCCGAGCCACGGCACGCACCAGGGCGCGGAGACCGCCCGCTCGCACGGGTGGCGCATGCTGCACGGCGACGAGGTGGGCGCTCTCCTGGGCCGCGAGGCGGTGCGCCGCATCGCGCGCGGCGAGGTCCCCGCGCCCGACGGCTCCGGCGTGGGCCCGGTCGTGGCCTCCTCGGTCGTGTCGTCGCGGGCGCTCTCCTCGATCGCGGTCCGCTACGGCGTCGGGCACGCGACCACCCTCACGGGCTTCAAGTGGATCTCCCGCACGCCGGGGCTGGTGTTCGGGTACGAGGAGGCGCTCGGCTACTGCGTCGACCCGGCGCACGTGCGCGACAAGGACGGGCTCAGCACCGCGGTGCTCGTGGCGCTGCTCGCCGCCCGGGAGAAGGCCGCCGGCCGCACCCTGGTGGACGCCCTCGACGACGTCGCCCGCGAGAACGGCCTGTTCGTCACCGACCAGCTCTCCGTACGGTTCGACGACCTGGACCGCATCCCGGCGACGATGGCGCGCCTGCGCACGGCGCCGCCGCGCACGCTGGCGGGGGCGGGTGTCGCCGAGGTGCTCGACCTGTCCGACGGGGTCGACGGGCTGCCGCCCACCGACGGCATCGTGCTGCTCGGCGCCGACGACACGCGCGTCGTCGTCCGCCCCAGCGGCACCGAGCCGAAGGTGAAGTGCTACCTCGAGGTCGTGGAGCCCGTGGCCCCCGACGCGTCGGCGATCGACGTCGGCCGGCTGCGCGTCGCCGCGCACCGGAAGCTCGACCGGATCAAGGACGACCTGGGGTCGGCGCTCGGGCTCACCCCGCGGTGAGGGCGGCGTCGTCCTGCTCGACGGCGGCGGCCCAGTCGCGCTTGTGCGCGCGCCAGTGCTCGTCGTCGCTGCCGCGGCGCCAGTAGCCGGACGCCGACAGCAGCTCGCGCGGCACGCCGAGCTCGGCGCGGACCCAGCGGCGCAGGTCGCGCACCATGCCCGCCTCGCCGTGCAGGAAGACGTGCGGCGCGCCCGCCGGGAACGACCCGGCGGCGTGCGCGGCGCGCACGGCGTCGGCGAGGCCGGCCCCGCCGCCCCGGTGCACCCACGTGATCGCGAGGTCGGCGGCGGTCGCCAGCGGCTGCTCGTCCTCGGGGCCGGGCACCTCGACGACCGCGTGCGCGACGGCGCCGACCGGGAGCGCCTCGAGCGACGCGGCGATCGCGGGGAGCGCGGCGTCGTCGCCCACGAGCAGGTGCCAGGGCGCCTCCGGGTCCGGCGCGTAGCCGGCGCCCGGGCCCAGGAAGGTGACCTCCTCGCCCGGCCGGACCCCCGTCGCCCACGGGCCGCCCACGCCCTCGTCGCCGTGCACCACGAGGTCGAGGTCCCACTCGACCTCGCCCGAGCCGGCGACGTCCGCGTCCCGGCGCGCGCGCACCGTGTAGGCGCGCAGCAGGGGGCGCCCGTCGGCCAGCTCGCCGAGCACCAGCTTGACGTAGGTGTCGGTGTGGCCGGTGGGCTCGAGCGCCGTGAGCTCCGGGCCGGCGATCGTGACCCGCACCAGGTGCGGGGTGATCCGGCGGACGGCCGTGACGGTCGCGTGCCGAGGGGTGCGCTTGCGGGCGGGCGGGCCGGCGGGGGCCTGGGGCTGCGTGTCGGTCATGGTGAGGCGAGCCTAACTTCTCTGCCGCTCACGTCCGGCTGTGACGTCGCTCACCCGTCAGGCCCGGGCGAACCGCCGCACCCCGGCCGCCGCGAGGCCCGCGGCAAGCACCAGCACGGCCACCGACGCCGCCGCACCGTGGTCCGCGCGGTGCAGCACCCACGCGGCCCCGGCCACCACGAGCCACCCGCGCAGGTACCACGCGCCCAGCACGAGCATCGACATGTCGCCGTTCGGGGTCATCATCGGCGTGAACAGCCCGGGCGGCGCCGCCGTCGCCCCGGCCACCCAGACCTGCGCGCCGAGCGCCAGCCCGGTCACGACGAGCACCGCGACGAGCGCGTCCGCCCCGGCCCCCGCGGCGCCCGCCACGGCGACCAGCAGCCCGGCCGCGGCGGGCACCACCGCGTGCCCGGCGACGGCGCGCCCCGCGGTGCCGGGCAGCAGCGCGCCGGGCGACGGCTGGGCCGCGAACGCGTGCAGGCCGCCCGACCAGGTGCGCGCCGCGGCGTAGAGCACCAGCGCACCGGCCGCCGTCGCGAGCGCCGGGCCGCCGTCCGCGCCGACGCGTACCAGCAGGGCCCCGGCGATCCCGGCCACGAGCGACGCCGCGGCGGCGGCGGGGCGACGGCGCTGCCCGAGCAGGTCCCTCGCCACCAGGGGCGCGCGGCGCAGCAGCCGGGCGGGCAGCCGCGCCGCACGGCCGGCGTACGCCCGCGGCCCGAGCACGTCCGACACCGCCCCGGAGTCGCCGCCGACGAGGCCCCGCCCGGCCGTCACGGTGCGCGCCTGGCCCGCGGCCGCGCGGTCGACGTCCAGCTCGTCCGGCAGCACGCGCACGACCAGCCAGGCCGACGCCAGGCCGACGACGGCGGCCAGCGCCGCGCCCGCGAGGGCGGCTCCTGTCCCGGTCGGAGCGGGTCCCGGCGCCTCGAGCGCCGCGGGCGCCCGCGCGGCCAGGGCCGCCACGACGCCGACGGCCAGCAGCAGCACGGTGACGCCGACCGCGGCGCGCCGCCGCCCCGGCGCCTGCGCCCCCGCCCCCACCGCCAGCGGCACCTGCGCCAGCAGCGCGGCGCCGGCGCCCGCGACGAGCAGCGCCCCCGGCTCGGCGGCGGCCGGGCCGCCCGCGAGCCCCGCGGCGGCAGCGGTCGCGGCGAACGCGCCCAGCGCCGCGGCACCCGCCGCGAGCAGGAGGGCGCGGCGGCGCAGGACGTCGCGCGGGCGGAACTGGCCGGACAGCGCGAAGGCCGCCTCGGCGGGGCTGGTCCACAGCGGGCCCCCCGCCCGGGCCGCGGCGAGGCCGGCCAGGGCGGCGACGCCGAGCGCCAGCGCCGTCCCCGCGACGAGCACGGTCGCCCGGCCGCCCGTCCCGCCGTCCACCCCGAGCGACGGCACCGCGGCGACGGCCTGCGCGAGCGCGCTCCACAGGATCGGGCCGTAGACCAGGGCGAGCAGCACCACCCCGTACCCGAGGTACACCCGGTCGTGCGGGTCGCCGCCGGACTCCGCCGCCCGCGCGACGAGCGTCCGGCGCCGCTGCGACGCGACCCACCGCCGCCAGCGCGGGTAGGGCACGCGGCTGCCGTCGTCCACGTGCCCGGCCGCGAGCCCCGGGGCGCCGGTCACGACGCCCGTCGCTGCGGACCCGGCGCCGCGAGCTCGACCTCCTGGCCCCGTCGGGCGAGGTCGGCGCGCAGGTCGGGGTCGTGCGTGGCGACGAGCAGGGCCCGGCCGGCGTCGAGGGCGCCGGCGAGGAGGCGCCGGGCGACCGCGCGCCAGCGGGCGTCGAGCCGCTGCTCCGGCTCGTCGAGGAGCACGAGGCGGGCCGGCCGGTAGAGCGTCGTCGCCAGGGCGAACATCTGCCCCTCCCCCGACGACAGCTCCCCGGGGAGCTGGTCGCGCACCCGGTCGAGCTCGGCCGCCGCGAGCGCCGCCTCGACGTCCGGACCGGGATGCCGCCCGGCCCACGCGGACGCGACGAGCCGCAGGTGCTCGGCCACGGTGAGGTCCGGGTACGCGGACAGGCCGCCGAGCAGCAGCGCCACGTCCTCGCGCCGCCGCAGCCGCGCCCTGCCCGCGGGGAGGCCGAGCACGCGCACCTCGCCCGAGGTGGGCTCGTCCTTGCCGGCGACCAGCCGCAGCAGCGTGGACTTCCCGCTGCCGTTGGCCCCGACGACGGCGGCCGCCTCGCCGGGCCCGAGCCTCAGCGAGGTGGGCGCGAGGACCTGCACCGTCCCGTGCGTGCGGGACGCCTCGCGGACGTCGACGAGCGGCTCAGCGGCCGCCCGGCCGCTCAATAGCCGCTGCCCCCGGCGGGCGCCCGCCCGCCGGAGAAGCCCGCGAGCACGCCCGCGGTCCCGGAGAGCCCCAGCCGCGTGGCCCCGGCGCCGATCATCGCGAGCGCGTCGTCCAGCGTGCGGATCCCGCCCGAGGCCTTGACCCCCAGCGCGTCGCCCACGGTGGCGGCCATGAGCTCCACGGCGTGCACGGACGCGCCGCCCGCGGGGTGGAACCCGGTCGACGTCTTGACGAAGTCGGCGCCCGCGCCCTGCGCGGCCCGGCAGACGGCGACGATCTCGTCGTCGGTCAGCGTCGCGGACTCGATGATCACCTTGAGCAGGTGCCCGTCGGGGACGGCGGCGCGCACGGCCGCGACGTCGGCCCGGACGGCGTCGAACGCGCCCTCCTTGGCCGCGCCGACGTCGATCACCATGTCCACCTCGTCGGCGCCGTCGGCCACGGACCGGGCGGCCTCCGCCGCCTTGACCGCGCTGACGTGCTTGCCCGAGGGGAAGCCGCACACCGTCGCCACGGCGAGGCGCCCGGCGGCGACGCGTGCCGCGTGCGCGACGAACGTCGGCGAGATGCAGACCGAGAACACCCCGAGCCGGGCGCCCTCCTCGACCAGGGCGGTGACGTCGGCGGTGGTCGCCTCCGGCTTGAGCAGCGTGTGGTCCACGTACCCCGCGAGCGCGATCGGGTCGGCAGGCAGGCTCCGGTCGGTCATCGCTGCGCTCCCTCGACCTGCTGGTACCCCGGCAGGATGACGTCGTCGACGAGGGCGCGGCGCTCGTCGTGGTGCATGAACGCGCTCCACGCGGCGGTCAGCGTGACGTCCGCCAGGTCGTCGATCGTCCAGCCCGCCTCGGTGACGAGCCTCGTCATCTCGTTGCTCATGGACGTGCGGGACATGAGCCGGTTGTCCGTGTTGAGCGTGACCGCGAAGTCCAGCTCCTTGAGGCGGGTGATCGGGTGGTCCGCGACGGACGTCGCCGTCGTGGCCCCCGTCTGCAGGTTGGAGACGGGCGCCACCTCGAGCGCGATCTGGTGGTCGCGCACCCAGTGCGCCAGCCGGCCGAGCTCGGCGCGGCGCTCGCCGTCGTCGTCGAAGCCCTCGTGGAACGTGATGTCCTCGACGATCCGCACGCCGTGCCCGAGGCGGTCGGCCTGCCCGAGGTGCACGGCCTCGGCGATCGACGCCGGCCCGGCCGCCTCCCCCGCGTGGATGGTGGTCGGGAAGTCCTGCTCGGCCAGGTAGCGCCAGATCTCCGCGTGCCGCGACGGCGGGAAGCCGTCCTCGGGACCGGCGATGTCGAAGCCCACCACGCCGCGGTCGCGGTGCGCGACCGCGAGCTCGGCGATCTCTTGCCACCCGTCCGTGTGGCGCATCGCGGTGACGAGCTGCCCGACGCGGATGATCTGCCCGCGCGACGCCGCCTCGCGGATGCCCTCGTCGATGCCGGCCTGCACGGCCTCGACCGTCTCGGGGAGGGTCAGGCCACGGCCGAGGTGCTGCTCGGGCGCCCAGCGCTGCTCGGCGTACACGACGCCGTCCGCGGCCAGGTCCAGGACCGCCTCGCGCGCGACGCGGGCCAGCGCGTCGGCCGTCTGCATGACGGCGATCGTGTGGTCGAAGGTCTCCAGGTACCGCACCAGCGAGCCGGAGTCGGCCGCCTCGACGAACCAGGTGCCGAGCGCGTCGGCGTCCGACGCCGGGAGCTCGTGTCCCACCTCGGCGGCGAGCTCGAGCACGGTCTGCGGTCGCAGGCCCCCGTCGAGATGGTCGTGCAGGAGCACCTTGGGCAGGGCAGGGATCACGTCGACGAGGGCTTGCGTCATGGGGCCAACCTACCGGCCGTCAGCCCGCGTCGTCGGCGCCGGGCTCGTCCGGCTCCGGCACCTCCTGGCTCTGCTCGACGACGTCCGCCTCCGCGGCCTCGCCGTCCAGGTCGGGACGGGCGTGCCGCGGCTGGTACTCCTCCGCCCGGCGCTCGCCCGCCTGGGCGTCGGGGGCCGCCGCGTCGTCCGTCAGGGCGTCCTCGACCAGGCTCGTGGTGTCGTCGGGGTCCTCCAGCCCGGCGTCTCGCCAGGCGTCGTCCGGGACGGTGCTCATGGGGCTCTCCCTTCGCTCGACGGCGGTGCGCTCCCATCGTGGCCCCCGACCCGACGGCGCGCCAGGGGAGCCCGTCAGCCCCGCGCGTCGCGAGGCAGCAGCGCCCACACGACGTGCGGCCAGCCGCCGAGCGCGGGGGCGACCAGGCGCGGCTCCCCGTCACCGGCCCCGCCCGCCGCCACGAGCCCCGAGAGCTGCACCGCGTGCAGCCGCGCCGCCGACGGCTCGTAGATCGTCGCGACGCCGCCCCGGACGGCCGTCAGCAGGACGACGTGCCGCGGCACCGCCGTCGACGCGCCGTGGGCGAGGTCGCCGCCCGTGTACAGGGGGACGGGGACGCCCGCGGCCGCCGACTCCGCGGCGGCGACCAGCACCCGGGCGGCCGAGCGGCCGCCCACCACGCGGTGGGTGTAGCGCACCCGCCCGTACCGCGCCACGGCCGCCGCGCCCCACGGCGGCGTGCCGAGGGCGGCGGGCCACAGCCGCGCGCCTCCGGGCCCCCGGGTGGCGCGGTCGTGCAGCGCGCGCTGCCACGCGGCGAACGTCGCGGCGGCGCCGGGCGGGCGGCGGCTCAGCTCGAGCGCGCGCCGTGGGTCCCCCGCGAGCGCCAGCATGGCCAGCACCGCCGCCCCGCACGTGCGCTCGTCGGCCTGCCTGGCCGGGGCGACCACGCCGCCCGCGGCGGGGAGCGTCAGGGTGCGCGGACGTCCCAGGGCAGGCATCGGCACGTCCCGGCCGAGCGGGTCGAGCACCTGCGCCCGCACCGAACCGTCGAGCGCGTCGAGCGCGGGCAGCAGGTCGTCCGGCGTCGCGGGCCGCGCGAACCGCCCCGCGGGCGGCGGCACCGGCGGCGGGCCGGCGAACGCCCCCGCGGCAGCGAGCGCGTCCGTCAGGCGCAGCGTCCGCGCCACCGCCTCGCCCGTCCGCGCCGCACGCACCACCCGGCCGGCCCGCTCAGCTGACCCGGTCGAGCACGAGCGGCCGCCCGCCGGGGGCCCCCGCGTCGTCGACCGACCACTGCCCGTCCAGCGCGGCCCGGGCGCGGTCGAAGCGCTCCGGCGTGTCGGTGTGCAGGGTGAGCAGCGGCTGGCCCGCGGCGACCTCGTCGCCGGGCCTCGCGTGCAGCTCGACGCCCGCCCCGGCCTGCACCGGGTCCTCCCGGCGCGAGCGTCCCGCACCGAGCCGCCAGGCCGCGATGCCCACGGCGTACGCGTCGAGCCCGGTGAGCACCCCGGAGCGGTCCGCGAGCACGTCCTGCCGCTCGCGCGCCCGAGGCAGTGGCGCGTCCGGGTCGCCGCCCTGGGCCGCGATCATCCGGCGCCAGACCGCCTTGGCGCGCCCGTCGGCCAGCGCCGCGCGCACCTCGGACTCGGGCACCGGGCGGCCCGCGCCCGCGAGCATCTCCACGGCCAGCGCCACGGTGAGGTCGACGACGTCCGCCGGGCCGCCGCCGTCCAGCACCTCCATCGACTCGCGCACCTCGAGCGCGTTGCCCGCCGTGCGCCCGAGCGGCACCTGCATGTCCGTGAGCAGCGCGACCGTGCGCACGCCCGCGTCGGTGCCGAGGTCGACCATCGTGCGCGCGAGCTCCCGCGCGGCGTCCAGGTCCTTCATGAACGCGCCGGAGCCCACCTTGACGTCGAGCACGAGCGCGCCGGTGCCCTCCGCGATCTTCTTGCTCATGATCGAGCTCGCGATGAGCGGCACCGACTCGACCGTGCCGGTGACATCGCGCAGCGCGTAGAGCTTCTTGTCCGCCGGCGCCAGGCCGGCGCCGGCGGCGCAGACCACCGCGCCCACGTCCTCGAGCTGGTCCATGAGCTCGGCGTTGCTCAGCGACGCGCGCCAGCCGGGGACGGACTCGAGCTTGTCGAGGGTGCCGCCCGTGTGGCCCAGGCCGCGGCCCGAGAGCTGCGGCACGGCCACCCCGAACGACGCCACCAACGGCGCGAGCGGCAGCGTGATCTTGTCGCCGACCCCGCCCGTGGAGTGCTTGTCCGCGGTGGGGCGCGACAGGCCGGAGAAGTCCATCCGCTCGCCGGACGCGATCATCGCGCCCGTCCAGCGGGCCACCTCGGGCCGCGTCATGCCGCGCAGCAGGATCGCCATCGCGAGGGCCGACATCTGCTCCTCGGCCACGGCGCCCCGGGTGTAGGCGTCCACGACCCAGTCGATCTGCGCGGCCTCGAGCGGGAGCCCGTCGCGCTTGGTGCGGATGACGTCGACGGCGTCGAACGGCTCGCTGCCCGGCACGGTCATGCCTCGCTCCCCCGGTAGCGGTCCAGGTCCGGCGCGCCGAACGCGTCCGGCAGCACCTCGGTCATGGGCACGACGCCCCGCACCGACTCGACCAGCAGGTCCGGGCCGCCGTGCTCCCACAGCAGCTGCCGGCACCGCCCGCACGGCATGAGCGTCCGCCCCGCCCCGTCCACGCAGGTGAACGCGACCAGCCGCCCGCCGCCGCCCGTGACCAGGGCCGACACGAGCGAGCACTCCGCGCAGAGCGTCACCCCGTAGGCGGCGTTCTCGACGTTGCAGCCCACCACGACGCGCCCGTCGTCCACGAGGGCGGCGGCCCCCACCGGGAAGCCGGAGTACGGCACGTACGCCCGCTCGACGACGTCCCGCGCCGCGGCGCGCAGCGCCTCCCAGTCGACGGTCGGCCCATCCGTGCTCGCCATCGCTACTCCTTGATGTAGGGCGTCCCGGACGCGGCCGGCGCCCGCGACCGGCCGACCAGCCCGGCCACGGCCAGCAGCGTCACCACGTACGGGAGCATGAGCATGAACTGGCTCGGCACCGGCGAGCCCACGACCGACAGCACGTTCTGCAGGTTGGTGGCGAAGCCGAACAGCAGGCCGGCCAGCGCGGCGCGCAGCGGGTCCCACTTGCCGAAGATGACCGCCGCCAGGGCGATGAAGCCCGCGCCGGCCGTCATCTCGCGCCCGAACTGGTTGATGGAGACGACCGTGTAGAACGCGCCCCCGAGCCCGACCACGGCGCCGCCGATCAGCACGGCGCGGTAGCGCGTGCGCAGCACGTCGATGCCCACCGTGTCCGCCGCCTTGGGGTGCTCGCCCACGGCGCGCACCCGCAGGCCCCACCTGGTGCGGAACAGCGCGTACGAGACCGCGGGCACCGCGAGGTACATGAGGTAGACGACGATGGTCTGGTTGAACAGGACCGGCCCGATCACCGGGATGCTCTCCAGCCCGGGGATCGGCAGGCGGGGGAAGCGGACGGTCGAGTTGAGCGTGTCGGCGTTCGGGACCAGCACCTCGGAGTAGAAGAAGCTCGTCAGGCCGATGACCAGCACGTTGAGCACCACGCCGACGATCACCTGGTTGACGTGGTAGGTGATGGTGAACAGCGCCAGCACCAGGGCGACGAGGGCGCTCGCCAGCACGGCCGCGACCAGGCCCGCCCACGGGTTCTTCGTCAGGGACGCGACGATCGCGGCGACGAAGGCGCCGGCCAGCAGCTGCCCCTCGATCGCGATGTTGACCACGCCCGCCCGCTCGCCGATGACCCCGCCGAGGGCGCCGTAGACGAGCGGCACCGACAGCCCGATGGCGCCGCCGAGCAGGCCGACCACCGAGATGTCGCGCGGGCTGCCCGCCCCCGCCCAGGCGAGGAACCCGACGAGGAGCGCGGCCGCGAAGACGGCGATCGCCCAGACGGGCACGCGCCGCCCCGACCGGGTGCGGACGACGGCGAGGGCCACGACGGCCAGCCCGATCACGGCGCACACCCAGGCGGTGGCCATGGCCGGCACGACGAGCGTGGACAGCACCACGAAGTCCGTGCTGGTCGAGAGCGCGAACCGGGCCGACCCCTCGTGCGGCGCCAGGAGCAGCATCAGCGCGTACAGGGCGAGGACGACGCCGAGGCCGATCACGGCCTTCCACGTCACCGGGGCGACGGCGCGCGGCGCGGAGGCCGGGGCCGCGGCCCCGGGCTGGTCGACGGTCGTGGCGGTCATGCCTGTCCCTCCCCGGCGCCCTGCGCGCCTGCCGCACGTCGGCGGTCACGTCGGCCCTCACGACGGCCCTCACGACGACGCGGCGTCCGCTCGGGCTGGGGCAGGCGGAAGACCGCCCGCACGAGCGGCGGCGCCGCGATGAACAGCACGATCAACGACTGCACGACCAGGACGATCTCGATCGGGATGCCCTCGGCGGCCTGCATCGCCGAGCCGCCGGCCTTGAAGGCGCCGAACAGGATGCCCGCGCCGAGCACGCCCCACGGCGACGAGCCGCCCAGCAGGGCCACGGTGATGGCGTCGAAGCCGATGCCGGCGTCGATGTCGGTGCTGAAGCCGGAGGTCACCGTGCCGAGCACCTGCTGGGCGCCCGCGAGGCCCACGAGACCGCCCGCCACGAGCATGACCAGCACCGTGGTGCGCGGCACGTCGATGCCGGCCACCCGCGCGGCCTTGGGGTTCTCCCCGACGGCGCGGAAGGCGAAGCCCGTGCTCGACCGGTTGAGCAGCCACCACACGCCGACGACGGCGAGCAGCGCGAGCACGAAGCCCCAGTCGAGGTTGTACTCGCTGCCCAGCAGCGGCGGCAGGACGGCCGAGTCCTGCATCGGCGGCGTCTTCGGGTACGCGGAGCCGGGGGCCTGCATGAGGCCCGGCGTGGACAGCAGGTACGACAGCAGGTAGAGCGCCACGTAGTTGAGCATGATCGTGACGATCACCTCGTGGGCGCCGGTGCGGGCCTTGAGCAGGCCGGCGATGCCGGCCCAGAGCGCGCCGGCGGCGACGCCCGCCACCAGGCACACCAG
Source organism: Isoptericola sp. F-RaC21 (assembly GCF_038593535.1). Taxonomy (NCBI): domain Bacteria; kingdom Bacillati; phylum Actinomycetota; class Actinomycetes; order Micrococcales; family Promicromonosporaceae; genus Isoptericola; species Isoptericola sp. F-RaC21. The sequence continues at coordinate 669,431 of NZ_JBCFYX010000002.1, read as the reverse complement.
GAGGTGCAGCGGGAACGGCAGGCCCGTGACGGCGAAGCCGATCCAGCCTGCCGCGGTGGCTGCCACGAGCATCTGCCCCTGGCCGCCGATGTTGAACAGCCCGGCCCGGAAGGCCAGGGCGACGCCCAGGCCGGCCGCGATGAGCGGCGTGGCGTTGGCGAGCGTCTGCGTCAGCGGCTTGATCCCCTGCGCGAACGAGTCGGCGCCGAAGTTGTACACCGCGCCCTGGAAGAGCGCCGAGTAGGCGCCGCCCACCGCCTGCCCGATCGCTGCGAGCGTGTCCGACGGGCGCGAGAAGAAGTACGGCGCCGCCGCCTGCACGGCCTCGTCCGTGACGACGATGAGGATCGAACCGGCCAGCACGGCGAGCACGATCGCGCCGAGGGCGACGGCCCAGCCGCCCGACGTCGCGCGGCGCACCGCGTCGCGCCACCGCTGGCCCGACTCCTCCACGACGGCCGCCTGCTCGCGCGCCGCCTCCTGCTCCAGCTCCTCCGCGAGGCCCGGCTCCGCGGTCGGGTCGACCGTCTCGAGGGCCTCGTCGAGCGGGCTGTCGGGCTCGCGCTCGGGCTTGTCGCCGCTCACGCCGCGTCTCCTTCGCTCTGGGGTCCGGCCGGCGAGCCGCCCTCCGGGGCGACGCCGGCCATCATCAGGCCGAGCACGTCGCGCGGGGTGTCCGCCGGCACGATGCCGACCACGCGGCCGCGGTACATCACCATGATCCGGTCGGCCAGGGCCACGGCCTCGTCGAGCTCCGTGGACACCACGACCACCGGGATCCCGGAGTCGCGCGTCTCGACGACGCGCTTGTGGATGAACTCGATCGATCCGACGTCGACGCCGCGGGTCGGCTGCGCCGCGACCAGCAGGCGCAGCTCGCGGGAGAGCTCCCGCGCCAGCACGACCTTCTGCTGGTTGCCGCCCGACAGCCGGCCCACCCGCGTCTCGATGCCCTGGGTGCGGACGTCGTACTCCGCGACCTTCTCCCGCGCGAACTCGTCGCGCGCGGCGAGCTGCAGGGCCCCGCGCCGCACGAACGGCGGCCCGTCCGTGCGGTCGAGCACCAGGTTCTCCGCGATGGTGAACTCGCCGACCAGGCCGTCCTCGTTGCGGTCCTCGGGCACGAACCCGACGCCCGCCTGCAGGATCCGGCGCACCGAGCGGCCCACCAGCTCCGTGCCGTCGAGCCGCACGCTGCCCGTCACCTGCTCCTGGAGGCCCACCAGCGCCTCGGTCAGCTCGGTCTGGCCGTTGCCCTGCACGCCGGCGACGACGAGCACCTCGCCGCCGCGGACCGTGAAGCTCACGTCGTCCACCAGCACCTGGCCGTCGGCCCCCGTGACCCGCAGGTCCGTGACGGCGAGCTCGTTGTCGGTGGTGCGCGGCGCGTCCTTGCGCACTGTCAGCTCGACGGCACGGCCCACCATGAGCGACGCCAGCTCGGCGTCGGTCGCGCCCGGGCTCGCCTCGCCGACGACCTTGCCGTGCCGCACCACGGTGATGCGGTCGGCGACGGCGCGCACCTCGCGCAGCTTGTGGGTGATGAAGACGATCGCCGCGCCCTCGTCGCGCAGCTGCCGCATGATCCCCATGAGCTCGTCGGTCTCCTGGGGGGTCAGCACGGCCGTCGGCTCGTCGAAGACCAGCACGTCGGCGTCGCGCGAGAGCGCCTTGATGATCTCGACCCGCTGCTGCACGCCCACGGGAAGGTCCTCGACCAGGGCGTCCGGGTCGACCTGGAACCCGAACCGGTCCGCGATCTCGGTGACCTTGGTCCGGGCGCTGTCCAGGTCGAGCACGCCCGCGGCCCGCGTGGTCTCGTGCCCGAGCATGACGTTCTCGGCGACGGAGAACACCGGCACGAGCATGAAGTGCTGGTGCACCATGCCGATCCCGGCGGCCATCGCGTCGCCGGGGCCGTCGAAGGCCTGGACCTCGTCGTCCAGCAGGATCTGCCCCTCGTCGGCCTGGTACAGGCCGTAGAGCACGTTCATCAGGGTGGACTTGCCGGCGCCGTTCTCGCCCAGCAAGCAGTGGATCTCGCCCGGCTCGACGACCAGGTCGATGTGGTCGTTCGCCACGAGGGCGCCGAAGCGTTTCGTGATGCCGCGCAGCTCGAGCCTCATGCTCTGCCTTCCATCGGTCGCGGGTGGTCGAGGTGTCGTCGAGGTCGCACCGCGGCCAGCCTCTCACCGGGACGGCGTCGTCGCCGCCCGCCGGCGAGGCGCCGACCGCCGCACCCCGCAGAGTGCAGACGGTGGCGCGGCCCGGGGCCGCGCCACCGTCGATGACCTGGGACGGGGTCCGTCACCGGGTCGGCGTCACTCCTCGTCGATCTTCGACTCGACCGTGACCTCACCCGAGATGATCTTGTCCTGGAGCGCGGTCACCTCGTCCATGAGGGCGGGGTCGACCTTGTCCTCGAAGTTGTGCAGCGGCGCGATGCCCACCCCCTCGTTCTCGAGGGTGCCGATGTAGTCGGACGCGTCGAAGTCGCCCTTGGCGGCGGACGCCACGGCCTCGTACGTGGACACGTCCATCTTCTTGAGGATCGACGTCAGCACGTACGGCTGCGTGGACGGGTCGGACTCGTAGAGGTCCGCGTCGACGCCGATGAGGGCGACGTCCTTGCCCGAGTCCTGGATCGCGGCGATCGCGGACTGGTAGATCGGCCCGCCGACCGGCAGGATCACGTCGACGCCCTGGTCGAGGATGTTCTGCGCCGTCGTCTTCGCCGTCTCGTTGGCCTCGAACTTGCCGGTGAACGAGCCCTTGTCGCCGCCCGAGTAGCCGATGACCTGGACGTCCTTGCCCTTGACCTCGTTGTAGTACTCGACGCCCTGCTTGAAGCCGTCCATGAAGATGGTGACGGTCGCGATCGCCTGGCCGCCGAACGTCCCCACCTTGCCCGTCTCCGAGTAGCCCGCGGAGAGGTAGCCGGCCAGGAAGGCCGCCTGCGCCGTGTCGTAGAGCAGCGGCTTGATGTTCTCCGCCTTGGCCGACTGGTCGACGAGGATGAAGTCGGTGTCCGGGTTGGCGGTGGCCGCCTCCTCGGTCGCTGCCGACAGGTTGAAGCCCACCGCGATGATCGGCGAGCAGTCCTGGCCGACCAGCGACTCCATGTTCGGCTGGTAGTCGGTCTCGGTCTGCGACTGGACGGGGGTCAGCTCCGCGCCGAACTCGTCCGCGGCCTTCTGCGCCCCCTCGAAGCTGAGCTGGTTGAAGCTCTTGTCGTCGAACCCACCCTGGTCCGAGACGATGCACGGCTTGAAGCCCTCCACCGCGGTGGCGGCGCTGCTGTCGCCGCCGGACTCCTCGGGGGCCTCCGCACAGGCCGCCAGCGCGAGCGCGGCGACGCCGGCGAGGGCGGTGAGCTGGATCGCTCTCTTCACCTGTCGCTCCTGTCGATCGTTCGTCGGGCCGGGGTCGTCCGGCCCGTCACCGACGGAAGCCTAGCCACCGGGGCCCCGACCGAGAACCGCAGGAGACGAACCCGCAGGAGTCGTTACCGAAGCGGTATCGACGCGTCCCTCGCCGGAACACGACGGAACATGCCGGCAACTTTCCGGCGTCTCACGGCTGCAACGCGAAACGTCCCAGCAACCGGGCACCCACGGCGATCGCCCGCTCGTCGACGACGAGGTCGCCCTGGTGGATGTCGTAGCGCCGCTCCCCCGGGGTCCCGGTGCCCAGGCGGGCCATCGCCCCCGGCACCTTGGTGAGGTACCAGGCGAAGTCCTCGCCCCCGAGCGACTGCTCGGTGAGCACCACGCCGTCGGGGCCCAGCACGGCCGCGCCGGCCGCCTCGAGCGCGCCCGTCACGGCCGCGTCGTTGTCCACCGGCGGCACGCCGCGCGCGTGCCGCACGGTCACGTCCACCTCGTAGGGCGCGACGACCTGCTCCACGGCGTCGTGCAGCACCTGCCCGGCCCGCTCCCACGCGCGCACGTCGAGGCAGCGCAGCGTGCCGCCCACCGTGCCCGTCGCGGGGATCGCGTTGTGCGCGTTGCCCGCGTGCACCGCGCCCCAGGTGAGGTTGACGCCGGAGCGCGGGTCCAGCCGGCGGCCGAGCACCGCGGGCACCTGCGTGATGACCTGCCCCAGCGCGTACACGACGTCGCCCGTCAGGTGCGGGCGCGAGGTGTGCCCGCCGGACGACGACAGGGTCACCGTCACGGTGTCCGACGCGGAGGTGATCGGGCCGATGCGGGTGCCGATCTGCCCCACGTCCAGCTTGGGCTCGCAGTGCACGGCGGCGATGCGGTCGACGCCGTCGAGCACGCCCTGGGCGATGACGTCGTGCGCGCCACCGGGCATCACCTCCTCGGCGGGCTGGAAGACCAGCCGGGCCCCGCGCTCGAGCAGCCCCTCGTCGTGCAGGGCCGCGAGCGCCAGGCCCGCGCCCAGCACGACAGTGGTGTGGACGTCGTGGCCGCACGCGTGGGCCACGCCCGCCACGACGGAGCGGAACGGCAGCCCGCACGAGTCGTCGAGCGGCAGCGCGTCGATGTCCGCGCGCAGCGCCACCCGGCCGAGCCCGTCGGGCGACCGGTCCGGGCCGACGTCGCAGACCAGGCCGGTGCCCTCCAGCAGCCTCGGCTCCAGCCCGGCGGCGCGCAGCCGGTCGGCCACGAGCGCGGTGGTGCGCACCTCCTCGCGGCCGAGCTCGGGGTGCGCGTGCACGTCGCGGCGGATCTCGACCAGCTCGGCCTCGAGCCCCGCGACGATCTCGTCCAGCCGCGCGCCGGCGGCGTCGCCGGTGCCGGGGGCGCTCACAGGACGTCCTCGCGGCCGTGCGTGCGCATCGCGTCGACCATGTCCTTGACCTGCTGCGCGCGGGCACGGGTGGTGACCAGCAGCGCGTCGGGGGTGTCGACCACGACGACGTCGTCGATGCCGAGCAGCGCGACCACCCGGTCGCCGCCGGGCACGACGACCGACCCCGCGGACTGGACCCGCACCACGTCGGCCGGGTCGCCCAGCACCTTGGACCCGCCCTCGTCGTCCGAGGGCAGGAGCGCGGCGAGCGAGTTGAAGTCGCCCACGTCGTCCCAGCCGAACGTGCCGGGCACGACGGCGACGCCGCCGGTCGCCGCGACGGGCTCCGCGACGGCGTGGTCGATCGCGATCTTCTCCAGGCCCGGCCACACCCGGGCGACGACCGCGGCGCGGTCCGGGGTGTCCCACGCGGCCGCGATCTCCCGCAGCCCGTCGTGCAGGGCGGGGCGGTGCGTCGCCAGGTGGCCCAGGAGGACGGAGCTGCGGGCCACGAAGATGCCGGCGTTCCAGCGGTACTCGCCGGACGCCACGTACTCGCGGGCGGTCGCGGCGTCGGGCTTCTCCGTGAACCCGCGCGCGTGCAGGGCGCTCGGCGCACCCTCGACGCCCAGCGGGTCGCCGCTGCGCACGTAGCCGAACGCCACGGACGGGCGGGACGCCGCGATGCCGATGGTCGCGACGTAGCCGGCGCGGGCCGCCGCGACGGCCTCCCGCACCGCGGCGTCGAACGACGCCGCGCCGGACACCACCTGGTCCGCGGCGAACGAGCCCACGACGACGTCCCCGTGCCGCCGCTCCAGCACGGCCGCGGCCAGCCCGATGGCGGCCATCGAGTCGCGCGGGGACGGCTCGGCGAGCACGGCGTCCTCGGCCAGCTCGGGCAGCTGCTCCCGCGCGGCCGCGACGTGCGCCTCGCCGGTGACGAGCACGACCCCGCCGCCGGCGAGCGGCCGCAGGCGGTCGACCGTGCCCTGCAGCAGCGTGCGGCCCGCGCCCGTGAGGTCGTGGAGGAACTTCGGCGCCCCCGCGCGCGACAGCGGCCACAGGCGGGTGCCGGCACCCCCGGCGGGGACCACGGCGTAGAACCCGGGGACGGGTGGACGGGTGGGGGTCGCCCCCGTGCTCGTGTCCGCGCTCATCCGGTCAGCATAAGCGTGCTGACGGCCGGGCCGTCCGCGACGTCAACCCTGTGGAATAGGTCACGAAAGACACCGGAGCGTCCCGGTTTGCCGGACCTCGTGTGCCGTGAGACGACCGGATGTCACTACAGTGACCGTGAACGGAATCCACACAGAATCCGCCAACGGAGGCTCCCCCCGTGCCTACAGCACCTGCTGGCACGCTCTACCGCGGCCGTGAAGGCATGTGGTCCTGGGTCGCGCATCGCGTGACCGGCGTGCTCATCTTCTTCTTCCTCCTCGTGCACATCCTGGACACGGCTCTCGTCCGGGTGTCGCCCGAGGCCTACAACGCCGTCATCGGGACGTACCAGACGCCGATCATGGGACTCGGGGAGGCCGGCCTCGTCGCCGCGATCGTCTTCCACGCGTTCAACGGCATCCGCGTGATCCTGGTCGACTTCTGGGCCAAGGGCCCGAAGTACCAGAAGGCCATGCTCTGGATCGTCGTCGGCCTGTTCGTCGTGACCATGGCCGGGTTCCTGCCGCGGCACCTGATGAACGTCTTCGGAGGTGGGCACTGATGGCCACGACACAGACCGGGTCCCAGACCCCGTCCGCGATCGCCGCCCCGCGGTCCCCGTACGCGCGTCGCAAGACCACCCGCGGCAACTACGAGCTGTACAGCTGGGTGTTCATGCGGGCGTCCGGCGTGGTGCTGCTCGTGCTCGTCTTCGGGCACCTGTTCGTCAACCTCATGGTGGGCGACGGCGTGCACGCGATCGACTTCGCCTTCGTCGGCGGCAAGTGGTCCAGCCCCTTCTGGCAGGTCTGGGACCTGCTGATGCTGTGGCTCGCGATGATCCACGGGACCAACGGCGTGCGCACGATCATCAACGACTACGCCCAGAAGGACTCCACCCGCGGCGTGCTCAAGGCGCTGCTGTACCTGGCGTTCACGATCGTGGTCGTGCTCGGCACCCTCGTGATCTTCACGTTCAACCCCTGCCCGCCGGACGCCCCGGCCGAGCTCCTGCCGTCGATCTGCTTCCCGAACTAAGGACTGGCACCCCCCGATGCAGACACATCAGTACGACGTCGTCATCGTCGGCGCAGGCGGCGCCGGCATGCGGGCGGCGCTCGAGGCCTCCGGCGAGGCCCGCACCGCCGTCATCTCGAAGCTCTACCCCACCCGCTCCCACACCGGCGCCGCCCAGGGCGGCATGGCGGCGGCCCTCGCGAACGTCGAGGAGGACAACTGGGAGTGGCACACGTTCGACACCGTCAAGGGCGGTGACTACCTGGTCGACCAGGACGCGGCGGAGATCCTCGCGAAGGAGGCCATCGACTCGGTCCTCGACCTGGAGAAGATGGGCCTGCCGTTCAACCGCACGCCCGAGGGCCGGATCGACCAGCGCCGGTTCGGCGGCCACACCCGCGAGCACGGCCAGGCCGCGGTGCGCCGCGCCTGCTACGCCGCGGACCGCACCGGCCACATGATCCTGCAGACGCTGTACCAGAACTGCGTGAAGCAGAACGTCGAGTTCTACAACGAGTTCTACGTGCTGGACCTGCTCACGGACCACGACCTCACCACCGAGCAGCTCGAGGACGGCGCCGAGGTCAACGCGACCGGCGTCGTGGCCTACGACCTGGCCAGCGGCGAGATCCACGTGTTCCAGGCGAAGGCGATCATCTTCGCCACCGGCGGCGCGGGCAAGATCTTCAAGACGACGTCGAACGCCCACACCCTCACGGGCGACGGCATGGCGCTGGCGTACCGCCGCGGCCTGCCGCTCGAGGACATGGAGTTCTTCCAGTTCCACCCGACGGGCCTCGCGGGCCTCGGCATCCTCCTGTCGGAGGCGGCGCGCGGCGAGGGCGGCATCCTGCGCAACTCCGAGGGCGAGCGCTTCATGGAGCGCTACGCCCCCACCATCAAGGACCTCGCGCCGCGCGACATCGTCGCCCGCTCGATGGCCAACGAGGTGCGCGAGGGCCGCGGCGCCGGCCCGAACAAGGACTACGTGCTGCTCGATCTGACGCACCTGGAGCCCGCGCACATCGACGCGAAGCTCCCGGACATCACCGAGTTCGCGCGCACGTACCTGGGCGTCGAGCCGTACACCGAGCCCGTCCCCGTCTACCCGACGGCGCACTACGCGATGGGCGGCGTGCCCACCAACGTGCAGGGCGAGGTGCTGCGCGACAGCCACACCGTCGTCAAGGGCCTCTACGCGGCCGGCGAGGTCGCGTGCGTGTCGGTGCACGGCTCCAACCGCCTCGGCACCAACTCGCTGCTCGACATCAACGTCTTCGGCAAGCGTGCCGGCCGCGCGGCCGCGGCGTACGCCAAGACGGTCGCCCAGCACAAGGAGCTGCCCGAGAACCCGACCGCCCGCGTCGAGGCGCAGCTCGCCGAGATGCGCGACCGCCCCGACGGCGAGCGCGTGGCGGACGTCCGCAAGGCGCTCCAGGAGACGATGGACGCGAACGCCCAGGTGTTCCGCACCGGCGACTCCCTCAACGAGGCGCTCGCCGAGATCCGGGAGCTGCAGAAGCGGTACCGGAACGTCTCCGTCCAGGACAAGGGCAAGCTGTTCAACACGGACCTGCTCGAGGCGATCGAGCTCGGCTTCCTGCTGGACATCGCCGAGGTGACGGTCGTCGCCGCCCTCAACCGCAAGGAGTCGCGCGGCGGTCACTACCGGGAGGACTACCCGGACCGCGACGACGCGAACTACATGCTGCACACGATGGCGTACCGCCGTCCGACGTCGGCCCCCGACGCCGGCGACGGCCACGTCCCGGGCTACTTCGACCACGTCGAGGACTTCGGGGACTACAAGGTCGTCCTGGGGTCCAAGCCCGTCATCCAGACCCGGTACGAGCCCATGGAGCGGAAGTACTGATGACTGCTGTTCTCGAGAACCCCGCGACCCCGGCGGCCGAGCCGAAGGCCGGCGCCGTCCCCAGCTTCGAGGTCACGCTCCGCATCCGGCGGTACAACCCCGAGTCGGAGCACGGCGAGGAGTCGACCTGGGACGACTTCACCGTCCAGGTGCACGGCACCGACCGCGTGCTCGACGCGCTGCACATGATCAAGTGGGAGCAGGACGGGAGCCTGACCTTCCGCCGCTCGTGTGCTCATGGAGTCTGCGGCTCCGACGCCATGCGGATCAACGGCCGCAACCGGCTCGCCTGCAAGACGCTCCTCAAGGACGTCAACCCGGACAAGCCGATCACGGTCGAGCCGATCAAGGGCCTGCCCGTCGTCAAGGACCTCGTGGTCGACATGGAGCCGTTCTTCGCCTCCTACCGCGAGATCATGCCGTTCCTCATCACCTCGGGGAACGAGCCGACGCGCGAGCGCCTGCAGTCCGCCGAGGACCGTGAGCGCTTCGACGACACCACCAAGTGCATCCTGTGCGCCGCGTGCACGTCGTCCTGCCCCGTGTTCTGGACCGACGGGCAGTACTTCGGTCCGGCCGCGATCGTCAACGCGCACCGGTTCATCTTCGACAGCCGCGACGAGGGCGCCACGCAGCGCCTGGAGATCCTCAACGACAAGGAGGGCGTGTGGCGCTGCCGCACGACCTTCAACTGCACCGAGGCCTGCCCGCGCGGCATCGAGGTCACCAAGGCGATCCAGGAGGTCAAGCGCGCGATGATCACGCGCGCGTTCTGACCCCTCGCCCCACCCTGCGGACGCTCGACTCCCGCAGCGCCCAGGAGCCCCGTCGTACCCCGCGTACGACGGGGCTCCACGGCTTTCCGGACCCCTGGCCGCGGCGCACCACGCGCTCGATCTCCGCGGCGTCCCGCATGGCAGCCACCTCGGCCTCGGCGTGCGCGATCTCGTCCAGCCGCGGCGGGTCGTAGACCCACGCGCACACCAGCAGCAGCACGCGGGCGACGAAGTTCACCAGCACCAGCACGGTCACGAGGCCCGCGAACGCCGCGAGCAGGGCGTTGCGCTCGGCACCCGCCGCCACGACCGACGTGCCCAGCCAGCGCAGCGCGCCCGCGACCACCCCGGCGGCGAGGCAACCGAGCGCGAAGTCCCGCGTCCGGCGTGGTCGGACCCGGGCGACGACGCGCACGATCAGGTACACCAGGAGCGCGTCGAGCAGGATCCCGACGACAGCCGTGCCGATCGCGGTGATCTGGGCCACCACGACGGACCCGCCGAACAGGGCCTCGACCCTGCCGCTCACGGCCTGCGAGACGATGCTTGCCGCGGCGGACGCCACGATCATCCCGCCGAGGATGACGAAGCCGAGCAGCTCCCAGATCCTCGACAGCACGGGGCTGACACCCACGACGGGCTGGTCGAACATCGACCGTACTGAGATCCGCAGGGCGCGCATGAACCCGATGGCGGTCCAGAGGAACACCACGGTGGCCGTCACGCTGTACCACGTGATCACGCTGGGCAGCACCAGCTGGGACGGCTGGATGACGTACTTGTCGCCCTCTCCCACGAGTCCCGGGAGCCACGTGTTGATCTGCTTGAAGACCTCGTCCTGCAGCTCCGGCCGCCCGGAGAGCGTGCGCGAGAAGACCGTGAAGCCGATCGTGAGCGCGGCGAAGAGCGAGAAGATCGCCGTGTAGGCGATGCCGCCGCACAGGAGGGCGCCGCGGCGGTCGACGTACCAGTACCAGGACCGCACGGGCCGCAGGCTCTTGAACCACTCGTAGACGGTCAGGGACCGCTCCCTGACATGCTCGAGTCGGTCGTTCACACCGGTGACCCTAGGGAGCGGGGTGCTCCCCCGCGAGCCGGAACGACCGCTGCGGGCGCCACACGCCGTCGTCGCCGTGCTCGTACTGCCACAGCCGGTCCACCTCGAAGACGCCGTCGAAGTCGGCCATCTCCACGAAGGCGCGGTCCAGGTCGGCCTCGGAGACCTCGTGCGCGACGGTGACGTGCGGGTGGTAGTTGAACCGCAGCTCCTGGGCCAGCACGCCCGAGCGGGCGGCGGTCTCGAGCTGCTCGCACTCGGCGATGCCCTCGGCGAGTGCGACGAACACCACGGGCGAGATCGGGCGGAAGGTGCCGGCCCCGCGCAGGTGCACCCGGAACGGCGCGGTCTCGGACGCGACCTTCTCCAGGTGCTCGATCACGGCGTCCAGCACGGACTCGTCCACCACGGTGGGCCCGATCACCGTGATGTGCGGGGGGATGGCGTGCGCCAGCGGGTCGCCCAGCCGGGCCCGGGCGTCCTGGAGCTGGGTGCCGAACGGCTCGGGCACGGCGATGGCGACGCCGATCCGCACCTGGGCCGGGCCGCGGTCGGGGAGGTTCACCGTGCGCCTCGGGGCAGCAGGCCGAACCGGTCGTAGACCCGGTCGAGGACGGGTCGCGCGATCTCCCGCGCGCGCTGGGCGCCGTCGGCGAGCACCTTGTCGAGCTGGGCCGGGTCGGACAGGTACGTCTGCGCCCGCGCCTGGAACGGCTCGAGGAAGGCGACGACGGCGTCGGCCAGGTCCACCTTGAGGTAGCCGTAGCCGCGGCCGTCGTACTCGGCGGCGATCTCGTCGACGCCGCGGCCCGTGACGGCGGAGAAGATCGTCAGCAGGTTGGAGATCCCCGGCTTGGCCGCGGGGTCGTAGCGGACGCCGTAGCTCTCGTCCGCGTCCGTGACGGCGGCCTTGATCGCCTTGACGGCCTTCTTCGGGTCCTCGAGCAGCCAGACGACGCCCTTGCCGCCGGCGTTCGACTTGCTCATCTTCGCCGTCGGCTCCTGGAGGTCCTGGATCTTCGCCACGGCCTTGACGATGTGCGCCTCGGGGACGACGGCGGTGCCCTCGCCGAAGCGCGAGTTCAGCCGCTCGGCGAGGTCGCGGGTGAGCTCCAGGTGCTGGCGCTGGTCCTCGCCGACCGGCACGAGCGCCGTGTCGTACAGGAGGATGTCGGCGGCCATGAGCACCGGGTAGGTGAAGAGGCCCACGGTGGTGCCCTCGGAGCCCTGCTTGGCGGACTTGTCCTTGAACTGCGTCATGCGCCCGGCCTCGCCGAAACCGGTCTGGCAGCTGAGCAGCCACGCGAGCTCCGCGTGCTCGGCCACGTGCGACTGGACGAACAGGATCGACCGCTCCGGGTCGATGCCGCCGGCCAGGTACTGGGCGGCGGTGCGGCGGGTGCGCTCGCGCAGCGCCGCCGGGTCCGGGTTCACCGTCAGGGCGTGCAGGTCGACGACGCAGTACAGCGCCTCGTGCCCCTCCTGGAGCGCCACCCACTGGGCGAGCGCTCCCAGGTAGTTCCCGAGGTGCAGCGACCCGTCGGTCGGCTGCATGCCGGAGAAGATGCGGGGCAGTCCCGGCGCGGACGCTCCGCGCTGGAGGGACGGTGAGGTGGCGACATCGGGCATGGCGTCCATTGTGGCAGGTCGGCCCGGCCGCTCGGAAACCGGTCCGGCGCCGGGCAGAAGGCCCGTCCCCTCGCCTACGTCGCCTCGTCGTCGAACGGCGCGGGCACCGCGGCGCGCGGGGCGTCGGACGTGCGCGTGGACGCGGCCGCGGTGGCGCCTCCCGCGGCGCTCCCCGCCGCAGCGGCGGTCGGCCCGGCGGGCGCGGGCTCGTCGTCGTCCATCAGCGCCTCGCGCACGATGCGGCGCGGGTCGTACTGGCGCGGGTCGAGCTTCGACCAGTCGACGTCCTTGAACTCCGGCCCGAGCTCGGTGTCCACGCGCGCCTTGGTGTCCTGCAGCAGACGCTTGCCGCGCTTCACGAGCGAGGCCAGCTGGGCGGCATACCCGGGGAGGCGCTCGGGCCCGATGAGCAGGACGGCGAGCACCACGATGATGATGAGCTCACCGCCGTTGATGTCGAACACGCGGACAGCCTATTCGCTCGCGCGCTCCTGCAGCACCACCCGGACGTCCCGTTCCTCGCCGTCCGTCCGCACGCGCAGCGTCACCGCGTCCCCGGGCTCGCGGGCGCGGATCGCCACGATGAGGGCGTCGCTCACGGTCACCGGCCGCCCGTCGATCTCCAGGATGACGTCGCCCGGGCGGATGCCGGCCCGGTCGGCCGGCCCGTCGGGGGTCACCGCGGGCTGACCCTGCTGGGGAGCGGTCGAGACCTGCACGCCCTCCCCCGTGTACGTCGTGTCGAGCAGCGCCCCGATGACCGGGTAGGTCGCGTGCCCCGACTCGATGAGCTGCTCGGCGGTGTGCCGCGCCTGGGACGCCGGGATCGCGAAGCCGAGGCCGATGCTGCCGGTGGCGGACATGGCGCCCGGCGGCTGCGCGATGGCCGAGTTGATACCGACCACCTCGCCGTCGGAGTCGATCAGCGGCCCGCCCGAGTTGCCCGGGTTGATCGCGGCGTCGGTCTGGATCGCGTCGATGAACGCCGTCACCGACCCTCCCCCGGTCTCGTCGCCGGCCTGCACCGGGCGGTGCAGCGCGCTGACGATGCCGGTCGTCACGGTGGAGTCCAGGCCCAGCGGGGCGCCGACCGCGAGCACCGGGTCGCCGACCACCACCGCGTCGGAGTCGCCGAGGACCAGCGGCTCGAGCCCGTCGGCGTCGACCTTCACGACCGCCAGGTCGTAGTCCGCCGTCCGGCCCACCACCTCCGCGTCCCGCTCGCGGCCGTCGGAGAAGACGACCACGGCCGACCCCCCGGAGGCCGCGGCGGGGGCGACCACGTGGTTGTTCGTGAGGATGTAGCCGTCCTCGCGCAGCACGAAGCCCGAGCCGCTCGTCGCGCCGTCCGCGCCCTGCACCTGGATCGAGACGACGCTGGGCAGCACGTCGGCCGCGAGCGCGGCGACCGAGCCGTCCGGCCGGTCCGCGCCGGCGGACGCCCCCGTGGCCGCGCCCCGGTCCGCGCCCTGCCCGTCGGACGTCGGCAGCGCCGCGTCCGCGGGCCGCCCGCCGTCGAGAGCGTCCGACACACGGTCCCCCGCGAAGCCGCCCACGGCGCCCGCGACCAGCGCGAGCGCCACGACCGCCGCCGTCGCCGGACGGCGCGATCGCGCGGTCCTGGCGGGCACGGTGGCCGCAGGCGTCGCGGCCGCCGCCTCGGGCGGCCCGTCCGTCGCGGCGGCCGGGCCGGCCTCCGGCTCCCTCGGCTCCGTGGGCGCGGACACGGTCGCGGGGAACAGCGCCGCCGCGGGCGGGGGCACGTACGGGTCGGGCTCGGGCACGCGAGCAGGCGGCTCGGGCGGCGCGAACAGGTCGTCGGCAGGCTCGGACGGTTCGGTCATCGGCGCCAGAGGGCTCCTGTCATCGATCCGGACATCACGTCGGACATCACGTCGGACATCGTCCCGGTCATCATGCTCCAGCCGCGGGTGATCTCGTGCAGCACCCCGGCGTCGTCGCCCTCGGCGGACCCCGGGAACGCCGCGACGAGCTCGGCGAGCGACTCCGCGTCGACGTCGGTGGCCACGTCGACCACCGTGTCGCCCGACTGCCAGGCGACGTGCCACGGGTCGGCCGAGAGCACGCGCACGTCGTGGCCGCGGACGGCGAAGCCGCCCGTCGACCCGTCGCCCGTCCCGCCGGCGGGCTCGGCGACCGTCGCACCCAGGTCGGCGAGCCGGCCCTGGCGCAGGCACGCGACGGCGGTGCCGTCCGGCCCGGACAGGTCCAGCTCCACGGCGGCGTCCGTCCCCTCCACGCCCGCGCAGCCGTCGGTACGGAGCGCGGTGACCGCGTACCCGTCGGGCAGCGCGGCGGGCGCGGACCAGCCGTGCTCGCCCAGCCAGGCGAGGGCGTCGGCGGTGGCCGCGCGCCCCGCGGCCGCGTCGTGACCGCCAGGCTCGGCGTCCGCCAGCAGGGTGAGCGCCGCGACGCGCGACGGGTCCGGGCTCACCACGGGCGCCTGCCCCAGGACGAACAGCGCGACCCCGAGCACCCCGACGCCCCCCGCCCCGGCGGCGACCAGCCGACGGGTCCGGTGCCGGCGCCGGGCGCCCAGGTCGCCCGACAGCGTCGGCTCCCACGCCTGCGGGCGCTCCCAGCCGGCGGCGCGACCGCGGTCGCGCAGCGGGTCGCCCGTCGCCGACGGGATGGAGGCCGACAGCGCGAGCAGCCGGTTGGTGAGCTCGGGGTCCGGGGCGACGTCGCAGGCGGCGGCGAGGGCGCGGTGCGCGTCCCGCGCGGCGTCGAGCTCGGCCGCGCAGCGCGGGCAGCCCGCGACGTGCGCGAGCGCCCGCTCGGTCGCCGCCGCGTCGAGCTGGCCGTCGGCGAGGTCGCTCACCCAGGCGCCGAGGTGACCGGACCCGGCGTAGCCCGTCACGACGCCGCCCCACCGCTCGCGGCCCGCGGGGTCACCTCCGCGCGCCGGTGCTCCAGCGCGTCGCGGAGCTGCGCACGGGCGCGGTGGATGCGGGAGCGCACCGTGCCGAGCTTGATGCCCAGCGTGACGGCGATCTCCTCGTAGCTGAGGCCCTCGATGTCGCAGAGCACGACGGCGGCACGGTACTCGGGCCGC
Source organism: Isoptericola sp. F-RaC21 (assembly GCF_038593535.1). Classification (NCBI taxonomy): domain Bacteria; kingdom Bacillati; phylum Actinomycetota; class Actinomycetes; order Micrococcales; family Promicromonosporaceae; genus Isoptericola; species Isoptericola sp. F-RaC21. Next base: position 654,084 of record NZ_JBCFYX010000002.1, on the reverse strand, counting down.
AGCGCGTCGAGCGCGGCCTGGACGTCGTGGTCGAGGTTGGCGTGCTCGAAGCCGCGCTCCGGGCGGCCGTGGTCCTCGGGGGCCGCCACGCGGGCGGCGTCGTCGCCCATCGCCTCCATGCGGATGCGCTTCTTGCGGCGGACCTGGTCGAGGAACAGGTTCGTCGTGATGCGGTGCAGCCACCCCTCGAACGTGCCCGGCGTGTAGCTGGAGAGCGACCGGAAGACCCGCAGGAACGTCTCCTGGGTGAGGTCCTCGGCGTCCTGCCGGTTGCCGCTGAGCCGGTAGGCCAGGCGGTACACGCGCGCCGAGTGCTCGCGCACGATCTCGTCCCACGTCGGGGGCGTCCACGCAGCAGCGGGCGTGCTCGCGGCCTCCTCGACGGAGGCCTCGGGCGCGTGCGGCACGGGTGCGTGGTCGGTCGTCATCATTCCCATCGTCCCACGGCAACGTCCGGGCACCGCCCGGCGTTCCCGCGTACGATCACGGCAGCATCACCCGCGCCGGCCGTCCGCCGGCGACCCCGCCGTGGAGGACCGCCATCACCACCGACGTCGACGCCCGCAGCGGGCGCACCGCAGCCTGGGCCTACAGCGAGTCCTTCGTCCCCGAGGACGAGGCGCTGCTGCGCGCCCGCGAGCGCGCGGCCGAGCTCGGCTGCCACGCCGCCTCCCCCGGGACGGGCGCGCTGCTGCAGGTCGTGGCCGCGGCGCTCGGCGCGCGGGCCGTCGTCGAGGTCGGCACGGGGACCGGCGTCGCGGCGCTCTGGCTGCTGCGCGGCATGCCCGCCGACGGTGTTCTGACGACGATCGACGCCGAGCTCGAGCACCAGCGTGCCGCGAAGCGCGGCTTCGCCGAGGCGGGCATCGCCCCCGCCCGCACCCGGACCATCCCCGGCCGGCCCGCCGACGTCCTGCCGCGGCTCACCGACGGCGCGTACGACCTCGTGCTCGTCGGCGCGGAGCCGCACTCCTACCCGGAGTACGTCGAGGCCGGGCTGCGGCTGCTGCGGCCCGGCGGCGTCCTCGCCGTGGACGGCGCGCTGCACGGCGGGCGCGTGCCCGACCCGGCGCGGCGCGACGAGGTGACGACGGTGGTGCGCGACGTCGGGCGCTCGCTGCGCTCCGACGACCGGGTGCTGTCCGCCCTGGCGCCGTCCGGGGACGGGCTGCTGCTGGCGGTGCGGCGCTGACCGGCAGGACCTGAGCCGAGCCCGATCCTCAGCCGAGCTCGACACGGGCCGGACACGCGTCGAGCGCGGGGCGCCTGCCCCGCGCTCGTCGCATGTCCTGCGTCGTCCGTCGTCAGGAGACGACGGCCTGGAGTGCCTCGCCCAGCTCGGTCGCCTCGGTGGCGTTCAGCTCCACGACCAGACGGCCGCCACCCTCGAGCGGGACCCGCATGACGATGCCGCGTCCTTCCTTGGTGACCTCCAGCGGCCCGTCGCCCGTCCGCGGCTTCATCGCAGCCATCTGTGGCTCTCCATTCCGTTGTCCGGTTCCTCGGCCTGACCCCTGCCCGCGGCCCGCCGGTCGGCGGGAGCGGGCCGAGGCGCGCTCCCCCATTCTAGTTCAGAACCCACCCCCGACTTCCACACCCCGGACGTCAGCGGTCGCCTGCCGAGACCCCGCCCCGCCGGGCCAGGTCACGCGGTCTCAGGCGAGGCCCCGCAGCGCCGCGCGCGGCGGGGCCTCGTCGCGGACCGCCGCGACCAGGTCGAGCACGCGCCGGGTGGCGAGGACGTCGTGCGCGCGGAACACGCTCGCGCCCTGCCACGCGGCGAGGGCGGTCGCGGCGAGGGTGCCCTCGAGCCGTTCGTCGGGGGGCAGGCCCAACGTCTCGCCGACGAAGTCCTTGCGGCTCAGCGCCATGAGCAGCGGGTGCCCGAGCCCTGCGAGCGCGGCGGTGCGGCGCAGCAGGTGCACCGAGTGCCAGGTGTTCTTGCCGAAGTCGTGCGTCGGGTCCACCAGCACCGACCGCGGCGGGACCCCGCACGCGACGGCCCGCGCGGCAGCCGCGCGCAGCGTCGCGACCACGTCGTCCAGGACGCCGTCCCGCGGGTCGGCGCCGACGCCGGGCCCGGTCTGGTCGAGGGGCGGGTACTCCACCCGGTACGGGTCGGTGCGCGGCACCGCCCCGCCCGTGTGCGAGCACACCACCCCGACGCCGGCCGCGCCGGCCACCTCGACGAGCGCGGGGTCGTGGCCCGCCCACGTGTCGTTGACGAGGTCCGCCCCCGCGGCGACGACCTCCCGGGCGACGCCGGCCCGCCACGTGTCCACGGACACCAGCAGGTCGGGCAGCTCCTCGCGCACCCGCGCGACGAACGGCGCCACCCGCCGGATCTCCTCCGCCTCGTCGACCTCCGGCCCGACGCCGGCGCGCACGCCGCCGACGTCGAGGATCTGCGCACCGTCGGCCCACGCCCGGTGCGCCGCGTCCAGCGCCGCGGCGTCGTCGGGGCGGCGCGCCGGGGCGTAGAACGAGTCGGTGGTGCGGTTGACGATCGCCATCACGACGGGGCGCAGCACCCCGTCCGGGCCGCGTCCGACCTCGCGCCCGCGCAGCACCAGCGACGTCCCCGCCGCCGGCACGCCGGACGGGGTCGGGGCGGGGTCGGTCACGAGCCGTCGGCCGCGTCCTGCTGGCCCTCCACGAGCTCGTCCAGCGCCTCGCGCTCCGACGCAGCGAGGGCGCGGCCGCGCTCGACGACGTACTCGACGGCCTCCGCCGGCGAGTCGGTGAGGTGCATGAGGTCGACGTCGGCGGCGCCCACCATCCCCCGGTCGGCGACCGCGGTGCGCACCCAGTCCAGCAGCCCGCCCCAGTAGTCGGTGCCGACGAGGACGAGCGGGAACTCCGTCACCTTGTGGGTCTGCACGAGCGTGAGGGCCTCGAACAGCTCGTCGAAGGTGCCGAAGCCGCCGGGCAGCACGACGAAGCCCTGCGCGTACTTGACGAACATGGTCTTGCGGGCGAAGAAGTAGCGGAAGTTCACGCCCAGGTTCACGAACTCGTTCATGCCCTGCTCGAAGGGCAGCTCGATGCCGAGCCCGATCGAGGTGCCGCCCGCCTTGTGCGCGCCGGCGTTCGCCGCCTCCATGATGCCGGGGCCGCCGCCGGTGATGACCGCGTACCCGGCCTCGGCGAGCAGCCGGCCCACCTCGACGGCGAGCGCGTAGTCCGGGTGGTCGGGGGACGTCCGGGCGGAGCCGAAGACCGACACCGCGGGCCCCACCTCCGCGAGGGCGCCGAAGCCCTCGACGAACTCCGACTGGATCCGCATCACGCGCCAGGGGTCGGAGTGCACCCAGTCGGGGTCGCCGCCGCCGGCGAGGAGCCGCTGGTCGGTGGTCTGGGCCGGGATCTCCTTGCCCCGCAGCAGCACCGGGCCCTTGCGGTACCCGCTGCCCTTCTCGGGCACCCCGTCGTCGCCGCGGCCCGGTCCGTGGCCGCCGGGGGTCGTCGTCGCTCGCGTCATGCCTCGAGACTATCCACGCCACCGGCCGGCGCGCCGAGCAGCCAGGCGCGCAGGGCGTCGCGGCCGGCCGCGAGCCGGGCGACGGGCAGGCGCTCGTCGTCCTTGTGCGCCAGCACCGGGTCGCCCGGGCCGAAGTTCACGGCCGGGATGCCGAGCTCGGCGAACCGCGCGACGTCGGTCCAGCCGTACTTCGGTGTCGGCTCGGTGCCCGTCGCGGCCTGCACCGCGGCCGCGAAGTCCGCCACCAGCGGGTCGTCCAGGCCGGGCCGCGCGCCCTGCGCGGCGTCGGTGACGACCACCTCGAAGCCCTCGAAGAGGTCGCGCACGTGCGCCTCGGCCTCGGCGACGCCCCACGACGGCGCGAAGCGGTAGTTGACGGTCACGGTGCAGGCGTCGGGCACGACGTTGCCCGCGATGCCGCCCCGGATGCCGACCGCGCCGAGACTCTCGCGGTACACGAGCCCGTCCACCTCGACCTCCCGCGCCTCGTAGGCCGCGAGGCGCGCGAGCACGGGGGCGGCCGCGTGGATCGCGTTCTGGCCGGCCCAGGCGCGCGCCGAGTGCGCCGCGACGCCGTGGGTGCGGACCTCGACCCGCAGGGTCCCGTTGCAGCCGCCCTCGATGCCGTTGTTGCTCGACTCGCCGAGGATCGCGAAGTCCCCCGTCAGCGACTCGGGGTGGTGCCGTACCAGGCGGCCGAGGCCGCTCAGCGACGCCTCGACCTCCTCGTGGTCGTAGAAGACGTAGGTGAGGTCGTGGGCGGGCTCGCGGCCGGGGCGGCCCAGCTCGACGGCCAGCGCGAGCATGATCGCCACGCCGCCCTTCATGTCCACGGTGCCGCGGCCCCACATCTCGACGGTGCCGTCCGCGGCCGTCTCGAGGCGGGTCGGCAGGTTCGGCGGGTCGGTCAGCGGCACCGTGTCCAGGTGGCCGGCGAGCACCACGCGCCGGTCGCGGCCCTGGTGGGTGCGGGCGACCAGGGAGTCGCCGTCGCGCAGCACGTCGAGGTGCGGCTGGGCGCGCAGCACCCGCTCGACGGCGTCCGCGAGCGCGGCCTCGTCCCCCGAGACCGACGGGACGTCGCAGATCGCGGCCAGCAGGTCCACGAGGTCCGACGAGGCGACCGTCCCCGGGTCGAGCAGGGTGTCCAGCAACGCGTCGAGGCGCGCGGCGGGGCGATCGTCGAGGTGAGGGTCGCGAGAAGGCGCTGTGCGGTCCGTGGTCACGCGCACCATCGTGGCAGACGCGCCGACTACGCTGGTCCGCATGACGACGCCTGCCTCCTCCCGCCCCGCCTGGGGCCTCGGTCTCGCCACGGTCGCCGACGCCGGCACCACCCTCGACGTCTGGTACCCCGCGCCCGTGCTGGGCGCGCCGCCCCAGGCCGACGTCGACATCCCGGCCGAGCTCGACGCCCTCACCGAGCGGGACGACGCCCGCCGCGTGGACGTCGTGGTCGTGCGCACCGTGATCGACCTCGACGCCGCCCCGCAGGACACCGCCGACGCCTACCTGCGCCTGCACCTGCTGTCGCACCGGCTGGTCCAGCCCCACGGCGTCAACCTGGACGGCCTCTTCGGCGTCCTGACCAACGTGGTGTGGACGTCGCACGGCCCGTGCGCCGTGGAGGGCTTCGAGGCCACGCGCCTGCGCCTGCGCGCCGACACCGGCCGCGCCGTCACCGTGTACGGGATCGACAAGTTCCCGCGCATGGTCGACTACGTCGTGCCCGCGGGCGTGCGGATCGCCGACGCCGACCGCGTGCGCCTCGGCGCCCACCTCGCGTCCGGCACCACCGTCATGCACGAGGGCTTCGTGAACTTCAACGCCGGCACGCTCGGCGCCTCCATGGTCGAGGGCCGCATCTCCGCCGGGGTCGTCGTGGGCGACGGGTCCGACGTCGGCGGCGGCGCGTCGATCATGGGCACCCTGTCGGGCGGCGGCAAGGAGGTCATCAGCGTGGGCGAGCGGTCGCTGCTGGGCGCCAACGCGGGCCTCGGCATCCCGCTCGGCGACGACTGCGTCGTCGAGGCCGGCCTCTACCTCACCGCAGGCACCAAGGTCACCGTGCTCGGCGAGATGGGCGCCGACGGCGACCCGCTGGTGGCCAAGGCCCGCGACCTCGCCGGTCGCGACAACCTCCTGTTCCGCCGCAACTCGCGCACCGGCGCGGTCGAGGTGCTGGAGCGGGGCGGCGTGGGCGTCGAGCTCAACGCCGCGCTGCACGCCAACTGACGATGTCCGGACGTCGACGCCGACGGCGACGGGCGACCGGCGCGGCCCTCGCCGCGGTCCTCGTCGTCGGCGCCGGCACCACGGCCGGCGTCGTGTGGTTCCTCGACCGGGTCGACACGCCCTCGGTGCAGCGGTGCGCGGCCGAGCTGGACGGCACCTCGTGGTACCTCACGCCGGTCCAGTCGGACAACGCCGCGCTGATCGTCGGGACGTCCGTGCAGCGCGGCCTGCCCGGGCGCGCGGCGACCATCGGGCTCGCGACCGCGCTGCAGGAGTCGCGGCTGGTCAACATCGACTACGGCGACCGGGACTCCGTGGGGCTGTTCCAGCAGCGCCCGTCCCAGGGCTGGGGCACGGTCGACGAGATCATGGACCCGGTCTACTCGACGGGGAAGTTCTACGACCACCTCGTGAAGGTCGACGGCTACCAGGACCTGGAGGTCACCGCCGCCGCGCAGGCGGTGCAGCGCTCCGCGTTCCCGGAGGCGTACGCCCAGCACGAGACGCGGTCCCGGGCCTGGGCGTCCGCGCTGACCGGCCACTCCCCGGGGGCCATCACCTGCGACCTGCCGCCCACCGAGGACGACGAGGCCCCGTCCGGCGCCGCCGCGAGGGACCTGCTCGCCGACCGCGCGGCCCGCGACCTCGGCCTGCCCGCCGACGCCCTGCGGCCCGACACGTCTCAGGAGGACGCGAACGCCGTCGTCGTGGACGCGTCCGCCGTGCCCCTCGACGGCGACCTCGCCACCTGGGCCGTGGCCCACTGGGCGGTCGCGACCGCCTCCGTCACGGGGGCGCAGGAGGTTCGCGCCGGGGACCGGGCGTGGACCCGCGAGGACGGCACGTGGTCGGTCGTGGACGACGACGCCGACCGCCGGCCCGACGGCCAGGTCACGATCGTCCTGCAGTGATCGTCCTGGCCGCGGGCCGACGGTCGGCGTCGGTGCTGCGGAGGGGTGCCGCGGTGAGGGCCGGAGGCCTCAGCGCTGCTCGAGCGGCACGTAGTCACGCTCGGTCGGCCCGGTGTAGACCTGGCGCGGGCGGCCGATCTTGGTCTGCGGGTCGTTCATCATCTCGCGCCACTGGGCGATCCAGCCGGGCATGCGACCCAGCGCGAACAGCGGCGTGAACATGGCCGGGGAGAAGCCCATGGCCTTGTAGATGAGCCCGGTGTAGAAGTCCACGTTCGGGTAGAGCTTGCGCTCGACGAAGTAGTCGTCGTTGAGCGCGATCTCCTCGAGCCCGCGGGCGATGTCGAGCAGCTCGTCCTTGGCGCCCAGGCTGTCGAGCACCGCGTCCGCGTGCTTCTTGACGATCGCGGCCCGCGGGTCGTAGCTCTTGTACACGCGGTGCCCGAAGCCCATGAGCCGGACGCCGGCCTCCTTGTTCTTGACCTTCTTCATGAAGGTCTCGACGGAGTCGTCGCCGCTGCGGATGCTCTCGAGCATCGTGAGCACGGCCTCGTTGGCGCCGCCGTGCGACGGGCCGGAAAGCGCGTTGATGCCGGCGGCGACCGACGCGTACAGCGTCGCGTTCGACGATCCGACGATGCGCACGGTGGAGGTGGAGCAGTTCTGCTCGTGGTCCGCGTGCAGGATGAGCAGCTTGTCCATGGCGGACACGAGCACCGGGTCGGACTCCCACTGCTCGTAGGGCCGCGAGAAGGTCATGCGCAGGAAGTCGTCCACGTAGCCGCGGGCGTAGTCCGGGTACATGAGCGGCTCGTCGCGCGTGGCGCGGTGCAGGTACGACGTGATGGTGCGGATCTTCGCGAGGATCAGCACGGTGGCGAGCTCGACCGCCTCCGGGTCGTGCGGGTCCAGCGACTCGGGGTAGTACGTCGCGAGCGCGTTGACCGCCGAGGCCAGGATCGACATCGGGTGGCCGCCGCGCGGGAACGACGACAGGAAGGCGCGGAAGCCCTCCGGCACCAGCGTGTGGCGGTTGACCCGCTCCTCGAACGCCGACAGCTCGGCCGGCGAGGGCAGCTCGCCGTGGATCAGCAGGTAGGCCACCTCGAGGAAGGTGGACGAGTCGGCCAGCTGCTCGATCGGGTACCCGCGGTAGCGCAGGATGCCCTGGTCGCCGTCGATGTAGGTGATCTCCGACTGGCACGACGCGGTGTTGGTGAACCCGGGGTCGACCGTGACCAGCCCGGTGTCCTTCAGCAGGGACGACACGACGATGCCGTCGTTGCCCTCCGTGGCCGGGACGACGGGCAGCTGTCGGGCGGTGCCGTCGACGACGAGCTCGACCGAGGCGGAGTCGCCCGTGGTGCCTGCGGCAGGCGTGGTGGACGTCATGTCTTCCTTCCGTGACGGGCCTGCCGACTCCCGACGACGGGACCGGTGGGCGCGTGACTCGTGACTCTGGGACGGGGGCGGCCCGGGGCACGCCGGCCGTGGCATCCTCCAGGGCTACCTCGGCCTGCGGTCGAACCTACCCCCGAACACCAAGGTGATCCAATCCCTCGCCCAGCCGCAGCCATCCCGCTCGTCACGCAGTGGTGATGCGTGTCACACCCTCGGCCACGAGATCGTCGGGAGCCGTGAGCGCGACGCGCACGTGCCGTCGGCCCGCGTCGCCGTAGAACTCCCCCGGCCCGACCAGGATGCCGCGGCGGGCGAACCACCCCGCGAGGTCGCGCGACGTGGCTCCCGCCTGCGGCGTCCCGTCCGCCGGGCGCGCCCACAGGTACAGGCCGGCCTCGGAGCCGTCCACGACGAAACCCGCCGCCTCGAGCGCGCCGAGGAGCGCGACCCGGCGCCGGCGGTAGACCTCGCGCTGCGCCGCGACGTGGGCGTCGTCACCCAGCGCGGCCGTCATGGCGGCCTGGACGGGCGCGGGCACGATCATGCCGAGGTGCTTGCGGGTGGCCAGCAGGCCGGAGACCAGAGCCGGGTCGCCCGCCACGAACGCCGCGCGGTACCCGGCGACGTTCGACTGCTTCGACAGGGAGTAGGCCACGAGCACGCCCTCGGGGCTGCCCCCGGTGACCCGCGGGTCGAGCAGGCTCGGCACCCGCGAGACGCCGTCGTCGCCCACCCAGGCGTCGGCCCAGGGCAGCTCGGCGTAGCACTCGTCGCCCACGACGACGGCGCCGATCTCCCGCGCCGCCTCCACCACGCGGCGCAGGTGCGCGACGTCCGCGACCTCGCCGGTCGGGTTGCCGGGCGAGTTCACCCACACCAGGCGCACGTCGCGGCGGCCGGCCCAGTCCTCGACGTCGTCCGTGGCCAGCGGCGTGGCCCCGGCCAGGCGCGCCCCGACGTCGTAGGTCGGGTACGCGACGGCCGGGTGCACCACGACGTCGCCGGGGCCCAGGTGCAGCAGCGACGGCAGCAGCCCCACGAGCTCCTTGGAGCCGACCGTGGGCAGCACCCCGGCGGGGTCGAGCCCGGGCACGCCGCGGCGGCGCGCGAACCAGCCCGCCACGGCCTCCCGGAGCGCGGGCGTCCCGTGCGTCAGCGGGTAGCCGTGGGCGTCCGAGGCGCCCGCGAGCGCGTCGCGCACGACCTGCGGCGTCGGGTCGACCGGCGTGCCGATCGACAGGTCGACGACGCCGCCGGGGTGGGCGCGGGCGGTGGCCCGCACGTCCTCGAGCGTGTCCCAGGGGTAGGGCAGGGCGCTGAGGTCGGCGAACCCCATCAGGCCTGGGGCGGCAGCGCGCTGATCATGGGGTCGTCCTTCTCGATGAGCCCCATCTTCGCGGCGCCGCCCGGGGAGCCGAGGTCGTCGAAGAACTCCACGTTGGCGCGGTAGTAGTCCTTCCACTGCTCGGGGACGTCGTCCTCGTAGTAGATGGCCTCCACCGGGCACACCGGCTCGCAGGCGCCGCAGTCCACGCACTCGTCCGGGTGGATGTACAGCGACCGCGAGCCCTCGTAGATGCAGTCCACGGGACACTCCTCGATGCACGCCTTGTCCTTGACGTCGACGCACGGCTGAGCGATCACGTAGGTCACTGCGGGCTACCTTCCAGGTGACGAGGTCGCGGGCCCGGCGGCCGGGCTGCGGGGTCTCGATGCTTCTACGGTGCTACTGCGGTGGTACCGGCGGGCGCTGGGCCCGCGCGGCCAACTCTAGTATCGCTGACGTGGTGCCTTCGCCGTCAGCCGTCCCACCTGCCGTACCCCCGCCCGCCGGAGGGCCGGCGTGGCTCCGCGTGCCGGCGGGCGTGCGCGTCGTCGTGCGCCGCCGCCTGTCCGACGACGAGGCCGCCGACAGCGGCGCCCGGTGGACGGACGTCGTGGGGATTCTCACGGCCGTCGGGGCCGACGGGCTGCGCGTGCGGCCCGACCGCTCCCCCGGCCTGCCGGAGGTGGCCGTCGCCGCCGCCGACGTCGAGGCCGTGAAGCCGATCCCGCCACGGCGCCCGCGGCGCGGGCGGCCCGACGACGCCTGAGCCCGGACGGACGGTCCGGCGGGCACGCTCAGCGCGGCGCGCGCACCCGGACCGCGGCGTCGTCGACGCCCACGACGACGGCGCCCGCCGTGCAGCGCGCGACGAGCTCGTCGACCACGCGGGCCGTCCAGCCGTCGCCGACGGGCAGCGCCTCCTGGGGCCCGGCGTGGCGGCGCCCCCCCGCCGCGCGGAGCTCGCGGACGTCGTCGGCGGCGTGGAAGACGTCGTGCAGCGAGCCGTTCGTCTCCAGCGCACCGATGACGACCTCGAGGTCGCGCACCGCCTTGCGCAGCGCAGGGGCCACCCACGCGGCGTTCTCGGTGACCATCGCCTCCGTGCGGGCCGGGTCGGTGAGGGCGACCCGGGTGCCGTCGCGGAAGCTGCCGGCGGCGAGCCCCAGCGCGAGGTCGCGCACCGGGGCGCCGGCCACCGCGTTGAGGAGCTGGGTGGCCAGCACGTGCGGCACGTGGCTCACCAGGGCCGCCGCCTCGTCGTGGCGGTCGTCGGTGACCACCGCGGCCGTGCCGGCCAGCGGGCCCGTGACCAGGCGCAGCACCTGCGCGAGCCGGCGCGGCTCGTCGGCGGCGGCCGCCCGGGGCTCCGCCACGGTGACCGCCCACGGCGCGCCGTCGAGCAGCCCGGCGTCCGACGCGGCGAAGCCGCTGTGCTCGGTGCCGGCCATCGGGTGCGCCCCGACGTACCGGTCGGCGAGCCCCGCGGCGAGGGCCGCCGCGCGGACCGGACCCTTGACCGAGCCGACGTCGGTCAGCGTCGCGTCGCCGCCGGCCACCAGGGGCGCCAGCTCGGCGAGCGTCGTGCGCACGGCGCGCAGCGGGACGGCGAGGACGACCAGGGCGGGGTCGGCGGCGCACAGGTCCGTGAGGTCGTCGGCGACGCGCAGCCCGACGGCGCGGGCGTCGGCGCGCGTGCCGGCGTCGGTGTCGGTCGCGACGACGTCCACGCCCCGCGCGGCGAGCAGCCGCGCGAGCGAGCCGCCGACGAGGCCCAGGCCGACGACGGCGACCGGGCCCTCGCCGCCCCCGGGCGCGGGGGTCACCACAGCAGGCCCTGCGCGACCGTGGCGTCGTCGTCCGAGGCCAGCACGCTGCCCGTGGGCACGTGGTCGGGCAGCACGCCGTCCAGCCCGGGCCCGCCGGGCGCCACCGGGAACGCGCCGAGCACCTTGAGCGAGTCCCCGGCGCCGAGCAGGGCGGCGAACAGGTCGCGGACCTGCGGCTGCCACGGGGCGCCGTCGAGCGTGACGACGAACACGTACTGGCTCTCGCGCACCTTCAGCGGCCGCTCCACGAGGCTCGACATGTTCACGCCGCGCTCGGCGAACTCCGCCGTGACGCGCGCCAGCACGCCCGGCCCCGTGACGACCGGGGTCACCGCGAGCATCGTGCGCCACGCCTCGGGGCCGGCATCGGGGCCGGAATCGTCCCCCGCCGCGCGCAGCGGCGCCCACGCGGCGGCCGCGGCGTCCCGGCGGCACAGCACGAGGAACCGCGTGCGGGCGCCGGCGAAGTCCTCCACGCCGGTCGCGAGGGTCTCCAGCCCGTAGAGCTCGCCGCACAGCCGCGGCCCGAACGCGACCTGGTGGTCCGCGAGGTCGCGGCACGCCGCGGCGTTCGACGACGCCGGCACGGGCAGCAGGCCGCGCTCCGCGACGAACCGCGTGCACTGCGCGAGGCCGTGCGGGTGCGCCGTCGCCTCGCGCAGCCCCGAGGGGTCGGCGTGCCCGGGACGGACGAACGCGTCGAACGAGATGCCGAGCACCACCTCGTCCACGGCGACCACGTCCGGGCTGCCCAGGAGCGCGTCGAGCGTCGGCACGACGTACCCCTCGACGGAGCTCTCGAGCGCCACCACCCCGCGCTCCGCGGCGCCCGACGCGACGGCGTCGTGCACGTCCCGGACCGCGGGCAGCGGCTGCTGGGTGACGTCGTGGCCGCCCGTCCGCGCGCCGGCCCAGCGGCGGACCGCCTCGTCGGTGAACGTGCCCTCGGGCCCGAGGTACGCGATCTTCATGCCTTCGCCCCTACCCCCTCGTCACGCCCCGGCCGGGCTCTCGGCCCATCGCGGCGCCAGCGGCACCGGGCCGGGCACGAAGCCCTCGCCGGGCAGCACCGCCAGCGTGCGGTGCGCCACCCCGCGGCCGTCGAGCTCGGCGACCAGCCCGTCCAGGACGTCGACGGACGCGCACCCGAACGACGTGAAGAAGACGTGCGGCCCGCGGGCCGACAGGTGGCTGCGCAGGTGCTGCAGGTCCACCCCCGCCGCCGACAGCACGGCCAGGGTGTGCTGCAGCGACCCCCGGTGGTCGTCCGACGGCCCGACGGCGAGCCAGACCTGCGCGGGGGCCTCGAACCGCGGCCACGCGTCGCGCGCCTCCAGCAGCCCGTACCAGACGGGCGGGCGGCCGGCGAGCCGCTCGCTGCCCGGCACCTCGACCCAGCCGGCGGGCACGCGCGAGCGCTCCACCACGACCGAGCCCGACGGGCCGGCCAGCGCCACCCGCTCGTCGACCGACGTCCGCGTCGGCACGAGCCGGGGGCTGACGCCCATGCCGCGCAGCAGGTCCTGGCAGTCGCGCATCCCCGCCTCGTCGATGACCACCTGGCCGCCCGAGGCGCCCGCCGGCGCCGCCCACACCCACTGCGGCGCGACCGCGACCGCGGCCGTGAGGATGAGCGACGGGTCGCCGGCGAGCAGCGCCTCCTCGAGCGCGGGCGACGGCTGCTCCGGGTGACCCAGGTGCACCACCGCGGCCAGGTCGTCGATCGTCGCCACCGTGGCGAGCGTGTCCGACGTCGTGCCGAGGTCCAGCAGCTCCACCGACTCGTCCGGCACGGCCGTGGCCACCGGCGAGCCCGGGGCGACCCCCGACCAGCCCGCGTCGTGCGCCGCCAGCGCGGCGTGCGCCGGGGACTCGCGTTCCGAGCGTCCGAGCATCAGTCGTCCTTCGCCTTCCCGTCGTCGCCGGCGCCGTCCTTCGCGCCGTCGTCCTTGGCCTCGCGGTCGGCGTCGCGGTCGGCCTTCGGCTGGTCGCAGACCACCGGGTTGTCCGGCTTGTAGGTCCAGGTCTTCGACTCGTCCTTGACCTGCTTGCCGTCGTGGAAGACCTGGCGGTAGTTCGTGATCGTGAACCCGTCGTTGCCGCCCGGGTAGGGCACGCAGCCCGCGCCGGACTTGTGCACCGGCGTGGCCGGCACGACGTTCCGCTTGTCGCCCGCCTGCTTCTCGACCCTGTAGTACTTGGTCGACCAGATCTGCACGTGCAGCTCGCCGCCCGAGACCCACGACTGCATGACCGCGCCGTACGGGGTGTCGTTGGTGAACTTCATGTCGATGGCGCCCACGTAGATGGTCGCCTCGCGCCCCGCCGGGTACCGGCTGAACCAGTAGCTGTGCGGCTGGTGGCCGGCGTCGTCGTACCCCGCGAGGAACCCGGCGTTGTACGTGGTGGTGGCCATCTGCGACAGGCCCCCGCCCACGGCGTCGGTGTGCACGCCGTTGCTCACGACGCCCGCCGCGACGAACCCGTTCGACTCGTCGATGGGCGACAGGGTGTCGAGCAGCGAGAAGGTCTCGCCCGGCGCCACGAGTGTGCCGGTGACGATCTCGGCGCCGCGCTCGAGGTTGCGGGTGCGGATCGGCTCGCTGGTCAGCGGGGTCGAGAACGACGAGACGACCTCCTTGACCCCCATCCCCTCGAGGGCCTCCTTGGTGTGCTCCGGCTCGCGCTCGACGAGCTTCAGCTCGGTCGAACGGTCGTCCGCGGACAGCGCGGCCTTCCCGACGGCGGACGCCGTGTCGTCGGGGTCCAGGGTCGTGCCCTGCTCGCCGCCCTCCACGACGGGCTTGCCGCCGGAGAACACGAAGTGCGCGTCGTCCGGCTCGGTGAGCAGGTCGTCGGTGTCGTCCACCACGTCCGAGACCAGCTTCTCGCCGTCGAACCGGGGCTTCAGCTCGCCGTCGGCGTTCTTGAACGACGTCGCCTTGGCGAGCGCCCTCGGCGTGAGCTCCGCGGTCTGCTTCCCGACGTCGACCGTGACGGGGCCGCTCACCACCTGCTGCGCCTGCTCCAGGGCGGTGTCCGTCTCCGCCTGCGTGATCGCGGGCTCGACGACCTCGGTGGGCAGGTCCACCGGCCCCGAGGTGACGAGCCAGGCGTCGGCGACCGCGTCCACCGCGTGGTCCACGACGACGCTGGACCCCTCGACCGCGTCCGTGGCCACGGCCTTCGCGCCCTTGAAGCCCACCGTCCCGTCCACGGGCTCGACCTTGAGGGAGTCCTCCAGGCCGGAGATCGACTCGGTGAGGGTCGGCCGGGAGACGTCGACGACGGGCGCCACCGCGTCGCCGCCGACCAGGTGCTCCCACAGGTGGGCGGGGTTCAGGGAGAACCCGGTCAGCCCGTCGACGGTCGCCTGCGCGTCGAACGACAGCCCGGCCTCGGCCGGGTCGATCGTGCTCGAGGCCTCGCCCGCCTGCACCTCGACCGGCTCGGCCGCGCGCGGGCCCAGGCCGTCGTCGAGGGCGGCGACCGCGGGTCCGGCGTCCATGCCGCCGATCTCGACGCCGGCGACGCTCGTCCCCTTCGGGACGGTCCCGGCGACGGCCCACTGCGCGCCCGCGTACAGCCCGGCGACCACGACGAGCCCGACGCCGGCCCACAGCGCGACCTTCGGCGCGCGGCTGGGGGCGCCGTCGCCCGCCAGGCCGTCGAGCGGCGAGCCCGGGTCCGCGGGCGGCGGGACGGCGTCGCCCGGGGAGGCCGGGCCGTCCGGAGCGGGCGGGACCACGGGGGCGACCGGGCCGGCCGAGGGCGTCGCCATGGGGACCGGGGCCGCCACCGCGGGCACCGCCTGCGTCGGCGGGCCCGACGCCGGCGCGGGCACCGTGGCGATGACGCGCTGCTCGTACAGCCGCACCCGCGGCTCGTACGGCGTGTCGTCCTCGTCGTCGTCCGGCTGCTGGGCGGCGGGAGCCTCCGTGGCGGCCGGCTCCGCAGCCGGAGCCTCCGCGGGGGTCGCCGGCTCAGCCGGGGCGGCGGCCGGCGTCTCGGTCCGGGGCTCGGCCTCGGTCTCCGGCTCGCGCTCGGTCTCGGGGCGCGCAGGCTCGGCGGGGGCAGACTCGGCGGGGTCCGGCTCGCGCTCGGTCGGGTGACCCATGCATGCTCCGTCAGGGTGGGGTGCGGGGCGACGCCCCGGGAGGACAGGTGACGCGGGGCTGACCCGCCTGGGGGATCCTACTCGGGCGGCACTCGCCGACCCGGCGCAAGTCCGGGTGAAAGTGCCAAATCGGACGGCGGTCCGCACAGGTTCGTCACGCCGGGCGGGACGGCGCGCACGGGACGCTCACAGTCGCGCACGAGCCCGCCGTCAGGCCCGACGGTCGGAGAACCACGACCGTGGCAGGAAGGCCCCCACGAGGAACATCGCGAGGCCGCCGTAGGTCCACACCAGACCGACCGGCTGGGCGGGGACCAGCACGTCGCCGCCCGGGCCGGCGACGGCGAGCACCTGCACCGCCACCACCCATCCGGCGCCGGCGGCGAGCAGCGGGCCCAGCCCGGCCCACGCGCGGCACAGCACGGCCGTGGACAGCGTGATCGCGAGCGCCAGGACGATGCCGACCGGGAGGTCGTGCCACTGCGTGCGGTGCGCGACGGTCCCCAGCACCCCGATGACGGCGCCCAGCGCCAGGGCGAGGACCGCGCGGGCGGCGGACCGCCACCACCGGCCGGCGCCCGCGGCGACGGGGGGCGGGGTGGGGGTCGCGTGCTCGGGCGTGCTCATCGCGGCGAGCCTACCGGCGCCCGGCGCGCCGCGACGCCCGAACGTGCAGGTCGGGAGACCAGGTAGTGCTCGTGCGCCAGGACCGGGGCGAGCACGCCGTTGCTCAGCGCGTACCAGCCGAGCAGGCCCGCGCCGGCCCCTTCCTGCGACGCCGGCGTGGCGTGCTGCACCTGGGTGGCGTGCGCGCGCATGGCCCCGAGCACGCGGTCGAGCACCGGCGCGACGTCGACCGCCCGCGCGACGCCGTCGGCCAGCTCCCCGTCGTGGTGCGCGAGGGGAGGAAGGTCCTCGTCCGGGTCGGGGAACGTCAGCCCGGTGCGAGCGGCGAGGTCGGCGGCCGCCGGGGCGGCCGCCAGCTCCCGGCGCGCCGACCGCAGCGCGGCGGACGGCGTCACCGCCCGCCACAGCGCGGCCCGGCCCCAGGGCTCGCCCGGCACGGGGGCGTCCGGGTCCGCCGCGAGGGCGAGCGCGCGCACCGCGACGTCGTGCGCCCGCACGTGGTCCGGGTGCCCGTACCCGCCGCGCTCCTCGTACGTCGCCACGACGGCCGGGCGGCGGTCGCGCAGCACGGCCGCCAGCCGCGCGGCGGCGTCGTCGAGCGCGACGCGCGCGAACGCCGTCGCGGGCGCGTCGTCCGCCGGCCCGGCCACCCCCGGCGCGACCCACGTCATGCCGGAGTCCTCGAATCGCGTGTCGGACGCGGGGCGGACCCCGGTGGGCCGGGTGTCCGGCACGTCCACGGCGTCGAGGAAGGCGTGCGCGACGACGCCCGGCCCGCCGCCGAGCGCGGCCAGCGCCGCCACCAGCTCCGTCTCGCGGTGCGCCGCGAGCGCGCCGCCGGCGCCCTCGAGCCGCGCCAGCCCGGTGGGGTGCGACGGCGTGTCGATGACCTCGCCGCGCTCGCCGCGCGTGCAGGTGACCACGGCGACCGGCCGCCCCGCGGCGGCCCACGACGCGAGCAGCGCGCCGGTCGCGAGCGTCTCGTCGTCGGGGTGCGCGTGCACCGCGAGCAGCCCGCCGTCGCCCGCGGGCACCTGCACGTGCACGGCGGGGCCGGGCGCGGCCGGGCCGGTCACCGGGACGCGGTCAGGCCCGCTTGGCCCGCGCCGTCGCCCGGGCGCGCGCCGTGGCGTCGAGCTCGACCTTGCGGATCCGCACGACCTCCGGGGTCACCTCGACGCACTCGTCCTCGCGCGCGAACTCGAGGGACTCCTCGAGCGTGAGGTGGCGCGGCGGGATGAGGTTCTCGAAGTTGTCGGCGGTCGAGGACCGCATGTTCGTCAGCTTCTTCTCCTTGGTGATGTTGACGTCCATGTCCTCGTTGCGGGAGTTCTCGCCGACGATCATGCCCTCGTAGACCTCCTGCGTGGGGTCGACGAAGAACGAGCCGCGCTCCTGCAGGTTGATCATGGCGAACGGCGTCACCTTGCCCGCGCGGTCGGCCACCAGGGAGCCGGTGTTGCGCGACTCGATCGCCCCGTGCCAGGGCTCGAAGCCCTCGGAGATCGAGGCGGCGATGCCGGTGCCGCGCGTCTCCGTGAGGAACTGCGTGCGGAAGCCGATGAGCCCGCGCGCCGGGACCATGAACTCCATGCGGACCCAGCCGGTGCCGTGGTTGCTCATGGTCTCCATGCGGCCCTTGCGCTGGGCGAGGAGCTGCGTGACGGCGCCGAGGTACTCCTCGGGCACGTCGATGGTCATGCGCTCCATCGGCTCGTGCCGCTTGCCGTCGATCTGCTTGGTGACGACCTGCGGCTTGCCGACCGTGAGCTCGAAGCCCTCGCGGCGCATCTGCTCGACGAGGATCGCCAGGGCCAGCTCGCCGCGGCCCTGCACCTCCCACGCGTCGGGGCGCTCGGTCGGGAGCACCTTGAGCGACACGTTGCCGATGAGCTCGGCGTCGAGGCGGTCCTTGACCTGGCGCGCCGTGACCTTGTGGCCCTTGCCGCCCTTGCCCGCCAGCGGCGAGGTGTTGATGCCGATGGTCATCGAGATCGCCGGGTCGTCCACCGTGATGAGCGGCAGCGGGCGCGGGTCGTCGACGTCGGTGAGGGTCTCGCCGATCATGATGTCGGCGATGCCGGCCACGGCGACGATCTCGCCCGGCCCGGCGGACTCGGTGGGCACGCGGTCGAGCGCCTTGGTCTCCAGGAGCTCGGTGATCCGCACGCTTGACAGGGTGCCGTCGTGGCGGGCCCACGCGACCGTCTGGCCCTTGCGCAGGGTGCCGTTGAAGATGCGCAGCAGCGCGAGGCGGCCGAGGAACGGCGAGGCGTCGAGGTTGGTGACGTGCGCCTGCAGCGGCATGTCGGCGTCGTACGTCGGCGCCGGGATCTTCTCGAGGACGGTGGCGAACAGCGGCTCGAGGTCCTCGTTCGCGGGCAGCGCGCCGTCGGCGGGCTGGTCGATCGACGCGCGGCCGGCCTTGGCCGACGCGTACACGACGGGCACGTCGAGGATGGCGTCCAGGTCGAGGTCGGGGACCTCGTCGGACAGGTCGCTCGCGAGGCCGAGCAGCAGGTCGGTGGTCTCCCCCACGACCTCGGTGATGCGGGCGTCGGGGCGGTCCACCTTGTTCACGACGACGATCACCGGCAGCTTCGCGGCGAGCGCCTTGCGCAGCACGAAGCGGGTCTGGGGCAGCGGGCCCTCGGACGCGTCGACGAGCAGGACGACGCCGTCCACCATCGACAGGCCGCGCTCCACCTCGCCGCCGAAGTCGGCGTGGCCCGGGGTGTCGATCACGTTGATGGTGATGCCGCCGGGCTCGCCCGCCGCCGCCGCCGACGGGCCGGCGTACCGGACCGCGGTGTTCTTCGCGAGGATGGTGATGCCCTTCTCGCGCTCCAGGTCACCGGAGTCCATCACGCGGTCGTCCACGTGCTGATGGGCGGAGAAGGCGCCTGCCTGGCGCAGCATGGCGTCCACGAGGGTCGTCTTGCCGTGGTCGACGTGGGCGACGATCGCCACGTTGCGCAGGTCGGAGCGCACAGACATCTACGGGTCTCATTTCCTGGGGTGGGGAGGCGACCCGTCAATCGGGCCGCCGCTATCTTACCCGCCCGGTCCAGGCCCCTCGTCATCGTCCCTCGCGGACCCCGCCCCGGGCCCGGAACCGTGCGCCCCCTTGGGGTCCCGGCGGCGCGGCACGCGCAGCCGCAGCGCGCCCGGCGCCGGCGGCAGGACGTTCTCCCACCGGCCGGCCAGGGTGGTCGCCACCTCCTGGGTGACGTGCTCCGTGAGCTTCTCCCGGGCCGCGCGACGCTCGGCGCGCACGATCTGCCGGTGCTCCACGCTGAGCTCCTTGACGATGGACACGGCCATGCCGATGAGCACCACGGAGAAGGGCAGGGCGATGAGGATCGCCGCCGTCTGCAGCGCGCTGAGCCCGCCCGCCAGCAGCAGCGCCGCCGCGACGAGGCCCTCGAGGATGGCCCAGAACAGCCGGCTCCACAGCGGCGGGTTGGGGTCGCCGCCGTTCGCGAGCATGTCGACGACGAACGAGCCCGAGTCGGACGACGTGACGAAGAAGATCACCACCAGCACGATGCCCGCGACGGCGAGCCAGGTGCCGCTGCCCGGCAGGGTCGCGAAGAGCTGGAACATCGCGGTGTCGGTGTTCACCTCGCCGGTCGCCGGGTCCAGCATGCTGCCGGGCTGCGTCATCTCCTGGTGCAGGCCCGCTCCCCCGAAGACGCTGAACCAGATCGTCGCGACGGCCATCGGCACCGCCAAGGTGCCGAGCACGAACTCCCGCACCGTCCGCCCGCGGGAGATGCGCGCGATGAAGACGCCCACGAACGGCGCCCAGGAGATCCACCAGCCCCAGTAGAAGATCGTCCAGCTCGACTCCCAGGCCAGGCCCTCGTCGCCCCGGAACGCCAGGGTGTCGAACGTCATCTGGATCACGTTCGCGAAGTAGTACCCGAAGGACTGCACCCAGCTGCGCAGGATGAACAGCGTGGGGCCGAGCACCAGCACGACGGCGAGCACGATGCCCGCGAGCACCATGTTCCCGTTGGACAGCCACTTGATGCCCTTGGACAGCCCCGACGCGACGGACATCGCCGCCAGCGCCGTGATGGCGGCGATGAGGCCGATCTCGAGGCCCGTGCTCGGCTCCACGACGTCGAGGTAGCCCAGCCCGTGCGCCACCTGCAGCACGCCCAGGCCGAGGGACGTCGCGACGCCGAAGACGGTGCCGATGATCGCGACCACGTCGATGGCGTTGCCCAGCCAGCCCTTGACCCGGTCGCCGAGCACCGGCTCCAGGGCCCACCGGATCGACACGGGGCGGCCCTTGCGGTGGATCGCGTACGCCAGCGCCAGCCCCGCCACCACGTAGATCGCCCAGGCGTGGAAGCCCCAGTGCACGTAGGTCTGGGAGATCGCCGCCTGCGCGAGGGTGGCGTCGTCGCCGGTCACGCCCGGCTTGGGGCTGACGAAGTGGGACAGCGGCTCCGAGACGCCGTAGTAGACGAGCCCGATGCCCATGCCGGTGGCGAACAGCATCGAGAACCACACGGGCAGCTTGAAGTCCGGCGGGTCGTCGTCCGGGCCAAGCACGATGTCGCCGAAGCGGCTCAGCCCCATCCAGATCGCGAAGATGACGAAGGCCGCGACGAGGAGCACGTAGTACCAGCCGAAGGCGCCGATCACCTCGCCCTGGAGCGTGCTCATCACGGCGTCCGTCGCGTCCGTGAAGAACACGGCGAGCAGGACGAAGACGAGGATGATGCCTGCTGCCGGATAGAAGACCCCGCGGGCCAGCGTCGATGCCCGTGCCATGCCCCTCACCCTGACGCCGCGCCCGGCCGTCGGCAAGCGGTGGGACGACGAGGGGCCGGCGCACGACCAGGTCGTGCGCCGGCCCCTCGTCGGGACGTCTCGGGCGTCAGCCCGCGATCGCCGCGCCCTCCAGCCCGGCGCCGGGGATGGCGGCGAGCAGGTCGCGCGTGTACTGCTGGCGCGGGTTGTCGAAGACCTCGTCCGTGCTGGCCTGCTCGACGACCTTGCCCGTCTGCATCACGACCACCGAGTCGGCGATCTGCCGCACCACCGCGAGGTCGTGCGTGATGAACAGGTACGACAGCCCCAGCTCGTCCTGCAGGTTCCCGAGGAGCTCCAGGATCTGGGCCTGGACGAGCACGTCGAGGGCCGACACGGCCTCGTCGAGCACGACGACCTCGGGGCGCAGCGCGAGCGCCCGCGCGATGGCGATGCGCTGCCGCTGGCCGCCAGACAGCTCGTTCGGGAAGCGCCGCATCGCCGACTGGGGCAGCGCCACCATGTCGAGGAGCTCGCGCACCCGCTTCTCGCGCTCCTTCTTGCCGCCGACCTTGTGGAGCGCCAGCGGCTCCTCGATCGACCGGAAGATGGAGAACGTCGGGTCCAGCGAGCCGTACGGGTTCTGGAACACCGGCTGGATGCGCCGGCGGAACGCGAAGGCCTCCTTGGGCGACTGCTTCGCGATGTCCACGCCGTCGAACTCCACCACGCCCGACGTCGGGTCGAGCAGGCCGAGCACCATGTTGGCCGCCGTGGACTTGCCGGAGCCCGACTCCCCCACCAGCGCCAGCGTGTGCCCGCGCTTGAGCGTGAAGCTCACGTCGTCGACGGCCTTGAAGTCCGTCGACGACCCCGGGCGACCCCCGCGGATGGTGAAGACCTTCGTGAGGTTCTTCGCCACGATGATGTCGCCCTGCGCCGCCTTGCCCGCCGGGCGCAGGGGCACCGTCGCCTCGAGGTCGGGCGCCAGCAGCTCGTCGGACTCCTGGCCCTGCTCGTGCGCCACCTGGATGCGGCGCGAGGCGAGCGACGGCGCGGAGGCGACGAGGCGCTTGGTGTACGGGTGCTGCGGGTTCGCGAGGATCTGCCGGGCGGGGCCGGACTCGACGACGCGGCCCTTGAACATCACCACGAGGTGCTCGGCGCGCTCGGCGGCCAGGCCCAGGTCGTGGGTGATGAACAGGACGGCGGTACCGAGCTCCTGCGTGAGCACCTCGAGGTGGTCGAGGATCTGCCGCTGCACCGTGACGTCGAGGGCCGACGTCGGCTCGTCCGCGATGAGCAGCTTCGGCCGCGAGGCGAGCCCGATCGCGATGAGCGAGCGCTGGCGCATGCCGCCGGAGAACTCGTGCGGGAACTGGCGCGCGCGACGCTCGGCGTCCGGCAGGCCGGCCTCCTGGAGCAGGCCGGCGACGCGCTCCTTGCGCTCGCGCTTGCCCCCCTCGAAGCCGTTGGCCTTGAGGGCCTCCTCGATCTGGGTGCCGATGCGCCACACCGGGTTGAGGTTGGACATCGGGTCCTGCGGCACGAGGCCGATGTCCCGGCCGCGCATCGCCTCGATCTCCGTGCGGGGCAGGCCCACGATCTCGCGGCCGTCGAACTTGATGCTGCCGCCGGTCACCTTGCCGGTGCCGGGCAGCAGGTCGATCACGGCGTGCGCGGTGGTCGACTTGCCCGAGCCGGACTCGCCGACGATCGCGACCGACTGGCCGGGGTACACGGTGATGTCGGCGCCGCGGACGGCGTGCACCACGCCCTCGGAGGTCGAGAACGACACCTGGAGGTCGCTGATCTCGAGGAGCGGCTTGTCGGTGCCCGCCTCGTAGCTGCGTCCGGCGCCCTCACCGACGGGCTGGTTGCCGTTGGTCACTGGGAACTGTGTCGTCATCGCTTCCGTGCCTTCGGGTCGAGGGCGTCGCGCACGACGTCGCCCATCATGATGAAGCCCAGCACCGTGACGGCCAGGCCCGCGGCCGGGTAGAAGAGGATCTCCGGGGCCTGGCGGATCGCCCGCTGGGCCTGCGAGATGTCCCCGCCCCACGACACGGTGCTGGGCGGCAGGCCGATGCCGAGGAAGCTCAGGGTCGCCTCGGCGACGATGAACGTGCCCAGCGCGACCGTGGCGTACACGATGATCGGTGCGGCCGAGTTCGGCAGCACGTGCCGCAGCAGGATCTTGCCGCGCCCCATGCCGAGGGACTGGGCGGCGGTGACGAACTCGTTGTTCTTCACGGACATCACGGTGCCGCGGGTGATGCGGGCGATCGACGTCCAGCCGAAGGACGCGAGCACGAGGGCGACCGTGAAGCTGGTCCGGTTGGTGGTGATCGACATGATGACGATGGCGGCCAGCACCAGCGGGATCGCGAAGAAGATGTCGGTGAGGCGCGACAGGATGACGTCGAACCAGCCGGAGAAGTAGCCGGCGACGGCGCCCATGATGGTGCCGATCACCACGACCATCGCCGTCGACATCACGCCGACGAGGACCGACGCGCGGGCGCCGTAGATGGTGCGCGCGTAGATGTCGCAGCCCTGCTTGTCGTACCCGAACGGGTGACCGGGCTCCGGGCCGGCGAGCGACTTGGCCAGCTCGCAGTCGAAGCGCGGGTGCACGGACGTGAACCAGCTGGGGAACGCCGCCACCAGGACGACGAGCAGGATGATCGCGGCCGCGACCCAGAACATCGGGCGGCGGCGCATCTGGCGCCACGCCTCGCGCCACAGGCTGGCCGGCGCCGCGTCCACCTTGACCGCGTCGACGGCGCCCAGGCCGCCCTCGTCGACCTCGGCGGCGAAGTGCTCCTGCCCGGGGCGCGGTCGCCGCCCACCGGGCACGGTCTCGTAACGGTTCTCAGGCATAACGGATCCTCGGGTCGAGGGCGGCGTAGAGGAGGTCGACGAGCAGGTTCGCCAGGATGTAGACGATGACCAGCACGGTCGTGAGCGAGACGACGGTGACGTTCTCGCCGCGGATGATCGCCTGGTAGAGCGTCCCCCCGACGCCGTTGATGTT
Source organism: Isoptericola sp. F-RaC21 (assembly GCF_038593535.1). Classification (NCBI taxonomy): domain Bacteria; kingdom Bacillati; phylum Actinomycetota; class Actinomycetes; order Micrococcales; family Promicromonosporaceae; genus Isoptericola; species Isoptericola sp. F-RaC21. The sequence continues at coordinate 630,355 of NZ_JBCFYX010000002.1, read as the reverse complement.
GAAGATGCCCTCCGTCACGATGGCGCCGCCCATGAGGTTGCCGAGGTCGGCGCCCAGGAACGTGACGACGGGGATGAGCGAGTTGCGCAGCACGTGGCGGCCCGTGACCTGCGAGCGGCGCAGACCCTTGGCCCGCGCCGTGCGGACGTAGTCGGCGCTGAGGTTCTCCGCGACCGACGTGCGGGTCAGGCGTATCACGTACGCGAACGACGTCGCCGCCAGCACGATCGCCGGTAGCAGCAGGCTGTAGAAGTTCGGGTCTCGACCGACCGTCACGGGGAACCAGCCGAGCTTGACGCCCATGACGAACTGCAGCACGAAGCCGATGACGAAGGTCGGCACGGAGATGACGAGCAGGCTGAGCACCAGCACGGTGCCGTCGAACCAGCCGCCCTTGCGCATGCCGGCGAAGAGGCCGAAGAGGACGCCGAACACGGCCTCGATGACGAGCGCCATGATCGCGAGCTGGAAGGTGACCGGCAGCGCCGCGCCGATGACGTGGATGATCTCCTGGCCGCGGAAGTCGATGCCGAAGTCCAGGGTGAAGACGCCCTTGAGGAAGAGCAGGTACTGCACGATGAACGGTTCGTTCAGGTTGTACTGCTCGCGGATCTGGGCCTGCACGGCCTCGGGGAGGCCGCGCTCACCGCCCAGGCCGGCGACCGGGTCACCCGGGCGCAGGAACACGAGTGCGTAGAGCAGGAGCGTCGCCCCCAGGAACACAGGGATCACCTGTAGGAGCCTGCGTCCGAGATACCAGAGCATGTGTGTTGTCTCCTCGTTCGCCCCGGGGTTCCCAGGGCCACGGGTTCAAGTTACGGGCCTCGTTGCCAGGACGGTTGCCACGATAGGCGGCCAGGACAGGAACGGGGGCAGGGTGCGCCTCCGTGGCGCACCCCGCCCTCCGCACATGGATAGCCGGCCGCGAACCTACCGGACGCGGCCGGCTATCACCGAATCGGGCGTCAGCCCTGCTTCGTGATCTGGTACAGGATCGGGTCGCTGTCCCAGCCGAACGTGACGTTGTCGACGTCCTCGCCGTAGCCACCGGTCGCGTTCTGGTACCACAGCGGGATGCCCGGCATGTCACCGAAGAGGATGGTCTGCGCCTCCTGGTAGGCCTTGATCGCCGCCTTGGGGTCGGTCGCGCCGTTGCCCTCCTTCAGCTTGGCGTCGAACTCCTTGTTCGAGTAGCCCATGTCGTTCGAGCCCGCGCCCGTGCCGTAGATCGGCCCGAGGAAGTTGCTCAGCGCCGGGTAGTCGGCCTGCCAGCCACCGCGGAAGAGGCCCTTGATCTGCTCGTTGTCACGCGCGTCGAGGAACTCGTCGAACGTGGCGTACGGGTCGAACTCGCACCCGATGCCGAGCGTGCTGCGCACGTTGTTGCAGACGGCGTCCACCCAGGTCTGGTGGTCGGAGTCGGCGTTCGAGGCGATCTGCAGCGTGAAGTCGGCGCCCACCGGGTCCTCGGACTCGGCCTGGGCCCAGAGCTTCTTGGCCTCGTCGGGGTTGTACTCGAGCACCTCGTTGCCCGGGACCTTGTCGGACCAGCCGTCGATGACCGGCGACGTGAAGTCCTTCGCCGGCGTGCGGGTGCCGTTGTAGATCGTCTCGGTGATCTGGTCGCGGTCGATCGCCATGGAGATGGCCTTGCGGCGCAGCACGCCGGCGTCGCCCTGGAACTCCTTGACGTACTCCGGGATGTTCACGACCTGGATGACGGCCGCCGGCTGGTTGATCGCGCGGTCGCCCAGGTCCTGCTCGAAGTTCGCGAAGGCCGACGACGGCACGTTCTTCACGATGTCGAGCTGACCGCCCAGGAGGTCGTTGTAGGCCGTGTCCTCCTCGGTGTAGGCGACCAGGTCGGCGCCACCGTTCTGCGCCTTGCGCTCACCCTGGTAGTCCTCGTTCGGGCGCAGCTCGATGACCTCGTTGTGCGTCCAGTTCTCGACCTTGTACGGGCCGTTGCCGATCGGCTTGTCGGCGAACGCGTCCGGGTCGTCGAAGAAGGCCTCCGGGAGCGGCATGAACGCCGAGTAGCCCAGGCGGATCGGGAAGTCCGACTCGGGCTGGCTGAGCTTGACCGTGAACTCGGTGTCGCTGACGACCTTGAGGCCGCTCATCGTCTCCGAGGCGGGCTTCGCGCCCTTCTTCGGGTTGCCGTCCTTGTCCAGCTGGTCCTCGGTGAGGTTCACGTCCGCGAAGCCCTCGATGGGCTCGAAGAAGTAGCTGAGGTTCTGGGCGTTGGGGCCGTACGCGCCGTAGTTCCAGGCGTCGACGTAGCTCTGCGCCGTCACGGGCGTGCCGTCGGTGAACTTCCAGCCGTCCTTGATGGTGATCGTGAACGTCTGGTTGTCGTCGGAGTCGATGGACTCCGCCATGTCGTTGTGCGTCTTGCCGTCGGCGTCGTAGTAGACCAGGCCGGCGAAGATGTTCGAGATCGCGATCGAGCCGTTGGTCTCGTTCGTCATCGTGGGGATGAGCGGGTTCTGCGGCTCGCCGTTCTGCACGGTGATGATCCCGCTGCTCGAGCCGTCGCCCGACGCCTCCGGGTTGTCGCCCGAGCCGCCACCGCACGCGGACAGCAGCAGGGCCGAGGCGAGGGTGAAGGCCCCGATGCCTGCAAGTCGTCGTCGAGGTGTCACGTGTCCTCCTGAGTTGGGTCGCTCACCGGCGGGGATCACCCCTCGGTGAGGTGCAGGCGCGTGTGCCCGCGCACTGCACTGTGCGCGGGTGAGCCTAGTCACCGTTCAGGGCCCGGACATACCCTTCGCCCCCTTTGCACCCGGAACCGTGACCAATCCGGTATCTGGGCGCAACCTCCGGGACACCACCGGCGCCCGGGCCCCCCGGCCGTCATACCGTCACCAACCGGCCGTCTCGCACCACCAGCACGCGGTCGGCCATGGCCACCAGCTCCGGGTCGTGGGTCGCGACGACGGCGGCCACGCCCCGCGAGTGCACCAGGTCGCGCAGCAGCGCCATGACGCGCGCCGCGGTGGCCGAGTCGAGCTGGCCCGTCGGCTCGTCGGCGAGCAGCACCCGCGGCCGGGCGACCAGCGCGCGCGCCACGCCCACGCGCTGCTGCTGGCCCCCCGACAGCTCGTACGGGCGCTGCTCGGCGTGGTCCGCGAGCCCGACGGCCTCGAGGGCCTCGGCGACCCGGGCCGCCCGCTCGGCGGCGTCGAGCCGCGCCAGGCGCAGGGGTACCTCGACGTTCTCGGCCGCCGACAGCACCGGGACCAGCCCGAACGACTGGAACACGAACCCGATCTCCGTGCGGCGCACCGCGTGCAGCTCGTCCTCGCCGAGCCCGCCCAGCTCTCGCTCGACGGCGCCCGGGCCGCCGTCCACGGCCGGGTCGGCGCCGAGGTGCACCGTGCCCGTCGTCGGCCGATCGAGACCGCCGAGCAGGTGCAGCAGCGTGGACTTGCCCGAGCCGGACGGCCCGACGACCACGACGAGCTCGCCGGCGCCCACCTCGACGGACACGTCCTCGAGCGCCCGCACCTGCCCCGCGCCGCTGCCGTAGACGCGCGAGACGCCCACCGCGCGCAGCACCGCCGTCGTCGTGGTGCTCATCGCCCCTCCCCCGGTCGTCCGTGCGCCTGTCCGTCCGGCCGCGCGCGCCGCCCGTCGGGCCGGACCTCGACGCGGTCGGGCTCCAGCGCCAGCCGCACGCGGTCGCGCAGGTCCAGGGCGCTGACGAAGTCCTGCGGCAGCTGCAGGCGCCCCACGCGGTCCAGCACGGCGAACTCCTCCGCGACGTGCCGCTGCGCGCCGTGCTCGTCGACCTCCGTGCGGCGCAGCACCTCCGTGGACGTGCGGCCGTCGCGGATCTGCACCGTCCGCGCGACGTGCTCCGACACGGCCGGGTCGTGCGTGACGATCAGCGTCGTGACGCCGGTGGCGGCGTTCACGCCGCGGAGCGCCTCGAGCACCTCCACGCTGGTCGCCTCGTCGAGCTCGCCGGTGGGCTCGTCCGCCAGCAGCACCCGCGGCGAGCCCGCCACGGCGACCGCGATCGCGACCCGCTGCTGCTGCCCGCCCGACATCTGCGTCGGCAGGCGGTCGGCCACGTGCCCGACCTCGAGCAGCTCGAGCAGCTCCGTCACGCGGGCGGCCCGCCCCGCCCGCGAGCCCGAGCGCGCGATCTCGAGCGGCACCCGGACGTTCTCGGCCGCCGTCAGGTAGGGCAGCAGGTTCCGGCCGGTCTGCTGCCACACGAACCCGACGGTGGCGCGCTGGTAGCGCACGCGGTCGCGCCGCGACATCGCCAGCAGGTCCGTGCCCGCGACCACGGCCGAGCCCGCCGTCGGCAGGTCCATGCCGGACAGGATGTTGAGCAGCGTCGACTTGCCCGAGCCGGACGCCCCCACGACCGCCACCAGCTCGCCGCGGTCCACGGTGAGGTCGAGCCCCTGGAGCGCCTGCACCTCGATGCCGTCCGTGGCGAAGATGCGCACCAGCCCACGGCAGCGGATCTCGTCCGCCGCCCCTGTGCCGTCCTCGTTCATTCCGCCGCCTCTCTCAGTCGTTCCGCTGTCCTGCCGCGACGCCCGGCGACGACGGCCACGGCGGCGCCCGCCGCGACCGTCGCGCCGAACCCGAGCACCCCCACGACCACGAGCACGGGGTCGACCGTGAGCGCCGGCTGCGGGCCGCCGCCGGTCAGCGAGGTGAGGTCCACCCGGGACCGCAGCAGCGCGGGGACAGCCGTCCCCACCAGCGCCCCGACGACCAGCGCGGCGAGCGCCCACGGCGCCACCTCCCACGCCACCAGGCCCCGCGACTCGGAGCGTCGCAGCCCCATCGACCGCAGCACGGCGAGCAGGCGGTCGCGGTCCGGGGCCGCCAGCACCAGGGTGAGCGCGACGGTGAGCGCCACCAGCACCCCCGCCAGCGCGACCGAGACCCGCGCGCCGGCCGCGATCCCCTCCGCGGCCGGAGACTCGAGCAGCGCGGCGGCCGCCGACGTGCGGTCGTCGACGTCGGCGCCCGGCACCGCGGCGCGCACGGCCGCGGCGACCCGTGCCGGGTCCGCGCCGTCGTCCAGCGCGACCAGGGCCGTGTGCGGCTCGGTCGGCATGTCGAGCGGCCCCGCGAGGACCCCGGAGTCGAGCACGATCGTCGACGGCGCGTCACTCACCCCGGGCACCTGGTCCGCCGCCCCCGCCACCGCGACGTCGACGGTCTCGTCCTGCAGGTCGAGGACGAGCCCGGAGGTTCCCGCCGCGACGCCGGGGACCCGCAGCGCCAGGAGCGGCAGGGCGCCGTCGGCGGCCGGGCGGTCCAGCGCCGCGACGCCGGCCGGCGCGTCGGGCACGTCCTCCTGCACCGCGGCGAGCGCCGCGCCGTCCACGGCCAGCACCTGCACCGAGCGCGTGTGCCCGTCGGGCCAGGTCAGGTGGCCCGTCTCGGTCACCCGGGCCGTGGTCGCGACGGCCGCGACGCCGTCCACGGCGCGCAGGGCCGCCACGTCCTGCTCGGACAGCGCGGGCCCCGAGACCCGCAGGTCGGCGCCGAGCCGGACGTGCGCCTGGCGCGCGACGCCGGCGTCCACGGTGGACAGCAGCACGGCGGAGGTCGCGCCGACGGAGACCGCGAGCACCAGGGCGAGCGCCGGCACGACCCCGCCGGCGGGGGCACGGGTCGCCCGCGCGGCGCCCAGGAACGGCACGAGGTCGCGGCGCCGGGACAGCAGCCGCTCGAGGCCGCGGGCCAGGACCGGGACCACCCGCACCGCGACCAGCGCCGCCGCGACGGCCACCAGCAGCGGCGTCGCCGCGACCAGCGGGTCGACCCCACCGTCGCCTGCACCCCCGACGACGCCCCGGCGTGCGAGGAGGAAGGCCGCCAGCGCCGCGACGCCGACCACCGCGAGCTCCGCCGTCCGGCGCCAGCGCCCGCCCGTGCCCGCGGCGAGGTCGCGCCGCTCGGCGCGCAGGGAGCGCGGCACCGTCACGGCGGCGGCCGCCACGGCGGGGGCCAGCGCCGCCGCCGCGGCCCACAGCAGCTGGGTCCCGGTCACGGCACCGGGCCGGACCAGCAGGCCCAGCAGCACGCCGAGAGCGGCCGCCGGCACGCTGACCGCGAGCCCCTCGGCCGCCGTCAGCAGGCGCAGCCGGGCCCCGGTCGCGCCGCGGGCGAGCAGCACGGCGAGCGCCGAGCGACGGCGCTCCACGACGAGCCGCGCCGCCAGCACCATGACCGCCCCGAGCGCCCCGAGCGGCCCCACGACCAGCACGGCGAGGAGCGCGTCGGTCGTCACGCGCTCGCGCATCAGCGCGTCGAGCACGTCCGACAGGCCGGTGCGCGCCTGGAGCGTGACCGGGTCGTCCGGCCGCACCTCGAGCGTGGCGTGCGTGAGCCCGCGGACCTGGTCGGCCAGGGCGGCGACGTCGTCGGACCCGATGCCCTCGACGGTCACCGGGTACCAGAGCTCGGTCTGCGCCTCCCGGAAGGTGAGGGGGAAGATCATCGCCGGGTCGACGTACACGGCCGCCGTCGCGACGGTCGCGCCGCCTGGGGTCGTGCTCACCTGGGCGTCGCGGGCGAACGGCTGGTGGTACCAGGTGGTCGCGTCGGGGTCGACCGGTGCGGTGAGGCCGACGACCCGCAGCGGCGGGAACTTCCACACGTCGACGTCGTAGGTGCCGCCGAGCTCCCACCCGAGCGTCCGGGCGGCCGAGCGGGACACGACCACCTGCACCGGCTCGCTGCCCTCGGGGCCGTTGTAGGTGCTGAGCACCGGCGTCGCCGCGGGCCACTCGCCCTCCACCAGCCGCAGGTCCTGGGTCATGCGCGCCGACGCCCGCATCACGACCTTCGGCTGCTCGATCCCGGAGCCCGGCACCTGCTCGGTCGTCGTCTCCCGCGAGGAGACGGCGAACGACGGCTCGCCGACGACGCCGCGCAGCGGCGCCGGCAGGTCGGCGCGCACGCGCTCCAGGCCGGCGAGGTACTCGTCCCACGCGGGCTCCGGCGGGACCGCCGGGGCGGCCGCGGGCTCGGTGCCGAGCACGTCGGTGTCCGACACGCCCCCGCCGGGTACCAGCGACGCCCGGGAGCTGATGTCCCGGCGCTGGGGCGACAGCTGCTCGGTGGCGTAGGTGACCTGCTCCGAGCGCATCTCGCCGATCGCCCGGGTGGCGGCCGTGGCGACGCCCGCCGCGAGAACGGTCACGATCGCCAGGACGAGCGCGCTCCCCCACGCGGTGCGCAGGTGCCGGCGCAGCAGCAGCCACAGCATCAGCGCACCTCCTCCCGGTAGCCGCCGTCGCGGGCCTGGGCGGCGACCACGGCCCGCACCGCGAGCGCGACCGCCGCCAGCCCCGCGACGAGCAGGAGGCCGGGCACGAGCGCCGACCACGGCGCGAGCTCCGTGGTCGGCGTCGGGACCACCGCGAACCCGGTGAGCGTGGCCGCCGCGAGGCCGGGCACCGTCGCCGCCGCCAGCGCCCACCCGGCCAGGACCCCCACGACCAGCGCCGCGGCCGTCACGACGACCAGCTCCACCGCCCGGCTCGCCCCCTGTGCCCGGGGCGGCACGCCGACGGCGCGGAGCACCGCGACCTCGCCGCGCCGCTCCCGCACGGAGGCGAGGCTCACCGCGCCCACCCCGACCAGGGCGAGCAGCACGGCCGCGAGTGCCGCGACGGCGAACGCCCGCCGTACCGGCGCGGCGGCATCGGCGCCCTGGGCCCCGGTCGACGTCGCGACCTGCGACTCGGCGCCCGCCCGCGCCGCCAGGCCCTGGGCAGCTGCGGCGAGCCGGTCGACGTCGCCCCGGTCCGCACCCGGGACGGCGCGCACCCAGGTCTCCTCGGCCGCGGGGACGGGGCGACCCGTGCGCAGCGAGGCCGCCTGCAGCTCGCCGAGCCCGACCATGGCCGCGGCGGGGTACAGGGAGCCGGGCACGACGTCGACCACGCCGACGACGCGCACGGGCAGGCGGCCGGTGTCGAGGGGGAGCTCCGTGACCCCGCCGGTCGTGACGTCCAGCCGCCCGGCCAGGTCCCGGGAGAGCACGGCCGGGACGTCGTCGCGCCGGGCGGCCGGGACGACCCGGATCGCCGGCGGGCGGGCCTGGTCGACCGTGGCGACCAGGGTCGGCCCGGCACCCGGGGCGTCGGGGCTCGGGGTGTCGGGGCTCGGGGTGCCTGGGCTCGGGATGCTTGGGCTCGCGGCCGGGTCGCCGCCCGCGGGCGACCAGCCGACGCTCCCGAGGTCGACCGCCGAGGTGGCGCCGCCGTCGGCCGTCGCGACGGCCTCGTCCACGGAGAGCCGCAGCGTCATGGCTCCGCCGTCTGCGCCCGGCGGCTGCGCCTCGAACCCGGCGACGGTCCAGGCGCCCGGCGCGCCCTCGGCCGCGGGGGGCGCGGGCGGCACGTCGCCCCGGAGCTCGACGACGCCGTGCGCGGTGTCCCCATCGGGGGCGACCGGCGTCGTGGCGACCGCGGCGAGCTGCCCGTCGGCGTCCGCGAGCCAGACGGTGAGCGGGACGGTCGCCAGGTCGGCGCCGGCCCCCTCCTCGGTGCCCGCGTCGGCGAGGCCTCCGGAGACGTCCAGGACGAGGCCGCTCGTGCCGACCGGCAGCCTCGGGCTGCCGGCGTACGGTCCGGGACCCCGCAGCGCCCCGGCGATCTCCTCGGCCTCCCCCTGGCCGCCCGGGACGAGCGCCACGGAGGCGATCCGCTCGGTGGGGATCCCGGTGGTCGTCACGGTCTCGCCGTCCACGTCGCCCTCCACCACCCGCACCGGGGCGGCGGCCGCCGCCCCCGGGAGCTCCTCGTACGCCGCGACCGGCCCGGGTGACGCGCCGTCGACGACGACCCGCACGTCGCTGCCGGCCGCGACGCCGGCGGCCGCCGCCCGCAGGTGCTGCCCGGTCCCGGCGTACGCCGACGCGAGCACCACGCTCCCCGCGGCGACCACCACCAGGACCACGGGCACCGCGGCGACCGCCAGCCGCCGCGCCACCTGCCGCGCGGCGAGCACGCGCGTGCCCGGCCCGCGCGCCGCGACCGCCGCCCAGGCACGCGACACCGGACCGAGCAGCGCGACGGCGCCGGCCGCCGCGGCGGCGAGCACGAGGGCGGGCGCCGCCGCGGCCGACGGGTCGGTCTGCCCGCCGTCGGGCGTCGGGACGAGGGGGGAGCCGTAGCGGCGCAGCAGCCACGTCGTGACACCGGCCGCCGCGAGCACCAGCACGACGGTCCCCCACGTGGCCGCCCGCCGCGCCCGGCCCGACGTGTCCGCGACCCGCGCCGCGGCGACCGCCCGGGCCTGGGCGCCGCCGACCGCGACCAGCACGAGCAGGGCGCCCAGCGCCGTCGCGACGGCCGACGGCACCAGGGCGTCGGCCAGGACGCGCCCGGCGGCGCCCTGCGCGACGAGCACCCCGCCCGCGGCGGCGGCGCCGGCCAGGGCGCCGGCCCCGACGACCAGCCCCGCCTCCGCCGCCCCGGCCGCCGTGAGCTGGGCGGGCGACGTCCCGCGCGAGACCAGCAGGCGCACCTCGCCCGCGCGCGTGGCGGCGAGCAGGCGGGCCACCTGGGCCACCGCGACCACGCCCGCCAGGGCCAGCACCAGCATCGGGACGAGGGCCACGGCCGCCGCGGCCCCGGCCGCCGCGTCGGCGGCCTCCGCCCGCTCCCCCAGGTCCCCGGTCACCGTCGCGCCGCGCACCGCGACGGCGTCGTCGGCGAGCACGGCCTCCAGGAGCGCGTCGGAGCCGTCGGCGAGGACGCTCAGGTCCGCGACGTCGGTGGCGGCGACGTCCGGCGTCAGCGTCCAGCGCACGAACGGGTCGTCCGAGTCGGCGTCGGGCACCTCCTCGCGGTCGAGGTCGTAGGTCGTGCCCGCGAACAGCGCGTCGACGTCGCGCCGCAGCGCCGCGTCCTGCGCGGCGGCGTCCTCGGGAGGTGCGAGGCGGGTGGTCACCTGGACCACGCCCGGTGCCCCGCCGCGGGTCAGCCCGTCCTGGACGACGCGCGTCTCGCCGACGCGGACCGTCCCGACGGCGGTGCCCAGCGCCGCCGCGAGCGTGGCGACCAGCAGCGCCACGAGCACCAGCAGCCCGCGGTGCGCGCCCGCGCGGCGCACCAGCAGCCGGGCGCGGCTCATCGGCGCCGGCCGAGCGTCGTCAGCGTCGTCAGCGTCGTCAGCGTCGTCAGCGTCGTCAGCGTCGTCATGGCGTCGTCACGGCGTCGTCACGGGCGGTGCCCCCGCTTCTCGTTGCCGCGCCGGTAGTTCCCGGTCGCGCGGGCCAGGAGCTCCTGGTCGGTGGCGGGGTCGTGGCCGAGCAGCGCGGCCAGCCGGGCGGCGCGCGCCCCGGCGAGGGTGGCGACCGGCCGCCCGCCGCGGGTCACCAGCACCGTGCCGTCCTTCGTGACCCGGTGCTCGAACGGGTCGTCCTCGAGGCCCACGTCGCCGCCCTCAGCGCCGCCACTCGTACGGCGTCGTGGTGGACACCTTGACCAGGCCGGAACGCTCCAGGATGGGGCGCGAGAACTCCGTCGAGTCGCTGTGCAGGTAGACCTTGCCGCGCTCGACGGCGGACCGGGCGCGCGCCGCGGTCAGCGCGCGGTAGATCCCGCGGCCCCGCCACTCGGGCCGGGTCGAGCCGCCCCACAGCCCGGCGAACTCGGTCCCGGCGACGGGCTCGAGGCGGCCCGCGCTGATCACCTCGCCGCCCGCCTCCGCGACCCACAGCTCCATGTCGGGGTCGCGCTCCTGGCGCCGCAAGATCTGCTCGGCGTGCCCGGACGTGGCCGGGTCGTCCCCGAAGACCTCGTCGGCCATCGCGGACATCGCGCGCACGTCCGCCTCCGCGGTGATCCGGCGCAGGGACACGCCGTCCGGCAGCGGGACGTCCGCGACGAGGAGCCGCGCATCGCCGATCATGATCGACTCGGGCTCCTGGGGTACGAACCCGTGGTCGACCAGGGCCTCGTGCAGGCCCGGCGCGACGTCGTGCCCGCGCGTCTTCCACTCGGCGCTCGAGATCGCCTCGTCGTCGCGGAAGTGCGCGAGCGCCGCGGCGACGAGCCCGCGGACCGTCGCGGCGTCGGCGCCGCCGAGGTCGCGGTAGGTGACGAAGCCCCGCCCGCCGGCGAAGGCGACGAGCCGCAGCGGCCCGAGGCGCGTCACGGCGACGGCGCCCGGCGTCTCGGCGTCGGTGCGGAGCTGGTCGTCGTAGGCGGCGAGGAGGCCCGCGACGTCGACGTCGGCGGCAGGTGAGTTCACGGCGGACACCCTTCCAGAGCGCGGCACGCGGGGCAACGGTTTTCACCGTGGCGTACCGACCCGTCACGTCCTTGCTCCGGTGCGCCCGTGGGGGCGGGCGTCGTCAGCCGGCGGCCAGGTCGTCCCAGACCACGAAGACGGACCCGTCGTCGATCTCGGCGCCCGCCGCGCGGTAGGTGGCGAGCGCCGCGGCGTTGTCCGCCTCCGTGCCGGTCCACATCCCGCGGCACCCGCGCGCCAGGGCGACCTCGCGCAGCGCGGCGAGCAGGGCCGTCGCCACCCCCTGCCGGCGCCACCCGTCGTCCACGGCCAGCTCGTACAGGAACAGCTCCGCGTCCTTGTCCGGGTGCCGCATCTCGACCCCCGACACGAACCCGACGTCGCGCCCGTCGGCCGAGCGCGCCAGCAGCACGACGTGGCCCGGGCGTCCCAGCGTGTCCTCCGCGCCGTCCGGCGAGACCGGGTGGTCGAAGAGGTGCGAGGCCGCGACGAGCTCGGCCGGGTCCGTGACCTGGGTGACCGTCCAGTCCGCCATCCCGTCATCCTCGCCGGAGGCGGAGCTCGCAGCCACGCGGACGACGGACGGATGTCACGGACAACCGTCGGGACCCCTCCCTTCCCACCATGACCGCGCAGACGATGCAGGCGGCGCAGGCCGTCACGGCGCTGCTGCCGAGCGCTCCCGCGCTGCTCGGCTTCCTGGGTGCGTCCCTCGCGACGCTGGCCGTCCCGGGCCCCTCGGTCGTGTACGTCGTCGCGCGCGCCAGCGCCCACGGCCGGCGGGCCGGCCTGTACTCGATGGCCGGCCTGGAGACGGGAGCCGCGCTGCACGTGGTGGCCGCGGCGGCCGGGCTCGCCGCGTTGCTGGCGCGGTCGCCCGCGCTGTTCGACGCGGTGCGGTGGAGCGGCGCCGCCTACCTGGTGTGGCTCGGCGTGCGCGAGCTGCACGCCGCTCGGGCGCGGGCCGTGTCCGCGGGCGACGCCACCGGCGAGGACGCCGCCCCGACGGCGCCGCGACGCTGGCGGCTCTTCGCCGACGGCGTCCTGGTCGACGTCCTCAACCCCAAGACGGCGCTGTTCTTCCTGGCCTTCCTCCCCCAGTTCGCCGACCCGGCCCGTGGCGCCGTCGCGCCGCAGCTGGCCCTTCTCGGCGGCGCCTTCGTCGGCCTCGCGGCGCTCGTCGACTCCTCGTACGCGCTGCTCGCCGACCGGATGTCGTGGCGGCTGCGCGCGTCCGAGCGTGCCCGACGGCGGCTGAGCCGCGCCGCCGGCGGGATCTACCTGGCGCTCGCCGGCGCCGCGGTCGTCGTATGACCGCGGTGGCTGCGACCGACGCCGGGTCGAGACACGAGCTCAGGGACGTGGGCTCGGCGGCGCTGAGTTCAGCCCCGTCAGACCCTCGCTCGCGGCCATCCAGACCGCGAACGTCACGACGCCCGCCTCGAACGCCACGAGCCGCCGGTCCCAGCGCCGGCCCGGGCCTGCCGCCGCCCGCAGGAGCGCGAGCCCGCCGGCGAGGTTGGCCGCACCCCACGCCAGGTTGACCAGCGGGGACGACTCGCGGCCCGCCAGCGGGGTGAGGTGCTCCCGCCCCGTCGCGGCCGACGCCAGGTGCGGGGCGCTGTTGCCCACGAGGAGGCCACCGACGAACGCGGCGACGTGGCGGCCACGCGTCGGGGGCACGGAGGGTGGGATCGTCATCTCGCCGAGGTTCCCAGCGAGGTCTGCGGCGCGCAAGGCGGCGGGCAGCGGGGGCGCTGAGTGCTCGGGGTCAGAGGTGCCGGGCGACGACGGCGCGGCGGAACCGCCAGCCGCGGCGGTCCGCCTCGACCAGGAGGCGCAGCAGCAGGCCGCCGACGAGGAGCCCGCCCACCAGGTCGCTGATCCAGTGCCAGCCGAGGTAGTAGGAGACGGCCACCGCGTTGAGCGAGACGAGCCCGACGCCGAGCCGCAGGATCGTCATCGTGCGCGCGGACGCGTTGGTCCAGCGCCCGACGAGGTAGACCGCCGTGCCGTAGATCAGCACCGCCTCGGCGGCGTGCCCCGACGGGAAGCTGATGCCGCTCCAGCCGAGCTGGCGCAGGCCGCCGCCGAACAGGTCGGCGTCGTCGGTGGTGGGCGCCGGCCGCGCCAGCACCACCTTGAGCAGGCCCACTCCCCCGTAGAACGCGAGCTCGGCCATGGCCGCGCACCACAGCGGGCGCCACGTGCGGTGCCGCCACGACAGGGTGGCCGCCACGGCCAGGAGGACGGGCAGGCAGACCGCCTGGCCGGCGATCGGGTCGAGCACGTGCTGGATGAAGGGCTGCAGGCCGGGGGTGAGCTTCTGCGCCCAGTGCCCGTGCGCGGCCTCGTCCATCCCCTGCAGCGGACCCGCCGCCAGCAGCGTCACGACGACCAGTCCCGCCAGGAGCGCCGGCGCCGACGTGAGGCGCGCGAGCTGTTCGTCGGGCCGGCCGCCGCGCCCCGCCCGGGTGCGCGGGCGCGAGCCGTCGAGGGCGCGCGCGGGCGCGGTGGGAGCCTGGAGCAACATCGCGGACCAGCGTAAGCAGCCCACCTGGGCATCGCCTGTCGCGTCCACCCCGAACGATCGTCTCGGCGGGACCGGCCCACGCCTCAGGGGCGCCGCCCCAGCCGGTTGACCTGCACCGATACCCGGTAGGGGTGGTCACCCGGCGCACGGGTGTGGCGTCCCGCACGTTCCCGACACCGGGCGCGTCGCGGTCAGTCGCGCGGTGCGAGCGCCTCGGTGAGCCACCGGTTGCGGGTGCGCAGCAGCCGGGTCAGGTACCCGGTGAGCACGACCCGGTCCACCAGCCGACCCAGCACCCCCGCGGGCGACGTGTACTCGACCGTGTCCGTCATCCGGGTGCCGCCGGGCACCTCCTCGAACCGGTGCTCGTGCCACCAGCGGCGGAACGGGCCGGCCACCTGCTCGTCGACGAAACGGTGCGGCGTGTCGTGGGCGCTGATGCGTGACGTCATGCGGAACGGGACGCCGAAGTGTCGCGCGCGCCACGTCACCGTGTCACCCGGGCCCATGACGCCCGACGTCACACCCGCCACCGCTCGCTCCCCCGACCGGCGCATCGACGCCGTGTGCGCGTCCACCGACAGGCTGGCGTCGAAGCACGCCTGGGCGGACGCCGGGATCTCGGTGGTCAGCACGATCGTCGGCACCGGGCGATCGTAGGCCCGGCGCGCCCGGTCGCCGTCACACGCGTGGGAGGGGCAGCCCGGGGGGCACGCCGTCGCGGCTGCCGCCGTAGGCGCGCATGGCGACGGTCCGCCGCTCGAAGTAGTCACCGACGCGCGCGCCCGCCGCCGCGGGCACGCCGACGTCGTCCAGCGCCTGACGGAAGAGCCGGACGCACGCCTCGTCGAGGTCCGCGTGCTCCCCGTTGCCTGCGTGCATCCGCTGCACCTTCGTCTCGTCCCCGTAGCCGCCCGTGTACAGCCGCGGGCCGCCGAGCGCCTCCGTCAGGTAGGCGGCGAGGCGTTCGTCGTGCTGCGGGTGCAGTGTGCCGTGCGAGAACGGGTGCGCCGCGACAGGGTCCGCCAGGCACAGCGCGTTCCACCGGCGGCACACCGCGAGCAGGACGTCGAAGCCCCCGACGTCGTCGTAGAGGGTCATGCCGTCCAGTATCGAACGATTTCACGCGCAGGCCTCGGGCCGAGTACCTCTAGTCCGGGTCTCCGGGGATCGAGCCCGGCGGCGGGCCGGGGCTCTTGGGCTCGTCGAGGGGATCGGGCGACGGCGTCGACGTCTCTTCATGAGCAGGCGGGCCGGGGCTCTTGGGCTCCTCGAGCGAGTCGGGCGACGGCGTCGACGTCTCTTCATGAGCCGGCGGGCCGGGACTCTTGGGCTCCTCGAGGGGATCGTCGGAGCGACGTGCGCCCGGACGGGCGGGATTGCCGGGGCTCGCCGGTTCGGTGGGAGGGGATTTCTCTGGGCCGCTCACGACGTCTCTCCTTCGGTGGTGGAGTGCGAGCTACGCATCGACCTTGATCGTCGCGCGGGGTGGCTGTGGTCGCACCAGGTGGCGACCCGGCCCGACCTCGGTGGCGACGGCGGTCGGGGCTTCGCCACGGTCGCGGCATGACGATCACACCCGCTCATCACGCCCGATCCGCCTCTCGGCCGAGCGCGCCGAGGAACGCCAGGGCGCGCTGCAGGACGAGGCCGGCGGCCTGCGCGTCGTGGCCAGAGAGCGAGGAGTCGGCGAACAGGTGCGCCGTGCCCGAGTAGAGGAAGAGCTCCGCCGTCGGGGTCGAGTCCGCCAGCGCACGAGCGGACTCCAGGTCCTCCGCGAACCACTCGTCGTCCAGGCCGCCGTGGATCTGGACCGGCAGCCCCTCCGGCCAGGCGCCGAACTCCTCGACGGGGAGGCACGCATCGAGGAAGAGCGCGCCGACGGCGCCCGGCCGCGTCTGGGCGAGCCTCTGCGCCGGCATGACGCCCATCGAGAAGCCCGCGTAGACGAGATCCGCGGGGAGGTCGTCCGCGGCGGCGGCGCCCCGGGCCAGCACCGTGTCGAACCCGAGCTCCTGGGCGTGGGCGACACCGGTCTCGACGTCGTCGAAGGTCCGGCCGTCGAACAGGTCGGGCACGTGCACGACGTGCCCCGACGCGGCGAGCTCGTCGGCGAAGGCCCGGATCCCCGGCGTCAGGCCCTGGGAATGGTGGAACAGGATGATCTCGGCCATGACGTCTCCACAATGAACCAGAAACTTCGAACGTTCCAGAACGTTAGTATCGTCGACCATGGACGGCAAGACCCCCGACTACGAGCTCGCGGACCGGATCGCGCTGACCAGTCCCGACCAGGTCCGCGCCCTGGGCAACCCGCTCCGCACCACGATCCTCGGCCTGCTCCACGAGCGTGCGGCGAGCGTCACCGAGCTCGCCGGCGCGGTGGGTCGCCCCAAGAGCACGGTCGCCCACCACGTCAAGGTGCTCGCCGACGCCGGCCTCCTGCGCGTCGTCAGGACGCGCCGGGTCCGCGCCGTCGAGGAGGCCTTCTACGGGCGCACCGCGCGGCTGTTCCACGTCTCCCTCGAAGGCTCTGCCGACGGGGCCGACGACGGCGGCAGGCCGCTGGACTTCAACGACTTCGAGGTGGCGGCCCGCGAGTCCCGGCCCGCGTTCCTCGACGGAGAGCTGTGGGGCTTCCTGCGGCACGCGCGGATCGACGAGGCGCAGAAGCGGGAGTTCTGGGAGCGCATGGCGGCCCTCGTGGAGGAGTTCGACGCCCTCCCCCGCCGTGGCGACGTCGTGCACGGGTTCGCCGTTGGCGTCTACCCGGTGGCGGACTACCCGCGCCTCCCGCCGTCGGAGGACGTCCGCTGACCCGTCGTCCGTCGCCGGCCCGGCGCAGCGTACAGTCGAATCAGGAGCTGACCCCGGTTCCCCGATGATGGGAGTCCGGATGCCCGGCGCCACCTCACCCACACCTGCCGTCCCCACCACGACGGGCCTGCTCACCCTCGGGCTGCTCGCCGGCTCCTCGATGGAGAACGAGCGACGGCTGCCGCTCCACCCTCACCACCTGGACCGGGTCGACGCGGACGTGCGCGCCCGGATGATCGTCGAGCGAGGCTATGGCGCCGACTTCCAGCTGGCGCCCGGGTACGTCGAGTCGCGCGTCGGCAGGGTCGCGGAACGGTCCGACGTGATCGCGTCCGCGGACGTCCTGCTCCTGCCCAAGCCGCAGGCGGCGGACGTCGCCGCGATCCCCGCCGGCCGCGTCCTGTGGGGGTGGCCGCACTGCGTGCAGGACGCCGCGATGACGCAGACGGCGATCGACCGTCGACTCACGCTCATCGCCTTCGAGTCGATGAACCACTGGACCCGCCGGGGCGACTTCAGCCTCCACGTGTTCCACAAGAACAACGAGCTCGCCGGTTACTGCTCGGTGCTGCACGCCATGAGCCTCGTCGGCTCCACCGGCGACTACGGGCCGCGGCGCAGCGCGGTGGTCATCGGCTTCGGCGCGACCGCGCGGGGCGCCGTCACGGCGCTCAAGGCACACGGGATCCACGACATCCAGGTCCTCACGCAGCGCGGCGCCGCGGCCGTCGGCTCACCGATCCACACGGCCCACATCACCCAGCTGCACACCGACGACGGCCCCACCCACCTCAGCACCGTCCCCACCGACGACGGCGACGTGCTGCTGCCGGAGTTCCTGGCGTCGCACGACATCGTCGTCAACTGCACGCTGCAGGACGTCGCCGCGCCGCTGACCTACCTGCGGGCCGACGACCTCGCCGGGTTCGCGCCGGGCAGCCTGATCGTCGACGTGTCGTGCGACGCGGGGATGGGCTTCGAGTGGGCGAAGCCGACCACGTTCGACGAGCCGATGTTCACGGTGGGCCGCGGGGTGAACTACTACGCCGTCGACCACAGCCCGTCGTACCTGTGGAACTCGGCCACGTGGGAGATCAGCGAGGCGGTCCTGCCGTTCCTGCGCACGGTCATGGAGGGCCCGGCGGCGTGGGACGCGAGCCTCACCGTGTCCCGCGCGATCGAGATCCGCGACGGCGAGGTCGTCAACCCGAGCATCCTGAGCTTCCAGGGGCGCGGGCCGGCCTACCCTCACGCGCTGATCGCCTAGACACCGGCGCGGCGGTCGACGCCGGGCGTCTGCTAACTTAGCCAAGTGCCTAATTTAGTCGCCCGAGCAAGATCGCCTCGAGGCCAGCAGACGCGCGCGCGCCTCGTCGACGCCGGGCTCTCGCTCCTCGCCGAGGGTGGCTGGGCCGCTGTCACCACGCGCGCCGTGGCCGCGCGCAGCGAGACCAACGCCGGGCTCATCCACTACCACTTCGGGGGCCTGCCCGGCCTGCGGACCGCGGTCGCCCAGCGGGCGAGCGAGGCCGCCGTCGGACCGCTCGTCGACCTGTTCCTCCGTTCGTCCGACCTCGACGAGGGGCTCGACGCGATCCGCACCGGTATTGAGCGGCTGGCCGCGGACGACCGGCTCGTCCGCCTGGCGGTCCAGCTGGTCGCCGGGGCGGGCCAGGACCCCGAGCTGGGAGCCGCGTTCCGCGACAGCCTCGCCGGGGCGCGCGCCGCCATCGCCGACTGGTTCGGCGCGCGCAGGCCCGACTGGCCGGAGGACCGGCGCCTCGGGTTCGCCGCGCTGGTCGCCGCACTGATCGACGGCCTGCTCCTGCACCGAGGGCTCGACGAGAACGCCCCGCTGACCGAGGCTCTCACCGCCTTCCGCGACCTCACCGACGCTGTCGCGCCCCCCGACCCGCACGCGTCCACCCACCCTCACCGAAAGGGCACACCATGAACGACTCCCCCGAGCGCGCCCTCCTCGTCGGAGCGACCGGCTACGTCGGCAGGCACCTCGCCGAGCGCCTGCACGGCGACGGCTACGTCGTCCGCGCCGTCGTCCGCGACCGGGGTCGTGCGGCGGCGCCCGGGGCCCACGGCGCTCCGGGACTCGGCGCGCTCGTGGACGAGTGGGTGGTCGCCCCGAAGGGCGCGGCGGACCTCGGCGCGGACGTCATGGCGGGCGTGGACCGCGTGGTCTCCGCCCTCGGCGTGACCCGGCAGAAGGCGGACCCCTGGGACGTCGACTTCCGCCAGAACCTCCGCTACCTCGAGCTGGCGGAACAGGTGGGCGTGGACTCGTTCCTCTACGTCGGCGTCATGAACGCCGCGTCCGGCACGTCGGGGGTGAGCCGGGCCAAGCACGCCTTCATGGAGGCCCTGGCGAGGTCGCACGTCGCGCCCCAGATCGTCAACCCCTCCGGCTACTTCTCGGACCTCACCGAGATCTACGACCTCGCGCGACGGGGCATGGCGTTCGGGCTGGGCGACGGCGACGTCCGCCTCTCCCCCATCCACGGCGCCGACCTCGCGGAGTTCTGCGTCTCCCGGCTCGCCGACGGGCCGGGGTCGTGGGACGTCGGCGGCCCCGAGGTGCTCACGTACCGGGACGTCGTGCGGATCGCCTTCGACGCGCTCGGCAAGACGCCGCGGTACGTCTCCGTCCCTCGGCGCGCGGCGTCGGCGGCCGTCTGGGCGTCCGACCGGGTCAGTCCGCGAGCGGGGTCGCTGACGCGCTTCTTCCTGGAGGGCATGCAGACGGACTCCGTCGGCGAACCGCACGGCACGCACACCCTGCGCGACTACTACGCCACCCTCAGCCGGTGAGACGCCGGGCGACATCGTCGTGACGGACGCGCGCGGCGCTCAGGCCAGAGGCAGGCCCTCGCGACCGACCAGCTGCTCGTAGGTCGCCGACGTCGGCACCCCCAGCTCCTCGATCTGGAACGCCAGGTCGTCCCAGAACGGCGACGCCGCGTCGAGGTCGTCCACCGTCGCCGCGAAGCGCGCGGCGACGCCCTCGCGAGCCGCCTGCGGGTCCGGCCAGGGGGCGAGGTGGGTCTCCCAGCTCTCGGTCACCGCCCTCAGCCACGCAAGGTGGCACCGGGCGTACGCGGGTAGCGAGGAGCTCACGTGCCGCAGGACGGGATCGCTCACGACGGCGCCGGCGGGTCCCTCGGCCACATCGAGGCTCAGCTCGACGACGCTCCCGGCCCCGTGCGCACGGGTCGCGGACGAGAGCTCGACGAGGACGGCGTCGTCGCAGGTGCCGAACGCCTGGCCGAGGACCCCGGGCTCTTCGATCCGCAGACGATCGTCGGGGTGCAGGCACACCTGCGGCGGCGTCGCGCGGACCTGTGGGACCCACGCTAGGGGGCCACTCCCGGAGCACCTGCTCCGCTGTGCGGCGACGACCGCGCTCCGTCAGGACGAAGCCGGGCCCCGGTTCCCGCTGGGTTCGTCGGCACCATCCCCGGCCCGCTCACGCCGGCGGGCGTGCGGGTCAGCGGCCGAGCAGCGCGGCTGACGTGGCGGAGCGGCGCTCGAGCTGCTCGGCGTAGCTCCCGTCGCGTTCGGCCCAGCGCAGGTGCTGTGCGGCCTCGACGACGACCTCGTTCGGCGTCGGCTCCTGCGTGAGGAGCCCGATGACCTCGTCGAGGAACGCGCCCATCGGGAGCGCGGCGGGGTTGATCTTCTCCTGCCCGGCGTTCGCGACGGCCGGCGGGACGAGCTCGGTGACCCCGATGCCCGTCCCGGCGAGCTGTGCGCGGAGCGCCTCGGTGTAGGCGTGCACGCCGGCCTTCGTCGCGCCGTAGGTCGGCATCGCGGGGAACGGCATGAAGCCGATGCCCGACGAGACCGTGACGATGTCGCCCGATCCCCGTTCGAGGAGGTGCGGGGTGAACGCGTCGATCACCCGGACGGTGCCGAGCAGGTTGACGGCGACAGCCCGCTCCGCCACGGGCGAGTGCGCGGGGTCGCGCAGATCCTCGATCGGCATGACGCCGGCCATCGTCACGACGAGGTCGAGGTCGGGGTGCGCGGCGAGGACCTCGTCGCGGGCCCGGACGATCGACCTCGGGTCGGAGACGTCGATGCGGGTCTGGCCCGGTCCGTCGGCGCTGCGGCCGCCGACGACGACGGTGCTGCCGGCGTCGCGCAGCCTGTCCGCGAGCGCGGCGCCGATGCCGGCGGTGCCGCCGACGATGAACGCGGTGCGTCCGTCGATGTTCATGGTGCATCCCTTCCGTACCCCGGCCTTCGGGGCCGGGAACCAGCGTGGGACCGGAGCCGGCGCGGAGGGAGTGCCGAGCGGATCCAGGGGAGTCGCAGGGCACCCCCTCCGCGCCCTCCCCCGCCGTACCGTGAAGGCATGGGTGCCGACGACAACCGCCTCGGCGACTACCTGCGGGCGCGGCGCGACCTCGTCACGCCGGAGCAGGCGGGGATCCCCGCGGACGGCCGCCGCCGCGTGCCGGGCCTGCGGCGCGAGGAGCTCGCCATGCTCGCCGGGATCAGCGCCGACTACTACCTGCGGCTCGAGCGCGGCCGCGACACGCACCCGTCGGAGCAGGTGGTCTCGGCGCTCGCTCGCGTGCTGCAGCTCGACGACGTCGAGACGCGGTACCTGCGGGAGCTCGCGCAGCCCACGGCGTCGCGCCGCGCGCCCCGCCGAGCAGAACGCGTGCCGCAGCGGCTGCGCATGCTGCTGTCCTCGATCGGCGTGCCGGCGTTCGTCGAGGGACGGGCGTACGACGTGCTCGCGTCGAACGACCTCGCCCGCGCGCTGTCGCCGCGCCTCAGCCCGGGTGAGAACCGGCTGAGGTCGCTGCTGCTCGACCCGGCCGAGCGCGACTTCCACGCGGACTGGGAGCGCCAGGTTCGGGGCTTCGTCGCCGCGTTCCGCGGATCGGTCCGCGGGCAGGAGGACGACCCGCGCATCCGCGAGCTCGTCGGCGAGCTGTCGCTCGCCTCCGCGCGGTTCCGTGAGCTGTGGGCGCGCCACGACGTGCGCGAGCTGTCCGGCGGCACCGCCGAGGTGCGTCACCCGACGGTCGGCGACCTCACGCTGCACCGCGACAAGCTGCCCGTCGACGGCCTGACCCTCGTCGTGTACTACGCGGCCGACGACGACTCCGCCCAGAGGCTCGCGCTCCTGGGGTCCGCGGCCGCCGCGCCGGGGCGGTGACGGGATGACGTGACCGGGTGGGAGATCACCTTCGACGCCGCACGTACGTCGCGCAGGCGGCGACGAACACGGCCGCGGCGACGCTCGTGTTCCGGTGGCTGGAGCGACGCCGTCTCCGCGGCCGTCAGAGCCCCTGCCTCCTCGGCCCACCGCACCAGGGTCGCCCAGTCCGGCACTCCGTCTTCCGAACGCGTCTTCCCCGGATCGTCGACCGTGTTCACGAACTGCGGGACCAGGTCCTCCCCAACCCACATCATCATGGAAGACTCGCCCGAAGCGGTCGTCGCCGCGCTTCTCGGCGCGCGCGACGCTCTGCGTGCCGAGGACGCGAACCCGCCGTGTCATCACGCCCTGGCAGAGTGACCCCATGTGCTCGATCAACCTCTGGGCGGTGAACGCCGCCGCCTTCACGGTTGGATTCCAGCAGTTCACCGCCGAGCGGATCGGCGCCGCCCCGACGGTCCACGGGGTCGCGATCATGTCCCGTCACATCCGGCCGACGTCGAAGGTGTTCACCCTGCACCGGCGGATGTGCGACTGCGACTCCCTGATCGGCCGAGGTGCCGAAGAGCAGCACGAGGACGAGGCGACGGCCGAGGACTGGCTCGGGTGGCTCCGTGACCTGCCCGACCACGCTCCCCACCTCAGCCGCATCGCCGTCCTGCGTGCATGGAGTCCGGACTACGTGACCAGCACACCGGCCCGCACCCTGGGCATCGGCATCGCAGCTGTCGACGAGGCCGTGCTGCGCGATGTCGGCGACGAGATGCTGCTGACCATCGACTACCGGCGCACGGCGTAGACCGACTCCGCCCAGGCCGTCACCGACGGCCTGGGCGTCGAGCGGAGAAGCGAAGTTCAGTCGGGAGCGGCGAGTACGCCGACGACCCGGTCGAGGCGAGATCAGTCGACGGTGATGTGGCTACGGAGTGCCACAGCCAGCGGCGGCAGGTAGGTCCCTACGACCTCACGGACTACGTCGACCTCGACTCCGAAGTACTGGTGGACGAGGACGTTGCGAAAACCGCGGATCTGCGGCCAGGCGATCTCCGGGTGGGAGTCGGTGACCTCCGCGGGCAGATGGTTCGCCGCTTCGCCGATGATCTGGAGATTCCGCTCGATGGCATCCTCGGCCATGTCGACGAGTCCCCCGTCGTCGTCAAGAGCACCGACATACCGTCGGCAGCGAGCGATGGCCTCTAGGATGTCGGCGATCCGCTGGTCCGTGTCACGGCTCAAAGCGCGACCGCATCTGCGAGGGCCGACGCCGAGATCGGGCGCTTGAGCAGCTGCACGGGGAACACGTCGATGTCCTCGCGACCGAAGAGCGCCCTGGTCTCTTCCATGAGCCCAGAGGCGCGCATGAGCAGGTTCCCATCGGCCGGGTCCATCTCGACGAGAATGTCGATATCCGACCCGGCGCGAGCGGTCCCGCGCGCGACGGAGCCGAAAAGCTTGGGTCTGCTCGCGCCGTACCGGTCCAGGAGCACCTGGAACTCATCACCGTGCGCCTCCAGGAGCTCGCGCAGGGCGAGCGTCTCAGGCGTCATGGCGTTCTCAGGCATGCATGCAGGATACCGGCGACGGTGCGGACAAGCACGGCTGCTTCTCGCACGGCCGCCTCGACGAGAGCATCGCGAACAGCGCGCGACACAGACGCACCGTCGGCAGTCAGTTCGTCGAGAGCGCGACGAGCATCGCCGTCGTGACGAAAGGTGATCATTGCAGCCGGCGTCGCACAGAATGCAAGACATCGTCTGGTGCGTCGGCCATCCACAAGGCCTCCCGTGATCAGACGTTGAACCGGAACTCGACGACGTCGCCGTCCTGCATGACGTAGTCCTTGCCCTCGACGCGCGCCTTGCCGGCGGATCGGGCGGCCTGGACGGAGCCGGCCTCGACGAGGTCGTCGAACGAGATGACCTCGGCCTTGATGAAGCCGCGCTCGAAGTCGGTGTGGATGACGCCGGCGGCCTGCGGGGCGGTCCAGCCCTTGCGGATCGTCCAGGCGCGGGACTCCTTGGGGCCGGCCGTGAGGTACGTCTGCAGGCCGAGGGTGTGGAAGCCGACGCGGGCGAGCTGGTCGAGGCCCGCCTCCTCCTGGCCGGAGTCGGCGAGCATCTCCTTGGCGTCCTCCGGCTCGAGCTCGACGAGCTCGGACTCGAACTTCGCGTCGAGGAAGACGGCGTCCGCGGGGGCGACGAGGTCGCGCAGGCGCTGCTGCATCCCCGTGTCCGCAAGACCGGCCTCGTCGGTGTTGAAGACGTAGATGAACGGCTTGGCCGTGAGCAGCTGCAGCGACGCGACGTCGGCGAGGTCGAGGCCCGCGCCCTTCGCGCCCTGGAAGAGCGTCGTGCCGGACTCGAGGATCTTCTGCGCGGTCGTGGCGGCCTCGAAGAGGGCGGCGTCGCCCTTCTTGATCTTGACCTCCTTCTCCATCCGCGGCAGCGCCTTCTCCAGCGTCTGGAGGTCGGCGAGGATCAGCTCGGTGGAGATGGTCTCGATGTCGCCCTCGGCGTCCACCGAGCCCTCGACGCGGACCACGTCGCCGTCGTCGAACACGCGCGTGACCTGGCAGATCGCGTCCGCCTCGCGGATGTTCGCGAGGAACTTGTTGCCCAGCCCCTCACCCTCGGACGCGCCCTTGACGATGCCCGCGATGTCGACGAACGACACCGTCGCCGGCAGCGTGCGCTCGGAGGAGAAGATCTCCGCCAGCGTGTCCAGGCGCGGGTCCGGGAGCGGGACCACGCCGACGTTGGGCTCGATCGTCGCGAACGGGTAGTTCGCCGCGAGCACCTGGTTGCGGGTCAGGGCGTTGAAGAGCGTGGACTTGCCGACGTTGGGCAGGCCGACGATGCCGATGGTGAGTGCCACGTCGGGAGAGTCTACGTGGCGAGGATCAGCGGGCCGCCCGGGCACGCTCCTCGAGCGTCGTCAGGTCCCGCTCGACAAACTGGAGGTGCGCCCAGTGCTCGCGGGCGACGACGCCGAGGCTCTGGTGCACCGCGCGGGTGAACCCCTCCGGCGCCCACGGCGGGAGCCGCGGGGCGTCGGCCTCGACGTCGGTTCCCTCGAGGTCGTCGTAGGTCGCGTACACCTCGGCGATGCGGTCCGCGTGGGCCGCGAGGGTCTCCTCCAGCGACGGCGTCGCGGCGAGGTCCACGCCGAGGGCGGCCACCCCCGGCTCGTACTCCGTGAAGGGCAGCCCGGCGTACCAGAACGGGTCGTCGATCCCCCGCAGCCCGTACCGGATCCAGCCGTCGATGGCGAACACCAGGTGCCGCAGCGTCTGCGCCGTGGACCACTCGCCGTCGACGGACTCGTGGACGGCGCCCGGCGCCAGGGCGGCGGCCCGCGCGAGGTGCGCGTCCCAGGCGCGCAGCGCCGCGTCCAGCGACGCGCGCTGCTCGGCGAGGTCCGCCGACCGTGCCTGCGCGCGCCCCGGGTACCGACGGTCCAGCTCCGCTTCGACGAGCGGCGCGACCTCCACCCCGTTGACCCGCAGACCGGTGATCTCGCCGTCGATGTCGGCGCCGGTGAGGTCGACGCCGCGCATCACCGCCCCGGGCAGGAAGCTCTGCTCCACGCGCACGCCGTCGAGCTGCACCAGGCGGAACGTGGCGCCCGTCATGTCGGCCTCGACGAACCGTGCTCCCCGGAGCTCGTCGTCGGGCCCGAACCGTGCCTCAGCCCTTGTCATCCGTCGACCGTAGGGCGCGCCCCCGACACGACCGTCAGACGTCGACGTCCTGGTGCCACGACTCGGTGACGTAGCGGGTGCGCCAGCCCCAGCTCTCGTAGAGCGACGCGGCGCCCGTCGGGCTGTCGGCGTCGACCTCGAGCCCCACGCGGTCCCGCCCCCGCGCCGCGGCGTCGCGCACGACGGCGAACAGCAGCGCCGTCGCGACGCCGCGCCCGCGTGCCCGGCGGTCGGCGCCCAGGTACTCGATGTAGCTGCCCTCCTTGCCGGACGGGCCCGAGGGCAGGACGGCGCCGACGAGCGCGCCCATCGGCTCGGGGGCCGCGTCCGGGTGCTCGGGGTCGGTGACGAACGCCAGCCACCAGTGGTCCCACCGGTGGCCGGGGTCGGAGCGCAGACGCACCAGGAACTCACCGAAGCTCTCGCGGTAGGAGTTGAAGTGGTCCTCGAACGCGCTCTCGAGCACGCGGTGCACGGTCTGCAGGTCCTCGGCGACGGGCAGGCCGTCCTCGTGCGTCGCGACCCGCCGCACCGTCACGCCGGGACGCGGGTCGGGCAGGACGCCGCGCAGGGCCTCCTCCGCCACGACCGGCCGGGACATCTGCAGCCACGAGCGGGCCTTCACGTACCCCGCCGCCGCGAGCCAGGCCTGCTGGGTGGCGTCGCCCGCGAACGCGCCCGCGTCGAGCTGGGTGCGGCTCACCCCGCGCTGGGCCGCGAGCTCCCGGCCCTGCCGCGCCGCCCACGCGTACCCCGCGGCCGCCAGCTCGTCCGCGGCCGGCGCCCCGCGGTCGACGTCGACGCCCACGACGACGCGCCCCGCGGCGCGGTCGTGCGCCCACGCCCAGGCGCGCACGACGCCGTCGGGGTCGCGCGCCACGAGCTGCCGGCGCGTCCACGACACCGGGCCCGCCACCTCGGCGGCCAGGGCCTCCTGGTTCACGACCGACGACCCGGTGAACGGCGCGGCCGCCGCCCCCCGCAGCTCGCCGAGGCGCGGCAGGTCGGACAGGTCGGGGGTGGACGCCGTCCAGCCGTCAGGCAGGGGCAGGTGCTCGGGGTTCGCGGAGGTCACGCGCCCCATTGTCGCAAAGCGTCCTTGGGAGGCCCATGACCACCCCGTCACGAAGGCCGACGCGCCCCCGCGCGGGCGTCAGCCGAAGGCCATGACCTGTTGCAGCAGCTCCGGCAGCCGCCGGTCGTAGGTCCGGGCGCCCCACCGCACGCCCAGGAGCAGCACGAGCACACCCGTGACCAGCCCGACGCCGAGCGCCGCCCAGCCGAGCGCCGCCTGCGGCAGCAGGATCGCCGTCAGCGCGAGCGCGAGGGTGGGCAGGCTCACGGCCAGGGTGATCCCCATGGTCGCCATCTGGGCGACCATCGTCGCCATCGTGGCGCCCTGCGGGGACTTGAACGGGCTCTCCCCCGGCTTCGGCACCGGATAGACCAGCCGCGCGGAGACCGCGCTCGAGATCCCCAGCGACGCCCCCAGCGTGCCGGCGGTGAGGCCCAGCAGCGCGGGCAGCGCGTCCCACCGCCCGGCGACGGCGCACCCGACGAGGGCGAACGCCACGCACAGCGGCGCCCCGCCGGCCAGCACCGGGAGCACGCGCCCCCACCGGTCCACGCGCCCGGGCGTGCCGGTCGCGACGTGCAGCGCGAACGCCGTGTTGTCATAGCCGACGTCGTTCGAGATGCCGAAGCCGAGCAGCCACGCCGCGAGCGGGGCCATGACCAGCAGGAGCCCGCCGCCCGCGCCGTTCGTCATCCCCACGGCGAGCAGCACCAGCGGCAGCAGCGGCACCATCGCGATCGACGCCGCGTACCGGGGGTCGCGCACCCAGTAGGTCGCGGTCCGAGCGGCCACGGCCCCGAGCGGCGTGGCCGGCAGCCGGCCGAACCAGCCCAGGCCCTTCGCCGCCGCGGACGACGAGCCGCCGCCGTGCGGCGTGACCAGCTCGCGGGCCAGCGCACGGTCCCAGACCACCCAGGCGAGCGCGAGCGTGCCCAGGCTGATCGCGAGCCGGGCCACGAGCAGCGCCCACGCGCCGTCGTGCACCGCCGACGCGAGCGCCCACGGCGCGCCCAGCGGCGTCCAGCCGACCACCTGGGCCAGCGTCGCGACCGCGGCGCCCAGCGCGTCCGCGTCGGAGCCGCCCGCGGCGACCTCGACCCCGTCCGCGAGCCAGCCGAACGCCGGGCCGACCAGCACCAGGGGCACCACCGCCGCGATCGCCACCACCTCGCGGTACCGGCGAGAGTCGAGGAGCGGCGCGAGCGCCGTCGTCGCCGCGCGCGACCCCACGAGGCACAGCGCGGTCGCGAGGACGCCGCCGACGAGCGCGGCCAGGAGCGCGGCAGGCTGCCGCCACCAGGCGAGGGAGACGCCCAGCGCGCCGAGCGTCGTCACCGCCGCCGGGATCGAGACGAGCCCCGCGAGCGCGAGCCCGGCCAGCAGCGTGCGCCGCGGGATGGCGAAGGTGACGAAGCGCCGCGGGTCGAGGGTCGCGTCGACGCCGAACGCGAAGACGGGCACCACCCACCAGGCGAGGACCACCAGCGCTCCGGCCACGGTGACCACGTGCCCCGTCAGGGCCGGGTCGGCGGTGCCGCCCACGATCGCCGCCGCGACCACCAGGACCAGCACGCCGAGCCCGTACAGGGACCCGACCACCAGGCCGATCGTCTGCCACACGCTCCGGCGGAACGTGTTGGCCAGGAGGGTCAGCTTGAGGCGGACGAGCTGCGCAACCACGCCAGTCCCTCCGACTCCCGACGGCCGCCGACGAGGTCCACGAACCGGTCCTCGAGGCTCTGCTCACCCCGCACGTCCGACACCGTCCCGGCCGCCAGCACGTGCCCGCCGGCGATGATCGCGACGTGCGAGCACATCCGCTGCACCAGGTCCATCACGTGGCTCGACACGACCACCGTGCCGCCGTCGTCCACGTAGCCGTGCAGGATGTCGCGGATGTTGGCGGCGCTGACGGGGTCGACCGCCTCGAACGGCTCGTCCAGCACGAGCACGCGCGGCGCGTGGATCATCGCCGACGCCAGGCCGATCTTCTTCGTCATGCCCGCGGAGTAGTCGACGACGAACGTGTCGCGGTCGCCGACCAGGTCCATCGCCTGCAGCAGGTCCTCGGTGCGCTCCGCGACGGTGTCCCGGTCCAGCCCGCGCAGCAGGCCCGCGTACGTGAGCAGCTGCGCTCCGGTCAGCCGGTCGAAGAGGCGGACGCCGTCGGGCAGGACGCCGAGCTCGGCCTTGGCCCGCTCGGGCTGCGCCCACAGGTCGGTGCCGTGCACGTGCACGGTGCCGAAGTCCGGGCGCAGCAGGCCGGTCGCCATCGACAGGGACGTCGTCTTGCCCGCGC
The DNA here is from genome assembly GCF_038593535.1 of Isoptericola sp. F-RaC21. Lineage (NCBI taxonomy): Bacteria > Bacillati > Actinomycetota > Actinomycetes > Micrococcales > Promicromonosporaceae > Isoptericola > Isoptericola sp. F-RaC21. The sequence continues at coordinate 601,493 of NZ_JBCFYX010000002.1, read as the reverse complement.
CGTTGGGGCCGACGAGGCCGAAGAAGGAGCCGGTCGGGACGTCGAGGTCCACGCCGGCGACGGCGATCTTCTGGCCGAACCGCTTCCACAGCCCGCGCAGGCTCAGCGCCGCGGCGAGGTCGGGCGGCGGGACGGGGGCGGGGGTGGCGGGCGGCGGCCCGGTCTGGTCGCTCACGGCCCCACCGTAGTGCGCGCGGCAGGTCGGCGAACAGCCGTCGGACGCCGTCGCGCCCGTGGTCGCCCTGGTCAGCGACGCGCCGCCCGGGTGCTCCGCCGTGTCGGTGCCCCGTGACACCGTGTGGCGCATGACGACGAGCCTCGCAGTGATCCTCATCCTCGGCGCCCTGGGCGTGGGAGTGCTGGTGGGCTGGCTGTGGCACGCGACCCGCGCCGCGAAGGCGGGCAGGTCCGACGAGCTGCAGCGGGTCCAGGAGCACGGCGAGCTCGAGGTCCTGCGTCGCGACGCCGCGGAGCTGCGCAGCCGCCTCGGGCAGGCGGCGCAGGAGAGCGACCGCCGGCTGGCCGAGCAGCGCGAGCAGGCCCGCGAGGAGGCCGACCGCCGCGTGACGGAGGCGCGGCAGCAGGCCGACCGCCTGCTCACCCAGGTGCGCGAGGACCTCGAGCGGCAGCTCGCCGAGGCGAAGGGCGACCAGGAGGCCGCGTCGCAGCGGTTCCGCACCCTGGCGAACGACGTCCTCGCGGCGAACCAGAAGCAGTTCCTGGACCTCGCGGACGAGCGGCTGCGCCGCAGCACGCAGAAGAACGACGAGACGCTCGCCCAGCGGGAGCAGGCGATCCGCGCCCTGCTCGACCCGATGAGCAAGACCCTCGACAAGGTGAACGCCCGCGTCGACACGGCCGAGCAGGCGCGCCTGCAGGGCCACACGGCCCTCACCGAGCAGCTGCGCCAGCTCGAGACGATGAACGCCCAGCTGCGGGTCGGCACCAGCGACCTCGTCTCGGCCCTGCGCTCCAACCAGACCCGCGGGGTGTGGGGCGAGCTGCAGCTCAAGCGCGTCGTCGAGGCCGCCGGGATGATGGACCACGTCGACTTCGAGGCCCAGGTGCACCGCACCACGGCCGAGGGCGAGACGCTGATCCCGGACCTCGTCGTGAGCCTGGCGGGCGGCAAGAACATCGTGGTCGACGCCAAGGTCCCGCTCAGCGCGTACCTGCGCGCCCAGCAGGCGGAGGGCTCCGCCGAGGGCGACAAGGAGCTCGACGCGCACGCCAAGGACCTCGCCAAGCACGTGGACGTGCTGGCGGGCAAGGCCTACTGGTCGCAGTTCGACGCCGCGCCCGAGTTCGTCGTGCTGTTCGTCCCGGCCGAGCCCATCCTGGCCGCGGCCGTCGAGCGCCAGCCCGACCTGCTCGAGACGGCGATCCGCAAGCGGGTGCTCGTCGCCACCCCGATGACGCTCGTCGCGATGCTGCGCACCGTGGCGTACGCGTGGCAGCAGGACGCCATCGCCGAGGACGCCCAGAAGGTGCTGCAGACCGGCAAGGAGCTGTACGCCCGCATCGTCACGATGACGAAGAGCATCACCAAGCTCGGGCAGTCGATGACCTCCGCGACCAAGCACTACAACGCGTTCGTCGGGTCGCTGGAGACGCGCGTGCTGCCGCAGGCCCGGCGGATGGTCGAGCTCAAGGTCGTGGACGCCGGCCAGGCGATCGAGCCGCTCAAGGCCGTCGAGGACACGACGCGCGCCGTGACGAAGCCCGAGCTGCTGGCCGTCGAGGAGGGGTTCGTCGTCGACCTGGGCACCCTGTCGGCCGACGGCGAGCGGGACGACTCCGTCGAGACGCTCGTGGACGCCGCCCAGCGCGACCTCGAGCGCGCCTCCGAGCTTGCCGAGAACGACGAGTCCGCCGCCGGCTGAGCGCTCCTTCGCTGGTTGAGCCTGTCGAGACCCTGTCGCCGCTGGTTGAGCCTGTCGAAACCCCGGGCCGCGCTCAGGCGGGCTGGACCGGGAGCTGCCGGGCGTCGCGCGGCGGACGGAGCTCGCGCGGGAGCGAGAACACGAGGTCCTCGGTCGCCGTGCGCACCTCCTCGGCCTCGCCGTAGCCGCGGTCGGCCAGCTGACGCAGCACGTCCTGCACGAGCACCTCGGGCACCGACGCTCCGGAGGTCACCCCGACCGTGCCGACGCCGTCGAACCAGGAGTCCTGGAGCTCGGCCGCCCGGTCCACGCGGTAGGCGCTGCGCGCCCCGGCGTCCAGGGCCACCTCGACCAGGCGCACGGAGTTCGACGAGTTGGCCGAACCCACCACGATGACGAGGTCGCACTCCGGGGCGAGCTTCTTGACGGCGACCTGGCGGTTCTGGGTGGCGTAGCAGATGTCGTCGCTGGGCGGGTCGGCCAGCTTCGGGAACCGCTCGCGCAGACGCCGGACCGTCTCCATGGTCTCGTCCACCGACAGCGTGGTCTGCGACAGCCACACGACGTTGTCGGGGTCGGGCACCTCGACCCGGTCCGCCTCCTCGGGCGAGTTCACGACGATGGTGTGCTCCGGAGCCTCGCCCGCGGTGCCCTCGACCTCCTCGTGGCCGTCGTGGCCGATGAGCAGGATCGTCCGGTCCGCCTTCGCGAACCGCACGGCCTCCTTGTGCACCTTGGTCACGAGGGGGCAGGTCGCGTCGATCGTGTCGAGGCCGCGGGCCGCGGCCGACTCGCGGACGGCCGGCGAGACGCCGTGCGCGGAGAACACGAGCCGGGCGCCCTCGGGCACCTCGTCGGTCTCGTTGACGAAGATCGCGCCGCGGTCGCGCAGCGTCTCCACGACGTGCTTGTTGTGCACGATCTCCTTGCGCACGTACACGGGCGCGCCGTACGTCTCGAGCGCCTTCTCCACCGCCACCACCGCACGGTCCACGCCCGCGCAGTAGCCGCGCGGTGCGGCCAGGAGCACGCGCTTGGTGGTGGTCGGGCTGGTCGGAGCCGGGGCGGTCGCAGTCACGCCGCCAGTCTAGGTGCGCCGGTGTGGACGTCCTGTGACGGGCTCCTGACGACCGGTCGAGGGGCCCGTCGGGGGCGTGCGGCATGCTGGACGGCGTGTCGGACACGTCCCAGCAGGAATCCCAGCCAGCAGCCCAGCCGCAGCCCCTGCCCGAGCTCGCCCGCGACACGACGGCGGACCGCCCGTGGCCGGTGCGCCTGCTGTCCGCGAAGATCCGGGACTACGTCGCGCGGATGTCGACGGTCTGGGTCGAGGGCCAGGTCGTGGAGCACACCTACCGCCCGCGCGCGGGCATGCAGTTCGTCACGCTGCGCGACACCGACGCCGAGGCCTCGCTGCCCGTGCACCTGCTGTCGCGGATCTACGAGGGCCTGCACCACAAGCCCGAGGTGGGCGACCACGTCGTGGTGCAGGCCAAGCCGGACTTCTGGGTCAAGACGGGCCGCCTGTCGATGCGCGCGACGGCGATCCGCCAGGTGGGCGTCGGCGAGCTCCTCGCCCGCATCGACCAGCTCCGGCGCGTGCTCGCCGCCGAGGGCCTGTTCGACGTCGAGCGCAAGCGCCCGCTGCCGTTCCTGCCCGCCGTCGTCGGTATGGTGTGCGGGCGCGAGTCGAAGGCGGAGCACGACGTCGTGGTGAATGCCCGCGCCCGCTGGCCGCAGGTGCGGTTCGAGATCCGCGAGGTCGCGGTGCAGGGCGTCGACGCCGTGCGCGAGGTGAGCGCCGCCCTCGCCGACCTCGACGCCCGGCCCGAGGTCGAGGTGATCGTCGTGGCCCGCGGCGGCGGCTCGGTGGAGGACCTGCTGCCGTTCAGCAACGAGGCCCTCGTGCGGGCGGCGTCCGCCTGCGCGACGCCGCTGGTCAGCGCCATCGGGCACGAGACGGACGCCCCGCTGCTCGACCTCGTCGCCGACCACCGTGCGTCGACCCCGACCGACGCCGCGAAGCAGGTCGTGCCCGACGTCGCCGAGGAGCGGCTGCGCCTCGACCAGGCGCGCCGGCGGATGCGGGCGGCCGTGGCGGGCCGCGTCGAGCAGGAGCAGCACGGCCTGGACGCGCTGCGGTCGCGCCCCGTGCTGGCCCGCCCGCAGACGACGGTCGACGCCCGCGAGCGCGAGATCGCCCAGCACGTGCGGCACGCCCGCCACTGCCTGGACGCCGCCCTGCTGCGCGCGTCGGGCGAGGTCGGTCGCCTCGCGGCCCAGGTCCGGGCGCTCTCCCCCCAGGCCACCCTGGAGCGCGGGTACGCCGTCGTGCAGCGCACCGACGGGCACGTCGTGCGCGCGAGCGACGACGTCTCCCCCGGCGACGCCGTGCACGTCCGCGTCGCCGCGGGCGCCCTGGACGCCGCCGTCACCGCGACGTCGGCGCCGACGCCGGCTCCGGCTCCTGCTCCGGCGTCCCCCGTGCCGCCCGCCTGAACCGGGCCGCCAGCCGGTCGAACGCCGCGGCCAGCTCGGGCCCCTCGAGCACCTCGACGTCCCACCCGAGCTGCGCGATCCAGAGGGCCAGCCGGTCGGGGTCGTCGCTGCCGACCTCGAGACGGCTCACGTCGGGGCCCCCGGCCTCGACCTCCAGCGGGGAGTCGACCTTCGCCACGACGTCCTCCGGCGCCGCGTGCACGAGGATCGTCGCGCGGTACCGCCAGGTCGCCCGGCCCACGCGCGCCACGACGTGCCGCAGCACGGCGTCCTCCGGGATGACACGGGGCCGGAACCGGGCGCCGGTGGGCGGGCGCAGGGCGATCCGGTCGACGCGGAAGACGCGCCAGTCCACGCGGTCGAGGTCCCAGGCCAGCAGGTACCAGCGCGAGCCCCAGCGCACCAGGCGGTGCGGCTCCGTGTGCCGGGAGGACTCGGCGCCGTCGTGGGCGGCGTACCGGAACCGGAGCCGCTCGCCCGAGCGGATCGCGGCGGCGACTCCGCCGAGCACCTCGAGGTCCGGCGCCGGGTCCCCGCCCGGCACGACGCTCGTCGCCTCCCGGACGGCCTCGACCCGACGCCGCAGGTGCGCGGGCATGACCTGCTCGAGCTTCGCGAGCGCGGTGAGGGCCGTCTCCTCGGCGCCGAGCGCCCCGCGCGCCGCCGCAGCGAGCCCGATCGCGACGGCGACCGCCTCGTCGTCGTCGAGCACCAGCGGGGGCATCGCGGTCCCGGCGGCGAGGCGGTACCCGCCGGCGACGCCGGGCCGGGCCTCGACCGGATATCCGAGGGAGCGCAGCTTGCCGACGTCGGTGCGCACGGTGCGGGTGCTCACCCCGAGCCGCTCGGCGAGGTCGCCGCTGGTCCAGTCGCGCCGCAGCTGCAGCAGGGACAGGAGCTGGAGGAGCCGGGCCGAGGTCTCGAGCATTCTCGGAGCATCTCACCGATCGCGGAAGTGAGTCTTCCGCGATTGCTGCGAGCGTGGAGCCATGACCACGCAGACCGCAGACACCGCCCTCGCCCCCTTCCGCGTCGACGTGCCCCAGGCCGACCTCGACGACCTGCGCGACCGGCTCGCGCGCACCCGCTGGCCCCATGCCGTGCCCGGCCGCGACGACCGCGCGGACTTCAGCCGCGGCATCCCCCTGCCCTACCTGCGCGAGCTCGCCGAGTACTGGCGCGACGGCTTCGACTGGCGCGCGCAGGAGGCCGCCCTGAACACGTACGAGCAGGTCACGACCGTCGTCGACGGCCAGACGTTCCACGTCGTCCGCGCCCGCTCCGCGAACCCGGACGCGACGCCGCTGCTCCTGTGCCACGGGTGGCCCGGGTCGTTCGTCGAGTACCAGCGCCTGATCCCGCTGCTCGCCGACGCGTTCCACGTCGTCGTCCCGTCGCTGCCCGGGTTCGGGTTCTCGACGCCGCTGTCCGGCACCGGCTGGGAGGTCGCCCGCACCACGGAGGCGTACGCCGAGATCATGACCCGGCTCGGGCACGAGCGGTTCGCGGTGCACGGCACGGACATCGGGGCGGGCACGGCGGGCCGCCTGGCCGCGCTGTACCCGCAGCGCGTGATCGGCACCCACGTCGGGAGCGACGGCCGCTCGCTCGGCATGGTCGGCGACGCGTACCCCGCGCCCGACACGCTCACGGACGACGAGCTCGCCGAGATCGCGGCCGTCCGCGCGCGCGACGCCGCCGAGCACGGCTACTTCGAGATGCAGAACCACCGCCCCGACACGATCGGCGCCGCCCTGACCGACTCCCCCGTCGGGCAGCTCGCGTGGATCGCCGAGAAGTTCCAGACGTGGACCAACCCCGCGTCGCGCACGCCGGACGAGGCCGTCGACCGGGACCAGCTGCTCACGAACGTGTCGCTGTACTGGTTCACGCGCAGCGGGGCGTCCAGCGCCCAGCTCTACTACGAGGCGTCGCACTCCGGGCTCGACTGGCTCTCGGCCTCCGACGTCCCCTCCGCGTGGTCGGTGTTCGACACGCACCCGCTCATGGCGAAGGTGTTCAACGGCTGGGGCTCGATCGACCGGTGGGTGGAGCACGCCGAGGGCGGCCACTTCCCCGCGATGGAAGAGCCGCAGCTGCTGGCCGACGACCTGCGGGCCTTCTTCGACGGCCGGTCGTGACCTCCGCCGGTCGAGCCTGTCGAGACCCGGTGAGGTCGGGGTTCCGACACGCTCGACCGGCGATCCCGATCGGCGTCAGCGCGCGCGGACGACGCGCCCCTCGTCCCAGACGGGCTCGGGAGTCTCACGCACGGTGCCGTCCTCGCCGAACACGAGGAACCGGTCGAACGAGCGCGCGAACCAGCGGTCGTGCGTCACGGCGAGGACGGTGCCGTCGAAGGCCTCGAGGCCCTCCTGCAGCGCCTCGGCACTGGCGAGGTCGAGGTTGTCCGTGGGCTCGTCCAGCAGCAGCGCGGTGCAGCCGGCGAGCTCGAGCAGCAGGATCTGGAAGCGCGCCTGCTGGCCGCCGGACAGCCGGTCGAAGGCGCGGTCCGCCGCGATGGTCAGCTCGTAGCGGCGCAGCACGGACATCGCCGCCCCGCGGTCGCGGGCGTGGTCGTCCCAGAGGATCTGCGTGAGCGTGCGCCCGAACAGCTCCGGGTGGGCGTGCGTCTGCGCGAAGACGCCCGGCACGACCCGCGCCCCGAGCCGCCACTCGCCGGTGTGCGCGACGTCGTCCCCGCCGAGGAGGCGCAGGAAGTGCGACTTGCCCGACCCGTTGGACCCGAGCACGGCCACGCGCTCGCCGTAGAAGACCTCGAGGTCGAACGGCTGCATGAGCCCGGTGAGGCCCAGACCCTCGCAGGTGAGCGCGCGCACGCCGGTCCGGCCGCCGCGCAGGCGCATCCGGATGTCCTGCTCGCGCGGCGGCTCGGGCGGCGGGCCGGCCTCCTCGAACTTCTGCAGCCGCGTCTGCGCGGCCCGGTAGCGCGAGGCCATCGCGTCGCTGTTGGCCGCCGCCTGCCGCAGCTCGCGCACGAGCCGCACGAGCTGGGCGTGCTTCTCGTCCCAGCGCCGGCGCAGCTCCTCGAACCGCGCGAACCGCTCGCGGCGGGCCTCGTGGAACGTGGCGAAGCCGCCGCCGTGCACCCACGCGTCGGCGCCGGACGGCGCGGGCTCGAGCGAGACGATGCGGTCGGCGACGCGCGCGAGCAGCTCACGGTCGTGCGAGACGAACAGCACGGTCTTGCGGGTGGCGCGCAGCTGGTCCTCGAGCCAGCGCTTGCCGGGCACGTCGAGGTAGTTGTCCGGCTCGTCGAGCAGCAGCACCTCGTCCGGCCCGCGCAGCAGCGCCTCCAGGACCAGCCGCTTCTGCTCGCCGCCGGACAGGGTGCGCACCTCGCGCCACCGCGCCTGCTCGTACGGGACGCCGAGCGCCGCGACGGTGCACACGTCCCAGAGCGTCTCGGCCTCGTAGCCCTGCGCCTCGGCCCAGTCGGCCAGCGCCTGCGCGTAGGCCATCTGCGCCGGCTCGTCGTCGACCTCCATGATCGCGAGCTCCGCGGCGTCGACGGCCCGCGCGGCGTCCCGCACCCGGGGCGGCGCGACGTCGACCAGCAGGTCGCGCACGGTCGTCTCGTCTCGCACGGACCCGACGAACTGCCGCATGACGCCCAGCCCGCCCGTCACGGTGACGGCGCCGGCCTGCGGCGTCAGGTCGCCCGCCAGGAGGCGCAGCAGCGTGGTCTTCCCGGAGCCGTTCGGCCCGACGAGCGCGGTGGCGCTGCCCTCGGGGACGCGGAACGAGACGTCGTCGAGCAGCGTGCGCCCGTCCGGCAGCACGTGCTCGACGTGCGCCACCTCCAGATGACCCATGCCCGGCACGCTGCCCGACCGCCGGCCGGCCCGCAAGGCATTTCCGCCCGCAGCGCGGACGCCGTCGGCGACCTGTCGGCAGGGTGTTGTTGACTGTCCCCCGTGACCGATGCGAACTCCGGTGCCCCCGACCTGCCCGCCGACGTCTCCGCGCTGACCTACGAGGAGGCGCGCGACGAGCTCGTCCAGGTCGTCTCCCGCCTCGAGGCCGGCAGCGAGCCGCTCGAGTCCTCCCTCGCCCTCTGGGAGCGCGGCGAGGCGCTGGCGGCCCGCTGCCAGCAGTGGCTCGACGGCGCGCGGGAGCGGCTCGCGGCCGCGCAGGCCGCCTCCGCCGGGACGCCCGGCGGGGCCTCGCCCGAGGACGAGGGGGCGGACGCGTGAGCGCCCACGTCCTCGCGGTCGGCGAGGCGCTGGTGGACGTCGTGCACCGGCCCGATGGGTCCAGCGAGGAGCACCCCGGCGGCAGCCTGGCCAACGTCGCGCTGACGCTCGGCCGCCTCGGCCGCGACGTGCGGCTCGCCACGTGGCTCGGGTCCGACGCGCGCGGCGCCGACGTGCGGTCCTGGCTCGCCGAGTCCCGCGTGGCGCTCGCCCCCGGCAGCGACGGCGCGGCGCGCACGAGCGTCGCCCAGGCGACCCTCGACGGGACCGGCGCCGCGACCTACGAGTTCGACCTCGAGTGGCAGGTGCCCGCCGGCGCGGGCGCCGCCGACGACACGCTCGCCGTGCACACCGGTTCCATCGCCGCGATGCTGCCGCCCGGGGACGCCGACGTGCGCCGCCTCCTGGCCGCGGCCCGCGACACCGCGACCGTCACCTACGACCCCAACGCGCGCCCCGCGATCATGGGCGACGCCGACGTCGTGCGCCCGCGCGTCGAGGAGATCGTGGCGCTGTCCGACGTGGTGAAGGTGAGCGACGAGGACCTCGCGTGGCTGTACCCCGGCCGCGAGCCGCTGGACGTGGCGCGGACCTGGCAGGCCACGGGGCCGGCGCTCGTCGTCGTGACCCTCGGCGGCTCCGGGGCGGCGGCCGTCACGGCCGCCGGCGAGGCGACCGTCACCGCGCCGCGGGTCGACGTCGTCGACACCGTCGGCGCGGGCGACTCGTTCATGGGCGCCCTGCTCGACGGGCTGTGGTCGGCGGGGCTGCTGGGCGCGGACCGGCGGGACGCCCTGCGCGCGATCACCACCGCCGAGACGCAGTCCCTGCTGGCGGGCTGCGCCGCCGTCGCCGCCGTCACCGTCTCGCGCGCCGGGGCCAACCCGCCGTGGGCGCACGAGCTCGACCGCCGATCGAAGGAGCAGGCATGACCCTCACCCCCGCCGAGGCCTGGTCCCGGCTGCGTGCCGGCAACGGCCGGTTCGTCCAGGACGCGCCCGAGCACCCCGACCAGGACGCCGTGCGGCGCCGGGAGCTGCGCACGGTGCAGCACCCGCACACCGTGATCTTCGGCTGCTCGGACTCCCGCGTGGCCGCCGAGATCATCTTCGACCAGGGCCTCGGCGACGTCTTCGTCGTGCGCACGGCGGGCCACGTGGTCGACACCACCGTGCTCGGCTCCATTGAGTACGGCACGGAGGTGCTCAAGACGCCGCTGGTCGTGGTGCTGGGCCACGACTCCTGCGGCGCCGTCGCGGCCACCGCGCACACGCTCGCCACCGGCGAGCAGCCGCCCGGCTTCGTGCGCGCCGTGGTCGACAAGGTCATCCCGTCGGTCGCGGAGCTCACCAGCCGCCAGGGCGTGTCCGGGCCGATCGACCCCGACGTGCTGCGCACCGAGCACGTCAAGCACACCGTCGCGCTGCTGCGCGGCTACTCCGCCGCGATCGGCACCGCCATCGACGAGGGCCGGCTGGCCGTCGTCGGCGTCGTCTACGACCTCGACGACGGCAGCGCCCGCCTCGTGGCGGTCGACGGCGAGGTCGGCGAGCAGCCGACCGCTGATTGATCCTGTCGAATCCCGGGACCGAGGTTTCGACAGGCTCAACCCGCGGATGCTGCGGTGAGCAGCCGCCGCACGGTGCCGAGGGTGCGGGTCGTCGTGACGCCGCCGGTCATCCGTTCGACGACGGAGCCCGGGTCCCCGCCCGTCCCGGGCCCGCCGCGCACCACGGCGAGCACCACGCCCGGTCGTGCGGCCACCAGGTCGAGCAGGTCGCGCGGGTCGGTCCAGGGCAGGGCGACGGGGAGCGGCTCGCCGCCGTCGACGAAGGTCAGGGTCTCGCGGTACGTCCGCTCGTCGCGGGTGAGCGCGAACGGGTCGCCGTCGACCGCCTCGGCGAGGTCCCCGAGCGGGCGCACCAGCGCCGCGCCGGCGTACCCGGACCGCTCGGCGAGCAGCGGCGCCGCGGCCCGGGCCACGACCTCCGCCGCGCCGGCGCTCGGCCCGACGTCGAGCAGCACCGTGCCGTTCGTCTGGAACGACCGCACCTCCGCGGCGCCGGCGTCGAGCAGGGCGCGCTCGAGGTCGGCGCGCACGGGGCTGCCGCGGTGCCCGAGGTTCATCGCGCGGTAGAGCACCACGTGGGAGAAGGCCATCCCGCGATCCTCGCCCACGGCACCGACACCGGAGTGACCCGCCTCACGACGGAGCCCCCGCGCGGGTGCGGCACGATAGAGGGCATGACTTCCGACACCGCCGTCCCGGGCACCGGCGAGCCCGAGTTCCGCATCGAGCACGACACGATGGGCGAGGTGCGCGTCCCCGCGCACGCGCTGTACCGCGCGCAGACGCAGCGGGCCGTGGAGAACTTCCCGATCTCCGGCACCACGCTCGAGCGCGGGCACATCGAGGCCCTGGCCCGCATCAAGAAGGCCGCCGCGCGCGCGAACGCCGAGCTCGGCGTGCTCGAGCAGGACGTCGCCGACGCGATCGTCGCCGCGGCCGACGAGGTCGCGTCCGGCACCCACGACGCGCACTTCCCGATCGACGTCTTCCAGACCGGCTCGGGCACGTCGTCGAACATGAACACCAACGAGGTGCTGGCCACGCTGGCCACCCGCTCGCTGGGCAAGGACGTGCACCCGAACGACCACGTCAACGCCTCGCAGTCGTCCAACGACGTCTTCCCCACCTCCGTGCACGTCGCCGCGACGGCCGGCGCGATCCACGACCTGATCCCGGGCCTGACGCACCTGGCCGACGCGCTGGGCGCGAAGGCCGAGGAGTTCGCCTCGGTCGTGAAGTCGGGCCGCACGCACCTCATGGACGCCACCCCGGTGACGCTCGGCCAGGAGTTCGGCGGCTACGCCGCGGCGATCCGGTACGGCATCGAGCGCGTCGAGGCGGCGCTGCCCCGCGCGGCCGAGGTGCCGCTGGGCGGCACTGCCGTCGGCACCGGCATCAACACGCCCGCCGGCTTCCCGCAGCGCGTCATCGAGCTGCTGCGCGAGGACACGGGCCTGCCGCTGACCGAGGCGCGCGACCACTTCGAGGCGCAGTCGGCGCGCGACGGCCTCGTCGAGCTGTCCGGCGCGCTGCGCACCATCGCCGTGTCGCTCACGAAGATCTGCAACGACCTGCGCTGGATGGGCTCGGGCCCGAACACCGGGCTGGGCGAGATCGCGATCCCCGACCTGCAGCCGGGCTCCTCGATCATGCCGGGCAAGGTCAACCCGGTGATCCCCGAGGCCGTGCTCATGGTGGCCGCCCGCGTGGTCGGCAACGACGCCACGGTCGCGTGGGCCGGCGCGAGCGGCTCGTTCGAGCTCAACGTGCAGATCCCCGTCATCGCGCAGGGCGTGCTGGAGTCGATCCGGCTGCTGGGCAACGCGTCGCGCGTGCTCGCCGACAAGACGGTCTCCGGCATCACCGCCAACGTGGACCGGGCCCGCGCGTTCGCGGAGTCCTCGCCGTCGATCGTCACGCCGCTCAACCGCGTGATCGGCTATGAGGCCGCCGCGAAGGTGGCGAAGCACTCGGTCAAGCAGGGCATCACCGTGCGCGAGGCCGTGATCGACCTCGGCTTCGTGGAGCGCGGCGAGGTCACGGAGGAGCAGCTCGACTCCGCCCTCGACGTGCTGAAGATGACGAAGCCCCCGCAGGCCTGACGTTCTCGCTGGTTGAGCCTGTCGAAACCCGGTTCGTGGTTTCGACAGGCTCAACCACCGTTCGACGGGGGTTGGTAAGGCTAACCTCACCTGTTACTGTCGGCGTACGCGGGGAGGCGCTCCTCGGGGCGCGGGGCTGGGGGGTTCCACCTGAGACTGCGGCGCCTCCCCGCGCACGACGACTGCGCGACCAGACCGGGCGAGCCTCAGTAGTCCCGCGGGTCCAGCCGGCGCAGGACGACGGCGAGCAGCCGGCCGAGCTCGGCACGCTCCGCCTCGGACAGGTCCTCCAGCGCCGCCCGCTCGTGCTCGACCTGGCGCGGGAACAGCTCGTCGACGAGCTCCTCCCCCTCGGTGGTCAGCGCCACCAGCACCCCGCGCTTGTCGCGCTCGTGCACCGCGCGCTCGACCAGCCCGGCCCGCTCGAGGCGGTCGAGCCGCTTGGTGATCGACGCCCCGGGCGACCCCGTCATCGTGGTGATCTCGCCGGCCCGCAGCGGACGCCCGGTCCGGCGCAGGGCGGTGAGGACGTCGAGCTCCGCGCGGGTGAGGTCGCGGGCGGCCAGGTCGTCGGCGAGCTCGGCCTCGAGGAGCGCCGCGATCCGCCGCACCCGGGCGCCGACGTCCGCCGGCGACGTGTCGACGTGCGGCAGCCGCTCGGCCCACTGGGCGCGCACGCGCTCGATGTAGTCCACGGCGAACAGGATAGAGGTCACACCCGCGTTTCTTCCATGATGATTTACCCGTGAACTATCATGGTCGGCAATGCCTCCCTCCTCTCCCGCGCCGTCCCCCGTGCCCTCCCCCGTGCTGACCACCGCCCGCGACGTGCTCGACCCCGCCCACCTGCGGGCCGCGCTCCGGGTCAACCCCGCCGACGCCACGATCGCCGCGGCGCTGCGGGTCGGCGCCGCGGCGGCCGTCGTCCTCGCGCTGAGCGCCGCCGTCGGCCGCACCGACCTGGCGGCCTTCGCCTCCCTGGGGGCGCTGGTCATCCTGTACGGCCGATACGAGCCGTACCGGCGCCGCGCGTCGCTGCTGGCCGCCGTGGCCGCCGTGTTCGTCGTCGCCTTCGCGCTCACGGCCTCCCTCACCGCCGCGGGCGCCCCGGTGCTCGTCGTCCTCGCCGTGGTGGCGCTGGTCGCGGGCCTGGCGACGGCGCTGTGCACCCTGGTCCGCACCGGGCCCCCGGGGGCGAGCATCGTCGTCTTCGCCGCGGCCGGCGGCATGGTCGGGCCCCTGGCCTGGTCCGACGTCGCGGAGCGCGGCGTCGCGTTCGCGCTCGGCGCCGTCGTCGCGTGGCTCATCGGGATGAGCGGCTACCTCGTGCGCCCGAGCGCGCCCGCCCGCCTGGCCGTGCGCCGGGCCGCCGACGCGGTGCGCAGGGCGCTCGACGCCGGCCCCGAGGCCGCGGACGCCGCGGCGTCCGCCCGCGCGGCGATCGACCGGGCCCGCGACGCCCTGGCCGACGACCTGTCGCACCGGCGCACCCGCGACACCGCCCGGGTGCTGGCCGCCGAGCTGGCCGCGGTCGCCGCCGCGCTGGACGGACCGCCTGCCGCCGAGCCGAGCGGCGCGACGGCGCCCGCCGACGCCCTGCCGCCGCGACGCCGCCTGCGCGACGACGTCCGTTCCGGCTGGCGCGTCCCCGGCTGGCGCCTCGCCGGGGTGCGCGTCGTGCTGGCGAGCGTCGTCGCCGGCGGCGCCACCCTCGCCGCGGGGCTCAGCCACCCGGCCTGGGCACAGCTCGGGGCCACCGCCACGCTGCAGGGCGCGAGCACGCGGCACGCCGTGGTCCGCGCCCTGCAGCGCGGGGGCGGCACCGTGCTCGGCGCCCTGCTCGCCTGGCCCCTGCTCGAGGCGCACCTGTCCTTCGCCGCGACCTGCGCCGTCGTCGTGGTGCTGCAGGTCGTCACCGAGGTCGTCGTCGGGCGCCACTACGGGCTGGCGATGCTCACCATCACCCCGATGGCGCTGCTGATGACGTCCCTGGGCGGGGCGGTCGACCCCGCCGGGATCGCCGCGTCGCGCGCCCTCGACACCGTGCTCGGCGCCGTGGTCGGCGTGCTCGCCGTCGTGCTGGTGCACCCGCGCCGCCGCACCGCCGCTGGTTGAGCCCGTCGAGACCCGGCACCCCGCTGGTTGAGCCCGTCGAGACCCGGCACCCCGCTGGTTGAGCCTGCCGAGACCCGGCACCCCGCTGGTCGAGCCCGTCGAAACCCGAAAGCCGGGTCTCGACAGGCTCGACCAGCGAGGCGTCAGATCTCCAGCGACTCCAGCATCTCGGTGACCAGCGCCGCGACGGGCGACCGTTCCGAGCGCGTGAGAGTCACGTGCGCGAACAGCGGGTGGCCCTTCATCGCCTCGATCACCGCCGCGACGCCGTCGTGCCGGCCCACCCGCAGGTTGTCGCGCTGCGCGACGTCGTGGGTGAGGACGACGCGCGAGTCCTGCCCGATGCGCGACAGCACCGTGAGGAGCACGTTGCGCTCCAGGGACTGGGCCTCGTCGACGATGACGAACGCGTCGTGCAGCGACCGCCCCCGGATGTGCGTGAGGGGCAGGACCTCGAGCATCTCGCGGTCGATCACCTCGTCGACGACGTCGGGCGAGACGAGCGCGCCGAGCGTGTCGTACACGGCCTGGGCCCAGGGGTTCATCTTCTCGGACTCGGACCCGGGCAGGTAGCCCAGCTCCTGACCGCCCACGGCGTACAGGGGCCGGAACACGATCACCTTGCGGTGCTGCCGGCGCTCGAGCACGGCCTCCAGCCCCGCGCACAGCGCCAGCGCCGACTTGCCGGTGCCGGCCCGACCGCCGAGCGACAGGATCCCGACGTCCGGGTCGAGCAGCAGGTCGATGGCGACGCGCTGCTCCGCGGACCGGCCGTGCACGCCGAAGACGTCCTGGTCGCCGCGCACGAGGCGGACCGTCTTGTCGGGGGTGACGCGCCCCAGCGCGGAGCCGCCGGGCGAGTGGATCACCAGCCCGGTGTGGCACAGCAACGGCGACGCGGCCTCCACGACCGCGGGGTCGAGGGCGGCCAGCTCCACCTCACCGCCCTCGTACAGGGTGCCCACCTGCTCGTCGGCGACGTCGATCTCGCGCATCCCGGTCCACCCGGAGTCGACGGCAAGCTCGTGGCGGTACTCCTCCGCGCGCAGGCCGACGGCGGACGCCTTGACCCGCATCGGCAGGTCCTTGGAGACCACGGTGACGTCGCAGCCCTCGGCCGCGAGGTTGGCCGCGACCGACAGGATCCGGGTGTCGTTGTCGCCGAGCCGGAAGCCGGCGGGCAGCACCTGGGGGTCGGTGTGATTGAGCTCGACGCGCAGCGTGCCGCCCGCCTCGCCCACGGGGATCGGGGCGTCGAGGCGGCCGTGCTTCAGCCGCAGCTCGTCGAGCATCCGCAGCGCGCTGCGGGCGAAGTAGCCGAGCTCGGCGTGGTGCCGCTTGGCCTCCAGCTCGGTGATGACGACGACCGGCAGGACGACGTCGTGCTCGGCGAAGCGCTGGATCGCCCGCGGGTCGGACAACAGCACAGACGTGTCCACGACGAACGTGCGCGGGGTGGTGCCGGCTGCGCCGGCGGTGTCGACGGCGTCGACGCTGTCGCGCTCAGGGACGGGTGCGGTTCGGGCCACGGCGAGCTCCCTCCTGGTGGGCGGGTGGCCGTCCCGGGGGCGCCGTGCGGCGCCGGGCCGGAGCCGGCCCTCCCGCACGGAGCGTGAACCCCATCGGCTGGCCTCCCGGAGGACGGCTGGACACCGTCCCTGCCGACAAACTACGACGCTGTGATTCACGCCACCACCCCCGCGGCGGCGGGTCGGGAAGTTGTCACCCGGCGTTCACGCGGTGGACCCCGCCGCGACGCGCGCGGGAAGGGCGAGCACCATGGAGCCGTGACCCCGACGCCTCCGCATCCCGCCGACGACGACCGCGCCGCCTGGGTCGTGCTGCTGCGCGGCGTGAACGTCGGCGGCTCCCGCCGCGTGAGCTCCGCCGACCTGCGCGAGGCCGCCGCGACGGCGGGCCTCACCGGCGCCCGCACCTATGCCAACAGCGGCAACCTGGTCGCCGTGGGGACGGCCGCCGACGCCGACGTCGCGGAGCGCGTCACGGCGGCGCTGGCCGCGCAGCTCGGCGGCGACCTGCGCGCCGTGGCGCTGCCTGCCCAGCGGGCGGCCACGATCCTCGCCGCCGACCCGTTCCCCGAGGCGGTCGCCGACCACCCTTCCCACGTGCAGGTGCACGTCTCCCCCGTGCCCGTCGACGCCGACGGCCTGGCGCGGCTCGCCGAGGGGCGGCCGGAGCGGTGCGCCGTCGTCGACGGCGTGCTGTACGTGGACTACGTGGCGGGCATCGGCCGGTCGACGCTCACCCCTGCGCTGGTCGACAGGGCCGCGGGCACCTGGACCACCGCGCGGAACTGGAACACCCTGACCAGGCTGGTCGCGATGGCCCGCGAGGCGACCTGACGGACGCCGGTGCCCGGCACCGGCGTCCGGACGTTAGGCTGGCCCGCGGGTGAGCCGGGAAGTCTGGTCGGTGGCACCGGCTGCGACGCCGGACGACGAACGACCCCACGACCGACAGGAGCACGACCCTGACTCCCGAGACCACCGCCCCGTCCGCCGGCGAGCGCCTGCGCCGCTGGGCCTCCCGCGAGACCACCGGCGGCGCCCTCCTCATCGGCGCCGCCGTCCTGGCCCTGATCTGCGCGAACGCCCCGTGGCGCGACTGGTACTTCGCCCTGTCCGACAAGGTCCTCGGCTTCGCCTACCTCGGGCCGCTGCACATCCACCTGGACCTGTCCGTCGCCTCCTGGGCGGCCGACGGGCTCCTGGCGATCTTCTTCTTCGTCGTCGGCGTCGAGCTCAAGCACGAGTTCGTGGCCGGCAGCCTGCGCAGCCCGAAGGAGGCGGGGGTGCCCATGCTGGCCGCGGTCGGCGGCATGGTCGTCCCGGCCGTCATCTACTCGGTCGTCGTCGTGGCGCTCGGGGAGCCGGGCGCGCTGAACGGGTGGGCCATCCCCACGGCCACCGACATCGCGTTCGCGCTCGGCGTGCTCGCCGTCTTCGGCAAGGGGCTGCCCACGGCCGTGCGGACGTTCCTGCTCACGCTCGCCGTGGTGGACGACCTCCTCGCGATCGTCGTGATCGCCGTCTTCTACACGGAGAACCTCAACTTCGCCTACCTCGGCGCCTCGCTCGTCGCCATCGCCCTGTTCGGCTGGCACGTCCGCTCCCGCACCCCGCGGTGGTGGCTGCTGGTGCCGCTGTTCGTCGTCGCGTGGTCGTTCATGCACGCGTCGGGCGTGCACGCCACGGTGGCGGGCGTGCTCATGGGCTTCACCGTCGCGGCGCGCCCCACGCACGGCGAGGCGGAGCCCCGCACCCACCGCTACGAGCACGCCGTCAAGCCCTGGTCCCAGGGCGTCGCGCTGCCGGTCTTCGCCTTCTTCGCCGCCGGGGTGGACCTGGTCGACGGCGGCGGCGTGGGCGAGATCATGACCCAGCCGGTGGTGCCCGCGATCACGATCGGGCTCGTGGTGGGCAAGCTCGTCGGCGTGCTCGGCACGACGGCGCTGGTCACCAAGCTGACCCCCCTGCGCCTCGCGCAGGGCATCGGGGTGCGCGACCTGCTCCCGGTCGCGTTCCTCGCGGGCATCGGCTTCACGGTCGCGCTCCTGGTGTCCGAGCTGTCGTTCGGGCACGCGTCCGAGCACACGGAGGGGGCCAAGGCGGCCATCCTGCTGGGCTCGGTGATCGCGGCCGTGCTGGGTGCGCTGACCCTGCGGTGGGACGCCCGCAAGGCGCGCACCGCGGACATGAACCTCGACGGTCAGGACGACCTCGTCTCCGACTTCATCGGGGACGAGAAGGACCGCCGGGAGCACTGAGGCCGGGGCCCGGGCCGCGCGCCGGCAGGCCCGGGCCCACCGCGGCGCAGGCGAGCGCGGGCTCCGGCGTGATCGCCGCGCCCACGACCGGCGCCGGCACGGCCCTGGCGCCCCGCGCGCCCCAGGCCGTGAGCACCCGGTCGACGACGACGCCGAGCACCGTGCCCACGACGATCCCGACGGCGACGGCGAGCAGCGGACGGTCGCCGAGCGACTGCGCCGCCACGACGCCGATGAGCACCGACCAGCCGGCCCAGGCGAGGGACGCGACGGCCGACAGGCCCATGAAGCGGCGTCGGGAGAACCCGACCGCGCCCGCGGTGACGTTGACCGCCATCCGCCCCACCGGCACGAAGCGCGCCCCGAGCACGACGGACGCCCCGCGCCGCTCGAAGGATCGGGCCGCCCACGCGACGGCGCGCTGCCCGCGCGGGCCGCGCAGGAACGGGACGCGGGATGTGCCCAGCGCGCGGCCGAGGGCGTAGGCCAGCTGGTCGCCGCACCAGGCGCCGAGGGCCGCGACGAGCACCACGAGCGCGAGGTTCACGCCCTGCCCCGTCTCGGCGCCCACCGCCAGCATGATGATCACGGTCTCGCCGGGCACGGGCGGGAAGAAGCCGTCGGCCGCGGTCGCCCCGAACAGGGCGGGGAACGCCCAGGCGGAGGACACGAGCGCGAACAACGTGCTCTCCAGCTGCCCCCAGAGCGAGGCGATCGCGTCGATCATGCCTCCCACCCTCCGGCGTCGGGCCCGCCCGCCACCATGGGGTGTGCCCCCGGTTCGACCCTGGGGCAACCCTGAGGCGCGTCAGGCCGCCCGGCGACGGTGATCCTCGACGGACGGGGACGGCGGCTGGACCGCGCGCCGCCCCTGCGGCATGGTGCGACAGGGCGCGACGGCGCGCCCCGAGGTCGACGACGACTTTCACGGAGGTTCTCATGAGCCACTCCCAGGCCACGACGACGTCGCCGGGGACGCCCCCGCCGTCACGGAACCCGTTCGCCCGAGTCATGCGGCCGCTCAACTCGCTGGTCGAACGGTTCATCCCCAGCGCGCTCGTGTTCGCGATCCTCCTCACGGCGGTGGTCGCGGTCCTCACGCTGGCGCTCACGGACGCCGGCCCCGTCGACGTCCTCGTCGCGTGGGGCGACGGCCTGGCGGGCCTGCTGGCGTTCATGACCCAGATGGCGCTCATCCTGCTGCTGGGACACATGCTCGCCAACACGCGCCCCGTGCGTCGGCTGCTCGCGCGGCTCGGCGCGGTGCCGCGGACCGCCCTGCAGGCGTACGTCTTCGTCTTCGTGGTGGCGGCCGTCGCGTCGCTGGTGCAGTGGGGCCTCGGCCTCGTCGTCGGCGGCATCCTCGCGCGCGAGGTCGCGGCCCAGGCGCGCGCGAAGGGCCTGCGCCTCCACTTCCCGCTGCTCGTCGCCGCCGGATTCTCCGGCTTCGTCGTCTGGCACATGGGCTACACGGGGTCCGGGCCGCTCACCGCCGCCACCGAGGGCTCGTTCATCGCGACGCAGCTCGGCGCGACCGTCCCCGTGGGCGAGACGACGTTCTCGACCTGGAACATGATCGCCGCGGTGGCCACGATCGTCGTCGTGGCCGGCGCGCTCGCGCTCGTCGCCCCGCGCGGCGGCGACCGGGTCGTGGAGCTGTCGGTGGACGCGCGGGAGAAGCCCGTCGAGGTGGACGACGACGTCGAGACCCCCGCCGACCGGCTCGACGCCTCGCGGTGGCTCACCACGCTCGTGGGCGTGGCCGTCGTCGCCTACCTGGTCGTGTACTTCTCCCGCGGCGGCACGCCCACCCTCGACATCGTCAACTGGACGTTCCTCGCCCTGATCATGCTGCTGGTGCGCAACCCCTTCGAGATCATGGCGCTCGTCAAGGCGGCTGCGACGAACGTGGGCGACATCCTGCTCCAGTTCCCCCTGTACGCGGGCATCCTCGGCATGATGACGACCACCGGGCTGGTCGCCGTGCTGTCCGACTGGTTCGTGAGCATCTCGACGCCGGGCACCTTCGGCGTGCTGTCGCTGCTCTCGGCCGGCGTGGTGAACTTCTTCGTGCCCTCCGGCGGCGGGCAGTTCGCCGTGCAGGCACCCATCCTGCTCGACGCCGCGAACGACCTGGGCGTGAACCCCGCCGTCGCCATCATGGCCATCGCCTACGGCGACCAGTGGACCAACATGATCCAACCGTTCTGGGCCTTGCCCCTGCTCGCCATCGCCGGCCTCAAGGTCCGCGACATCCTCGGCTACACGACCGTCACGCTCGTCGCGTCGGGGATCGTCTTCGCCGCCACGCTCCTGATCGTCGGCGCCGGCTGAGCCGGTCGAGACGTGCTGGGGCTCAGGCCGCCCGTCGGGAGCGCGCCACCAGCACGAGCGCGACCAGCACGCCGAGGACGCTGACCGCCGTCGCCACCCAGAACGCGGCGGAGTAGGCGCCGGCGGGGTCGGTGGTGCCGGCCGCGAGGAGGGCGGTGACCACCGGCGCGGCCGCCGCGGAGCCGACGGTGCGCACCACGCTGTTGAGGCCGGTGGCGGCGCCCGTCTCCGTGGGCGGGGACCAGGTGACGACGAGCTGGGCGCAGATGGCGTAGCCGATGCCGTTGCCGAGGCCCAGCACGGAGAACGCCACCACGACCGCCCACGGCGTCGCGGGCCACAGCGCCAGGCCGACGCCGCCGACCGCCATCACCGCCGCCGCGAGGGCGCCGGTGCCGCCGGGGCCGACGCGCCGCACGAGCGCGGGCGTCGCGCGGCCACCGAGGAAGACCAGCACGGCGCTGGGCAGCATCGCCAGGCCGGAGACGGTCACGCTCATCCCGTGGCCGTACCCGGTGCCCGCGGGCGCCTGCATGAGCAGCGGCAAGGCGACGTAGCAGACGTAGGGCACGAAGCCCACGGCGACGGTGAGCAGGCTGACGAGCACGATCGGCCCGTGCCGGAACGTGCGCACGTCGACCACCGGCGCGGCCGTGCGCCGCTCGACGAGCACCAGCACGGCGAGGAGCACCAGGCCGGCCACGCCGACGAGGACCGTCCGCGCCGAGCCCCACCCCCACGTGCCGCCCTGGGAGACGGCGAGCAGCACGCCCACGAGCCCGCCCGCGAGCAGCGCGATGCCGGCCCAGTCGGTCCGGCGCTGGACGGCCGGCGCGCCGCCGCGCGGCACCCACGCGGCCACCAGCGCGCCCGAGCCGAGGATCAGCACGGCGCCCAGCACGAAGAGCCAGCGCCAGCCCAGGGCGTCGACGACCACGCCGCCCACCACGAGCGCGGCGCCCGCGCCGAGCCCGATCATGCCGGGGATCCAGCCGAAGGCGACCGCGAGCCGCGGCCCGCTCAGGACCGACCGGGCGAGGGCGAGCGCGAGCGGGAACGTCGCGGTGCTCACGCCCTGCACGACGCGCGCCGCGAGCAGCACGCCGAGGGTGGGGGCTGCCGCGGCGGCGAGCGTCGCCGCGGCGAACACGACGATCGTGCCGAGCAGCACGCGGCGGTGGCCGAACCGGTCCCCGAGGTTGCCGACGACGGGCGCGAGGACCGCGCCGGCGAGCAGGAAGGCGGTGAGGATCCAGCCGGTGCCCTGCGCGGTGGCGCCGAGCTCCCGGCCGAGGGTCGGCAGCGCCGGGACCACGAGCGTCTGCATCAGCGAGAACGCCAGCACGGCGGCGCTCAGCGCGAAGATCACGCGGCCCGGGTGTCGGACGACGGTGGCGTCGGTCGGGCGGCCGGGGGCGCCGTCGGGCGCCGGGCTGGTCGGAGGCACGGGCGTGCTCGCTCTCTGTGGTGAGGGTGGCTGCGCCTCGTCGCGCCGGCCGGGATCGAATCGGAACGGAATCGCCGTTCCGATTCACCCTAGCATCGCGGCGCGGGCTACCGTGTGCCCATGCCCTCCCCCGCCGACCCGGCCGACCAGCGCGTCGACCGCCCGCTGCCCGGCCGGAAGCGGGAGGCACGCGCCAACGACTCGGCCGTGCTGGCCGCGGCCCGCGAGGTCTTCTCCGCCCAGGGGCACGGCGCGTCCATGGCCGACGTCGCGCGGCACGCCGGCGTCGGCGTCGGGTCGGTGTACCGCCGCTACCCCACCAAGGAGGCGCTGGTCGAGGCGCTCCACGTGCAGGCCGTCCGCGAGGCGGCGCGCCTGGCGGCCGAGGTGGCGGACGAGCACGGGTCCCACGCCTCGACCGCGGACGACGGCGCCGTCGGGACGTTCCTCGCCCGCCAGATCACCGGCGCCACGGGCCCGCTGCTGCGCCCGCCGGGCACGGGCGGGCCGCTGCCCGCCGACCTGGCCGCCGCGACGCGCGACCTGCGGGTCGGGCTCGAGCGGCTGGTCGCCTACGACCGCGCCGCAGGCCTCCTGCCGGCCGGGTTCACGACCGCCGACGTCATGCAGCTCCTGCTGCACCTGCGCCCGGCGCTCCCGTTCCCCCGCGCCGAGGCGGACGCCCTGCACCTGCGCTACCTGGGCGTCGTCCTGGCCGGGCTCCGCGCCCGGGCGCGCGACGACGCCGGGCTCGGCGACGGCCCCCGCTGGGACGACTGGGTCGGCGCCTGGCACGACTGACGCGGTATCAGCCGTCGGCGCTCGGCGCGTGCCGCTCCAGGAACTCGTAGACCTCGGTCGTGTCGACCCCGGGGAACGCGCCGGACGGCATCGCCGCCAGCATCGACGCGTGCGGGCGGGCGCTGGGGAACGCGTGCCCGTCCCAGCGGCGGGCGAGCGGGGCCGCGGGCCGCCGGCAGCAGGCCTCGTCGGGGCAGCGCGACGTGCTGCGCGCCGTCGTCTCCCGGCCCAGGAACCATTTGACCTGCGCGTACGGCACGCCGACGCTCACGGAGAACCGCCCGTCGGGCGTGTCCTGAACGCGCGACGTGCACCAGTACGTGCCGGTCGGGGTATCCGTGTACTGGTAGTACGGGCTGAGCCGGTCGGCGATGCCGAAGACCACGCGCGCCGTCCAGTGCCGGCACACGTGCTGCCCCTCGACGGTGCCCAGCGGGTCGGCCGGGAACCGCACGCCGTCGTTCTCGTACGCCTTGTGGATCGACCCCGACTCGTGCACCTTCATGAAGTGCACCGGGATGCCCAGGTGCCGGGTCGCGAGGTTCGTGAAGCGGTGCGCCACCGTCTCGTAGGACACGGCGAACGCGTCGCGGAGGTCCTCCAGCGAGATCGAGCGCCGCTCCTTGGCCTCGCGCAGCTGCTTGACCGCCTCGCGCTCGGGCACCAGCAGCGCCGCGCACAGGTAGTTGGCCTCGACGCGCTGGCGCAGGAACTCGCGGTAGTCGCGCGGCTCGGCATGCTCCAGCACGTGCGAGGCGAGGGCCTGGAGCACCGCCGAGCGCGCCTCCGACCGGCCCCGGATCCCGTTGCTCGGCAGGTACACGCGCCGGTGCCGCTGGTCGATGACGGCGCGCGTGGACTGCGGCAGGTCCGGCTCGTAGTGGATCGAGAAGCCGAGGTGAGCGGCCAGCTCCCCCACCGCCCGCTGCGGCAGGGGGCCGCGGCCGTGCCCGACGTCGTCGAGCAGGCCGCGCGCGACGATCTCCAGGTCGGGGAAGTAGTTGTCCTGCGCCCGCATGTCGGCGCGCAGCTCGGTGTTGGCGCGGCGCGCCTCCTCCGGGGTGAGCGCACGCTCGGAGTGCAGGCGCTCCAGCTCGCGCTGCAGCCCGACGATCGCCTCGAGCGCGTCGGTCGGCAGCGACTTGCCCACCTTCACGGGGTGCACCCCGAGCGCGGAGAAGAGCGAGCCCCTTTGCACGCGCTCCAGCTCGATCTCCAGGGCGTCGCGGTGCGACGGCGGCTCGGCGGAGAGCAGGTCCTCGACGGTCGCGCCGAGCGCGCGGGCCACGGCCTGCAGGCGCGCGATGGTGGGCTCGCGCTTGCCGTTCTCCAGCATCGAGACCTGCGACGGCGCCCGTCCGATGGCTGCTCCGAGCTGTTCCAGGGTCATGCCGCGGCGGGTGCGCAGGTGCCGGATGCGGCGCCCGATCGTCAGGGCGTCCGCCTCGCGCTCGATCGGGATGCCGGTCGTCAGGGTCGCGTCGTCCCGGGTAACGGGCCCGGTGTCGGTCGAGATGGCCATGTTCGAGGGTGACACGGGACACACCTTTCGTCCAGGAGAAGAACGTCGCATCTTCTCCTCAGATTCTCTGGCCGCGGGGTGGCGTGACGCGCGAGGGTCGTCGTCATCGGCAGCACGCGCCGAACCACCGAGAGACGAAAGAGGCACGACATGACCGCCACCCTCGAGCCCCGCACCTCCACCGGCGACCAGACGCAGACCGCGGCCGAGCTGGCCGAGCGGTGGGCGTCCGACCCCCGTTGGGCGGGGGTCGAGCGCACCTACACCGCCGAGGACGTCGTCGCGCTGCGCGGGTCGGTCGGCGAAGAGTTCACCCTGGCCCGGCGCGGCGCCGAGCGGCTGTGGCGCCAGCTCCACGAGGAGGACTTCATCAACGCGCTCGGCGCGCTGACCGGCAACCAGGCGGTGCAGCAGGTCAAGGCCGGGCTCCAGGCCATCTACCTGTCGGGCTGGCAGGTGGCCGGCGACGCGAACCTCGCGGGCCAGACCTACCCCGACCAGTCGCTCTACCCGGCCAACTCCGTGCCGGCCGTCGTGCGCCGCATCAACAACGCCCTGCTGCGCGCGGACCAGATCGACGTCTCCGAGAACGGCGCCCCGACTCGCGACTGGCTCGCCCCGATCGTGGCGGACGCCGAGGCCGGGTTCGGCGGCCCCCTCAACGCGTACGAGCTGATGCGGTCGATGATCGCGTCCGGCGCCGCGGGCGTGCACTGGGAGGACCAGCTCGCGAGCGAGAAGAAGTGCGGCCACCTGGGCGGCAAGGTGCTGGTCCCCACCCAGCAGCACGTGCGCACCCTCAACGCGGCGCGGCTCGCGGCCGACGTCTCCGACGTGCCGAGCGTCGTCATCGCCCGCACGGACGCCGAGGCCGCCACGCTCATCACGTCCGACGTCGACGAGCGCGACCGGGAGTTCCTCACCGGCGGCCGCACGGGCGAAGGGTTCTACGAGGTCCGCAACGGCGTCGAGCCCTGCATCGCCCGGGCCAAGGCCTACGCCCCGTACGCCGACCTCATCTGGATGGAGACCGGCACGCCCGACCTCGAGCTCGCCCGGACGTTCGCGGAGGCGGTCAAGGCCGACTTCCCGGACCAGATGCTGGCGTACAACTGCTCGCCGTCGTTCAACTGGAAGAAGCACCTCGACGACGCCACGATCGCGAAGTTCCAGCGCGAGCTGGGCGCCATGGGCTTCCGCTTCCAGTTCATCACCCTGGCCGGCTTCCACGCTCTCAACTACTCGATGTTCGACCTGGCCCACGGCTACGCCCGCGAGCAGATGTCCGCCTACGTGCGGCTGCAGGAGGCCGAGTTCGCCGCCGAGGAGCGCGGCTACACCGCGACCAAGCACCAGCGCGAGGTCGGCACCGGCTACTTCGACCGCGTGTCGACGGCGCTCAACCCCGACGCCGCCACCCTCGCGCTCGCCGGCTCCACCGAGACGGCGCAGTTCTGAGAGAGCTGCAGCTCTGACCCTCCCCCGCTCGCCCTGACCAGCCCCGACAGACCGGAGGCACGCCATGACCGCGCTCACGTCCCCGACCACCGCTCCCGTGCCCGCCGTCGACACGCCGCTCGCCGACACCGCGACCGACCCGTTCGTGTGGGGCGGCACGTCGCTCGCGGAGGGCCACCTCACCGTCACCGCCCCGCTCGGGCCGCGCGACGAGGAGATCCTCACGCCGGAGGCGCTGGCATTCCTGGCGATGCTGCACGACCGGTTCGCCGACGACCGCACCGGCCTGCTGCTCGAGCGGCAGCGCCGTATGCGGCGCGTCGCGGACGGCGAGGACCCCGACTTCCACCCCGCCACCCGGCCGGTGCGCGACGACCCGTCGTGGCGGGTGGCGGGCGCGGCCGGGGCGCCGGGCCTCGCCGACCGGAGGGTCGAGATCACGGGCCCGACGGACCCGAAGATGACGATCAACGCGCTGAACTCGGGCGCCCGGTGCTGGCTGGCCGACGCCGAGGACGCGCAGTCCCCGACGTGGCGCAACGTGGTGGAGGGTCAGCTTGCCCTGCACGACGCGATCCGCGGCACGCTGACGTTCACCGGCCCGGCGGGCAAGGAGTACGCGCTGCGCTCCACCGACCTGACGGAGCTGCCGACGATCGTCTTCCGCCCGCGCGGCTGGCACCTGTTCGAGTCGCACCTGGCGTACACCGGGCCGGACGGGTCGACGCAGCCGGCGTCGGGGTCGCTGGTCGACTTCGGGCTGTATCTGTTCCACAACGCCCACGAGCTGGTCTCCCGGGGGCGCGGGCCGTACTTCTACCTGCCCAAGCTGGAGGGCTACCGCGAGGCGCGGCTGTGGAACGAGGTCTTCGAGGCGGCGCAGGAGGCGCTGGGTCTCCCCCACGGCACCATCCGCGCGACCGTCCTCATCGAGACGCTGCCGGCCGCGTTCGAGATGGAGGAGATCCTCTACGAGCTGCGCGACCACTGCGCCGGGCTCAACGCCGGGCGGTGGGACTACCTGTTCAGCGTCATCAAGTGCTTCCGGAAGAGGGGGTCGTCGTACGTGCTGCCCGACCGCGGGCAGGTGACGATGACGGCGCCGTTCATGCGGGCGTACACGGAGCTGCTGGTCGCCACGTGCCACAAGCGCGGGGCGCACGCCATCGGCGGCATGAGCGCCTTCATCCCCGACCGGCGCTCCCCCGAGGTGACCGAGCGCGCCGTCGAGCAGGTGTGGGCCGACAAGACGCGCGAGGCCCACGACGGCTTCGACGGCACCTGGGTGGCGCACCCCGACCTGGTCGAGGTGGCGCGCGGCGCGTTCGACGAGGTGCTCGGCGAGCGCGAGAACCAGGTCGACCGCCGGCGCGACGACGTCGAGGTGGGCCAGGCGGAGCTGCTCGACGTCGCGTCGGCGCGACGCGGGGGCGCGACCGTCACGGCGGCCGGGCTGCGGACC
Source organism: Isoptericola sp. F-RaC21 (assembly GCF_038593535.1). NCBI lineage: Bacteria > Bacillati > Actinomycetota > Actinomycetes > Micrococcales > Promicromonosporaceae > Isoptericola > Isoptericola sp. F-RaC21. The sequence goes on along the minus strand of NZ_JBCFYX010000002.1, from coordinate 574,296 downwards.
AACGTGTCCGTGGGGCTGCGGTACATCGAGTCGTGGCTGCGCGGCACCGGCGCGGCGGCGATCGACCACCTCATGGAGGACGCGGCCACGGCCGAGATCTCCCGGTCGCAGGTGTGGCAGTGGGTCGCGTCCGGCACGACGACGGACGACGGCCTGCCCATCACCCGCGTGCGCTGCGAGGCCGTGCTGCGCGACGTCCTGCGCGGCCTCCCGCGGTCCGCCGGCGACCGATTCGACGACGCCGCGGCCCTGTTCCGCGAGGTGGCGCTGGGCGAGGAGTTCCCGCCGTTCCTCACCACCGGCGCGTACGCCCGCTACCTGGCCGGCTGAGCTCGCCCCGGTCCATCGCCGAACAGGCGGTTGACACCGTTATCGCGGCCCGTCGGCCGCGATAACGGTGTCAACCGCCTGTTCGGCGTCGCCTCAGGCACGATCGGGGGATGACGACGACGGTGCGCGAGCTGCTGCTGGGCCAGGTCGAGTTCTACTGGGACGCGCACCTGTGGCCACGGCTGCAGGGGCTGGCCGACGACGAGTACCTCTGGGAGCCGGTCGACGGCGCGTGGAGCCTGCGACCCGACGACGACGGCACCGTCCGGCTCGAGCAGACGCCGGTGGACCCGCCCGTGCCACCGGTGACGACCATCGCCTGGCGCGCCGCGCACCTGGGGCGCGACGTCTGGGGCAAGCGAGGCCGGGCGTTCTTCGGCCCCACTCCCGCACCCGCCGACGCCGACATGTTCGACGACCGGCACTGGCCGGAGCCGTTGCCCCTCACGGCCGCGGGCGGCCTCGACCTGCTGCGCGAGGGCTACGAGCTGTGGCGCGACAATCTCTCGCGGCTCGACGACGACGCGCTCACCGCGCCGCTCGGGCCGCGCGGCGGGCCGTACGCACAGGACTCGCTCGCCGCGCTCGTGGTGCACCTCAACCGTGAGGCGATGGCGCACGGGGCCGAGATCTGCCTGCTGCGCGACCTCTACGGCGCGCAGCGCCTGCGCCGCGACCCTGTCGTCGCGGTGGCCCTCGGGGGAACCGCGGCCGACCTCGAGCGGATGCTGCGGCTCGACGGCGGACTGGGCGACCTGCCCGACCGGCACCCGACGCTGCTCGTCGAGCTGGCCGGCCTCGGCCGCTGGGAGGCGGTACGGTCGCTCGTGGCGCGCGGCTTCCCGGTCACGGTCCCGGCCGACGACGGCGCGACGGCGCTGCACTTCGCGGCGTCCGGCGGCTCCTTGGACGACGCGCGGCTGCTGCTCGACCACGGCGCGGACCGCGCCGCCGTCGACGAGCGCTTCGGGACGACGCCGGCCGGCTGGGCGGACTTCCTGGGTCGAGTCGAGCTGGCAGAGCTCCTGGCGACCTGACCGCCCGCCGGGCCTGTGGATAACCCCGACGGGCGGTCGCCCCGGTGCGGCAGGGTGACGGTGCATGGACACCATCACCCCGTTCCGCCCGGGCGACCAGGTCGCCGACGACGCCGAGCTGCTGGAGCTCGCCCACTTCCTCGCCGGAGGCACCCACCCGCGACGGCGCACCCTCACCGTCACCTGGCTCGACGCCGACGACCGGTTGCTCGGCCTCGCCCTGCCCATCGACGACGTGCCCCGCCGACCGGACCCCGCCGCCCTCGTCGGGCTGGGCACCGTGCTGCGCAGCGTCGTGGACGACGAGGCGCCCGGCGGCTGCGCCGTCGTCGTCCTCGAGCGCCCCGGCGACGCCACGCTCACGGCCGACGACCGCGCCTGGAACTGCGACCTGCGCGAGCAGGCCGACGCCCAGGGCGTGCGGCTGCGCGGGTTCTTCGTCGCCGCCGGCGGCCAGGTACGGCCGCTGGCGCTCGACGACGCGTGAGCTCAGTCCTCCGTCCGGACCGACTGCGCGCCGTCGACGACGTCCGCCGTGCCGTGCTGCAGCGGCCGCGGCTCGAGCTCCAGGAACACCAGCCCGCTGTCGCCGACCCGCGACCGCGTGACGTCGAAGCCGGAGGGCGCGGCGCCGTCGTCGAACAGGCGTGTTCCGGAGCCGACCACGACGGGCGCGACGACGAGGCGCCAGACGTCGACGAGCCCCAGGTCGTGCAGGGTGCTGGCCAGGCGTGCGCTGCCGTGCACCTGGAGCTCGCCGTCCGGGCCGTCCTTGAGCGCCCGCACCGCGCCGGGGAGGTCGGCGGGGTCGATCACGGTGGTCCCGGCCCACTCGGGGTCGGTCAGGGTCGAGGACACGACGTAGCGCGGGCCGGCGTCGATGCGGGCGGCGAGCGCGTCGTCCGGGTCGGTGACCTGCCCCCAGGACGCCCAGAACATGTCGTAGGTGGTGCGGCCGAGCAGGAAGGCGTCGACCTCGGCGAACCAGCCGTCCACAACCTGGCCGAAGACCGGGTCGGTGGTGAACGGGACGAACCAGCCGCCTTCGGTGAAGCCGCCGCGGGTGTCCTCCTCGGGCCCGCCCGGGCCCTGCACGACCCCGTCGAGCGAGGTGAAGATGTTGACGCTGAGCCGCATGGGATCCTCCGTCATCGCCCGTCCGGTCGGCCTTTGCCCTGGACTTCCGCGCCTCGGCGGCATACTTTCACCTCGGCAGCATGCTGTGACCGGATTCACACACGCTACCGGACCGCTGGACAGACGGGCTGGAGGGAGCGGAGCCGTGGCCGACGTCCTGGTGCTCAACGCGGGCTACGAGCCCCTGCACCGTGTGTCGGTCAAGCACGCCATCACGATGCTGGTCCGCGAGGTCGCGGTGGTCGAGGAGGCGGTGGAGGGCCACCGCTTCGGCCCGTACCCGATGCCCCGCGTGCTGCGGCTGGTGCGGTACGTCGCGATGCGCTGGCGCTACCGCAGCGCGGGCCGGCCCGCAGTCACCAAGGACGGCGTGAAGCGCCGCGACGGCGCGTGCGCCTACTGCGGCGGGCCGGCGGAAACGGTCGACCACGTGATCCCCCGCTCCCGCGGCGGCGACTCGTCGTGGCTCAACCTCGTCGCGGCGTGCGAGCCGTGCAACGGGCGCAAGGCCGACCGCACGCCGCTGGAGGCCGGCATGCCGCTGCTGCTCGCGCCGTTCGTCCCGCCCGCGGAGCACGGGCTCGTGCGCCGGAGACGGCGCGCCGCCGCGACGGCCGCGGCCTGAGGTCAGGCCGCGGGCTCGTCCTCCGGCAGGTCCGGCACCACCGTGAGCGACCCGGTGGCGGGCAGCGCGTTCGCGCCGCCCGGGTCGGCGGGGGTGAGGGCGCGGGACGCGATGACGCTGCTCGCGAAGTTCGCGTGGCACTCGGTGCAGTACCACTCGGGCGTGGGCACGGGCACCTCGAAGCCGCCGTACACGACGTCGGGCTCGGCGTTCATCACGTCGTCCTGGAACGTCATGCCCCACACGATCCGCTTCGTCTTGCCGCGGGCGCCGCAGCCGGGGCACTGCGGGCGCATCCTCGCGCGCTGCGACGCCACGGTGTGGGCGTGCAGCAGGTCATGGCACTGCCCGCACAGCAGGTGCACGTCGCGGACGAGCTGCTCGAGCGTGCGCCCGCCGGCCGTCGTGGTGCCGAGCCGGACGGCGCCGTCGTCGTGGGCCTGCATGCGGTGCACGTCGACGAACCGTTCGCAGGTGGCGCACCGCTCCTCGCGGCGCATCGCCCAGCCGGTCACGGCGCGGTGCCCCAGGATGCGCAGCGCGTGCACGTCGGGGGCGGTGGCGCCGGCGCCGCAGTCGCCCGGGTCCAGCGTGTGCACGGGGCCGCCCTTGAACTGCTCGGCGACGCCGTCGAGCACGAGCCGCGCGTGCTCGGGCGGGAGCCAGCCGGACGAGCCGGTGTAGGCGTCCGCGCCCTCGAACAGGTCGGCCCAGACGATGGGCCGGTCCGGGCCGAACAGGTCGTCGCTCACCCAGCTCTCGCCGTCGCTGGCGCCCATGAGCTCGACGGCGGCGACCACGCCGGCGTCGCCGAGCACCGTGACGACCACGTCCCCCCGCTGCGGGCCGTCGGGGCCACCCGGCAGCCGGTGCTCCGGCGAGCGGGTCGCGATGGCGACGGACTCGGTCAGCCAGTCGGCCGACCAGTGCAGGTACACGGACGGCACGAGCCACGCGGGCAGCGCCGACAGGGAGGGGAGGGTCTCTCGGGTCACCGGGAGAACATATCGGGCGCCGACCCTCCGACACCACGGGCGTGGTCGTTCCCGTCGCGTCGTCCCCGCGCTAGGTTCCCAGCAGGCACGACGGCGTCGCCGCTCCGCACCGTGCACGACACAGGCATCGCCGCCGCCCCGCCGACGAGTGTTGCCGCGAGGAGGCACCGGATGAACATCGGACTGTGGGTCGCCGCCGGGCTGCTGGCCCTGCTCTACCTGGCGGTGGGCTTCGTCAAGCTGACCCGCAGCCGCGAGCGGCTCCGCTCCGCCATGGGATGGGTGGAGGACTTCCCGGTGCTCGTGGTGCGCCTCATCGGCCTGGCGGAGATCGCCGGCGCTCTCGGCCTGGTGCTGCCGCTGGCTACCGGCGTCCAGCCCTGGCTCACGCCGACGGCCGCGACCTGCCTGGTGGTGCTGCAGGTGCTGGCGATCTCGGTGCACGTCCGCCGGCGCGAGCTGGCGCAGCTGTGGGTCAACGTGCTCCTGCTGCTCGCGGCCGCGTTCGTGGCTGTCGGGCGGTTCGCCGGCTGGTAGGCGGGACCCCGGTGGTGCCCGGCTCTCAGCAGACGCTGTCGCGCGGCGCGGGGACCCCGAGACCGAACAGGGGCCGCAGGCGGAGCCCCACCCAGGTGCCGAGGAGCGCGACCGCGCCCCAGATCCAGCCGTGCGCCGAGCCGGAGGCGATGCCGGCGAGGTAGGCACCGATGTTGCAGCCGCCCGCGATGCGTGCGCCGATGCCCATGGCGATGCCGCCCAGCACCGCGCCGAGCGCCAGCCGGGCGGGCACCCGGGTGTGCAGCTTCCACACGCCGGCGGCCGACGCGGCGAGCGCCGCACCCACGATGATGCCGATGTCCGTGAGGCTCGTCTTGTCGGTGAGCACCGGTCCGGCGAGCGCCGTGGCCTGTGGCTCCGGCTGGAAGTACGCCCAGGCCTCGGGGTTTCCGCCGAGCAGCCCGACGAGCTTCGAGCCCCACAGCGCGAAGGCGCTGGTGATCCCCCAGGCACCCCCGGAGACGAGCATCACCAGACCGCCGAGCACCGCGAGCACGAGGGCGCCCACCACCAGGGGCCACGACCCGCGCACGACGCGCGCCCACGGCGTGCGGGCGGACGGGACGGCACCCTCTGGCGGCGGGGTGCGACGCGCCTGGACGACGCGCGAGGCGATCCACACCAGCGTCAGCAGCGCGAGCGTGACGGCGAGGGACCCGGCCCACGCCCAGCCGCTGCCGCCGAACCAGTCGGCGAACAGCACCGGCTCGAACGCGGGCAGGTCCTGCCAGAGCGGTGCCTGCCACGCGGCGAGCGTCGACCCCACGACGAACCCGCCGAGCGTGAGCACGATCGACGTCTGGCCCGAGCCGACGGCGAACAACGTGCCGGACGCGCACGCGCCGCCCACCTGCATGCCGATCGCGAAGAGGAACGACCCGAGCAGCAGGCCCACGCCGATGGTGCCAGCGCTGGGGGCGGGCACGGAGCCGAACAGCCCGGCGCCGGAGCCGATGATCAGCGCGAACAGCACCGCCGTGGCGCCGAGCAGCACGGTGTGCGCGCGCAGCCCGACGCCGTTCCCGACGGCCACGAGGCGCCGCCACGCGGACGTGAAGCCGAAGCGCGAGTGGAAGAGCGCCACTCCCAGGCCGATGCCGAGCAGGAGCAGCGCGGCGGGCTTGGCTCCGTGCTGCGCCGCGGTCCAGGCCACGAGCGCGACTCCGACGACGCCGCTCACGGTCAGCGGGACCCGCGACACCGGGGGCGCCGGAGGCGCGGCCGGGGCGGGCGCGCTCGTCGGGGCGGGCGCGCGCAGGGAACGCTTCGGACGGACGGGGGCGACGGTGGTCACGACGGCTTCCTCGGGACGGGGGTGCGGACGAGCGGACCGTACCCCCGGCCCGCCGTCGATCTCTATGCCCGAGCCGCCACGTCCCATATCGTGGGACCGAGGGTCAGTCCAGCGCCCCCCACTCCGCGTCGGTGAGCAGCCGCGAGCGAATGAGGAACCGCACGCCCTCGGGCGCCTCGACGCTGAACCCGGAGCCGCGTCCCGGCACGACGTCGATCGTCAGGTGTGTGTGCCGCCAGTACTCGAACTGGGCGCGGCTCATCCAGACCGGCACGGTGAACTCCTCGCCCGTCGCGCCGGGGGCGTCGTCCGGGCCGTCCGTCACGACGAGGTCGCCGAGGTGCACATCGGCGTCGCCGAGCAGGAAGTCGCCGTCCGGGTAGCACATGGGGCTGGACCCGTCGCAGCAGCCGCCGGACTGGTGGAACATCAGCTCGCCGTGCTGGCGCCGCAGCCGGGCGAGGAGCCCGGCCGCGGCGTCGGTCACGGCGACACGGGAGATCGTGTCGTCGGTCATCGACCCCTCCCTCGCAGGTTTCGTCGCCGGCCTAGAAGAACCCGAGCTTCTGGCCCGAGTAGCTGACCAGCAGGTTCTTGGTCTGCTGGTAGTGGTCGAGCATCATCTTGTGGTTCTCGCGCCCGACGCCGGAGCCCTTGTACCCGCCGAACGCGGCCGCCGCGGGGTACGCGTGGTAGCAGTTCGTCCACACGCGCCCGGCCTCGATGGTGCGGCCGGCCCGGTACGCCGTCTCGCCCTGGCGGGACCAGACGCCGGCGCCGAGCCCGTAGAGCGTGTCGTTGGCAATCTTCATGGCGTCGTCGAAGTCCGCGAACTCCGTCACCGACACGACCGGCCCGAAGATCTCCTCCTGGAAGATCCGCATGGAGTTCTTGCCCTCGAAGACGGTGGGGGTCACGTAGTAGCCGCCCGCGAGGTCCCCCTCCATCTCGGCGCGGCCACCGCCGGTGAGGACCTTCGCCCCCTCGGCCTTGCCGATGTCGATGTACGACAGGATCTTCTCGAGCTGGTCGTTGCTGGCCTGCGCGCCGATCATCGTGTCGGTGTCCAGCGGGTTGCCCTGCTTCACGGCCTTGGTGCGCTCGAGGGCGTCGCCGAGGAACTGGTCGTAGATGTCGGCCTGGATCAGCGCGCGCGACGGGCAGGTGCACACCTCGCCCTGGTTGAGGGCGAACATCGTGAACCCCTCGAGCGCCTTGTCGTAGTAGTCGTCCCTGGCCGACGCGACGTCCGAGAAGAAGATGTTCGGGCTCTTGCCGCCCAGCTCCAGCGTCACGGGGATGATGTTCTGCGACGCGTACTGCATGATCAGGCGGCCGGTCGTCGTCTCGCCGGTGAAGGCGATCTTGCGGATGCGGGAGCTCGACGCGAGCGGCTTGCCCGCCTCGACGCCGAAGCCGTTGACGACGTTGACCACGCCGGGCGGCAGCAGGTCGCCGATGAGATCCATGAGGAACAGGATCGACGCGGGCGTCTGCTCGGCCGGCTTGAGCACGACGGCGTTGCCCGCCGCGAGCGCCGGGGCGAGCTTCCACGTGGCCATGAGGATCGGGAAGTTCCACGGGATGATCTGCCCGACGACGCCGAGCGGCTCGTGGAAGTGGTAGGCGATCGTGTCCTCGTCGATCTCCGAGATCGACCCCTCCTGCGCCCGGATGGCTCCCGCGAAGTAGCGGAAGTGGTCGATGGCGAGCGGGATGTCGGCGGCGAGCGTCTCGCGCACCGGCTTGCCGTTCTCCCACGTCTCGGCGACCGCGATCTCCTCGAGGTGCGCCTCCATCCGGTCGGCGATCTTGTTGAGGACGTTCGCGCGCTCGGTGACGGACGTGCGCCCCCACGCGGGGGCCGCGCCGTGGGCGGCGTCGAGGGCGCGCTCGATGTCGTCGGCGGTGCCGCGGGCCACCTCGGTGAAGGTCTGCCCGGTGACCGGGCTGGGGTTCTCGAAGTACTGCCCGCTCGCCGGCGGCACGTACTCGCCGCCGATCCAGTGGTCGTACCGGGCTCGGTACTCGGCGATCGCCCCGGGCTGACCGGGGGCTGCGTAGACGGTCATGCTGCCTCCTCGCACGTGCGGCGCCTCGTCGCGCCGCGTTGCGGCGACCGTACGGCGGCGAGGGTTGCAGCTCCGTTGCAGGACCGTTCGAGGACGTCGTCGCCGTGGACATCGACCCGCCCCGCCAGCAGGATCAGGGCGTGGACCTTCGGGAGGCCGGTCGGGAGGGGAGACGATCGTGAGGAACGGGACGCGGTGGCTCGTCGGCGTCGGGGTGGCCGCCGCGGTCGGGGCCGGGCTCGTCGCCCTCACGCCGGGTGGCACCACCCATGCCCGGTTCGCGCTGCGCGACCGGCTCGCGTCGTGCGGGCAGGTCGAGCACGGTGTGCAGGGCGGTGGCGTCCCGAACGACGCGCGGGAATGCCTCGACGCCGCCTGGGAGTCCGGGGCGGAGCTCTCGGTGATGACACCGACGACGGAGGGCGACCCGACGTACACGTACTACCGCGTCGGCGGGGGCGGCCTGGAGATCTACCACGACACCACGGGCGACCCCTACGGCGCCGGCCGCTGGACACGCGAGCTGTGCCCCGGACATGACCTCGAGGACGCGCTCGCGAGCTGCTGACCGGGCGCGGTCAGGAGAGCTCGGCATCGAGCAGCGTGACCCGGGCGCGCGCACGCACGGCCTGCGGGCTGCCGGCAGGGGCGGCGGCGAGCAGCCGGGTCCAGGCGGCGTGGTCGTCGCTCCCGTCGGGCCCGCGCACCCACGCGTCCAGGGCGTCGGGGTCGCCGGCGGCCAGGACGGCGGCGCGCACCTCGGCCGACAGCTCCGCGCGCAGCTGTTCGACGCCGGGCGCGACGGACCGCGGCAGCAGCGGGGCGTACCGGTCGGCGGCGGCGCGCACGTCGCCCGCGGCGAGGGCCGCGCGCACGACGTCCGCGTCGGTGCGCAGAGGGTGGGCGAGCCGGTACGGCCGCGACCCCGCGAGCAGCGCGCCGACCACGTGCCGCAGCCGGGACACCTCGGCCCGCACCGTGACGTCGGACAGCTCCCCGGGGTGCAGCAGCACGGCGAGCTCGTCGGCGGCCAGGCCGCGCGGGTGCTCGGCGAGCAGCAGCAGGATCTCGGCGTGCCGCAGCGACAGCGGGCGGTCGCCCGCGGCACCGCGCAGCGCGGGGCGGCCGAGCACCCGGAGGTCAATGTCGGCCGCCCCGGCCGGGCGGACAGCGGCGGCGCGGGTGGCGAGCTCGCGCTCCACCGTGGCGACGGTGGCCCGCACGAGCGACAGCACGACGTGCGTCGCCGCGGCACGCCGGCCGGTGACGTCGAGGACGCCGAGCACCTGCCCCGTGGCCGGGTCGCGGATGGGCGCCGCGGCACAGCTCAGCTCCTGGACGGGACGGGAGAAGTGCTCGGCGCCGATCACCTGGACGGCCCGGCGGGTGGCGATCGCCGTGCCCGGCGCGTTGGTCCCGACGCTCTCCTCGCCCCACACCGCGCCCTCGACGAAGCCGACCCGGTCGACCGTGCCGCGCAGCCGCCGGTTCCCCTCGACCCACAGCAGGCGGCCGATCTCGTCGGAGACGGCGACGACCAGGCCGTCGTCCGCCGCGCCGTCGACGACGAGCTCGCGCACGACGGGCATGACGGCGGCGAGCGGGTGGGCGGCGCGGTACGCGGCGAGCTCGGTGTCGGCGAGCGCGACCTGCGGGTGCGGGGTGTCCGGGTCGACGCCGCTGCGCAGCGAGCGGCGCCACGAGTCGGCGACGACAGGGTCGATCCCGCCGGGGGGCTCGCCCGTGCCGAGGAACCGCTCGTACGCGGCGCGCACGGTCCGCGGGTCACGGCGCACACCTGCCGCGCGGGCCGCGTCCCCGCGCGCCACCGAGGTGACCGAGCGTCCCACCGCGACCTCCCGACGTCGTCGTCCGGTGCGTGCGGGCCAGTCTAGGGCCGGACCGCGCAGCCACGGATCGTCAGACCCTGGATCACCCCCTCGCCGTCGGGCACGGTGGCTCACATGACACGCACCGAGCACGACATCGCCCTGCCCGACCTCTCCGGGAGACGAGCACTGGTCACCGGCGCGAGCGACGGCGTCGGCCTGCGGATCGCGGCACGGCTCGCCGGCGCCGGCGCGGAGGTGCTCCTGCCCGTCCGCAACCCGCGCAAGGGCGAGGCCGCCGTCGACCGGATCCGCGCCGAGCACCCGTCGGCGCGGCTCGTCCTGCACGAGCTGGACCTGGCCTCCCTGGCCTCGGTCGCGGCGCTCGGCGAGCGCCTGCAGGCCGAGGGTGCGCCGATCCACCTGCTGGTCAACAACGCGGGCGTCATGACGCCGCCCGAGCGGCAGGTCACCGTCGACGGCTTCGAGCTGCAGCTGGGGACCAACCACCTGGGCCACTTCGCGCTGACCGCCCGCCTGCTGCCGCTGCTGCGGGCAGGCCGCGCGCGGGTCACGACGCAGTCGAGCGTCGCCGCCCGCCGCGGGACGATCCTGTGGGACGACCCGAACGCGGAGCGCCGGTACGACGGCCGGCGCTCCTACGCGCAGTCGAAGCTCGCCTGCGGGCTGTTCGGCCTCGAGCTCGCCCGCCGCAGCAGCGCCGGGGGCTGGGGCATCACGAGCACCGTCTCGCACCCCGGGGTGGCGCCCACGAGCCTGCTCGCCGCCCGTCCCGAGGTCGGCCGCGCCGGGGACACGCGGGCCGTGCGCGTCATCCGCTGGCTCTCGGCGCACGGTCTCGTGGTCGGGACCGTCGAGAGCGCCGCCCTGCCCGCGTTGCTGGCGGCGGCCTCGCCCGAGGCGCAGGACGGCGGCTTCTACGGTCCGGGGTGGCCGGGGCACCTCGGCGGCCCGCCCGGGCCCCAGCGGCTCTGGGCCCCGCTCCGGCGCGACGACGACGCCGCGCGCCTGTGGTCGCTGTCCGAGGAGCTCACCGGGGTCGCGTTCGCCTGACGACCGGCGTTCGGTCTCAGGCGTCGGTCCTGAGCGTCGGTCCCGGCCGAACGCCTTGCGCAGCTCGTCCTTCGCCCGCTCGAGGACGTCGCTCTGCGACGCGGGGAGGTTCGTCCCGGCCGGGTTGAGGTAGAAGGTCAGCATCGACATCGCCGACCGGTACGGGCTGCCCTTGCGCCGGTGGTCCGCGGCCCGCCGGCTCAGTCGCGCAGCGCGAGACGGCGCGCGAGCACCGCGCAGACCACGAGCTGGAGCTGGTGGAAGATGATCACCGGGACGGCGATGACGCCGGCCGCGGCGACCGGGAACAGCACGCTCGCCATGGGCAGGCCGGTGGCGAGCGACTTCTTGGACCCGCACATGAGCAGCGCGATCCGGTCCTCGACCGGCAGCCTGAGCGCGGCCCCGCCCCACCACGTGAGCCCGAGCATGATCGCCAGGAAGACCCCGCTCACCACCAGCAGCGCCACGATCGACCACCCGGACGTGCCCGCCCACACGCCGGCCGAGCTCGCGGCCGCCACGGCCGAGAACACGACGATCAGGATGGTGCCGCGGTCGACGGACAGGGTGAGCCAGCGGCGGGCGCGGACCGCGTCGCCCACCCAGGGCTGCAGCAGCTGCCCCACGACGAACGGGAGCAGCAGCTGCAGCAGCACGGTCTGCAACCCGTCGAGGCCGTGGCCCGCCGTGGCGGCGCCGGATCCCTCGGCGTCGGTCATGAGCCACAGCACCAGCAGCGGGGTGAGCACCATGCCGAGCACGTTGGACACGGTGGCGCCGCAGATCGCGCCCGCGACGTTGCCGCGCGCCACGGACGTGAACGCCACCGACGACTGCACCGTGGACGGCAGCAGCGACAGGTACAGCATCCCGGCGGCCAGCGGCGCGCCGACCAGCGGCGTGATCGCCCACGCGACGACGAGCCCGAGCACCGGGAACACCACGTAGGTGGCGACGAGGATGCCGCCCTGCAGGCGCCAGTTGCGCAGCCCCGCCCACACCTCGCGGGTCGACAGGCGCGCGCCGTAGACGAGGAACAGGAGGGTCACCGCGACGTCGGCCGCGACGTCGACGACCCGCTGCGCGCCCGGGCCGACGGGCACCACCAGCCCCAGCAGCATCACCACGACGAGCGTGACGACGAACGGATCCACCCACCGGCTCAGCACACGACGCACCGGGCGAGTGTAGGGAGTCGCGGGTCGCGGGCACCGGCCCGTCCGGGGTGCGGGCCCCGACGGGCCGGCCGGGCCTCAGGCCGTGAGGGCCTGGCGCAGCCCGTCCGCCAGCGGCGTGGTCGGACGGCCGATCAGGCGGGACAGGTCGCCCGAGGTCTCGCCGAGCAGGCCGTCGCGCGTGTTGCCGTCGAGCGCGACGACGAACCCGGCGGTGCCCTCGTCGAGGCCGGCCGCGAGCAGCTGCTCGCGGTGCTCGTCCGGGGTGAGCCGGCGGTAGGTCACCGGGCGGCCCAGGATCTCGGCGGCGGTGGCGGCGAGCTCGTCGAAGTCCCACGCCACGTCGCCGGACAGCTCGTACACGGCGCCGTCGTGGGCGCCGTCGCGCTGCGCGTCCAGGGCGACGACCGCCGCCGCCTCGGCGAAGTCCGCGCGGCTCGCGCTGGCCACGCGGCCGTCGCCGACGCTGTGCGCGATCTCGCCGGTCTCGCGCGCCTGCTGCACGTCGCCGACGTAGTTCTCCGTGTACCAGCCGTTGCGCAGCAGCGTGGTGGACAGGCCGGACGCGGCGAGGAGCTCCTCGGTCGCCTTGTGCTCGGGAGCGAGGACCAGCGGCGAGGAGTCGGCGTGCGGGGCGCTGGTGTAGACGACCCGGCGGACCCCGGCGCCCTTCGCCGCGTCGATGACGGCGCCGTGCTGGCGCACCCGCTCGCCGACGGCGGAGCCGGAGACGAGCACGAGGACGTCCACGCCGTCCAGCGCCGGTGCGAGGGTCTCGGGGCGGTCGTAGTCGGCCTCGCGGACGACGACGCCGCGCCCGGCGAGGTCGGAGACCTTGTCCGTGCTGCGCGCGAGGGCGACGACGTCGGCGGGCGCGGCGCCCTGGGCCAGGAGGGACTCGACGACGAGGCGGCCGAGGTGGCCGCTGGTTCCGGTGACGGCGATGGTCATGGTGGTGCTCCCCTTCGAAGACGTCTGGACGTGACCCGTCAGGGCCACCCCGACAGCATGCGCTTACTTTTCGACAGTGCCAACTGTTGGACGGTGCATCCTTCGTCACAGTGCTCGCCAGAGGTTTGCGCCGTATCCTGGGCCGGTGACCACCGACTCCCCCGCCGTCGAGCAGGCCGACCCGGGCCCTACCGACGCGATGATCGCCGACGTCTTCTCCCGCGGCTGCACGTCGCGCCAGGCGCTCGAGGCCGTCACCGGGCGATGGGGCGTCCTCACCGTCACCGGGCTGCGCGACGGCGCGGTGCGCTTCAACGCGCTCCGCCGCCGGATCGACGGGGTGAGCGAGAAGATGCTCGCCCAGACCCTCCAGGCGCTCGAGCGCGACGGGATGGTCGCCCGCGAGGTGCGCACCACCATCCCCCCGCACGTCGAGTACTCGCTGACCGACCTCGGCCGGCAGGTCGCCGACCGGCTCGTCGGCCTCATCGACGTGCTCGAGGGCGCCGTCGACGAGGTCAGCGCCGCGCAGCAGCGCTACGACGCCCGGCGCGGCCAGGCCTCGTGACGGGAGCCACCGTCGCCGTCCTGCTCGCCGCCGGCGCGGGCACCCGCCTCGGTCGCGGCCCGAAGGCGCTCCTGCCGCTGGGCCACGACGGCGGCCGGCCCCTGGTCGAGCACGTCGGCGCCGTCCTGCTCGACGGCGGCTGCGACGAGGTCGTCGTCGTGCTCGGGGCCGAGGCGGACCGCGTGCGCGCCGCGTGCGCGCTCGACGCCCCCGGCCTGCGCGTCGTGCTCAACCCGGACTGGTCCACCGGCATGGCGTCGTCGCTCCGGTCGGGCGTCGCGGCCGCGCTGGCTCCGCGCGACGGCGAGGCACCCGCGCGCGTCGTCGTCGCGCACGTCGACCAGCCCGGCGTCGAGCCCGCCGACGTCGCGCGTCTCGTCGCGGCGCACCGGCCCGGCCGCGTCACGGCCTCCCGCTGGGCGGACGGCCCGGCCCCCGGCCCGCAGGGACCACGCTGGTCGCACCCCCTCGTGCTGGACGCCGCGCTCGCCCGCCCGGCGGCCGCGAGCGCCGTCGGCGACGCGGGGGCGCGGGCCTTCCTGCGCGCGCATGCCGATCTCATCGACGTCGTCACGCACCCGGGCGACGGCCGCGACGTCGACACCGAGGCCGACCTCGACCTGCTCGCCTGATCGTTGTGGGCGGGCGTTTGGCCCTGCTTCAGGCGCGAAACAGGGCCAAACGCCCACCCACAACGTTCGGTCAGGGCGTCGCGGCGGCCTTCATCCCCAGGTACACCCGGTCGCGGGAGAGCGGGAGCTCCGTGAACCGCACGCCCGTGGCGGCGCGCAGCGCGTTGGCGAGCGCCGGGGCGACGGGGTTGAACGGGCTCTCGCTCATCGACTTCGCCCCCATCGGCCCGGTGGAGTCCGAGGTCTGCGCGAAATACACCTCGCTGCGCGGGACGTCCGCGAACGTGGGCAGGTGGTACTGGCGGAAGATGTCGGTCGTGACGCGGCCGGCGTCGTCGATCACCACGTCCTCGTACAGCGCCGCGCCGAGGGCCTGCGCGATGCCGCCCTCCACCTGCCCGCGGCACTGGCGGGGGTTGACGACCTCGCCCGCGTCGGCCGCCTGCACGCTCTGCAGGATGCGGATCTCGCCCGTGCCGCGGTGCACGGCCACGCGGAAGCCGTGCACGTTGAAGGCCACCGACCGCGGCGTGCCGCCCCACCGGCCCTCGGCCTCGAGCCGCACGCCCGCGTCGTGGGCATGCCGGGCCACCTCGGCCAGGGGCACGACGCCGCCCTCGTACGCGACGCCGCCCGGCACCAGCCGGCAGTCCGCCGGCGCGGTCCCGGTGAGCGACGACGCGACCACCCGCACCCGCTCGGCGAGCTCCGTGGCCGCCGCCAGCGACGCCTTGCCCGCCACGACGGTCCCGGTGGACCCGAAGGCGCCGGTGTCGTGCTCGACCAGGTCGGTGTCCGACTGCCGCACCACGACGTCGGCAGCCCGCTGGCCCAGAGCGCTGGCCACGAGCTGCGCGTGCACGGTCGTGGTGCCGTTGCCGAACTCGGCCGTGCCCACCTCGGCCTCGACCACCCCGTCCGGGCGCAGCCGGGCGCGGGCGTGCGACACGTGGCCGCGCGGCGGCACGGTGTCGATCATCGACACCGCGGTGCCCTCGCCGACGCCCCACTCCTCCCCGAGCCACGGGCGCGTCGGGTCGTCGGGGTCCGCACCGTACGCGGCGACGTCGCGCGCCCGGCCGCGGGCCAGCGCGTCGTCGGCCAGCTCGATGCACTGGTCGAGCCCGTAGCTGCCGTACAGCACGTCCTCCTCGGGCTCGGCCGCCGTGGACAGCATCGGCACGCCCGGGTGCACGACGTTGCGGCGCCGCAGCTCGAGCGGGTCCAGGCCGAGCTGCCGGGCGAGCTCGTCCATCGCGGACTCGACGGCGAAGATCATCTGGCTCAGCCCGTAGCCACGGAACGCGCCCGACGGCAGCGTGTGCGTGTACACGGCGTGCGCGTCGACCTTCTTGTTCGCGCACGTGTAGACGGCGATCGACTCCCCGCAGCCGTGGAACATCACGCCCGGCCCGTGGTTGCCGTACGCGCCGGTGTTGCTCAGCACGTCGAGGTGCAGCGCGGTGAGGGTGCCGTCGCGGCGGGCGCCCGCCCGGACCCGGATGCGGAACGGGTGGCGCGTCGTCGTGCCGACGAACGTGTCGGTGCGGGTGAGCTCGAGCTGCACCGGCCGGCCGAGCCGCAAGGCCGCGAGCGCCGCGACGTCCTCGACCAGCACCTCCTGCTTGCCGCCGAAGCCGCCGCCCACGCGCTCGCAGTACACGCGCACGCGATCCATCGGCAGGTCGAGCACGCGCGCCAGGTGGCGGCGGGCCAGGAACGGCACCTGCGTGGACGAGCGCACCACGAGCCGCCCGTCGTCGTCGAACGACGCGATCGCGGCGTGCGTCTCGAGCGCCGCGTTCTGCACGCGCTGCGTGCGGTACGTCGCCTCGTGCACGACGTCGGCCTCCGCGAGGCCCGCCTCGACGTCGCCCAGCTCGCTGTGCAGCTCGGCGACGACGTTCGCCCCCGGCCGCGAGACCCGCGCCGTCGCGGCGTCCAGGTCCGGGTGCACGAGCGGGGCCCCGGGCGCCATCGCCCGCTCGGGGTCGATCAGGGCCGGCAGCACCTCGTACTCGACGCGCAGCCGGCGCACCCCCTCCTCCGCGGCGGCCACCGAGCCGGCGACGACGGCGGCCACGCGCTGCCCGACGTACCGGACCACGTCGTCGAGGATGCGGGTGTCGTCGGGGTCGTCCGTCCACAGCTCGTGCTGGGCCGTGCTGAACCGTGCGGCGGGCGCGTCCTCGTGCGTGAGCACCGCCTCCACCCCGGGGACGGCGAGCGCGTCCGAGGCGTCGATCGACAGGATCCGCGCGTGCGCGTGCGGCGACCGCGCCAGCTTGAGGTGCAGCAGCCCCGGGTAGTCCCCCGGGTCGACGTCGAGCGTGTAGCGCACCTGCCCGGTCACCACCCCCCGGCTCGCGGGCGCCGGCTCCGACGTGCCGAACGCGGTGCCCGGCGTCGCGCCGGCCGCGGCGGCGTCCGTCGTCCGGTCCCCGGCGCCACGGGAGCGCCGCGGCGTCCACTCGTCGTGCGCGTGGTCGCAGGGCGCGGCCCCGGCCGGGTGCGCCGTGCCGCAGGCGTCGTCGCCGAGCACCGCGTCGGCGACCGCCCGGTAGCCCGTGCAGCGGCACAGGTTGCCCTTGAGGGTGCGGGGCAGGTTCCCGCGCTGGTCGTCGTCGAACGTGGCCGCCGTCATGATCATGCCCGCCGTGCAGAACCCGCACTGGAAGCCCTGCGCGTCGTGGAAGCGCTGCTGCACGGGGTGCAGCCCGTCCGTCGTGGGCTCCTCGGCCGTGGCCGCGAGGCCCGCGATCGTCGTGACGTCGCGCCCGGCCGCGCGCCGCGCGGGGTACACGCAGCTGTGCACCGGCACCCCGTCGACGTGCACCGTGCACGCGCCGCAGTCGCCACCGTCGCAGCCCTTCTTCACGCCCAGCGCGCCCTGCTCGCGCAGGAACGTGCGCAGGCACTGCCCGGCGCGCGGCTCGGCGTCCACGTCGCGGCCGTCCACGCGCAGCCTGGGCGACGACGTGGCCGGCGGGGTCGTGGGGCGGGTGGTCGCGTCGGTCATCGCCGGCCTCCGTCGGTGGTGCTGTCGAGCAGCTCGCGGCGGATCTCCTCCGCGAGCCGGTAAGTCATGTCCCGGCGCCACTCGGGCAGGCCGTGGATGTCGTCGTGGTAGAGGCCGAAGCCGATCGCGTCGTCGATCGCGGCCACCAGGCCCGCGGCGTCGGGGTGCGCGCCGGCGGCGAACCGCAGCTGCACGGGCCGGCGCGTCGACGCGGTCACGGTGATCACGAGCTCGCCGCCGTCCGCGGGCGCGTCGAGACGGCCGATCAGCAGCACCCCGGACCGGCCGAGGTTCGACAGCGACAGCCGCCGGAACGCGGTGCGGGCGCGCAGCGCGGCCGCCGGGACCCGGATCGCGCGCAGCAGCTCGCCCGGCGCGAGGGTGTTGCGCATCTCCCCCGTCACCAGCTCGGCCACGGGCTGCGTCCGCCGGGCGCCGCCCGGCCCCCAGACCTCGGCGACGCCGTCCAGCGCCGCGGTGAGCGACGTCATCGGGCCCGCCGGCAGGGACGTCGCGACGTTGCCGCCCACGGTCGAGGTGTTCCAGATCTTGAACGACGCGACGAACGCGTCGCAGCACGGGCGCACGAGGTCGAGCGCGCGCCAGGCGTCCCGCACGGGCGCCGACGCCGCGGCGTCCGGGAAGGCGTAGAGCTCGGCGACCGTGCAGGTCGCGGCGATCTCCAGCCCCTCGTCGGTCACCGTGAGCGCGGGCCAGCCGGCGCTGGTGAGGTCGAGCAGCCGGCGCAGTGTCTGGCTGCCGTACGAGAACAGGACGGTGCCGCCGGCCAGCCACGCGTCGCCCTCGCGCCAGTCGGCGGGGTCGGCGGTGGGGACCAGGTCGGTGACGGTGTTCATGTCCACCGGGATCGCTCCTTGCTCGGGGTCGTGCTGGGGGTGGCGCTGGGGGCCGTGCCGAGGGTGGGGTCGGGTGCCGCGTGCAGCGGCCCGTCCGTGCGGCTCAGCGGGACGGCGGCGTCGCGGCCGTAGCGCACCGCGACGAGCTCGGCGACGACGGACACCGCCACCTCCTCCGGCGTCACGGCGCCGAGGTCCAGGCCGATCGGCGAGCGCAGCCGCGCCAGCCGGTCGGGGGGCACCCCCTCGTCGCGCAGCGCCTGCAGGCGCTGCGCGTGCGAGCGGCGCGAGCCCATCGCGCCCACGTACGCCAAGGGCAGCCCGAGCGCGAGCCGCAGGGTCGGGACGTCGAACTTCACGTCGTGGGTGAGGACGGCGACGGCGGTGCGGGAGTCGAGGCGCCCGGCGGCCGCCTCGCCGGCGAGGTACCGGTCGGGCCAGTCCACGACCACCTCGTCCGCCTGCGGGAACCGCCGCGGCGCGGCGAACACCTCCCGGGCGTCGACGAGCGTCACGTGGTACCCGAGCAGGTGCACGGCGCGTACGAGCGCGCCGGCGAAGTCGTTGGCGCCCACGACGACGAAGCGCGGCGGGGCCAGCCGGGTCTCGACGAGGAGCGTCACGGGCTCCTCCGGGGCGCCGTCGTCGCACGCGCCGTCGGCCACCCCGGGCGCCGCGTGCACGGTGGCGGCGCCGCCCGCGCGCAGCACCGCCGCGACCTGGGCGGAGACCGCCGGCAGCGCGCCGTCGTCCACGAGCCCCCGCAACGAGTTGTCAGGACCACGCGCAGGTTCTGATGCTCCTGGCCCTGACAGCTCACGGCGGTCAGAGTTGTCAGGACCACACGCAGGTTCTGGCGCTCCTGGCCCTGACAAGTCCCCCAGGACGACGGCGGTGGGCCGCGCGACGTCGAGGCGGCGCACGAGCGCGGCGGGGGCGCCGCCGCCCGCGGCCAGTCGGGCGAGGGCGACGGCGGCAGGGTCGCCGTCGTCGCCGGGCCGCACGGGTTGCACGTGCACCTCGAGGCTGCCGCCGCAGGTGAGCCCGACGGCGAACGCGTCGTCGTCGGACCAGCCGAAGGACTCGCGGTGGCACTCGCCGACCGCGATCGCGTCGAGCGCGGCCGCGTGCACGGCCCCCTCCACGCAGCCGCCGGAGAGGCTGCCGATCACGGCACCGTCGGCGCGTACCGCCATCGCGGTGCCGACGGGCCGCGGCACCGAGCCGGACGCGCCGACCACCGTCGCGACGGCGAACGGCGGCGCGCCGGGTGCGAGCCACTCGGCCAGCTGGTCGACCAGGGTAAGCATCAGGTTCCTCCGTCCCTGTCGGTCGAGCCTGTCGAGGCCCTCGGGTCTCGACAGGCTCGACCGGCGAGGGGTCAGGCGCCCAGCGCCGCCGAGAGCGGGCCGCGCACGAAGTACACGAGGAAGCCGGCCGCGACCACCCACAGCAGCGGGTGCACCTCGCGCGCCCGGCCGCAGGCGAACCGCAGCAGCACCCACGTGATGAAGCCGATCCCGATGCCGTTGGCGATGGAGTACGTCAACGGCATGGTCACGACCGTGAGGAACACCGGCAGGGCGACGGAGAAGTCGCCCAGGTCGATCTCCTTGATCTCCCGCATCATCATCGCGCCGACCACCACGAGGGCGCCGCTGGCGACCTCGATCGGCACGACGGCGGTGAGCGGCGTGAGGAACATCGCGGCCAGGAACAGGCCGCCGGTCACGACCGACGCCAGGCCGGTGCGCGCCCCTTCCCCGACGCCCGCCGCCGAGTCCACGAACACCGTGTTCGACGACGACGACGTCCCGCCGCCCACGACGGCGCCCACGCCCTCGACGACCAGCGCCGACTTGATGCGGGGGAAGTTCCCGTCGGCGTCGGCGAGCCCGCCCTGCTTGGCGAGGCCCGTCATCGTGCCCATCGCGTCGAAGAAGTTCGTGAAGAACAGGGTGAACACGAGCATCGTGGCCGCGAGCGCCCCGATGCGGTCGAAGGCGCCGAAGCTGAACTGCCCCAGCAGCGACAGGTCGGGCACCGACACCAGCGTGTCGGGCAGCGCCGGCACGGACAGGCTCCAGCCGCCCGGGTTGTCCTCGCTCGCGGGCCCGAGCTGGAGCACGGCCTCCACGACGATCGCCACGACGGTGGTGCCGACCAGGCCGATGAGCAGCCCGCCCTTCACCCCGCGGGACACGAGGATCCCCATGAGCAGCAGCCCGAAGACGAAGATCATCGTCGGGACGGTGGTGATCGACCCCCCGTCGCCGAGCTGCACCGGCGGGCCGCCCTCGGTGGGGGTGACGAAGCCGGCGTCGACGAAGCCGATGAAGGCGATGAACAGCCCGATGCCCACGGTGATCGCGGCCTTGAGCTGGCGCGGGACGGCGTTGAAGATCGCCGACCGCGCGCCGGTCGCGGCGAGCAGCACGATGAGCACGCCGTTGATGAGCACGAGGCCCATCGCCTCGGGCCAGGTCACGTCGCCGACGACGGCCACGGCGAGGAACGAGTTGATCCCCAGCCCGGCCGCGAGCGCGAACGGCAGGTTCGCGACGAGGCCGAACAGGATGGTCAGCACGCCCGCCGCGAGCCCGGTGACGGCGCCCACCTGGGCCGTCGCGAGCCAGCCGCCCGCGACGTCGGTCGGGGCGTTCTCGGCGCTGGTGCCGCCGAGGATGAGGGGGTTGAGGATGACGATGTACGCCATCGCGAAGAAGGTCACCAGCCCGCCACGGATCTCGCGTCCGGTGGTCGAGCCGCGCTCGGTGATCTTGAACAGCCGCTCCAGCACGCCGCGGCGGGCGCTCGCGGAGGGCGTCTTGTCGTTCTCGGCGGTGTCCCGCCGCGTTCCCAGGATGGTCACGTCCTTGTGTCCTTTCCGGCCCGCGCGTCAGTAGTCGACACGGGTCTCGAGGACGCGCCACGCGTCGAACGGCGCGACGGCGGACGGCGTGCGCTCGTGGCGCACCGTCATGAGCCCCGCGCCGGCCCGGGTCTCGGGCAGGTCCTGGAGCCGGGAGGCGAAGAAGTCGTAGAACGCGGCGTCGTCGAACCCGGCAGCGGCCGCGTCGTGGCGGTCGGCGGCGAAGACGACGGCGTCCACGCGCGCCCACAGGGCGGAGGCGAGGCACATGGGGCACGGCTCGCAGCTCGAGTAGAGGACGGCCCCCGACAGGTCGAACGTGCCGAGCTCGGCGCAGGCCCGCCGGATGGCGGTGACCTCGGCGTGCGCGGTGGGGTCGTTGTCCTGGGTGACGCGGTTGTTCCCCTCGACGACGCGGCCGTCGCGGGTCACGACGACGGCGCCGAAGGGGCCGCCCGCGTTCGCCACGCTGTCGACGGCCAGGGAGACGGCCTTCTCGAGGTGTGCTGCGGCCGGAGGGATGGCCGGGGCGACGGCCGTGCGGGGTGCTTGCGGGTTGATCACGGCATTGCGGTCCATGGTGAGTCTCCACGGTTCGGGCAGCGGCCCCCGGGTGCTCGGGTCCGTCGGCCCCTCGAGGTCCCGGTGGAGACCGGGCGCTCGGCGGGTCGCTGCAGGCGAGTTGTCCTTCATGCCGCCTGGTAGATAGCTGCCGGTGTCGGATCGATCTCGTCGACCACCGGGCTGACGTCGTCGTCGACCTCAGCTCGGCCCGGGCCCGCCGTTGGCATTCGCGACGCTAGCACCCGGTGACGGACACCACAACCATTTTGGAATCACACTTCCGTATCGCGGGCGTTTCCGGCAGATGTCGCACGTCTCGCATCGTGGTCCCACATTCTGGACGCGGACTGTCGCCGCAGGTGATCCAGTTCCTAGAGTGGCTACGACTACTGCACCCGGCGCTCCACGCCGCACCGATGGAGGAACCTCATGCCCGCACCCACCGACCCGACGCCGCGCCTCGCCGAGTACGCGCACCCCGAGCGCCTCGTGACGACGTCGTGGCTCGCCGAGAACCTCGACACCCCGGGCCTGGTGGTCGTGGAGTCCGACGAGGACGTGCTGCTCTACGAGACGGGGCACATCCCCGGCTCCGTGAAGATCGACTGGCACACGGACCTGCTGCAGCCGGTCGAGCGCGACTACCTCGACGGCGCCGGCTTCGCCGACCTGCTCGCGAGCCGCGGCATCTCCCGCGACACGACGATCGTGCTGTACGGCGACAAGAACAACTGGTGGGCCGCGTACACGGCCTGGGTCTTCACCCTGTTCGGCCACGAGGACGTCCGCCTGCTCGACGGCGGCCGCAACCTGTGGGTGGCCGAGGGCCGCGAGCTCACCACCGACGTGCCCTCCCCCGCCCGCGGCGACTACCCCGTCGTCGAGCGCGACGACACCACGTTCCGCGCCTTCAAGGAGGACGTGCTGGCCCACCTCGGCAACGGCCCGCTGGTGGACATCCGCTCCCCGCAGGAGTTCTCGGGCGAGCGCCTGCACATCCCGGACTACCCGGAGGAGGGCGTGCTGCGCGGCGGCCACATCCCCTCGGCCCGCAACGTCCCCTGGGCCACCGCGGTCGCCGAGGACGGCACCTACAAGACCCGCGCCGAGCTCGAGGCGATCTACCAGGAGGGCGGCCTCGGCCTCACCGCCGGCGACTCGGTGATCACCTACTGCCGCATCGGCGAGCGCTCCAGCCACACCTGGTTCGCGCTGCGCTACCTGCTCGGCATCGACGACGTCCGCAACTACGACGGTTCCTGGACCGAGTGGGGCAACGCCGTCCGCGTGCCGATCGTCGCCGGCTCCGAGCCCGGCGACGTGCCCGCGAGCGTCAAGCAGCAGCAGGCCGCCTGACCCTCCGAGCCCTCTGCGCGAGGTAGTTCCGAAGCTGCCGAGGTAGTTCAGCTCCTGCCGAGGTAGTGGTCCGGTCCACGGCCTCGGCGGGATCTGAACTACCTCGCGCCGTCTCGAACTACCTCGCGCGAGCTCGACCTTTCCCACCCTGAGCGACACTGGAGCCATGACCGACGCCGTCACCCTGCCCGAGCCGCTCGCCGAGATCCGCGAGGAGTTCCTCGCGCTGCCCGAGCGCGACCGGCTGCAGCTCCTGCTCGAGTTCTCCCGCGAGCTCCCGGGCCTGCCGCCCCGGTACGAGAGCGCCCCCGGGTTGCTCGAGGCCGTCGAGGAGTGCCAGTCCCCCGTGCGCGCGTTCGCGGAGGTGGACGGCGACGTCGTGCACTTCTACGCCACCGCGCCGCAGGAGGCGCCCACCACCCGCGGGTTCGCGTCGATCCTCGCCCAGGGCCTGTCCGGGCTCTCGGCGCAGCAGGTGCTCGACGTCCCGGACGACTTCCCGCTGATGATCGGGCTCACCCGCGCCGTCAGCCCGCTGCGCCTCAACGGCATGGCGGGCATGCTCACGCGCGCCAAGCGGCAGGTGCGCGAACAGCTCGCGAAGTAGGACCGGGCCGACAAGGATCGACGGCGCCGGCGCGACACGTCTCGACGAAGGGCGACGGATGGCACCCGCCACGACCCGGTCCGACAGCACGGCCGGGAGAACCGGCCCACCGACGGACTCGTGAGGGTGGCGACCGCGATGAGGTGCCCGACCTGTGACTCGGCACTGGTCCGCTCGGACGGTGCGCCGCCCCACGACATCGACATCGCCGCCACCACGGCGGCCCTGCACGAGCGCGTCGCCGTCGGTCGGATGCGCGAGGTAGCCGGCGACGTGCCGCTGACCGACATGGTCGACCTGTTCGCCACCGACTCGAAGTACACGATCGTCAGCTACCTGGACTGCGTGGACTGCGACCGCCTGCTCTTCTGGGGGCTGTGCATCCGCGGTGCGCCCGTCTTCAGGCACGTCGACCGTGCGCTACTCGCGTCGCACCGGTGGGACGAGGTACCGGACCGCTCCACCTGGGTCGGTGCGGCGTCGTCGACCTCGACTTTTGGCCGAGCACAGGGACTCGGTCAGAAATCGAAGAGGTCGCCCAAGAACGACTCCTTCTTCTTCTTGCGGCGGTACTGGTCGCGGCGCGGGTCGTACCCGCGGCCGTCGTAGCGCTGGTCGCGACCCCGGTCGTACCCGTCGTAGCCCCGCTCGTCGTACCGGCGCTCGTCGCCACGCAGCTCAGGCGGGTAGCCAGCCGGAGCCGGGGCCCCGTGCGCCGCCTGCGGAGGCCCGACAGGCGCGGCTCCGGCGACCCTCGCCTCGGCGGCGATCTCGGCCTCCATGGATCGGTCGATGATCTTGTCGAGCTCGCCCCGGTCGAGCCACACTCCGCGGCACTGCGGGCAGTAGTCGATCTCGACGCCCTTGCGCTCGGTCATCACGAGGACGGACTGGTCGTGCGGACACTGCATGGTGCGCTGCTCCTTCGTCGGCTGGTGGTGACAACGGCCCGGACCGGCGCGAGGTTCCCCCGGTGTGCGAGAGTGTGCGCATGACGGTGCTCGTGGCCTACAACCCGTCGCCCCACGGTGAGGCGGCCGTCCGGACGGCGATCGCGGAGGCGGCCCGGCGGGGGCTCCCCCTGCACGTGGTCCACCTCGCCCGGTCGGACGACCCCGCCGACGGCGACCCGCTCGACGGCCTGCTCTCCGAGGCCGCGGGGAGCGTCGAGGTCCAGCCCGTCACCCGCCGCACCTCCGGCACCGAGCCCGCGGACGCGATCCTCGACGCCGCCGAGGCGGCCGGCGCGACGCTCGTCGTCCTCGGGTCGCGCAAGCGGTCCAGCGCGGGCACCTTCCTCATCGGGACGACGACGCAGCGGGTGCTGCTCGACTCCCCCGTGCCGGTGCTCGTCGTCAAGGACGCTTACGACTCCTGATCGCGCCGGCAGCCGGCACGACCTCTCGACACGCGCCGAGATCCCTCGACGGGTGACCCGGTCACCGGGTTACGGTGCGCGGCGTGGATTCCTTCGCTGACTTCATCGCCGCAGCCAGCTCCTTCGTCTGGGGCCCGTTCCTGCTGATCCCGTTGCTGCTGGGCACGGGGCTGTACCTCACGATCCGGCTCAAGGGCCTGCAGTTCCGCAAGCTCGGGCCCGCCCTGCGGCTCGGCCTGCTGCAACGCAAGGAAGCGTCCTCGGGCGGCGAGGGCGACATCTCGCACTACCAGGCGCTGACGACCGCCCTGGCCGCCACGGTCGGCGTCGGCAACATCGCCGGCGTCGCCACCGCCATCGGGATCGGCGGCCCCGGCGCCCTGTTCTGGATGTGGGTCACGGGCCTGCTGGGCATGGCGTCCAAGTACTCGGAGGCGTTCCTCGGGTCCAAGTTCCGCGTCGTCGACGAGAAGGGCGAGCAGCGCGGCGGGCCGCAGGAGTACCTCAAGCGGGGCATCCGCGGCCCGCTCGGCAAGGTCCTCGCCGTCGCGTTCGCGATCTTCGCCGCGCTGGCCGCGTTCGGCATCGGCAACATGACCCAGACCAACACGATCGCCCAGTCTCTCGACGACACGTTCGGCGTCCCGCCGCTGGCCACCGGCATCGTCATCGTGCTGTTCGTGGGCGTGGTGCTCCTCGGCGGCATCAAGCGGATCGGCGCGGTCACGGCGTCCTTCGTGCCGATGATGATCGTCTTCTACATCGTGGCCGGGCTCCTGGTGCTCGGCGCGAACGTCACCGCGATCCCCGAGGCCCTCGCCCTGGTCTTCACGGACGCCTTCACCGGCACGGCCGCCACGGGCGGCTTCGTCGGCTCCACCGTGGCGCTGGCCCTGCAGTACGGCGTCGCCCGGGGCCTGTTCTCCAACGAGTCCGGGCTGGGCTCGGCCGCCATCGTCGCCGCGGCGGCGAAGACGCACCACCCGGTGCGCCAGGGTCTGGTGTCGATGACGCAGACGTTCATCGACACGATCGTCGTGGTGTCGTTCACCGGTCTCGTCATCATCACCTCGGGGGCGTGGACGTCCGGCGAGGAGGGCGCCGCGATGACGTCGACGGCGATGGCGTCCGGCCCGCTCGCCCAGTTCGGCAGCGCCGTCGTCGCGATCGCCGTCGTCTTCTTCGCCCTCTCGACGGTGATCGGGTGGGCGTACTACGGCGAGCGGTGCGCCACGTCCCTGTTCGGGATCAAGGTCTCGCTGCCGTACCGCGCGATCTTCACGCTCGTGTGCCTCGTCGGCGCCGTCTGGGAGCTCGACCTGGTGTGGGGCGTGGCCGACGTCCTCAACGGGCTGATGGCCCTGCCGAACCTCGTCGGCCTGCTCCTGCTGTCCGGGCTCATCGTGCGGGAGACGAAGGCCTACCTGGCGAAGGACCCCGACCTCACCGACCCGCCGGCAGCGCTCGAGGACTTCGCACCGGCTCGATGACCTCAGCCCCCGGGACGACGAACGGGCGCAGGTCGCCCCGGGCGGCGTCCACCTGCTCCACCGGCACGCGCTCCACGCCCCCGGCCTCGGAGATCCACCAGCCGAGGTTGGGGGCGAGCGCCGCGTAGCCGTCCCGCAGCACGTGCCGCAGCACGGTGTCGGCGAGGCGCACACCGTCGCGCCACGCGCCGACCACCTGCGCGGACACGCCGTCGTGCGGCGGGATGCCGGTGGTGAGCTCCGCCGGGGACGACGGCGCGGACGACGGCGTGGCGGGCAGCGCGAGGACCCGCAGGCCCCGGCGGAAGACGACGCGGCCGTCGACCACCCCGTACCGCGGACGGACGCGGGTGATCGCGTTGAGGATGCGGAACGGCCACGGTGGCGCCTGGTCCAGGACCAGGGTGGCGCGCGGGGTGAGCTGGCGCGCGAGCCGGTGCTCGTCGAACTGGACGCCGACCGCCCGCATCTCGGCGGCCATCCACTGCAGCGCGACGTCGGACAGGCCGCAGCGCGCTCCCCCGCCGCCGACGTCCCCGTGCGTGCCCGGGAACCACACCTGCTGCACGCGGTCGGGCGGGTCGCCGTCGGGCACGGTCCACAGGCACGGCGCGAACGTCAGCCGTCGCTCGTCGATCGCGAGCGCCTGCCGGGCCGTGAGCACGGCGGGCGACAGGGACACGTCGTGGAAGCGGTTCTTGCGCCGCGACGGCCCCGGCACGCCCAGCGCACCGACGGTGTCGAAGACCCCGAGGAACCGGACGGGCACCTCGATCCCGTGCGCCGCCCGGAACCGCTCCTTCTCCTCGCGGACCTCGTCGCCCTGCCGCAGCACGGCCTCGGCCCGGCGACGTCGCCAGGATCCCGGCCGGGTGCGGGCCACGGTGCGCTCGGCCCGCGCGACGCGGCGCGGCGTCGGCGGCTTGAGGCGGTAGACGCGCTCCGCCTCGCACAGCAGCCCATAGTCCTGGGCCTCCGTCGTCAGCAGGCCCACCTGCGAGAGCATCCCCACGACGCTGCGCGCCGTGTACGCCCCGCGGGAGTAACCCAGCACGACGATCTCGTCGCCGGGCTCGTAGTTCATCGCCAGGAACCGGTAGCCGTCGACCACGTTGCGGGTGAACCCGTACCCGAACGCGCCGCCCAGCAGCTGGTCCACCAGGTATCCGCGGGCGCCCACACCCGCCACGTACCCGACGATCTGCTCGACGTCCGGCTCCCGGTCACCGCCGGAGCGCAGCACGGAGCGCGCAAGCTTCTCGATGTTGGAGACCTGCGGGTTCACCGCGTGGCTCCACGTCCCGTCGCAGCACAGCACCAGTCGCTTCATCGTCGTCCCCTCCAGTTATCCTGGAGGGCGACGGCGCCCGGCTGATACGGCGCCTGAGTGGTCGAGGCTGTCGAGACCCGCGGGGCTCAGACGACGACGCGGATGACGGCGCTGTGGTCCAGCTCTGCGTCACCGCGGTCGACCATCTGCTGGTAGCGGTCGCGCGCGACCTCCGTCAGCGCCGTGTCGACGCCGAGCTGTCGCCCGGCGGCGATGCCGAACTCGAGGTCCTTGAGCTGGGTGCGGCACGCGCCGCCGTGCGCGTAGTCGCCGCTGAGGTAGCGCCGCGACTTGTCCGTGAGCAGCTGCGAGCCGGCCAGCCCGGCGCCCAGCACCTCCAGGACGGTGGCGAGGTCCAGCCCGCCGGCCCGCGCGATCGCGACCGCCTCCGCGAGCGCGTTGAGCGTGCCGCCCACGACGATCTGGTTGCACGTCTTGGTGAGCGACCCCGCCCCTGCCGGCCCGAGGTGGCGCACCGTCGTGCCCATCGCCTCCAGCACCGGCCGGACGGCGACGACGTCGGAGTCTGCGCCGCCCGCCATGATGCTCAGGGTGCCCGCCGTCGCGCCCTCGACGCCGCCGCTCACCGGGGCGTCGACCAGCCGGATCCCGTCGGCCGCGAGCTCGGTCGCCCACTCGGTGACGGCGACCGGGCTGACCGTGCTCATCACGACGAGCACCGGGTCGGTCACCCCGGCCTCGCGCCATCCCGCGCGCAGCCCGTCCGACCGGTCGACGACGTCGCGCACCTGCGGCAGGTCCGGGAGCATCGCGACGACGACCGGTCGTGCCGCGTCCGCCGGCGTCGCCGCGACCGTCGCGCACTCCTGCCCGTCCGCGACGGCCTCCGCCTTCGCGGACGTGCGGTTCCACAGCGCGACGTCGTACCCCGCCGCCAGCAGGTTCCGCGCCATCGGCGCTCCCATCGGCCCCGTGCCGACGAATCCGATCTTCAATGCCGCGACCTCCGCGCTGAGTCCTTGCGGTCCGGGTGCATCGGCCGCTGCCGGCCCAGGCTAGCCAGGAGGTATCGGTGCGTGACACTCGACAAGAGTGACGTAGGACAAACCCGGGCCGTGTCTACACGACCCGGGCCGACCGGATCGATGATCCTCGTCGAGGTCAGCCCTCGGTGCGGAAGAAGACGGGGTCGTTGAAGATGCCTGCCGTCAGCGTCCACTCACCATCGGCTCCCTGCGGGACGGCGACGCAGACGTTGCCGTCAACATGTCCACCCTCGTAGAGCTCGCCCTCGTCGGCGAGGTCGTTCGGGATCACGCCGCAACGATCGCTGTAGGTCTTCGCATCGTCACCGACGAACCGGACAGTGATGTCCATCATCGGAAGGCCTGTCTCGCTGCCGGTATACGTGGCGCTCACCGGGACCATCCAGTACTCCATGCCCTTGCCGGGCTTCTCGTTGTACGGGTTCTCCGCAAGGACCTTGTCGGTCGCCTCGTGCGGCTTGCCCAGCTTCACCGTCCAGTCGTCGTTGCTGACCTTCTGGCTGAACGCGTAGGGGTTGGCACGGGTGCCGGCCTCGGCGTCGTCGACAGAGTCGGCCGAGCCGTCTGAATCTGACGCGCTGTCAGCCCCGGCAAGCGGGTCCGACGCCGAGGCCTCAAGGTCGTCCGAGAGAGAGTCCAGAGCGTTGCCGTAGATCGTCTGAGAGACCAGGACTCCTGCGCCCGACAGCACGGAGAGGATCACTCCCGCGATCGCGATGCCTTTGTGCGCGGCACCCTTGCGTGTCTTGACGAGCCCGATGATTCCGAACACCAGCCCGACGAGCGCGAGGAAGAAAGCGAAGTTGTTGATGATCGGGATGAAGCAGAGCAGGAGGGCCACGACGGCGATGACGAAGCCCGTGATCGCCATGGCGTTCCCGCGGCGCGGAATGGGCTGGGGCATCATGCCCGGCTGCGCATACATCGGCTGCTGGGGATACCCGGGACCCCCCGGGTACGGCTGCTGTGCCGGGGACTGGGAATCCACGTCGGCGGCGGGACCCGGGTGTCCCGAGCTGTTGGGCTGGTCGGTCACGGTGGTTCTCCTGTCGAATGTCGCTACCGGCGCGCACGCGGCACGGCGCCCCCGACCCTGCCCCGTCGCTCACACCGCGCACATCGCCCGATCGGGCAGGGCCGCCCTGCCCGATCGGGTAGAGCATTCGAGGTCGGCGTGGCCGATCGGGCAGTGGTTGGTGTCCGCGTCAGTCCTCGACGATGACAATCTCGAGGCCGTCGTCGGGGTGGTAGCTCCACGTGGCGGTGAATTCGTCCCAAGTGTCGGACTGCATGCCATCGAGCGCACGCGTCGACTCGATCAACGTGACCACCCGCGTAGGCACGTCGAGCTGGTAGAGAATCCCAGCGAGAGTCTCGATGTCGGCCCCCTCGTAGTCGTCGTCGCCCTGGGTGTCGATCACGAGGGTGTGGTCGTCGTCGGCGAGGGTGACGCCCGTCGTGGTGTCGTCGACCCAGGCGTCGTAGGCGGCGGCGAGCGCTGTCGTGTCGGTCACCGCCACCTCGGTGGCCGAGGACTCGGACGTTGACGAAGCCACGGCCTCGTCGTCGCCACCGATCGCGAGCCCGGCCACGACGGCGAGCAAGACGACGGCGCCGCCTCCTGCACCCACGGCGACCTTCCGACTGGTGGTCCAGCGGGTCGATCGTGCCGGATGTCCGAGCGTGCTCATCTCTCCCCCACGCTCAGAGACCCACGGCGTCCGCGCCGTGCGCGGCCTGGTCCGCCGTGTATCCGTCGAAGGTCAGCTGGTCGATGAGGCCCGAACGCGAGAACGACATCGTGTCGAGGTAGTTCTGCGCGCTCTTCGCGGCCTGCTCGTTCCAGTCCGCGTCCACGGCGTCGACACCATGCGAGGCCTGCTTGGCGGTGAATCCGTCGTGCTCCAGCTGCTTCTCAAGGCCCGACTTCGAGAACGCCATCGTGTCCAGGTAGGTCTCCGCGCTCTTCGCGGCCTGCTCGTTCCAGTCCGCGTCCACCGCATCGACCGCATACGCCGCGTCCTTGCCCGAGTAGCCGTCGAACTTGAGCTGCTTCTCGAGCCCCGACTTCGAGAACGCCAAGGTGTTGAGGTAGGTCTCGGCGCTCTCGTGGGCGTTCGCCTGCGACGTCGTCTCGGTGGGCTCGTTCGCTTCCTCGGCGGGCTCCTCCGAAGTCGACGTGTCCTTCGCCGCGGCTTCTTCGGATTCGGCCCCCTTCGTGGAGTCGGTGTTCTGCTCGGAGCCGGCAGCCGCGCTGTCCGTGACATCCACGGCGGTCCCCACCTCGGCGACGGCGGCGGGCTGTTCCGCGACCGCCGGCTCCTCCCCACCACTGTTCGCCACGGCAATTCCTCCCGCCAGGACGCCGGCGACGCCGA
Organism: Isoptericola sp. F-RaC21; assembly: GCF_038593535.1. NCBI lineage: Bacteria > Bacillati > Actinomycetota > Actinomycetes > Micrococcales > Promicromonosporaceae > Isoptericola > Isoptericola sp. F-RaC21. The sequence continues at coordinate 543,158 of NZ_JBCFYX010000002.1, read as the reverse complement.
CTCCGGTGAGGAACTTGTGTCGCGCGGGCCAGCTCCGGTTCGCCTTGGCGACTGCCTTCGCCTCACGGACCTGCCGCTTGAGCTCGGTCTTCGAGGCAGGCTCCTCGGACGTGGGGCCGGTCGGCTGCGGGGCGGAAGGAATCTGGTCGGTCATCGCTGCTCCTGCGCTGGATCCGTCACGGCGCCGTTTGCGCCGCTCTTTCGGTCTGCGTCCAGATTGCGCCCACGTGTGGTCTGGCCACATCACCCGACAAGGCACGATCGGGTACCCGATCGGGCACCTTCGGCAGCGCACCGAAGCGCGTTCGCCGTAACCTCGACGCATGTTCGCTCGAGCGACTGCTGCTCCGGGCCCCGAGGACGCCGCCCCGGGGCTGGCCGCCGTGCCGGCGTGGGCGTCGGTCGCGGGCACCGTGGTCGCCGTCGTCGTGTCCGCGACCAGCTCGCTGGTGGCGGTCACGTTCGCCTCGAACGCGGCACCGACGAGCGGTCTGCACCCGACGCTCTACCTGGCGAGCGCGCTCGTGGGGCTCGCCCTGGCCGGGCTTCTGGTGCTGCGCCGTCGCCACGCGCTGGCTGTGTGCCTCAGCGCCTCGGCCTGCTCGGTGCTGCTCCCCCTGGACGCGTCGGCGGCGCTGCTCGCCCTGCCCTGGGTGCTGGCAACGGGCGCGGTGCGGACGTGCCTGACGGCGGCCGGCGCGACGACGGCGGCCACCGCGGCCTCGCTTCTGCGCGACGCGCTGCGCGACCACGAGGCCCAGGTCCTGGTGACGATCGACGAGCAGACCCGCGTGCTGTCCACCGACCCGACGGCGGCGGCCTACGTCGTCGTCGGCCTCGGGCTGCTGGGCGTCTCCGTCGCCGCCGGGCTGGTCCGACGCGCGCAGCGGGCGGCCGAGCACGCGCGCGACGAGCAGCAGGCCCAGGCTGCCGCCACCGCCGTCCTGCGCGACCAGGTGCGACGCCAGGACGAACGACGACTCATCGCGCGCGAGGTGCACGACACGGTCGCCCACCACGTCGCAGAGATCTCCCTGCAGGCCTCGGCTCTCGAGGTCACGAGCGCGGCCGACCCCCAGGCCGCGCAGGCGGCGCGCGAGATGCGCGTCGCGGCCCAGCGCGCCATCGGCGAGCTGCGCTCGCTGGTCACCACGCTGCGCTCGGGCGACACGGTGACCGGGTTCCCGGGCGCCACGCTGGACGACCTCCGCCCCCTCGTCGACCGGATGACGGCCGACGACCCGCACACGACCGCCACGGTGTCCGTCACGGGGGGCCGGGGCGCGGCGCCCACCCTGGTGCGCGCCACGTTCCGCGTGGTGCAGGAGGCCGTGACCAACGCCCGCAAGCACGCGCACGGGCAACCGGTGGACGTCCGGGTCGACGCCGGTCCTGAGCACGGGGTGGACATCGTGGTGCGCAACCCGCTGTCCGGACGTCTTTCGAGGGACGACGCCGTCGAGCCGGCGGTGCCCGGCACCGGGTCCGGTCTGCTCGGGATGCACGAGCGGGCGGACGCCGTCGGCGGCGTCCTGTCGGCCGGCCCGGAGGACGGCGAGTTCGTGGTCCGGGCCCACCTGCCGTGGGTCGTCCGCGAGACGTGACCTGGGCGTTCACCCAGCGAATGCTGGAGCCTCGGGCTATCGTTCGCGTCCATGGAGGTCCGCGTCCTCGTCGTCGACGACGACCCGATGGTGCGGCGACTCCTGACCACGGTGCTGACCGCGCAGGGCATCGCCGTCGTCGGCGAGGCGACCGACGGCGACGAGGTCGTGCCGGCCGTCGCGAAGCACCGCCCCGACGTGGTGCTCATGGACCTGCACATGCGCCGTACCGGCGGGCTGGACGCCATCCGCGAGCTCCGCCGCCAGCCGCAGCCGCCCGCCGTCATCGCCCTCACGTCGTTCGGGACGGACGAGACGGTGGTCGAGGCTCTCGCGGCCGGCGCCCAGGGCTTCCTCGGCAAGGACGACGACCCCCAGCACATCGCCACCCACGTGCGCGACGTCGCGACCGGGGCCGGGGCGCTCGACCACTCCTCGGCCGGCGCGGTCATCCGTCACCTGAGCGGCGGCCGCCGCCTCGATACCCGCCGCACCGAGGCCCAGCGCGCCCTCGGCACCCTCACCACCCGCGAGCGGGAGATCGCGTCCTTCCTGCCGCACGGCCTGTCGAACCGGGAGATCGGCCGCCAGCTGTTCCTGTCCGAGTCGACGGTGAAGGCCCATCTGGGGCGGGCGATGGCGAAGCTCGGCCTCACTGCCCGCGAGCAGCTCGCGGTCCTCGTCGACCGGGCCGGCGCGACGGCCCCGCACGCCGGCTCCTGACGCGGGTCGGGGCAGGCCGCTCAGGGCGCCGGGCGTCAGCGCAGGCGCCGCAGGAACTCCCGCGTGCGCTGCTCCTGCGGGTCCCCGAGCACCTGCTCCGGCGTGCCGCGCTCGTGCACGCGCCCGGCGTGCAGGAACACGACCTCGTCGGCGACCTCGCGGGCGAAGCCCATCTCGTGCGTGGCGACGAGCATCGTCGTCGGCCGCCCGGCGACGCCTTCGCTGCGCAGGGACAGCAGCAGGTCGAGCACCTCCCCCACGAGCTCGGGGTCGAGGGCTGAGGTCACCTCGTCGAGCAGGAGCAGCTCCGGCCCGTTCACGAGCGCGCGGGCGATCGCCGCGCGCTGCTGCTGCCCGCCCGAGAGCTGGTCGGGGTACGCGCGCGCCTTGTCGGCCAGGCCGACGCGTTCCAGCATCGCCATCGCCGCGGCCTCCGCCTCGGCGCGCGGCACCCGGTGCACGACGCGCGGCGCCAGGGTCACGTTGTCGAGCACCCGCAGGTGCGGGAACAGGTTGTACTGCTGGAAGACCATCGCGAGGCGGGCGCGCACGGCGTCGGCGTCCACCCACGGGTCCGCGACGTCCTCGCCGTCCAGCAGCACCTGGCCGTCGTCGACCTCCTCGAGCAGGTCGACGACGCGCAGCAGCGTGGACTTGCCGGAGCCGGACGACCCGACCACGACGACGCACGACCCCTCGGCCACGTCCAGGTCGACACCGTCGAGCACCACCTTGCGGTCGGCGCCGGTGCCGAAGGACTTACGCACGGCGCGCAGGGACAGCAGCGGCGACCCGGGCTCGACGGCGGTCATCGGACCGCCCCCGCGCCGGCGACGCCGCGCAGCTCGCCGCGCCAGCCCTGGCGTGCGGACCAGGCGTCGACCAGCCGCGTGAGCGGGATCGAGATCACCAGGAACAGCAGGCCCGCCACCACGTACGGCGTGAAGTTGTAGTCGCCCGTGGTGGCGATCTGGGCGGCGCGGATCGCGTCGACGGCGCCGAGGATGGAGATCAGGCCGGAGTCCTTCTGCAGCGACACGAGCATGCTGGCCACGGGCGCCGTGACGTTGCGGACCGCCTGCGGCAGCACGACGCGGCGCACGGCCTGGCCCCGGCTCAGCCCGAGCGACCGGGCGGCCGCGACCTGCGAGGGGTGCACCGCCTCGATGCCGGCCCGGAAGATCTCCGCGAGGTACGCCGTATAGCAGACGACGATCGACAGGCCGCCGAGGAACGCGGCGCTCACCGGCAGCCACGGCAGCCGCAGCGCGGGCAGGCCGAACCCGACGAGCAGCAGCACGAGCAGCAGCGGCACGCCGCGGAACACGTCCACGTACCCGATCGCGAGGACCCGTAGGGGGAACAGCGCCGGCACCCGCGACGTCCGCACGACGGCCAGCAGCAGCCCCAGCACGAGGCCCACCACGCTCGCCACGACCCACACGCGCAGGTTGAGCCACAGCCCCGCCGCGACCTCGGGCAGCACCTCCCACGCGCGTTCGGGGGAGAAGAACGCCTCGCGCGCCCGCTCCCAGCCGGGCGCCGTCGTCACGACGTACACGACGGCGGCCACCACCAGGGCCGTCGCGACCGCCGCCACCAGCAGCGCCCGGCGGTGCTGCGCCCGCCGGTACGCCGCGCGGGCGCGCGCCCGGTCGGAGGGGATCCAGTCCGTCTCGGCGGTCGAGCCCGTCGAGACCCCGTCGGCACTCATCCGCGAACGCTCAGGACAGCTCGGGGACGTCGTCGGACTTGAGCCAGGTGGTGCGCAGGTCGGCGAGCGTGCCGTTCTCCTCGAGCGTGTCGACGGCGGCCGAGACGCACGCGGTGAGCGACGAGCCCTTGTCCAGCACCAGCCCGAGCTGCTCGGGCTCGCCGACGGGCGGCAGCGTGCCGACGACGTGCGTGTCCGGGAAGTACACGGTGGTCGCGGCCACGCCCTGGTCGACGTCCATCACCATGGCGTCGATCGTGCCCGAGCTCAGCGCCGTCATCCCGTCGCCCGCGGCGTTGAACGGGGTGACCTCGACGTCGTCGCCCCACGCGGCGTCGGCGACCGCGAGCGACGTCTGGGAGGCCGTGACGCCGATCTTCGCGCCCTTGAGGTCCGCCAGGCTCGCGGCGTCGGAGAACTCGCCCTCGTCGGCCACGATGACGCCCTGCCGGCTGGTCAGGTACGGGCTGGAGAAGTCGACGGCGTTCTTGCGCTCGTCGGTGATCGTCGTCTGGTAGGCGGCGACGTCGAAGGTCTTCACGGCCGGGCTGATGATCTGCTCGAAGGTGACGGACGTCCACTCGACGTTGTCCTTCGCGAAGCCGAGCTCGTCCGCGACGGCGTACACCAGCGCGGACTCGAAGCCCTCCCCGCTGCTCGGCTCGCCCACGTACCAGGGCTCGAACGGGTCGCTCGCGCCCACGGTCAGGGTGCCGTCGGTGAGGGTCTGCATCCCCTCGGGCGTGCAGTCGGTGGCGCTGCCGGACGCCGCGGGCGCCCCGTCGCCGCCGTCGTCGGACGACGAGCACCCGGCGAACGCGAGCGTGGCGGCCGACGCGAGGGCGACCGCGAGGACAGGACGGGAGGTGCGCACGGGTGGAGCCTTTCCGACGAGGTGGACGCGGCGGGGTCACGCCGCCGACGAGCCTATGCCGACCGCGGGTCGCGGCGGCATGGCGGCCGTCACAGGGAAACCTCGGCGCGGTTGTCGATCTTCCCTCGGCCGTCGATCCGTGCCGTGCTCGCGCGTCATCCAGGTGTACGAGCAGTGCATCCCACCACGAGGAAGGACGATAGGACCATGACCACGTACGTCGTACTGCTGCCCGGCGTCGAGGACGTCTGGGCACGGGCGAGCGCCGAGGAGCGCGCCGCCGTCTACGCGAAGCACGAGGAGTTCGCCCGGCTGCTCGCCGCGCGCGGGCACCGCATCACCGGGGGCGCCGAGCTCACGCACTCCCGCACCACCAAGCAGGTCTCCCGCGACGCCGCGGGCCGGGTCGTGGTCACCGACGGCCCGTTCGCCGAGACGGCGGAGCAGCTGTCCGGGTTCTACCTGGTCGAGTCGGACGACCTCGACGACCTGCTCCAGGTCAGCGCGACGCTCGTCGGCTCGACCGGGGGCGGCGACGCGGACGGCGTCGTCGAGGTGCGTGCCGCCGTCGACCACGGGGAGGGAGAGGCATGAAGGTCGTCGTCCTGCTCACGCAGCCGAACCACTACGAGATCTGGGGCGCGGCCGACGACGCGCACCGCGAGCGTTTCTACGCCCGCCTGGAGGCGTTCGACGCCGCGGTCGCGGCACGAGGCTCCGTCGTCGCGGGCGAAGGGCTCGCCGATCCCGGCACGGCGCGCACGCTCGGGCCGGGGACGCACGGCGACCGGACGGTCACCGACGGCCCGTACGCCGAGGCGGCGGAGCAGCTCGGCGGCTTCTACGTGATCGACGTGCCCGACCTCGACGACGCCGTCGAGCTGGCACGGCTGCTGCCGGACGAGCTCACGGTCGAGCTGCGGCCGGCCGTGGCCGGGTAGGGCCACCGTGGAAGGACGTCCGTGACGGCCCTCGAGGACCTCATGCGCGACGAGTGGGGCCGGCTCCTGGCCCTGCTCGTCGCGCGGTTCCGCCGCCTCGACCTGGCCGAGGACGGCCTGGCGGACGCGTTCGAGGCCGCGGCCCGCACCTGGCCGCGCGACGGCGTGCCGGCGAACGGCCCGGCCTGGCTCCTCACGGCGGCCCGACGCCGGGTGCTGGACAGGCTGCGGTCGGAGCAGGTGCTGGCGCGGTCGATGCCGCTGCTGGAGGTCGAGGCGGACCTCGCGGCCCGGGCCCGGCGGGTGATGGCAGACGCCGGCGAGCCCCTGACCGACGAGCGGCTCCGGCTGGTGCTCCTGTGCGCCCACCCGAGGCTGTCGCGCGAGGCGGCCGCGGCGCTCACGCTGCGTCTGGTGCTCGGCGTGCCGACCGCCGACGTCGCGCGGCTGTTCCTGCAGACCACGTCGACGATGGCGGCCCGGCTCACCCGGGCACGCAAGAAGCTCGCCGGCGAGCGGTTCGCGCTGCCGCGCGGCCCCGAGCTCGCGGAGCGCCTCGGCGTCGCGACCGACGTCGCCTACCTGGCGTTCACCGCGGGTTACGCACCCGCGACCGGCGACGACGTCGTGCGGGCCGACCTCGCCGGCGAGGCGGTACGGCTGGTCCGCGTGCTGCGGGACGTGTCCCCGGGCGGCGACGCCGCGGACCCGTCCGACCTCGACGCCCTCCTCGCGCTCGTGCTGCTCCAGCACTCGCGCCGCGACGCCCGCGTGCGCGACGGCGTCCTGGTGCTGCTGCCCGACCAGGACCGCTCCCGGTGGCACCACGACGAGATCGCGGAGGCCCTCGACCTGCTCACGCCGCTCGCCTCGGCTCCCCCGACGCCGTACCTGCTGCAGGCGCTCGTGGCTGCGGAGCACGCGATCGCGCCCACGCCGGGGGCCACCGCCTGGGACCGCATCCTCGCCCGCTACGACGAGCTGCTGGCGCTGACCGACACGCCGGTGGTGCGCCTCAACCGGGCCGTCGCCGTCGCGGAGGTCTCCGGCCCGCGCGCCGGCCTCGACGCCCTCGCGGGGGTGGCCCTGCGCGGCCACCGGCTGCCCGCGCTGCGGGCCGAGCTCCTGAGGCGGGCCGGCGACGCCGACGGGGCACGACGCTCCTACGACGCGGCGCTGGCGCTGTGCGACCACGGCGCCGAGCACGACCACCTGCGCCGGCGGCGGGACGAGCTCGCCTGAGCCTCGCGACCGGGGCTCACGGGTGCACGTGCGCCTGGTGCCCCGTCTGCGCGGAGATGTCCTGCTCCGCCTGCTCGAGCAGCGCGTCCGCCAGCCGGCGCAACGCCCGCGCCGCCGCGACCTCGTCCCCGATCACCGGGATCTGGAGGTCGTCCGGGTCCTTGCGCGAGTGCCCGACAGCCCGCAAGGAGCCGACGTCCGGCCCCGGCGTCAGCATCGCCTCCGCGGTCGTGCTGCCGGCCGACTCGACGAGCGAGACCCGCACGTCCCACGTGAGCGCCCGGGCGGGTGCCGCCTGCGGCGGTCGCGCGGGCTCGGCCGCCCCGCCGTCGTGCTGCACGAGCGTGTCAGCACCGGGGAAGACGAGCGTCTCCTCCCCCGTGTCGGACCAGCGCACCTGGTACGGCGGCGATCCGTCCACGTGCGGGCAGCCGATCACGACGCCGTCGCGCACCGCCCCGCCGACCACCCCGGACGCCACCACGATCCGGTCGCCCACCGTCGCTCTCATCGCCGCCTCCTCGCGTCGTGGGTGCCCGCCGTCCCGGCGGCGGTGACTCCTTCCATCATGCGCCGGTACGGCCCGCCAGGCACGGCCCGAGGACGCACGGGACGGACGCACCGTCAGTGGGAGCGCAGCGCGTCGATCAGCTCGCTCTTGCGCATCGACGAACGCCCCTCGATGCCGATCTCGGACGCCCGCTTGCGGAGGTCGGCGACCGTCCAGTCGTCGTAGGAGCCGGACTTCCCGCCCTTCTTCCCGACCTTGCCGCGCCCGCGCGCCGCAGCAGCGTTCGCGATACGCGCGGACTTCTCCTTGCTGTTGCCCTCGTCGCGCAGCTCCTCATAGAGCTCCTTGTCCTTCACGCTCGGTCCCGCATCCCGTCGCGGCATGGTCGAGGCCCTCCCGTCCGTCATGGATTCCCGCGCGTCGGCTCCACGCAGTCCCTCCACGCCATCACGGTCGCGTCGTGGTCGCATCCCGGATCACGTCCCTGCTGGGCACACGCTTCGGCCTCGGCCTGGACGCGAGCCCACTGCTCGGAGGCAGCGCGACGGTGTCCCTCGAGGTCCGCAGCCTCTTCTGTCGGCGGCTCATCTTGGCGCGATGACCGCGTTCTCCAGTTGTCCTGTCCTGAGTGCGGCAAGGCCTGCGTCATTCGCGTGGAGCAGGAGGTCGTCACCCACCCACAAGTCGTCCTGACCCGGCCTTCCGATGATCTTGAGTCACCTGAAGGTCGCGAGTTCTCCATCGAAGTGCTCGCGGAACTCATCCGTCATAGTCACGGTCACCGCATCAAGCTTGAACCCGGTGATCCCTGACTGACGGAGATGATGGTCGCGCCGGTCGGTGATCACCAAAGAGGGGAACGACTCCACGAGGTCGTCGCCGAGCCAGCCGGCGAGCTCGTGCTCGAGGCGCCGAATCACGGCGGATGAGCCGACCAGTCGACGACGCTGCTCGGCCCGACTCCGCCCACGACCTCGGGCTCGATGGTGTACTCGGTCATGCGATCTCCCGTCCGCCTGGGGCCGCGCCACGTCGCCGTCCGTCCTCATGGACCCATCCGCGCAGCCCCGAGGGACCTCAACGATGCCCGCCCCCACGAAGGCGCGCGACGTCGTCAGGTCTCATCCCTGGGGCAAGCGCGATCAGATCGTCCGCCCAGTCGGACACGACGACCTGGCTCCTCGACATGTCGATGTGGTTCGTCAGCCAGGCGAGAAACCTCCCCGCAAGGTCGTCGTCGCCGTCCACACCCAAGCCCTCATGGACCCCGAGAAAGTCGACGAGGATGATCTGGCGGCCGTCGTGGACCTCGAGCATCGCCAGGCTGTTCGCCCCGAGCGATTCAGCCGGTGGTGACTGCGGCGAGTCCGGCCACGTCGCCCGCGCTGCTTCCACGATCACGTCGGGGCTGAAGCGAGCCGGCCCTTTCAACACGGTGACAAGCAGGTCCGCCATCCGATTCCCCGTCCCATTCGCCGCACGGATCAGCCTCGCCCTTGGCTTCCTCACGCGCCCGTCGGGCGAGCCCCGCGAGGACGACGCCACTCGCCAACCCCGCGGATCCGACAGCCTTGGAGGGTAGGCGAACGTGGCGGCCGATGTGCGAGGCACCCACCAGGTGGACCAGCCGACGACGCCGGTGGCGTTACACGGCTTGTCGCGCCTTCGTAGGCCCTGTTGTTCGGTTCCTGAGACGCGATCGCCGCGTCGTGAGGCTTCTCGGCTACTCTCGCGGGCCAGAAAGCTGCTCAGAGTGTCGACGTGCGCCTCGGCACCTCCTGCGAGCGGCGTCAAACTCCTCGAGGACTACCCCCTGCGGAAGGAACGCCTGTGTTTCACCGAACTCGACGTGTTCTGCCGGTGGTAGCCGCTGCCCTCCTGATGGGTGCGCTCACCGCTTGTAGTCATGGCGATCCGCAGCGGTCGGTAACCCCCGCTGCGTCAGCGAACGAGAGTTCGTCGCCATCACCAGCGAAGAGCGTTGACCCGGCAGAGCAACTCAAGCAGGACAACATCGACGATGCCAAAGCGACACTGATCGACTACTACGAGACCGGTTCTGAAGTCGCCAACAATAGTTACGAGGACTGGGATCGGCTGCAGGAGTACTGGGGGAATCCTGACGTCGCGACACCCCTCGCCTCGCTCTACGAGAGCGAGAAGCAGGCAGGCAACTACACCAAGGGGGCAACAAAGGTCATCTCGATGAATGTTACCGACTACGTCGACGACCCGACCGACTCCGGCGCTGAAAAGGTGAGCATCCGAGCGTGTGTCGACACCACTGGCACTACGGCGTTCAACAAGGACGGCAGCCGGTCCGAGGGCGGCGTAGACCGGTATGTCAACGTGTACACGATGCAGCATCAGGGCGTCGATGGGCCCTGGCGAATCAGCAAGGATGAGCCCGACATGACGAGGACATGCTGAGATAGTTCAGCCCTGTTGCAACTGTCGCGATGCTCGGATTCTTGGGTCGGTGGTTCCCGCCGCAAGTCCAGACGACGAGTGATTGCGGACGTCATCGGGCCTGCCGTGATCGTGTGCATCGTCGTCGGGCTCATCGGGATCACGACTGGAATCTACGATGCGGTCAATGACGCCCTCGACCGAAGGAATCACCCCTGGTAGTTTCGCGCGCCGCAGTCCAGCGACCGCCCGTGATCGCGCCCGTTCTCGGTACGCATGAGGCATGCGTGCGGCGCTCTCGTTCGCTTGAGGCCAGTCGGTGGGACCGTCGTCGACGCGGACCGGATGTCGAGGATCGACTGCACGATGAGCCCCACGGATGGAGGAAGAACGACGCCGCCATCCCTCGCAGCTGATCCTTGAATTACGAACGGCTGCCCGCAATCGCCCGGCGGCTCCCGCAGCACCATCTTCGCCGCTCTCGAGCGGGGGACCTGGTGTGCCCTAGGCGCCCTGCCTGAGCAAGAGAAAACCCCTGGTCAGCGTTTCCGCTGGCCAGAGGGCCTTTCTGTTGGTCGGGGTGACAGTGTCCAGTCTCAGGACATCGGAAACATCCCATGAGCAAGATCAGGGCACGTGTCCAAGGCCAGCCTGGTCATCACCGCCGTCACCGTCCAGGGCCTTTCGCAGGCCGACGCCGCCCGCAACTACGACGTCAGCCCCGGCTGGGTCTCCAAGCTGATGACCCGCTACCGCACCGACGGCGATGCCGCCTTCGAGCCCCGCTCACGCCGCCCCCGCACCTCACCACACGCGCCACCGTCACCCTGCGCCACGACGGACGCCTGCACCACATCGGAATCGGCCAAACCTACGCCGGAACCTACGTCCTGCTCCTGATCGAAGAACGCGACATCCGGATCATCAACGCCGCCACCGGCGAGATCCTGCGCGAGCTCACCCTCGCGCCCCGCCAGGAGCTACCAACCCACCGGCAGACCACCCGGCCGCCCCCGGGCAAAACAAAAGGCCCGGACCTACTTTCGTAGGTCCGGGCCTTTCCGATGTCCTGAGACATCATATGGTAGCGGGGGCAGGATTTGAACCTGCGACCTCTGGGTTATGAGCCCAGCGAGCTACCGAACTGCTCCACCCCGCGTCGACTCCCTGAACATTACGGGCTCTCCTGGCATGAATCAAGTCGCATCGGACGGATGGGACGGACGTCACACTGCGGGGCGCTCCGACCAGGCCTGACGGCTCCGGAACGACGGCGGGGCCGCCGGTCCGACGGACCGACGACCCCGCGTCTCGCACCCCGACCGGTCAGCCGGCGGACTCGATCTCCTTCTCCGCGGCGACGGCGTCCTCGATCGCCTGCTGCAGGCGGTCCTGCGCCTTCCCGTACGCGGTGAAGTCGCCGTCCTTCAGCGCCTTGTCGCTGTCGGTCATGGCGTCGTTCGCCTCCTGGAGAGCGGAGTTGAGCCGCGTCTGGGCGTCGCCGGACGGCGTGGACCCGCCTGACGGCTCGGTCGACGGTTCGGTGCTCGGCTCCGTGCTCGGCTCCGTGCTGGGCTCGGCTGACGGTTCGGTCGACCCGTCGCCACCCTCGACGGGCGCGGTGGGCACGTCGGTCTCCGCCTCACCGTCGGCGTCGCCCGCCTTCGCGCCGGAGTCGCCGCCGAACACCTGGTCCAGCGCCTCGTCCAACGTCTCGGCGTACCCGGTCTGGTCACCGAAGGCGACCAGGACACGACGCAGCAGCGGGTAGGCCGTACCCCCGGCGGACTGGATGTACACCGGCTGCACGTACAGCAGGCCGCCGCCCACGGGCAGCGTCAGCTGGTTGCCGCGCACGACGTTCGACGAGCCGCGCTCCAGGATGTTGAGCTGCTCGGAGATCGTCGGGTTGGAGTCGAAGTTGTTCTGCACCTGACCGGGTCCTGGCACGGTCGAGTCGCGGGGCAGCTCCAGCATCCGTAGCTTCCCGTAGCCCTCGGCCACCTTGCCCGCGGTGGCCCCTGCGTCGCCGTCGGCGGCCAGGTATCCCGTGAGGATCTCCCGGTCGGTGTTACCGCCCGGGATGAAGGTGCTGGTCAAGGAGAACGCCGAGGAGTCCTGTCCCGGCATCTGCAGCGACAGGTAGTACGGGGGCTGCTTCGCCGCGTTCGGGCCGGCCGCACCGCCGGAGGACACCGGGTCAGCCGGGTTCGCCCAGAAGTCCTGGCCGGAGAAGAACTGGCCCGCGTCGTCCACGTGGTACTGCGTCAGCAGCGTGCGCTGCACCTTGAACATGTCCTCGGGGTAGCGCACGTGGCTCATGAGGTCGCCGGAGATCTTCGACATCGGCTCGACCGACGTCGGGAACACGTTGGACCACGCCTTGAGGACCGGGTCCTCGGTGTCCCAGGCGTACAGGGTCACCGAACCGTCGTAGGCGTCGACGGTGGCCTTCACCGAGTTCCGGATGTAGTTGACCTCCGGCGGCATCTCCACCGGCACGCCCTGCGCCGCGAGGGTCAGCGAGTCCGCCGTGGCCTCCTGCATCGGGGCGCTGGTCGAGTAGGGGTACGCGTCCGACGTGGTGTATCCGTCGATGATCCACTGGACGCGCCCGTCGACGACCGCCGGGTACATGCCCTGGTCGAGGGTCAGCCACGGCGCGACCTTCTGCACGCGGGTCATCGGGTCCCGGTCGTACAGGATCTGCGACTCGCTGGTCACGCGGTCGGAGAACAGCATCTCCTGCGAGCCGAACTTCAGCGCGTACAGCAGCTTGCTGCCGAACGACCCGACGGACGGGCCGGCGGTCACCTCGTCCGTGGGGAACGTGGTGTTGACCTGCTGGCCGCCCTGCTCGTCGTCGGCCTGGTAGTCGAGCTCCCACGGCTCCTTGTCCTCCGGCGCGCCCACGATGGAGTACTCCGTGGTGGACGGGCTGAAGTAGATGCGGGGCTCGTACCCCTTGTCGGTGAGCGCGCCCTGCGTGGGGATCCCGCCCTCGTAGAAGGCGGGCTGGCCGTCGGGGCCCGGCTGGTTGCCGTACGCGGCGACGACGCCGTACCCGTGGGTGAACACCGTGTGGTCGTTCACCCAGTTGCGCTGGCCCTCGCCGAGACCGCCGAGGTTCAGCTCGCGCACCGCGATCACGGTGTCGCGGGACTCGCCGTCGATCTCGTACCGGTCCACCGACAGGTTGTCCGCGAAGTTGTAGTACTGCTTGTTCTGCTGCAGCTGGCGGAACGACGGGCTGACGATCTGCGGGTCGAGCAGACGCACCGACGCCGTGGTGTCGGCGTCCTCGCGCAGCGCGCCCTGCTCCGCCTCCGTGGTGGCGTCGTACGGCTGCGTCTCGATGTCGTCCAGCCCGTACGCCGAGTGCGTGGCGTCGATGTTGCGCTGGATGTAGTCGGCCTCGAGCTCCTGCGCGTTCGGGTTCACCTGGAACCGCTGCACGACGGCCGGGTAGATGCCGCCGATCGCGATCGCCGACACGACCATCAGGCCGACGCCGATGGCGGGCAGCCGCCACGTGCCGCGCACTGCCGCCACGACGAACAGCAGCGCGACCAGCACCGCCACGCCGGTGAGGATCTCCTTGGAGGGGATGACGGCGTGCACGTCCGAGTAGGACGCGCCGTCGAACTTGGCGTTGGTCGACGTGAGCAGCGAGTACCGGTCCAGCCAGTAGTTCGCGGCGATCGTCACCATGAGCACGGCGCCGAGCACCGCGAGGTGCACGCGCGAGGCGCGGGTGGTGCGCGGCGTGCCGTCAGGCACCGGGCCGAGGCGCAGCCCGCCGTACAGGTAGTGCGTCACCAGCGCAGCGATGCCCGCGATGATGACGACCGCCATGAGGAAGCTGACCAGGAACCGCAGCGCCGGCAGGGAGAAGACGAAGAACCCCAGGTCGATGCCGAACTGCGGGTCCTTCTTCCCGAACGGCGCGGGGTTGATCGCCAGCAGCACGCTGCGCCACTGCGCGGACGCCGCGACGCCGGCGAAGAACCCGACCACGATCGGCCCGGCGATCGTCACGACGCGCCGCAGCGGCTCGATGGCCTCCCGGTACTGGTCCAGCGTCGCCTGCTCGGGGGTCGACGGCGCGTAGACCGGACGGACGCGGTACGCGACGGCGAACGACGAGAAGACGGCGGCCGCCATCACGAGGAAGCCCAGGACGAACAGGACGCCGCGCGAGATCCACTCCGTCCAGATCACGTTGCCGAAGCCGAGCGCGTCGAACCACATGATCTCGGTCCAGAACTGCGCGAGGAGCAGCAGCGCGACGACGACCACGGCGATCACGACCAGCGTGATGGCCAGGGGGCTGCGGCGGCGCTTGGCGGGCGGGCCGCCTGGTCGTCGACGGGGTGGGGCAGCGAAGGACACGGTGCGGGCACCTCACTCGTGCTCGGGACGGACGGACGTTCTGGAGTGGAACGTCCCTGTCATCCCTCAGGTTCCCACGCTTCGCCCCCACGTGGGTGACCGGCCCTTCACGGGCTCGTCACGAGCAGGTCGGCAGGTCCGTCCCGTCTCCTGCGCCGATCGCCTCGATTGCCGCGCGCGCGTCGTCGAGGGTGGCCACCCGGACCACCCGCAGCCCGTCGGGGACGTGCCCGACGACCTCGTCGCAGTTGTCGGCCGGGGCCAGGAACCAGTCGGCGCCGTCGTCGACCGCGCCGAAGAGCTTCTGCTGGATGCCGCCGATCGGACCGACCCGCCCGTCGACGCTCATCGTGCCCGTGCCCGCGACGTGCGCCCCGTCGAGCTCGTCCTCGGGCGTCATCTTGGTGATGATCGCCAGCGCGAACATCGTGCCGGCGCTGGGCCCGCCGATGTCGCCGGGCCGGATCGTCACGTGCACCGGCCACGCGTACTTCGGGTCCAGGTAGACGCCCAGGGCCGCGCGGCCGTCACCCTCCGCCGTCGTCACCGTGAGGTCCTTCGGCGCGCCGTCGCGCTCGACGCCGAGCACGACGTCGTCGCCGGGCTGCACGTCGTCCAGGTACGCGAGCAGGTCCTGATGGGTGGTGACCTCGTGCCCGTCGATGCTGCGCACGACGTCGCCCGCCTCGACCACGCCGTCGGCGCCGGAACCGGGCGCGGCGCCCGCGACCGTCAGCGTGGCCGGCACCTCGTAGCCGAGCTCCGTGAGCGCCGCCACGGTCGCGGCCGACTCCGAGCCCGCCATCTGCGCCTGGCCGACCTCCTGCTGCTGCTCCTGCGTCGTCTGCTCCGGGAAGATCGCCTCGACCGGCTGCACCGAGCGTTCCCGCGAGCCCCAGCCCCACAGCACGTCGCCCAGCAGGACGTCGCCGCCGGGCCCGCCGTAGACCGACACGGTGGTCAGGCGCAGCTCGCCGGTGACGTCGTAGGTCTTCGCGCCCTCGATCTCGACCACCGGCTGCGCCGTGGCGCTCTTGCCCCCGCTCGACGTCTCGCCCGCGCCGCCCTGCACGTCGGCACCCTGCAGGCCGAGCGTGTCCTCCGTGGGCCCCGGGGCGCGGATCGCGTACGGCGTGGGAAGCACCAGGAGCACGGCGGCGAGGAGCGCCGTCACCAGCAGCGAGACGCCCAGGGTCACGCTGCGTCGCGACGCGCGCGCAGCGGGGAGCGTCTCCTCGTCGGGCGACGACGGGTCGTCGGGCGCGAGGATGTCGCGGTCGAAGGTCACCGCCACATCATCGCCGACGTTCCTGGACGGTGCGCCCGGTCGCGGGCCGTCCGCTCAGGGGCCGCTCAGGGTCTCCGGGGGATCTGCGCCCAGAGCGAACTGCCGGAACCGCACGGCCCGACCGGACGTCGTCGGTGGTTACGGTGAACCAGTCGACCGACGGGCCGCCGTCCTGAGACGTCCCTCCACCGCACAGCCGAGGAGCCCCGCGCATGAGCAACCTTCCCGACGACCCCGAGGGTGCCGAGGAGCGCGAGCGCATGCTGCGCTCGATGCTGGAGGGCTTCTTCGGCGACCGCACCGACGAGGTCCTCGCGCAGATGCGCGCCCAGGGCATCGACCCCGCCGCGCTCGCGGGCATGCCGGGCGCCGGGACCCCCGACCCGGCGACGATGCAGCACGTCCTCGCCCAGGTGCAGCGGCTGCTCTCGGCGTCGGGCGACGGCCCGGTGAACACCGACGTCGCGCACGACATCGCCCGTCAGGTGGCCGTCGCCGAGGGCGACCCGTCGCTCACCGGCGGCCAGGCCAAGGCCGCGACCGACGCGCTCGGGGTCGCGGAGCTGTGGCTCGACGCCGTGACGGACCTCCCGCCCGCCGGCGGCCCCGCGCACGCCTGGAGCCGCTCGGAGTGGGTCGAGGCCACCCTTCCCGCCTGGAACCGGCTGGTGGCCCCGGTCGCGACGTCCGTCGCCGACGCCCTCGCCACCGTGCTGCGCGACCAGCTCCCCGAGGACCTCGGCGACGGCGAGGCGCTGGGCATGCCCGGGCTCCCCGGCCTGCCCGCCGGCGCCCTGGGCGGCGGCATGCTCGACCCCGCCCAGATGATGCGACGCCTGGGGTCGGCCGTGTTCGGCATGCAGATCGGGCAGGCCGCGGGCACGCTGTCGCGGGAGGTCTTCGGGGCCACCGACGTCGGGGTCCCGTTGCTGACCGAGCCCGCCACGGTGCTGCTGCCGAGCAACGTCGCCGCGTTCGCCGACGGGCTGGACGCGCCGCTGGAGGAGGTGCGCCACTTCCTCGCACTGCGCGAGGCCGCGCACGCCCGGCTGTTCACGCACGTCCCCTGGCTCGCCGCCCACCTGCACGGCCTGGTCGAGCAGTACGCGCGCGGCATCACCATCGACCTCGACGTGCTCGAGCAGCAGGTGCGCGACATCGACCCCAGCGACCCCGAGGCGCTGCGCGGGGCGCTGACCGGCGGCGTCTTCGGGCTGCAGCACACGCCCGAGCAGGAGGCCACCCTGCTGCGCCTCGAGACCGCCCTGGCGCTCGTCGAGGGCTGGGTCACGGAGGTCGCGGCCACCGCCGCGCTCCCCCACCTGCCGCACACGTACCCGTTGCGCGAGATGATCCGCCGCCGGCGCGCGGCGGGCGGTCCCGCCGAGCACACGTTCGCCACGCTCGTCGGGCTCGAGCTGCGCCCCCGCCGCTCGCGCGACGCCACCGCGCTCTTCGCGCACGTCCTGGCCGAGGGCGGCCCCCAGGCCCGCGACGCGGTCTGGGACCACCCGGACCTGCTGCCCGGCACGGCCGACCTGGACGACCCGGCCGGCTACTTCACCCGCCGCCAGGAGCAGGCGGACGAGCAGTCCGACGTCGACGCGGCGCTCGCGCAGATCCTCGACGCCGCGGACCGGTCCGGCACCGACACGTCAGAGGGCACCGAGAACGGGGACTCGCCCTCCTCCTGACCTGCGTCGGTCGAGCCCGTCCACGGGCCGGGTGTCGCCGGCCCTCGAGCCTGTCGAGACCCGGTACGCGTCGCTCCAGGCTCAGCCGGCGGCGCCGTCGGGCGCGGGCGACGCGCCGCCGTCATCCTGGACGAACGAGACGCCCTCGAGGAACCCCCGCGCGCGCTCGGTGCGGGGGTAGGTCTCCAGGAGCTGCCAGAAGGCGGGGCCGTGCCCGGCGTGCAGCAGGTGCGCCAGCTCGTGCAGCAGCACGTAGTCGAGCACCCACTCGGGCATCCCCTGCACGCGCGTGGAGATCCGGATCGAGCCGTCCACGAGCGTGCACGACCCCCAGCGCCGGCCCTGGTGGGGCGACCACGAGACGCTCGTCGGGTGCGCGCGGCCGTCCAGGTACCGGTCGGACAGCTCCTTGGCGCGCTCCACGAGCTCCGCGTCGGACGGACGCCGGCGCCGCTCCTTGTCCTCGAGCCGGGCCAGCATCTTCGCCACCCACTCGCGCTCCTGCGCGCGGGAGAAGCGCGCGGGGATGGCCACGACGGTGCGCTCACCGTCGCGGTACGCGCTCACCGTGGCGGTCCGCCGACGGCTGCGCCGGACCTCCACCGACGTCATCGTGTCGTGGGCCACGACACCGACCGTACCGGGGAATCGTGAACTTTGTGTGTCAGAACACACGAAACCGGCGCCGTGGCGTCGCGCCCGAGGGCCTGTGGACGACCGACGACGTATCCTGGCCGCGCGTGCCAGGGTGGCCGCATGGCAGACGCCGACAGCCCGTCCGCCGCGGCGGGCCCCCTCCTCGTGCTGCGCCCGGCGACCCCCGTCCTCGACCACGGCGACGGCGAGGTCCAGCTCGGCACGGACCCGCGATGGAGCCTCGTGCTGTCCGGCCTGGCCGACCACGAGGCGCGCTGGCTGCGCGAGGCCGGGGCGCGGCGCCATCGTTCCCTCGACCGCAGCGCCCGGCACTGGGGCGTGAGCCCGGAACGGCGTGAGCAGATCGTGCGCGCGCTGACCGACGGCGGGTTCCTCGTCCGTCCCGCGGCCCGCGCGTCCCGGACCGGCGGCGACGAGCCCGGCTGGTCGCCGGACTCCACCGTGCTGGGCGCCCTGCGCCCCGACGGCGCGGGCACGGTCACCCTCGCCCTACGCGCCGCCCGGATCGTCGGGCTGCACGGCCTCGGCCGGATCGGCACCGCCCTCGCCGGCCTCCTCGCCGGCGCCGGGGTCGGCACTCTGCTGCTCGACGACCGTGACCCCGTCCAGGTCGGCGACCTCGGGCTCGGCGGCCTCGCTCCCGGCGACGTCGGGCGGCCGCGGGAGGAGGCGGCCGCCGCGCGGCTCGGCTCCGCGCACCCGCGCCTGCGGGTGGGCAGCGAGCTGGAGGTCGCGGGGTCGGGCGAGCCCCGGCTGCCGGACGTCGTCGTGGTGGTGGAGTCGCACGCCGCGCGCCCGGAACGCTACGAGCGGCTGCTCGGCACCGGCGTGCCGCACCTTCCGGTGGTGGTCCGGGAGGCCGACGTCGTGATCGGCCCGCTCGTGCTGCCGGGGCGGTCGGCCTGCGTGGGGTGCGGCGACCGGCACGCCGCCGACGCGGACGGCGGCTGGCCGTACGTCGTGGCGGACCTCGGGCGCCGCGTGGTCGACGAGGTCGCCCACGAGACCACGCTCGCCGCCACCGCCGCCGCGCTGGCCGCCGGCCAGGTGCTCGCCCTGCTCGACGGCGGCACGCCAGCCACCGTGGGGCGGCGGCTCGAGGTCGCGCTGCCCGAGGCGGTGCCGCGCGTGCGCGACGTCGCGCCGCACCCGGCCTGCGGGTGCACCACCCTGCCGAGGTAGTTCAAGAGTCCGCGAGGTAGTTCAAGGTCCCGCGAGGTAGTTCGAGACCACGCGAGGTCGTTCGCGTCGGGCGAGGTAGCGCACTACCTCGGCCGGGCTCGAACGACCTCGCGTGGTCTCGAACTCCCTCAGCGGGGCCGCGGAAGCCGCTGCGCGCGGCTCCCGCGGTCATGCTGCGGCGGTCTCCGACTTCCGGGGCCGGCCGCGACCGCGCTTGCGGGCCACGACCTTGCCGTCGACGAAGACCTCACCGCCCCACACGCCCCAGGGCTCCTGCCGCTCGAGGGCGCCGGCGAGGCAGCCGGCCTGCAGCGGACAGCTGCGGCACAGCGCCTTGGCCTCCTCGACCTGGGCGGTGTGCTCCGCGAACCAGAGCTCCGGGTCGTTGGTACGGCACGGCAGCAGCGCCGCGAACTGGCGGTCGAGCTCGGCCACCTCGGCCGGGCTCTGGGTGAGGGGTTGATGCGGGGTCCAGGGGCCGGATCCGCCCTGGGGGATCGTGTCGAGCAGCCGCTCGTCCAACAGCTGTGCGAGACGCACGAGTTCCTCCGTCAGGTCCTGGGTGTTGATGTGAACGTCGGTGTTCAGGACCTGCGGGTGGACCTCTGGAGTCAGAGGTCCGGCTCGTGCAACCTGGTGAGGTCTTCTTCCCTGAGCGGAAAGACGAAGGCCGCGGGTCCCGGGTGGACTCCGCGGCCTGGATCCGGTTCTAGACCGGATGGCTCCAGGGGGCGGAGTCGGGTGCGATGTGGAGATCGGCGTTGCCTGCTCCGTGCTTGCGCGCGCGGAACGGACGGACGGCGCTGAGCTCGCCACGGGCAGACATGTACCCGGGCGCGCCGGCAGACGCGTTCGCCATCACGATCTGAGTCATCGTGTCCATCTTGTGCACCCACCTCCTCACTGCTCTCGGACCTCCGCCTCTCGGCAGACGCCACTTCCGTCTGGGACTCTCCGAGCATAGACGGACCCACCGGGACCGCCACATCTTTTTTCGACTTTTTCTTCGACGAGTTTCTCGGGGCAATGCCGAGCGCCCTCCCGACGACCCGCGGGGCGCGGGAACTCGCGGCCGCGTCAGCCCACGGAGTCGGCCACGATGGCCAGGATCGTCTGCCCGTACCGGTCGATCTTCGCCGGGCCCACGCCGTTCACGCGGGCGAGCTGCGCCACCGACGTCGGCTTGAGCTCCGCGATCGCGGCCAGGGTGGCGTCGCCCAGCACGGTGAACGCCGGCTTGTCCGTCTCCCGGGCCACGGACAGGCGCCACTCGCGCAACGCGTCGAACAGGGCCACGTCGTGCTCCCCCGTGAGCTGCTGCCGGGCCTGACCCCGCACCGCCCGCCCCCGACCGCGGCGGTCGGACGGGTCGTCCGGCCAGAGGCCGTCGAGGAACCGGGTCCGCTTGCGGGTGGCCCGCCCGCCCGGGTTGCGGGACCGCGCGAACGACAGCTCCAGGTGCTCCCGGGCACGGGTGATCCCCACGTAGAGGAGCCGGCGCTCCTCCGCCACCGCCTCGTCCGTCTCCGCCAGCGAGATCGGCATGAGCCCCTCGCTCACGCCCGCCAGGAAGACGGCGTCCCACTCGAGGCCCTTCGCGGCGTGCAACGAGGCCAGGGTGACGCCCTCGACGGTGGGAGCGTGCTGCGCCGACGCGCGCTCCTCCAGCTCGGCGACGAGGGTGGCCATCGTGGCGGGCGCGTCGTCGGGCGCGGCAGCCGCGACGTCGTCGGCCAGGCCGACCAGCGCCTGCATCGCCTCCCACCGCTCCCGCGCGGCGCCACGGGCGGCGGGCGGCTGCTCCGTCCACCCGGCGCTGGTCAGCACGTCGCGCACCTGCTCCGGCATCGGCTGCTCCGGGTCGGCGGACCGGGCGGCGCCGCGCAGCAGGACGATCGCGTCGCGCACCTCCTTGCGCTGGAAGAACCGCTCGCCGCCGCGCACCAGGTAGCTGATTCCCGCGTCCGCGAGCGCCGACTCGAACGCCGCGGACTGCGCGTTGGTGCGGTAGAGCACCGCGATCTCGCTGGGCCGCACCCCCGACGCGATCAGCCGACCCGCGCGGGCGGCGATGCCCGTGGCCTCCGCGTCGTCGTCGTCGTACGTGGTGAAGCTCGCGGGTGGGCCTGCCGGCCGCTGCGCCACCAGCTCCAGCGCGCCCGGCACCCGCCCGCGGCGCAGCACCTGGTTCGCCAGGTGCACGACCTGCGGCGTCGAGCGGTAGTCGCGCACCAGGCGCACCACCTGGGCGCCTGAGTACGTGCGCGTGAAGTCGAGCAGGTAGTGCGGCGTCGCGCCCGTGAAGGAGTAGATGGTCTGCGACGGGTCGCCGACGACGCACAGCTCCTTGCGGTCCCCCAGCCACTGGTCGAGCAGGAACTGCTGCAGCGGCGAGACGTCCTGGTACTCGTCGACGACGAAGTGGCGGTACTGCGAGCGCACCTCGTCGGCCACCTGCCGGTGCGAGTTGAGCATGTCCGCGAGCATGAGCAGGACGTCCTCGAAGTCGATGACGCCGCGCTCGGTCTTCACGTCCTCGTACGCGGTGATGAGCCGCGCCACCGTCTGGTGGTCGTAGCCCGACGGCGCGGGGCGGTCGTCGACGAGCGCCGCCTTGACGTAGTCCTCCGCCGTGACGAGCGAGACCTTGGCCCACTCCACCTCGGACGACAGGTCGCGCACGGCGACCCGGTCGACGCTCACGCCGACCCGGCGCGCGGCCTCGGCCACGGCCGGGGCCTTGTGCTCGAGGATCCGGGGCGGCGCGCCGCCCACGACCCGCGGCCAGAAGTAGCCGAGCTGGCGCAGCGCGGCCGCGTGGAACGTGCGCGCCTGCACGCCGACGACGCCCAGGTCGCGCAGCCGGGTGCGCATCTCCCCCGCCGCGCGGGCGGTGAACGTCACGGCGAGCACCGACGTCGGCTTGTAGGTGCCGGTGCGCACGCCGTAGGCGATGCGGTGCGTGATCGCCCGCGTCTTGCCGGTGCCGGCACCGGCGAGCACGCACACCGGCCCGGTGAGGGCCAGCGCCACGTCCCGCTGCTCCGGGTCGAGGGCGTCGAGGATCGCGTCGGGATGAAGCGGGGCGCTCGGGGAGTTGGTGGTGGTCGACATCGTCTGCGATTCTCGCAGCCGTCGCCGACACGCCGCGCCCGTCGTCCCCAGGCGCCGCGGCTTCCCTGATCAGGAGGACCGATGACCACCGTCACGCCGCAGCTCCCGGAGCCGGGCACCGTCACCATGTACTCGACCGCCTGGTGCGGGTACTGCCGACGCCTGCGCACCCAGCTCGACTCCGAGGGCATCGGGTACACGGTGGTCGACATCGAGGAGCAGCCGGAGACGGCCGAGTTCGTGGAGCAGGTCAACGGCGGCAACCAGACCGTGCCCACCGTCGTCTTCCCCGACGGGACCGCCGCGACCAACCCGTCGCTGAACGACGTGAAGGCGCGCCTGGCGTCCTGAGGCGCCGGAGCGTCGATCAGCCGGGCAGCTCTCCCCCGTACCACTCCTCGACGAGCGCGCGGGCGATGGACGGTCGCCCGGGCAGCCCGACCTCCCCGGCGCGCACCCCCGCCGCCAGCTCGTCGCGCGTGAACCAGCGCGCCTCGGTGACCTCCACGCCGTCCACCTCGACGTCGGTGGCGACGGCGCGCGCCCGAAAGCCGAGCATGAGCGACGCCGGGAACGGCCACGGCTGGCTGCCGCGGTATACGACGTCGCCGGGCCCGTCGCCGATCACGACCGACGTCTCCTCGGCGACCTCCCGGCGCACCGCCTGCTCCAGCCCCTCCCCCGACTCCACGTACCCGGCGAGGGTGGAGAACCGGCCCTCCGGCCAGTGCGCGGCGTGCCCGAGCAGCAGGCGGTCGGCGTCGTCGACGACCGCCATGATCACCGCCGGGTCGGTGCGCGGGTAGATCTCGACGTCCTGCACGGGGCACCGCCGCACCCAGCCCGCCTGCTCGACGACGGTCGGCTCGCCGCACCGCGGGCAGCGCTCGTGCGACGCGTGCCAGGCGGCCAGGGCCACGGCCTCCGCGGCGAGCGCGTCGTCGCGCCGGCCGCCCACCTCCCGCAGCCCCGCGAACGTGTGCTCGCGCGCCAGCCGCGGGGCGGGGGCCGCCGGCGACACGCCCTCGATCCCGACCGCGTCGGAGTCCGCCTCGTCCGGCAGGACCAGGCCGAGCAGCCCCGTGCCGTCCCGCTCCCCGAGGAACAGCCAGCGGTGCCCGGGGACGTGCGCGTCGGGCCGGTCCGCCCGCTCGGGCTCCGCCGGGAGCCCGTCGACGGCCGCGGCGTCGAGCAGCAGCAGGTCGCCCGCGGGGTCGACGGCGACGCGGCCGCGCAGCACCAGCACGACGCGGGTCGTCGGGTCGGCCAGGAGCCGCGCCAGCAGGCCGGGCTCGGTGCGGCGCTCGGCCGCCCGGTCGTGGGTGGCGCGGGTGTAGGAGAGGTCCGGGAGCGCGAAGGGTGCCGTCACTCCTCGACCGTACCCGCGGCCGCGTCGCCGGAGCGCCGGCCGCGCGACGGCGGACACGCGCGCGGCGGTGCTCCCGGGCGGGCCCCGGCACCGTCTACGGTGGGCGGGTGCCACGCAGTCCGCTCGCCCTCGCCGCCCTCGCGACGGCCGCCGTCCCGGGCCTGGACGCCCGCTCGGTCCGCCCCGAGGAGCTGCCGGGCGACTACGACGTCGCCGTCGTCACCGCCGACGACGGCGTCGAGTGGCTCGTGCGCGCTCCCCGCACCACGATGGCCGGCGCCGCGCTCGAGGCGGAGACCGAGCTGCTCGAGGCGCTGCACCTGTACGTCGACGCGGGCGTGCTGCCGTTCACCGTGCCGCAGGTGGCCGGCTTCGCGCTGCTCCCCGAGGGCGGGCGCGCCGTCGTGCACCGGCACGTGACGGGCACGGCCCTCGACCTCGAGGCGCTGCGCCCCGGCCCCGGCCTGGCCGCCGACCTCGGCCGCACCCTCGCCGCGGTGCACGAGCTGCCGGCGTCCGTCGTGGAGTCGTGCGGGCTGCCGTCGTACACCGCCGCCGAGTACCGCGAGCGCCGGCTGGTGGAGCTCGACGAGGCCGCCGCGACCGGCAAGGTGCCGCCCACGCTGCTGCGCCGCTGGGAGGCGGCCCTCGAGGACGTGGCCCTCTGGCGGTTCCAGCCCGTCGTCGTGCACGGCGACCTTGCGACCGACCAGATGCTCGTCACCGGCGGGCGGGTCACCTCGATCAGCGGCTGGTCCGACGCCCGGGTGGCCGACCCGGCCGACGATCTCGCCTGGCTGCTCGTCGCCGCCCCGCCGGACGCGGTGGACTCGATCATGGAGGCGTACCAGCTGCGCCGCACCGAGCTGCACGACGCGCGCCTCGTCGACCGCGCGCTGCTCGTGGGCGAGCTGGCCCTCGCCCGGTGGCTGCTGCACGGCGTCCGCCGCGGGCTCGACGACGTCGTCGCCGACGCCGAGGCGATGCTCGCCGACCTCGACGAGGCCACGCGCGAGGACGCCCCGGCCTGACCCCTGCTCACAGGTCCGCGCCTCCGTCTGCGAGGTCGCGGAAACCGCGGGCTCATCGCCCCGGACCGGACCGAAACACGACCTCAACGCGACGGCGACGTGGCCACAACCTGCGGCGACGAGACTCGGCGGCACACAAGCGCCACCACTTCGCCGAAGGGTCCGTCATGTCG
Source organism: Isoptericola sp. F-RaC21 (assembly GCF_038593535.1). Lineage (NCBI taxonomy): Bacteria > Bacillati > Actinomycetota > Actinomycetes > Micrococcales > Promicromonosporaceae > Isoptericola > Isoptericola sp. F-RaC21. Next base: position 518,240 of record NZ_JBCFYX010000002.1, on the reverse strand, counting down.
TACGTGATGCCGCAGGACTTCGTCTCGCAGATGATCGCCACGGGCGAGAAGAAGCTGTTCATGTCCACCCGGGACACCCTCATCCGCTCGTTCATGGGCGGGGCCATCCTCGCGCTGGCCGCCGCGATGGCCGTCACCATCTCGACGAACACCGGGAACCCGCTGCTGGGCGCGGCGTTCTTCCCGATCGGCTTCATCATGCTGTACCTGATGGGCTTCGACCTGCTCACCGGCGTCTTCACGCTCGTGCCGTTCGCCGTCATCGCCCGCCGCCCCGGCGCCACCTGGGCCGGCATGTGGCGCAACTGGGGCCTCGTGTTCTGCGGCAACTTCGCGGGTGCGTTCACCGTGGCCGTGCTCATGGCGATCACGTTCACGTACGGGTTCTCCGTCGCGCCCAACGAGGTGGGCCAGGCCATCGGGCACATCGGCGAGGGCCGCACCGTCGGGTACGCCGACCACGGCGCCGCCGGCATGCTCACGCTGTTCGTGCGCGGGGTGCTGTGCAACTGGATGGTCTCGACCGGCGTCGTCGCGTTCCTCATGTCGAAGGACACGATCAGCAAGGCCGTCGTGATGTGGATGCCCGTGTTCCTGTTCTTCTACATGGGCTTCGAGCACTCGGTGGTGAACATGTTCCTGTTCCCCTCCGGCCTGCTGCTCGGCGGCGACTTCACCGTCATGGACTACCTGATGTGGAACGAGCTCCCCACGGTGCTCGGCAACCTCGTGGGCGGCCTGACGTTCGTCGGCCTGCCGCTGTACCTCACGCACTACCGCACGCGGCCCGAGCGACGCCGTCCCGCGCCGGTCGAGCCCGCCGCCGACGACCGCGTCGCCGCGCCGGTCGGCTGACCGGACGTTCCCTGCCCGAGCAACACCCGAACGAAGGACACCCGTGGACCCCCTCATGACCAAGGCGGCCGCGGCCGAGCAGGTCGTCACCGCCCGCCTGCGGTCCGGCCTGACGTGGCAGGAGATCGCCGACAGGCTCGGCGCCCCCGTCGTGTGGACGACGGCCGCCCTGCTCGGCAACCACCCGATGACGGCCGACCAGGCCTCCGCCGCGTGCGAGGTGCTGGGCCTGGGCGACGACGTCGCCGAGGCGCTGCGCCTGCAGCCGTACCGCGTGCGCGACGAGGCCGTGGCGACCGACCCCACGATCTACCGCTTCCACGAAGCCCTCAGTGTCTACGGCCCGGCGCTCAAGGAGCTCATCCACGAGGAGTTCGGCGACGGCATCATGTCGGCGATCAACTTCCAGGTCGACGTCGCCCGCCGCCCCAACCCGGACGGCGACCGCGTCGTGGTGACCTTCGACGGGAAGTTCCTCGACTACCGCTGGTGAGCCGGCCGGCGGCTACCCCTCGGGCGTGCCGCTCACCAGCGCCTCCAGCTCGGCCTCGTCGAGCAGGCGCCGCGGGCGCACGGTCGTGCCGCTCGCCACGTACACGAACGCGGCGGACACCTTCTCGATCGGCAGCCCGGTGTAGCGCGACCACGCGAGCCGGTAGACGGCGAGCTGGACCTCGCGGGCGGACCGCGCGGCCGCGTCGCGCGGCTCGCGCCCCGTCTTCCAGTCCACGACGACGACGGCCTGCGGGCCGTCGTCGTCCGTCGGCGCGTCCGGGTCGGGAAAGACGGCGTCGATCCGGCTGCGCAGCATCACGCCGCCCACCGGGGTCTCGACGTCCACCTCGACCGCGAGCGGCGTGCGGGACGCCCACTCCGACTCCGCGAACCGCTGGCGCAGGGTCTCCAGGTCGACGTCGGGGGCCATCTCCCCGTCCTCCGCGCCCGGCAGGTCGTCCACGTCGACAAGCGACGACGACGTGAAGAACCGCTCCACCCACTCGTGGAAGTGCGTGCCGCGGCGGGCGTGCACGGTGGGCTCCTGCGGGACCGGCCGGCGCAGCTGGAGGGCGAAGGCGTCGCGGTCCCCCGCCAGCCGCACCAGCCCCGACGCCGACACGTGCGCCGGCATCTCCACCTCGCGGGAGCCGCGCTCCCCGCGCTCGGTGAGCAGCGTGCGCGCGAGCAGGACCAGGTCGCGGCCCGACGCGTCGCGCAGGACTCCGGTCGTCGCGCGCCCGCCCTCCGGCTCTGCCGGACCGACGCGCGGATCGACGCGCGCGGCCTCGACGAGGGACGCCGCGGCCCGCAGGACGTCGCGCGGCGCCGGCCCCTCGTCGTCGCCGGGCCTTGCCCCGGTGGTCTCGGCGTCGTCCGCCGGCCCCGGCCCGGTGGGCCGCTCGGGCGGGGGCCACGGCGCGGCGTTCTCCACGGCGTCGCGGGGGTTGCCCGCCGCGGGGTCGGGCTGGTCGGCCCAGCCGCCCGCGTCCACGACCCCCGCCTCGACGAGCTCCGCGAGGAACGGCGAGACGCGCCGGGGCGTGCTGCCCGTGCCCCACCAGTGCGCCGTGAGGAACAGCTCGCGCCGGGCACGGGTGAACGCGACGTAGGCGAGGCGGCGCTCCTCGGCGAGCCGGTGGGCGCCGCTGTCGGCGCGGAACTGGTCGCGCCGGGCGGCGAGGTCCTTGGTGTCCGCGGCCTCCGCCCAGGTGAACTCCGGCAGGTCGGGCGCGTCGCCGCGCAGGTGGTACGGCAGGGCGGAGACGTCGGTGAGCCAGCCGCCGTCCAGGCGTCCCTGGGACGACTCGGCCTGGCTGGGGAACACCCCGTCCACCAGGCCGGGCACCGCGACGACGTCCCACTCCAGCCCCTTGGCCGCGTGCGCGGTGATGACCTGTACCGCGTCGGGGTCCGGCTCACGGACGGGCATGTCGAGCCCGCGCTCCTGGTCGCCCGCCACGCCGAGCCAGGCGAGGAACGCGCCCAGCGTCGCGACGTCGGCCGACTGCGCGAAGCTCGCCGCCACGTCGCGGAACGCGTCGAGGTGCTCACGCCCGCGCAGGCTCACCCCCGCGGCCGCCCCGCCGCCGGCCCCGGTCACCGGCGTGAGCGTGTCCGCGAGCACCTGCGCCGTGGCGACCTCGACGTCGAGGCCCAGCGCGCGCTCGGCCGCCACCACCAGCTCCGGCAGGGACAGGTACGTCAGGCCGCGCAGCTCGCGCAGCAGCCGGGCCAGCGCCGACAGGCGGCCGTGGCCCGCCGGGGACAGCACGCGCCCGTCCCGGGCCGGGCGGCCCGGCGCGGGCAGGTCGTCGAGCGCGTCCACGATCGAGCGGTGGTCGACGACGTCGCCCTCGACGACGACCGCGTCGCCGTCGTCCTCCGGCTCGCCGGGGTGGCTGCCCGGCCGCACGCCGTCGGCGCGCGCCAGGTCGGACGCCCACGACCCGAGCGCGTGCAGGTCGGACGCGCCGAGGTTGACGCGCGGACCGGTCAGCAGCCGCAGCAGCGAGTCGCCCCGCGACGGGTCGTGCACGGCCTCGAGGAGCGCGACGACGTCCACCACCTCGGGCGTGGACAGCAGGCCGCCGAGGCCGACGACCTCCACGGGCAGGCCCCGGCGCCGCAGCGCCACCTCGACCGCCGCGAACTGCGAGCGCGCCCGGCACAGCACGGCGGCCGTCACGCGGTCGGCGCCGTCCCGCCGGGTGGCGCGCCGCCAGCGCGCCGCGACGAACTCGGCGGCGGCCTCGGCCTCCTCCTCGCTCGTGGCGGCGACGTGGGCGCGCACGACGCCCGTGCCCGCGCCGGGGCGCAGGTCCAGCGGCGGCACGTCGACGCCCGTGCCCGTCTGCCGCGCGCGGTCCCGCAGCGGTGCGGCCGCGACGTTCGCCGCCGCCAGCACGGCGGCGTCGTTGCGCCACGACGTGCTCAGGTAGCGCACCGCCGCCGGGGCGCCGCCGCGCGTACGGAACCGCTCGCCGAACCGGGCGAGCCCCGACGCCGACGCGCCGCGCCAGCCGTAGATCGACTGGTGCGGGTCGCCCACCGCCGTCACGGCGTGCCCGCCGCCGAACAGCCCGGCCAGCAGCTCGACCTGCGCGTAGGAGGTGTCCTGGTACTCGTCGAGCAGCACCACCGGGAAGCGGGAGCGCTCGGTGGCCCCGACGGCCGGCACCGAGCGCGCCAGCTCGGCCGCGAACGCGATCTGGTCCCCGAAGTCGAGCGCGTCCGCGACACGCTTGCGGCGGCGGTACTCCGCGACGAGGTCGAGCAGCCGGGCCCGCTCCGCCACGGAGTCGATCAGCCCCTGGACCTCCTTGGTCCGCTTCTTCTGCCGCGGGCCGAGCGGCAGCGCCTCCAGCCGCGCGACGACGTCGGACAGCGCGTCGCGCGCCTCGTCCACGGGCAGCAGGTGCTCACCGAGCTCGCCCGACAGCGCGAGGACCGCGCCAACGACGGTGCTCACCGCGCGGTCGGTGCCGAGGTCGTCGGCCCACGACTCCACGACCTGCGCCGCGAGCTGCCACTGGTTCGCCTCGCCCAGCAGCCGGGAGCCGGGCTCGATGCCGAGCCGGAGCCCGTGGTCGGCCACCAGCGACGCGGCGTACGCGTTGTACGTCGCCACCGTGGGCCGCGCGAGCAGGTCCAGGCCGGACGTCGCGCGCCCCTGGGCGCGGGCGAGCTGCGCGAGGCGGGACTGCACGCGCTGGGTGAGCTCGGCCGCCGCCTTGCGCGTGAACGTCAGCCCGAGCACCTCCTCCGGCGCCACGAGCTCGTTGGCGATCAGCCACACCACGCGCGCCGCCATCGTCTCCGTCTTGCCCGACCCGGCGCCCGCCACGACGAGCACGGGCTCCAGCGGCGCCTCGATGACGGCCACCTGCTCGTCCGTGGGTGACGGCCGGCCGAGCAGCTCGGCGATGTCCCGCGCCGACAGGCGCGGCTCCGGCGGGGCGGACCTCGCCGTGGCGCCGTCGCCGTGCAGCCCGGCGTCGTCGAACAGGGCCGCGTCGTCGAACAGCACCGCGTCCGGGGACGCCGGCGCGACGCCGGGTGCCGCGGCGAACCCGGCGAGCTCCGGAAACCCGAGCTCGGCCTCGCGGTCGGGGTCGCCGAGCACGGCCCACGTCTCCTCCGCGAACGCCCCGGCGAGATCCTCACGGTCGCCCCGGCCGTCGGGGCCGTCGCGGCCCGGCTCGGGCACGGCGGGTCCCGTGGTGCCGTCCCCGGTCACTCGATCACGTTCCTTCCCTCGGGCTGCACGGGGCACGACCGGCGCACGGGGCACATCGGGCACAGGTCGTTCTCGTGCGCGGTGAAGCGGCTCGCCGCCATCGTGTCGGCGGCGCTCTCGACCAGCGCCCGCGCCCAGCTGGACCCGTCCTCCCCGACCTGCAGCGCGGGCTGGTCGCGCAGCGTGGGCGCGACGGTCGGCGTGCCGACGTAGACCAGCCGCGCGCCCGCGCTCGGCGTGCCCGGCGGCAGGTCCAGCGCGCCCTCGGACACGGCGAGCTGGTACGCCCCGAGCTGCGGGTGCTCGGTGGCCTTCGCGCGGGCGGGCGCGCTGCGCCCGGTCTTGAGGTCGGCCACGGTCACGCCCTCGTCGCCCGCGTCCTCGACCCGGTCGATCTTGCCGCGCAGGCGGGCCCGCCCCACCGTGAGCTCGAACGACGGCTCCACGAGAACCGGGTCGCCCGCCTCGGTGTAGTACGCGGCGAGGCGCTCGATCATCCGCTCGGCGCGGTTCCGCAGCTGACGCGAGGGCCACCCCTCGGGCAGCGCGAGCTCGGGCCAGCGGCGGTCGAGCTCGGCGCGCAGGTCGGCGAGCGACGCCTTCGGGAGATCCTCCGCGATCGCGTGCACCAGCGTGCCGAGCGTCTGGTGGGTGGCGTCGGGGGCCGTCGCGCCCGCCGACTCGAACGCCCACTTCAGGGCGCAGGTGCTCACCGTCTCCACCTTGGACGGCGAGACGGTCACGACGTCGTCCGGCCCCCACAGCGGCGCCTCGCTCGACGTCGCGGCCACGCCGTACCAGGTGCGCGGGTCGGCCTCCGCGATCCCCGCGTCGGCCAGGTCGGCGAGCAGGGCGGCGGCCGCCGCCACCGGCCCGGCGGTGCCCTGGGTGCCGTCGCTCGCGCCGGCCGCGCGGACCAGCGTCGCCCGGGCCTCGGCCACCACGCCGCGCAGGTCGAGCGGCGGCCCCACGGTCACGCGCCGCGGGTCGGGCCCCTCCGCCGTCGCACGGTCGCCGTCCGGCGGCTCGACGAGGTCGAGGAACACCGACGGCGCGTCCTCGGCGTCCTCGACCGCCGTCACGACCAGCCGCCGCCGGGCCCTCGACGTCGCGACCGCGAACGCCCGCAGCTCGTCCGCCAGCACCTGGCGGCGGGCCTCCGGGCCGATGCCGTGCGCGTCGTCGGAGCGCCCGGCGAGGAGTTCCACGAGCGCCTGCGAGCCCAGCAGCGAGTCGCGCAGCCGCAGATCCGGCCACACGCCGTCCTGCACGCCGACCACGACGACGACGTCCCACTCGCGCCCCGCCGCCCCCGCGGGCGTCAGCGCCTCGACGGCGTGCGCCCCGGTGGCCGACGCCGCGAGCGAGTCGGCCGGCAGGTCCTGCGACGCGAGGTAGTCGACGAACGCGGCGACGGGGGCACCGGGCATGCGGTCCACGTACGTCTCGGCCGCGCGGAACAGCGCCAGGACGGCGTCCAGGTCGCGGTCGGCGCGCGCTCCGGCGGGCCCGCCCGCCAACGCCTGGTCGCGCCACCGGTCGGCGAGCCCGGTGGCCGCCCAGACGGCCCACAGCACGGTCTGCGCGGTGGCGCCCGGCTCGGCGGCGGCGGCCCGGCCCGCGGCCAGCACGCGCGCCACCGCCAGCGGCCCGCGGCGCACCGGGGCCGGGAGGGTCTCCGCGCGCGCCGGGTCGTCGAGCACCTCGACCAGCAGCGCGTCCGACGAGCGGCCGCCCCCGCCCGAGAGCTCCTCCGCCCGCAGCGCGCGCCGCAGGCGGCGCAGCGCCACGGCGTCGAGCCCGCCCACCGGCGAGGTGAGGAGCAGCGCCGCGGTCTCGGCGTCGAGCGCCGACCCGACGCCCGGCTCCCCCAGCTCCTCGGCGAGCAGCCGGTCGACGCCGCCGCCCGCCGCGCACACGCGCAGCGCCGCCAGGAGGGGCGACGCCGCGGGCTCGTCGCGCAGCGGCAGGTCGGAGCCGAGCAGCGCGACGGGCACCGACGCCGCGACCAGGTCGCGCCGGAGCGACGCCAGCCGGTCGCCGCTGCGCGCCACGACCGCCATCCGCTCCCACGGCGTGCCGTGCAGCAGGTGCTCCGCGCGCAGCTCGCGCGCCACGAACGCCGCCTCCTGCGCCGGGCCCGCGAGCACCGCGACCTGCACGCCCGCCGGGGCCGTCTCGTCGGGCGCCGCGTCCTGGTCGACGTCGTCCGGGCCGAGGTCGTCCCCGACTCCGCCCTCGACATCCTCCTCGACATCGTCCTCGGCGGCGTCGGCAGGCCGGGCCGGTCCGGGCCGCGGGCCGGCGCCGCGGTGCAGCGCGCCGGAGACGGTCGCGATGCGCGACGTCACCGCCCGCGTCACCGCCCGCAGCTCGTCCGGCTGCCGCCACGCCGTGCCCAGCACGACGGTGCGCGCGTCGAACGCCCCGACCACCCCGGCGCGCGCGGGCGCGGCGGCGCGCCCGACCAGCCCCGGCGACGCCCCGCGGAACCCCTGCACCGCCGAGTCCGGGTCCGCCAGCAGCACCAGCCGCGCGCCGGCGTCGTGCAGCACGTGCAGCAGGCGTGCGGTGGCGACCGTCGCCTCCTGGTAGTCGTCGACGACGACGAGGTCCCACGCGGGCCGCGGCACGTCCGGCAGCTCGTCGTCCCAGCCCGCGAGCGCGTGCGCGGCCTCGTCGATCACCCCGGCCGGGTCGTACCGGGCGCCCGCGTCCGGCGTGCCGAGCCGCAGCGTGGTGACGTCCAGGTACTCCTCGTACAGCTGCGCGGCGAGCACCCACTCCGGCCGGTCGTGCCGGCGCCCCAGCTCGTCGAGGTCCACCGGGCCCAGCCCGCGCTCGGCCGCGCGCATCAGCAGGTCGCGCAGCTCCTGGCGCAGCCCGCGCAGGCCCAGCGAGTCCTCCGGGAGCCCCGGCGGCAGCTCGAGGTCCGTGCCCTCCCCGGACAGGTGCCCCTCGAGCAGCTCGGCCAGCACCAGGTCCTGCTCCGGGCCGGACACCAGCGTGGGCGCCGGGTCCCCGTGCGCGGCCGCCCGCGCGCGCAGCACGGCGAAGGCCGCCGACGCCGGCGTGCGCACCATCGGCGCGCCGACCGTGCGCCCGGCGCGGGCCGTGACCTCGTCCCGCAGCCGGGCCGCCGAACGGCGCGACGCCGCGAGGACCAGCACGCTCGACGGGTCCGCCCCCGGCGCGCCGTCGTCGCCCGCGAGGGCGCGCACCGCCACCGTCGACGCGACCGTGGTGCGCCCCGTGCCCGGCGCCCCGACGACGAGGGTGACCGCCCCGCCGAGCGCGGCGGCGACGGCCGCCTCCTGCGTCGCGTCGAGCTCGACGCCGGAGCTCGGCGCGTCGGCGCGCGGCGGGGCCACGAGACGAGGGGCGAGGGTCGGTGCTGACGTCACGGCAGCGATTCGACCACGCCCCACCGACACCGCCCGCGCCGGCAGTGCGCTCCGGCCCGGCCACGCCGAGGACCGGCAGTTTCACCCTCCGCTGACAAACGCGCCCCGGGGCCGTCCGTGCCGGGTGCCGTGACTAGGATCGACGCGACGTCCTGGGCGACCGGGACCACCAGACGGCCGACCGCCGTGCCGGCACGACCGGCGCGGCTCGCGAAGGAGACAACGTGGAGATCACGATCGGTGTGCAGAACCAGGCCCGCGAGCTGGTCGTCGAGACCGACCAGACCGCCGAGGACGTGACCGCCGCGGTGCGCAGCGCGATCTCCGACGGCGGCGTCCTCGAGCTCACGGACTCGCGCGGCCGCACGATCCTCGTGCCGACCGCCACGATCGGCTACGTCGAGGTCGGCGCCACGGAGCAGCCGAAGGTCGGCTTCGGCGCCCTCTGACCCGGGCGACCGCGGTCAGGCCGCGAGGCCCAGGCGGTCCATCCGGCGCGTGTGCTCGGCGGTGAGCCGGGAGACGAGCCACGCCTGCGCGGACGCACCCCCGTCGTCCGCCGCCTCCCGCGCGCGGTCCGCCAGGGCGGCCAGCGGCGGGTGCGCCGCGAGCAGCACGGGCACGAGGCCCAGCGCCTCGCCGACGACGCGCCGCCCCCACAGCGCCAGGCGGGCGGCGAGGACGCCGTCCGCCGACGCGGCGTCCGCCAGCACCGCGGTCGCGGGGTCGTCGGTGCGCGGCTCGCCCACGGCGGCCGCGAAGCCGGCAGCGCCGTCGGCCAGGCCGGTCGCGAGCTCCCGGCACAGGTCCTGGGCGACGCCGAGCCCCACGACGCTCTTGAGCAGCCCCTCCGCCCAGCCGGACGGCGCCGTGCGGGCGTCGAAGTCGGCGAGCGCGCCGTCGAACGGCGCCATCGCGGACGCCGCGCCCGCGGGCCCGGGCAGGACGGCCAGGCCGAGCAGCCGCTCCTGGCGGCCCAGGGCGTCCCCCGCCGCGGTCGCCAGGGTCTGGCGGGCCGCGAGGTCGGGCGCGTCCACGGACCGGGCCGCGAGCAGCCCGAACGCCGCGAGCTCCGTGTAGGCGGCGAGGCCCACCAGCGTCGACAGGGCAGGGTCCGGGGTGCTCGGCTGCTGGCTCACGCGCCCCAGGATAGGGGCGCCGCGCCCGCCGGAGCCGTGTCACACCCGCGCCGAGGCCCCCGTCGCGTACCATGGAGGAGTACTTCGGTTGCCCGGTCGTCACGCCATGGGTCTCAATCCACTGACTCGACCGCAGCGGCACGGCGGGATTCCCGCCGAGCCTGAGCGACGTTCTTCCACGATCGGCTGCCGACCACCTCGGCGCTCCTCGCGACCCGACGAGAGTGACCTGCACGGTGCGGCCCGTCGACGGACCCCGCCCGCTCAGGAGCCCCTCGGTCCGTGCGCGCCGACGAGCAGACGAAGGTACCCGTGACCACGACCGACACCGCCGCCACCGCGGCCTCCGCTCCCGGCGACTCCGGCGAGCCCGACTACTCCAGCCCCGCCGCTATCCAGGCGCAGGACGTCTCCTTCGCCGACTTCGGGGTGCGCCCCGAGATCGTCGAGGCCCTGCGCGACTCCGGCATCACCCACCCCTTCCCCATCCAGGCGATGACGCTGCCGGTGGCGCTGCAGGGGCACGACATCATCGGCCAGGCGAAGACCGGTACGGGCAAGACCCTCGGCTTCGGAGTGCCGCTGCTGCACCGCGTCGTCGCGCCGGGCGAGCCCGGCTTCGACGAGCTGCCCGCGCCCGGCAAGCCGCAGGCGATCGTCGTCGCGCCGACCCGCGAGCTCGCGGTCCAGGTCGCGAACGACCTCGCCACGGCCTCGAAGAAGCGCTCGGTCCGCATCGCGCAGATCTACGGCGGGCGCGCGTACGAGCCCCAGATCGAGATGCTCAACGACGGCGTCGAGGTCGTCGTCGGCACGCCCGGCCGCATGGTCGACCTGCTCAACCAGGGGCACCTCAACCTCACCCGCGCGGCCACGGTCGTGCTGGACGAGGCGGACGAGATGCTCGACCTCGGCTTCCTGCCCGACGTCGAGAAGATCCTCGCGCGCACGCCCGCGGTGCGGCACACCATGCTGTTCAGCGCGACGATGCCCGGCCCGGTCGTCTCCATGGCCCGGCGCTACATGTCGCAGCCCACGCACATCCGGGCGGCGGAGCCGGACGACGACGGCGCCACCGTGAAGAACACGCGCCAGGTCGTCTACCGCGCCCACGCGCTCGACAAGGTCGAGGTGCTGGCCCGCCTCCTGCAGGCCGAGGGCCGCGGCCGCACGATCGTCTTCGCCCGCACCAAGCGCACCGCGGCGAAGGTCTCCGACGAGCTGCGCGACCGCGGCTTCGCCGCCGGCGCCATCCACGGCGACCTGGGCCAGGGTGCCCGCGAGCAGGCGCTGCGCGCCTTCCGCCACGGCCACATCGACGTCCTCGTCGCCACCGACGTCGCCGCCCGCGGCATCGACGTCGACGACGTGACCCACGTCGTGAACTACCAGTGCCCCGAGGACGAGCGCACCTACCTGCACCGCATCGGCCGCACGGGCCGCGCGGGCAAGCAGGGCACGGCCGTCACGTTCGTCGACTGGGACGACGTGCCCCGCTGGCAGCTCATCGACCGCACCCTGAACCTCGGGTTCCCGGAGCCGGTCGAGACGTACTCCAGCTCGCCGCACCTCTTCTCCGACCTCGGCATCCCCGAGGGCACCAAGGGCCGCCTGCCCAAGGAGAAGCGCAAGCTCGCCGGCCTGGAGGCCGAGGAGCTCGAGGACCTCGGCGAGACGGGCAAGCGCACCGGCTCGCAGCCCGGGCGGCGCGACGGCGGTCAGCGCGACGGCGGTCGCCGGGACGGCGGGTCGCGCGGCGGCCGCGGAGGCGCGCGCTCCGGGCAGGGCTCGCGCGGCGGGTCCGCGCAGGGCGAGCGCTCCGACGCGGCGCCGGCCTCGGGCGAGCAGAGCGACGGCGAGCAGCGTCGTCGCCGCAGCCGCAACCGTCGTCGCACCCGCGGCGGCCGCCCGGTCGAGGGCGGCTCGTCGGAGGGCTGACCCCACCACGGCGGTCGAACCTGTCGAGACCCGGGGCCGGGTCCCGACAGGCTCGACCGCCGTCCCGCCGTCGGCGGCGCCGCGTACGGTGCGGGCATGCGTCTGACGTTCTCCGCGCCGTCGTGGTTGTGGCAGGTGCGCACGGACGCGCAGTGGTGGTTCCTCACCGTGCCGCCGGACGCCTCGGACGAGCTCGCCGAGCTGCCGCTGCCGCCGCGCGGCTTCGGGTCGATCAAGGTGACCATCACCGTCGGCGCCACCACCTGGACCACGTCGGTGTTCCCCAGCGACGAGCAGCGCGGCTACATCCTGCCGCTGAAGCGGTCGGTCCGGCAGGCCGAGGGCATCGGCCCGGGCGACGTCGTCGAGGTCACGCTGGAGCCGGTCGGCCTGTGAGCCCGTCGCCCGGTCAGCGCACGATCTCGTCGCGGCCGGCGAACCAGGCGGCCACGCCCTGCACCAGCGACGCCACCACGAGCAGCACGAGCGGCGCCGTCCACGAGCCGGTGGCGTCGTGCGCGACGCCGAGGCCGAGCGGCCCGCAGGCCGCCAGCACGTACCCGGCGCTCTGCGCCATGCCCGACAGCTCGGACGTCCGCGCGGCGTTCTCGGTGCGCAACGCCATGAGCGTCAGCGCGAGGCTGATGCCGCCGCCCTGCCCGAGGCCGAGCAGCACCACCCACAGCACGGCGGCGTCGGGGGCGAGGATGAGCCCCAGCAGGCCCGACAGGATGAGCGCGACGATGACGACGCCGAGCGCCCGCTGACGCCGCATGCGCCCGGCGAGCACCGGCGCGACGAACGAGCCGACGATGCCGAACAGGTTGGTCAGCGCCAGCAGCCACCCGCCCACCGCGATGCTCCGGCCGGAGGCGACGAAGATCTCCGGCAGCCACGCGTTCACGGCGTAGAACGACAGCGACTGGGTGCCCATGAGCACGGTGACGGCCCAGGCCAGCGGGCTGCGCCACACCGAGCGCACGGCGTCGGCGGGCGCGGCTCCCGGCGGCCGGAGCGGCCCGACGGGCCCGGCGCCCGCGGCACGCAGGGCGCGCGGGGCCCACACGACCGCCCCCAGGACGGCGAGCAGCCCCCACGACGCGAGCGTCGCTCGCCAGTCCATCCCCGTCGCCGTGGCGATCGGCACCGTGAGCCCCGCGGCGAGCGCCGCCCCGCCCGACAGGGCCATGGAGTACAGCCCGGTCATGAGGCCGACCCGGTCGGCGAAGTCCCGCTTGATGAGCGCCGGCAGCAGCACGTTGCCGAGCCCGATCGCCGACCCGACGGCGAGGGTCCCCAGCAGCAGCGGCGCGGTCCCGGGCACGAGGCGCAGCGCGAAGCCGAGGCACAGCAGCACGAGGCTGCCGAACAGCGCGCGCTCGAGGCCGACCCGGCGGGCCAGCCCGGGCGCCACGGGCGCGAGGATCCCGAAGCAGAGGACGGGGAGCGTCGTCAGGACGCCGCCGGCGGTGGCGCTGAGCCCCTCGGTGGCCAGGATGTCGCCCAGCAGGGGCGAGACGGCGACGACGCCGGGCCGCAGGTTGAGCGCGGCGAGGACGATGGCGAGGACGGCCCCCGCCCCGAGCGGGCGACGGAGGCTCACGCGTCCACCTCCGTCGTCGTGGCGGTCGCCTGGGCGACGAGGTGGGCGCGGACGGCCGCCATCGTCGCCTCGACGGCGCTCTCGGCGGCGTCCGGGTCCCCGGCGGCGACGGCGTCGACGACCTCGCGGTGGCCGGGCACGTCGCGGTGGTGGCGGCCGTGGGCGTCGGTCGCGAGGGTGCGGACGAGCACGTGGTCGATCCCGTCGTACAGCTCGGCGAGCAGGCCGTTCCCGGCGGAGCGCACGAGCTCGGCGTGGAACGCGATGTCGGCGGCCCGGAACTCGTCCTCGCCGCCCTCGCGGGCGGCGGCCTCCTGGGCGGCCAGCGCCGCCCGCAGCCCCGCGAGCGCCCCGGCGTCGTGCCGGCCGGCGGCCACCCGCGCCGCCCCGCGCTCGAGGACCGAGCGCACCTCGAGCACCTGCAGCGCGTCGGAGGTCCGCGCCCGGCGCCCGATGGCGGCGTCGAGGCCGCTGGCGGCCCGCACGTACGTGCCGTCGCCGCGCCGTGGCTCGAGGATGCCGGCGTGCTCCAGGGCGCGCACCGCCTCGCGGACGGTGTTGCGCCCGACGCCGAGCTGGGCGACGAGCTCGGGCTCGGCGGGGATGCGCGAGCCGACGGGCCACACCCCCCGCTCGACGAGGTCGGTCAGGTGCTCGACGACCAGCTCGGAGACCTTGCGGGGCGGGGCGATCGGCGACGTCATGGGCACGGCCGAGGGCGCGACGGGTTCGGACACCCAAAGACCCTAACATCCCATGTTTGCACGCGGCCGGGACCGGGCGCGGGCCGGACGGGTCCGCTACTGCGCCATCCTGACGAACTCGGTGACCGCGGTCGCGATCTGCTGCACCGCGATCGCGGCGAGCAGCAGGCCCGCGATGCGCGTCACCAGGGTGACGCCCGAGTCCTTGAGCACCCGGTGGATGACGTTCGCGAACCGCATCGCCAGGTACAGGCACACGTGCACCAGCACGATCGCCACGGCGATGGCGACGAACTGGGGCGCCGCGGCGTCGTCGGACACCCGGGTCTGCTGGACGAAGACCATCGTGGCGACGATCGCGCCCGGCCCCGCCAGCAGCGGCGTGCCCAGCGGGACGAGCGCCACGTTGACGCCCTTGTTGCCCGACGGCGTCGCCTCCTCCATCTTGCCGGTCAGCAGCTCCATCGCGACCAGCAGGAGGAGCAGGCCGCCGGACGCCTGCAGCGCCGGCAGTGAGATCCCCATGTAGTGCAGCACCTGCTGGCCGAACAGCGCGAAGACGACGATCACGCCGAACGCGACGAGGATCGCCTGGCGGGCGGCGCGGTTGCGCTGCTTGGCGCCCATGGCCGACGTCAGCCCGAGGAACACCGGGACCGTGCCGGGCGGGTCCATGATGACGAACAGGGTGACGAAGACCTCGGTGAACAACGCGGTGTCCAGCAGCGCGCTCACGGGCGGATCACGTCCAGCAGACCTCTTTCCTCGATCCGTGCGAGCACCTCGGGGGCCGTGGTGTGCTCCCCGATGCGGTTGAGCTTCCCGGTGCCGTGGTAGTCGCTCGAGCCCGTGACGAGCAGCCCCAGCTCCCCCGCCAGGCCGCGCAGCCGGTCGCGGGTGGCGGCGTCGTGGTCGCGGTGGTCCACCTCGAGCCCGGCCAGGCCGGCGGCGGCGAGCGCCGCGATCGTCTCCTCGCTCACCGTGCGGCCGCGCGCGCCGGCGCCCGGGTGCGCCAGGACCGGCACGCCGCCGGCGCCCAGCACCGCGCGCACCGCGGCGTCGGTGTCCGGGGCGTAGTGCGGCACGTAGTACCGGGCGCCGGGGTGCAGCATCGTCGCGAACGCCTCGTCCCGCGAGGCCACCACGCCCGCCGCGACCAGCGCGTCCGCGAGGTGCGGGCGGCCGACCGTCGCGTCGTCGCCCGTCTGGGCGACGACGTCGTCCCACGTCAGCGGGAAGTCCTCGGCCAGCCGCTCGGTCATGCGCCGGGCCCGGGTGAGCCGGTCGTCGCGGGTGCGCTCGCGCTCGGCGCGCAGGGCGGCATCGTCCGGGTCGTGCAGGTAGGACAGCAGGTGCACGCTGATGCTGCCGCCCTCGGTCGTGACGCGCGTCGAGATCTCCGTGCCCCGCACCAGCGCCACGCCGGTGGTCGCCACGGCCGCCACGGCCTCGGCCCAGCCGGCGGTCGTGTCGTGGTCGGTGAGGGCGACGACGTCGAGCCCGGCCGCGGCCGCCGCCTCGAGCACGCCGCGCGGGGAGTCCGTGCCGTCGGAGGCCCGCGAGTGCGTGTGGAGGTCGATCCGGGGCGGCGTCACGATCACCGATTCTAGGGAGCCCCGCGCGCCCGCACGCGCGATCCGGGGGCCGCGGCGGTGCGACGTCCGACACTCCCACGGCCCGCACCCGTGAAGGCGTCGGCACAACCTCTCCACCGCGCCCGCCGCCGCTGCCCCCGACACGCCCCGACCGGCAGGGCACGATCGTCGCGATGACTTCCCGCAGCGCCGACGTCGCCCCCACCCCGCCCGCCGACCCCGGGCCCGCACCGCAGCGGGCCGGGATCGTCTTCGTGCACGGCATGCGGACGTCGTCGGCCATCTGGGAGCGGCAGGTCGACCACGTGCGCGACGCCGGGCACGACGCCGTGGCCGTCGACCTCCCCGCCCACGGCGCGCTCCACCGCGAGCGGTTCTCCATGCCGCGCGCCTTCGAGGTGCTCGACGAGGCGGCCGGGTCGTTCGGCGCCGGGACGCCGGTGGTCGTCGTCGGGCTCTCGCTCGGGGGCTACACGTCGCTGGCCTGGGCGGCGCACCATGCCACGGCCGCCTCCGCACCGCCGCTGGCCGGCGTCGTCGCGGCGGGCTGCACGTCCGACCCCAAGGGCAAGCCCGTGGCGTTGTTCCGCGACGTCGCGCACCTCGCCGTCACCGGCACGACGGCGGTGCGCCGCGGCCTGCGCGACGCGTCCCTCGCCTGGCGCTCCGCCCTCACCGGCGGCCGGTCGCGCGCCGGCGGGCTCGAGGTCGCGGCGCTGCTGGGCGACGCCGTCCCGCGGCCCGGCTGGGGCATCGTCACCGACGCGCTCACCCACCTCGCGGGCCGCTCGTCGGTCGCCAGCACCCGCGCCCTGCAGGTGCCGGTGTGGTTCGTCAACGGGGCGCGCGACCGCCTGCGCCTCGAGGAGGCGCGCCACGTCGCCGCCGCCGACCGCGGCGCGCTCGTCGTCGTGCCGGACGCCGGCCACGACGTCAACTCCGACGCCCCGGACGCGTTCAACCGCGTGCTCACCCGGGCGCTGCACGACTTCGCGCGCGCCTGACGAGGGCCCTCGCCGACCGGGCGCCGTCCGGGCCCGGGCCCCCGCGCCGGGTGCGACACTGGGAACCATGACCGACACCACCCCCGTCGACGAGACCGCGCCCCCCGCCCCCGCGAGCACCGAGGACCGCGGCAGCAACCGTTCCCAGCGCCCCGTCTCGGAGGCGTTCAAGTCGTTCATCACCTCGCAGTGGGGCGAGCGCGCCGCCCTCGACGTCGAGCCCGGCGCGGCCGTGCCGTACACCGCCGAGCGCCGCGCGAAGCTGTCCGCCCGCTTCCCGGGCACCCGGCTCGTGGTGCCGGCCGGCGGGCTCAAGGTGCGCTCCAACGACACCGACTACCGGTTCCGCCCGCACTCCGCGTTCGCGCACCTCACGGGGCTCGGCACCGACCAGGAGCCCGACGCCGTGCTCGTGCTGCACCCGGTGGCCGACGGCGAGGGCGACCCCGACGGCCACGGCAACGGCACCCACCACCACGCCGTGCTGTACGTCCGCCCGCTCGCGGCCCGCGACACCGAGGAGTTCTACGCCGACGCCCGCTACGGCGAGTTCTGGGTGGGCGCCCGGCCGTCGCTCGACGACGTCACGACCCTCACCGGCGTCGAGGCGCGCCACGTCGACGAGCTGCGCGACGCGCTCGCCAAGGACGTCGGCGCCGACGGCGTGCGCGTGCTCGTGGTGACGGGCGCGGACGAGACCGTGGAGACGCTCGTCGAGGCCATCCGCGAGGAGGCCGGCGTCGAGGCGGAGGCCGAGGACGACCAGCTCGTCGAGGCCACCTCCGAGCTGCGCCTCGTCAAGGACGCCCTCGAGGTCGAGCACCTCCGCGAGGCCGTGGCCCGCACGATCGAGGGCTTCGAGCAGGTCGTGCCGGCGCTGCCGAAGGCCCTCGCGCACCGCCGCGGGGAGCGCGTCATCGAGACGACGTTCGACGCGCACGCCCGCCTCGAGGGCAACACCGTGGGCTACGAGACGATCGCCGCCGCGGGCGAGCACGCCACCACGCTGCACTGGATCACCAACGACGGCGTCGTCCGCTCCGGCGAGCTCGTCCTGCTGGACGCGGGCGTCGAGGTCGACTCGCTGTACACCGCGGACGTCACCCGCACCCTGCCCGTGGACGGCGAGTTCACGGACGTGCAGCGCCGGATCTACACCGCGGTGCTCGACGCCGCCGACGCCGCGTTCGCCGTCGCGAAGCCCGGGGCCAAGTTCCGCGACATCCACGCCGCCGCGATGGAGGTCATCGCCGCCCGCCTCGAGGAGTGGGGCCTGCTGCCCGACGGCGTCACCGCCGAGGTGTCGCTGTCCCCCGAGGGCCAGCAGCACCGCCGGTGGATGGTGCACGGCACCAGCCACCACCTCGGCCTGGACGTGCACGACTGCGCGCAGGCGCGGCGCGAGCTCTACCTGGACGGCGTCCTCGAGCCCGGCATGGTGTTCACCATCGAGCCGGGGCTGTACTTCAAGGCCGACGACCTCGCCGTGCCCGAGGAGTACCGCGGGATCGGCGTGCGCATCGAGGACGACGTGCTCGTCACCGCCGACGGCAACGAGAACCTGTCCGCCGCCCTCCCCCGCCGTCCCGAGGACGTCGAGGCCTGGATGGCGCGCCTGCGCGGCTGATCCGCTCCGCTGAGATCGGTCATCCGGTACGAGGTCGGTCGGGATCCCTGCCGACCTCGTACCGGATGACCGATCTCGTTCCCGTGGGGCGGAGCCTGCCCCCAGAAGGGACTCGTCCACAGGTCCGTCCTCGACGGCTCCGGCCCTGGGCGGCCGGCGCCATGCTCCCGGCATGGTCGAACCAGGCGAGGTCATCCTGTCCCGCGAGCTCTCCCGCCCCCTCCTCAGCCGTGCCCTCGCAGCGGGCGAGGTGGAGCGGCTGCGGTACGGCGCCTACCGGGTGCCGCCGCCGGCCGCTCCGCCCCGGAGCGCCGAGCGGTCCCGGGCGCTCGACGTCGCGATCGCCGTGCACCGGCAGCTCACCGCCCCCACGTGCTCAGCCACGAGACCGCGGCCCTGTGCTGGGGGCTTCGTCTGTGGCGCACGCCCGCCCGGACGCACGTCATCCAGTCGTACCGAGCCTCCGGGCATGCCTCGCGCGAGATCGCCCGCCACGTCCTCCACCTTCCCGGTTCCCACGTGACCACCCGGGACGGGCTTCCGGTGACGACGCTCGCGCGCACCGTCGTCGACTGCGCGCTGACGATGCATCCGCTCGAGTCCCTGGCGGTCGCCGACGCCGCGCTCCGTGCCGGGCACGGCCTCCGCGACGCACCCGGGATCCTCGCCGCGGCGCCGGCGCGGAAGGGCCGCGCCAGGGCGCGGTGGGTGCTGGAGCACGCGGAGACGGGCGTCGACTCGGTCTGGGAGACCTGGCTGCGGTACGTCTGCCTCCGTGCGGGGCTCCCGCGGCCGATCACCCAGGCGCCGGTCGTCACGAGGATCGGGGAGGTGCACTGCGACCTCGGGTGGCCGGAGTGGGACGTGCTCGCGGAGTTCGACGGCCGGGTGAAGTATCGCGACGGCGTCCTGCGCGACGACCACGACGGCACCACCGAGCTGCTGCGCGAGAAAGCGAGGTACGAGGCGATCCGGGAGGCTGGCTACGACCCCGTGCGTGTCATGGCGACGCGCGGCCGAGAGGTCTCGCAGCTTGTGGCGCGCATCGCCGCGCGGTTCCCAGCCGACGTCCGGCTGGGGTTCCGGGTCAACCCGCTCCTGCCGCCCCCGCCGTGAGATCGGTCATCTGGCGCGAGATCGGTCCGGATCTGGACCGATCTCGCACCAGATGACCGATCTCACCAGGTCAGGGCTGGGGCGGGCGGTACGGGTCGTCGTGCTCCGGCGCCTTCGGCTGCTCGGGGTCGCCCTCCTGCGGCTGCCGGGGCTCCGGCTGGTGCGTGCCCGGCTGCGGGCCCTGCGGCTCGGGGGTCTGCGGCTCGGGGGTCTGCGGCTCGGGGTTCTGCGGCTGTGGCGCCGGCGCGGGCTCCGTCGACGGGGCCTGCTCCTGTGTCGGCCGCATGGCGCCGTACCGCGGGGCGCCGCTGGGGGTGGTCCAGCGCGGGTCGGGGGTGCGCGGCGCGGCGGGTGCCGCGGGGGCGGCCGGGCCGCCGACGGCGGGCGCCCCGACCGGCGAGGTCGGCGCCGCGGTGGCCGCGCCGCGCCGCGCCTTGCCCAGCCCGCCCGGGGACTGCAGGAGCATGGACCGCGCGTCGCCGGCCTGCTCGGCGGCGCAGAGGATCGCGTAGGTGGACGCGACGATCTGCGAGGACGACGTGAAGTCACGACGCCCGCCGGTCAGCGCGTACGACAGCACCGAGAAGAGCAGCCCGAACCCGGCGCCCAGCCCGATGCCGACCAGCAGCACCCCGCCCGCGGCGGCCCCGCCGAAGAGGCTCAGCAGGAGACCGACGAAGAACCCGAACCAGGCGCCCGAGAGCGCGCCCGCGAGCGCCACCCGCCCGTAGGACAGCCGCCCGGTGACCCGCTCGACCATGCGCAGGTCGGTGCCGACGATGGTGACGTGCTCGACGGCGAACTTGTGGTCCGACAGGTAGTCGACGGCCTGCTGGGCTTCGAGGTACGTGTCGTACGCGGCGACCTCGTCCCCTGCCGGCAGGGTGGGGACGCGGGGCACGGCGTTCGGGCGGTTGAAGCTCATTCGCCCAGTCTGGCCCAGTCGTGGCCCCGGCACCACCACACCAGCCGCGCACGGCACGTCCTTGCGCGCCTCCTACCAGGACCGACGGAGCCGCCCCGCGTAGGCTGACCGACGTGAGCGTGGCAACCAGGGTCTTCGTGGCACGGCTCGCCGGCACCCAGGTCTTCGACCCGATCGGTGACGAGGTGGGGCGCGTGCGCGACGCCGTCGTGCTGGTCCGCGCCAAGGGGGCGCCCCGCGCGGTCGGACTGGTCGTCGAGGTCCCCGGCCGGCGGCGGGTGTTCCTCCCGCTCACGCGCGTGACGGCGATCGACGCGGGCCAGGTGATCTCGACGGGCCTGCTCAACATGCGCCGGTTCGAGCAGCGCGCGATGGAGTCGCTGGTGCTGGGCGAGCTGCTGGACCGCACGGTGCGGCTGGTGGACGGCTCGGGCGAGGCGATCGTGGAGGACCTGTCGATCACGCGCCAGCGCACGGGCGACTGGCTGGTGGACCAGCTCTTCGTGCGGCGCAAGCAGCCCGCGCGCGGCCTGTCGCTGCGCCGCCGGGGCGAGACGTTCGTCGTGCCGGTGGACGCCGTCACGGGGCTCGCCGGCTCCACGCAGGAGCAGGGGGCCACCAAGCTGCTGGAGGCGTACGAGGACCTGCGCCCGGCCGACCTCGCGGACGTGCTGCACGAGCTCGGCGACACGCGCCGCCTGGAGGTGGCGAGCGCGCTGGACGACGAGCGCCTGGCCGACGTCCTGGAGGAGCTGCCGGAGGACGACCAGGTCTCGATCGTGTCCCGCCTGGACTCGGGGCGCGCGGCCGACGTCCTGGAGGCCATGCAGCCGGACGACGCCGCCGACCTGCTGCACGAGCTGCCCGACGAGCAGGCCGCCCGCCTCCTGGAGCTCATGGAGCCGGAGGAGGCGAAGGACGTGCGTCGCCTGCTGTCCTACGACGAGGACACGGCGGGCGGCCTCATGACCACCGAGCCGGTGATCCTGGGCCCCGAGACGACGATCGCGACCGCGCTGGCGCAGATCCGCAAGCAGGACCTGCCGCCGGCGCTGGCGTCGATGGTGTTCGTCGTGCGGCCCCCGCTGGAGACGCCCACGGGCCGGTTCCTCGGCGTCGCGCACTTCCAGCGGCTGCTGCGCGAGCCCCCGCACGCGTCGGTGGGGTCGGTGCTGGACACGGACACGGAGTGGCTCACGCCGGACGCGCCCGTGGGCCGGGTGACGCGCCTGCTGGCGGCGTACGACCTGCTCGCGCTGCCCGTCCTCGACAGCGAGAAGCGGCTGCTGGGCGCGGTCTCCGTGGACGACGTGCTCGACCACATCCTCCCGGACGACTGGCGCGAGCACATCGACGAGAACCTCGAGGAGGTGCCGCGTGGCTGACCGCCTCGACCAGCCGAAGGAGTTCCGGCGCACCTTCATCCCCCGGCCGCAGATGGACCAGGACGCGGTGGGCAGGGCGACGGAGGCGATCGCCCGTTTCCTCGGCACCCCGCGCTTCCTCATCTACCTCACCGTGTTCTGCGCGCTGTGGCTCGTGTGGAACGCGTGGGGGCCCCAGTCGCTCCGGTTCGACTCGGCGTCGAACGGCTTCACGGCCCTGACCCTCATGCTGTCGCTGCAGGCGAGCTACGCGGCGCCGCTCATCCTGCTCGCGCAGAACCGGCAGGACGACCGCGACCGGGTCACCGCGGAGCAGGACCGGCAGCGCGCGGAGCGCAACCTCGCCGACACGGAGTACCTGGCCCGCGAGATGGCGGCGCTGCGGATCGCGCTCGGTGAGGTCGCCACGCGCGACTTCGTCCGGTCGGAGATCCGCAACCTCCTCGAGGAGCTGGACGAGAAGGGGCCGGAGCGCAGCCGCGACACCTCGTCGCCCTGACCGGGCGCGACGGCTCCGACCAGGGCCGACGCCGCCCGGACCCGCCCGATAGTCTGCGGGCGTCCAGGGTGTCCGTGGCGGGCGGGCGACGAGCGGAGGCGGACGCGTGGCGCGTCAGGTGGTGCTCGTCAACGGGCTGCCCGGCTCGGGCAAGACGACGCTCGCCGGCCCGCTCGCGAGCCGCCTGGGCGCGCCGCTGCTGGCCAAGGACGCGGTCGAGGAGGCGCTGGCCGACGCCGTCGGGCCCGGCTCCCCCGCGCTGCTGGGTGCCGGGCTCGTGGGGCCGGCGGCCATGGAGGCGGTCTGGCGGCTGGCCGCGGCCCCGCTGCCGCGCGTGGTCGTCGAGTCGTGGTGGTTCCGGCCGCGCGACCTGGACCACGCGCTGCGCGGGCTCGCGACCGCGGGGGCGGACGCCGTCGTCGAGGTCTGGTGCGACGTGCCGCCCGACGTCGCCCGGCGGCGCTTCGAGGCCCGCGCGGCGACGCGGCACCCCGTGCACGCCGACGGCCGCGGCACGGCCAGGGGCCGGGACAGGGACCAGGACGGGGACTGGGCCGCGTGGTCGGCCCGGGGCGCCCCGTTGGCGCTCGGCCCGGTGGTGCGGCTGGACACGACCGGCCCGGTCGACGTCGACGCGCTGGCCCGGCGCGTCACGACCGCGTTGTCCGGCAGGGCTGTCCGGTCGTGACCCACGACGCACCGGCGCCTCGGCCCGTCGCGCCTAGGATCGAGGCATGACCACCGGCTCCCCCGACGGCCCCGCACCGCTGGCCGACCGCGTCCGCACCGCCCTCGCCTCGGTGGTCGACCCGGAGATCCGCCGGCCGATCACCGACCTCGGCATGGTCCGGTCGGTCGACGTGCAGGACGGCGGACGCGTCGCGGTGGGCGTGGACCTCACGGTGGCCGGCTGCCCCATGAAGGGCACCCTGGTGCGCGACGTCACCGCCGCCGTCGAGGCGCTCGACGGCGTGACCGGGGTCGACGTGCAGCTCGGCGTCATGACCCCGGAGCAGCGGCAGGCGCTGCGCTCGCAGCTGCGCGGCGGCGCGGGCGACCCGGTGATCCCGTTCGCGCAGCCCGGCTCGCTCACGAAGGTGTACGCGATCGCGTCGGGCAAGGGCGGCGTCGGCAAGTCGAGCGTGACGGCGAACCTGGCGGCCGCGATGGCGGCCGACGGGCTGAACGTCGGGGTCGTCGACGCCGACATCTACGGCTTCTCCATCCCGCGGATGCTCGGCGTCGACCGCCAGCCCACCCGCGTGGACTTGATGCTGCTGCCCCCGATCGAGCACGGGGTGAAGGTCGTGTCGATCGGCATGTTCGTGCCCGAGGGCCAGCCGGTGGTGTGGCGCGGGCCGATGCTGCATCGCGCGCTCGAGCAGTTCCTCGCCGACGTGTTCTGGGGCGACCTCGACGTGCTGCTGCTCGACCTGCCCCCGGGCACCGGCGACATCGCCATCTCGGTGGCGCAGCTGCTGCCCGGCAGCGAGATCGTCGTCGTGACGACCCCGCAGGCCGCCGCGGCCGAGGTCGCGGAGCGCGCGGGCTCGATCGCCACGCAGACGTCGCAGGGCGTGGTGGGCGTGGTGGAGAACATGTCGTGGCTGGAGCAGCCCGACGGCACGCGGCTCGAGGTGTTCGGCTCCGGCGGCGGGCAGCGCGTCGCGGACCGGCTGGGCGCCACGCTCGGCACCGCCGTGCCCCTGCTGGGCCAGGTGCCGCTCGACGTCGCGGTCCGGGCCGCGGGCGACGACGGCACGCCGGTCGTGCTCTGCGACCCCGACTCCGCCGGCGCGCGCGTGCTGCGCGACGTCGCCCGCGCGCTGGCCGGCCGCTCCCGCGGCCTCGCGGGGATGCGGCTGAACCTCAGCCCGGTCAGCAGCCCGGTCAACGGCTGACCCGCGATACCCTCCCCCGGGCGCCTCGTCGGCGCCCGCCCCCGTCGTCCTGCCTGCGAAGGAGCTGTCCCGCCATGAGCACGCCCGAGTGGCTCGAGTCCTGGTCCGACGACGAGGGGGCGCGGCGCGTCCGCGACCTGTTCGCCCAGGTCTTCGGCGACGCCGACGGCGCGCCCGACGGCGTCTGGTCGGCCCCCGGCCGGGTCAACCTCATCGGTGAGCACACGGACTACAACGGCGGGCTGGCCCTGCCGACCGCGCTCCCCCACCGCACGTACGTCGCGCTGCGGCGCAGGGACGACGACGTCGTGCGCCTCGGGTCCGCGCAGGCGCCGGGCGAGCTGTGGTCGGCGCGCCTGGCCGACGTCGCGCCGGGCGCGGTGACGGGCTGGGGCGCGTACGTCGCGGGCGTCGCGTGGGCGCTCGCGCGGGACGGGCACGAGGTGGGCGGCTTCGACGCCGTCGTCGACTCGTGCGTGCCGTTCGGCGCGGGGCTGTCGTCCTCCGCCGCGCTGGAGTGCGCCGTCGCGGTCGCGCTCGACGAGACGGGCGGGCTCGGCCTTGCCTGCACCGACGCCGGGCGCGCCGTCCTCGTCACGGCGTGCGTCCGCGCCGAGAACGAGATCGCCGGCGCGCCGACCGGCGGCATGGACCAGGCCGCGTCGCTGCGCGCCACGGCGGGGCACGCGCTGCTGGTGGACTCGCGGCCCGGCCTGTCCGCGCTGGAGTCCGGCACGCCGGTGCCGTTCGACCTGGCGGCCGCGGGCCTCACGCTGCTGGTCGTCGACACGCGCGCGGAGCATGCGCTGGTCGACGGCCAGTACGCCGAGCGACGGGCCACCTGCGAGCGCGCCGCGGGGCTGCTCGGTGTCCAGACGTTGCGCGAGGTGGATCCGGGCCGCCTCGACGAGACGCTCGCCGCCCTCGCGCCGCACGACGCCGACGGCGTCCTGGCCCGGCGCGTGCGGCACGTCGTCACGGAGATCGACCGCACGGCACGCTTCCGCGACCTTGTCACGGCCGGGCGCGCCGGCGAGGTCGGGCCGCTGATGGTCGCGTCCCACGCCTCGCTGCGCGACGACTACGAGGTCTCGGCGCACGAGCTCGACCTCGTCGTCGACGCCGCGCTGGCCGCGGGCGCGCTGGGCGCCCGCATGACGGGCGGCGGGTTCGGCGGCTCGGCCATCGCCCTGGTGCGCGCCGACGAGGTCGACACGGTCGCGGCGGCCGTGCAGCGCGCGTTCGACGACGCCGGGCTGCGCGCCCCGGCGTTCCTCCTCGCCCCGCCGTCGGCGCCGGCGGGCCGCACCGCCTGACGGTCGCGGCGGCGCACCGCGGTCCCTCCTCTCCCGGATGCCGGCGACGCGGCCCCTGCCTACGGTGCGAGGGCCGGCGGCACCACCGCCGCCGGCCCGATCGTTCGAGGAGGAGCGATGGCAGCACGCACCACGATGCGCCGCGTCGGCGCGGCGGCGCTCACGGCACTGGTCGCCGCGGGGACGGCGGTCGGCGCGACGGCCGGAGCTGACACCGACCGCGGGCGCGGCGGGCACGACGGGCGGCACGACAAGGACCGGGCACGGAACGTCATCGTGCTCCAGGGCGACGGCATGGGCCTGGCGGCACGGGAGCTGATCCGCCTCGCGAGCGTGGGCAAGGACGGCCACCTCGTCATGGACACCCTGGACGAGGCCGGCTGGACCGCGACCGACTCCGCCGACCCCGAGGAGGCGGTGACCGACTCCGCGGCCGGTGCGACGGCGTTCGCCACAGGCGTCCGCACGTTCAACGGGGCGGTCGGCGTCGACGCCGACGGCACCCCGGTCCCCACGCTGCTCGAGGACGCGAGGCGGGCCGGCAAGGCCACGGGTCTCGTCTCGACGGCGCAGGTCACCGACGCCAGCCCGGCCGCGTTCGGCGCGCACGTCACCGACCGCTACGACCAGAGCGAGATCGCGCGGCAGTACCTCGAGGAGTCGCGGCCCGACGTCCTGCTGGGCGGCGGCGAGGACTTCTGGTACCCGGAGGGCGAGCCGGGCGCCTGGCCCGACAACCCCCCGGAGGATCCCGAGGAGCAGAGCAAGGGCACGGCGGGCAACCTCGTCGAGCGGGCCCAGGAGCTCGGGTACACCTACGTCAGCGACGCCGAGGGGCTCGCCGGCGCGGACGGCCGGAAGCTGCTCGGCCTGTTCGCGAACGAGGAGATGTTCCAGCAGGCCAACGAGGGCGAGGGCGACGTCTACTCCCCCGAGGTGCCGCTGGTCGACATGGCCGCCAAGGCGCTGGAGGTGCTCCAGCGCGACCGCGACGGCTTCTTCCTCTTCCTCGAGGAGGAGGCGATCGACGAGTTCGCCCACCAGAGCAACGCGACGCGCACGATCGAGGCGGGCCGCTCGCTCGACGAGACCGTCGCCCTCGCCCTGGACTTCCAGAAGAAGCACCGCGACACGCTGGTGCTCGTCGTCGGCGACCACGCCACCGGCGGGCTCGCGATCGAGAACGTCGACCCCGAGGACGAGTCGGGCGAGGGCGCCACCGCGGAGGACGGCCCGTTCCCGGTGCCGGGCACGGACCTCGAGTTCTCCGTCGACTGGACCACCGGCGGGCACACGGGCGAGGCCACGCCGATCACCGCGCAGGGGCCGGGCGCCGAGCGGCTGTCCGGGCCGCAGCTCAACACCGACGTGCACGACGCCGTCCAGCGGGCGATGTTCCCCCACGGCCACCGCTGAGCCGTTGTGGGTGGGCGTTTGGCCCTGTTTCGATCCGAAACAGGGCCGAACGCCCACCCACAACGATCTACAGGTCGTAGGTGGCGACGACGGCGGCGTGGTCGGACCAGCGCTCCTCGTAGGTGGGGGCGCGGTCGACCTCGACCTTGACGGCGCGCGGCGCCAGGGCGGCGTTCGCGAGCTGGTAGTCGATCCGCCAGCCGCGGTCGTTGACGTACGACTGGCCGCGCCACGACCACCACGTGTACGGCCCGGGGCCCTCGCCGCCGTGCGCGCGACCCAGGTCGGCCCAGCCGAGCTCGCCCGTCCACCTGTCGACGTACGCCCGTTCCTGCGGCAGGAAGCCGGCGTTCTTGAGGTTGCCCTTCCAGTTCGCGATGTCCACGTTCCGGTGGGCGATGTTGAGGTCGCCGGCGACCACCGAAGGATGCTCGGCGGCGGACAGCTCGGCCAGGCGCGCGGTGACCTTGTCGAGGTGCGCGTACTTGGCCGCCATCGTGTGCTCCTGCCCCGGGGCGTTGGAGCCCGAGTGCAGGTAGGCGGAGACGGCGGTGAGCAGGCCGCCGCCGGGCAGCTCGACGTCGGCCTCCACCCAGCGGCCGGTGTCGACCGGCGGCTCGGGCTCGCCGTCCGGACCGTGGGCGGCCAGCCCCGTGCGCACCGCGCGCAACGGCAGCCGCGACGCGACGGCGACCCCGGCCCGCCCCTTGATGTCGCTGGGCAGGTGCGCCACGTGCCAGCCCTCGAGGTACTCGTGGACGAGCTCGTCGGGCGCGCGCACCTCCTGCAGCAGCAGGACGTCGGGGGTGCGGGCGGCGATCCAGGCGGGCATGTTGCGGCGGAAGGCGGCACGGATGCCGTTGACGTTGGCGGTGGCGACGGTCAGCACGCCCGACATCCCATCACACGCCGACGACACCGCCCGCGCTCAGCGGCACCGCGCGGGCGTCGCGTGCCTCACTCCCCGCGGGAGGCGGCCTCCAGCGCGGCGACGTCGATCTTGTGCATCTGCAGCATCGCGTTCATGACCCGCAGGTTCGCCTCGGTGGTGTAGTCGCCGGACAGCTCCTCGAGCTGCTTCGGGATCACCTGCCAGGAGATGCCGAACTTGTCCTTGCACCAGCCGCACGGCCCGGGCTCCCCGCCGTCCGAGATGAGCACGTCCCAGTACCGGTCCACCTCGTCCTGCGAGTCGACCCGCAGGTAGAAGCTGAACGCCTCGTTCAGCCGGAACTCGGGGCCGGCGTTCAGCCCGGTCACAGGAAGCCCCGCTACCGTGAACTCGACGACGAACGGTTCGCCGGCCCGTGCCCCCGGCACCCCCTCGGGCGACGTGAGCACGGAGTCCACCGACGACCCCGGGATGTGCTCGGCGTAGAACGCCGCCGCCTCGTGCGCGCGGTTGTTCCCGAACCACAGGTGCGTGCGTGCGGTCACCATGGCCGCTCCCTCCGACGGGCACCGTCCCTCGCGGCCGGTGCGGCTCCCTTCCGACCGACGGGCGAACCGGAACTCATCGGTGTCGGTCCGCCGTCCCGGCACCTCGCTCGACGAAGGTAGAGACATGCCGCTTCCCGTCAGCCCCGAGATCCTGGTCGTGCTGGGCACCCGCCCGGAGGCGATCAAGCTGTTCCCGCTGATCCAGCGCCTGCAGGACCACCCGCGCCTGCGCCCGGTCGTCGTCACGACCGGCCAGCACAAGGAGCTCGTCGACTACGTGCTGCAGGAGGCCGGGTGCGAGGTGGCCGGCAACCTCGGTGTCGGCCGCCCGGGGCTGACGCTGAACGAGCTGTCCTCGTCCGTCATCGCCGGCCTCGACGAGTTCGTCACCGGGCGGTACGGCCCGGCGCCCGAGCGGATCAGCGGGCGCATCCGCGAGGACCACTACCCCGCCGGCTGCATCGTGCACGGCGACACCTCCAGCGCCGCCGCGGCGGCGCTGGCGGCGTTCCACCTGCGCATCCCCGTGGTGCACGTCGAGGCCGGCCTGCGGACCGGCACCACGCTCACGCCGTTCCCCGAGGAGCTCAACCGCCAGCTGGTGGCGCGCATCGCGTCGTTCCACGCCGCGCCGACCCGCGCGAACGTGCAGAACCTCGTGCGCGAGGGCGTCGACATCGGCCGCACGTTCGTCACGGGCAACACCGGCATCGACGCGCTGCAGTGGGCTGCGGCGCGGCGCCTGCCCTACCGCCGGCCCGAGCTCGCCTGGCTCGAGGACGACACGACGTCGCGCGTCGTCACCGTCACCGCGCACCGCCGGGAGAACTGGGGCGAGGGCATCGGGAGCATCGCGACGGCGGTGCATCGGCTGGCCGACGCGCACCCGGACGTCCGGTTCGTCGTGCCGGTGCACCCCAACCCGCGCGTGGCGCAGACGGTGCGCGACGAGCTCGACGACGTCGCCGCCGTCACGCTCACGAAGCCCATGGAGTACCACACCTTCGCCCGCCTGCTGGCGCGGTCGACCCTGGTGATCACCGACTCCGGCGGCATCCAGGAGGAGGCGCCGGCGCTCGGCGTGCCCGTGCTCGTGGCCCGCTCCACCACGGAGCGCACCGAGGGCGTCGAGGCGGGCACCCTGGAGCTGGTCGGCACGGACGCCGACACGATCGTCGCCGCCGCCACCCGGGTGCTCACCGACCCCGCGGCGCACGCCGCCTTCTCGCGGCAGCCCAACCCCTACGGCGACGGGCACGCCTCCGAGCGCATCGTCACCGCCCTGGAGCACCTCGTCTTCAACACGCCGGTGCCGCAGACCTCCGGCCCCGGCTTCGTCCGCGCGCAGGTGCTGGAGTGGGCGGGGTTCCACCGCACCGACGCGATCGACGGCCCCGAGTTCGTGCGCGAGCCCACCCCGGTGGACAGCGTCCCGGCCGACCTGGAGGGCGTCGTCATCGCGCCGAAGTCGACCGTCGACCCGTACGACGCCGCGCCGAGCGACGGCGCCCCGCACCGATCGGCGGCCGAGTGAGCGCCGTCGTGAGCACCGCCGTCGGCGCCGCCGTCACCGCGCCGTGGTGGGACCCGTACCGCGGCATGCCCCCCGGCGTGCAGGTGCTGATGTGGTTCCTGCTCGCCCTGACGCTCGTGACGTTCGGCGTCATCGTCTGGCTCGTCGTGCGCGCGTGGTTCGAGCGGCGTCGCCAGCGCAAGGCCGTCGAGCGGGCCCGGGAGGACGAGTACCTGTGGGTGTTCGTCGTTCCCGCGCTGAACGAGGAGGTGACGATCGCCGACAGCGTGAGCCGGCTCGTCGCGGTCGAGGCCACCCACAAGGCGATCGTCGTCATCGACGACGGGTCGGACGACCGCACGCCCGAGGTGCTCGCCGGCCTGCGGGCGCAGGTGCCCGAGCTGCACGTGCTGCGCCGCGAGCTGCCGAACGCCCGCGTGGGCAAGTCGGCCGGCCTCGACGACGCGTGGGAGTTCGTGCACTCCGAGGTGCTCGCGGGCGACTACGCCGGCTGGCCGACGACCCGCGTGATCGTGGGCGTCGTGGACGCCGACGGCCGCATCCCGCCGGACGCGCCGCGCGCCCTGGCCGGCGCGTTCACCGACGAGCGGGTGGGCGGCGTGCAGGCGCTGGTGCGCATCTACAACCGCCGGCACTACCTCACCTGGGGCCAGGACGTGGAGTTCGGGGTGATGGCGTACGTCTACCAGCTCGGGCGCTCCGCCTGGGGCACCGCCAACATGGGCGGCAACGGCCAGTACGTGCGGCTCGCGGCGCTGGACGACGTCGTCGTCACCGAGAAGCTCCCGCCCGGCATCGAGCGCGGGCCGTGGCGCGACCGCCTCACCGAGGACCAGGACATCGGCGTGCGGCTGATCCGCGCCGGGTGGCGGGGGCGCCAGACGGTGCTCACCACGGTCGACCAGCAGGGCGTGACCAGCCTGCGCCGCCTGTTCAAGCAACGCGTGCGCTGGGCGCAGGGCAACTGGCAGGCGTTCTCGCTGCTGCGCGGGGCGTTCCGCGCGCCCGTGTCGGTCGGGGCCCGCCTCGACCACCTCGCCTACCTGCTGATGCCGCTGCTGCAGCTGCTGATGGGGCTCGGCCTCGTGCTGTCGCTGCTGTTCTGGCTGTTCGGCGACGTGCCGTTCCACTCCGGCTGGTGGCCATCGCTCGTGTTCTTCGCGACGATCGCCCTGGTGCCGAGCTTCCTGTCCCTGCTCATGACCAACGAGCCGGGCCGCCGCCCCCTGCTGCGGGCCGTGTTCGGGCTGATCCCGTACATGCTCTACACGTGGCTGCTGTGGCCGGTGGTCACGGTGGCGCTGGCGCGCGAGCTGCTGGGCCGGCGCACGTGGACCAAGACCGACCGCGAGCCGCTCGACGCCAACCTGCCCGACGACGTCGAGCAGCCGGCCGGTCCCGCCCCCGCGGCCTGAGCGTCGGGCCGGGGCGTCACGACGCCGCGAGCCGCGCCTTCTCCTTCTCGACGTCGAAGGTCGCGGCGGGCCACCGCGGGTCGATGTCCTCGAGCGCGTCCAGCAGCAGCGCCTGCACGGCGAGCCGGGCGTACCACTTGGCGTTCGCGGGGACGACGTACCAGGGCGCGTGGTCCGTCGAGGTGCGCTCGAAGACCATCTGGAAGGCGTCCATGTAGCGGGGCCACTCCAGGCGCTCGTCGACGTCGCCGGGGTTGTACTTCCAGTGCTTGTCGGGGCGCTCGAGCCGCTCGCCGAGCCGCGCCTTCTGCTCCTCGGGCGAGATGTGCAGCATCACCTTGACGATCCGCGTGCCGCGCGCCACGAGCTCCGCCTCGAACGCGTTGATCGCGCCGTACCGCCGCTCGATCTCCTGGGGCGGGGCGAGCTCGCGCACCTTCCCGATGAGCACGTCCTCGTAGTGCGAGCGGTCGAAGACGCCGATGTACCCGGCCTCGGGCACCTCCTTCTCGACGCGCCACAGGAAGTCGTGCGCCAGCTCCTGCGGCGTCGGCTTCTTGAACGCCACGAGGTGCACGCCCTGCGGGTCGGTCGCGCCGATGACGTGCCGCACGATGCCGCCCTTGCCCGCGGAGTCCATGGCCTGCAGCACGAGCAGCACGGCGGGCGCGGACGGGTCCTCGCGGCTCTGGGCGTACAGGCGCTCCTGCAGCTCGTCGAGCTCCTGCTCACCGGCGAGCAGGTCGGCCGCGCCGTCCTTCTTCTTCCCGGCGTAACCGGGCTTGGCGTCCGGGTCGACGTCCGCGAGCCGGAACCCCGGCCCCACCTTCAGCAGCTCGCCCGGCTCGCCCGACCACCCACGCTGGCTTCTCGCGACCATGGGCACATCATGGCGGACGCGGCCGGGCCCGTCGCCCCCAGGGGGACGACGGGCCCGGACGGTGCTCGCGAGGTGCGCGGCGGGATCAGGCAGGCGCTACCCCCGGGCGGCGCGCTCCGCGGCTTCCACCGCGTTGCGGAACAGCATGGCGATGGTGGTCGGCCCGACGCCGCCGACGCGCGGCGTGATCGCCCCGGCGACCTCCGCGCACGACTCGTCGACGTCCGGGAGCAGCTTGCGCCCCTCGTACCGGACGCCGCCGCCGACGACGGTCACGCCCGGCGTCAGGTGCTCGGGCTGCAGGATGCCCGGGACGCCCGCCGCCGCGATCACGATGTCGGCCCGCTTGGTGTACTCCTGCCAGTCCGGCACCCCGGTGTGGACCACGGTGACGGCCGCGTTGGCCGTCGGGCGCTTCTGCGAGAGCAGCAGGGCCAGGGGGCGCCCGAGCGTCGTGCCGCGGCCGAGGATGCAGACCTCGCGACCGGCGACCGGGATCTCGTAGTGCGCCAGGAGCGTCTCGATCCCGGCCGGCGTCGCCGGCACCGGGCCCGGCATGCCGAGGGCGAGGCGTCCCATGTTGACGGGGTGCAGGCCGTCGACGTCCTTGTCCGGGTCCAGCGCGAGCATGGCCGCGTCGAAGTCGATCTGCGGGGGCGGCGGGTTCTGGATGAGGACGGAGCCGACGTCCTTGGCGTCGTTCATCTCCCGCACGGCGGCCAGGACGTCCGCCTGGGTCGCGTCCTGCGGGAGGTGGATGTGCGGCGAGGTGAACCCGAGCTCGTTCGCCTTGTCCATCTTCATCCGGATGTAGCCGGCGCTGGCCGAGTCGTCCCCGACGAGGATCGTGCCGAGGCCGGGACGGTGCCCCGCGGCGATCAGCGCGTCGATCCGCGGGGCGAGGTCGGCGAAGACCGCCTCGGCGACCGGCTTGCCCGGCAGCAGGCGGGCCGTCACTGCTGCAGCCCGGGGTAGAGCGGGAAGTCGGCGGTGAGCTTCGCGACGCGGGCCGCGAGGCCGTCGACGTCGGCCGACGCGCCGTCGCGCAGCGCGACCGCGATGATGTCCGCGACCTCGGTGAACTCGGCGTCGCCGAACCCGCGCGTGGCGAGCGCTGGCGTGCCGATGCGCAGGCCGGAGGTGACGCGCGGCGGGCGCGGGTCGAACGGCACAGCATTGCGGTTCACGGTGATGCCGGCGTCGTGCAGGAGGTCCTCGGCCTGCTGGCCGTCGAGCGAGGAGTTCCGCAGGTCGACGAGCACCAGGTGCACGTCGGTGCCGCCGGTGAGCACGGACACGCCCTGCTCGGCGACGTCGGCCTGGGACAGGCGCTCGGCGATGATCTGCGCGCCGCGCAGCGTGCGCTCCTGGCGGGCCTTGAACTCGTCGGTGCCCGCGACCTTGAACGCCACGGCCTTGGCGGCGATGACGTGCATGAGCGGGCCGCCCTGCTGGCCCGGGAACACGGCCGAGTTGATCTTCTTGGCGTGCTCCTCCTTGCTCAGGATGAAGCCGGAGCGGGGGCCGCCGATGGTCTTGTGCACGGTGGAGGAGACGACGTCGGCGTGCGGCACGGGGCTCGGGTGCAGGCCCGCGGCCACGAGGCCGGCGAAGTGCGCCATGTCCACCCACAGCTTGGCGCCGACCTCGTCCGCGACCTCGCGGAACGCGGCGAAGTCGAGGTGGCGCGGGTACGCGGACCAGCCGGCGATAATGACGTCCGGGCGGTGCTCGAGCGCGCGCTTGCGCACCTCGTCCATCTCGATGCGGTACGACTGCGGGTCCACGCCGTAGGCGCCGACGTCGTAGAGCTTGCCGGAGAAGTTGATCTTCATGCCGTGCGTGAGGTGGCCGCCGTGGGCCAGCTCGAGGCCGAGGATCTTGTCGCCCGCGTTGATGAGGGCGTGCAGCACGGCCGCGTTGGCCTGCGCGCCCGAGTGAGGCTGCACGTTGGCGGCCTCGGCGCCGAAGAGGTCCTTGGCGCGGGCGATCGCGAGGTTCTCGGCGATGTCGACCTGCTCGCAGCCGCCGTAGTAGCGGCGGCCGGGGTAGCCCTCGGCGTACTTGTTGGTCAGGACGGAGCCCTGCGCCTGCAGCACCGCGCGCGGGACGAAGTTCTCGCTCGCGATCATCTCGAGGGTGTCGCGCTGGCGGGCCAGCTCCCCGTCGAGGACGGCCGCGATCTCGGGGTCGAGCTCGGCCAGGGGCGCGTTGAACGTGGGGTCGGGAGTGCTCATGCGGCGTTCTCCTGCTGTGTCGGACGGCGGTCGGACTCACCGGGCGTCGGAGGCCTCGACCCGGCGGGGTGTCGGACGACGACCGGGCCCAGGCGAACGACCCGTCGTCAGCACAGCGCGTCGCTCCCCGGTGGTGATCCACCTGTACGCCAGTCGCGACCCTCGCGATCCTAGCCGATCCCGCCCGGCGCGAGCCCGGCCCGCCGCGACCTGGGCTCGCCGAAGTAGTCCACATCCTGCCGAGGTAGTCCAGATCTCCGCGAGGTAGTTCGGCCGGAACTACCTCGGCAGGACTCGAACTACCTCACGGAGATCTGGACTACCTCGGCAGGGCTCGGACTACCTCGCCACGGGCCAGCCGTCGTCGTCCCAGCCCAGGCGCTGGATCCCGAGGCGCGGCGCCCCGCCGTTCTCCCCGTCGTAGAAGTGGTAGCCCAGATAGCCCTGCGACAGCGACTGCCCGCCGGGGCCGATCCTCGCGCCGTCGGTGCCCAGCACCAGCGATCCGCCGCCGTCCGCCATGTCCCTGCCGTCCTTGTCGAGGAACGGGCCGGTGACGTCCCGCGCGCGCCCCACGTGGATCGAGTACGTGGAGTCCTCGCCGGCGCAGCACCGGTCCCACGACACGAACAGGTAGTACCAGCCGTCGTGCTCGGCGACGTACGGCGCCTCGATCGCGGGGTCCGGCACCCCGGACCGCCTCGCGACGGTGACCGGCTCGGCGTCGTCCGCCGGCTTCCCGCTCGGCCAGGCCAGGGACACCCGCTGGATCCCGCCCCAGAAGGACCCGAAGAACAGCCACGGCCTGCCGTCGTCGTCGGTCACGACCCCGGGGTCGATGGCGTTGTAGTCGTCCGTGCCCGCGGTCGAGCGGATCACCATGCCCTGGTCGGTCCAGCCGAAGTCCGGGTCCGCGGGGTCCAGGGTGCTGGCCGTGGCCAGCCCGATCGCGGAGGAGTTCGAGCCGAACGTCGACGCGGAGTAGTAGAGGTACCAGGTGCCGTCGTGCTCGACGAGCTCCGGCGCCCAGTAGTTCTCGACGCCCGCGATCCCGGTGTCCGGGTCGCGGACCCACGCCGGGTCGCCCGAGGCGTCCCACGCCGTGCCCGCCGGCTCCCAGGTGCGGCCGCCGTCGTCGGACCGGCGGATCTGCGGGGCGCCGAACCCGACGCGCAGGTCGCCGGTGGAGTACACGAACCAGGGCTCACCCTCGTCGCCGACGACCAGCGCCGGGTCGTGCACGGCCAGGTCGCCCTCCAGCTCGAGCGCCACGGGCTCGGCCTCCGACGGCGCCCACGGGCGCGCGACGGCCAGGACCGCTCCCCCGGCGACGACGACCGCCGCGAGCGCCGCCGACGCCACGGCCGACCGCCTCACGCGGCGCCTCCCGACGCTCCCGTGGCCGCGTCGAGGCGCAGCAGCCGGACGCCGTGCGCGGGGACCTCGACGTCGAGCACGGTGTCGCCCCCGGTGGTGGCGTCCGCGGGCCGCAGCGGCACGAGCTCGCCGGTCCACACGTCCACGACGGCGGCCGGGGCGCCGGGCAGGCCCGCGGAGGCCGCGGGCACCCGGACCCTGCGGGCCTCGGACGCCGTGCTGAAGACGCCCGCCCAGCGCGTCGAGCCGTCGTCGGTCGCGGCGCCCCAGACGACGGTCTCGGCGCCCGGCCCGCCCTCGCGCAGCAGCTCGCGCCCGCCGGCGGACCGGTGCGCGACCGCGAGGACGCCGGGGTGGGCCAGGTCCGCGATCGTGTCGGGGTCGGAGGTCGGCAGGTCCCCACCGACGAACAGCGGCGAGCGCGCCAGGCACCACAGGCTGAGCATGGTGCGGCGCTCGTCGGCGGTGAGCAGCGAGTGGCGCGGCTCGCCCCGTTCCGCCCGCACGCCGATCCGGCCGAGGGGGAGCATGTCGGCGTCCGCCCACCCGGCGGGGCCCGAGTGCGGGGCCCAGCGTGCCATCCGGCCGAGCTGCGCCTCGACGTCGGGCCAGCGGTCCCAGAGGTCGTCGGAGACCCGCCACATGTCGGCGTGCTCGCGCAGGTGCTCGAGGTGGGCGAGCGACAGCCCGGTGCCGGGCGACAGCGAGACGAGCACCCGCCGGCCGTGCCGCAGCTCCGCCCGCCGGACGGCCAGCGAGAGGGCCTCGACGGCGTCGGCGTGGTAGGGCGCCAGCATGTCGTCGACCTTGAGGAAGTCGACGCCCCAGCCGACGACGTGGTCGATCATCGCGTCGAGCCACGCCTGCGCGCCGGGGTGGTCGTGCCGCAGGCCGTAGCAGTCGGAGTTCCAGGGGCAGGTGCTGGCCGTGTCCGCGATCTCGCCCGTGCGGTACGGCGTGCGGGGCACGGGCAGGTCGGCCTCGACGGCACGCCGGGCGATGCCGCGCATGAGGTGGATGCCGAAGCGCAGGCCCAGGTCGTGGACCGCGGCGGCGAGCGGCGCGAAGCCCCGACCGCCCGCGGAGGACGGGAAGCGTTCGGGCACCGGCCGCAGGAACCCGTGGTCGTCGAACAGCACGGGCGCGGCGTCGTTGTAGCCGCCGCGGCGGGCCGTCGGCTCGTACCACTGGATGTCGACGACGACGGTGTCCCAGCCGGCGTCGGCCAGGACGCCGCCGTCGTGCCCGGCCAGGAACCGCGCGTTCGCGAGCACCTCGGCCTCGGTCACGGTGGTGCCGTAGCTGTCCCACGAGTTCCAGCCCATCGGTGGGCGGTCCGTCTCCCCCGACCTCCGTGCCCGCGGGTGTCCCCGGTCCTCCTGGTGCGCCATCGCTCCCCCTCGTCACGCGCGACCGTCGCCCGCGTACATCGTTGTAGAGGTGGTCATCCTGCCCGCCGCGGCCGACGGCGGTCAACCGCGCCACCGCGGCGCGCGGCGGGCCTCTTCATCGTTGCAGAGCCGTGACCTCGGCCACTTGACCGCGCCGCGCGAGCCGTGCCACATTGGGCGCCGTCGATGGCTCTTCATCGATGTAAACCGCAACGGGGCGACGCCGCGCCGGCGCGGATCGGATCTCCCCGAGAGGACCCCCGTGATGAGGAAGTCACGCCTGATCGCCGGCATCGCCACCGCCGTGGTGGCCGCCAGCACCCTCGCCGCCTGCGGCTCCGGCAGCGGGAGCGGCGCCGACGCCGACACGCTCACGTTCATGTTCCGCGGCGGTGACGCCGAGAAGGCGGCCTACCAGGACGCCATCGACCGCTTCACCGAGGACACCGGCGTCAAGGTGAAGGTCATCGTCACCGACGCCGACCAGTACGCCACCAAGCTCCAGGCCGCCGTCGCCGGCAACAAGGTGCCCGACGTCTTCTACGTGGAGCAGGGCAGCCTGCAGTCGTACGTCTCCTCCGGCGTGCTCATGGACATCACCGACCAGGTGGCCGACCAGGGCGTCGACCTGGACAACGTCTGGCCCTACGGCGTCGACTCCTACCGCTTCGACGGCACGGTCCAGGGCACGCCCGACGGTCAGCTCTACGCGCTCCCCAAGGACGTCGGCCCGATGGCCCTGGGCTACAACAAGACCATGCTGGAGAAGGCCGGCGTCGAGCTCCCCGACGCCGACGAGCCGATGACCCGCGAGCAGTGGCTCAAGATCCTCAAGAAGGTCACCAAGGACACCGACGGGGACGGCAAGACCGACCAGTGGGGCACCGGCCTCAACGTCAACTGGACGCTGCCGTCGTTCGTCTGGAGCAACGGTGGCGACTGGACGAACGAGGACCACACCCAGGTGACCGTGGACTCCCCGGAGTTCGCGGACGCGCTGCAGTTCTTCGCCGACCTCACCACCAAGGAGAAGGTCACCCCGAACACCGAGCAGTCCGCCACGCTCGACACCTACCAGCGGTTCATGGAGGGCCAGATCGCCTTCTTCCCCGTGGGCCCGTGGGACGTCTCGACGTACAACGACCTGGACTTCGACTACGACCTGATGCCGTGGCCGACCGGCGCGACGGGTGAGCCCGCCACGTACATCGGTTCCCTGGGCATCGGCGTCTCGAACACCACGGCCCTGCCGGAGGACGCGGTCAAGCTCGCCACGTACCTGTCGACCGACGAGGGCGCGCAGCAGACCCTCGTGGACGCCAACATCCAGATCCCCAACCGGATCGACACGGCCGAGAAGTGGGCCGACGCGAAGGACTCCGAGCCGGCCAACCGCCAGGAGTTCCTCGACATCGTCCAGGACTACGGCCGCGCCATGCCGGCCGCGTACACCTTCAGCCCTCAGTGGTACGACGAGCTGTTCGTCGACATCCAGCCGGTGCTGGACGGCAAGAAGACCGCGGCCGACTACCTCGCCGAGGTGCAGCCGCGCATGCAGGAGCTGCTCGACCAGACGAACGAGCAGGCGGAGCAGGCCGCTGCCGCCGGCGCCGCCGGCTGACCCCGCCTTCCCCCGGCCGACCGACCCGGTCCCCCGAGCCGGCCGCCGTCGTCGTCCCCCGACGGCGGCGGCCGGCCCGCCCTCCCGCACCCACCGGACACCCCGGACGAAGGAGTCAGCGATGACGTCCACGGCCTCGCCGGCGACCGCCGGCCGTCGCACCCCCGCGCCGCAGCCCGCGCCCCACACCGCGCCGGCCTCGTCGCGGCCGGGCGGCGGCTCGTCACGCCTGCACCGCAACGAGAAGAAGTGGGCGCTGCTGTTCGTCGCGGCGCCCGTGCTCGGCTACCTGCTGTTCGTGCTGTACCCGACGCTCTTCGCGCTGTACGCGTCGCTGACCCGGTGGAACGGCCTGGGGCCGATGCAGTTCATCGGTCTCGACAACTACGTCGCGCTGCTCGGCGACGAGCGCTTCCGCCAGGCCCTGTTCAACACGTTCTTCTACATGCTCGGCATCCCGATCGGGCTCGCGATCTCGCTGGCGCTCGCCATCGCGATGAACCGCAAGATCGTCGGGCTCACCGCCTTCCGCACGATCTACTACATCCCGGTGATCTCGTCGATCGCCGCCGTCGCGATCCTGTGGCAGTGGGCCTACAACGGCGACTTCGGGCTGGTGAACCAGTTCCTCGCCTTCTTCGGGATCGACGGCCCCAACTGGCTCGCCGACCCGACGTGGTCCAAGCCCGCCATCATCCTCATGATGGTCTGGAAGGGCCTCGGGTACTCGATGCTGCTGTACCTGGCCGCGATCCAGTCCGTGCCCCGCTCGCTCTACGAGGCCACCGCCCTCGACGGCGCAGGCGCCTGGCGCCAGTTCCGGGCGATCACGCTGCCGATGGTGCGCCCCGTGACGTTCTTCCTCGTCGTCACGCAGGTCATCGGCGGCGCCATGATCTTCACCGAGATCAACATCATGACGCCCACCGGCGGCCCCGAGTACTCGACGGCCTCGGCCGTCTTCTACATCTGGAAGCAGGCCTTCCAGTACCGGCAGATGGGCTACGCCACCGCGGGCGCGATCGTGCTCGGGGTGCTGATCCTCATCATCACGCTCGTCCAGTTCCGCCTGAACCGGCGCAACAGCTTCGCCATCGACTGAGGCCTGGAGACATCATGACCACCACCACGGCCCCGGCCGCCCCCGCCACGGGCAGCGGCACGCACCCCCGCCTCGGGCGTCGGGCGCGCTCGCGCCTCACCGACACCGTCGTCTGGGTCATCCTCGCGGCGGGCGCGATCTTCATGGTCGCGCCCCTGCTGTGGATGTTCTCCACCTCGATCAAGACCAAGCTCGAGGTCTTCGCCCTCCCGCCCGTCTGGATCCCCGACGTGCCCCAGTGGGACACGTACGTGCGGATGTGGAGCGACTCCTTCGTGCTGGACGGCATCCGCAACAGCCTGATCGTGTCGCTGTCCGTCACGGTGGTCGGCACGTTCACCTGCGCCCTGGCGGCGTTCGCCCTGGCCAAGATGCGCATGCCGTTCAAGAACGCGATCTTCATCGGCCTGCTGTCCGGGATCATGATCCCGTTCCCCACGCTGATGATCCCGCAGTTCGTGATGTTCTCGAGGCTGGGCTGGGTCGACACCCTGCTGCCCCTGATCGTCCCGGCGATCTTCGGCAACATCGTGATGATCTTCTTCCTGCGCCAGTACCTGTCGAGCGTGCCGGACTCGCTGGTCGAGGCCGCCAAGATCGACGGCGCCTCCTACTGGCAGATCTTCTGGCGCATGATCATGCCGATCATCCGCCCGGCCGTCGCCGCCCAGTTCATCCTGTGGTTCATGGCCGTCTGGAACGACTACCTCGCGCCGATCCTCTACCTGAACACGCCGGAGCGGCAGACCCTGCAGGTGGTCATCGCCAACATGAACGTGCAGTACGCGACCCAGCGGGACTACCCGCTCATCATGGCGGCGTCCGTGGTGGCGCTGCTGCCGATCCTCGTGGTCTTCCTCGTCTTCCAGCGGCAGATCATCGAGTCCGTCGCGCTCACCGGCACGAAGGGCTGACCGTGACCCAGACCGACACGACGACGGGTCCGGGCGCGCCCGACACCTCCGCCTGGGGCGGCCGCCACGTGCACGACCCCACCGCGGTGCGCGACGACGACGGCGTCTACTGGCTCTTCTCCACCGACGCCCGCTGGGACGGCCCCGTCCGCGGGGGCGTGCAGGTGCGCCGCTCGACCGATCTGGTGACCTGGGACTTCCACGGCTGGGCCCTGCCCGGCGTGCCCGGGCCGGCCTCCGCGTGGTCCGGCGCCGAGGGCCTCTGGGCCCCCGAGGTCGTGCGCGTCGATGTCCCGGACGTCCCGGGCGGCGCGGGCGTCGTCTGGCGGATGTACTACTCCGCCTCGACGTTCGGCTCCCGCCGGTCCGCGATCGGCCTCGCCGACGCGCCGCACCCCGCCGGCCCGTGGACCGACCGCGGCATCGTGGTCGCGAGCGAGCACGCGGAGCCGCCCGAGGGACTCGGACAGCCCAACGCGATCGACGCCAACGTCGTCACGGAGGCGGACGGGTCGCAGTGGCTCGTCTACGGGTCGTTCTTCAGCGGCATCCACGTGCTCCCGCTCGACGCGGCCACGGGCCTCGTCGCCGAGGGCCTCGCCCCCGCCCCGGGCGAGCTGCACGCGGCTCCGGGCCGCCTCCTCGCCCGGCGGGCACGCTCCGCCGACGGCGCGGTCGAGGGCGCGTTCGTCCTGGCCCGCCCCGGCGGCGGCTGGGCCCTGCTGGTGTCGTACGACTCGCTCGCGGGCAGCTACCACCTGCGGGCCGCCGTGGGCGACGCCGTCCCCGGCCCGTACCGCGACCGCGCCGGCCGCCTCATGACCGACCTCGACGCCGACCCGTGGGCCGTCGGCGTGCCCGTGCTGTCCGGCCACCGGCTCGCCGGCGGGCCGGGGATCCTCGCCCCGGGCCACGCGTCGGTGCTCACCGAACGGGTGCCCGCCTCCCGCCCCGGCGTGGCGCCGGAGGCCGGCTCGCACGGGCGCCAGCTCCTGGTGCACCACGTGCGCGACGCGGACGCGCCGACCGAGCACCGCCTCCAGCTGCGGCGCCTCGTGTGGACGCACGACGGCTGGCCGCTCGTGGCCCCGCAGCCGTGGGCGGGTGCCGACCGGGAGGTGGACGACGTCTCCCGGTGGCCGGTCGACCCGGCCATCCTCGACGGCGACTGGGAGCAGCTCACCCCCGGCGCCGACCCGACGCAGGTCCAGGACGGCGCCGTCGGGCCGCTGCCCCCGCGCGCCGACGTGCGCGCCCTGGGCGGCGGGCGGTTCGCCTGGACCGCCGCCGACGGCGCGGCCGTGTCCGCCGTCGTGCACCCGGGGTGGGACGCCGTGCGCGACCGCGCCGCCCTGTGCCTCGAGGCGCTCGACGACGCCGGGCGCGTCACCCTCGCCACGAGGCTCCCGTGACGGCGCCCGTGCCGGAGCGGGCCGCCGCCCGCGCCGCCGTCGCCGAGGCGGAGGTGCCCGGCTGGGCGGGCGGCGTCATGCTGGCGCTGCGCTGGGCGACCCTGCTGGTCGAGGTGACCGTCATGGTGGCGCTGGGTGCCCTGGCCGGCGGCGTGCTGCTCGGCCTCGGCCCGGCGCTGCGGGCCGGCGGCGTCGTCGCCGCCCGCATGACCGCGGAGCCCACCCCCTGGCGCACGTTCTGGCGCGCCTGGCGCGACGGGTTCGGCCGCACCAACGCGCTCTTCGCGCCCGTCTGGGCGGTCGGCGCCCTGCTGTGGTTCGACGGCGTGGCCCTCGGCCTGCTCGACGGGCCGGCGCGGGCCGTGCTGACCGGGGGGCTGCTGGTCGTCGCCGCGTGGGGCGCCGTCGTCCTGGCCGCGTGGCCGGTGGTCGTGTCCCGCTACGACCGCGGCGTCGTCGACACGTGGCGGTTCCTGCTGCTGCTCCCCCTGCTCGGCCCGACGACGTCCCTCGCGGTGCTCGTCGTGGCCGGGGCGCTGCTCGCCGCCGCCTGGGCGCTGCCGCTGCTGGCGGTGCTGGTGGGGCCGGGCTTCTGGCTGTGGGCGGCCGGCCGGCTCGCCGCCGACCGTCTCGACCGGGTCGACGCCCAGGCGTCCGGGAGATCCGCGGCCTGAACCCAGTTCCACAAGAACTCTTGTACAACAACTCTTGTGGGTCTACGGTGGCGGCATGACCGAGCCTCCCGTCCCCGCTCACGAACCCGCCCCCGAGCGCACGCCCGAACCCGTGCGCACCGTCACCGAGGCGAAGGCGCTCGCCGCGCTGGCCAACCCCTACCGGGCGCGCCTCATGGACGCGCTCAAGGTCGACGGGCCGTCCACCGCGTCCGCGCTCGCCCGCCGCACCGGGCAGGCCGTCGGCAGCGCCAGCCACCACCTCAAGGTGCTGCACGACGCGGGCCTCGTCGCCGAGGCCCCCGAGCTCGCCCGCGACCGGCGCGAGCGCTGGTGGCGACTCGTCGCGCCGCGCCTGCGCTGGTCGCGCCAGGAGTTCGCCCAGGACCCCGCCGCCGTCACCGCCGCCCAGGCCGCCGAGGCGCTCCACCTCCAGCGCCAGCTCGAGCGCGTGCGCGACTGGCAGGCGAACGCCGAGTCGGCCCCCGAGTGGGACCGCGCCGCCTTCTCCACCGAGACCTGGGTGCACCTGTCCCCCGCCGAGCTCGCCGCAATGGGCGAGGAGCTCACCGCCGTCCTCGTGCGGTGGGCGGAGCGCCCTCGGCCCGACGACGACGTCGAGCGCGAGCCCGTGCTCGTCTTCGCCCGCGGGTTCCCCGCCCAGCCATGACCGCCACGACGGGCCGGGTGGCCGGCTCCGACCCTGCGCCCCTGGCCCGCAACCCCGGGTTCCGGCGGCTCTGGTTCGGCGAGGGCGTCAGCGTGCTGGGCAACGCCACCACGTCGGTGCTGCTGCCGCTGGTCGCGGTGCTCGAGCTCGACGCCGGCGCCGCGGTCGCCGGCCTGCTCACCGCGGCGGCCTGGCTGCCGTGGCTCGTGATCGGCCTGCCGGCCGGCGCGTGGGTCGACCGGCTCCCCGCGCGGGCCGTGATGATCGCGGCCGACCTGGTCGCCGCCGTCGCCATCGGCAGCGTCCCCGTGGCGGCGGCCCTCGACGCCCTGACCCTCCCGCACCTGGTCGGCGCCGCGCTCGCGGCCGGCGTCAGCACCGTCTTCTTCCGCACCGCCTACGTCGTCTTCCTCCCCCAGGTCGTGCCCGGCGTGCAGCTCGAGGCCGCCAACGCCCGCCTGCTCGGCACCGAGTCGGGCATGCAGGTGGCGGGCCCGGGCCTCGGCGGCGCCATGGCCCAGGCGCTCGGCGCCGCCGCGGGGCTCGCCCTCGACGCGGCGAGCTTCGTCGTCTCGGCCGTGTGCCTCTGGCGCGTCCGCGCGGTACGCCGGCCCGAGGTACCGCCCACCGCCCCGCTGCGGGTGCGCATCCGCGAGGGCGTGGCGTTCGTCGCCGCCGACCGCTATCTGCGCTGGTTCGTCGTCGTGGGCGGGATCTCGAACTTCGGGCTCACCGGTTACACCGCGCTCCTCGTGCTGTTCCTCGTGGACACGGCCGGGCTCGGCCCCTCCGCGCTGGGCGTCGTCATGACCGTCGGTGCCTGCGGCGGGCTCCTCGGCGCCAGCGTCGCGACCTGGCTCAGCCGGCGCCTCGGCAGTGCCCGCGCCACGGTGCTGCTCATGGTCGCCGGCGGCCCGCCCGCGCTCCTTGTGGGGCTCGGGGGCGGCGGCGCCCGGATCGCCTGGACGGTGGCCGGGCTCTTCCTCGTCGGGCTCGCGGTCGTCGCGGGCAACGTGGTGCGCGGCGCGTGGCGGCAGCGCTACGTGCCGCAGCCGCTCATGGGCCGCGTCGTCACGACGAGCCAGTTCGTCAACTTCGGCACGATGCCGCTCGCCGGGCTGGCCGCCGGCGCGCTCGGCGAGGT
This sequence comes from Isoptericola sp. F-RaC21, assembly GCF_038593535.1. Lineage (NCBI taxonomy): Bacteria > Bacillati > Actinomycetota > Actinomycetes > Micrococcales > Promicromonosporaceae > Isoptericola > Isoptericola sp. F-RaC21. The sequence continues at coordinate 473,768 of NZ_JBCFYX010000002.1, read as the reverse complement.
GCTGGGCGTCCGCGAGACCGTGCTGCTCATGGCGGCGGTGCACTGCGTCGCCTGCCTGAGCGCCGTGCGCAGCCCGCTGCGCGGCCTGCGGGACATGCCCGGGCCGCGGGTCCTCACGCCGTCGCGCTGACCGGCGACACGATCTCCTCGTTGCCGCCGGGCTGGACGGCGACGACGTTCTCCTCGCCCTCCGCCGCGTCGCCGGTGGACTCCCGTCCCACGACCCGCGACCCGGTGACCACCCGCCGGTAGGGCCGGTCGGAGCCGCCCGCGATGCGCTCGACGAGCAGGTCCACCGCGGTACGGGCGATCTGCTCGCGCCCGGGGTCGACGGAGCTGATCGTCGGCACCGAGTAGCGCACGTCGTCGACGTCGTCGAAGCCGATCAGCGCGACGTCGCCCGGCACGTCGATCCGGCGCGCGTGCAGCGCGTGCAGCGCGCCGAGGGCCATGGCGTCGTTGAGGGCGAAGACGGCGTCGATCTCGACGCCGGAGTCGAGCAGCCGGCCCATCGACTCCGACCCGGTCGAGCGGTGCCACAGCCCCGCCTCGCTCACCAGCGCCGGGTCGTAGGGCAGCCCGGCGGCCTCGAGCCCCTGGCGGTAGCCCTCGGTGCGCAGCGCGGCCGAGCCGACCAGCTCGCCCTCGTGCGCGCCGACGACCGCGATCCGCTTCCGGCCGAGGGACGCGAGGTGCTGCGTGGCGGCGCGCGCGGCCGCCACGTTGTTCATCGTCACGTGGTCGGCCGGGGCGTCGAAGACGCGCTCGCCCAGCACGACGAGCGGGAAGTCGACCTCGAACAGGCCGACGTCGTCCTGCCCGAGCGCCAGCGGGGAGAAGATGACGCCGTCCGTGAGGTGCCGGCGCCGGCCGTCCAGCAGCTCGATCTCGCGCTCGCGCACCGACCCGGTCTGCTCGATGAGCACGGTGAGGCCCTGCTCCTCGGCAGACCGGATCACGGAGTCCGCGAGCTCGGCGAAGTACGGCAGCCGCAGCTCCGGCACGGCGAGCGTGATCATGTCCGTGCGCTGGGTGCGCAGGTTGCGGGCCGTGGTGTTGAGGCGGTAGCCGAGGTGCTCGATGGCCTCCTCGACGCGTTCGCGGGTCTCGGGCCGGATGTGCGGGTACCCGTTGACGACGTTCGACACCGTCTTGATCGACACGCCCGCCCGCTGGGCCACGTCGTGCATGGTCACGCGCATGCCGCTCACCTCCCCGTTCGCCCCCCACAGCCTAGGGCAACCGCCGCACGGGACGGCCTGCGGCGCCCGGCGCCGGCGCTCACTTGATCGACCCGAGGGACAGGCCGCCCTGCCAGTACTTCTGCAGGCCGAGGAACGCCACGATGAGGGGCAGGATCGAGACGAGCGCGCCGGTGGTGATGAGGTTCCACACCTGCTCGCCGCCCGCGCCCGCGTTCGACAGCGCCTGCCACTGGTTGATGCCCACGGTGACGGGCAGCAGCTGCGGGTCGCGCAGCACCGCCAGCGGGAGGAAGAAGTTGTTCCACGTCGCGACGGTGGTCAGCAGCAGCACCGTGACGAACGCCGGGCGCAGCAGCGGCAGCGCCACCCGGAAGAACAGCCGCAGCTCCCCCGCGCCGTCGACGCGGCCGGCGTCGAGCATCTCGTCCGGGATGGCGTCGACGGCGTACACGCGCACGAGGTAGACGCCGATCGGGCTGAGCAGCGACGGCAGGATGACCGCCCACATCGTGTTGATCATGCCGAGCTGGCTGAGCAGCACGAACGTGGGGATGGTCAGCGCCGTGAGCGGCACCATGACCGAGCCCAGCAGCATGGAGAAGTAGAGGTTGCGCCCCCGGAACCGGTACTTCGCCAGGGCGTACCCGGCCAGCACGGCGAGCACCGTGGAGCCGACGCCGCCGACGATCGCGTACACGAACGAGTTGCGCATCCACGTCCAGTAGATGCCGCCTTGGTACGTGAACAGCTGCTTGACGTTGTCCCACAGCGCGAACTCGTCGTTGAACCACAGGGCGCCGCCGGAGCCCACGAACAGTCCGCTGTTCGACTTCGTGGACCCGACCACGAGCCACCACAGCGGCACCACGAAGTACAGCACCGCGAGGAGCAGGAAGAGGTGGGAGCCGATCCGTCGCTGTCCGCGGGGTCGTCCGCCGGCGCGCCGCTCGGTGCCGCGCGCGGAGGTCTGCGTCGTCGTCGCCGTCGTCATCACTTCAGTCCGCTCTGCTTGCGGGTCGCGTACAGGAAGATGTACGACCCGATGAACACGAGGATCCCCAGCGCGAACGCGATCGTGGAGGCGTAGTTGAACTGGCTGTAGGAGAACGCCATCGAGTACGCGTACATGTTCGGGGTGTAGGTGGTGGGGATCGCGCCCTGCGCGACCGACCGCAGCACCGTCGGCTCGGTGAAGAACTGCAGGGTGCCGATGAGGGCGAACACCACGATCATCACCATCGACGACGCGATCATCGGGATCTTGATCCGGAACGCGATGGCCCAGTTGCCGGCGCCGTCCAGCTTCGCCGCCTCGTAGACCGACGGGTCGATCGCCCGCAGCGCGGCGTAGACGATGATCATGTAGTAGCCGACCCACTGCCAGGTCACGATGTTGACCAGCGAGCCGAAGATGAGGTCCCGGGACAGGAAGTCGGGGGCGTTCAGGCCGAAGACCCCGAAGATGTCGTTGGCCGGGCCGAAGCGGGGGCTGTACAGGAAGCCCCACATGAGCGCGCCGATGACGGCCGGGATCGCGTACGGCACGAACACGAGCAGCCGCGACGCCTGGGACAGCTTGGTGGCGAGCGTGTCGAGCACCAGCGCGATCGCCACGGCGAGGCCGATCTGGATCGGCACCATGACGAGCACGAACTTGCCCACGCGGGCCATGCCGGACAGGAAGTCCGCGTCCGTGAACACGCGCACGTAGTTGGCGACGCCGGTGAAGACGCTCTCGCCGCCCGTCGCGATGCCCTTGGTGTGCAGGCTGAGCCAGAAGGCGTACGCCAGCGGCACCAGCAGGAACAGCACGAACACGACCGTGAACGGGGCGAGGAAGAGCCACCCCCACCACTGTCGCTTCGTGTCCAGCAGGCTCTGCCCGCCGCGCCGGTTCCCGGCCCGGGCGGGCGCGGCGGGCGGCTTCGTCGTCGTCGAGGCCATCGAGGCGCTCCCTCCGGTCGATTCTGTGCGCGTCATCGGACCGTGAACCCCTGCTGCTCGGCGTAGCGCACCAGGCTGTCCTGGATGGTCGCCAGCGCGTCGGCGGCGGTCGCGGGGCCCTCGACCATGTCGTAGAGGGCCATGGTCTGGCGGTCGTACGCGTACACCTGGAACGGGCTGAAGGTGAAGCCCGGGTACTGCGCGGCGGCGTCGAGGAACACGTCGCGGTTGACCTGCTGGCCGCCGAAGAACGGGTAGCGGCGGTCGGTGAACCACGGCGCGTCGAGCGCGAGGTTCCACAGCGGGAAGAGCCCGGCGTCCTCGACGCCGATCTTCCACGTCTCCTCGTCGTCGAACAGCTCCATCGCGACCGTCGCGGCGGCCTCCGGGTCCTTCGCCTGCGAGGTGACCGCGAGCGCCGAGCCGCCCTGGTTGACCTGCACCGGGTTCGCCGGGTCCCACTGGGGCAGCGGCGCGGCCTTCCACTCGGCGCCGGAGTCCGCGTCGGACAGGCCCTCGAGGTAGCCGGGTCCCCAGGCGGCGGCGATGTAGACCGCGTAGGTGCCGTCCACCAGGGAGGTGTTGTAGTCGCTGGTGAACGCGTCGTCGCTGGACACGAGCCCGCGGTCGATGAGGTCCTCCCAGTAGGACAGGACCTTGCGCGCCTCGGGGGTGTCGACGTCGATGCCGATCTGGTCGCGCTGGGCGGGGTCGTAGGTGAACGGCGCCCAGCCGGCCTGCGCGAACAGCGCGTAGTTGAACGCGCCGCCGTTGGTGGCGTAGTTGGTGATGTAGCCGTCGTAGCCGGCGTCGCGCAGGTCCTGCGCGGCCTGGGCGAACTCGTCCCAGGTGGTCGGCGGCTCGACGCCGTACTTGTCGAAGATGTCGGCCCGGTACAGCATGCCCACGGGGCCGCCGTCGACGGGGACGGCGTACACCGAGTCGCCGCTGGACACGTCGGACCACGCCCCTGCCGGGAACTGGTCCTCCAGGTCACCGGCGCCGTACGGTGCGAGGTCGGCCAGCCCGTCGAGGATCGTGTAGGTCGGCAGGATCTCGGACTCGAGCTGGATGACGTCGGGCGCGCCGGTACCTGCCTCGAGGGCGGTGGAGAACTTGCCGTACTCGTCGGCGCCCTGGCCCGCGTTGGTCCAGCAGATCTGGACGTCGTCGTGCTGGGCGTTGAACGTGTCCACGATCTGCTCGACGGCGGGGTACCAGGCCCACAGGGTCACCTGGGTGGCGTCGGGCTTCGTGATCGTGTTGCTGCAGCTCGTGTTGCTCGCCGGTCCGGTGTCGTCGCCGGGCGCGCACGCCGCGAGCGACAGGCCGGCCAGCCCGGCGGCCGACGCCGCCACGGCGCGTCGCAAGCCTCTGCGCATGCCGATTCCTCCTCGAGTCGTCCGAGCCCAGACCATCCTGGGCCGATTGGTGCCGCGCGCGGCGACCGTGGTTGACTCTACATCGTTGTACACGGTGGCTTCACCATCGCCCACTTCGACGAGGAACGTGAGACCCATGACGGCTCCCCAGACCGATGCCCGCCCCGCCCCCACCACTCCCGACGCCACCGCTGGCGCCACCGCGGCGCGCGTCACCCTGCACCCCGACTTCCGCCGCGGCGCCGTCGACCGCCGCCTGTTCGGCTCGTTCGTCGAGCACCTCGGCCGCGCCGTCTACACCGGCATCTTCGAGCCCGGGCACCCCGAGGCCGACGAGCACGGCTTCCGTCGCGACGTCGCCGACCTGGTGCACGAGCTCGGCGTCCCGATGGTGCGCTACCCGGGCGGCAACTTCGTCTCCAACTACGTGTGGGAGGACGCCGTCGGCCCTGTCGAGCAGCGCAAGCCGTTCCTCGACCTCGCGTGGCGCACGGTGGAGCCCAACCTGGTGGGCACCGACGAGTTCCTGCAGTGGGCCGAGCGCGAGGGCGTCGAGCCGATGATGGCCGTCAACCTCGGCACCCGCGGCGTCGCGGCCGCCGCGGCCCTGGTCGAGTACTGCAACGGCGAGGCCGGCACCCGCTGGGCCGACCTGCGCATCGCCAACGGGCGTGAGAAGCCGTACGGCGTGAAGCTCTGGTGCCTGGGCAACGAGATGGACGGCCCGTGGCAGATCGGCCACAAGGACGCCCACGAGTACGGCAAGCTCGCCGCCGAGGCCGGCAAGGCCATGAAGCTCGTCGACCCGTCGATCTCGCTGATCGTCTGCGGCTCCTCCTCCATGCAGATGGACACGTTCGGCGAGTGGGAGCGCACCGTCCTGTCGTACACGTACGACTTGGTCGACCACATCTCCATGCACGCCTACTACGAGGAGGTCGGCGGCGACCGCGCGTCCTTCCTCGCCTCGGGCACCGCCATGGACCGCTTCATCGACCGCGTCGTCGCGTCCGCGGACGCCGTCGGCGCCGAGCGCCGCAGCGACAAGAAGATCACCATCAGCTTCGACGAGTGGAACGTCTGGTACCTCGAGACCCGCTTCCCGGGCGAGGAGAACCTGCCGATCCAGCGCGACGCCCCGCGCATCATCGAGGACGTCTACTCCGGCCTCGACGCCGTGGTGGTCGGCGACCTCCTGGTCACGCTGCTCAACCACGCCGACCGCGTGCCGGTGGCCTGCCTCGCGCAGCTCGTCAACGTCATCGCGCCGATCATGACCGCCCCCGGCGGCGAGGCGTGGCGTCAGCCCACCTTCCACCCGTTCGCGACGACGTCGCGGCTGGCCCGCGGCACCGCGCTCGACGTCCGCGTGGACGCGCCGTCGTACGACACCGCGCGGCACGGCTCGGCCCCGGTCGTGACGGCCGCCGCGACGGTGGACGACGACGGCTCGCTCGGCCTGTTCCTCACCAACCGGTCCGACCGGGTGGTCGAGGTGGAGCTGGCGCACGTCGGCGCCGCGCTCGGCCTGGTCGAGGGCTGGCAGATGGTCGCGGACCACGAGCCCGCCGTCGAGGGCCCGGAGCACGCGGCGAAGGTCGCCGAGGCCTGCTGGTCCGCCGTCGACGTCGCCGCCGCCGCGACGCCGGGCGAGGGCGGCACCACGCGCGTGCGCCTCGCGCCGGAGTCCTGGACCGCGTTCGCCGGGACGTTCGCCCGGGCCTGACCCACCACCGCGCGAGTTGTCAGACCCACGGCGGGCTATAGCGCCCCCTGGGTCTGACAATTCGCGGGGTCAGCCCTTGACCGCTCCCCCGAGCCCGGCGCCGCGCAGGAACAGCCTCTGGAAGACCAGGAACATCGCCACGGGCAGCACGGTCGCGATGGCGAGCGAGGCGAGGAAGACGCCCAGGTCGGTCGAGGCCTCGATCGCCGGCAGCCGCACGGACAGCGGCTGGATCGCCGGGTCCTTGAGCACCAGCAGCGGCCACAGGAAGTCCTTCCAGGCCGCGATGACGGCGAACACGGACACGACGCCGAGGATCGGCTTCGACATCGGCAGCACGACCGACCAGAACAGTCGGTACGGCCCGGCGCCGTCGACCCGCGCCGCCTCGAACACCTCGCGCGGCAGGTTGTCGAAGAACCGCTGCACCAGCAGCACGTTGAACGCGCTGGCTCCGGCCGGGAGCCACACGGCCCAGAAGCTGTCGACCAGCGACCGCCCCAGCAGCGGCGGGTCGAGGATCGTCAGGTACAGCGGCACGAGCAGCACGACGGCGGGCACGAACATGGTGGACAGCACCAGCGCCTGCACCACCCGCCCGTAGCGCGGCCGCAGCACGGACAGCGCGTACCCGCCCGTGGTGGCGACCACGATCTGCGACGCCCACGACCCGAGCGCGAGCCACACCGTGTTCATGAAGTAGCGGCTGATCTGCACGTCGTTCCAGGCCCGCTCGAGGTTCTCCCACGCGACGCCGTGCGGGAAGAGGGCCATCGGCGTGCGCAGGATGTCCTGCGTGGGCGTGACGGCGTACTTCGCCAGCAGCAGCATCGGCCCGAGGCCGACGACGACGAGCAGCACGAGGAGCAGCACGTGCGTGCCGCCCATCCCCCAGCGCACCGCCGGGCGGCGCCAGTCGGGCGCGGACAGCGCGCCGCGGTCGCCGTCGTCGGCGGCGGGACGACGACGCGCGGTGGGTGCCGGGCGGGGGCGGTCGGTGGGCGAGAGCGTCATGACGTGCTCCAGGACCGGGTGAGCCGGAAGTAGAGGACGGAGAAGACCGCGAGGACCGCCGCGAGCATCAGCGACAGCGCGGTCGCGGCGCCGTAGTCGCCCCCGAGGCTGTTCTGGAACGCGTACCGGTAGATGAGCAGCAGCACGGTGACGGTGGCGTTGTTCGGCCCGCCGCCGGTGAACAGGTACGGCTCGAGGAACACCTGCGCCGTGCCGATGACCTGCAGGATCAGCGTGATGAACAGGACGCCGCGCAGCTGCGGCAGCGTGACGTGCCAGATCTTGCGCCACAGGCCGGCGCCGTCCACCTCGGCGGCGTCGTACAGCTCGGCGGGCACGCTCGTCAGGGCCGCCAGGTAGATGATGACCGTGCCGCCCGCCCCGGCCCACGTCGCGGCCAGGACGAGGGACGGCATCGCCCAGGACGCGTCCTGCAGCCACGGGTAGGGACCGAGCCCGACCCAGCCGAGGACCGTGTTGAACACGCCGGTCGGCCCGCCCTTGTAGAAGAACTTCCACAGCAGGACGGCGACGACGGGCGGCACCACCACCGGCAGGTACGCGAGCGCCGAGTACAGCCCGCGTGCGCGGCGCACCTCCCGCATAAGCACCGCCGCCACGAGGGGCACCGGGTAGCCGAACAGCAGCGCCAGGAACGCGAAGTACAGGGTGTTCTGCACGGCCTTCCACAGCAGCGGGTCGGCCAGGACGTGCCGGAAGTTGTCCAGCCCGACGAACGTCGGGTCGGTGACGAGGTTCGTCTCCTGCACGCTCATGATCACGGCGCGCACGATCGGGAACCACGAGAAGACGCCGAAGATCACCAGCAGCGGCAGCAGGAACACGAGGCTGTGCAGCCCGCCCCCGCGCCACCAGCTGGCCGGTCCCCGGCGCGGGCGGCCGGTGCCGGCCGCCCGCGTCGGGGCCGCGACGTCGCCGCGAGGAGGGGTGGTCGTGACGGTCACGGTCAGCCCTGGTCGAGCAGCGCCTGGGCCTGCGTGTTCGCGTCGGCGAGCAGGGCGTCGATGTCCGCGTTCTCGTCGGTGAGCACCGCCTGCACGACCGGGTCGAGCAGCGCGTACACCTCCTGCGTCTTCTGCGACGGCTCGCCGGCGAGCGGCAGGTCGAACATCGCGTCGGTGAACGCCGTCATCTGGTCGAGCGGCACGTTGACGTAGTCCGCGATCCACTCCTGGTTCTGCTCGTACTGCTCCTTCGAGAACATCGGCAGGACGGGCGTGCCGACCGGCTGGTCGTTCTTGGCGAGGGTCTCGGCGTCGGCGACCGCGCGGTCCTCATCGACCAGCTTGTTCAGGTAGAAGAAGTCGATCCACTTCATCGCGGCGTCCTTGACGCCGTCGTCCACGTTCGCCGGCACACCGGCGAGCGTGCCCCCGGTGAGCGTCGCCGCCTCGGGCGTGTCGGACAGCGGGATCGGCGCGAGCCCGTACGTGTCCGGGTCGACGGCGTTGGTCTGCACCAGGGACGTGTAGATGTCGGAGCCGGAGGTGAACATGCCGACCTGGCCGGCCGCGAACTCCTGGTTGATGCTGCCCCAGTCGAGCAGGAAGTTGCCGCCCATCGACTCGTCCTCCCACCGCAGGTCGTGGAGGAACTGGAGCGCCTCCTTGGTGCCCGCGTTGTCGAGGGTCGCCGTGGCCTTCTGGTCCGCGTCGGTCTCGACGGTGCGGCCGCCGCGCGCCACGGTCTGCGCGGTGAGCTGCCAGCCGCCCGTGTTGTTCTGGGTCATCGTGGCGAAGCCGGCGACGCCGGGGTTGGCGTCGGCGATCTTCTTCGCGTCCTCGCGGACCTCCTCCCAGGTGGTCGGCGGCTGGTCGGGGTCGAGCCCGGCCGATTCGAAGAGCGCCCGGTTGTAGTGCAGCGCCACGGGGTAGGCGTTCTTCGCCGGGATCGCGTAGACGTGGCCGTCGGCGCCCGTGCCCGCCTCGAGGATCGTCGGGTTGAACTGGTCGGCGTACGGCAAGGCGCGGAACTGCGCGTCCATGTCGGCGAGCTGGCCGTTCTCCACCAGGCCCTGCGCGTCCGTGAAGGGGATCTCGAAGACGTCGGGCAGCGTGCCGCCCGCGAGCTGGGCGGCGAACGTCGTCGCCTTCCACTCGTACTCCTCGGGCTGCACGTCGATGTCGGGGTTCGCCTTCTCGAACTCCGCGACCTGGTCCTCGAAGGCGGCGACCGCCTCCTCGGTGGACCCGGGCAGCAGGGAGACCACCGAGAGGGTGACCTGCCCCGCCGAGTTGGTGCTCTCGTCCTGCGGGTCGCTCCCGCCGGAGCACGCGGCGAGCGCGCCCGTCGTGAGCGCGCCCACCAGGACGAGCGCGGCCGGCTTTCGTGTGGACTTCATCGTCACTCCTTCGTGGATGGGACCGCGGTGGTGCTGCTGGTGCTGCGGGGACGCCCGGCGGTGACGGCCGGCGCGAGGCACGGCCGGCTCACAGCCGGAGCCAGGCCGCGACGTCCGTCGCAACCTGCCGGATCGGGTGAGGGTCGGCGCTGTGCAGCACGACGTCGGCGTCGGCCGGCAGCGGGACGGGCTCGGGCCCGAGGTTGACGACGCACGCCAGGCGGTCGCCCGTCGCGGCCTCCCGCACGAAGGCGAGGATGTCGTCGCGCAGCGGGACGCCGGCGAGGGAGTCGAGCCAGCGCAGGCCGCCCCCGCGCAGCGCGGGCTCGGCGCGCCGGGCGGCGAGGACGCGGCGGTACAGCGACAGCATCGACGCGGGGGCGGCCTCCTGCGCCTCGACCGACAGGCCGCCCCACGCTGCGGGCTGCGGCAGCCAGGGCGGCGCCCCGCCGTCGGGGCCGAATCCGAGCGAGGGGCCGCCGCGCGTCCACGGCAGCGGCACGCGGCAGCCGTCCCGGCCGGGGTCGACGCCGCCGGACCGGTCGTGCATCGGGTCCTGGATGAGCTCGCGCGGCAGGTCCTCGACCTCCGGGAGGCCGAGCTCGTCGCCCTGGTAGACGTAGAGGGCGCCCGGCAGGGCGGCCACCAGCAGGGCGGCGGCGCGGGCCCGGCGGCGTCCGAGGTCCATGTCGGTCGGGGTGCCGAACCGCTTGGCCGCGAACGCGAACGACGAGTCCTCGCGGCCGTAGCGGGTCACCGGGCGGGTGACGTCGTGGTTGGACAGCACCCAGGTGGCGGGCGCCCCGACGGGGGCGTGCGCGTCGAGCGTCGTCGCGATCGACTCGCGCAGCGCCTTGGCCTCCCACGGGCGGGCCATGAAGTCGAAGTTGAACGCCGTGTGCATCTCGTCCGGGCGCAGGAACCGGGTGAACCGCTCCGTGTCGGGCAGCCACACCTCCCCGACCAGCACGCGCGGCTCGTCGTAGGAGTCGGCCACGGCCCGCCAGGAACGGTAGACGTCGTGCAGCTCGTCGCGGTCCACGTGCGGGTGCTCCCCCGGCCCCGGGTCCTCGGGCACCTCGGGCAGCGCCGGGTCCTTGACCAGCAGCGCCGCGGAGTCGATGCGGATGCCGGCGGCGCCGCGGTCGAACCAGAACCGCAGGATGTCCTCGTGCTCGCGGCGCACGTCGGGGTGGTCCCAGTTGAGGTCGGGCTGCGACGGGGCGAACAGGTGGAGGTACCACTCGCCCGGCGTGCCGTCGGGATCGGTGGTGCGGGTCCAGGTGGTGCCCTGGAAGTCCGAGACCCAGCGGGTGGGCAGCTCGTCGCCGCCCGGGCCACGGCCCGGCCGGAACCAGAACCGCTCGCGCTCGGGGGAGCCCGGGCCGGCCGCGAGCGCCGCACGGAACCAGGGGTGCTCCGACGAGACGTGGTTGGGCACGATGTCGACGATCGTGCGGATGCCCAGCGCGCGGGCCTCGGCGATGAGCGTCTCGGCCTCGGCCAGGGTGCCGAACTGCGGGTCGATCGCGCGGTAGTCCGCGACGTCGTACCCGCCGTCCGCCAGCGGCGACACGTACCAGGGGGTGAACCACAGCGCGTCGACGCCGAGGTCCTGGAGGTAGCCGAGGTGCTGCCGCACCCCCGCGAGGTCACCCGTGCCGTCGCCGTTCCCGTCGGCGAACGACCGCGGGTAGACCTGGTAGATCACCGCGCTGCGCCACCACTCGGCGTCCTGCCCTGTGCTCACCGATGAGCCCCTTCCACATCGCCGTCGATGAGCAGGACAGTAATGATGCGACGTGACGTGCGCAAGAACTCGACAGATGCGTTACCGAACTGCGACATCGGTACGTCCCGAACCCGGGCACGACAAAGGCCGGCCGGGCGACAGGAGGTCGCCCGACCGGCCGTGCGGCGACGGCCCGGCGTCAGCCCGTGGGACGCGGGGCGGCGGCCGTCGAGCGTCGCACCACGAGCTCCGGCTCGAAGAGCAGCTCGTCGCGCGACACCGTGGCGCCGCCGATCATGCTGGCCAGGATGTCGACGGCGGCCCGGCCCATCGCGTCGATCGGCTGCCGGACCGTCGTGAGCGCCGGGTCCGTGGAGTTCATCAGCGCGGAGTCGTCGTAGCCGACCACCGACACGTCGCGCGGCACCTCGAGCCCCGCGCGCCGCACCGCGCGGACCGCGCCGAGGGCGAGCGGGTCCGACGCGCACAGGATCGCCGTCGCACCGGCGTCGAGCAGGCGGCCCGTCGAGGCCTGGCCGCTCTCGAGGGAGTACTGGCTGTGCACCACGAGCTCGTCCGGGATCTCGACTCCGTGCCGCCGAGCGAAGCCGCGTGCCGCCGCGAGCTTGCGCTCGGACGGGACGTGGTCGCGCGGGCCCAGCAGCAGCCCGATCCGCGTGTGTCCCATGGACACGAGGTGCTCCAGCGCCTGGTGCGTGGCGATCAGGTCGTCGCACGAGACGTGCGGGAAGTCGAGGCTCTCGATGGAGGCGTTGATGAGGACCACCGGCAGGTTCAGCGCCTGCAGCCGCTCGTAGTGCGCGTGGTCGGCGTCGCGCTCGGCGTAGAAGCCGCCCGCGAAGATGACTCCCGACACCTGCTGGCCCAGCAGCAGGTCGATGTACTCCGCCTCGGAGATGCCGCCCGCGGTCCGCGTGCACAGCACGGGCGTGAAGCCCTGCTGCGCCAGGGCGCCGCCCACCACCTCCGCGAAGGCGGGGAAGATCGGGTTCGCCAGCTCCGGCAGCACCAGGCCCACCAGGCGCGGCCGGTCGCCACGCAGCTTGGTCGGGCGCTCGTAGCCCAGCACGTCCAGCGCCGTGAGCACGGCGTCCCGCGTCGCCTGCGACACGCCGGGCTTGCCGTTGAGCACCCGGCTGACCGTCGCCTCGCTGACCCCCACCTTCGCGGCCACGTCGGCCAGTCGTCTCGACATGCGCTCGACTGTACACGCGATCACGCAAGCCGCTTGCGCTTCTTGCAGCGCTTGCACGGTCCCGGCCGCGGTCGCTCGACGGTCAGGCGACAGGCAGGGTCGACTCCCGCGTGACGATGCGGCAGGGCAGCTCCTCGACTCCGGACGCCCGCTCCCCGTCGATCGCCGCGAACAGCCGCTGCGCCGCGACCCGGCCGACCTGCTCCAGGTTCATGTCGACGCTGGTGAGCTGTGGCCGCGCGTTCGCAGCGAGCACCTCCCAGTTGTCGAAGCCGATCACGGAGATGTCGCCGGGCACGTCGCGCCCCGCCTCACGCAGGCCGTCCAGCACGCCCCGGGCGATCTGGTCGCTGCCGCAGAAGAAGCCGTCCACGTCGTCGAAGCGCTCGAGGAGGGTGCGCGCCGCGGCCCGGCCCCACCCTTCGCTCCACGACCCGAAGAACGCCCTGCCGCCCACCAGCTCCAGGCCGTGGGACGCGAGCGTCTCTCTCGCACCCGCCGCCCGGTCCTGCGCGGCCCGGTGCTCGATGTCGCCCGTCACGTGCGCGATGCGGCGCCGCCCGCAGGAGAGCAGGTGCTCGATCGCGAGCCGCCCCGCATCGACGCTGTCGGTCGTGACGGACATGTCGTCGGGGTGGAGGGACGGCGCATAGGCGTAGACCACCGGGACCGGCAGGCTGCCACCGAGCGGCGGCCGAGGGTCCGTCCGCGACCCCACGACGATCAGCCCGTCCACCCGGCGCGACAGCAGGGCGCGGAGGTGGTGCTGCTCGCGGATCGCGTCGCCGCGCGCGTCGCACAGGAACACCGACACCTGACCGGCTCCGAACGCGTCCTCGGCGCCCATGAGGACCGGGATGGAGAAGCGTCCCTCGAGGTCGGACGTCAGCAGGCCGACGGTTCCGGTGCGCCCTTCCAGCAGGCTGCGCGCGAGCGCGTTCGGGGCGAACGACAGCCGTTCGGCCGCCTCGAGCACCCGCGCACGCGTCTCGGCCCGGACCTGGGCGCGCCCGTTGATCGCCTTGGATGCCGTGGCGGTGGACACGCCGGCCATCCTCGCGACGTCAGTGAGCGTCGCGGCACGCGCGGGTCCTCCGTCGTCCGCCACCGTCACGTCCCCTTCCCCGACCCGGTGCCACCTTCGGCCGTGCTGGCAGTGTGCCACTCCGGCATCTCTTGACGACGCCGCGGCCCCGCCCTACATTCGACCGAAAGCCTTTTCGGTCAGTTTCGGCACCGCCGCCGGAGCAGACGCTCGACGTTGAGACCACCCGAGGAGCTGAACGACACCGATGTCCCAGATCTCCGCACGCACCACCCCTGCACCCGGCCTGTCCCGGCGTGCCCTGCTGGGCCTCGGCCTGACCGGCGCCGCCGGCACGGCCGCGGCCCTGGGCACGGCCGGCTCCGCCGCCGCGGCGCCCGCGAACGGCGCGCCCGTCGCCGGCGCCGTCCTGCCCGCACGCTACCGCGCGATGCTGGACCGTACGCCGACCCTCGACCACTGGGTGGCCGAGCCGTTCCGCCTGTCCGACGTGTCCCTCGCGGACAGCGTCGCCACGCGGGCGCAGGACCAGGTCCTGCGCCTGCTGCGCGCCTACCCCACCGACCGGGTGCTCGCCGTCTTCCGGCGCAACGCCGGCCTCGACACCCGCGGCGCGCAGCCGCCCGGCGGGTGGGAGGGCTTCGGCGACCCCGACGAGGACGCCTGGGGCCCCGACGACTACCCGGGCAAGGACGCCCCGCGCGCCAACCTGCTGCGCGGGCACTACGGCGGCCACTGGCTGTCCGCGCTCGCGCAGGCGTGGGCGAGCACCGGCGAGCAGGTGTTCAAGGACAAGGTGGACGCCGTCGTCGAGGGTCTGGGCGAGGTGCAGGCCGCGCTGGCCGCGTCCGGCCGGTACAGCCACCCCGGGTTCCTCGCCGCCTACGGCGAGTGGCAGTTCAGCCAGCTCGAGAAGTACGCGCTCTACGGCGAGATCTGGGCGCCCTACTACACGTGCCACAAGATCATGGCCGGGCTCCGCGACGCCGCGACGCTCGCGGACAACGCCCAGGCGCTCGACATCGCGACGTCGATGGCGCACTGGGTGCGCGGCCGCCTGGCGCCGCTGCCGGCGGAGCAGCGGCAGAAGATGTGGGGCATCTACATCGCCGGCGAGTACGGCGGCATGAACGAGGTGCTCTGCGACCTCGCCGCTCTCACCGGCGACGACACGCACGTCGACACGGCCCGGTTGTTCGACCTCACGTCGCTCGTCGACGCGTGCGCCCGGGGCCGGGACACGCTGAACGGCCTGCACGCCAACCAGCACATCCCGCAGATCACCGGGTACCTCAAGACGTACGACCTCACGGACTCCGAGAAGTACCTCAAGGCGGCCGAGGGCTTCTGGGGCATGGTCGTGCCGGGGCGCACGTTCGCGCACGGCGGCCACGGCGAGGGCGAGCGGTTCGGGCCGGCGCACACGGTCGCCGGGAACATCGGGCCCCGCAACGCGGAGACGTGCGGGACGCACAACATGCTCAAGCTGTCCCGCCTGCTGTTCTGGCACTCGCTCGACGGGCGGTACATGGACTTCTACGAGCGGGGGCTGCTCAACCAGATCGTGGGGTCCAAGCGGAACCGGACCTCGAGCACGAGCCCCGACGTCACGTACATGTACGGCGTCAACCCGGGCACGCTCCGCGAGTACGGCAACACCGGCACCTGCTGCGGCGGCACGGGCCTGGAGAACCACACGAAGTACCGGGACTCGATCTACTTCCGCAGCACGGACGGCCGCACCCTGTGGGTGAACCTGTACCTCGCGTCGACGCTGGAGTGGGCCGACCGAGGGTTCCGCGTCACGCAGGAGACCGAGTACCCGAAGGTCGGTTCCAGCCGGCTGCGGGTGGAGGGCTCGGGGCGGCTCGACCTTCGGCTGCGGGTGCCCGGATGGATCGCCCGCGGGTTCACGGTGCGGGTCAACGGTCGTCGCCAGGACGTCGACGCGGCGCCCGGCGGGTACGTGAGCCTCGACCGCCGCTGGTCGCCGGGCGACGTGGTCGACGTCGAGATGCCGCTCGGCGTGCGCGTGGTCCCGACCGTCGACGACCCGGGCCTGGTGAGCATCGAGTGGGGGCCGACGGTGCTGCTGGCCCGCTCGAAGCAGACCGACTACCTCGAGCTGTCGTTCTACGGCCACATGGCTCTCGACGGCACGGTGGACGGCGCGCTCACGCCCACCGGGGGCGGCTACTTCCGGATGGGGGACCTCGAGCTGGAGCCCGCCTGGTCCGGCGACAACACGAGCTACCACATGTACGTGCGGCGGTCCGAGCCGCGGGTGGTGTTCGGCGGGGACGACGCGGGCGTCGAGAACGTGCGTCGACCCGACGGCACGTCGCTGCTCGACGCCGTCTGGTCCGGCGGCGGCTTCCCGAACCGCGGCCGGTTCGTGGCCCGCGTCGCCGAGGTCGCCGACCGGTTCGTCGGCGAGGGCCTGCTGAGCGCCGCCGACGCGGAGAAGGTCGTGCGGACCGCCGCGCGGGCCAAGCTCGCCTGACCGATACCGACCGGTCGAGCCTGTCGAGACCCAGCGCGTGGTCTCGACAGGCTCGACCGGCGGCGCGATCAGCCGATGTCGACGGGGTCCACGCCGGTGAGCGTCGGCGCCACGGGCTGGAAGAGCCCGTCGTCGCCGACGTCGAGCCGGTCGATCGTCGTCTCCCGGTGCGTGCCGTCGCCGCCGGGGATGCCGAAGCGGTGGTAGGCGATGTACCAGTCGTCCGTGCCGGCGACGTGAAGGATCGAGCTGTGCCCGGTGCCGAGGAGCCGAGAACTGCCCCGGGCGCCGCAGCGCCCGGGGCAGTCCGCCTACTTCCGGGGTGCCCGGACCGTGAGCGTCTTCGTCACCTCGCTCGGTGCGTAGCGTGCGTCCCCGCCGTAGCGGACGACGACGTCGTGGCGGCCGGGGTCCACGCCCCGGGTCGGCACCGTCACGGTGGCGCGGCCCTCCTTCAGGTGGGCCGTGACGGCCCGCCCGTCGAGGTCGACCGTCACCGTCCCGGTCGCCCGGGGCGCCGACCCGCGGCCCTGGGCGGCCGTCGCCGTGACGTCGACGCGCGCGTCGGTGCCCGCGACGACGGACGCCGGCTTCACCTGCGCCCGCACGGCGCTGGGCGTGTCGCCGGTCTCCCCCGAGCGGTCGGGGGCGAGCCGCAGGAACGTGATCGAGTGCGCCGGGAAGTCGTAGGTGAACGACTCCCCCGCCCCCTCGAACGTCCGGTCCACCGGGACCACGCGCTCCGGGCGTGCCTTGGTGTTGGTCGCCGACGGGTCGGCGACCATCTCGGTGACCTGCGCGGTGGCGGCCGGATCGAAGCCGCCCGTGACCTCGACGTCGGTCCGCGCGACGGCGTCGCCGACGTTGACCACCTTGGCGACGAGCTCGCCGGTCTCCTCGTCGTGGGTCACGACCTGGAACAGCGACTTCGTCACGGGCTCGGTGTAGGTGAGCTGCAGCTCGCCGTCGAGGTAGAGCTTGATGGTGCGCCCCTCGACGACGACCTTGATCGCGTAGTCCCGACCGTTCTCCAGCGGCGTGAACGACTCGGCCGCGGCGACCTCGCCCTGGCGCGCGCCGTCGGCCCGCTCCAGCACCGAGCGGGTGTTCCCCCAGCCGCCGAGGTTCCACCAGTAGAAGTCGTCGCTCGCGCCCGCGCCGAACCCGACGAGGAAGCCCTCCGCGCCGCCGGTCTTCCGGGCGGTGACCTCCATCGTGGAGTTCTTCCAGTCCTTGTCGTACGCGCCGGTGATCAGCGTGCGCGCGTCCTCGACCGCGGCGTCGGACTGGGTGTACCGCCCGTCCGCCACCGCCCAGGTGCCGCGCTGCGGCTCCCACTGCGACGCGTCGTCGAACGTGTCGGAGAACAGCACGTCGCCGCTCGCGGTGTCCGTGACCCTCACGTCGTCGTACGACGCCTGCGTGGCCCATGTGGACAGGAAGACGCCGCCGTCGACGTCCGGCGGGACGACGTCGGGCCCGTCGCCCAGCTCGGACGGGACGACCTGGTCGCCGGTGTTGTTCATGAACATCTGCTGCGTGTAGTAGTTCACCGAGCCCCAGGACTCGTCGTTGTCGAACCACATCATGTCCGGCGACCACTGCACGTAGTCCTCGTTGGCGAACATCGGCGCGTACGACGCGAGCTCGACGACGTCGGAGTTGCGCTCCAGGCCGGTCATGTAGGCCGCCTCCGCGAGCGCGTTGCCGAAGGTGTTGCCCTTGGACGCGTACTCGCCCAGGAAGACGTGCGGCCCGTTCCGGTCGTAGGAGTCGTACCGCTCGGTGTGCGTGAGGAACCACGACGGGTCGTTGTAGTAGTGCTCGTCGACCATCGCGACGCCCTGCTCCCGGTTGAAGTCCCAGAGCTCGTCGAACCGCGCGCCCTCGTCGTCGGGGCCGGAGTTCGAGATGATCGTGATGTCGGGGAACTCGGCTTCGATGGCGTCCCGGAAGGCCGGGAAGTTCTCCTGGAACTTCGGGGTGTTCTCCTCGTTCCCCAGGCCGATATACGGCAGGTTGAACGGCTCCGGGTGCCCGAGCTCGGCGCGCTTCGCGCCCCACTCGGTGTCGGTGGCGCCCGTGGCGAACTCGATGAGGTCCAGGGTGTCCTGGATCCAGCGCGGGCGCTGCGCGTCGGTCATCTCCGGGATGGTCGAGCCGCAGCCGTTGGCGCCCACGGACACGACGGGCAGCGCGAAGGCGCCGAGGTCCTCGGCGAACTCGAGGTACTCGAGGTAGCCGATGCCGTACGACTGGTTGTAGCCCCAGAAGTTCCAGTTGGTCGGGCGCTCCTCGACCGGGCCGATGGTCTCCTTCCACTGGTACGTGCGCTGGCGGTCCTGGCCGTCGGACTCGAGGTAGGAGTCGAAGGTGCCGACGTTGGTGACGCAGCCGCCGGGGAACCGCAGGAAGCTCGGGTCGAGCGCCGCGACCTTCTCGGCGAGGTCCTTGCGCAGCGTGCTCTTGCCGTTGACCGGCCCCACCCACGTGTCCTGCGGGAACAGGGACACCATGTCCAGGCGCAGCGTGCCCTCGGCGCCCGAGGCCACCTGCAGCCGGGCGGCGTCCGTCGTCGCGGACGCCGTGACCGTGGCCGTGTACTGCGTCCACTCGTCGGAACCCTCGACGGCCACGCTCGCCGTGCCGTACGTCGTCGCGCCGTCGGCGGAGACGAGCGTCGCGGTGAGGTCCTGCGCGACGTCGCTGCGCGCCCAGACGGAGAAGTCGTACGACGCGCCCTTCTCGAGGGCGACGCCCTCGTTGTAGGAGGAGTTGGCGACGCCCGTGGTGCCGTCGGAGGTCACCGTGAGGTAGTGCCGGTTGCTGTCGTTCAGCCACTCGCCGCGCTCGGACTCGACGGCGACCTCGCCTCCGCCGGTCTTCGCCCAGCCGGTCAGCCCGGTGAACGACCGGTTGTCGGACGCGTCGAACTCGAACGACCGGTTACGCACCAGCTCGGCGTACAGGCCGCCGTCGGCGGCGTAGTTGATGTCCTCGTAGAACACGCCGTAAAGGTCGTCGCTCATCTCGGTGCGCTCGGCCGCGGAGTCGATCGTCAGCCGCTGCTCGACGACGTCCGGCTCGCCAGGCGGGAAGGCCTCGAGCAGCGCCTGCTGCTCGGCGGTGGTGATCGGCAGCACCGTGCCGTGGCGGGGGTGGCTCGGCAGCTCCGCGTCGGGCACGGACGTCCAGTCGCCGCTCGCCAGGTCGTCGGTGCGGAACAGCAGGTACCCCTGGCCGCCGTGGTACGACGGCTGGTCGATCATCATGTACCAGGAGTCGTCCGTGAGGGACGGGAAGACGGTGGGACCCTCCCCGGCGGTGAACTCCCCGCCCCACGGGTTGGGCTGGCCGACGCCGACGTGCTCGGCGACCAGGTCCCAGCCGTCGCCGTCGGTCACGCCCTGCGTGCGGGACAGGTCGTCGGAGGACTCCTCGCGGACCGTCATGTCCGCCTCGTCCTTGGTGAACCGGTAGTAGGTGCCGTCCTCGACCGCGATCGTGGAGTCGATCATCCCGCGGCCCTCGCCGCGCTTCTGGTCGATCCAGGGCTTCGGCTCGGAGAAGCTGCCCGGCGAGAAGTCGGGCGTCGTGGCGGACAGCATCCGCTGGTACGACGTCGCGATGTCGCGGTCCTCGGGCGCGACGTCGTCCGGGTACAGCGCGGAGGCCCAGTACACGAGGAACTGCCCGGCCTCGGCGTCCCACGTCGCCTCCGGCGCCCACAGGTTGCCGGCGTTCGGCGGCGCCAGCTCGACCTCCTGCTGGTCGGACCAGTGGATCAGGTCGTCCGACGACCACACCATCAACGACCGGCTGCCGGTCTCCTGGGCGTCGCCGAAGTTGCCGCCGCCCGCGATCTTCAGGTCGGTGGCCAGCAGGTAGTAGGTGCCGGTCTCGGGGTTGCGGGTGAGGAACGGGTCGCGCAGGCCCTTCGTGCCGAGGGTGGACTCGAGCACGGGCTCGCCGTCGTTCAGGGTGGTCCACGCGGTGGGGTCGTCGGCCTCGCTGACGGCCAGGTAGATCTTCTCCCCGCCGTCCTGCTCGCCGGCGAAGTAGGGGAAGACGTAGGCGCCCTGGTCGTCGACGGCGGTGGACGCCGAGGGCGCGGCGGCCTCGGCGGGAGCCGCTCGTGGCGGGACGGCCGCGGCCGCCGTCGCGGGCAGCGCGAGGGCGAGGGCCAGCGCCACGGGCGTCGACCATCGGGATCGGGTGTGCATCGTTGTAGTCCTCCGGTTCGAGTACGTCGTCGTACAGGTGCGGGGGTAGCGAAGGGCGGGGCTCCCGACGGCGCCCTGCGCCGCCGGGTGCCTCCACCCTGACGGGCGCTAGGAGCGCCGCAGCGCGAGGAGCCGCTGCAGGACCACGAAGACCAGCAGCAGCGCGCCGATGACGATCTTGGTCCACCACGAGGAGAGGGTGCCCTCGAAGGTGATGATCGTCTGGATGAGTCCGAGCACGAGCACGCCGAGCACCGAGCCGAGCACGAAGCCCGTGCCGCCGGTGAGCAGCGTGCCGCCGATGACGACGGCCGCGATCGCGTCGAGCTCCATGCCCACGCCGGTCAGGGAGTAGCCCGACCGCGAGAACATGGCGAACAGCAGGCCGCCGAGGCCGGCGCACGTGCCGCTGATGACGTACACCAGCACCTTGGTGCGCGCGACGGGCAGGCCCATCAGCTTCGCCGACTGCTCGCCGCCCCCGATCGCGTACACGGTGCGGCCGAACTGGGTGTAGTGCAGCAGGTAGAACGCCACGGCCACCACGACCAGCGCGATCACGACGCTCGAGGTGATCCGCCACTGCCCGCCGGCCCACGTGTCCCAGGACGCCAGGGCGACGAAGGTCGGGTCGTCGATCGGGATCGACTCCGGGGCGATGAGGAAGCACAGCCCGCGCGCGAAGAACATCGCCGCGAGCGTCGCGATGAAGGGCTGCACCTCGAAGACGTGCACCATGGCGCCCACGAGGAGCCCGATCAGCGAGCCGATGAGCACCACCAGCGGGATCACGACGCCGGCCGGGACGCCCGCGCGCAGCAGGTAGGCCGCGGTCACGCCGGACAGCGCGAGCACCGAGCCGACCGACAGGTCGATGCCGCCCGTGAGGATGACGAACGTCATCCCGACCGCCAGCACGATGAGGAACGCGTTGTTGATGAACAGGTTCGCGAGCACGCCGACGGACAGGAAGTTGTCGTAGCGCGCGCCGCCGACCACGAGCAGCAGGACGAACACCACGAGGGTGCCGACCACGGGCAGGTAGCGCCGGTCGACGCGCAGGCGGCGGCCGACGGACGGCACGCGGTCCGGGGACGGCGCCCCCGGGCGCGAGGATGCGAGGGTCGTCATGAGGCCACCACCTTGTCCGTGGACACGTCCGCGGGCTTGTCCGACGGCGCGATCGGCGCCGTCCTGCCCCGCCGTCGCGTGCGTTCCGAGAGCTTGCGCCGCATGGCGGGCGACTGGAGCAGCGTCACCGCGGCGACGACGAGCGCCTTGAACAGCGGCGTCACGAGCGGCGAGATGCCCACGTTCGTCACCGTGAGGGACAGCGTCGCGATGATGAGCACACCGACGAATGTGCCCGACAGCGAGAACTTGCCCCCGGCCAGCGACGTGCCGCCGATGACGACGGCGAGGATCGCGTCCAGCTCGATGAACAGGCCGGCGTTGTTCGCGTCGGCCGCCATGACGTTGGACGACAGGATCAGCCCGGCGAGGGCGGAGAAGAGCCCCGAGAGCGCGAAGACGGTCCACACGATGGTCCGCGCGCGCACGCCGGCGAGCCGGCTGGCGGCCGGGTTGATGCCGACGGACTCGACCAGCATGCCCAGCGCGGTGCGCCGCACGAGCAGCGCGACGAGCGCGAACACGCCGAACGCCACGAGCGTCGCGACGGGCAGCCCGAGCCAGTACCCGGCGCCGAGCGTCTTGAACGGGGCGCTCGTGACCGTGGTGATCTGCCCCTCGGTGATGAGCATCGCGACGCCGCGCCCGGCGGTCATGAGGATGAGGGTGGCGATGATCGGCTGGATCCCGAGCACCGACACGAGGAACCCGTTCCACACGCCGAGCAGCAGCCCGAGCGCGAGGGCCATGCCGATCGCGAGCAGCACGGTCGTGGTCGAGGCGGGATCGGGCGCGCCCGCGATGAAGGTGAGGGCCACCGCCCCCGAGATCGCGACCACGGCCCCGACGGACAGGTCGATGCCGCGCGTGGCGATCACCAGCGACATGCCGAGCGCGACCAGCATGAGCGGGGCGCAGTTGCGCAGGATGTCGATCGGCGACCCGAAGAGGTGGTCGTCGAGGATCGACACGGACAGGAAGCCCGGGCGGACGGCCGTGTTGACGGCGAGCAGCGCGACGAGGGCGACGACCGGCCAGAACAGGTGGTGGCGCACGACGGCGCCGAACCCGCCGGTGGCCTGAGACGTGGGCATCAGCGGTCCCCTCCGCTCGCGATGAGCTCGACGACGTCGTCGACGCCGACGGTGTCGGTGTTGGTCAGCTCGGCGACCTTCTGCCGGTCGCGCATCACGGCGATGCGGTGGCTGAGCCGCACCACCTCCTCGAGCTCGGCGGAGATGAACAGCACCGCCATGCCGCGGCCCGCGAGGTCGGACACCAGGCGCTGGATCTCCGCCTTGGCGCCGACGTCGATGCCGCGGGTGGGCTCGTCGAGGATGAACAGCTCGGGCGCGGTGGCGAGCCAGCGGGCGAGGAGCACCTTCTGCTGGTTGCCGCCCGACAGGTTGCGCAGCAGGGCGTCGGGGTTGGCGGGCCGGATGTTCAGCGCGTCGATGTACCGGTGCACGATCTCGTCGACCTGCCTGCCCGGCAGCGGACGCACCCAGCCGCGCTCGGCCTGGAGGCCCAGCACGATGTTCTCGCGGACCGTGAGGTCGCCGACCACGCCCTCGCCCTTGCGGTCCTCCGAGGAGAACGCGATCTTGCGCCCGATCGCGGCGCGCGGCGTGCGCAGGCGGGTCGGGACCCCCTTCACGGACAGCGTGCCCGTGTCGGCCCGGTCCGCGCCGGCGAGCAGGCGGGCCACCTCCGTGCGCCCGGAGCCGAGCAGGCCGGCCAGCCCCACGACCTCGCCCTCGTGGACGTCGAGGTCGAACGCCTGCACGGAGCCGCGCCGCCCCAGGCCCACGGCCTGGACGAACGGCGTGCCCCGGTTCGCGTCGACGGCGCGCTCGGTGCGGACCTCCAGGTCCTCGAGCACCTCCATCGACCGGCCGATCATCCGCGAGACGAGCTCGCTGCGCGTGATCTGGGACGTGCGGTACTCCCCCACCCGCGTGCCGTTGCGCAGCACGGTCATGCGGTCGGACAGCTCGAAGACCTGCTCGAGGAAGTGGGAGACGAACAGGATCGCGACGCCCTGGTCGCGCAGCCGGCGCACGACGGCGAAGAGCCGCGCGACCTCGTCGGCGTCGAGGCTCGACGTCGGCTCGTCGAGGATGAGCACCTTGGCGTCCACCACCATGGCCCGGCTGATCGCGACGAGCTGCTGCACGGCGATCGAGTGCGAGCCGAGCGACGAGGCGGGGTCGACGTCGAGCCCCATGGTGGCGAGGTGCTCGACCGCCCGGCGGCGCGTGCGCGGCCAGTCGATGGCGCCGAGCCGCCGGGGCTCGTTGCCGAGCATGATGTTCTCCGCGACCGTGAGGTTCTCGCAGAGGTTGACCTCCTGGTACACGGTGGCGACCCCCGCGGCCTGCGCCTCGCCCGGCCCGGAGAACCGGTGCGGCCGGCCGTCGACGAGGATCTCGCCGGAGTCGATGCCGTAGACGCCCGTGAGCGCCTTGATCAGCGTGGACTTCCCCGCGCCGTTCTCGCCCATGAGGGCGTGCACCTCGCCCGGCAGGAGCCGCAGGTCCACGCCGTCGAGCGCCTTGACGCCCGGGAACTCGATGGAGATCCCGGTCATCTCGACGACGGGGCGCACGTCCTGGGGGACGTCGGGGGTGCTGCCGGCGTCGCCGGCGTCCGTTGGCGTCATCGTTGACCTTCCGTGGAGCGCGGTGGGTGCGGCGCGGGCGTCCCGCGCCGCACCCACCGCGGGTCTCGGTGGAGCGTACCGACGGTCAGTACTGGCGGTCCGGCAGCGCGGCCTTCGCGGCCTCGGAGTCGAACGCCTCGTCCTTCGTGACGATGCGCTTCTCGACCTCCTCGCCGGCCACGACCTTCTTCGCGATCTCCGCGAGGTCCGGGCCGAGCAGCGGGTTGCACTCGACGATGTAGTTGATCTTGCCGTCGGCGAGCGCCTGCATGCCGTCCTTGACGCCGTCGACCGTGATGATCTTGATGTCCTTGCCCGGCACCTTGCCCGCGGCCTCGATCGCCTCGATGGCGCCCAGGCCCATGTCGTCGTTGTGGGCGAAGACCAGGTCGATGTCGTCGTACTTCTGCAGGAAGCCCTCCATCACCTGCTTGCCCTCGGTGCGGGTGAAGTTGCCCGTCTGCGAGTCGATCATCTCGATGTCGGAGCCCGCGATCGCGTCGGCGAAACCCTTCTGCCGGTCGATCATCGGGGCCGCGCCGGTGGTGCCCTGCAGCTCGACGGCCTTGTAGCCCTCGCCGTCGTACTGCTCCTTGGCCCACTCGCCGGCGCGCTTGCCCTCCTCGACGAAGTCCGAGCCGATGAACGACTCGTACAGGGTGTCGTCCTCGGAGTCGACGGCGCGGTCGGTGAGGATCACCGGGATGTTCGCGGCCTTGGCCTCCTCGAGCACCGCGTCCCAGCCGGTCTCGACGACCGGCGAGAAGGCGATGACGTCGACCTGCTGCTGGATGTAGGACCGGATCGCCTGGATCTGGTTCTCCTGCTTCTGCTGCGCGTCGGAGAACTTGAGGTCGAACCCGTTCTCCTGGGTGAGCGTGTCCTGGATCGACTTGGTGTTGGCCGCGCGCCAGCCGGACTCGGCCCCGACCTGCGAGAAGCCGAGGGTGATCGTGTCGGAGGCCGCGGCCGACTCGCCGCCGCCGTCCCCGCCGCCCTGGGGTGCCTGCTCGCTGCTGCACGCGACCAGCGAGGCCGTCGTGAGGGCCGCGGCGAAGAGCGCCGCACCGGCGCGCCGGAAGTGTGTGCTCATGATCTCCTCCTTGAGACGCCGGCCGACCGGTAGCCCGGTCCGTGGGTCTGCTCTGACCCTCCGGCAACGCTTGTGTGACCGCTAACATAGCGGAGATGTGACCGGTCACATAGAGGTGGTCCAGGATTCGACGTCACGGTTCCGTAACGGCCGCGGCAGCCGTCCCCGTGATCGTCGTGGGTCCGCTCGTGGCCCCGTTCTGGTCGTGCAGGGGGCCACGAGCGGCCCCACGACGAGGCTCAGGAGTCGCCGGCGTCGAACTCGTCGACGTCCGCGGCGATCATCTCGACGATGGTGTCGACGGTGACGCCGGGCCCGTTGCTCAGCTCGCCGATCTTCTCCCGGTCCTTGAGCACCACGATGCGGTCGGCGAGCCGCACCACCTCCTCGAGCTGGGAGGAGATGAAGACGACGGCGACGCCCTCGCCCGCCAGCCGCGCCACCCGGCGCTGGATCTCGAGCTTGGCCGCGATGTCGATGCCGCGCGTCGGCTCGTCGAGGATGAGGACGTGCGGCCGCGTGGCCAGCAGCCGGGCGAGCAGCACCTTCTGCTGCGTGCCGCCCGACAGCTCGCCGGCCGGGCGGTCGAGGTCCTCGGCCGACAGGTGCAGGGCGTCCAGGTAGGTGTCGACGACGGCGTCCTGCTCGCCGCGGGACAGCGGCCGCGACCACCCGCGCAGCGCCTGCAGCGCCAGCACGATGTTCTCCCGCACCGTGAGGCCCGCGACGATGCCGTCGTCGCGCAGGTTCTCGCTCGACATCGCGATCCGGTGCCGCAGCGCGGCCGCGGGGCTGCGCAGCTGCACCCGGACGCCGTCCAGCCACAGCTCCCCGGCGTCGGCGCGCTCCGCCCCGCTCATCAGCCGGGCGAGCTCGGAACGCCCGGAGCCCCGCAGCCCTGCCAACCCGACGACCTCGCCCCGCGACAGCTCCAGGTCGGTCGGCTCGAGGACGCCCTGGCGCCCGAGCGACGCCGCCCGCAGCGTCGCCTCGCCCGTCCCGGCGTAGTGGTGGGCGAGCCGCTGCGAGCGCAGCGCCTGGAGGGCGTCGATGTCCTCGCCGATCATCTTGGAGATCAGCTCGGCGCGCTCGACGTCCGCCGTCCGGTACTCCGCGACGACGCGGCCGCCCCGCAGCACCGTCATCCGGTCGCTCACCTCGAAGACCTGCTCCAGGAAGTGGGAGACGAACAGCACGGCGGCGCCCTGGTCGCGCAGGCGGCGCACGACGCCGAGCAGGCGGGCGGCCTCGTCCGCGTCGAGGCTCGACGTCGGCTCGTCGAGCACGAGCACCCGCGGCTCGAGCACGATCGCCCGCGCCACCGCCACGAGCTGCTTGGTCGCGGGCGACAGCGCCGACAGCGGGGCGCGCGGGTCGATGTCCTCGATCCCCAGCGCGGCCAGCGCGGCCGACGCGCGCTCCCGGGTCCGACCCCAGTCGATGCCGAGCCGGCCGCGCACCTCGTGGCCGATCATCACGTTCTCGGCCACGGTCAGGTGCGGGCTCAGGTGCGTCTCCTGGAAGACGGTCGCGATCCCGTCCGCGCGGCTCCGGGCCACGCTCGTCGGCGTCGTCGGGGCGCCGTCGACCACGACCGTCCCCGCCAGGATCGGCAGCGTGCCCGTCAGCGCGCCGATGAGCGTCGACTTGCCCGCACCGTTCTCCCCCATGAGCGCGTGCACCTCGCCGGGCCGCAGCACCAGGTCCACGTCGTCCAGGACCCGCACGCCCGCACGCTCCACCGTGATCCCGCGCATCTCGACCACCGGGGCGGGCGCCCCGGGACGCGAGCTCATGACGTGGCCTTCCGCGGCGCGGCGCTCGACGCCCGCGCCACGATCTCCGGGGGGATCTTCGTGACCGGCGGGATCTCCTGCTCCTCGATCGCGGCCCGCAGCACGTCGACCACCGAGACGCCCAGCGCGTGGAAGTTCTGCCGCACCGTGGTCAGCGGCGGGATGACGTGCCGCGCCAGGGGGATGTCGTCGAAGCCGACGACGCTGACGTCGTCGGGCACCGAGAAGCCGCGGTCGTGCAGGCCGTGCACGAGGCCCACCGCCATGTCGTCGTTCGCGGCGAAGATCGCCGTGTACTCCGGCAGCTCGCGGATCCCGCGCGCGAAGTCGTAGGCGAAGTCGGCCGTCCAGTCCCCGACGACGATGGGGCGCTCGCGCAGCCCCCACGACTTCGCCCGGGCGTGGAAGGAGCGCTCGCGCGTGCGGGCGTCCAGCCAGTCGAGCGGGCCCGCCAGGTGCAGGATGTCGCGGTGCCCGAGCGAGACGAGGTGGTCGACGGCGAGCGCCGTCCCCGCCTGCTGGTCGACGGTCACGGTGAGGAACGTCGGGTCCTTGTCGGGCTTGACCACCAGCACCGGGACCCCGACGGCGATGCGGCGCAGCGCCGCGATCGACGACGACCGGGGCGCCACGACGCAGAGCGCGTCGACCCCCTGCGCGACGAGGTGGTCGACGGCCTCCTGGGGGGTGATCTCCTCCCCCGCCCGCAGGAGCACCGAGCTCACCACGTACCCGGACGCGCGGGCGGCGGACTCGACGGCGTACAGCGTGCTGGTCGGGCCGAAGGTCGCCGCGCTCTCCACCAGCACGCCGATGCGCCGGCTGCGCTGGGTGGCCAGGGCCCGGGCCGTCATGCTCGGCCGGTAGCCGAGCTGCTCGATGGCCTCCTCGACGCGGCGGCGGGTGGCCTCGCGGATGTTCGGGTGGTCGTTGAGCACCCGCGACACCGTCATGTGCGAGACGCCGGCGAGCTGCGCGACCTGCCGGATGTTCGGCTTGTCGCCGGCGGGACTCGCCATGCGTGGCCTCCACGGGGTGCGTCCACCGGCCGGCCCCGGCGGCTCGGCGGCGTCAGCCTACCGAACCGCCGGCGTCCGACCGGTACTGCTCAGAGGCCCTGGGCCAGGCGGTAGTACACCTGATTCCAGCGCACCTGGTCGGCGAAGCCGCGGCGCGTGGTGTCCTCGTCGATGACGAGCAGCTCGGTGCGCGCGATGTTCGCGAACACCTCGAAGGCCTCGACGCCCGCCGCCGTCGACATCACGGTGTGGTGCGCGCCGCCGGCGGTGAGCCAGGCCTCGGCCGAGGTGGTGAAGTCGGGGCGGGGTGCCCAGACGGCGCGGGCCACGGGCAGCTTCGGCAGCTCGTGGGCGGGCGCGACGACGTCCACGACGTTCGCGGTGAGGCGGAAGCGGTCGCGCATGTCGGCGAGCGAGACGACGACGGCGCCCTCGGTCGCGTCGGCGTCGAAGACCATGCGGACCGGGTCCTCGCGGTCGCCGATGCCGAGCGGGTGGATCTCCACCTTGGGCTTCGTCGTCGTGAGCGACGGGCAGACCTCGAGCATGTGGGCACCGAGGATGACCTCGGAACCGGGCGTGAGGTCGTAGGTGTAGTCCTCCATGAGGGAGGCGCCGCCGGGCAGCCCCTCGCCCATGACCTTCGCGGCACGCACCAGGACGGCGGTCTTCCAGTCGCCCTCGGCGCCGAAGCCGTACCCCTTGCTCATGAGGCGCTGCACCGCGATGCCGGGGAGCTGGCGCAGGCCGCCGAGGTCCTCGAAGTTCGTGGTGAACGCCTTGGCGCCGCGCTCGACGAGGAACGCCTCCATGGCGATCTCCTGGCGGGCCGCGTAGCGCAGCGACTCGTGCCGCTCGCCGCCCTTGCGCAGCTCGGGCACCACGTCGTAGAGGTCCTCGTACTCGGCGACGAGCGCGTCCACGGCGGCGGCGTCCACCGCCTCGACGGCGGCGACCAGGTCGTTGACGCCCCACGTGTTGACGGAGACGCCGAAGCGCAGCTCCGCCTCGGTCTTGTCGCCCTCGGTGACGGCGACGTTGCGCATGTTGTCGCCGAAGCGGACGAGCTTCAGCTCGTGCGTGGCGGCCCAGCCCGCGGCGCCGCGCACCCAGGTGCCGACGCGGCGCGAGACGGCGGGGTTGGACACGTGCCCGACGACGGTGGTACGCGCGACGCCCAGGCGCGTGGCCAGGTACGCGTACTCCCGGTCGCCGTGCGCGGCCTGGTTGAGGTTCATGAAGTCCATGTCGATCTCCGACCAGGGGAGCTCGACGTTGGCCTGCGTGTGCAGGTGCAGCAGGGGCTTGCGCAGCGCGTCGAGCCCGGAGATCCACATCTTCGCGGGGCTGAACGTGTGCATCCACGTGATGACGCCGAGCACCTTGTCGTCGGCGTTCGCGTCCAGCATCGCCCGGCGGATGGAGTCCGCGTCCTTGAGCACGGGCTTCCACACGACGGTCGCGGGCACGTCGGACGACGCGTCGAGCGCGCGCGCCACCTCCTGCGACTGCTGGGCGACCTGCTCCAGCGTCTCCGGCCCGTACAGGTCCTGGCTGCCGGTGAAGAACCAGACCTCGCGGTCGGCGTACGGCTTGCTCATGTGGTGCGTCTCCTTCGAGAGTCGATGTCGCTGGTCGAGCCGGTCGAGACCCGCTGGTCGAGCCTGTCGAAACCTGGTTTCGACAGGCTCGACCGCCGATGGGTGTCAGTGCTGGCCGTAGACGTTCTGGTAGCGGGCGTAGAGGGAGTCGACGTGCTCCTGCGCGATGGGCAGCGGCTCGCCGAGCTGGCGCGAGACGTGCACGGTGCGGGCCACCTCCTCGCACATCACGGCGGCCTTGACCGCGGCCCGCGCGTCCTTGCCGATCGTGAACGGGCCGTGGTTGCGCATCAGCACCGCGGGGCTGCGCGAGTCCTTCAGGGTCTCGACGATGCCGCGGCCGATGGAGTCGTCGCCGATGATCGCGAACGGGCCCACGGGGATGGGCCCGCCGAACTCGTCGGCCATCATCGTCAGCACGCAGGGGATCTCCTCGGCGCGCGCGGCCCAGGCCGTCGCGTAGGTGGAGTGCGTGTGCACGACGCCGCCCACCTCGGGCATGTGCGAGTACACGTAGGCGTGCGCGGCGGTGTCGGACGACGGCGACCGGTCGCCCTCGATGAGGTTCGCGTCCAGGTCGCAGACCACCATGGACTCCGGGGTGATGTCGTCGTAGGCGACGCCGGACGGCTTGATGACCAGCAGGTCGTCGCCGTCCGGGTTCACCACGCGCTCGGACACGTTGCCGGCGGTCCACACGACGAGCTCCCAGCGGGGCAGCTCGGCGTGCAGGGCCGCGACCTTCTCCTTGGCGGCGTCGACGGCCTCGCGCAGGTGCGCGGGGACCTCGGTGAGGGTGCTCATGTGCTTCTCCAGTGCGGGGGTTCGGGTCGCGACAGGGGTGTCGTCAGAGGGCTGCGGTGGCGGCGCGCTCGACCGCGAGGCCGGCGGAGTACCGCTCCAGATAGGCGGCGAAGCCGGCGACGTCGGCGGCGTCCGGCGCGGCGACGTCGAGCTCGACGCCGGCGAACACGCGCTCGGTCAGGTACGCGTCGAGGGCGGGCGCCGCCTCTCCGGCCGCGGCGGTCTCGGCGCGGGCGCTCGCGTAGGCCGCGAGGACGGCGATGCCCCAGGCGCCGCCCTCCCCCGCCGTCTGCCCCACGGCGACGGGCGCGTCGATCGCGCCCGCGAGCAGCCGCTGGGCCACGCCCGCGGTCTTGAACAGGCCGCCGTGGGCGAACATCGTGTCGATCGCGACGCCCTCGCCGTGCAGCACGCGCATGCCGAGCGCGAGCGTGCCGAACGCCCCGTAGATCTGGGTGCGCGCGAAGTTCGCGAGCGTCAGGCGGCTGTCGGGGGTGCGCACCACGAGCGGGCGGCCCTCGTCGAGGCCCGTGATGGGCTCGCCGGCCAGGTAGTTGTACGCGAGCAGCCCGCCGCCGTCGGGCGCGCCGTCGAGCGCGGCCCGGAAGAGCGCGCCGAAGACGGCGTCCGGCTCGGCCGGCCGTCCGAGCGCGGCCGCGAACTGGCCGAACACGCCGGCCCACGCGTCGAGCTCGCTGGCGCCGTTGTTGCAGTGCACCATCGCGACGAGGTCGCCCGCCGGCGTGGTGACGAGGTCGAGCTCGTGGTGCACGCTGGTGAGCGGCTTCTCGAGCACCACCATGGCGAAGATCGACGTGCCCGCGCTGATGTTGCCGGTGCGCGGCGCGACGGAGTTGGTCGCGACCATGCCGGTGCCGGCGTCGCCCTCGGGCGGGCACAACAGCACGCCCGGCTGCAGCGTGCCGCTGGGGTCGAGCAGCGCAGCGCCCTCGGGGGTGAGCCGGCCGGCGTCCTCGCCCGCGGTGAGCACCTGCGGCAGCAGGCCCTCGACGTGCAGGCCGGGCCGCTTGGCGGCGGCCAGGTGCCGGAACTGCTCGAGCATCCGTGCGTCGTAGTCGCCCGTGGCCGGGTCGATGGGGAACATGCCCGACGCGTCGCCGACGCCGAGCACGTGGCGCCCGGTCAGGGCGCGGTGCACGTAGCCGGCGAGCGTCGCGAACGACGCGACCTGCGGCACGTGCGGCTCGTCGTCGAGGATCGCCTGGTAGAGGTGCGCGATCGACCAGCGCAGCGGGATGTTGTGCCCGAAGAGCGCGGACAGCTCCGCCGCCGCGGGCCCGGTGTTCGTGTTGCGCCAGGTGCGGAACGGCACGAGCAGCTCGTCGTCGGCGTCGAACGGCAGGTAGCCGTGCATCATCGCCGAGACGCCGAGGCCCGCGTACGTGGTGGGGCGCACGCCGTAGCGCTGCTCGACGTCGGCCACCAGCGCGGCGTAGGCGCCCTGCAGCCCCGCGTGCACGGCGTCGAGGGAGTACGTCCAGACGCCGTCGACGAGGTCGTTCTCCCAGGCGTGCGCGCCGCTCGCGAGGGGCGCGTGGTCCGGCCCGATCAGGCACGCCTTGATGTTGGTGGAGCCGAGCTCGATACCCAGCGAGGCACGACCCTCGGCGATCGCCTCCCGGATCGCGGAGGTGCCGTCCGGCTGCGCCGCCTGCGTCATCGTTGCTCCGTCCCTGCCCGGCCGTCCCGGGCGTCGTGGTGGTCGATTCATGTTAGCGCTCACATGGCGCGCGCCCAACCCTGCCGAGGTAGTTCACATCACCGCGAGGTAGTTCAGATCTTCGCGAGGTAGTTCAGGTCCCCGCGAGGTAGTTCAGGTCCCCGCGAGATGGTCCGGCGGCGGCGCGGTGCTCGAGCGCACCACGAGCTCCGGCACGATCCGCTCGGTCGGGACGCTCCCGCCGGCCAGCGCCGCCACGACCATCGCCACGCTGCGCTCCCCCAGCACCCCGAACGGCTGGCGCACCGTGGTCAGGGGCGGCACGAAGTACGCCGCACCCGCGACGTCGTCGAAGCCCACCACCGACACGTCGTCGGGCACGGAGAGCCCGCGCTCCCAGAACGCGCGCAGGATGCCGAGCGCGAGCTGGTCGTTCCCGGCGAAGACCGCCGTCGGGCCCTCCTGCGCCACCACGGCCTCCGCCAGGTCGCGGCCCGCGGAATACCCGTCCTCGGCCGACCACGTGCAGAACCGCGGCCGGCTCGGCACGATCCCCCGCGCCTCGAGCGCCTCCCGCCAGCCGGCGGCGCGCTCCCGGGCGTCGAACCAGTCCTGCGGCCCGGCGACGTGCAGCACGTCGCGGTGCCCGAGGTCGAGCAGGTGCTCGGTCACGGCGCGCGCCCCGGCCCGCTGGTCGACGGCGAGCGACAGGGTCGTCGGCCCGGCCGCCGTCGTGCCGGCGTCGCGCGGCAGCTTCTCCAGCGCCGCGACCACCAGCACCGGCACGGGCGCGCGGAAGGACTCGACGGCGGCCGCGACGTCGTCCTGCGGCGCGATGACCACGATCGCCTCGACGCCCTGGTCCATGAAGTGCTCCAGGGCCTCGTGCATCGCCTCGGCGTCGTAGCGCCGCAAGGTGGCGACGGAGACGTAGTACCCCTGGTCGCGGGCGGCGCCCTCGATCGCGATGAGCGTGCTGGTGGGGCCGAACAGCGCCGACCCCGTCGTGACCACGCCGAGGGTCGTGGAGCGTGCCGTCGCCAGCGCCCGCGCGGCGCTGTTGCGCCGGTAGCCGAGGCCCGCGATGGCCTCCAGCACGCGCTCGCGGGTCTCGCCGCGCACGCTCGGATGGTCGTTGAGGACCCGGGAGACCGTCTGGTGTGAGACCCCCGCGACCGCCGCGACGTCGGCCATCGACGGGCGCCGCGACCGGGGACGCGCGGCGGCCCGCCCACCGGCGTCGGTCATCGGTCCTGCGCCGCGTTCCTCGCGTCGACCTCGCCCAGCACCCGGCGCAGGTAGGTGAGCGTGAGCTTGCCCGCCGCCCGGTCGTACTGCTCCTCGTACCCGTGCTTGGTGTACATGGCGAGGTTCCTCTTGGAGTCCTTGCCCGTGAACGCCCACACCTCGGTCACCTCGGACGGCAGGAACTGCAGGATCGCGAACATCAGGGACGTGCCGATGCCCTTGGCCTGCTGGTCCGGCGCGACGGCGAGCCGGCCGATCGTCGCCTTCGGGCCTTCGATCTCCAGGCGGAGCGACCCCACCAGCCGGTGCCCCTCCCACGCGCCGACCGTGACGACGTCGTCGCGCGCCATGTCGTCACGCAGCTCGTGCAGCGTCTGCGTCAGCGGCGGGATGTGCGGGTCGTCGTACAGCTGCGCCTCGCTGACGAACGCCGCCCGGCGCAGGGTCAGCAGCTCGCCCGCCTGGTCGTCCGCGACCAGCGCGATCCGCAGCGTGTCGTCGTTCTCCTGCTGGACTTCCTGGGCGTCAGTGCCGCGTGCCTCGCTCATGGGGACATCGTGGCAGACGGACGACGGACATGTCGTCGCGCGCCGAGCGCCGTCGGCGACAATGGCCGGGTGACGACCGAATGGGTGCTGAACCTCTCCTGCCCCGACCGCCCCGGGATCGTGCACGCCGTGGCGGGCGTGCTGGCCGAGCACGGCGGCAACATCACCGAGTCGCAGCAGTTCGGGGACCCGGCGTCGGGGCTGTTCTTCATGCGCGTGCAGGTCGAGCTGGAGGTCGAGGAGGAGGCGGGGCGCGAGGCGCTGACCGCCGCGCTCGCCCCGGTCACGGAGCACTTCGGCATGACCTGGCAGCTCGACGTCGTCGGCCGCCGCCTGCGCACGCTGGTGCTGGTCAGCAAGGCGCCGCACTGCCTGGCGGACCTGCTGTACCGCGAGCGGTACCAGGGCATGCCGGTCGACGTCGTCGGCGTCGTGGGCAACCACCCGGACCTCGCGGACATGGCCGCGTTCTACGGCAAGCCGTTCCACCACGTGCCGGTCACGAAGGACACGAAGGCGCAGGCCGAGGACCGCCTTCGCAAGCTGGTGGGCGAGCTCGACGTCGAGCTGGTCGTGCTCGCGCGGTACATGCAGATCCTGTCGGACGAGCTGTGCCGCGACCTGCAGGGCAAGGTCATCAACATCCACCACTCGTTCCTGCCGAGCTTCAAGGGCGCCCGCCCGTACGCCCAGGCGCACGACCGCGGCGTCAAGCTCATCGGCGCGACGTCGCACTACGTGACGGGCGACCTCGACGAGGGCCCGATCATCGAGCAGGACGTCGAGCGCGTGGACCACTCGCGCGCCGTGACCGACCTGGTCGCGATCGGCGAGGACGTCGAGCGCCGCACCCTCGCGCGCGCCGTGCGGTGGCACGCCGAGCACCGCGTGCTGCTCGACGGCCACCGCACGGTCGTCTTCCGCTGACCGCCGCCGCCCCGCCCACTGCCGAACAGGCGGTTGGCCGGGTCAGGCGACCGACACCTCGACGAGCGTGTTCCACGGGTCGTCGAAGCGCAGGGTCCGGTCGTCGTCGCGCACCGCGACGCCGGCGTGCCGCAGCCGGTCGGCGAGCGCGCCGACCTCGTCGCGCGTCGGCACCGTGAGGGCCACCTGGCCGAGGCCGAGCGTGGCGGCCCGCGGCCCGGCGCCGGCGCTGTTCCAGGTGTTCATCGCCATGTGGTGGTGGTACCCGCCCGCCGCGACGAACAGGGCGCCGTGGTACGTCGCCATGATCTCGAAGCCGAGGGTGTCGACGTAGAACCGCTGCGCCGTGGGGATGTCGCCCACCTGCAGGTGGACGTGCCCCACCTGGGCGGCCTGACCGGTGGCGCCGGCCAGGGCGTCCTCGGTGAGGTGCCGCCGCAGGAACTCCTGCGGGTCGAACCAGTCGGAGCCCATCGCCACGCGGCCGCCGCCGTCGTGCTGCCAGGCCTCACGCGGCCGGTCCCAGTAGAGCTCGATGCCGTTGTCCTCGGGGTCCGTGAAGTAGAACGCCCGCGACACCCAGTGGTCCGAGTTCCCCGCGAACCTCGACAGCGGGTGCTGCGCGGCGTGCGCGACGGCGGCGGCGAGCGCCTCCTCGGTGTCGAACAGGACGGCCGTGTGGAACAGCCCGGCCTGGTTCCGCGAGGTCGCCGGCAGGCCCGGCGTGTGCTGGAGCGCGACGACGGGCACGCCGCCGCGCCCCAGCACCACCCGGTCCGGCGCACCTAGCGCCGGGATCTCCTCGAGGGCGATCGCCTCGCGGTAGTAGGCGCTCATCGCGCCGAGGTCGCCCACGTGCAGGGTGACGGCGCCCATCGCGGTGTCGGCGGCGAGGAGGTCGGGGTGGCGGGTCATGATCGGCTCCTGGTGCTGGGGGTGGACGAGGCTCAGAGCAGCGCGAACCCGGTGGTCCACTGGGTCTTCTCCCCGGCGGCGAGGGTCAGCTGCAGGAATCCGAGGGCCTCGAGCTCGCGGGCTCGCTTGAGGGATCCGGCGTCGACCACGCGGACGGCAGAGCCCGCGAACGCGGCGGCGAAGGCGGCCTTGGCGTCGGTGTCGTCGCCGGCCACGAGGACGGTGGTGGGCACGTCGCCGACGGTGCCGCTCGCGAGGGTCGCGGCGAAGTTCGTGTTGAACGCCTTGAGCACGGTCGCGCCGGGGAGCTTCTCCGCCAGCCCGGCCGCCGCCGAGGAGTCCGCGGGCACGACGAGCGCGTCGAAGGTGGCGAAGTCGAGCGGGTTGGTGAGGTCGACGACGGTGCGGCCGGCGAGCTGGTCGCCGTAGGTCGCGACGACGTCGTCCAGCGCCGGGTACGGCAGGGCCAGGACGACGATCTCCCCCGTGAGCGGCTCGCCGAACGCGGTGGCGGTGACGGCGGCGTCGACCGCCGCGGCCTTGGCGACGTCGCGGGCGACGACCTGCACGTCGTTGCCGCCGGCGAGCGCGAGCCCGGCGATCGCGGTGCCCATGTTCCCGGTGCCGAGGATGCTGATGGTGGCCATGGTTCCTCCTGAGGATCCGTCGTCGACCCGTTTGGTTGACGCTACAACCAACATAGACCGCTATAGTTGTAGCGTCAACCTTCATTCGAGGGGACCGATCCGGGAGGGACCACGTGACGACGACGCGGGACGCGACAGGGGGCGCACGGCGGGCTGCCGAGGAGCCGCGCTGGCTCGACGCCGAGCAGATGCGCACCTGGCTGCGGCTGCAGGCGGTGATCGAGCTGCTGCCCTCCGCCCTCGACCAGCAGCTGCGCCGCGACGCCGACCTCACGCACTTCGAGTACATGGTGCTCGCGATGCTCTCCGAGGCCCCCGACCGTGCCCTGCGCATGACCGAGCTCGCACGCCTCACCAGCGCGACCCTCCCCCGCCTCTCGCACGTGGCACGCCGGCTCGAGGGGCGCGGCTACGTCGAGCGCTGCACCGCCCCCGACGACCGCCGCGCGACCATCGCCCACCTCACCGAGGACGGCTGGCGCAAGGTCGTCGCGAGCGCCCCCGGCCACGCGCGCACCGTGCTGGAGAACGTCTTCGACGACCTCGGCCCGGACGAGCTCCGCACGCTGACCGGCGCGCTCGGCAAGGTCCTCGCGCACATCGACCCGCACGACCACTTCGGTCGGAACGACCGCCCAGCGCGCTGACGACCGCCCGTCGGGCCGCGCACAGACGACCCCGCCCTCGAGAGAAATTCACCCGCTCGGGTTGATTCGAAATCGTTTTCTACCTAGCCTCGGGACGTCGGCGACCCCGACCGCTCGATGACGAGGCCTCGTGGCCGAGCACCACTCAAGGATGAGCAGGCTCGAGAACGAAGGATGGGATCGATGAACCGCACGACGAGGAGATGGCGCGTGACGATGGGAGCGACGGTGGCCGGTCTCGGCCTGCTCGCCGCGACCGCCCTGAGCGCCCAGGCCGCCGGGAGCACCCTGCACGAGGCCGCCGCGGACCAGGGCCGCTACTTCGGCACCGCGCTCGCGCAGGGCAAGCTGAACGACACGCAGTACACGACGATCGCCGACCGCGAGTTCGGCATGATCACCGCCGAGAACGAGATGAAGATGGACGCCACCGAGCCGCAGCAGGGGGTGTTCGACTACTCCGCCGGCGACCGGATCGTCGACTGGGCCACCGGCCACGGCAAGCAGGTGCGCGGCCACGCGCTGGCGTGGCACTCGCAGCAGCCCGGCTGGATGCAGTCCATGGAGGGTTCGGCGCTGCGCCAGGCGATGCTGAACCACGTCACCCAGGTGGCCACCCACTACCGGGGCAAGGTCTACGCCTGGGACGTGGTGAACGAGGCGTTCTCCGACAACGGCGACGGCAGTCGTCGCGACTCCAACCTGCAGCGCACCGGGAACGACTGGATCGAGGCGGCGTTCGAGGCCGCCCGCGCCGCCGACCCGGACGCCAAGCTCTGCTACAACGACTACAACACCGACAGCTGGACCAACCCCAAGACCCAGGCCGTCTACGCCATGGTGAAGGACTTCAGGTCCCGTGGGGTGCCGATCGACTGCGTCGGCTTCCAGGCCCACTTCAACAGCGGCAACCCGGTGCCGAACAACTACCACGAGACGCTGCAGCGCTTCGCCGACCTGGGCGTGGACGTGCAGATCACCGAGCTGGACATCGAGGGCTCGGGAGGCTCGCAGGCCGAGCAGTTCTCCGGCGTGACGCAGGCGTGCCTGGCGGTGGAGCGGTGCACCGGCATCACCGTGTGGGGCGTGCGGGACACCGACTCGTGGCGCGCCAGCGGCACGCCGCTCCTGTTCGACGGCAACGGTCAGAAGAAGGCCGCGTACCACGCCGTGCTCGACGTCCTCAACGGCGGCGAGCCCGGTGACGGCGGGTCCGCGACGTCCTGACGACGACGCCCGGCCCGCGGGGTTCGGATCCCCGCGGGCCGGGCGTGCCGGCGGCGTCAGGCCGTCACTTCGTCAGGTCCTCCAGGTTCGGGTCGCCCGCGTACACGTCGGCCGCGTTCTCCTTGGTGACGATGACCGGCTCGAGCAGGTTGGCCGGCACCACCTTGACGCCGTTGTCGTACGACTCGGTGTCGTTCACCTCGGGCTCGTCGCCCGCCTTGTAGGCGTCGACGGCGTCGATCGTCGCCTGGACCAGCTTGCGCGTGTCCTTGTAGATCGTGGAGTACTGCACCCCGTTCATGATCGACTTCACGGACTCGACCTCGGAGTCCTGCCCCGTGAGGACGGGCACGTCCTTGCCGGCCTGCTTGGCCGACGTCAGCGCGGCGCGCGCCAGCGTGTCGTTCGGCGACAGCACGCCGTCGAGGTCCGCGTCCTTGTAGCTGCCCGACAGGATCGTGTCCATGCGGTTCTGGGCGTTCTCCGCCTCCCAGCCCTGCGTCGCCGCCTGCTGCTGGCTGGTCTGGCCCGACTTCACCACGAGGGTGCCGTCGTCGATCTTCGGCTGGAGCACGCTCATCGCGCCGTCGAAGAACGGCTTCGAGTTCGCGTCGTCGGGCGAGCCGGCGATGAGCTCGATGTTGTACGGCGCCTCGCCCTTGCGGTCGGCCAGGCCCTCGAGCAGCGACTGCCCCTGCAGCTCGCCGACGTGGAAGTTGTCGAACGCCTCGTACACGTCGACCGCGTCGGTGTTCTCGAGCAGCCGGTCGTAGGCGATGACCGGGATCCCCTGGGCCTTCGCCGCCTCGAGCTGCGAGCCGAGCTGCGAACCGTCGATGGCGCCCACCACGAGCACCTTGACGCCCTGCTCGATCATCGCCTGGATCTGGTTCTGCTGCTCCGAGACGCCGCCGTTGGCGAACTGGACGATCGGGTCGTAGCCCGCTTCCTTGAGCCCGTCGTTGAACAGGTTCTCGGCGAGCACCCAGTTCTCCGACGTCTTCTGCGGCAGGGCCACGCCGATCTTGGCGCCGTCCTCGAACCCGGCGGCCGCCGAGGCGCCGCCCGACTCCTCGGCGCCGGGACCGCCCCGGTCCGAGGACGAGCAGCCCGTCAGCGCGAGGGCGCCCGCCGCAGCCAGGGCCACGAGCCCCGTCGCGAACTTCGTCTTCATGGGGTCCCACTTTCTCTTCGCGACACCCTTCGTCGGGTGCCAGTTCGTGGATCGTGCGCCGGCGCCTGGCGACGTCGGCCGCGTCGGCGGGGTCAGCCGCGCGAGCTCGCGCCGTCGGCGACGGGGACCTCCGGCCCCGTCTCGTCGGAGCCGGGCGTCGCCCCGCGGTTCTTCCTGCCCAGCCACGGGAAGACCAGGCCGATGATCGACGGCCGTCCGGTCACCTTGCTGTGCACGTCGAAGGCCACGGCGACCAGCAGGACGAGCCCCTTGATGATCTGCGTCGTGTCCGAGCCCACGCCCATGAGCTGCAGGCCGTTGTTCAGCACCGCCATCACCAGGCCGCCGATGACCGACCCGACGACGGTGCCCACGCCGCCCGACACGGCCGCCCCGCCGATGAAGACCGCGGCGATGGCGTCGAGCTCCCACATGTTGCCGTCGGACGGCCCCGACGCCGTCGCGCGGCCCACGAACACCATCCCCGCGACCGCGGCCAGGATCGACATGTTCATCATCACGAAGAAGTTCACGTGCCGGATGTTGATCCCGGAAAGGGCGGCGGCGGCCCGGTTGCCGCCGACGGCGTACACGTGCCGGCCGCCGATCGTCCGCGACGCGACGAAGTTGTACAGGATGACGAGCGCCACCAGCACGAGGCCCGCGATCGGGAAGGACGTGCCGTACCGGCCGCTGCCGAACAGGAACGTGACGTAGGCGATCACGGCGGCCACGACGACGACGCGCACCACGACGACCCACAGCGGCGGCTGCTCCAGGCCGAGGCGCGTGGCCCGGGCGCGGCGCCGCAGCTCGGACCAGACCACCGCGACGACGGCGAGCGCGCCCAGCAGCAGCGTGGAGTTGTTCAGCCCGGTGTTCGGCCCCCACTCCCACAGGTAGCCCGCGCCGATCCGCTGCAGCTCCTCGGGGACGGGCACCGTGGAGGAGTGGCCGATGCGCTGGTTCAGGCCGCGGAACAGCATCATGCCGGCGAGCGTCGTGATGAAGCCCGGGATGCCGACGTACGCCACCCAGAACCCCTGCCACGCGCCGATCACCGCCCCGACGGCCAGGCCGAGCAGGATGCCCGCCCACCAGGGGATGCCCCAGTCCCGCAGGGCGATGGCCACGATGATGCCCGTCACCGCGGCGACCGAGCCGACGGACAGGTCGATGTGCCCCGCGATGATCACCAGCACCATCCCGATCGCGAGGATGAGGATGTAGCTGTTGCCGATGATGATGTTCTGCGCGTTGGACGGCGTGAGCACCAGACCGCCCGTCCGCCACTGGAAGAAGGCGATGAGCGCGAGGAGCGCGATCACCATCCCGTACTGGCGGATCCCCCCGCCGAACAGCTGCTTGAGTGAAGACATCCTCGTCCTTCGTTCCTGGATGGGGTGTGACGTCGACGGGTGTGACGCCGCGTGTCAGCGCGCGGGGGCGGGCGCGCCGGTCATCAGGCGCATGAGCTCCTCCTGGGTGGCGTCCGCCCGGTCGACGACGCCGGTCACCCGGCCCTCGAACACGGTGTAGATGCGGTCGCACAGCCCGATGAGCTCGGGCAGCTCCGAGGAGATGACGACCACCCCCTTGCCCTGGTCGGCCAGGCGCTGCACGAGGCCGTAGATCTCGTACTTGGCGCCGACGTCGATGCCGCGGGTGGGCTCGTCGAGGACGAGGAGCTCCGGCTCCGTGAACATCCACTTCGCCAGCAGCGCCTTCTGCTGGTTGCCGCCGGACAGGGTGGCCACGCCGTCGCGCACGCTGGGCGACTTGATGGCGAGCGACCTCCGGTACTCCTCGGCGGCGAGGTAGGCGCGGTCGTGGTCGATCACCGGGCCGCTGGAGACGCGCGGCAGGTTCGCCGAGACGATCGTCTGCTGGATCGTGTCGAGCAGGTTGAGCCCGAGCGCCTTGCGGTCCTCGGAGACGTAGGCGATGCGGTGCCGGATGGCGGCGAGCACGTCGGCGACGACGATCTCCTTGCCGTCCATCCGGATCGTGCCCGACAGGTAGCGGCCGTAGCTGCGGCCGAAGATCGACCGGGC
Organism: Isoptericola sp. F-RaC21; assembly: GCF_038593535.1. NCBI lineage: Bacteria > Bacillati > Actinomycetota > Actinomycetes > Micrococcales > Promicromonosporaceae > Isoptericola > Isoptericola sp. F-RaC21. The sequence goes on along the minus strand of NZ_JBCFYX010000002.1, from coordinate 432,242 downwards.
GAGCTCGGTGCGCCCGGCGCCCATGATCCCGGCGAAGCCGACGATCTCGCCGCGGCGCACGTGGAACGTGGACTGCTTGCACACCAGGCGCCCCGGGACGTCCGGGTGCTCCACCGTCCAGCCGTCGACCTCGAAGAACGTCTCCCCGACCCGGGGGGTGTGGTCCGGGAACCGCGACGCCAGGGAGCGGCCCACCATGCCGCGGATGATCCGGTCCTCGTCGATGCCGCCCGCGCGCACGTCGAGCGTCTCGACCGTCCGGCCGTCGCGGATGATCGTGATCGAGTCCGCGATCTCCTCGATCTCGTTGAGCTTGTGGGAGATCATGATGCAGGTCAGGCCCTTGGCGCGCAGGCCGCGCAGGAGGTCGAGCAGGTGCTCCGAGTCGTCCTCGTTGAGCGCCGCCGTCGGCTCGTCCAGGATGAGGAGGCGCACCTCCTTGGCGAGGGCCCGCGCGATCTCGACGAGCTGCTGCTGGCCGACGCCGAGGTTCTTCACCAGCGTGTCCGGCGAGGCCCGCAGGCCCACGCGCGCGAGGAGCTCGGTGGCCCGCTGCCGCGCCGTCCCCCAGTCGATCCCGACCCGGGCCCGGACCTCGTTGCCGAGGAAGATGTTCTCCGTGACGGAGAGCTCGGGGATCAGCGCGAGCTCCTGGTGGATGATGACGATCCCCGCCTGCTCGCTGGAGCGGATGTCCTTGAACTCGACGACCTCGCCCTGGAAGCGGATGTCGCCGGTGTACGAACCGTGCGGGTACACGCCGGACAGGACCTTCATGAGCGTCGACTTGCCCGCGCCGTTCTCGCCGCAGATCGCGTGGATCTCGCCGGCCCGGACCTCGAGGGAGACGTCGTCCAGCGCGCGGACGCCCGGGAACTCCTTCGTGATCGACCGCATCTCGAGCACGGCATGGTTCTCGGCCATCGACTCTCCTTCGAGCGACGGGTCGTCGGCGGCGACGGCCCGGTGAGCAACGCACCGGCGACGCTAGACCTGCCGATTCTTGAGGTCAACAAACGAACTCAAGCCGTGTCGTGCTCGTGACCTTCGGGGCGTCTCCCCGGGTGCTCAGGCGGCGCCGGTGATCGCGGCGAGGATCTCCTCGTGCGTGGCCGTGGCCGGGTACGAGCCGTTGTTGCGGCCGTGCCGCAGCACCTCGATGCGGTCCGAGACGGCCCGCACGTCGTTGAGGTTGTGGCTGATGAGCACGACGCCGAGCCCCAGCTCGCGCAGCCGCTGGATGTGCGTCAGCACCTCGGCGGTCTGCGCCACCGACAGCGCTGCCGTCGGCTCGTCGAGCACCACGATGCGCGGCTGGCCGATGAGGGTGCGCGCGATCGCGACCGCCTGCCGCTGCCCCGCGGACAGGTGCCGCAGCGGGGTGCGCACCGACGGGATGCGCACGGTGAGGTGCTCCAGCAGCTCCCGCGTCTCGGTCTCCATCGCGCCGTCGCGCAGCAGCCCGCCCCGGCCCCGCAGCTCCTGCCCCAGGAAGACGTTCGCGGTGACGTCGAGGTTCTCGCACACGGCGAGGTCCTGGAAGACGCTCGCGACGCCGAGCTGGTTCGCCGCCGACGGCGAGGAGATGGACACCGGCTCCCCGTCGATCTCCACCTGCCCCGAGCTCGGCGTCAGCACGCCGGCCACGATCTGCGCGAGCGTCGACTTGCCCGCGCCGTTGTCGCCCACGAGCGCGACCACCTCGTGCGCGTGCACCTCCAGGTCGACGTCGACCAGGGCCTCGACGGCGCCGAAGTACCTGCTGACCTGCCGCAGCGCGAGCAGCGGCGTGCGAGCCCTCACCGGTTCCCCTTCCCCGTCCCGATCTGTCCCACGACCACGGCCCCGGGCGGGCCGGCGTCGGCCTGCTGCTCCAGCAGGTCGGTGTGCTGCAGCGCGAGCGCGAGGGCGCCCTCCAGCTCGGCGCGCGTGCCCAGCGCGGCCGGCACCACCTCCAGCGGCACGACCTGCTGCAGGAGGGTGCGCCGTCGCAGCGCCTCGCGCAACGGCCCGAGGAAGACCTCGCCCGTCGTGGACAGCGCCCCGCCCACCACGACCAGCTCGGGGTTGAGCGAGGTGGCCAGCCCGGCCACCACCCCGCCGACCACCGCGCCCGCGTCGGCCACGATCTCCCGGCAGCCCGGGTCGTCCTCGCCCGCGAGCCGCACCACGTCGGCCAGGGTGAGGTGGCCGTGGCTGCTGCGCAGCGGCTCGAGCAGCGCCCGGTCCCCCACGACGGTGTCCAGGCAGCCGCGGCTGCCGCACGAGCAGATGTTGCCGCCCGGGTCCACCTGCACGTGCCCGATCTCGCCGGCCGTGCCCGCGACCCCGCGGTGCACGCGCCCGGCCAGCACGATCCCGGCGCCCACGCCGTGGCCCGCGCGCACGTACAGCGCGTCGTGCACCTCGCGGGCCGCGCCCACGGTGCTCTCGGCGAGCGCGCCCAGGTTGGCGTCGTTGTCCACGAACACCGGCCGGGCCAGCCGCTTGGACAGCACCTGCGCCACCGGCACGCCGTCCCAGCCGCGCAGGATGCCCCGGACGGTGACCTGGCCGCTCGACGCGTCGACGGGCGCCGGCAGGCCGAGCCCGATGCCGAGCACCTCGTCGAGCTCGGAGCCGACGCGCTCCAGCAGGTCGACCACGAGCAGTGCCGCCCGGTCGAGGCTGGTGTCCGCGCGGTGCTCCGCCGGCAGCGGCAGCACCTGCTCGGCGAGCACCTCGTGCGACACGTCCGCGATCGCCACGGTGAGCTGCCGGGTGCCGACCAGCACCCCGGCGACGAGCCCCACCCGGTGCGCCAGCGTGACGAGCTGCGCGCGCCGGCCCGAGCGGACGGTGTTGCGCACCTCGACGAGCTCCGCGGCGACGAGCTCCTTGACGATGGTGGACACCGTCGCCGGGGACAGCCCCGTGGCGCCCGACAGCTCCACCTGCGTGAGGCCGCCGTGCCGCTTCACGGCGTCGACGACGCGGGCCCGGTTCGCCTCGCGCAACGAGGACTGGGATCCCACCATCGGCAGCCGTCCTCTCACGCCGGGGAGTCTATGGTGCGACGACGCGCGGGGCGGCGGGGGTCCGCCGTCCCGCGCGTCGTCGTGACCGCGAGCGCCTGCAGTGCGTGGCCGCTCAGCGCAGCGCGGCCGCGCGGCGCCGGTTGTAGATGTCGAAGGCCACGGCCAGCAGCAGCACGAGACCCTTGACGATGGGCTGCACGGACGTCGAGACGCCCATGAGCTGCATGCCGTTCGAGATGACCGCCATGATGAGACCACCGATGATCGCCCCGCCCACGCGGCCGACGCCGCCCGAGGTCGAGGCGCCGCCGATGAAGCAGGCCGCGATGGCGTCGAGCTCGAACATGTTGCCCGCGGCCGGCTGGGCGGCGTTCATGCGGGACGAGTACACGACGCCCGCCACCGCGGCGAGCAGGCCCATGTTGACGAAGATCCAGAAGTTGACCTTCTTGACCTTGACACCCGACAGCTCGGCGGCGTGCTTGTTGCCGCCGACGGCGTACACGTGCCGGCCGAACACCGACTTCTGCGTGACGAGGGTGTACACGATGGTCAGCACCGCGAGGATGATGAGCACCACCGGCAGGCCGCGGTAGCTGCCCAGCTGGTAGGCGAACCACATGACGACGGCGGCGATCACCACGAGCTTGGTGACGAACAGCGGCATCGACTCGACGGTCTGGTGGTACGCGATCTTGCTCTGCCGGCCGCGCCACTGCGCCACCGCGTAGCCGACGACGCCGATGGCGAAGATCACCAGCGTGAAGACGTCGACGCCGTACCCGCCGAGCAGGCCGTTGAGGAAGCCGTTGGCGATGTCGGAGTACGGCGTGCCGAACGGCGACAGGGAGATGTTGTCCAGCACCACGTAGGTCAGGCCGCGGAACAGCAGCATGCCCGCCAGGGTGACGATGAAGCCCGGGATCCCGACGTAGGCCACCCAGAAGCCCTGCCACGCGCCGACCAGGAGGCCGACGACGAGGGCCGCGAGCACGCCCATCCACCAGGGCAGGCCCTGCTTGATGACGACGACGGCGGACACCGCGCCCGTGAGGGCGACCACCGATCCCACGGACAGGTCGATCTGTCCGGCGACGATGATCATCACCATCCCGATCGCCAGGATCAGGATGTACGTGTACTGCAGGACGATGTTCGTGAGGTTCGTCGGCGACAGGAACATCGGGTTGAGCAGCGCGAAGATCGCGACGATCACGACGAACGCGACCAGGATCCCGCTCTGCCGCAGGTTCCGGGTCAGCATGTCCCGGGCCGAGGCGATGGCGTTCATGAGGCGTTTTCCTTCGTGGGCAGGGGCTGGTCGCGCTCGAGGGTCATGAGCTCCATGAGCCGCTCCTGCGTCGCGTCGGCGACGGGGAGCTCACCCGTGATGCGGCCGAAGGCCAGCGTGTAGATGCGGTCGCAGGTGCCGAGCAGCTCGGGCAGCTCGGAGGAGATCACCACGACCGCCTTCCCGGCGGCGACCATCTTGTTGATGATCGTGTAGATCTCGTACTTGGCCCCGACGTCGATGCCGCGGGTGGGTTCGTCGAGGATGAGGACGTCCGGGTCGGTGTACAGCCACTTGGACAGCACGACCTTCTGCTGGTTGCCGCCGGAGAGCTGGCCGACGATCGACAGGACGTCCGGGGACTTGATGTTGAGGTTGGTGCGGTACTCCTCCGCGATCCGGATCTCCTCGTTGTCGTTGACCCAGCCGCGCGGGGCGAGCTTGCCCAGCCCCGCGGACGACACGTTGCGCCGGATGTCCTCGATGAGGTTGAGGCCGTAGACCTTGCGGTCCTCGGTGGCGTACGCGATGTGGTGCTCGATCGCCTCCGCGACCGTCCGCGCCTGGATCTCCTTGCCGTCCTTGAACAGGCGGCCCGAGATCGCGCGCCCGTACGACCGGCCGAAGATGCTCATCGCCAGCTCGGTGCGCCCGGCGCCCATGAGGCCGGCGATGCCGACGACCTCGCCCGCGCGGACGTTGAACGAGGCGCCGTCGACGATCTTCCGCCCGATCTGCGTGGGGTGGTAGACCGTCCAGTCCTCCACGCGCAGCACCTCGTCGCCGACGACGGTCGAGCGCTCCGGGAACCGGTGCTCGAGGTCGCGCCCCACCATGCCGCGGATGATCCGGTCCTGGGTGGAGCCGGCCTCGCTCATGTCGAGGGTCTCGATCGTGCGGCCGTCGCGGATGATCGTGGTGCGGTCGGCGATCTCCTCGATCTCGTTGAGCTTGTGGGAGATGATGATCGAGGTGATCCCCTGGCCCTTGAGGTGGCGCAGGAGGTCCAGCAGGTGCTCGGAGTCGTCGTCGTTCAGCGCGGCGGTCGGCTCGTCGAGGATGAGCAGGCGCACCTCCTTCGAGAGCGCCTTGGCGATCTCGATGAGCTGCTGCTTGCCGACGCCGAGCTGGTTCACCGGCGTGACGGGGTTCTCGTCGAGGCCGACGCGCGCCATGAGCTTGGCGGCCTCGGTGTTGACCTTGTTCCAGTCGATGAGCCCGGAGCGACCCCGCTGCTCGTTGCCCAGGAAGATGTTCTCGGCGGCCGACAGGTACGGCACCAGGGCGAGCTCCTGGTGGATGATGACGATGCCGCGCTTCTCGGAGTCGTTGATCGACGAGAACGTGGCGGTCTCGCCGTCGTAGACGATCTCGCCGTCGTAGCTGCCGTGCGGGTAGACACCCGACAGCACCTTCATCAGCGTCGACTTGCCGGCGCCGTTCTCGCCGCAGATGGCGTGGATCTCGCCCCGGCGGACGTCGAGGTCGACGCCGTCGAGCGCCTTGACGCCGGGGAACTCCTTGATGATCGACCGCATCTCGAGGATGGTGCTCATCGCGCGGCCCCCTCGGCTGCCCGGGCAATGACGTGGGGAGCGTTCATGCGCCCTTCGTCCCTTCTGAGTGGGTGCGGGCCGCGCGAGCTGCACGCGCGGCCCGGGACGGGACCGCCCCGCGTGGGGCGGCCCCGTCCCGGAGGATCAGGTCAGTCGGTCTGACCCTTCTTGATCTCGTCCGCGGTGTAGTAGTCCGTGTCGACGAGCTTTGACTGGATGTCGTCCTTGAAGATGGTGTCGAAGTCGAGCAGGTACGACGGCACCACCTTGACGCCGTTGTCGTACGTCTTGGTGTCGTTCGCCTCCGGCTCCTTGCCCTCGGCGAAGGCCTGCGCGGCCTTGACCGCCTGGTCGGCGAGCTTGCGGGTGTCCTTGAAGATCGTCGAGGACTGCACGTCGTCCTGGATGAGCTTGACCGACGCGATCTCGGCGTCCTGCCCGGTGACGACCGGCAGGCCGTCCGACAGGGTCGGGCCCATGCCGGCACCCTTGAGGGCGGTGATGATGCCGCGCGACAGCGGGTCGGCCGGGGCGAGCACGCCGTCCAGCTTGGTGCCGTCGTTGTAGGTGGAGGTGAGCAGGTTCTCCATGCGCTTCTGCGCCGTCTCCTGCTCCCAGCGCTGCGTGGCGGCCTGGTCGAACTTCGTCTGCTTCGACGGGACCTTCAGCGTGCCGTCGTCGAGGAACGGCTTGAGGGTGTCCATCGCGCCCTGCCAGAAGAAGGTCGCGTTGTTGTCGTCGGGCGACCCCGCGAAGAGCTCGATGTTGAACGGGCCCTTCTCGCCCGTCTTCTCGCCCTTCTCGTCGACCAGCCCGAGGCCGCGCAGCAGCGCGGTGCCCTGCTGGACGCCCACCTCGTAGTTGTCGAACGTGACGTAGAAGTCGACGTTCTTGCTGTCGCGGATGAGCCGGTCGTAGGCGATGACCGGGATGTTCGCCGCGGCCGCCGCCTCGAGCTGGCTCGAGAGGGCGGTGCCGTCGATCGAGGCGATGACGAGGACGTCGACGCCCTCGGTGATCATCGAGTCGATCTGCTGCGTCTGGGTCGGGATGTCGTCGTTGGCGAACTGCAGGTCCGCCTCGTAGCCGAGCTTCTCCAGGCCCTTCTTGATGTTGTTGCCGTCCTGGATCCAGCGCTCGTACGTCTGCGTCGGCATCGCGACGCCGACCTTGATGTCGTCGTCACCGTTCCCGGCGGCACCGCCCGCGTCGCCGCCGCCACCGCCGGCACCGGAGCCGCCGCACGCGGCGAGGCCCAGCGTCAGCACCGCACCGGCGGCCACCGCGCTCATCGTCTTGGCGAGTCGCATCCTCGCGCTCCTTCTCGTCGTCGAGTGTCCCCCGGCAGCGACCTTCGCCGCCGGCGCCCGGACGCCGGGTTCGTCCCCGGACGGCCGAGCCGGTCCGCGGTACACCTTGCTGCGTTCGAGTTCCGAAGTCAAAGGGCAGTGGACACGAAGGCGTAACGATCCGGTCACGACGCCGGGCGACGAGCGTCGAGATCCCGCGCTCACGGTCCAGATCGTCAGGATCTTCGCCCTGATCACCGCAGCGCACGGACCGACCGGACGACGATTGGCCGCCGGTCAAGGCCGGCCGCTTCGCTTCGGGCGCCAAAGACAGGGCTCCGGCGTCACTGCGGCACAGCGTCCGCCCCCGGGCGAACGGAGCCCCGGCGACGAGCGGCGTCTCGAGACACCGCCCGTCCCCGGGGGCGAGCTCATCGATGCCGGCCCGGCCACGTCGACTCGCCGACGGGCCGGGCCAGCGGCGCGCTACTGCCGGACCACGAACCGGTCGACGTTGATCTCCGTCCCCGAGCCGCTCCCCGACCCGGTCGACCTCAGCGTGACCGTGTGCTCCCCGGGCTCCAGCTCACCGCTGGACCAGATCAGCTGGTTGCCGGCGCGCTGCTTGCCGTAGAAGTCGGCCGTGCCCGCCTCGCGGCCGTCGATCAGGACGGTCGCCGTCCCCTGGTTGGACGCGCGCAGCCCGTACAGGTCGACGGCGCTCCCGGTGAAGCGGAAGTCGACCGAGTCGCCCGCTGCCTGCGTCGACGTGACCGAGGAGTGGTAGAGACCGGTGCGGTTGATGCATCCCGGGCAGCTCGTCCACCCGTCGCCCCGGTAGTCGAGGCGGCCCTGCCCGGTCCCGGTCTCCTGGTCGTCCACCGAGCTCGCGTGTCCGCGCCCGGCGACCGCCTCGACGGCGTCCAGCCCCACCCAGCCCGACCCCGCGACCTCGACGCGCAGCGTGTGCACGCCGTCGATCAGCACCGGGGTGCGCCAGCGGACCACCGAGTCGGGGCCCGACCGGCCGAAGGAGATCCGCTCGGGCGCGTTGCCGTCGACCGACACCAGAGCGTCGCCTCCGTGCGGGCTCCTGGCACCGACCAGCGTCCCCTGGGTCCCCTCGAACCTCACGGTCACGACGTCGCCCCTGCGGTCGCTGCCCGCGATCGTGCCCGCCGATGCCGCGCGGACCTGAGCGGGGGTGTAGTCACCGCAGCGATGCCGCTTCTCGGTGCATCGTGCCCAGTCGCCGTCGTACCGCACGCCCGCCGCGGCGTCGTCGATCACGACGACGTCGTCCAGCGGCTCGATCGCGAGATCCGCGAACTGCGTCGGGGAGTAGTCGCCGGAGAGCCCTGCCATCCCGCTCACCCAGGTGCTGTCGGTGACCGACCCGACCGATGCGCCGTCCACCGAGGCCGTGATCACGTCGCCGTCGAACGCGAGGCCGAGCCGGTGCCAGCCCGGCCCGCCGCGCTCGAGGGACCCGGTCGTCAGCTCGGCCCAGGTGCGGCCGCCGGGCTCCCCGCGGCCGATCGACCACGTGCCGTCCGCCGTCACGGTGAACCCGTAGCCGTTCGGGACCGGCTGCATCGCGTCGTTCGACACCCGACCCAGCACCTGGGCCTGGCCCGACGCCGGCACGTAGGCGTCGACGGACACCTGATAGTCGGCCCAGTCGAGGTCACCGATGATGCCCGCGGGCTTCTTCCAGGCTGCCCAGGAGATGGCGGGCTCCGGCGAGACCTGGGTCAGGCACGTCCCCTTGCGCGGCTTCGCGCACGGCCGCTCCTCGTACGCGCCCTCCATCTGGGAGAAGTACGGCGTCTGACCGCTCGGGCCACCGCGCGACAGACCGTCGTGGTACGGGAACGGGAAGGCGGAGTCCGCCCGGCCGGCGGCCTCGCCCCGGCCTCGACGCTCGGCCGTCGTCACGGTCACCACGGAGTCCGCGGGAACCGTGACGGTGTACGTGCCGTCGGCGGCGGGCACCAGGTCCGGCTGCTGCGCGAGCTGCTCGTCGGCGCTGGATCGCCACACGTGCAGGTCGTCGGCGTCCAGGCCTCCCGTGACCGACAGCGAGACCTGTCGCGGGCCTGCGGCGCCGATCGTCTCGATCACGGTGCTCCAGTCGCCGCTGTCGGGCGAGCGCCGGGTCACGTAGCTGCCCTGCGTCGTGTCGTCCGCCGCGAGATACCCAGACGCCGTGTCGAGATAGCGCCAGCCCGGCGACGCGAACTGCGTGGTCTGCGCCACCGCCCAGATCGCGGACTGCACCTGGTAGGCGCCCGACCACGGCGTGTTCGCGCGCATGAGGCCGGCGTCGGAGATGCTCAGGCCCTCGTAGTACGACGTGAGGAGGTTCCAGAAGTTGACCCCGGTGATGCGCCCTTCGATGTACGCGTGGTTCAGGAGCGACGGGACCGACTTGGCCGAGCCGCCGAACCCCCACTCCGCGGACCACGGCCCGCCCTCCGAGATCCACAACGGCTTGTTCAACGACCGTGCCTTCTCGGAGCTGGGGCCGAACGAGTAGTGGTTGCCGAGCAGCCCGACCGCGTCGGCCAGCTCCGGGTCGGCCACCATGTCGGCGGCGATCTGCCACTCGCCCTTCACCGCGGCCTGGTCGGCGCCGATGATCCGGACGTCCTCGTAGCCGGCGTCGTCAAGGGCCTTGCGGAACTTCTTGACCCAGGGGATGTCGTAGTCGCGCTCGTTGCGCAGCCCCATGTTGTCGATGTGCAGCCCGTGCTGGTCGGCACAGCCGAGCCAGCTCAGGAAGTAGTCGATCGTGTCCTGCGAGTAGTACTCGTCCAGCCACCCGGGAGCGCCCCACGCCAGCCCGCCCAGCGTGATGTCGGGGTTGCGCTTCGTCGCCTCCTCCATCAGCCACCACTCGTAGCCCGCGTCGCAGTCGACGACGCCGCGCTCGTGCATGTGGCTGGACTCGGAGCCGTCCGTCGTGTTGGTGTCGCCGCCGATCTCGACCTTGAGGAGCTGGAGCGACGCCCCGTACCCGGGCGTGAAGAGGTAGTCGAGGACCTCGTCGCGCTCCTGCTTCGGATAGTCGAGCAGCAGCCGCGTGGTGGCACCGCCGCCCGACGTCGCCCCGACACCGTCGTAGGTCCGGCCCGCGCCGGCCCCGTCGACGGTGATCGACGACGCCGGGGCCGCGCTCCGGTCCGCGTCCCCGGGGTCGGCGGACGCCGCGGAGGTCGACGCCAGCAGCGACGCCCCGACGGCGGCGGCGGTCGCCGTCGCGAGCGCGACCTGTCGTCGGCGTCTGCCTGTTCTGATGGTCCTGCTCTGTGATCTGTGCACGTCCACGCCACTCCTTCGTCTCGCGCGAGGCCCGGCGCGTCGTCGACACCGGGACCGTTCGTCGTGCTGGGCGACAGCTGTCAGCCGCCGCCGGCGACGTGATGTTAGCGCTCACATTTCGCCGGGGCAATCGCCGGCGGACACCTCCGGGCGATACATCGATGCAGAGTTTTCGCTGGTAGGAGCGGTCGATGCTCCGGGCCCTCCAGCACCCTGGGCACGATCGCGGGAACGGCGGGGCACCCACCTCGGGCGCCCCGCCGTTCCCTCTGTCGTGCGGCCCTCAGCCGGCCAGGTGCCCCCAGCGCGGCGCGAGCTCGTGCCACGGACCGACCTCCGCCACCTCGCCGTCGGCGAGGACGACGACGCGGTCGGCGCGCGACAGGGCCGCCCGCTTCGACGTCGCGCCGACCACGGTGGTGCCGCGCTCGCGCAGCGACGCCCACAGCTCGATCTCCGTGGTGGCGTCGAGCGCGCTGGAGACGTCGTCGGCCAGCAGCAGCTCGGCGTCCGTCGCCAGGGCGCGGGCGAGCGCGAGCCGCTGCACCTGGCCGCCCGACAGCCGCACGCCGCGATGCCCGACCAGCGCGTCCGCCCCGCCCGCCTCCTCGACGTCCTGCCCGAGGCGCGCCGCGGCGACCGGGCCGTCGACGTCGCGCTCGTGGTCGAGGCGCACGTTCTCGCTGAACGTGCCGGACAGCACGCGCGGCACCTGAGCGACGTGCGCCACCTGCCCCGGGCGCAGGAAGGCCTGCGGGTCGGCGACGTCCCGCTCGTTCCAGCGGATGCTGCCGGTGTGCTCCATGAGGCCGCTCAGCGCCGACAGCAGGCTCGACTTGCCCGACCCCACCTGGCCGAGCAGCAGCACGAGCTCCCCGCGCCGCACCTCCAGGTCGACGCCGGACACGCCGATGGTGCCGTCGTCGTGCACCGCCGTGACGCCCTCCAGGCGCAGGCGCTCCAGCTCCTCGCGCCGCCCCTCGGCGGGCCGCGGCGCGTCGCCCGTGAGGAGGTCGACGCCCGCCGGGAGGTCCATGAGGTCCGCGCCGGCCGCGAACCGGCCGGTGGCCCGCTGCCACGACCGGGTGCCGGGCGCCTCCGTGACGACCGCCCCCGCGACGACGCCGAACCAGCCGAAGCCGTTCACCGCGTTCGCGACCAGCAGCGCCGTGGCCAGCCCCCACGTGCCGGTGAGCAGGCCCGCCCAGGCCGCGACGACGCCGAGCTGCACCATGATCATCGGCACGCCGTCGAGGGCGGCCTGCACGCGGTGCTCGAAGATCGCCGCGCGCACGCGGCCGCCGTCCACCTCGTGCAGGTGCGCGTGCACCTGCGGCGTGCGCGCGGCGAGCTTGACCGTGCGCGCGGAGTCGAGCGCCGAGACCAGGGCGCGTCCGAACCGCGCCCGGGCGGCGGACGAGCGCGTGGCCGAGCGGCCCGCGATCGGCCGGCCGATCGCCGACGCGGCCGCCGACACCACCATCACGGCCAGGAGCACGCCGCCCGCCAGCCACGACCCGCTGAGCAGCGCCGTCACGCCCGCGATCACGAGGCCGTTGACGAAGTCGACCCAGCGGTCCGCGTACCGGACGAAGCGGTCGGAGTCCATGGCCCGCGCCACGACCTCGCCGGGCGGGGTCGCCCGCAGCCGCTCCTGCCGGGTCTGGCCGGTCATGACCGCCATCCGCACCCGCAGCAGCACCTCCACCCACCAGCGCGGGTAGACGTACAGGGCCCAGGCCAGGGCCAGCGGGGCGGCGACGAGCAGCACCACGAAGGACACCATGAGCGCCGTCGGGAAGCCGTCGCCGAGATCCTCCACGGCCTGTCCCCACAGGAACCCGGTGAGCGCGCCCTGCGCCGACACCAGGCTCGCCACGAGGAACAGCGCCGCACCGACCACGCCCCACGCGGGCCGCACGAACAGCGCGTGCAGCACGCCCCGCGCCAGGCTCGGTCCCTCGCCCGGGTCCGACAGCTCCGGCGGCGCGCCGCGGCGCCGCCGCCCGCCGACCGCCTCGCTGGTGGAGTCTGTCGACACCACGTGCCGGGTTTCGACAGGCTCAACCACCGGCGCACTCGCGACAGGCTCAACCGCCGGCGCACTCGCGACAGGCTCGACCACCCGAGCACTCGCGACAGGCTCCACCACCGGCGCGTCCGCGGCGTCGCTCGCCAGCAGCAGGTCGCGGTAGGGGCCGTCCTCGCGGGCGAGCTGGGCCCGGGGTCCCTGCTGCACGACGCGGCCGTGGTCGAGCGCGGCCAGCAGGTCGGCGCGCTCGATCGTGGTGAGGCGGTGCGCCACGAGCACGCCCGTGCGGCCGGCGAGCAGGCGCTCGGACGCCGCGACCACGCGCGCCTCGGTGAGCGGGTCCATCCGGGCGGTCGCCTCGTCGAGCACGACGACCTGGACGTCGCGCACGAGCAGGCGCGCGAACGCGACGAGCTGCTCCTCTCCTGCGGACAGCGACGTGCCGCCCGGGCCGAGCAGCGTGTCGAGACCGTCGGGCAGGCCGGACACCCACGCGTCCAGGCGCAGCTCGCGCACCGCGGCCTCGACGTCCTCGCGCGGCACGTCGGCGAACAGCGCGATGTTCTCCGCCAGGGTGCCGGCAAGGATCTCGGTGCGCTGCGTGACCACGCCCACGGCGGCGCGCAGCTTCTGCAGGTCGAGGTCGCACACGTCGACGCCGCCCACCAGCACCGTGCCCGGCTCCGGCTCGACGGCCCGCGACAGCAGCGACGCGAGCGTCGACTTCCCGGAGCCCGTGCGGCCCACGAGCGCGACGGTCTGGCCGGCGGGCACGTGCAGGTTCACGCCCTGCAGCGCGAACGTGCCCTCGGAGTAGGAGAAGTGCAGGTCGCGAAGCTCGATCCCCACCGGCCCCTCGGGCAGGTCGCGGCCACCCGTCGGCTCGGGCTCGACGCCGAGCATCTGCTTGATGCGCGTGATCGCGCCGAGGCCTTCCTGGATGTCCGGCAGGTGGTGGATGAGGTTGTCCACCTGGCCCACGAACATCGCCGTGACGAGGAACAGCGTCACGAGCTCCTGGACCGCGAGGTTGCCGCCGGAGGCCAGGGCGGCCCCGGCCACGGCGACGCCGGCCAGCAGGGACGCGAGCACCAGGCCGGCCCGGCGCAGCATCTTCGACTCGACGATCACCACGTCGCGGAACTTGCGGTGCACGTCCGCGGAGCGCTGGGCCAGGCGGCGGACGGCGAAGGGCTGGCCGAGGCTGGTGCGCAGGTCGTCGCGGGCGGCGACCGACTCCTCGAACGCCGCCGCGTGGTCGGTCCACGCGGCCTCCTCGATCACCTTGCGGCGAGCGATCTCGCCGAGCATCGGCCGCACGAGGACGCCCGCGAGCGCACCCAGCAGCGGGAACAGCACCCAGGCCGGCCACCAGGTGAGGCCCGCGACCACGTACATGGGCACGACGCCGACCACGGTGCGGCCGGCGCCCCAGAGCTGGCGGCGCACGAGCGTGCCGACCGCGTGCGTGTCGTCGTCGACCCGGTCGAGCACCTCGCCCACGGCCTGCTCGGTGAGCGTGGCCAGCGGCTGGTGCAGCGCCGCGGTGAGCAGGTCGCCGCGCAGCCGCCCCTCGGCGCGGTCGACGACGCCCGCCCACACGACCTGTCCGGCCGTGTCGAACAGTGCGGCGCCGACGACGCAGAGCGCGAGCAGCGACAGCAGCGCCCCCGTCGGGTCCTCCGCGAGGCGGCCGGCGACGACGGTGCCCAGCGCGGCACCGACCGCGCCGAGGGTGAGCGCGACCAGCGCGACGGCGGCGACCGGCCCGCGCAGCCGCCGCCAGTCGAGGCGGCGGGACGGGTCCGTCGACGGCAGGGTCGCGGCGGCTGTGGTCTGGTCCGCGCGGGCGGCAGGGGCGTCGATCATGGCCCGAGAAGCCTATGCGGCGCCCCCGACGCTCCGCCGCAGATTTTTCGTCAGATCAGGCCGAGCGCGCGCACGGCCTCCCGCTCCTCGGTGAGCTCCTGCACGCTGGCGGCGATCCGCTCGCGGGAGAAGTCGTCGATCTCGAGCCCCTCGACGACCTCCCACGCCCCGCCGGACGACGTCACCGGGAACGACGAGACCAGCCCCTCGGGCACGCCGTACTGCCCGGTCGACCACAGGCCCGCGCTGGTCCAGTCGCCCTCGGGCGTACCCAGCACCCAGTCGTGGACGTGGTCGATCGCCGCGTTCGCCGCGGACGCCGCCGACGACGCCCCGCGGGCGTCGATGATCGCGGCGCCACGCTTGGCGACCGTCGGGATGAAGTCGTCGGCGAGCCAGAGCCGGTCCTCCTCCGCGTACCGGGAGCCCGGCGTGCCCGCGACGTCGGCCCGGAAGACGTCCGGGTACTGGCTCGCGGAGTGGTTGCCCCAGATCGTCACGCGGCGCACCTGGGAGACGGGGACGTCCGCCCGCTTCGCCAGCTGCGACAGCGCGCGGTTGTGGTCGAGGCGCGTCATGGCCGTGAACCGGTCCTTCGGCACGTCGGGCGCGTTCGACGCCGCGATCAGGGCGTTCGTGTTGGCGGGGTTTCCCACCACGAGCACGCGCACGTCGTCGGCCGCGCCCGCGTTGATGGCCCGGCCCTGCGGGCCGAAGATGCCGCCGTTCGCCTCGAGCAGGTCCGCGCGCTCCATGCCCGGGCCGCGCGGGCGGGCGCCCACCAGCAGCGCGACGTTGGTGCCCTCGAAGCCCGCCGTCGGGTCGTCGTGGATGTCGATGCCGTCCAGGAGCGGGAACGCGCAGTCGTCCAGCTCCATCGCGGTGCCCTCGGCGGCCTTCACCGCCTGCGGGATCTCCAGCAGCCGGAGCCGCACGGGGGTGTCGGGGCCGAGCATCGCGCCCGACGCGATCCGGAAGAGCAGCGCGTACCCGATCTGGCCCGCCGCCCCGGTGACGGTGACGTTCACTGGTGTGGTCATGCCCCTACTCTGACGCAGCCGGGCGCCGGGGTCGACCGCCACCCCGGACGAGCTCCCGGCCGGCACGCCGACCGTCGTGGCAGAGCGCGACCTGGGACGACGCGCGGTAACGTGCCAGAAGCGCCACCGTCGGCCCGCGCTCAGCAACCGTTCAGACCACGGTGGAAGCATGCCCGCGCAGCCGGCCCCAGGGCCGGTCACGCACGACCGGCCCTCCCACCGCGGGGGGCACACCGAGACGCCCGTCTCCCGAGCAGAGAAGGACCCTCATGTCCCAGGACATCGCCGCCGAGAGCGGTACGGCTTCGGTCGACGTCGAGACGGCGGCCGCCCCCACGGAGTACGGCCTGTTCGCGCGGCTCGCCGCCGAGGCCTTCGGCACGTTCGTGCTGGTGCTCGGCATCGTCGGCACCGCGACGTTCAACGCCGTCAACAACAGCCAGATCCTCCCGGTGGCGCTCGCCGGCGGCATCCTCGTCATGGGCGCCATCGCCGCGGTCGGCGGCGTCTCCGGCGGCCACTTCAACCCGGCCGTCACCTTCGGCCTGACGCTCGCGGGCCGGGCCTCCTGGCGCGACCTCGTGCCGTACTGGCTCGCCCAGCTCGTGGGCGGCACCGCGGCCGCGGCCGTGATGTTCTCGATCATCCCGGACACGTTCCCGGCGCTCACCGGGGCCGAGGACAAGGCCGCGGTCTTCCAGGGCACCGCGAACGGCTTCGGCGCGCACTCGCCCCTCGCGGCCCTCACCGCGTCCGCCGCGCAGAGCGGTGGCACGCCTGCCGAGTTCTCGATGTGGGCCGCGATCCTCGTCGAGGTGATCGTCACGGCGGTGTTCGTCGGCGTCATCCTCGGCGTGACGAGCAAGCGCTCGAAGATCACGTTCGCCCCGGTCGTCATCGGCCTCACGCTCGGCGCGATGCTGATCGTCGCCTGGCCGGTCACCAACGCCTCGCTCAACCCGGCCCGGTCGTTCGCCTCGGCGGTGTTCGGCGGCGGCTGGACGTGGGGGCAGCTCTGGGTGTTCATCGTCGCCCCGCTGCTGGGCGGCGCGCTCGCCGCGCTGTTCTACCGGGCGTTCGCCCCGATCCCCTCGCTCTCCCGGGTCGAGGTCGGATCCGCGGCCGGTGACGACCTGGGCGACGAGCCCCGCCAGCACGACGTCGTCGACGACGGCGCCCTCCCGGCGCAGGCGGAGGTCGACGAGAACGAGGGCGAGTGGGACCGCGCAGGCGTCGACGAGCCCGCGCCCCGCGAGGACGGCCCCGAGGGCAAGGGCGACGCCCCGCGCGCCTGACGACCCGCACCACGCACGAAGGGCCGGCACCCCGCGGGGTGCCGGCCCTTCGTCGTCCGGCGGCGGCTCAGCCGAACGTCTCGTCGGACCAGCGCCACCACGCCTCGTCGCCGTCGACGTGGAGCAGGTACTCGGGGACGGTGCGCCCGTCCGGGGAGGTGAGGCGGGTCGCCGCACGGATCGCCGCGTACGCCGCCTCCCAGTCCTCCCCGTCCGAGTCGTCGTCCTCGTCCTCCGCCTCCGAGAGACGCACCTCGTCCGCGAACAGCTGCGCCACTGGGCCGAACGCAGGGCCGCGCTCCACCCGTGCGCACAGGAACGGGAAGTCGGAGCGCGCGGGGTCGACGTGCAGCTCGGCCACGAGGGCGCCGCCGTCGGCCAGCCACAGCCGCCACGGCTCGGTCGGGTCCGTGTTCGTCATCCGGGAGACGCTACGACGGCCCGCCGACGGTGTCGGTCCCCGGTCGCCTCGGCTCGCCCGCGTGCGGGCGACAGGTTCAGCCGAGGCCGGGGGCGGTCAGGGCCAGCGCGCCGATGACGACGGCGCCGCCCCAGCACAGGAAGACGTCGAAACCCCGGCTGCGCACGACGAGCCCGACCGGCCCGGTGGACGACATGGCCCGCCAGGTGCCGGCGACGGCGAGCGTGAGCGCGATGGTGCCGGTGCCGACGCGGGCGCCGACGAGCACGCCGAGCACGACGGCGAGCACGATGCCGCTGAGCACGGTGACGATCGCGCGCTCGGGGCCGGGCAGGGCGCGCGCCGGCTCCTCGGCCGCGGCCCCGACGGAGTGCCCACCGGACGCGGGCTCGTGCCCTCCGGGCTCTCGCTGGGGGTCGGGCAGCGCACGGGGATCCACGGCAGCCGAGCCTACCGTCGCGGCGGGAGGGCGAGCGCCGGACCTCCACACCCGCGGGGTTACGGTGAGGACCGTGCCCGAGCCGACCTCCGCCGCCACGTCCCGCCCCTCCCCCGTCCCCCGGTCCGTCGTCGTGGTGGGTGCCGGCCTCGCCGGCGCGCAGACCGTCGCCGCGCTCCGCACGCACGGCTTCGACGGGCGGATCACGCTGCTCGGCGCCGAGGGGGTGCCGCCGTACGACCGGCCGCCGCTGTCCAAGGAGCTGCTGTCGCGGCCCGAGCCCGTGTGGCTGAGCGCAGACCTCGGCGTCGACGTCGACGCGCTGGCCGACGACGTGCGCCTCGACGAGCCGGCCCGGGCGCTGGCGTCGGGGCCGGACGGCGTGGTCCTGACGACGGCGCGCGGCGAGGTCGCGGCGGACGCGGCCGTCCTCGCCGTCGGTTCCGCACCGATCGTCCCGCCCGGCTTCGCCGCGTCGTCGCTGCTGCACAACGCGGCCGACGCGGACCGCCTGCGGGCGGCGCTGCGCCGCGACGGCGGGCTGCGCCTGGTGATCGTCGGTGCGGGGTGGATCGGCGCCGAGGTCGCGGGCGTGGCGGCGGGCGCCGGGGCCGACGTGACGGTCCTGGAGGCCGCCGGCGCCCCGCTGTCACGACAGCTCGGGCCCGGCGTCGGCGCGCACCTCGCGGGCTGGTACGCGGACGCCGGGGTGCGGCTGCGCACGGCCGCCGCGGTGACGGCGGTCGACGACGCGGGCGTGGTGCTGGCCGACGGCGAGCGCGTGCCCGCCGACCTCGTGCTCACGGCGGTCGGCGCCCGGCCGGCGTCGGGCTGGCTGGCCGGCACGCTGCCGCTGGACCCGCGCGGCGCGCTCCTCGTGGACGGCGACGGTCGCGTCCCGGGCCACCCGCGCGTGTGGGCGGTCGGGGACGTCGCCTCGCGCGCGCACCCGGTGTTCGGCACGGTGCCGGGCGGGCACTGGTCGGCGGCGCTGCACGACCCGGACCCGACCGTCCGCGCGATGCTCGGCGTCGAGCCGGCCGGCGCCGCGCACGCGCCGTACGTCTTCTCCCAGCAGCTCGGGCACGACCTGGCGCTGCTCGGCCTGCCCGCCACGGACTCGCCGGTGGTGCTGCGCGGCACCCCCGGCGCGGGCCCGTGGGCGGCGCTGTACCTCGACCCGGCCGGCCCTGGCACGGCCGCAGGCGGGGCGGACGGCGTCGCGACGGTCAGCGCCGTCCTCCTCGTCGACTCGCCGCGCGACGTCGGCGGCGTCCGCCGCCTCATGGGCCGCGGCGAGCCGCTGCGGCTCGACCTCGCGAAGGCCACCGACCCCTCCGTCCGGCTCAAGGCTGCGGTCGCCGGTTGAGCCTGTCGAAACCCACGCCTACCGGGTTTCGACAAGCTCAACCAGCGGAAGCACCGGGTCTCGACAGGCTCGACCGGCGGGGCAGTCAGTGCGCGAAGTGGCGCGTGCCGGTGAGGTACATCGTGACGCCGGCGGCCTGCGCGGCCTCGATCACCTCGGCGTCGCGGATGGACCCGCCCGGCTGCACGACCGCGCGGACACCGGCGTCGAGCAGCACCTGCAGGCCGTCCGCGAACGGGAAGAAGGCGTCCGACGCCGCGACGGCGCCGCGCGCCCGCTCGACGGGGCCGGAGTCGCCCTCGGCGAGCGTGTTGGCACGCTCGACGGACAGGCGGCAGGAGTCGACGCGGTTGACCTGGCCCATGCCGATGCCGACGGCGGCGCCGTCGGCGGCGAGCAGGATCGCGTTGGACTTGGCGGCGCGCACGGCCTTCCACGCGAACGCGAGGTCGGCGAGCGTGGCCTCGTCCGCGGCCTCGCCGGCGGCGAGGGTCCAGGTGCTCGGGTCGTCGCCCTCGGCCTGGTACCGGTCGACCTCCTGGACGAGCATGCCCCCGGAGATCGGGCGGTTCTCGGCGACGGCGTGCGGCGGGGTGTCGACCACGAGCAGGCGCACGTTCTTCTTCTTCTGCAGGATCTCCAGCGCCTCGGGCTCGAAGCCCGGGGCGACGACGACCTCGGTGAAGATCGGCGCGATGCTCTCGGCCGCGGCCTTCGTGATCACCTGGTTGGCGGCGATGACGCCGCCGTACGCGGAGACGGGGTCGGTGGCGTGCGCGCGGGCGTGGGCCTGCGCGATGTCGTCGCCCACCGCGATGCCGCAGGGGTTGGCGTGCTTGATGATCGCCACGGCGGGGCCGGAGTGGTCGTGCGCGGCGCGCCAGGCGGCGTCGGCGTCGACGTAGTTGTTGTAGCTCATCGCCTTGCCGTGCAGCTGCGTGGCCTGGGCGAGGCCCGTGCCGCCGTCGGTCCGCGTGTACAGCGCGGCCTTCTGGTGCGGGTTCTCACCGTAGCGCAGCACCGCGGCGCGCTCGAACGCGGCCCCGGTGACGTCGGGCATGTGGGACTCGAGCGCGGTCTCGTCCGGGGCGTAGACGCTCGCGAACCAGGACGCGACGGCCACGTCGTACTGCGCGGTGTGCGCGAACGCTGCCGCCGCGAGGCGCTTGCGCTGGGCAAAGGTGAACCCGCCGCCGGTCACGGCGGCCACGACGTCGTCGTACCGGGCCGGGTCGACGACGACGGCGACGCTCGGGTGGTTCTTCGCCGCGGCGCGGACCATCGACGGCCCGCCGATGTCGATCTGCTCGACGACCTCGTCGGGACCCGCGCCGGACGCGACCGTCGCGGCGAACGGGTAGAGGTTCACGACGACGAGCTCGAACGTCTCGATGCCCAGGTCGGCGAGCTGGGCGAGGTGGTCGGCCTTGCGCGTGTCGGCCAGGATGCCGGCGTGGACGCGCGGGTGCAGCGTCTTGACGCGGCCCTCGAGGCACTCGGGAAAGCCGGTGAGCTCCTCGACGCGGGTCACGGGGACGCCGGCGTCGGCGATCTTCCCGGCGGTGGAGCCGGTCGAGACGAGCTCGACGCCGGCCGCGTGCAGCGCGGTGGCGAGCTCGACCAGGCCGGTCTTGTCGTAGACGCTCAGCAGCGCCCGCTTCACGGGACGCTGGGCGTCGTCGGCGAGCTGGACGTCGGGGGCCGAGACATGGGGGGCGGAGTGGGCGACTGACATGCGGTCTCCTCGAAGAGTCGTGTCTCTCGAAGACCCTGGCACCCAGGCGGGCGGCGCGCATCGCGGGTCGATCTGGGGGCGGCCGCTCCCCGGTGGTTGTCCACCTTCGCCAGTCACGGCCGCGGCGAGTCTACCGAACGCCGTCGCCCGGAGTCACGGCAGGACGACCCGCATCCCGAGGAGCCGCCACGCGTGCACGGCCGTGGCGGTCCGCTCGGCCGGGGGCCTGCGGGTGAGCGCCCCGGCCACGAGCTCGACGCCGAGCATGACGTCGGCGACCGTCGTCCCGGGCGGCACGTCCCCGGCGGCCAGCGCGGCGTCGAGGTGCGCCGCGAGCGCCGTCTCGACCCGTTCCCGCAGCTGCAGCATCCGCCCCGGCCGGTCGGCCACGAGCAGGTCCACGACCGCCACGGACTCGACGGCGTGCCGCGTCGTGGTGCCGAGCAGGTCGGCCAGCGTCGCGCCGTCGGCGGCGGCGGCGGCCTCGAGCTCCGCGACGTTCTCCTCGACGACGGCGGCGACGAGCGAGAGCCGGTCCGGGAAGTGCCGGTAGAGGCTGCCCTGCCCGACGCCCGCGCGCCGCGCGATCGAGCTCAGCGGGGCCGCGGTGCCCGACTCCGCGAAGACGGCGTGCGCGGCCTCCAGCAGGGCGGCCCGGTTGCGGGCGGCGGCCGCGGGGCCGGGGTTGGTGCGAGAGGTGGGCACCGGAATACACTAGCAACCGGACAATGTTGTCCGGTTGTTAGCTCGGGACCCGTCACCTAGGAGATCACCATGGCCCTGTCCGCATCCTCGACCGTCGGCGAGTGGCTCGACCACCCCGTCGGAGGCCGCATCCTCGCCGGCGTCCTCGAGCAGGCCGGCGCGTCGGCCGAGGCCCTCGCCCCGGCGCGGAACCTGCCGCTGGAGCAGCTCGTCACCCTGTCGAACGGGCAGTTCCCGGCCGAGATGGTCGCCGGCCTCGTCGCCGCCTACCGCGAGCAGGCCCCCGACGACGCCGACACCCCCACCGAGTCCCCCGCCGCCCAGCCGTGGGCCGAGCGGATCACCCCGGGCCGCTTCGCCGGCCAGACCGTGATCGTCACCGGCGCGGCGTCGGGCATCGGGCGCGCCGTCGCCTCCCGCGTCGCGCGCGAGGGCGGCCGCGTCGTCGCCGTCGACCTCGCGAAGGACAAGCTCGACGAGCTCGCCGCCTCCCTGCCCGAGGCCGAGATCGTCGCCGTCGCGGGCGACATCACCGCCGCCGAGTCGGTCGAGGAGATCGTCCGCGCCGCCGGCGACCGTGTCGACGCGCTCGCCAACGTCGCCGGGATCATGGACGACATGAGCGCGGTGCACGAGATGACCGACGCGACCTGGGAGCGCGTGCTGCGCGTCAACCTCGACGGCACCATGCGCCTGATGCGCGCCGTCCTGCCGGGGATGCTCGCGGCGAAGGACGGCCGCATCGTCAACGTCGCGTCCGAGGCCGCCCTGCGCGGCTCCGCCGCCGGGGCCGCGTACACCGCGTCCAAGCACGCGGTGGTCGGGCTGACCAAGTCATCGGCCGTGATGTACGCGGGCACGGGCGTCACCGTGAACGCCGTCGCCCCGGGCGGCGTCGCCACCGGGCTGCGCCCGGGCCAGGCCGAGTTCGGCGCCCCGCGGCTCGGCAAGTACATGGGCAACCTGCCCGGCGTCGCGACGCCGGAGCACCTCGCGGCGTCGATCACCTTCCTGCTGTCCCGCGACGCCGTGAACCTCAACGGCACCATCGTCGCCTCCGACGGCGGCTGGTCCGCCGTCTGACACCGACCTGTCAGGGCGAGCGCACGGGATGCAGCGCGCTCGCCCTGACAGCTCGCGGGGCGGCACCGGTCAGCCGATGGCCGCCCGGCGTCCGTCCACGCGCAGCCCGTCGCGCGCGACGCGGCCGACGGTCTCGACGAGCAGCGCGCGCTCGGCGACCTTGATCCGCTCGTGCAGGGAGGCCTCGTCGTCGCCGTCGAGCACGGGCACGGTGGCCTGCGCGAGGATCGGCCCGGTGTCGACGCCGGCGTCGACGACGTGCACCGTGCAGCCGGTGACCTTCACGCCGTAGGCGAGGGCGTCGCGCACGCCGTGCGCGCCGGGGAACGACGGCAGCAGCGCGGGGTGGGTGTTGACGATGCGCCCCGCGAACCGCTCCACGAACGACGGCGCCAGGATGCGCATGAACCCGGCCAGCACCACGTAGTCGGGCCGGAAGACGGCGACGGCTTCGGCCACGCCCACGTTCCACGCGGGCCTGTCGTCGAAGTCCCCCGGGGCGACGACGACGGACGCCACGCCGGCGTCGCGGGCGAGGTCGAGCGCGCCGGCCCCGGGCTTGTCGGAGACGACACCGACGACGCGGGCGCCGTAGGCGGGGTCGTCGTGGGCCGCGAGCAGCGCGGCGAGGTTGGAGCCGCCCCCGGAGGCCAGGACGACGAGCCTGGCCTGGGCCGTGCCCTGGGCAGAGGTGGACGCGACGGGGTGGCCGGACGGGGTCTGCACGACGTCACCCTACCCGCGCGCTCCCGCCGCGCCGGGCGGCCTCCGGGCCGACGCCGGGTCTACTCCCGCCGCAGCCGCGCGCCGACCTGAAGGTACGCGCCCGCCAGCACGACCGCCGCGCCGACCCCGACCTCGACGGCGACCACGGCGCCGGTCAGCAGCGGCTCGGCACCCACCTCGGCCAGGCGCCCGGCGCCCGCCGCTCCCCCGGCCCACCGCTGCAGCACGGTCGTGACGACCACCGCGAGCAGCACCGTCCCCGCGAGCACCTGGGCCAGGTCGACCCAGCGCACGCGGTCGGGGTCGAGCCGCCGCCACGCGAACCAGCCGGCGAGCGCGCCGCACGCGACGACCGCGAGCGGCCCCGCGACCGCCGCCGTCAGGCCGGACCAGTCCGGGCCGGGCAGCGCGCCCAGCAGCGGCACGGCCGGGAGCGGGCCGGTCTCCGTGCCGCCCGGGGCGTACGACGTGCCCTGCCCGACGGCGAACCCCGTGCCGGCGAGCCACGACGTCGCCCAGAGCACCAGGTTGGGCAGCAGCGCGAGCTGCGCGACGGCGAAGACGATCCCGCCGATCCATCCCGGGTCGAGCCCGGTCACCACGTCCTCCGACGTCGCACGCCCGGCGACGACCCACACGAGGGTGAGCGCCGCGCCCAGGCCGCCCAGCGCGACGAGCGCGACCGTCCCCGCCTGCAGGCCGAGGCGCACGACGTCCGGCACGGCCCGGTCGATCAGGCCGCCGGGGACGACCACCTCGGGCCGGTCCGGCGGCACGAGGATGCCGAGCGCGGACCCCGCACCGCCCACGACGGCGCCGCCGAGCGCCGCGAGGGCCAGCCGGGGCGCCCCGGCCGCGAGCCCGTCGCCGCCCGCCACGCCGGCGGTCGCGGCGGCGAGGGCGACGGTCACGACGGCGTAGGTCGCGGTCGCCGCGACCCACGCGGCCAGGGTGGGCAGGGCGGACCGCTTGACCGACACGTAGGTGGTGAACACGGCGAGCGCGCCGATCCCGAGCGGCACGAGCGTGATCGCGCCGGCCCCGGCGTCGATCGGCACGCCGTGGCCCAGCAGCCACAGGCCGGTGGCCACGCCGACGGCGCCGGTCCAGGCAGAGTCCGGCGCCCCGCCGAGCACCCCGACCACCGCGAGGAGCACGACGACGGCACCTGACAGCACGACGCCCTGCACCGTCGCCCAGGCGCCCGACGTCGCAGCGGCGAACCGCTCGCTCCCGCGGCCGAGGCGCCGCGCCGGACCGTCGCCGTCGACGGTCCGGGCGGTGCGGGCGGGTCGGGTTCCGGGTGGTGCGCTCACCGGCCCATCGTCACCCGCCGCGCCCCCGGCGCGGTGCAGACACGACGACGGCGCCCGCCCCCGGAGGGACGGGCGCCGTCGTCGAACCGCCGGTTGAGCTCGTCGAACCCACGTCGTTGGTAGAGCCTGTCGAAACCTCGAGGGGTTTCGACAAGCTCAACCAGCGGATCTGTCAGAGCGCCTTGAGGATCTCGCGCATGAGCTCGGCGGTCTCGGACGGCGTCTTGCCGACCTTGACGCCGACGGCCTCGAGGGCCTCCTTCTTGGCCTGCGCGGTGCCCGCGGAGCCGGAGACGATGGCGCCGGCGTGGCCCATGGTCTTGCCCTCGGGGGCGGTGAAGCCCGCCACGTAGCCGACGACGGGCTTCGTCACGTGCTCGGCGATGTACGCCGCCGCGCGCTCCTCGGCGTCGCCGCCGATCTCGCCGATCATGACGATCGCCTTGGTCTCCGGGTCGTTCTCGAAGGCCTCGAGCGCGTCGATGTGCGTGGTGCCGATGACCGGGTCGCCGCCGATGCCGATGGCGGTGGAGAACCCGAGGTCCTTCAGCTCGTACATCATCTGGTAGGTCAGGGTGCCCGACTTCGACACGAGGCCGATCGGGCCCTTGCCGGTGATGGTGTGGGGCGTGATGCCGGCGAGCGACTCGCCCGGCGTGATGATGCCCGGGCAGTTCGGGCCGATCATGCGGGTCTTCTTGCCCTGGAGATAGGCGAAGACCTCGGCCGAGTCCTGCACCGGGACGCCCTCGGTGATGACGACGATGAGCGGCATCTCGGCGTCGACGGCCTCGATCGCCGCGTCCTTGGTGAACGCCGGGGGCACGAACAGGACCGACACGTTCGCGCCGGTCTCAGCCATGGCCTCCTTGACGGTGCCGAAGACCGGCAGCGTCACGTCGTTGCCCTCGTGGTCCTTGTGGGTCACGGTGGTGCCGGCCTTGCGGGCGTTCACGCCGCCCACGATCTGCGCGCCGGAGTCGAGCATCAGGGCGGTGTGCTTGGCACCCATCCCGCCGGTGATGCCCTGGACGATGATCTTGCTGTCCTTGTTCAGGTAGATCGACATAGCTCTCGAATCTCTGCTTTCGACGTCGGCGGGGCGCTCAGAGGTGGGCCAGCTCGGCGGCCTTGGCGGCGCCGCCGTCCATGGTCTCGGCCAGGGTGACCAGCGGGTGGTTGGCCTCGCGCAGGATGGCGCGGCCGAGGTCCACGTTGTTGCCGTCCAGGCGCACGACCAGCGGCTTGGTGGCCTCGTCGCCGAGGATCTCCAGCGCGCCGACGATGCCCTTGGCGACCTCGTCGCAGGCGGTGATGCCGCCGAAGACGTTGACGAACACGCTCTTGACCTGCGGGTCGTTCAGGATGACGTCGAGCCCGTTGGCCATGACGGTCGCGTTGGCGCCGCCGCCGATGTCGAGGAAGTTGGCGGGCTTGACGCCGCCGTGCTCCTCGCCGGCGTACGCGACGACGTCGAGGGTGCTCATCACGAGGCCCGCGCCGTTGCCGATGATGCCGACCTCGCCGTCGAGCTTGACGTAGTTGAGGCCGTTCTCCTTGGCCTTGGCCTCCAGCGGGTCCGCCGCGGCCTTGTCCTCGAGCGCCTCGTGGTCCGGGTGGCGCACCTCGGAGGCGTTGTCGTCCAGCGAGACCTTGCCGTCGAGGGCGACGATCGAGCCGTCCTCGGTACGGACCAGCGGGTTCACCTCGACGAGCGTGGCGTCCTCGGCCGTGAAGACGGTCCAGAGCTTCTGGATGACGTCGGCGACGGGGGCCTTGAGGTCCTCGGCGAAGTTCGCGGCGTCGACGATCTCGCGCGCCTTGGCCTTGTCGATGCCGACGATCGGGTCGACGGCGACGCGGGCCAGCGCCTCGGGACGCTCGACGGCGAGCTGCTCGATCTCCATGCCGCCCTCGACGGAGCACATGGCGAGGTAGTTGCGGTTCGCGCGGTCCAGGAGCACGGAGAAGTAGAACTCCTCGGCGATCTTGGCGCCCTGCGCGATCATCACGCGGTGGACCGTGTGGCCCTTGATGTCCATCCCGAGGATCTCGGTGGCCTTCTCCTCGGCCTCCGCCGGGGAGTGGGCCAGCTTGACGCCGCCGGCCTTGCCGCGGCCGCCGGTCTTCACCTGGGCCTTGACGACGACGGTCCCGCCGCCGAGCTTCTCTGCACCCGCGCGAGCCTCTTCGGGCGTCGTCGCGACGACGCCGCCGAGCACGGGCACGCCGTGCTTCTCGAAGATGTCGCGAGCCTGGTATTCGAACAGGTCCACCCTGCTGCGTCCTTCCATCGGTGGTGCCCCTGGGTCGGCAGAGGCCGGCACGAACGGATGTCTCGACATCAAGACATCCCCGAACAGGGTAGTCCGAGCCGCGACACGGCCGCGACGTCCCGCGGAGAAACCCCGGCCCGAGGTGACCGATCCCACAGGCCGGGGTCGGCCGTCAGCGCCGGCGGTGGGAGAAGAAGTCCCAGATCAGGCTCGCCGCGTCGACCTCCTGCGTCGCCGTGGGGTCGAGGTCGCTCCCCGGCCAGCTGTGCGTACCGCCCGCGACCCGGTAGAGCTGGACCTGCGCGCCCTGGTCGCAGCCGGCGTACGTGACGCGGGTGACGTGCGTCGTGACGGGCGTCTGTCGCGGCCGCGCCGCGCAGCCGTCGAGGTGCGCCCAGCCGGTCACGGCCTGCGTGACCGGGTAGCCCCAGCGGGGGTCGTCGTTGCCCTCGAAGGGGTTCGTCGTGTCGGCGTCGCCGTGGAAGGTGATCACCGGCACCGGGAGGGACGGCGTGCAGGACCCGGGGACGACGGCGGACGGGTCGTCCTGGTCGGGCGTGCCGGACCGCAGCCCCGCGACGGGCGCGACGGCCGCGATCTTCTCCGGGTGCGCGCAGGCGTACGCCGAGGCCATGCGTGCGCCGCCCGAGTGGCCGGTGAGGTAGACGCGGTGCGGATCGGCGCAGCCGAGCCCCACGACGGTGTCGATCACGCGGGTAAGGAAGGCGACGTCGTCCCGCGCCCCCGCGGGCGGGTACTGCCCGGCCACGGTGGGAACGCCCGGGACGTTCCACACCCCGACGGGGCCGAGGTCCGAGTCGCCGGTCGGGATGGCGGCGTCGGGCGCGACGGTGATGAAGCCCTCGCGGTCTGCGACGTCGTCGAGCCCGCTGTAGTCGGCCTGGATGTCAGCGTTCCCGTTGCTGAAGTGCAGGTTCACGACCGTCGGGAGGGGCTTGTCGCGCCGGGCGTCGTCGGGCACGTGCACGCGCACGGGATAGGTGGTCCCGTCGAGCTCGACGTCGACGCGACTGGTCCCGGCAGGGACGGCCGACGCACACGTCGCGGGCGAGCCCGCGGGCGCAGCGGCGGTCGCGACGGCGGCGGTCGCGGGCACCGCGGCGAGCGTCGAGGACGCGACGACGGCGAGCAGCGTGGCGGCGAGGATCGGGCGGCGGGACCGCCCGGTGCGGAGATGAGGCATGACGACTCCTGTGTCGTTCGAGCGCCCGAGGACGCCTGTCGCCGCACACCGTAAACCCTACCGATCGGTCAGTAAACAGCCTCTCCTCCGCTCGTCAACCCGGGTTGACACGGGACCGATCGTCAACCATAGTTGACGCCATGACGGAGAAGACGCTCGTCGGCGCGGCCGCCGGCGACGACCCGGGAGAAGGCCTCCGCGCGGTGCGCGCGCTGCGCGACCTGGCGGACCGCCTCGAGCTGCTCCAGGTGGAGCGGGCGCGGAGCCTCGGCTGGTCGTGGCAGGACGTCGCGGACGCGCTCGGCGTCAGCAGGCAGGCGGTCCACAAGAAGCACGGCAGGAGGATCTGATGTTCGAGAGGTTCACGAAGGACGCGCGCGCCGCGGTCGTGGGCGCCCAGGAGGTGGCTCAGGCCCTGCACTCGGCGACGATCGACACGCGGCACCTGGTGGTGACGCTCGCCGAGTCGGGCGGCGCCGCGGCCGGCGCGCTGCACGACGGCGGGCTCGACCCGGCGGACGTCGCGGCCCGGGCCCGGCGGTCGGTCGCGGCGGACGGCGGGCTCGACGACGAGGCGCTGGCCGCCGTCGGGATCGACCTCGCGGAGGTCCGCCGCCGCACCGACGAGGTGTTCGGTCAGGGCGCGCTCGACCGCGCGGGCCGACAGGGCCGGCGCCGTTCGCACCACCCGTTCGCGCCCGACGCGAAGAAGGCGCTCGAGCTCGCGCTGCGCGAGGCCGTCCGCCTCGGCGACAAGGGCATCGACCAACGGCACCTGCTGCTCGGCGTCGTGCGGGCGGACTGCCCGGGCGGCCGCGTCCTCGAGGCCGCGCTGCGCGAGGCCGGCTCCGACGTCGCCGCGCTGCGCCTCGCCGTCGAGCGGTCCCGCCACGCCGCCTGAGGCGCCGCGTCAGCCCAGCGCCTCCTCCAGCAGGCCGAACGCCGCGTCGGCGGCGACCCGCTCCGGGCCGCGCAGGTCGTCGACCGGGCCGTGCACGAGCGTCCACGTCCCGTCGTCGTCCACGCGGACCCCGGCGGTCCGGGCGCCGTGCGCGTCCGCGACCGTGACCACCCCGCCGAAGGGCCGGCCCGTCAGCGCGCCGAAGCTCGCCGCGACGTACCCGGCGGCCGCGCGCGCCGTGGCGACGTCCGGGTCGACCGGGAGCGCCTGCCAGATGCCGGTGGGCCGCGACTCGAGGATCGCGCTGCCGTGCGGCGACCGGACGATCATCGCCGCGTGCCGCTGGTCCCCCACCGTCCCCACGGCCTCGGTCCACTGGGTGGCGGTGAACAGCACCGCGCACAGCGCCGCGAGGTGTCCCACCGGCACCAGGCGGCCGTGCTCGTCGCGCGCCAGGCCGCGCAGCACGAGCGAGCTGAACCCCGCACGCAGCACCGGGTCACCCTCCGCGAGCGCCGGCAGCAGCAGCGCCTCGCGCGTCAGCTGCGCCTCGGGCGGCGTCGCGACGTGGAACAGGGTCATCAGCTCGTGCCCCGTCAGGCGGACCAGGTTCGCGGGCGGCGTCGCGCGCGCGGTCGTCGGTCGCGGGGCGGGATGCTGGATCATGCGTCGGTCCTCGATCGTGTCGGGTCGAACGGTGCTGAGGGTCATGGGTGGCTCCGGAGTCCGAGCAGGTCGAGGGCCGTGTCCCCGACGGCGACGGGGTCCTGCGGGAGCGGCCGGTCGGACCACAGGCCGTCCCCCTCGGGCACGACGCCCCACGCGGGCGACGCCCCGAACAGCTCGGCCGAGTCACCGCCCAGGACCCACCGGACGCCGTCGTCCACCGTCGGGGAGCCGCCGGCGACGTCCAGCAGGCGGAGCGCCTGCCTCACCCCCGTCGTGACCCGACCGCCGACACCGTCCGGCGCCTCGACGTCGCCGAGCGCCGTCGCGACGACCGCGGGCGGCGGGGTGATCGTGGCCCAGGCACCTGCGGCGTACCGCGACCCCGTCGGGCCGACGTCGAACCCGTCGGACGCACGCCGCTGCGCCCGTGCCTCGGCGCGCAGCGTCGACGCCCCGTCCTCGAGGGCCCGGGCCGCCGCGTCGAGGCGCGGCCCGTGCACGGCGCCCCAGTCGTGGCGGAACCGCTCCGCGTCGGACCCGTCCCACCGTGCTCGGCGGATCGCGGCGCCGACCTGCCGGCGGTCGTCCGACAGCGTCTCCGCGGCGGCCTCCAGCGCCCTCGCGAGCCGCGACAGCTCGTCGACGTCCGCGCCCAGCCTGCCCATCACCGCACCCCCGCGCTCGTCGTCGTCGCGACGACGGTAGGGCCGGCGGGGCGGTCGGTGCGATGGGGAGCGGTCCCCATGCGCGGCCTGCTAGCGCTGAGGCCCCGCGGCGTCCCGGCGCAGCCGGCCGTACCGCGCCCACTGGACGACGGCGACGACGACGCACGCCACGGTGAGCAGGGCCAGGAGCCCGACGGGCAGCCACGGGAAGGGCGACCCCTCGACGTAGCCGCGCGAGCCCGACGTCGCTCGGTGCGACACCTGGGCGTACCACCACATGACGGCGACGAACCCGCCGATCACGGCGGGAACCACGGCGGCCAGCGTCGCGAGCGTCGCGAGCCGGCGCACGACGCCCGGGTCGGTGGCGCCGAACCACAGCGCGGCCACGGACCGGCGTCCGGGGTCCTGAGGGCCCGGGCCCGTCACGCCGCGGCCTCCGCGAGGAACGCGAACGTGGGGTCCGGCTCGACGCGGGCCGGCTCGGAGAGCGTCTCGCCCGAGCCGCGGACCACCGACCAGGCGCCGTCAGGGTCCACGCGCACGCCCGTGGTGCGGGAGCCGGCGCCGTCGATCAGCGTGACGACGCCGCCGAAGGGCCGCTCCGGACGTGACTCGAAGCCCGCCGCGACGTAGCCGGCAGCGGTGGCGAGCACGGGCACCTGCGCCTCCAGGGGCACCGCCTGCCACACCCGGCTGGGCCGTGCCTCGAGCAGCGCGTGCCCGTGCGGCGAGACCACCACGAGGGCGCCCTGGCGCACGTGCTCGGTGGTCACGACCACCTCGACCCACGACGTCGCCGTACCCAGCACGTTCACCAGCCCGACGAGCGCGCCCGCCGGGACGAGCCGCCCGTCCTGGTCGTCGGCGAGCCCGCGCAGCACGAGCGAGGCCAGGGCGGCGTCCAGCAGCGGCGAGCCGTCCTCGAGCGCCGGCAGCCGCATCGCCTCCCGGGTGCGCTGCGCCTCGGGCGTGGTCGCGACGTGGAACAGGGTCATCAGCTCGTAGCTGGTGAGCTCCACGACGGCGTCGTTCGCGGTGGTGGTGGGGGTGGTCATCTCGTCCTTCGGTCGATCGTGTGCGGGTCGGTCGGGTGCGGGCGACCGGCTCAGAAGCCGAGGAAGTCGCCCACCTTGGAGGCGGCGTCCCCGAGGTGCCCGATCCCGTCGGCGATGTTCTTGGTCAGCGGCTCCTCCGAGACCAGGCCGTTGATGAGCGAGGCCCCGCCCCAGATCGCGGCGGCCGGCGCGCCGACCACGTTGACCCCGGGGATCATCGCTGCCGTCGACAGCGCGACCGTGACCCCGCCGTCCGCGGCATAGTACGGGTCGCCCGTCTTGATGCCCTCGTAGACCTGGAACGCCCCCACGCCGATGCCGGCGACGCCGAAGCCCTTGCTCATGCCGCTCATGATCTTGCCGCCGGGGCCGAGGTCCGACAGGGTCGAGATCGTCCGGGTCGAGAACGGGTCGGCGGCCTCGGCGAGCTTGGAGCCCTTGAGGGCGATCGCGTTGATGCCGTCCTGCGCGAGCCCCGCCGCGGTGCTGCCGGTGGACCAGCCGTTCAGGGAGTTCTTGAGGTCCTCGTCCTGGGCGGTCGCGTCCCCCGACAGGGTGGTCGTCCCCGGAGCAGGCGAGCCCGGACCGGCGGGGCCGCCCGGGCCTGCGGGCGCCGACCCGCCGAGGCCCGACGCCTTCCGCTGCTCGTCGGCCTGCGCGCGCACGTGGCGCGCGACGGCGGCGAACGCCTGCGACGCCTCCCGCATCACCGGGCTGTGGCTGCTCTCCCACTCGGACAGGAACCGCCGGGCGTCGCCGCCGTCCCAGCCCGTGCCCCGGATCTGCCGTGCCACCAGGCGTCGGTCGTCCTCCAAGGTCTCCGCGGCCCGGTCCAATGTGCGCGCCAGTCGCGCGAGCTCGTCGACGTCCGCACCCAGCCTGCCCATGCGCTCCTCATCCGTTCGGTCTGCCCTGTGCCGGCGACGCTAGCCCACGCCCGCGACCTGCCGCGATGGGGACCTCTCCCCTCCGCGACGCCCGACTCAGAGCTTGGTGACCGGCGAGTACCGCAGCAGCAGCCGCTTGGTGCCGTCCGCGCCGAAGTCGATCCGCGCGACGGCGTTGGGCCCGCTCCCCTCGAGCGACACGACCGTGCCGAGGCCGTACGCGTCGTGCGTCACCTTGTCGCCGACGTCGAGCGACGGGACGTCCGCGTCCTTGCGGGGGGTGGCCGAGCCGAACGTCGCGCCCGTGCCCGCCGACCCGGCCGGGGTGGCCGCGTCCTTCGGCCGGCCGATCCGGCCGCCGACCCCCTCGGACGGCGACTTCCGCTGCGGCGACCAGGTGCCGCCCGACGAGCCCGCGCGGGCCCCGCCGCGCGCCGCCCCGCTCCGCGCCGACCCACCCCAGGCGGACCCGCCGCGCCGCAGGTACTGGGTGGACGACTCGCGCCGCCGCCAGTCCCACAGCTCGTCCGGCACCTCCTCGAGGAACCGGCTCGGCGGGAACTCGTTGGGCGTCCCCCACGCGGAACGCACGGCCGACCGGCTGACGTACAGCCGCTGCCGCGCGCGCGTGATCCCGACGTACGCCAGGCGCCGCTCCTCGGCGAGCTCCGAGTCGTCGTGCAGGGACCGCATGTGCGGGAACGTGCCGTCCTCCATGCCCGTGAGGAAGACGACGGGGAACTCCAGCCCCTTGGCGGTGTGCAGCGTCATGAGGGTGACGACGCCCTGGTCCTCCTGGGGCTCCTGCTCGGCCTCCCCGTCGGCCACGTCCTCGTCGGGGATCTGGTCGGCGTCGGCGACGAGGGACACGCGCTCGAGGAAGTCCGCCAGGTCGCCCTCGGGGTCCAGCTCGCTGAACTCCGCCGCCACGGCGTGCAGCTCGGCGAGGTTCTCGACGCGGGACGCGTCCTGCGGGTCGTCGGACGCCCGCAGCTCCGCCAGGTAGCCGGTCCGGTCGAGCACCGCGCCGAGGATCGTGGCGGGCGGCTCGCCGTCGTCGACGAGGGCGCGCAGCTCGCGCATCATGTCGCGGAACGCGGTGAGCGGCTTGAGCGTGCGGCTCGTCATGCCGCCGATCTCGTCGGCGCGCTCCAGCGCCGCCCCGAACGAGACCCGCTCGCGGTCGGCGAACGACGCGACCAGCGACTCCGCCTTGTCGCCCAGGCCGCGCTTGGGCACGTTGAGCACGCGGCGCAGGTTGACGTCGTCGTCCGGGTTGGCGAGGGCCCGCAGGTAGGCGACCGCGTCCTTGATCTCGCGACGCTCGTAGAACCGGGTGCCGCCCACCACCTTGTACGGCAGGCCGACGCGGATCAGCACCTCCTCCAGGGCGCGCGACTGCGCGTTGGTGCGGTAGAAGACCGCGACGTCGCCGGGGCGCACCCCGTCGGAGTCGCCCAGCCGGTCGATCTCCTCCGCGACGAACCGCGCCTCGCCGTGCTCGTCGTCGGCGACGTAGCCGACGATCTTCTCCCCCGCCCCGGCGTCGGTCCACAGCCGCTTCGGCTTGCGGTCCGGGTTGCGCGAGATCACCGCGTTCGCGGCCGACAGGATCGTCTGGGTGGAGCGGTAGTTCTGCTCCAGCAGGATGGTCGTGGCGTCCGGGTAGTCCTCCTCGAACTCCACGATGTTGCGGATCGTGGCGCCGCGGAACGCGTAGATCGACTGGTCGGCGTCGCCGACGACGGTGAGCTCGGCGGGGTCGAGGCCGTCGACGCCGGGCCCGTCCGCCGTCGCGCCGGCCAGCTCGCGCACCAGCACGTACTGCGCGTGGTTCGTGTCCTGGTACTCGTCCACCAGGATGTGCCGGAACCGGCGCCGGTAGTGCTCCGCGACGTTCGGGAACGCCTGCAGCAGGTTCACCGTGGTCATGATGATGTCGTCGAAGTCGAGCGCGTTCGCCTGGGCCAGGCGCTGCTGGTAGCGGCGGTAGACGTCGGCCAGCACCGTGTCGAACTCCGGCCCCTGCGACGGCAGCGAGCCCGACGACGCCGCGCGGGCGGCGCGCTCGCGCCAGCCCTCCTCCGTGGCGTCGGCGCCCGAGCTCTGCGCGTACGTCTCGGGGTCGATCAGCTCGTTCTTGAGGTCGCTGATCTTGTGCGCCAGCGAGCGCGCCGGGTACTTCTTCGCGTCGAGGTCCAGCTCGCGGGTCACGAGCGTGATGAGGCGCTGGCTGTCCGCCGCGTCGTAGATGGAGAAGCTGGAGCGCAGGCCGAGGGTCTTGGCCTCCTTGCGCAGGATCCGCACGCACGCGGAGTGGAACGTCGAGACCCACATCCGGCCGCCGGCGGGGCCCACCAGGTGCTCGACGCGCTCGCGCATCTCCGCCGCGGCCTTGTTCGTGAACGTGATCGCGAGGATCTCCCCCGCCCGCGCCCGGCCCGTGGCCAGCAGGTAGGCGATGCGGTGCGTGAGCACCCGCGTCTTGCCCGACCCGGCGCCGGCGACGATGAGCAGCGGCGAGCCCGCGTGCTCGACGGCGGCCCGCTGCTGCGGGTTCAGCCCTTCCAGCAGCGCCTCGGGGTCCAGGTGCGAGAACGCCCCGCGCGCCCGCGGCCGGCCGTCGCCCGGCCCCCCGTCGTGCGCCTCCGCCGCGGCGTCGCGCACCCACCCGGGCGCGCCGGACCCCGGGTCGGCGGCGTCGTCGTCCCAGCGCGGCGCGGTGGACGGCAGGCGTGCGGTGTCGTCCTTCGCGGCGTGGTCGAACCCGGGCAGGGACAGGCTGTCGAACAGGGAGGTCATCGTGGACCAAGCCTAGGCTCCGCGGCCGACATCCCGGTCCCGCCCGGGCCGGCCCACCGCTCAGCCCGCGACCGACACCGTCGCACCGACCGCCGTCGGGTCCCCCAGCAGGTCGCAGACCGCCGTGGCGAGGTCGGCGCGACGCATCGACCAGCGCCAGCGCACGTTCCCGTCCCGGCGCTGGTGGTACCGGCCGCGGGCCGTGCCGTCGCGCAGCATCGGCGGCCGCACGATCGTCCAGTCGAGCCCGGAGGCCCGCACCGCCGGCTCGGCGCGGGCGAAGCCGGCGTTGGCGTCGCGCAGCGCCCGGGCCAGGATCGGCTTGGCGAGGTAGCGCGACAGCGGGTCGTCGCCGTCGACCACCCAGCCGCTCGCGGTCACGACGACGACGCGGAGCACGCCGGCGTCGCGCGCCGCGCGGACCAGCACCTCGGTGAGCTCCCCCTGCACGCCGGGCTCGCTCCCCGGGACCGGCCCGAGCGCGGACACCACGGCCTCGGCCCCCGCGAGCGCGGCGGTGACCGCGGCGGCGTCGAGCCCGTCCGCCGTCGCGACGTCGTCCGGCGTCAGGCCGTCCAGGCGGGCCGGGTCGCGCACGACCGCCACGACGTGGTGACCGCGGCGGCGCGCCTCGGAGACCACCAGCCGGCCCGTCCGGCCGGTCGCTCCCAGCACGGCGATCTTCATGAACGTCTCCTCGGGTCCGTTGGTGAGTAAGTGTTTACTCACCCCTAGGATGAGGGGCGGGTCCACCGCGTGTCAACGGGTGCGCGAACGGGCTCGACGGACCGGTCCGCGTACGGCGGACCACGACCAGGAGGACGCATGAGCACGCGCGACCGGATCCTCGACGCCGCGGCGGCCGTGCTGCGCGAGCGCGGGATCGCCCGGGCCACGACCAAGGAGATCGCGCGGGCGGCGGGCTGCTCGGAGGCGCTGCTCTACAAGCACTTCACGGACAAGCAGGAGCTGTTCCTCGGCGTCCTGTCCGAGCGCGCGCCGCGGCTCGACGAGCCCGCCGACCTCGTGGGCCGCGCGACCGTCGCCGAGAACGTCACGACCCTCGTCGGCCAGCTGCTCGCGTTCTACGCCCGGTCGTTCCCCATGGCGGCGTCGATCCTCGGTGCGCCGGAGCTGCTCGTCGCGCACCGCGAAGGGCTGGGGCGCCGCGGCGCGGGGCCGCACGGGCCGGCGCTCCAGCTGCAGGCCTACCTCGACGCCGAGGTGCGCGACGGCCGCCTGGCCGCCGACGTCGACACGGAGGCGACCGCCCGGACGCTGGCCGGCGCCGCGCTGTTCGAGGCGTTCCTGGCCACCTACGCGGGGCTCGACGCGGTGCCGGACGCCGCGGCACGGGCGCGCCGAATCGCCGGCGCCGTGCGACTCGGGGCGCCGACGACCTAGCCGGGCGTCACCCCTGGCGGCGCAGCCGCATCGGGGTGTGCGGGATGTCGTCCTCGAGGTACTCGGGCCCGTCCGGGGCGAAGCCGAACCGCCCGTAGAAGCCGGTCAGGGGCGACTGCGCGCCGAGCACGACGTCGGCCTGCGGCGCGTCGGCGGTGGCCGCCTCGAGGGCGGCGCGCATGAGCACGCCGGATGCCCCGGTGCCGCGCACGTCCGGGTGGCACACCACGCGGCCGATGCGCTGGACGTCGCCGTCGTCGAGCACGCGGGCGGTCGCGACCACCCGGCCGTCGCGCGCGGGGTCGAGCAGGACGACGTGTCGCGCCGTGGGCTCGGCGTCCCGGCCGTCCAGGTCGGGGTACGCGCACTCCTGCTCGACGACGAACACGTCCTGCCGCAGGCGCCACGCCTCGTAGGCGGTCCGCGCGTCCAGGTCGTCCAGCGTGGCGACGCGCACCGCCCACCGGTCGTCGTGCTGCGCTGCCGTGTCGTGCGTCGTCATGGGTCCTCCGTCGTGCCGTGCCTGCCGACCGCCACCCTAGGCGCCGATGAGAACGGCGAGCGCCCCCGGTCCACCGTGCGCACCCGGAGCGTCCGGCACCGGGCGACCGTCGAGGAGGAACCACCATGGCCGCAGCCCGCTTCACCGAGGTCCAGACCGTCGCGATCCCCGTCCGGGACCAGGACGCCGCGCTCGCCTTCTATACCGGGCCGCTCGGGCTCGAGGTCCGCTTCGACGCCGAGCTGCAGCCCGGCTTCCGCTGGGTCGACGTCGCCGCGCCGGGCGCGACCACGTCGCTCGCGCTGGTGCGGGCGGGCGACGAGCTGCCCGCCGGCGTCGACACCGGGGTGCGGCTCGTCACGCCCGACGCACGCGCCGCGCACACCGCCCTGACGGACGCGGGGGCGGACGTCGACGAGCTCCTGCTGTGGGGGTCGGCGCCGCCGATGTTCTCCTTCCGCGACCCCGACGGCAACAGGCTGTACGCGACCGAGAACCCGGCCGGCTGACCGGCCCGGGCTCGCGGCGCGCCCGCCCGGGGCGCGAGACTCCTGCGCATGACCGTGCTGCGCTCGATCCTGCTCTTCCTCGCCGCCGCCGTCTTCGAGATCGGCGGCGCCTGGCTGGTGTGGCAGGGGGTGCGCGAGCACCGCGGCTGGATCTGGGTCGGCGCGGGCGTGATCGCCCTCGGCGTGTACGGGTTCTTCGCGAGCCTGCAGCCGGACGCGCACTTCGGCCGGATCCTCGCCGCGTACGGCGGGGTGTTCGTGGCCGGGTCGCTGGTGTGGGGCATGGTGGTGGACGGCTTTCGTCCGGACCGCTGGGACGTCGTCGGCGCCCTCCTCTGCCTCGCCGGCGTCGCGGTGATCATGTACGCGCCGCGGCCGGGCGCGGCCTGAGCACCCGGGTGAATCGCGCCCGCTCGGCGTCTCCCGAGGCTGCTCCGGTGGGATCATCGGCGGGTGACCACCCCCCGGGTCGTGGGGCGGTTCGAAGCGCTGGCCGCCGTCGACGACCTGCTCGGCGCGGCGGAGGACGGGCCTGCGGCCCTGGCGCTGAGCGGGCCGCCCGGGATCGGAAAGACGACCGTGTGGCTCGCCGCCCTCGACCGGGCGCGCGAGCGGGGGCTGCTCGTCCTGGCCGGCCGCCCGTCGCCCGCCGAGGTCCGGCTCGAGTACTCGGGCCTCCGCGAGGTCCTGGCTCCCCTGGCCGACGCGGTGCCGCACCTCCCGCAGCCGCAGCAGCGCGCCCTCGCCGCGGCCCTCGGCACCGAGGCCGCGGGGCCCGACGGCGGGCCGCAGCTCGTCGCGGCCGCGGCCAGCAGCCTGCTCGAGGTCGCCTCGGCGCGCGGGCCGGTGCTCGTCGCCGTCGACGACCTGCAGTGGCTCGACCCGTCGAGCCACCAGGCCCTGGCGTACGCATGCCGTCGGGTGACCGGCAGGCTCGCGGTCCTGACGAGCGCGCGCACCTCCGACGACCCGTCCGTCGTGGCGACCCCGGTCCCCGTGGTGGAGCCGGCCGACCCCCGCCGGCTCACGCGCCTGCCGCTCGCGCCCCTGACACCCGCCGACGTGGCCGACCTCGCGGTCGCGGTCGCAGGGACCGCCCTCGGGCCCGCCGCGCTCGACCGGCTCGTGGGGGCCGCGGACGGCAACCCGCTCTTCGCGGTCCAGCTCGCCACCCACTGGCGACGCCGCGGGACCGGCACCCTCCCGGCGAACCTGCGCGCGCTGGTGGCGGAGCGCGTGCGGGGGCTGCCCCGCCCGACCCGCGACGTCCTGCTGACCGCCGCCTGCCTGGCCGACCCGAGGACCGACCTGCTGG
The DNA here is from genome assembly GCF_038593535.1 of Isoptericola sp. F-RaC21. Taxonomy (NCBI): domain Bacteria; kingdom Bacillati; phylum Actinomycetota; class Actinomycetes; order Micrococcales; family Promicromonosporaceae; genus Isoptericola; species Isoptericola sp. F-RaC21. The sequence continues at coordinate 393,543 of NZ_JBCFYX010000002.1, read as the reverse complement.
CGAGGGTCCACGGCGGCTACGACGACGTGTCGGCGGCGGAGGACGCGGGCGTCGTGCGCATCGTGGACGGGCGGGTCCGGTTCGTGCACCCGCTGTTCGCCCTGGGGATCCTCGACGCCGCACCCCCGGGGCTGCGCCGGGTGCGCCACCGCCGGCTGGCGGAGATCGTCGACGGCGAGGCGCGGGCCCGGCACCTCGCGTACGCCGCCTCCGGCCCGGAGTCCCTCGTCCTCGAGGCCCTCGACACCGCCGCGGGCGCCGCACGCGGGCGCGGCGCGACGTCGGTCGCGGCCGAGCTGGACGATCTCGCCCTCGGCCTGGGCGCGCGGTCGCCGCAGCGCCTGCTGCAGGCGGCGCAGGACCAGCTCCGCATCGACTCGTACGGCCGCGCGGTGGAGCTGGCCTCCGAGGCCCTGCCCGCGCTCGTCGACCCGCTCGATCGGGCCCGGGCGCTGGGCGCCGTCGGGCAGGGCAGGTTCCGCCTCGGCGACCTCGAGGGGTCGGTCACCGCGCTCCGCTCCGCCGTGGACCTCGCGGCGGCGGACGACGCCCTCCGCGCCTCCCTCCTCGGCGACCTCGGGACGAGCCTGCTCAACGGCGGGCAGGTCGACCTGGCGCGGTCCGTGATCGAGGAGGTGAACGCGTCCTCGATGTCGGACGGCGGCGTCCTGGCCGAGCTGGTCGCGGCGCGGGTCGTGCTGGGCCAGCTCACCGGGCAGGGCTTCGACAGGGCCGGCGCGCGCCGCGCCCTGCGGCTCGAGAGCCCCGAGCGGGTGGTCCCGGCGATCCGTTGGCCCACGGTCAACGTCGCGGCCGCCCTGCTCTTCTCCGGGCGCCCCGGCGACGCCCTGCCGCTGCTGCTGGCGGCGGAGCGTCGCTGCCGCGTCCGCGGGCAGGAGACCGATCTCTGGTTCGTCCAGTTCTACGCCGCGCGGGCCGCGACGCGGCTCGGCGAGCTCGACACGGCGCGCGCGGCGGTCGAGGCGCTGGCCGACCGCGCCCGTCAGGTCGACGGACCGGTGCTCGACCTGATGGCGCGCACGGCGCAGGCCCACCTGCAGGCGTGGACCGCCCAGGGCGACGCGGGCGTCGCGACGTCCCGCCGGGCGGTCGAGGAGTTCGAGGCGCTCGGCGCGGCCCACGTGGGGTCGTTGCCCGCGTCCGCGCTGGCGTCGGTGCTCCTCGCGCGCGGCGACGCCGCGGCCGTCGTCGAGCTGCTCCGGCCGCTCGAACGGCTGTCCGTCGCGTCCGGGCACCGGCATCCCGGGTTCGCCGGGTTCCTGCCCGACCTCGTGGAGGCGCTCGTCGCGACGGGCCGCGCCGCCGAGGCCGCCGCCGTGCTCGACCGGTACGAGCCGATCGCCGCCCGGTCGGGCGAGGCGTGGCTGCACGGCGTGCTCGCCCTCGGGCGGGCCGAGGTCGCGCGGGCGCTCGGCGACGTCGAGAGCGCGCGCGGGCTGCTCGACGACGCCTTCGCGTCGTTCGCCCGACGGCCGGACAACGGCCACGAGCGCGGCCGGACCCTCGTCGCGCGCGCCCGCCTGGAGCGGCGTGCCCGGCGTCGCGCGGTCTCGGTGGAGGCGGCGCGGCGCGCGGTGGCGGAGCTGGACGCCGTCGGCTGCGCCCTGTGGCGGGACGTGGCCCGGGCGGAGGTCGACCGGTCGTCGGCCGCCCGCAGCGGCGGTGCGTTGACGGCGATGGAGGAGCGCGTCTGCGCGCTCGCGGCCCGCGGCCACACGAACCGGGAGGTGGCGACCGCGCTCGGGATGAGCACCAAGACGGTCGAGGCGCACCTCTCACGCGCGTACGCGAAGCTCGGCATCCGGTCGCGGGCCGAGCTCGGGGCGCGGGTGCCGCCGGGGGACGCCGCCGGGGGCAAGGGCAACGCCTGATGCACCGCCGGCGGCCCGGCGGGCACGGTGGCCTTGGGGACGCCCACCCAGGAGGCGGCCGTGAGCACTCCGATCGTGTTCGACATCTGGGCCGGCGACGGCCCGCGGGACCCGGTCCCGGACCCTGCGCCGACCGCGCCCCCGTCCAGGCGGGGGCGCCAGGCCGTCCGGATCGTCCTGGCCGCGGCGCTCGGCGCCGCGGGTGCCGTGGGCACCCTCACGGTGGTCGACAACGTCACGTCCGCACGGGTGGAGAGGACGGCACCCGTCCCGGACGACCCCGTGCCGCACCGCATGGGGCGGTGCGACCTCATGCACCCCACGCCGCCGTGCTGACCGCCCTCAGGTGACGACGAGCCCCACGACCCACGCGACGGTCGCCGCCAGGCCGCCGGCGAGCTGCACGCCGATGGTGATGAGCGTCGCCTTGAGCGCCGCGCGCGTGGCGGCCCAGGCGACGGCGGCGTCGCGGCGCCGGGTCAGCTCCACGAGGAAGACCGCGCCGGCGAAGAACAGGAAGAGCCCCACGACGGGCACGACGAAGAACCCGACGATCCCGGCGACGCCGGCGATCGCGAGCGAGCTCCACGGCACGTCGGCGCGGCGCATGTGGCGGCCGGCGAGCAGCCACTGACACGTCTCGGCGGCCACGACCACCAGGGCGGCGACGGCGAAGCACACCCAGGCCGCCGTCCCGCCGGTCACCCACGCCCACACGAGGATGCTCCCCAGCACGAGCACGTTGCCGGGGAGCACCTGCACGACGATGCCGACCAGGCCGACGGCGATCGCCAGCCCGACCAGCACCTCCCCCAGGACGCTCATCGCCGCTGCCCCGAGAGCCCCGCGATCAGTTCCAGAAGACCGCGACCAGGATGTTGACCAGCGTCAGGGCGCCGATCGAGTGCTTGAGCCCCGGGGCGACCGCGCCGGTGCCGTTGTCGCCCTTCGAGCCCTGGCGCTTGGCGACGAAGGCGAGCACCGCGATGATCAGCGCGATCACGAGCTTGACGCCGATCTTGGCCATGCTCGGGCCGCCGTCGGCCCAGAGGTCCGCCATCTCGGCCGTACCGACCATGAGGACGCCCGCGACGACGGCCGTCGCGGCGCCGTGGAAGACGCCGCGGTAGAGGCCGGGGCTCTTGATCGACGCGATGTAGCCGCCGAGGACGATCGCCCAGCCCACGAAGTGGAGCGCGACGAAGACGTTGTAGAGGAACTCCATGCGGGCCAGCCTATCCGCGCCCCGACAGGGATCTGACGCCGGTGTCCGCAACCCGTCACATGTCACACCCGGGGCCTCGGCGCAAGCATTCCCGGCGCCGTCCCAGCATGTGGTCCCAGCATGTGGACCCGGTCTCGCGCGGGACCGCTCGGTGCGGTTACGGTCATCCCCATGACCACGGCCGCGCACCGCCTCCTCGTGACGACTCGTCACGAGATGCCGGCGTGCGTGCGTCGCAGCATGCGCAGCTGTCTGTGCTGCTGTCGCTGATCGCGCCCTACCTCAGCCCCGCCGCCACCGCGCGGCTCCTGAGCACCGGCGCGCGCCGTCGGTCCTCGGCCCACCCCCGCTGAGTCGCTCGTCGTCGCGCGTCCCGCCCCCGAGGACCCGAGGAACTCCCCCAGATGACGACGCAGACCACCGCACCCACCAGCGAGAACGCCGCCCCTGCCCGCGTCCGCCCGCCGCGCGCCGCGCGTCCGAACGGGCAGTGGAAGGTCGACGGCACCGCACCCCTCAACCACAACGAGGTCTTCAAGCAGGAGGCGGCGCCGCTCGGCGTCCGCGAGCGCATCGAGTCGATCTACGCGCGTGAGGGCTTCGACTCGATCGCCGACGACGACCTGCACGGCCGGTTCCGCTGGTGGGGCCTCTACACGCAGCGCAAGCCCGGGATCGACGGCGGCCGCACCGCCACGCTCGAGCCGCACGAGCTCGAGGACAAGTACTTCATGCTGCGGGTCCGCTCCGACGGCCAGCCGCTCACGCCGGAGGCGCTGCGGGTGCTGGGGGGCATCTCGGCCGACTTCGCGCGCGGCTCGGCCGACATCACCGACCGGCAGAACATCCAGTACCACTGGATCGAGATCGAGAGCATGCCGGAGATCTGGCGCCGCCTCGACACGGTGGGCCTCGAGACGACGACGGCGTGCGGCGACTCCCCCCGCGGGTTCCTCGGCAGCCCGGTCGCGGGCATCGCGGCGGACGAGATCATCGACCCGACGCCGGTGATCCTCGAGATCAAGCGCCGGTACATCGGCGACCCGGAGCTGGCGAACCTGCCGCGCAAGTTCAAGACGGCGATCACCGGGCACCCCAGCCTGGACGTGGTGCACGAGATCAACGACATCTCGCTGGTCGGCGTGGTGCACCCGGAGCTCGGGCCCGGCTACGACCTGTGGGTGGGCGGTGCGCTGTCCACGACGCCGCGCCTCGGGGAGCGGCTGGGCGTGTTCGTCACCGAAGACCAGGCGCCCGACGTCTGGCACGGCGTCATCCGCATCTTCCGCGACTACGGCTACCGGCGGCTGCGCAACAAGGCCCGCCTGAAGTTCCTGCTGGCGGACTGGGGCACCGAGAAGTTCCGCGAGGTCCTCGAGACGGAGTACCTCGGCTACGCCCTGCCCGACGGCCCGGCCCCCGCGCCGGCCACGCGCCCCGGCGACCACGTGGGCGTGCACGAGCAGAAGGACGGCCGGTTCTACGTGGGCGCGGCGCCCGTCGTGGGCCGGGTCGGCGGCAACACGCTCACCGGGCTGGCCGACCTCATCGAGCGCGTGGGCGCCGACTCCGCGCGGCTCACCGCGCACCAGAAGGTCGTGATCCTCGGCGTCCCGGCCGACCGGGTCGACGAGCTGCTGGACGGCCTGGAGCCGCTGGGCCTCACGGCCCGCCCGAGCCTCTTTCGCCGCTCGACCATCGCCTGCACGGGCATCGAGTTCTGCAAGCTCGCGATCGTCGACACCAAGGACACCGCGGCGCGCGTGATCGGCGAGCTCGAGGACCGGCTGGGCGACGTCACCGCCCGCCTGGACCGGCCCATCGAGCTCAACGTCAACGGCTGCCCCAACTCGTGCGCCCGCATCCAGACCGCCGACATCGGCCTCAAGGGTCAGATCATCACGGTCGACGGCGAGCAGATGCCGGGCTTCCAGGTGCACCTGGGCGGCGGCCTGGTCGGCGAGGGGCGTGACGCCGGCGGGCTGGGCCGCACGGTGCGCGGCCTCAAGGTGCCGGCGTCGGAGGTCGGCGACTACGTGGAGCGCGTCGTGCGGCGGTACGACGCCGAGCACGACGGCGGCGAGACGTTCGCGCAGTGGGCGCACCGGGCCGACGAGGAGGCCTTGCGGTGACCGCCGTCGAGGTGTCCTCCCCGGTCACGCTGCTCGCCTCTGCGTCGGGCGGCGGGCGGCTCGCCGAGGTGCGGGCCCGGGCCGCGGCGCGCGAGGAGTCGCGCGAGGCCCGGCAGCGCGCCCGCGCGTCGCGGCACCGGCGCTCGGTCGAGGAGCTGCGGCACGTCGTCGAGCGGGGCCAAGCGCAGCTGCACGCGGACGGCGACCGCCCCGAGGCCACGACCGAGGAGGTCGTCGCGTGGGCGGTGCGGGAGTTCGGCCCGTACCTCGCGGTCGCGTCGTCGATGCAGGACCTCGTGCTCGCGCACCTGGTCTCCCGGCAGCTCCCGTTCGTCGACGTGCTGTTCGGCGACACCGGCTACCACTTCGCGGAGACGCTCGGCACGCGCGGAGCGGTCGAGATCGAGATGGACGTCGACGTGGTGGACGTGCGCCCCGAGCTCACCGTCGCCGAGCAGGACGCGAAGCACGGCCCGCGCCTGCACGACCGGGACCCCGAGGCCTGCTGCGCCATGCGTAAGGTGGCTCCCATGCGGCAGGCCCTGCAGGGCTACGAGGCCTGGGCGACCGGCGTCCGTCGCGGCGAGACCGCGGCCCGCGCGAACGCGCCCCTCGTCTCGTTCGACGAGCGCAACGGCGTCGTGAAGATCAACCCCCTCGCGGCCTGGACCGACGAGGAGGTCGAGGAGTACGCCCGCACGCACGGCGTGGTGGTGAACCCCCTGCTCAGCGACGGGTACCCCTCGGTGGGCTGCGAGCCCTGCACCCAGCGCGTCGAGGCCGGTCAGGACGCCCGCGCCGGGCGCTGGGCCGGCCGGGACAAGGACGAGTGCGGGCTGCACGTATGAGCGGGCGCAGGAGGTCCTCGGGCGGGTCGCGGCCGACCCCGCCGCACGACACGTACCCGCTGGGCCTGCGGGTCGCCGGCCGCCTCGTCATCGTCGTGGGCGGCGGCCCCGTGGCGCTGCGCCGCGTGCGCGGCCTGCTCGCCGCGGGCGCCCGGGTGCGCGTGATCGCGCCCGACGTCGTGCCCGAGATCGCCTCGCTCGTCTCCGCGGGCGCGATCGAGCGCATCACCCGCGGGTACTGCGACGGCGACCTCGACGGGGCGTGGCTGGTGCACACCGCGACCGGCGACCCGGAGGTGGACGCCCGCGTGGCCGGCGACGCCGAGCTGCTGCGGACGTTCTGCGTCACGGCCGGGGACGCCGCGCTCGGCTCGGCCTGGGTGCCGGCGGTGGCCCGCACGCCCGTGACGGACGCCGCCGGGCGGCCCGCCGGCGACCTCGCCGTCGCCGTCACCGCCGGCCGCGACCCGCGCCGCGCGGTGCGGGTGCGCGACGCCGTCGTGGCCGGGCTGGACGACGGCAGCCTGCCGCTGCGCGCGGTCCGGGACGCCGGCGAGAGCCACGCGACCCGGCCGGGCCGTGTGGCCCTGGTGGGCGGCGGCCCCGGCGACGCGGGCCTCATCACCGTGCGCGGGCGGCGCCTGCTCGCCGCGGCGCACGTCGTCGTCGTGGACCGCCTGGCGCCGCGCTCGCTGCTGGCGGGGCTCGGGGACGACGTCGAGGTGGTCGACGTCGGCAAGACGTCCGGCCACCATCCCGTGCCGCAGGAGGAGATCACCGCGCTGCTGGTGGCCCGCGCGCTCGCCGGCCGCGACGTGGTGCGCCTCAAGGGCGGCGACCCGTACGTGTTCGGGCGCGGCGGCGAGGAGCTCGACGCCTGCCGCGCCGCCGGGATCGAGGTCGAGGTCGTGCCGGGCGTGACTTCCGCCGTCTCGGTCCCCGCGGCGGCCGGCATCCCCGTCACGCACCGCGGGCTGGCCCGCGGGTTCAGCGTGCTCACCGGCCACGACGACGTCGGGCAGGTGCCGGGCGGCACGGACCACACGCTCGTGCTGCTCATGGGCGTCACCCGGCTGGCGGACACCGCCCGCGCCCTCGTCGCGGCCGGACGGCCGGCGGACACGCCCGTCGCCGTCGTGGAGGACGGGTTCGGCGCCCGCCAGCGCACCACCGTCGGCACCCTCGCCGACATCGCCGACCGGGCGCGCGCCGTGGGCGTGCAGGCGCCGGCCGTGACCGTCGTCGGCGACGTCGTGCGGCGCAGCCCGGCCTGGACGGGGCCCGCGTCGGCTCACGGTGCCGCTCACACCGCGGCGGCCCCCGCGGTGCGGACGTCGTGACCGAGGTTCACGCGGACGAAACGGCGCGGGTCGACGCCCGTCCTAGGGTCGCGGGCATGACCACGCCCGCGCTCCTCGCCGTCTCGCACGGGACCGCGTCCGCCACCGGCGCGGGCGCCGTCGCGACCCTCGTCGAGGCGGTGGCCGCCCGCCTGCCCGACGTCCCGGTGCACGCCGGCTTCGTCGACGTGCAGCAGCCCGACGTCCCGACCTGCCTGACGGGCCTGCGGAGCGTCGACGCCCCGACCGTCGTCGTGCCGCTGCTGCTGTCGGCGGGCTACCACGTGCACGTCGACCTGCGCGAGGACGTGGACGCCGCCGTCGCGGGCGGCGACGACGTGACGCTCGGCGGCGCGCTCGGGCCCGACGACCGCCTGGTCGACGTGCTCGAGCGCCGCCTCGCCGAGGCCGCGCTGCGCGACGACGACACCGTCGTGCTGGCCGCGGCCGGGTCGAGCGACGCGCGCGCCGTCGCCGACTGCGAGACCACCGCCGCCCGCCTCGGCGAGCGCCTGGGCCGCACCGTCGCCGTCGGGTACATCGCGAACGCCACGCCGCGCGTGCACGAGGTCGTCGCGGCCGCGCGGGCGCAGGACCCGGGCCGTCGCGTCGTCGTCGCGTCGTACCTGCTCGCGCCGGGTTTCTTCGCCGACCTGGCCGCCCGCGCGGGCGGGGACGTCACCGCCGCGCCGCTCCTGGTCACGCACGAGGACGCGCCCGGCGAGCTCGTGGACGTCGTCGCCCAGCGCTACCGCGCCGCCGCCCGCGCGTCCGCGCGGCGGTGAGACAGTTCACGCGGACCCCCGCCACACATAGTTGTCGTATCAACTCGTCACCTAGACTCGTGCGATGGCCGACACGACGGGAGAGCTCACCGGGGACGACCGGGAGCTCTGGGAGCGCTGGACGCGCGCCCAGCGCCTGCTCGCGTCCGAGGTCGACCGACGCCTGCAGACCCGTTGCGGGGTCTCGAAGGCCGAGTTCAGCGTCCTGGTCACGCTGTTCCGCGCGCCGGACGAGGAGCTGCGGGTCGTCGACATCGCCGAGACGCTCGACTGGGACAAGAGCAGGGTGGCGCACCAGCTCACGCGGATGGAGTCCCGCGCGCTGGTCGATCGGGTCGAGAGCGGCGCCCGGGGTCGCCGGACCGGAGTCCGGCTCGCGCCCGAGGGCCGTCGCCTGACCGCGGAGGCGACCGCCGTGCACGCCCGCGCGCTGCGCGAGGTCTTCTTCGACGTGGCGTCGCCCGCGCAGCTCCGCGCGATCGACTCCTGGAGCTCCGCGATGATCAGCCGCGCCGGCGCGCCGGCGCGGGACGACGACGCGTAGACCTGCCGCGCGCCCTCTCGGGCGCACCGCCGCGGCGGGCTCCCGGCCCGGTCCTGGACGAGTTGACAGATCAACTCTGTCGGCGCACCGTAAGAGTTGACACATCAACTCTTACGCGAGATCGGAGCCGACACATGACACGGACCGTGGCGATCGTCGGAGGCGGCTATGGCGGCACCCTGGTCGCGAGAGCCCTGGACGACGAGGCGGACGTGGTCCTCATCGACCCCCGCGACGCCTTCGTCAACGTGGCAGGCCAGCTGCGGGCCCTGACCCGACCTCGCTGGGCGCCGCACACCTTCTTCCCGTACCGGACCTTGCTCGAGCGCGGCAGGGTCGTCCGCGACGCGGCCGCGTCGGTGGACGCCGCCGGTGTCGTCCTCGCGGGTGGCGGGCGCGTGGACGCCGACTACCTGGTGCTGGCGACGGGATCGAGCTACGCGTTTCCGGCGCGGCCTCGGCAGGCATCCACCGCGGCGGCCCTCGACGAGCTGGCCGCCACACACCGACAGCTCGCACGGGCCGGCCGCGTCCTGATCCTCGGGGCGGGCCCGGTGGGCCTCGAGCTGGCCGGAGAGATCCGCGAGGTCTGGCCGGACAAGCGGATCTCGGTCGTCGACCGCTCGGACACGCTCCTCCCCCGCTTGCTGCCCGAGGTGCGTGACGACCTCCGTCGCCAGCTCAAGGAGCTGGACATCGACGTGCAGCTCAGCACGTCGTTGCGAGGTCTGCCGCCCACGGAGAGCGGGACGGCCGGCACCTTCACCGTCACGACGCACCCGGGGACCGAGATCACCGCCGACATCTGGTTCCGCAGCTTCGGATCACGGGTGAACACCGACTACCTCGCCGACGGACGTCTCGTGGGGCTCGCCGACGACGGCACCGTCCCGGTCGACGACCATCTGAGGGTGTGCGGCCACGCGAACGTGTACGCGCTCGGCGACATCGCGCACCTCGCCGAGGCGAAGATGGCCACCCACGCGCAGACCCAGGCCCTGACCGTGGTGGACAACCTCAGGGCGCAGCTGCGGGGCATGCCTCCCGAGGCCGTGCACGACGTCGCGCCCGTGCCCCGGATCCTGCTGCCGCTCGGGTCACGGGGCGGTGTGGGGCAGCTCCCGGCGCCGGACGGTACCGCGGTGGCGGCCCCGCGGGAGACCGTGATCCGGCGCAAGGGTCTGGACCTCTTCACCGCACGCTTCGCGGAGAGGTTCAGAGCAGCCGGCGCGCCGCGGCCCACCGCGTGAGCTCGTAGCGGCTGGACAGCTGCAGCTTGCGCAGCACGGCGGACACGTGCGTCTCGACCGTCTTGATGGAGATGAACAGCTCGCTCGCCACCTCGCGGTAGGAGTAGCCGCGCGCGATGAGGCGCATGACCTCCTGCTCGCGCTTGGACAGGCGGTCCAGCTCGTCGTCCGCGACGGCGACGTCGCCCGCGGCGGTGCCGAACGCGTCCAGGACGAAGCCTGCGAGGCGCGGCGAGAACACGGCGTCTCCCCCGGCCACCCGCACGACGGCGCCGGACAGGTCGGACGCCGAGATGTTCTTCGTGACGTACCCGCGCGCCCCGGCGCGAATCACCGCCACGACGTCCTCGGCCGCGTCGGACACGGACAGGGCGAGGAACTTCGTCTCGCCGAGCACGTCGGCGCACCGGCGGACGACCTCCGCCCCGCCGCCCCCGTTGCCGCCGGGAAGGTGCACGTCGAGCAGCACGACGGGCGGGCGGTGCTCGTGCACGACGGCGACCGCCTGGTCGACGTCCGCCGCCTCGCCCACCACCTGCACGCGGCCGTCCAGGCTGGCGCGCACGCCGGTGCGGAACATGTGGTGGTCGTCGACGAGGACGACGGGAACCGGCCCGGTGGGCGGCTGGGGTGCGTCGGGCGTGGCGGTCACGTGCGTGCTCCTTCGTCGGAATCGCTGGTCGAGCCGGTCGGCACCTGGGTCTCGGCAGGCTCGGCCGGCGGGTCGGGCTCGACCGGGTCGGCGCGCCCGTCGCGCGGCATGCGCAGCCGCACCTCGGTGCCCCACCCGGGGCGGCTGGTCACGTCGGCGGTGCCGCCGCGGCGGTGCACGCGACCCAGGATCGACTCTCGCACCCCGAACCGGTCGGGCGCGATGTCGTCCATATCGAACCCGTCGCCGCGGTCGCGGACGAACACCTCCACGGCGGCGTCGGTCACCTCGAGGTAGACGGTGACGGGCGGGCGGCCGTGCACGACGGCGTTCACCAGCGCCTCGCGCGACGCCTGCAGCAGCGCCGACGTCTCCTCGGTGGGGACGCAGTCGCCCACCATGACCGACTCGACCTCGACGGCCCGGCCGTCCTCGACCTCCGCCACGAGCGCGCGCAGCTCGGCCGCGAGCGACGTGCCCGGCGCCGTGCGGTCGGTGTACAGCCACTCGCGCAGCTCGCGCTCCTGGGCGCGGGCCATGCGGGCCACCGCCTCCGGGTCGTCGGCGCGCGAGCGGATGAGGGCGAGGGTCTGCAGCACGGAGTCGTGCAGGTGCGCGGCGATGTCCGCGCGCTCGGCCTCGCGGGCGCGGGCGGCGCGCTCGTCGCCCAGCTCGCGCACCAGGCGCAGCCACCAGGGAGCGAGCATGAGCGCCGCGCCTGCGAGGACCGCGAGCGACGCGACCGCCGCCTGGATCAGCACGGGGACGGGGGCGTCCTGGCCGATGAGCAGCAGCACCCCCACCATGACGAGGACGACGCCCCCCACGAGCCGGAGCACGAGGGTCGAGCGCCGGGTCTGGCCGCCGTCCCCGGCGCGGCCGCGGTGCGCGGCGTCGAGCTGGCTCCACGCGAGCGCCAGGCCGCCGACGGCGACGAGCGCGGGCAGCACCCACGACGCGCCGACGTCCCAGCCCGCGCGGATCGCGACCAGGACGAACGCGCCCGCGATGAGGGCCGCGCCGATGAGGACGTCGCGGACGGGCAGCGCGGCGACCGGGCCGCGCAGGCGCAGGCGCGGTGCGAGCCGCTGCAGCGACGTCGGCGTGGTGTCCGCGGCCTGCCGCGGGTCTCCCGACGGCACGGTCACCCACCAGAAGACGTAGGCCACCGCGCCCGCCCCCGCCACCAGGGTGAGGAGCAGGAACGCGATGCGCACCACCGCGACCGGGATCCCCAGGTGCGCGGCCAGGCCCGCGGCGACACCGCCGAGCATCCGCCCCCTGGGGGGACGGCGCAGCGGCAGGCGCGGGGGTCGCTCGGTGGTCATGCTCCCGATCCTGGCACGTCAGGGGCGCCCCGGGGCGCGGGATCCCGAGGTTTCAGGGTGGCCCGGCACCCCGAATCAGGGTCGCGTCAGGGCAGCACCCGATGCCGGGCGGGCTGGTCGGTCGACAGGATGGAGCCATGAGCACCGACGACCTCCCCCAGCCGCCCGGCTCGCAGCCCGGGCCCGGCGGCGCCCCCGCCGCGGGCGGCACCCCGCCGCGCCGCACCGGCGACGGCTTCTTCGACTCCATCCGCCGCATCGGCCTCACCCGGTCCGACAACCGATGGGTCGGCGGCGTCGCGGGCGGCGTGGCCGACCGGTTCGGCCTGGACCCGCTGCTGGTGCGTGGCCTGCTGATCCTCAGCTTCTTCCTCACCGGCGCGGGCATCGTCATCTACGCGGTCGCGTGGGCGCTGCTCCCGGAGCGGGACGGTCGCATCCACCTGCAGCAGGCGTTCCGGGGCGACTTCGACGTCGCGCTCCTCGGGGCGGTCGTCGCGCTCATCGTCGGCTTCGCCTGGGGCGACGGCCTGAGCTGGTGGGGCTTCGGGATCGAGTGGATCGGCGCCCTCCTGTGGGTCGCCGTCTGGGTCGGGATCGTCTGGCTGGTCGTCAAGCTGATCCGCGACCGCCGGGCGCGGCCGGGGGCGGGCGCACCGCGGTACCCCGCGGCACCGCCGTACCCCGCCGCGCCTGCGCCGGGCGCTCCCGGTGCGAGCGGCCCCGTGCCCACCGACACGTTCACCCCCGCGCCCCCGGCGCCGTACGTCGCGAACGCCTCGGCACCGCAGCCCGGCACGGCCGCACCGGCCGACGCCCGCGAGGCCGAACGGGCCGCCCAGCGGCAGGCGCGGGAGGCCGAGTGGGCCGCACGGCGACAGGCGCGCGAGGCCGAGTGGGCCGCGCGTCGCCAGGCGCGAGAGGCCGAGCTCGCGGCACGCACCCGGCGAGGTCCGGGCGCCGCAGCGGTCGGCATCGTGCTCGGGCTCGTGCTGCTGGGCGGTGCGCTGCTCCTCGTGCTGGACCGGACGGGCAACCTGGGCGTCGCCCTCGGCCCCACCTGGCTGGGAGCCTCCATCGTGGTCCTCGGGCTCGGACTGGTCGTGACGGGGCTGCGCGGCCGCCGTGGCGGCGGGCTGACGTTCTTCGCGATCCTCGCGCTGATCGCCGGCGTCTTCACCTGGCCGTTCGCCGGGGGCCGGGACTCCTGGGACTTCTGGGACGACACGCCGCAGCAGTCGGGCGCCGCCGCGGTCATCAGCGAGGGCACCCTGACGCCCAGCACGGTCGCCGAGGCCGAGGAGGGCGTGAGCGTCCGCTTCGGCAGCGCGGTCGTCGACCTCACCTCGCTCGACCTCGCCGGCGTGACGCCGGGCGACCCGGTGGTCGTGCCCATCTCGATGACGGCGGGCAGCACCGTGGTGCGGATCCCCGCCGACGAGGCCGTCGAGGCCGACATCGAGGTCATCGCCGGCAACGCCACCTGGCGCGCCGACGGGCAGGACAGCTCCGTCAACACGTACACGAACGGGCCCGCCCGCTTCCGCACCGACGAGGTGCGCGAGGGCGACGGCGCGCGCCTGCTGCTCGACGTCGACGTCCGCGCCGGCGACCTGACCATCGAGGAGTCCTGATGAGCGACGACAAGCCGACCACGCCCGCCCCCGAGCCGGACGAGACCCAGGCCCTGCCCGCAGCCGACGAGACCCAGGCGCTCCTCTCGCTCGACGAGACCCAGGCCCTCCCGGCGGCCGACGAGACGCAGGCGTTGCCCGCGGCGGACGAGACCCGCGCCCTGCCCGCGACGGAGGGCACCCGCGCCCTGCCCCCGGCCGGGCCGGACGACCCGCTGTCGATCTTCGACCGGCCGGACCGACCCGACCTGTCCGGGCCGCCTCCGCTGCCCGCGCCGGACCCGCTGCCCACGCCGGCGCACGAGCCGCTGCCGGCGCCCGACCCCCTGCCCGCCCCGGCGGCGACGCAGGCCCAGGACGACCGGTCGGCCCACGCCGCCGGGCCCCGGGCGAGCACGATCGTGTGGGGCTTCCTCGTGGTCGCCTTCGGCGTCGGGCTGCTGGCCAACGCCGCGGGGGCGCACATCGACGTCGAGCTGGCCGCCATCGTGCTGCTGGCCGCGGCGGGCGCGCTGCTGGTCATCGGCTCGGTGGTCAGCGCGGTGCGCCGCCGGCGCCGGGCGACGGCCGACCGCTGACGATCCCCGCACGACGACGCGGCGGCGACCCTGCTCGGGTCGCCACCGCGTCGTCGTGCTGTCCCGGGTCGGTCCTCAGGCCGACGGGGCACCGCCCACCGGGGGCGCGGCCGGCGGCTCCTCCGGGGGCGTCGACGGGGACACGTTCGGAGGTGTTGACGGCGACGTGGACGGGGACGTCGAGGGAGGCGACGCCGGGGACCCCGGCGTCCCGCTGGCGGGCGCCTCGGGAGCCGTGCGGGTGCTCGGGCGCTCGGGCGGCGTGGCGGGCGTCGTCGGCGTCGTCGGGCGCTCCGGCTCGACGGGGTCGGCGCGGTGCGCGGCGTGCGACAGGCCGCCCTCGGACGTGAGCGAGGGCGAGTCGATCACCACCTGCGGCCCGCCGGCGAGCTTCCGTAGCGCGCTGCCGAGCAGGATGAACACGATGCCCAGGCCGATCACCAGCGCGCAGACGCCGAACGCGACGACCGACGTGAACAGGGAGGCACGCAGGAACGACGCGTCCATCACGCTGTCGCGGACCGGGTCGTCCTGGTCCAGCTGCGCGTAGGTCTGCCCGTCCGCCATCTCGGTCGCGTGCTTGTCGATCACCTCGGCCTGCGCGTACGCGGTGAACGGCCCGGCGACGTGCTGGCCGGCGAACATGTTGGCGTCCTCGGACACCGTGATCTCCTCGGCGGACAGGGTCTGGGACACCACCACCCACACCCCGAGGCCGGCGATGATCATGACGATGCCCGCGATGACGGTGACCAGGCCGATCCCGCGGACGCCCTTGGTCGGATGGACGGTGACCGTGCTCGACATGTCGCACCTCTCCTGAGGGGTAGGTCTGATGCGTGCGTTCCGAGTACCGCTCCTCGCACCGTAGCGCCGCATCGCGGCCATGGCGCGACGAGGACCGACGAACCCGCAGGTCGCCGCGATGGCAGGATGACCCGGTGCGCATCGTCCACGTCTCCGACTCCTACCTGCCGCTCCTCGGCGGCATCGAGACCCAGGTGGCCCGGCTGGCCCGGCGGCAGGCGCAGGCCGGGCACGACGTCGAGGTGATCACCACCACCCCGGACGCCACCGGCGGGCACGGCGTCACGACCCGGCGCGACGGCGACGGCGTCGTCGTGCACCGCGTCGCCGCCCGCGTGCCGGGCGGCTACCCCGTCCACCCGCGCTCGACGGCGCACGTGCGGGCGCGGCTGCGGGCGCTGGAGGCCGACGGCCGCCGGCCCGACGCGGTGCACCTGCACATGGGCGTGCTCGCCCCCACGGTGGAGCTGGCGGTGCGCCCGGTGACCCGGCTCGGGCTGCCCGCCGTCCTCACCGTGCACTCCGTGTGGGGCGGCTGGGAGCGCGCGTTCGCCGCGCTCGACCGCGCGACCCGGTGGTCCGCGTGGCCGGTGCAGTGGTCGGCGGTCAGCGAGCTGACGGCCGCTCCCCTGCGCCGCGTCGTCGGCCGCCGGCTGGGCGCCGACGCCGCGGCGGAGCGCGTGTCCGTGCTGGGCAACGGCATCGACGTCGAGGCGTGGCGGCTGCCGCGCGTCGAGCGCGGGGAGCGCGCCGAGGGGCGCGAGGTCCACGTCGTGTCGGCCACCCGGTTCGCGCCCCGCAAACGGGTGCTGCCGATGCTCGAGGCGGTCGCCGCGGCGGTGGCGAAGGCGCCCGGACGGATCGTCGCGACGATCGGCGGCGACGGCCCGCAGCTGGCCGAGGCGCGGCGCTGGGTGCGGGAGCACGGCCTCGCCGACACGGTCCGGCTCGTCGGCCGCCTCACCCCCACCGAGCTCAAGCGCCTGTACGTCCGCGCCGACGTGTTCGTCGCCCCGGCCGTGCAGGACGCGTTCGGCATCGCCGCCCTCGAGGCCCAGGCCGCGGGCCTCGCCGTCGTCAGCCGCTCGCAGTCGGGGGTCGCGGAGCGCCTGGTCGACGGCCGCGACGCCCTCCTGGTCGACGACGACGCCGCGATGGCCGACGCCCTCGTCCGTCTCGCCGACGACCCCGACCTGCTCGACGCGATCGTCGCGCACAACCGTTCCGCCGAGCTCGCGACGTCGTGGCCGCGCGTGCTCGCCGACGTCGACGCCGCTTACCAGAAGGCCGCCGCGCTCGCCCGCTGAGCGCGGCGCAGTCGTCGTCCCTGGTCAGGGACGGATCGCTGCCTCGGCGTATCACCGCGGGCCGGGGGCGCCTCGTGTCTCGTGACCGGCGACGAGGGGATCGCCGGCAGACGTGAGGAGCGACGATGACCATCACGACACGCACCCGCACCCGCCGCGCACGGCTCGCCGCCGTCGTCGGCGGTCTCGCGGCGATCGCGGCCCTGGGCATGACCGCCCCGGCCGCCACGGCGGCGCCGGACGACGGCGGCGCACCCGTCCAGGTCGAGGCGGTGACCAGCGAGAAGCCGGTCACGGTCGCCGACGTGCGCGCGACCGCGGCCGCGGGCACGCTCTACTGCGCCGTCATCGACGGCACGTTCGGCTGCAAGGACTACGCCATCGGCAAGGGGCTCGTCGTCGCGCGCCTCTACGACGGGGCGAGCTACAGCGGCCGCCAGGTGGTGATCTTCAACCCGAAGTACAAGGTGGGCTGCACGGCGAAGACCACCGACAACGAGGGCGGCTCCGTCCTCGGCGCGATGTCCAACAAGGTGACGTCGGTCCGGACGTACAACCACTGCGACGTGAAGCTGTTCGACGGCGCGTCGAAGAACGGGGCGCACACCGGCTGGGTCGACCGGACCGGCAAGCTCGGTTCGCTCAACAACCGCGCGAGCTCGTTCGCCATCTCCTGACCGCACACCCGCAGGCGTGGGGCGAGGCGGTGTGGTTCGGGAGAGCCGAGCGAGGAACGAGCGAATCATTCTCCCGAACGACACCGCCTCGCCCCACGCCCGACCCCCTCACTCCCACTCGATGGTGCCCGGCGGCTTGCTCGTCACGTCGAGCACCACGCGGTTGACCTCGCTCACCTCGTTGGTGATGCGGGTGGAGATGACGGACAGCACGTCGTAGGGCAGGCGCGTCCAGTCGGCGGTCATGGCGTCCTCGGAGGACACCGGGCGCAGCACGATCGGGTGGCCGTAGGTGCGGCCGTCGCCCTGCACGCCGACGGAGCGGACGTCGGCCAGCAGCACGACGGGGCACTGCCAGATCTCGTCGTCCAGGCCGGCCTTGGTGAGCTCCTCGCGGGCGATGGCGTCCGCCTTGCGGAGGGTCTCGAGGCGCTCCGCCGTGACCTCGCCGACGATGCGGATGCCGAGACCGGGGCCGGGGAACGGCTGGCGGGAGACGATCTCCTCCGGCACGCCGAGCTCGCGGCCCACCGCGCGCACCTCGTCCTTGAACAGAGTGCGCAGCGGCTCGACCAGCTCGAACTGCAGGTCGTCGGGCAGGCCGCCCACGTTGTGGTGGCTCTTGATGTTGGCCGCGCCCTCGCCGCCGCCGGACTCGACGACGTCCGGGTAGAGCGTGCCCTGCACGAGGAACTTGACCTCCTCGCCGTGCGCGCCGGCCTCGGCGACGATGTCGCGCTGCGCGTCCTCGAAGACGCGGATGAACTCGCGGCCGATGATCTTGCGCTTCGTCTCCGGGTCGCTGACCCCCGCGAGGGCGGTGAGGAACCGCTCCTTCTCGTCGCGGATGATGAGCTTCACGCCCGTCGAGGCGACGAAGTCGCGCTCGATCTGCTCGACCTCGCCCTCGCGCAGCAGGCCGTGGTCGACGTGCACGCAGGTGAGCTGGTCGCCGACGGCGCGCTGCACCAGCGCGGCGGCGACGGCGGAGTCGACGCCGCCGGACAGGGCGCAGATGACGCGGGCGTCGCCGACCTGAGCGCGGACCGCGGCGACCTGGTCGGCGATGACGTTGCCGGGCGTCCAGTCGGGCTTCAGGCCGGCGCCGGAGTAGAGGAACTTCTCCAGCACGGCCTGGCCGTGGGCGGAGTGCTTGACCTCCGGGTGCCACTGCACGCCGTACAGGCGGCGGCCGGTGTCCTCGAACGCGGCGACGGGCGAGCCGGACGACGTCGCGAGCACCTCGAAGCCCTCGGGGGCCGCGTGCACGGAGTCGCCGTGGCTCATCCAGGTGGTCTGGTGCTCGGGCGTGCCCTCCAGCAGCATGCCGGCCGCGCACACGTCCACCTCGGTGCCGCCGTACTCGCGCGTGCCCGTCTGCGCCACGGTGCCGCCCAGCGCCTGCGCCATCGCCTGGAAGCCGTAGCAGATGCCGAGCACCGGCACGCCGGCCTCGAACAGCTTGGGGTCCACGAACGGCGCGCCCGCGGCATACACGGACGACGGGCCGCCGGACAGGATGATCGCCGCCGGGTTCTTCGCGAGCATCTGCTCGGTGGTGAACGTGTGCGGCACGATCTCGGAGTAGACGCGGGCCTCGCGCACGCGGCGCGCGATGAGCTGCGCGTACTGGGCGCCGAAGTCGACGACGAGGACCGGCCGCGGCGTGGCCGCGAGGTCGGCGGTGGTGGGCGTGGCGTCAGGGGTGGCGGTCACCCGGCCAAGGATACCGGCGCGTGCGGGTGCCTCTGGCACCGCACGGATCTCTCTCGTCGCCGTCCAGGTCAGCGCCGCCGCGCTGCTGTTCCTCGCGCTCCAGGGCGCCGGCGCCTGGGACTGGCTCGTCCTCGCCGTCGGCGCGGCCGCGCTCGAGACGAGCTCCGTCGGTCATCTGGTCGTGGCGTACCGCGCCCGCCGCTGACCGCTCCCCCCGCTACTGCGTCGGGTAGGTCACCTCGACCCGACGGTTGAGCGCGCGGCCCGCGGGGTTGTCCTCGCCGCCCACCTCGTTCTCCGCGACGGGGTCCGCCTCGCCGTGGCCCTTGACCTTGAGCGTGAGGTCCGGGCGCTCCGAGCCGAGCACGTCCGCGACGGCGTTCGCCCGCTGCTTCGACAGCTTGAGGTTCTTCGCGTCCGTCCCGATCGAGTCGGTGTAGCCGTCCACGCGCACCGTCGCGTCCTGCGGGACGTCCCCCGCCAGCTCCGCGACCGCCTTCTTCGCCTCCGGCGTCAACGTCGCCTTGCCGAAGTCGAACAGCAGGTCGGACGTCAGCGTGACGACCGTGTCGTCCTTCTTCTCCTGCTTCGACTCCAGCGTGGTGGTCGAGTCGTCCGGACGGAGCGGGAACGTCGAGTCGTCCGTCCGCAGGTCGAACGTGGCGTCGGCGGCCATCTCGGCGGACACGTCCGCCGCCTCGACCCGCGTCGAGTCCTCGGCGAGTGCCTCCGCGGCCTCCCGCATCAGCTCCGGGTCGGCGGCCGCGGCACCACCCGTGGCACCGGGCTGGGACGACGACGGTGCCGGATCGGTCGCCGCGAGCGCCGGGGTGGTGCCGGCGGCCGCGAGCGCCAGGGCCGCGGCGAGCGGGACGAAGGCCCGTCGGGCGCTCACTCGGCGCCGCCGTCGGCGTACGTCACCGTCGCGCCGGTGAACAGCGGCAGGCCCTCGGCGGGCAGGACGTCGACCGTCGCGGGCTTGCCCTCCGGGGCGGGCAGCACGGCGGACACCTCGATGGTGCCGTGGTTGGGGAAATCGAAGGCGTGCTTCTCCAACGGCGACACGAGCATCGACTCGCGGCACTTGATCTGCGCCACCGCGGCCGCTGTCGAGTCGTCCGTGTCCTCCTGCCACGCCCCCTCGGTGCAGAACGGCCGGTACGCCTTGAGCCCGGCACGGTCGGTCACCGTGGTCGACGGTTCGAGGGACATGTCGTACCAGCTCGCGCCCGCGTCGGCCGGCGCGTCCTCGTCGTCCCAGCGCAGCGCCCACCGGACCGTCATCGCGCCGTCGGCGACCTCGACGGCGCGCAGCGTCGCGGTCAGCTCGCCGCCCGGGGCGGCGTCCGAGCCGTGCGGGGTGGCGATCGTCTGCTCGGCCATCACCTGGTCGGCGACCGAGGCCGTGCCAGGGTCCGTCTCGCCGCCGCCCTCCGCCGCCTGGCTCGCCGGCGCCTCGCCCGCGCCCCCTGCCGCCGACCCTCCGTCGTCGCCTCCCCCACCCGTGCAGCCGGCAAGGAACAGGGCTCCGACCAGCGCGAGAGCTGCGGTGGCGCGGGCGCGCGGGGTCCGTGCGTTCATGGGGGCTCCAGGGGTTCGGGCGCCGGCCGTCACCGGCCTGGCAGAGGGTGAGCCTCCACCCTGGCAGAGCGCCGAGCCGGGCGCGAGGGGCCGACCATGGGGAGTTCTCCCCGCAGCGCGCCCTGGACCGGCCTCGCCTCAGCCCAGGCGTTCCCGCAGGTCGCGGGCCGCGCGCTCCGGGTCGGGCGCCTGCGTGATGGCCCGCACGACGACGACGCGCGTCGCCCCGGCGTCGAGGACGGCGTCCAGACGCTCGGCGTCGACGCCGCCGATGGCGAACCACGGCGTCGAGGGGCGGGTCGCGGCGACCTCGCGGAGCAGGTCGAGACCGACGGCCGCACGACCGGGCTTGGTGGGCGTGGCCCACAGCGGGCCGACGCAGAAGTAGTCGACGTCCAGGTCGGCCTCCGCCTCGGCCGCCTGCGCGGCGGAGTGGGTGGACCGGCCGAGCACGGGTGCGGCCCCGAGCAGCGAGCGGACGGCGGGCACGGGCAGGTCGCGCTGGCCCATGTGCACGACGGGCGCGCCGGTCAGCCCGGCGACGTCGGCCCGGTCGTTCACGCACCACAGGGCGCCGTACTCGCCGGCCACCCGCGTCACGAGCTCCTGCAGCTCCAGCTCGCGCGCGACGTCGAGCGTCTTGTCGCGCAGCTGCACGACGTCCACCCCGCCCGCGAGCGCCGCGTGCAGGAAGTCCTCCAGGTCGCCGCGCTCCTCGCGGGCGTCGGTGCACAGGTACAGGCGGGCCTCGGCGAGACGGGAGCGGGTCGTGCCGGGTGCGTCGCTGGTCCCGTGATCGGGCGTGGTCGTGGTCACGCCGGCCAGGGTAACCACGGCCCGCGTTACAGTGGCCGGGCACGGGAGCCCCGCTCGGGGCTGAGAGGGCGTAGGAGCCGACCGTCGAACCTGATCTGGGTCATGCCAGCGAAGGGAGCGCACATGCCCACGCCCAGCAGCACGTCCGACGTCGTCGTCGTGGGCGGCGGCATCGTCGGCCTCGCCGTGGCCTGGCGCGCCGCGACGGCCGGGCTGTCCGTCACCGTGCTCGACCCGGCGCCGGGCGACGGCGCCACGCACGCCGCCGCGGGGATGCTCGCCGCCGTCAGCGAGGCGGACTTCGGCGAGCGGGAGCTCGCCCGCCTCAACCTCGCGTCGGCCGCCCGCTGGCCCGCGTTCGCCGCCGACCTCGCCGTCGCGACCGGACACGACGTCCCGCTGCTGCGCGCCGGGTCTCTCGCTGTCGCGTACGACGCCGACGACCTCGCGCTGCTGCGCCGTGTCCTCGCCCTGCACCGGGAGTGGGGGCTCGCGTCCGCGGAGGTCCCCGTGGCCGACGCGCGGCGGCGCGAGCCGTACCTCGGGCCGCGGCTCGCCGGGGCAGCCGTCGTCGAGGGCGACCTGGCCGTCAACCCGCGGGCCACCCACGCGGCCCTGGCCCACGCGCTGGGCGATGCGGTCGTGCGCCGCACCGCCGTGCGCCTGGAGCGCGACGCCGCCGGCCGGGCGGTCGCGGTGCACGACGACGCCGGGTCGCGGCACGCCGCCGGCGCGGTGGTGCTCGCGACCGGCGCGGGCACGACGTCCGCCCTGCTCGACGGCGTGCCCGAGGTGCGCGTGCCGGTGCGGCCGGTCAAGGGCGTGACGCTGCGCCTGGACGCCGGCCCTGAGCTGCCGCTCGAGCACGTGGTGCGGGGCACGGTGCAGGGCCGACCGGTGTACGTCGTGCCGCGGGGCGCGGGCACCGGCGCGGGGCCCGGCAGCGGGCCCGGGCACAGGGAGATCGTCGTCGGTGCCACCAGCGAGGAGCGCCCCGACGACCGCCGCGCCGAGGCCGGCGGCGTGTTCGCCCTGCTGCGCGACGCCCGCGCGCTCGTGCCCGGGATCGACGAGGCCGCGCTGGTCGACGTCACCCCGCGCGCCCGCCCGGCCACCCCCGACAACCTGCCGCTGGTCGGCGCCACCGCCGTGCCCGGCCTGCTCGCCGCCGTCGGGCACGGGCGCAACGGGGTGCTGCTCGCGCCGCTGACCGCGGACGCCGTCGTCGCCGCGCTCACGGGCGCGCCGCCGCCCGACGACACCCACGACGCCCTCGCCGCCGCCGACCCGCGACGCTTCGCGCCCGCCACCACCGAAGGAGCCCTCCCGTGAGCACGCCGTCCACCTCCGCGACCGCCGTCGTCAACGGCGAGACCTACCCGCTCGACGGGCCGCACGGCGACGGCGTCGAGGCCGTCGTCGCGGCCCTCGTCCCCGCGTTCGTCGCCGACGGCACGGCGGCGGGCATCGCCGTCGCCGTGAACGACGCCGTCGTCCCCCGCGGCCTGTGGGCCGGCACCCGGATCGCGCCCGGCGACCGGGTCGAGATCGTCACCGCCGTCCAGGGCGGCTGACCACGAAGCACGGAGGAACCATGACCAGCACGCACGTCGCAGCCACGTCGCGTCCAACCGCCCACCCGCTCGTGGATCCCCTGGTGGTCGCCGGCACGGAGATCGGCTCGCGCCTCGTCATGGGCACGGGCGGCGCGTCGAACCTCATGACGCTCGAGGATGCGCTGGTCGCGTCCGGCACCGGGCTCACGACGGTCGCCATGCGCCGCGTCGCGGTGCGCCCCGGTGGCGCGGGCGCCGAGGACGGCGGCATCTGGGGCCTGCTCGAGCGCCTCGGCATCCGAGCCCTGCCCAACACGGCGGGCTGCTTCTCCGTCGCCGAGGCCGTGCTCACCGCGCAGCTCGCCCGCGAGGCGTGCGGCACCGACTGGGTCAAGCTCGAGGTGATCGCCGACGACGTCACCCTGCTGCCCGACCCGATCGGCCTCGTCGAGGCCGCCGACCGGCTGGTGCGCGACGGGTTCGTCGTGCTGCCGTACACCAACGACGACCCGATCCTGGCCCGGCGGCTGGAGGACGTCGGGTGCGCCGCCGTCATGCCGCTCGGCGCGCCCATCGGCACCGGCCTGGGCGTGCTCAACCCGCGCAACATCGAGGCGATCGCGGCCGCCGCGCGCGTGCCGGTCATCCTCGACGCCGGGGTGGGCACCGCGTCCGACGCCGCCCTCGCGATGGAGCTCGGCTGCGACGGCGTGCTGCTCGCCACCGCCGTCACGCGCGCCGCCGACCCGGTCCGCATGGCGCACGCGATGCGCCTCGCCGTCGAGTCCGGGCGGCTGGCTGCCGGCGCCGGCCGCATCCCGCGCCGCGAGGGCGCGCTGGCCAGCTCCTCCCCCGACGGCCGCCTCGACCTCGCGCTCTGACGAGGTAGTTCACGACCGGCCGAGGTAGTTCAAGTCCTGCCGAGGTAGTTCAAGACCTGCCGAGGTAGTTCAAGACCTGCCGAGAGGAACTACCTCGCGGGGATTCGAACTACCTCGGCACGGGCCGAACTACCTCGCGGGATGCTGGACTACCTCGCGGCGAGGAGCAGCGCGGGCGCGCCGCCCTCGACGGAGCGGGCGTCGACGCCGGCGGCGCGCGCGACGTCGGCCACGCGGGCGGAGCGGGCGCCGGCGGCGCAGACCAGCAGCACGGGCCGGTCCGCGGGCAGCTCGGCGCGCGCGACGTCGGCGCCGTCGGGCCCGAAGAACCAGCCGCTCGGCACGAGGCGCGCGCCCGCGACGGGCAGGGCCTGGGCCTCCCAGTCCTCGCGGACGTCGACGAGGGCCACCGGGCCGTCGCCCGCGAGCAGCGCCGCGGCGTCGACGGCGCTCATGCTGGCGGGGCCGAGCTCGGCGCTCGCGGCGTCCGCGGACCCACCCACCGGCGCGGGCAGGCCGCAGAACGCGGCGTACGCGGCGTCGTCGGCCAGCAGCTCGTGCACGGGCTCGCGCGTCGGGTCGGGGCGGACGGTGAGCTGGCGCCACGAGAGCTCGAGGGCGTCGTAGACCGCGATCCGCCCGAGCAGGGTGGTGCCCGCGCCGGTGATCAGCTTGACCGCCTCGGTGGCCATGACCGAGCCGACCGTGCCGCACAGGGCGCCGAGCACGCCGCCCGTCGCGCAGTCGGGCACGGTGCCGGGCGGCGGGGGCACGGGGAAGACGTCGCGGTAGGTCACGCCCCGCTCGCGAGACCCGTCGGCGAGGCGCGGCGCGCCCCAGAACACGGCGGCCTGGCCGTCGAACTGGTGGATGGCGCCCCACACCACGGGCACGCCGAGGATCTCGGCCGCGTCGGAGACGAGGTAGCGCGTCGGGAAGTTGTCCGCGCCGTCGAGCACGACGTCGTACCCGCCGACGATGTCGAGCACGTTCTCGGGGGTGAGGCGCACGGGGTGGGCCACGACCTCGACGTCGGGCGCGAGGTCGGCGAGCCGGTCGCGGGCGGACTCGACCTTGGGCCTGCCGACGTCGGCGGTGCCGTGCACCACCTGGCGCTGCAGGTTGGAGACGTCCACGACGTCGTCGTCCACGACGCCGAGGGTGCCGACCCCGGCGGCGGCGAGGTACTGCAGGGCCGGGCTGCCCAGCCCGCCGGCGCCCACGACGAGCACGCGCGCGGCGGCGAGCCGGCGCTGCCCCTCCGGGCCGACGCCGGGCAGCGGCAGGTGCCGGGAGTACCGGGCGAGGCGGGCGGCGTCCAGCTCCGGGCCGGGCGCGACGAGCGGGGCGAGCGCCGTCATGCCGAGTACCGCTGCTCGAGCGCGACCAGCTTCGCGTCGGCGTCGGCGTGCACCCGCTTCTCGAGGATGAACGACATCACCGGCACGACGCCGGCGAAGACCATCGAGGCGAGGCGCCCGAAGCCCCAGCGCATCTTGGACCACAGGTCGAGCACCGTGACGAGGTAGACCACGTAGATCCAGCCGTGCGCGAACGGGACCCAGCCCAGGTAGTCGACGACGACGTCGACCTTGATGACGTACTTGAACACCAGCTCGAAGCAGAGGATCAGCAGCATCACACCGGTGAGGATCGCCATGAACTTGTACCGCTTCAGGGCGCCGCGCGCCTTGCGGATGGCGGCCTCGGCCTGGGCCTGGCTGGCGCCGCCGGCGGGCGACGACGACGGCTGCGGGGCGGGGGTCTGCTGCGGCGTGCTCACCCCAGCATCGTAGGCGTGAAAGGCGGCAGTTAATTCGTGGCCCGGTGTCGGTGAATGTTCGTAGGCTGGACGACCGTGCGCCCCCTCCCCCTGCCCGACGTGGGCAACCCTCCCCTGACGTCCCCCGCCCGGCTCCTGGCCTGGCAGGGGTGGCGCCAGCGCGACGTGCTCGCGAAGTCGCTGGTGGCGGGCGTGGTGGCGATGCTCGCGTCGGCCGCGGCCCCGCTGCTCATCGGTCGCGCCATCGACGAGGGGCTGTCGCAGGGCTTCGGCGGCCCGCTGTTCGCGTGGTGCGGGGCGATGCTCGGCGCCGCCGCCGTGATCGTCGTCGCGGGCATCTTCAACCACATCTGGGACGTCGAGAACTGGGTGCGGGCGTCGCTGTCGTTCTCCCAGCTCGTGGGCTACAAGGCGTCGCGGGCGGGGCACGCGATCACGCGCAAGCTGCCCACGGGAGAGGTCGTCTCCGCCGTCGCGAACGACGCGCTGCGCGTGGGCGACATGTTCTCCATGGCCGGCCGGTTCACCGGCGGCGTGCTGGCGTACGTCGTCGTCGTGGCGATCATGCTGTCGCAGCACGTGCAGCTCGGCCTGGTGCTGGCGCTCGGCATCCCGGCGGTGGCGGCCGTGCTCGGCCTGCTGGTCAAGCCGCTGCAGTCGCGCCAGACGACGCAGCGCGAGGCCACCGGGCGGCTCACGTCGCTCGGCGCGGACACCGTCTCGGGCCTGCGCATCCTGCGCGGCATCGGCGGCGAGGACGAGTTCGCCGCCCGCTACGCACGCCAGTCGCAGGAGGTGCGGCACCAGGGCGTGCGCGTCGCGGTGCTGCAGTCGGTGCTGGACGGGCTCCAGGTGCTGCTGCCGGGCCTGCTCGCCGCGCTCGTGCTGTGGCTCGGCGCCCGGGCGGCCGTGCGGGGCGAGATCACCAGTGGCCAGCTCGTGACCTTCTACGGCTACGCCGCGTTCCTCGCCTGGCCGGTGCAGATGGCCACGCAGATGCTGCAGATGGTGATCCGCGCCGTCATCTCGTCGCGCAAGATCCTCGACGTGCTGCGCGTCACGGAGGCCACGCCGTCCCCCGCGACGCCCGCCGACGCCCCGCCCGCGGGGGCCGAGCTCGCCGACGAGGCCAGCGGCCTGGTGCTGCGCCCGGGCCGCGTGGTCGGGCTCGTCAGCGCGGACCCCGACGCGTCGGCACGCATCGCGACGCGGCTCGGCCGGCTCGACGACGAGGCCGAGGCCGGCACCCCGGTGCGGCTCGGCGGGGTGCTGCTGTCCGACCTCGACAAGGAGACCCTGCGCCACCGGGTCGTGGTCTCCGAGGCGACGCCGCACCTGTTCTCCGGCGTGCTCGGCGAGGCGCTCGACGCGCGCGGCCGCGCCACCGAGGCCGACCTGCTGGCCGCGATGGTCACGGCGGACGCGCACGACGTGCTCGACAGCGTGCCCGGCGGCCTCGCCGGCGAGCTGCCCGAGAAGGGCCGGTCGCTCTCCGGCGGGCAGCGGCAGCGCGTCGCCCTGGCGCGGGCGCTGCTCACCGAGCCGGAGATCCTCGTCCTCGTGGAGCCCACCAGCGCGGTGGACGCCCACACCGAGGCCCGGATCGCGGAGCGCGTGGCCGAGGTCCGGCGGGGCCGCACGACACTCGTCGTGACCGCCAGCCCGCTGGTGCTCGACCACCTCGACGAGGTCGTGCTGCTCGACGACGATGCCACCGTCGCCACCAGCGGCACGCACGCCGAGCTGCTGGCCCGCCGCGACGCCCACGGCGCCGCGTACCGCGCCGTCGTCGGCCGGAGCATGGCCGAGGACGACCGCGCCGCCGACACGTCCGACACCGACCTGGAAGGAGCGGCGCGATGAGCGACACCACCAACCCGAACCTGCTGCCCATCGCCGACCGCACCGAGGTCAACCGCACGGTGGGCCGCCTGTTCCGGCGCCACCGCGGCCAGCTCGGCGGCGTCGCGGTGCTGCACACGCTCGCCGCGCTGGCCGGGCTCGCGGGCCCGTTCCTGCTCGGCCGGATCATCGACGAGGTCGCCGCCGGCACCACGCTGTCCGCGGTCGACACGCTGGCGCTCGTGCTCGTGGGCGCCGTCGTCGCGCAGGCCGTCATCACCAGGTACGCGCAGCGGCTGTCCATGGTCTTCGGCGAGCGGGTCTTCGCGGACCTGCGCGAGGAGTTCATGGACACCGTGACGCGCCTGCCGCTGTCCACGGTGGAGAAGGCGGGCACCGGGGACCTCGTCGCGCGCACCACCAACGACGTCAACAAGCTGCAGCACGCCGTGCGGTTCGGCGTTCCGCGCGTGCTGGTGTGCGTCGTGACGATCGTGCTGACGCTGGTCGCGTCGTTCCTGGCCAGCCCGCTGGTGGCGCTCGGCCTGCTCACCGGCGTACCGCTGATCGTCGTGGCCACCCGCTGGTACCTCAAGCGCGCGACGCCGGGCTACCTCCGCGAGTCCGCGGCGTACGCCGCGATCAACGGCTCCATCACCGAGTCCGTCGAGGGCGCCCGCACCACCGACGCCCTGCACCTCGGCGCGCGCATCCGGCGGCGGATCGACCGCGACCTGCGCGAGGCCTTCGACGCCGAGTCGTACACCCTGGGCCTGCGGCTGCGGCTCATCCCGGCGCTGGACGCCGCGGTCGCGATCGCGCCGATCGTCGTCATCCTGTGGGGCGGCTGGCTCGTCACGCAGGACGTCACGACGGTCGGCACCGTCGCCACGATCGCGATGTACGGGCACCAGATGGGCGGCCCCGTCTTCGACCTGGTGTTCTGGCTCGACGAGCTGCAGGTCGCGGCGGTCGCGCTGGCGCGCGTCGTCGGCGTCGGGCTGGTCGGCCCGGACCGGACCGCGGGCACCGCGGTGCCCACGTCCGAGGACGTGCGCGCCCGGTCGGTGCGGTACGCGTACCGCGAGGGACACGACGTGCTGCACGGCATCGACCTGGACCTCGCCCCCGGCGAGCGGCTGGCCGTCGTCGGTCCGTCCGGCGCGGGCAAGTCGACGCTGGGCCGCATGCTCGCGGGCATCCACCCGCCCACCGGCGGGTCGGTCACGGTCGGCGACGTGCCGCTCGTCGACCTGCCGCTGGAGGACCTGCGACACCACGTCGCGCTGGTCACCCAGGAGCACCACGTGTTCGTCGGGTCGCTGGCGGAGAACCTGCGGCTCGCCGACACCTCGGCCACCGACGACGCCCTGTGGGGCGCGCTCGGGGCGGTCGACGCCGCGTCGTGGGCCGCCACCCTGCCCGACGGCCTGGAGACGGCGGTCGGGTCCGGCGGGCACACGCTCACGCCGGCGCAGGCGCAGCAGGTCGCGCTCGCGCGGCTGGTGCTCCTCGACCCGCACACGCTCGTCCTGGACGAGGCGACGTCGCTGCTCGACCCACGCGCCGCCCGCCATCTCGAGCGGTCGCTCAACGCCGTGCTCACCGGCCGCACGGTGGTCGCCATCGCGCACCGCCTGCACACCGCGCACGACGCCGACCGCGTCGCCGTCGTCGACGGCGGCCGCATCACCGAGATCGGCCCGCACGACGACCTCGTCGCCGCCGGCGGCGACTACGCCAAGCTCTGGCACAGCTGGCAGCACGAGTAGCCCGCCCGCCCCGCGAGGTAGTCCGAGTCCCCGAAGGATCGTGGACTTCCTCGCGGGGATCTGAACTACCTCGGCGCGGTGCGAACTACCTCGGCAGCTTCCGGACTACCTCGAGGAGACGGGCTGGCGGATGATCGTGCGCAGCTTCTCGGGGGCGGTACGGCGCAGGTCGGACAGGTAGATCTCGTGGTGCAGGCCGCGCAGCGCCAAGCTCTCGGCCCGGATGTACGCGTGCAGGCGCTCGATCGTCGCGGGCTCCGTGGCGAACGGACCGCGATGCAGCACCTGGGCGGCCTCGCCCTCGTCGTAGCGCTCGAGGCGGACGCGCTCGCCGGCCGGGGGCTGCTTCGTCGCGACGGCGCGGGCCATCACGTCCGCGGCGTCGACCTGCTCGACGGCGTCGGGCAGGCCGATCATGAGCGTCCAGCGCCACTCGTCCTTGGCGTCCACGCTGAACCGGCTCATGTCGTCGGCCCACCAGAGTCCCTCGAGCGGCAGGACGGTGTAGGCGTCGCCCGTCGCCTGCTTGACGGCGGCGCGCAGCGCGTACGCGAGCGGGTACAGCGTCTCGACCGCCTCGCGGTAGGCGGGCGCGGTGTCGGGGTCGCCCTCGCCGTCGACCATGAGGAACGGCCGAGACGGAAGCGTCACCAGCTCCGGCGTCGTCGCCGCCCGGTAGTGGAACCGCGGCTCTCGCTTGAGGTCGATGCCCGCCATCCGTCCAGGGTGGCGGCCACCACCGACAGCGGCTCAGCCCGGCAGGCCCGCGATACCCGTGCCGACGGGATCGTCGGAGTCGTCGTGCGTGCGGCCACGCTTCGTCCCCGCCGCCTCGTCGCGCACGAGCCGCACCCACAGGAACACGGCGAACAGGCCGAAGACCCACCACTGCAGCGCGTAGAAGAGGTTCTGCAGGTTCACGCCGTCGCTGCCCTCGAGCACCGGGCGCGGGAGCGGCGCGGGGCCACCCTCGGCCGCGGTCGGCTGCGCGGGGTCGGCCGCCGTGAGCACGACGTACCCGGAGTAGATCGGCCCGCCCCAGGTGTTGACGAGCGACCCGGTGGAGATGGAGTCGATCAGCGGCGGGCCGTCCGGGTTGTCGGGCAGCGGCTCCGCGCCCTCCAGGACCGACTCCGACGCCTGCAGCCACCCGGTGACGCGCACCTCGCCGTCGGGCACGTCGAGCGCCGCGGCGTCGGGGGTCGGCGAGTCCACCCAGCCACGCACGACGGGCACGACGGGCGGCCCCGACAGGTCCGCCCACGACGCGCCGCCGGTGCCGTCGTCGGTGACGCGCAGCGGGGTGAGCACCAGGTAGCCGGTGCGGCCGTCCAGCGCCCGCCCGGCGACGAGCATCTGCCCGTCGGTCTCGTACTCCCCCGTGACCCACGCCTCGGTGCCGACCAGCTCGCCCGGGAACGCCGTCTGCGGCGGCAGCAGGTCGCCGAGGGCCTCCGGGCCGTGCGAGGCCTGCTCCGTGGCCTCCTGCTGGGCGGCGAGCTCAGCGCGCTGGTAGGCGCGGTCGAGCTGCCACACCCCGAGCCGGCCGCACACGGCGGCGGCAAGCAGGAAGAGGAGCAGGATCCCGATCATGCGGGGCTGGAGGGCCACCGCCCAGAACGACCTGCGGGCGGGCTGGGGGCTGGGCACGGCTCCACCGTAATCGGCCGGAGGCCCACCTCAGGAATCCGTGCGTCGAGGGGCACCTGACAGGCCGCCAGATCCACGTCACGGCCCCTGACCTCGCCTGTCGTGCTGCATTCCGGGACCGGGTGCGGTGGAATGAAGGCGCCGGCCTTCCCCGAGCCACAGGAGCGTGTGATGAGCACCACGACCACCCCCACCGTCAGCCCCACGTCGTGGCGTGCCGGCGGCGGCGCCGAGCTCTCGGCCGAGACGGTCGACCGGATCGACCGGTGGTGGCGGGCGGCGAACTACCTGTCCGTGGGGCAGATCTACCTGCTCGACAACCCGCTGCTGCGCGAGCCGCTCACCCGTGACCACGTCAAGCCCCGCCTGCTGGGCCACTGGGGCACGACACCGGGCCTGAACTTCCTGTACGCCCACCTCAACCGGGCCATCAAGGAGCGCGAACAGTCCACCGTCTACGTCGCCGGCCCCGGTCACGGCGGCCCGGGCCTCGTCGCGAGCACCTACCTGGACGGCACGTACTCCGAGCTCTACTCGGACATCACCGAGGACGCCGACGGCGTGCGCCGCCTCTTCCGCCAGTTCTCCTTCCCCGGCGGCATCCCGAGCCACGTCGCCCCCGAGACGCCGGGCTCCATCCACGAGGGCGGCGAGCTGGGCTACGCCCTCTCGCACGCGTACGGCGCCGTGTTCGACAACCCGGACCTGCTGGTGGCGGCCGTCGTGGGCGACGGCGAGGCCGAGACCGGCCCGCTCGCCACGAGCTGGCACTCGAACAAGCTGCTCAACCCCGCGCAGGACGGCGTCGTGCTGCCGATCCTGCACCTCAACGGGTACAAGATCGCCAACCCGACGATCCTCGACCGCATCGGCCGCGACGAGCTCGAGTCGCTCATGGTCGGGTATGGGCACAAGCCGCACTGGTTCGAGGTGGCCGACGAGAGCGACGAGTCGCACGAATCGATCCACCGCCGCTTCGCCGCGGTGCTGGACGAGGTGCTCGACGAGATCGCCGAGATCAAGGCGCAGGCCGCCGTCGAGGGCGAGGACATGGCGCGCCCGGCGTGGCCGATGATCGTGTTCCGCACGCCGAAGGGCTGGACGGGCCCCGAGTACATCGACGGCAAGAAGACGGTGGGCTCGTGGCGCGCGCACCAGGTGCCGCTCGCCAGCGCGCGGGACACGCCGGAGCACCTCCAGGTGCTGGAGACGTGGCTGAAGTCGTACCGGGCCGACGAGCTGTTCGACGGCGACGGGCGCATCCTCGACGACATCCGCGAGCTGGCCCCCGCGGGTGAGCTGCGCATGAGCGCCAACCCGCACGCGAACGGCGGCGTGCTGCTGCGCGACCTGCGGCTGCCCGACTTCCGCGACTTCGCCGTCGACGTCCCCGCCCCGGGCGCCGGCGCGGTCGAGGCGCCGCGGGTGCTGGGCCAGTTCCTCACCGAGGTGATCCGGCGCAACCCGGACAACTTCCGGATCTTCGGGCCGGACGAGACGGCGTCCAACCGCCTGCAGGCCACGTTCGACGTGACCGGCAAGCAGTGGAACGCCGAGTACTTCTCGCCGGAGGTCGACGAGCACCTGGTCCGCGCCGGCCGCGTCATGGAGCAGCTGAGCGAGCACCAGTGCCAGGGCTGGCTGGAGGGCTACCTGCTCACCGGGCGGCACGGCCTGTTCACCAGCTACGAGGCCTTCATCCACATCGTCGACTCGATGTTCAACCAGCACGCCAAGTGGCTCAAGGTCACCAACCACATCCCGTGGCGGCGACCGATCGCGAGCCTCAACTACCTGCTCTCGAGCCACGTGTGGCGCCAGGACCACAACGGCTTCAGCCACCAGGACCCGGGCTTCATCGACCACGTCGTGAACAAGAAGGCGGAGATTGTGCGGGTGTACCTGCCGCCGGACGCCAACACGCTGCTGTCCACCTACGACCACTGCCTGCGGTCACGGCAGTACGTGAACGTCGTGGTGGCGGGCAAGCAGCCGGCGCCGCAGTTCCTGTCGATGGAGCAGGCGGTGGCGCACTGCACCCGCGGCCTGGGGATCTGGGACTGGGCGGGCACGGAGGTGGAGGGCGAGTCCCCCGACGTCGTGCTCGGCGCGGCGGGCGACGTGCCCACGCTCGAGGTGCTGGCGGCCGCCGACATCCTGCGCCACCGTGTGCCGGGCCTCAAGGTCCGCGTGGTCAACGTCGTCGACCTCATGCGCCTGCAGGACGAGAAGGAGCACCCGCACGGGCTGTCGGACAAGGACTTCGACACGCTGTTCACGCCCGACAAGCCAGTGATCTTCAACTACCACGGCTACCCGTGGCTCATCCACCGCCTCACGTACCGCCGCACGAACCACGCGAACATCCACGTGCGCGGGTACAAGGAGGAGGGCACCACGACGACGCCCTTCGACATGGCGATGCTCAACGACATCGACCGCTACCACCTGGTGATCGACGTCATCGACCGGGTGCCGTCACTGCGCTCGACGTACGCGGGCCTGCGCCAGGAGATGGTGGACGCCCGCCTCGCCGCGCGCCAGTACACCCGCGAGCACGGGGAGGACATCCCCGAGGTGCGCGACTGGGTGTGGCCCGACGTCGGCGAGACGGCCACCGAGAACGGCGGCCCCCAGTACGACTCCACCGCGGCGACGGGTGGCGACAACGAGTGACCAGCACGACCCGCTCTCTCTACATCGCCTCCCCCGAGGGCGAGACCGGCAAGTCGACGGTCGCGCTGGGCGTGCTGGACCTCCTGGTCCGGCAGGTCTCGCGCGTCGGGGTGTTCCGGGCCGTCTCCCGCGTGCCGTCGCCGCCGGCGTCGGACGCGGGGGGCGACGCCCCGCGGGACCACGTGCTGGAGATGCTCCTGCAGCACGACGGCGTCGACCTCGCCTACGAGGACGCCGTCGGCGTCACGTACGACGACGTCCACGCCGACCCGGAGGCCGCCCTCTCGCGGATCGTCGACCGCTACCACGCGGTCGCGGAGCGGTGCGACGCCGTCGTCGTGGTCGGCACCGACTACACGGACGTGGCGGGCGCGACCGAGCTCGCGTTCAACGCGCGCGTCGCGGCCAACCTGGGCGCTCCCGTGCTGCTCGTGGCGTCCGGCCGCGAGCGCTCGCCGGAGGACGTGCGGGCGCTGGTGCGGCTCAGCGTGTCCGAGCTGCACGCCAACCACGCGCAGCCGGTGGGCGTCGTCGTGAACCGGTGCCCCCCGCGGGTGCTCGCGGCGGGGGCGACGGCGCTGGTCGGCGACCTCGACCTGCCCGTGTGGACGATCCCCGAGGAGCCGTTCCTGCACGCACCCACGGTCGGCCGCCTGGCCGAGGCCGTGGAGGGCACGCTCATGCTCGGCGACCCCGACCTGCTGGGCCGCGAGGCGCTCGAGGTCATCGTCGGGGCGATGTCGTTCGAGCACGTGCTCGACCACCTCTCCGACGGCGCCGTCGTCATCCTGCCCGGCGACCGGTCGGACGTGCTGCTGGGGCTGCTGTCCGCGCACTCCGCCGCGACCTTCCCGTCGCTGGCGGGGATCGTGCTCACCGGCGGCTACGTGCCGCGCGGCGTGATCGCGCAGCTGCTGTCGGCGCTCGGACCCCGCGTGCCCGTCGTCGCCACGGCGCTGGACACCTACCAGGCGGCCCGGCGCGCGGCGGAGACGCACGGCTACGTCACCGTCGCCTCGACCCGCAAGGTCGACGTCGCGCGCGCCCTGTTCGAGCAGCACGTGGACGGCGGGGCACTGCTCGCCCGCCTGGACCTGCCGCGCACGCGCGTCGTGACGCCGCTGATGTTCGAGTACGAGCTCATCGAGCGGGCGCGCGGCGACCGGCGCCGCGTCGTGCTGCCCGAGGGCGACGACGACCGCATCCTGCGCGCCGCGTCGACCGTGCTGGCCCGCGGCATCGCGGACCTCGTGATCCTGGGCGACGAGACGTCGATCCGGGCGCGCGCCGCCGAGCTGGGCCTCGACATCGCCGCCGCCACGGTGCTGTCCCCCACCGACCCGGAGCACGTCGAGAGGTTCGCCACCGAGTACGCGGCCCTCCGCGCCCACAAGGGCATGACGGTGGAGCGGGCGCGCGAGATCGTCACGGACGTCTCGTACTTCGGCACGATGATGGTGCACCTCGGCCTCGCGGACGGGATGGTGTCGGGCGCCGCGCACACGACGGCGCACACCATCCGGCCGTCGTTCGAGATCGTCAAGACGCAGCCGGGCGTCTCCGTGGTGTCGTCGGTGTTCCTCATGTGCCTGACCGACCGGGTGCTGGTGTACGGCGACTGCGCCGTCATCCCCGACCCGACGGCGGAGCAGCTCGCGGACATCGCCATCTCGTCGTCCGCGACGGCGGCGCAGTTCGGCGTCGACCCGAAGGTCGCGATGCTGTCGTACTCGACGGGCACCTCCGGCTCGGGCGCGGACGTCGACAAGGTCCGCACTGCCACGGGGCTGGTCCGCGAGCGCCGCCCCGACCTGTCGGTCGAGGGGCCCATCCAGTACGACGCCGCCGTGGACGCGTCGGTCGCGAAGTCGAAGCTGCCGGAGTCGTCGGTGGCCGGGCAGGCGACGGTGTTCGTCTTCCCCGACCTCAACACGGGCAACAACACGTACAAGGCCGTGCAGCGGTCGGCCGGCGCGGTCGCCGTCGGGCCGGTGCTGCAGGGGCTGAACAAGCCGGTCAACGACCTGTCGCGCGGCGCGCTCGTGGCCGACATCGTCAACACGGTCGCCATCACGGCGATCCAGGCCCAGTCGTTCGAGGCACAGGCACAGGAGGCCACCGCATGAGCATCGTCCCCGAGGCCGAGCGGCCCAACCCGTACAGCGCGTACGGGGCGCACGGGTCCGTGCTGGTGCTCAACTCGGGCTCGTCGTCGCTCAAGTACCAGCTGGTCAACCCCGTGGGCGGGGAGGCGATCGCGGCCGGCACCATCGAGCGGATCGGCGAGCCGTCCGGGATCGTCACCCACACGTTCGCGGGCAACAAGACCCGCCGCGAACTCGAGGTGCCGGACCACGGCGAGGCGCTGCGCCTCGCCCTGGGCATGTTCGACGAGATCGGCCCGCGGCTGGCGGACGCCGGCATCTACGCCGTCGGGCACCGGGTGGTGCACGGCGGCGCGGAGTTCTCCGGCCCGGTCGTGGTGGACGACGGCGTGGTGGACCGCATCGAGGCGCTGGTGCCGCTCGCGCCGCTGCACAACCCGGCCAACGTGCAGGGCATCCGGGTGGCGCGCGAGCTGCTGTCCGACGTCCCGCACGTCGCCGTCTTCGACACGGCGTTCTTCTCCGCCCTGCCCGCCGAGGCGTACACGTACGCGATCGATCGGAAGGTGGCGCAGGAGTACGACGTGCGCCGGTACGGCTTCCACGGCACCAGCCACCAGTACGTGGCGGGCAAGGTGGCGCGCGTGCTGGGCCGCCGCGTGCAGGACCTGCACACGATCGTGCTGCACCTGGGCAACGGCGCGTCCGCGTCGGCGGTGGCCGGCGGCGTCCCGATCGACACCTCCATGGGGCTCACTCCGCTGGAGGGGCTGGTCATGGGCACGCGGTCGGGCGACATCGACCCGGCCGTCGTCTTCCACCTGGCCCGCAACGCGGAGATGGGCATCGACGAGCTCGACACGCTGCTCAACAAGCGCTCGGGGATGCTCGGCCTGTCCGGCGTGAACGACTTCCGCGAGCTGCGGCGGCTCATCGACGACGGCGACCAAGACGCCGCCCTCGCGTTCGACGTCTACATCCACCGCCTGAAGAAGTACGTCGGCGCCTACGCCGCCCTGCTGGGCCGCGTGGACGTCGTCGCGTTCACGGCCGGCGTGGGCGAGAACGACACGGCCGTCCGCGCCGCGGTCTGCGAGGGCCTGGAGGGCATGGGCATCGCCGTCGACCCCGAGCGCAACGCGGCCCCGGGCCGCGGCGAGCGCATCATCTCCCCCGACTGGACGTCCACGCTGGTCATGGTGATCCCCACGATGGAGGAGCTCGCCATCGCCCGGCAGTGCGTCGAGGCGGTGGAGCACCTGCGGCCCTCGTCGTCGGTCACGGCGGGCTGAGCCGGCCGGCCGCCGCGGTCAGGCCAGCGCGAACGCCACGCAGGCGATCCCGAAGCCCATGACGCCGATGGCCGTCTCCATGACGGTCCACGTGCGCAGCGTGGTCGCCACGTCCATGTCGAAGAACCGGCCCACGAGCCAGAACCCCGAGTCGTTGACGTGACTGAGCACCACGGAGCCGGCCGCGACCGCGACGACGATCGCGGCCGTCGCGAGCTGGCTGAACCCGCCCGCCGCCACCGCCGGGGCGATGAGCCCGGCCGCCGTCGTGAGGGCGACCGTGGCCGAGCCCTGCGCGACGCGCAGCACGGCCGCGATGACGAACCCGGCCACGATCACCGGGAGCCCCAGGTCCGCCAGGACGTCGGCGAGCGCGTCGCCGATGCCCGACGCGCGCAGCACCCCGCCGAACATGCCGCCGGCGCCGGTGATGAGGATGACGGAGCAGACCGGCCCCAGCGCGGAGTCCAGCGTCTGCTCCAGCACCGTGCCCTCGACGCCGCGACGGCGGCCGAGCGCCCAGGCCGCCACGAGCACCGAGACCAGCAGGGCCACCGGGGTGGAGCCGACGACGCCCGCCCAGGTCACGACCGGGCTCTCGGCGGCGATCCACCCCGCGGACGCCGCCGTCTCCAGACCGGTGTTGGCGAAGATCAGCACGAGCGGCAGCAGCAGGATGCCGACGACGGTGCCGAACCGCGGCGGGTTCGCGGCCTGCACCGCGTCCGCGCGGCCGAGGATCGCGGGCACGGGCAGCTCGAACCGCCGGCCGGCGAACCGACCGAAGAGGTAGGCGGCGACGTACCAGGTGGGGATCGCCACGACCAGGCCGAGGAGCAGGACGGTGCCGACGTTCGCCCCGAGGAACTCGGACGCGGCGACGGGGCCCGGGTGGGGCGGCACGTAGATGTGCATCACGGAGAACGCGCCCGCCACGGGCAGGCCGTAGAGCAGCAGGGACCCGCCGAGGCGGTGGGCCACGGCGAACACGATCGGCAGCATCACCACGAGGCCGGCGTCGAAGAAGATCGGGAAGCCGAAGATCAGCGACGCGACGCCGAGGGCCAGCGGCGCGCGCTTCTCCCCGAACTTCGCGATGAGCACGTCGGTCATCACCTTCGCGCCACCGCTGGTCTCGATCAGCCGGCCCAGCATCGCACCGAGCCCGACGAGCAGGGCCACGGACGCGAGGGTGGAGCCGAAGCCGTCCAGCAGCACGTCCAGGATGCCGCCGCTCGGCAGTCCGGCGGCCACCGCGGTGAGCACGCTGACCAGCACGAGCGCGAGGAACGCGTGCAGGCGGACCTTGATGATCAGCAGGAGCAGGAGCGCGACGGCTCCCGCGGCGATGGCGAGCAGCGGCCCGGCCGTGAGGGTCTGGCTCCAGTCGTCGAGGGGCGCGGCGGTGGGCATGGCGGTGGGCATGGCGGTGGGCATGGCGGTGAGCACGCCTGTGGGCACGTGTGTGGGCATGGCGAAGTCCTCGCGGTGCGGGTGGGGCGGGCGGTTCGGCCCGGCGGTTCAGGCGGGTGGTTCAGGCCGGCGGTTCAGCGCTCGTCGGCGAGCCAGGCGAGCACGCTGGCGACGATGTCCTCCGGCGCGGCGGCGACGTCGATCCTGATGCCGTCCTCGTCGTCGGTGAGCGGCTCGAGCGTGGCGAGCTGGGACGGGAGCAGGGTCGTCGGCATGAAGTGCCCGCTGCGGTGCGCCATCCGGTCGGCGAGCAGCTCCGGGCTGCCGTCGAGGTGGACGAAGCGCACGCGGCCGTGCGCGCCGCGCAGCACGTCGCGGTAGGTGCGCTTGAGCGCCGAGCAGGTCACGACGGCGGACCTCCCGGCGTCGGTCTCCCCCGTCAGCCAGTCGCGGATGGCGGCGAGCCAGGGCGCGCGGTCGGCGTCGGTGAGGGGGGTGCCCGCCGACATCTTGTCGATGTTGGCCTGGGGGTGGAACTCGTCGGCCTCGGCGACGTCGAGGCCGAGGCGTGCGGCGAGCATCCCCGCGATCGTGGTCTTGCCCGAGCCGGCGACGCCCATGACGACGAGGTGCCCGGCGACCGGCGGGCGCTGCGTGCTCTCGGCCCGCGCGTCACCGGTGGCGTCCATGACGACAGTGTCCATCTCGACTTCCCTGTTCGGTCGGCGACCCGCTGGGGCGGGCCCCGCGGCGACTGCTGCGTCACCGCGTCGTCCGAGGATGCCTTATTGGTACTACCTTTGACAAGACTGATCACACCAATCGCCGCCCGGCCGGCGCGTCGATAGGCTCCGCCCATGTCGTCACCGTCCCTGCACGCCGGAGTGCTCGACGCGCTCGGCCTCGCGATCACCAGCGGAGACGTCCCGGCGGGCACTCCCCTGACCCTCGACGGGATCGGCGCCGAGCACGGGGTCTCGCGGACGGTGGCACGCGAGGTGATGCGGATGCTCGAGGGTCTCGGGATGGTGCGTTCACGCCGCCGGGTGGGACTCGTGGTGCTCGGGATGGAGGACTGGAACGTCCTCGACCCCCGCGTCATCCGGTGGCGGCTGCGGGGCCCCGGCCGGGACGCCCAGCTGCGCAGCCTCACCGAGCTGCGGCACGCGGTCGAGCCGCTCGCCGCCGCCGGCGCCGCCCGCCACGCCACCCCCCAGGTGCGCGGCGAGCTCGTCGACCTCGCCCGCCGGATGCGCACCCTCGGCGAGGCGGGCGACCTCCCCGAGTTCCTCGCCCTCGACGTGCGCATGCACGAGCTGCTGCTGCGCTCGAGCGGCAACGAGATGTTCGGT
Organism: Isoptericola sp. F-RaC21; assembly: GCF_038593535.1. NCBI lineage: Bacteria > Bacillati > Actinomycetota > Actinomycetes > Micrococcales > Promicromonosporaceae > Isoptericola > Isoptericola sp. F-RaC21. The sequence goes on along the minus strand of NZ_JBCFYX010000002.1, from coordinate 354,109 downwards.
CCCCTGGCCGACGTCGTCGCCGAGGTCCTCGCCGGACGGACCCACCTCGGCCTCATGCCGCCCTCCCCCGCCCCCGAGGCGCTCGACCAGCACGAGGCGGTCGCCCGGGCGGTGGCCGAGCACGATCCCGACGCCGCCGAGGCCGCGATGGCGCGGATCGTCGGCGAGGTGCGGCGTGCCCTCGGCGACCTGCCCGACCACGAGGACGAGGACGGCGCCACCGGCCGGGGTTAGTCTCGACCGCGATGCTGCGCTTCACGCCTCCTTGCGGCCCGGTCGACGGCTGGGCGGACGACGACGTCGTCCGCGCCACCGGCATCCCGTACGCCCACGCGGACCGCTTCGAGCGGCCCGTGCCGGTCCCCGACCGTGACACACCGTTCGAGGCGACGTCCTGGTCCCCCGCCTGCCCGCAGGCACCGGTCCCCTTCCTCGACGAGGTGCTCGGGTCGCCGGGCGCCGGCGTCCCCGGCGACGAGCACTGCCAGCGACTGTCCGTCACGATGCCCGCCGACGTGCGACCCGACGACCGCCTGCCGGTCATGGTGTGGATCCACGGCGGCTCGTACACCTCGGGCGCGGGCGACCTGCCGATCATGGACCCCCGGCCGCTGGTGGCCGAGCAGCGCGTGGTCGTCGTGGCGGTCACGTACCGGCTGGGCCTGTTCGGCTTCCTCGGCGACGGCGCGGAACGGCCGGCGAACCTGGGCCTCCTCGACCAGCTCGAGGCCCTGCGCTGGGTGCGCCGCAACATCGCCGCGTTCGGCGGCGACCCCGCCCGGGTCACGCTGTTCGGGCAGTCGGCCGGCGGCGACGCCGTGGCGCACCTGCTGGCCGTCCCGGCCGCCGCAGCCCTGGTCGACCGCGCGATCGTGCAGAGCGCGCCGCTCGGCATCTCGCGCGGACGAGCGCGGATGAACGCGGCGATGGCGCGCGCCGCCGCGGGCATCTCCGCACGGACGCCGGTCGCGGACGTCGTGGCCGCGGAGGCGCGCGTCGCCGCCGCGGCGCGGGGCTCCGGCCTGCGCGCGGCGATGCCGTTCGGCACGCAGTACGGCCACGACCCGCTCCCGCCCGAGGACGAGATCGAGGCTGCGTGGGACGCGGCCGCCCCGCACGTCGCGCTGCTCGTCGGGAGCACCGCCGAGGAGGTGCGGCTGTTCGTCCCCCGGCTCCCCGCGGTCCGGCGCCTCGCGGCCCTGCCCGTCGTCGGGCCGTGGGCGCGCCGCGCCCTGGTCGCCGCCGTCACCGCGGCGGTCTACGGGCGCCCCGCGCGCCGGTTCGCCACCCGGCACGCGGCCGCCGGCGGCGCCGCGTGGCGGTACGTCGTGACGTGGGCCGCGCCGGCGGGCCCGTGGGGCGCCGCCCACACCGTCGACCTGCCCCTGCTGTTCGGCGACGAGAAGGCGTGGTCGACGGCGGCGCTCGTCCGCGGCGCGTCGTGGGACGACCTGCAGCGCTCCGCGCGAGAGGTGCGGGCTGTCTGGGGAGCGTTCGCCCGCGGCGAGGACCTCGGCGACCGCCGCGACGTCCCGGACGCGCTGGCCGTGCGGCGGGTGCGCCGATGACGATCTGGCTCGACCCGCCCGCCTGGCCGGCGCACGGCACCCTCTGGTCGCACCTGGTCTCCGACACGTCCCTGCACGAGCTGCGGTCGTTCGCCCGTGCCCAGGGCGTCGGCGACCGCGCCTTCGACCTCGACCACTACGACGTCCCCGCCGAGCACCACGACGCGCTGGTGGCCGCCGGGGCGGTGCCCGTGTCCGGCGGCGAGCTGTCCCGGCGCCTCGCCGGCTCCGTCCTGCGGGTGCCGGGCTGGGAGCGTCGGCGCGCGTCCCGCGACGCCCTGCTCGGCCGGTGGGAGGCGCTGTGGTCGCCCGACGACGCGGGCGCGGTCGCCGCGGTCGCGGAGGTCGGGCGGGACCTCGTGGACCGCTGGCGCGAGCCGCACCGCGTGTACCACTCGCGGCTGCACCTCGCGGACGCCCTCGACTCCCTCGACCTCCTGCTCGCGGACGGCGCGGACGGCGCGTCCTGGCACGCCGCCGTCGCGCTGTGGTTCCACGACGCCGTGCACGACGGCGAGGCGGGCCACGACGAGGAGCGCTCGGCCGCCCTGGTGGGCACGCTGCTGCGGCCGCTGACCGGGACCGCCCGTCCCGCGGGCGCCGGCACGACGCTCGGGGACCGCGACGTGGACGAGGTGGCCCGGCTCGTGCTCGTGACCACCGCCCACGACCCCGCGGCCCAGGACGTCACCGGCGCCCTGGTCAGCGACGCGGACCTCGCGATCCTCGGCGCGGAGCCCCGCCGCTACGCGCGCTACGCGGCCCAGGTGCGCGCCGAGTACGGGCACGTGCCCGACGACGCGTTCCGCGCCGGCCGGGCCGCCGTCCTCGACCAGCTCGCCGGCCTGCCCCACCTGTTCCGGTCGCCCGCGGCCGTCGCCCGCTGGGCCGACGCCGCCGCACGGAACCTGCACGCCGAGCGCGCCGCGCTCGTCGGCGGGGCCGCGTGAGCCTCCGGCGGCGGGCCGTCGCCGTCGTCGGTGCGCTCGCGCTGGCCGTCCTCGGCCCGGTCGCGTGGGTGCAGCTCGTCGGGCACCGGAGGGTCCGCCCGTCACCCACGGACGTCGAGCCGGCGGACGCGATCCTCGTGCTCGGCGCGGGCATCAGGCCCGACGGCACGCCGTCGCCCTACCTGCGCCGCCGGCTGGACGCGGCGGCCGAGCTGTACCACGCGGGGGTCGCCGACCGGGTGGTGCTCAGCGGCGACGGCCTGCCGCGCCGCGACGGCACCCCCTACGACGAGCCCGCCGCGATGCGGCGGTGGATCCTCGGCCGGGGCGTGCCGGACGAGGCGCTGACCCTGGACCGCGAGGGCCTCGACACCACGGCGTCCGCTCGTCGCACGGCCCGGCTGGGAGCACGCACCGCCGTCGTCGTCACGCAGGACTACCACCTGCGGCGCGCGCTGTTCAGCTCCGTCCGGGCGGGCCTCGACGCCCAGGGCGTGGGCGTCTCGGCCGCGAGCGCGCACCCGGTCCGCCGGGCCTGGTACCACCTGCGCGAGGTGCCGGCGTCGTGGCGCGCAGCGGTGCGCGAGCTCTGACGGCGGCTATCGTCTCGGCATGACCGCTGACGTCCTCACCAGCGTCGCCGAGGGCGTCGCCACCGTGACCCTGAACCGTCCCGCCAAGAAGAACGCGCTCACCACCGCGATGTACGCGGCGCTGGCCGACGCGCTCGACGCCGCGGCCGCGGACGCGGACGTCCGGGCGGTGGTGCTGCAGGGCGACGAGCGCGTGTTCTGCGCCGGCAACGACATCGGCGACTTCGTCGGCCTCCCGCAGACCGGCGGCGACCTCCCCGCCCTCCGCTTCCTGCGGGCGCTCGCGCGCTTCCCCAAGCCGGTCGTCGCGGCCGTCTGCGGCCCGGCCGTCGGCGTCGGCGCCACGATGCTGCTGCACTGCGACCTCGTGTACGCCGGCGAGGGGGCGACGCTGCTGTTCCCGTTCGTGGACCTCGGCCTGGTCCCCGAGGCCGCCTCCAGCCTGCTGCTGCCGCAGGTCGTGGGGCACCAGCGTGCCGCCGAGGCCCTGCTGCTCGGCGAGCCCCTCCCGGCCGCCACGGCGCGCGACGCCGGGCTGGTCAACCGGGTGCTCCCGGATGCCGAGGTGCTCGGTCTCGCCCGCACACAGGCCGCCAGGCTGGCCGCGAAGCCCGTCGCCGCGGTCGTCGAGACCAAGCGGCTCCTGCGGTCCGGAGCGCAGGCCGCCGTGCTCGACCGGATCGAGGAGGAGGGGGCCGTCTTCGCCCGCCTGCTGGGCGAGCCCGCCGCGCAGGCCGCCCTGGGCTCCTTCCTCGCCCGGCCCTGAGCGCGGCGACGGCGGGCGGCTACGGCAGGCGCAGCCGGCGCATCGCGCCGAGCGCGACGGAGAGCACGCGGCTCGGCGTCTCCCCGCCGAGCGCGTACAGCGTGTCGAGGGACAGGCCGAACCGGGCACCGCGCTGGACGGCGACGGTCTGCACCTCGGTGACGGCCTCGATGCCCTCGCGCCCGTGCCGGCGGCCCAGCCCCGAGGCCTTGAAGCCGCCCATCGGCGCGGCCGCGGACCCCCAGGCGGAGGCGTACCCGTCGTTGATCACCACGGTGCCCGACTGCACCCGCGCCGCCAGGCGCTTGGCGCGTGCCACGTCGGTGGACCAGATGCTCGCGTTGAGGCCGAACTCCGTGTCGTTCATGACGCGCACCGCCTCGTCGTCCGACGCCACGCGGGTCACCGCGACGACCGGGCCGAACGTCTCCTCGCGGGTGCACAGCGCGTCCTCGGGGACGTCGTCCAGCACGGTCGGGGCATAGAAGTACGGGCCGACGTCGGAGCGGTGCACGCCGCCGACGAGCGCGCGGGCGCCCTTGGCGAGCGCGTCGTCGACGTGCCCGCTGACCCGCTCGAGCTGCGCGGCGGAGACCAGCGAGCCCACGTCCGCCGTGTAGTCGAGCCCCGTGCCCAGCGTGAGGTCGCGCACCGCGGCCACGAACCGCTCCAGGAACGCGTCCGCGATGCGCTCGTGCAGCACCAGGCGCTCGATCGACATGCACAGCTGGCCGGAGTTGGCGAAGCAGGCCCGCACGACGCCCGGCACCGCCGAGTCCAGGTCGGCGTCGGCCGCGACGTACAGCGGGTTCTTGCCGCCCAGCTCGAGGGTGGTGCCGACGAGCCGCTCCCCCGCCCGGGCCGCGACCTTGCGGCCCGTCGCCGTCGAGCCGGTGAAGGCGATGTGGTCCACGTGGTCCACGAGCGCCGCGCCGATGTCCCCGCCGCCCGCGACGACGAGGAACAGGTCGTCGGGCAGCCCCGCGTCCTGGAGGATCTCCGCGACCCACAGGGCCGACAGGGTGGTCTGCGGGTCCGGCTTGAGCACCACCGCGTTGCCCGCGAGCAGGGCCGGGATCGCCTCGGACAGCACGAGGGACAACGGGTAGTTCCACGGCGCGATCGCGCCGACCACGCCGACGGGGCGGCGGTGCACGCGCGCGCCGGTGAGCACGGGCAGCATGCCGGGGACCCGGCGCTCGCCCAGGTAGCCGGGCCCGCGCGCCGAGTAGTGACGGCACGCCATCGCGACGTCGGCCACCTCCTCGAACGCGCTGCGCCGCGCCTTGCCCGACTCCATCTGGATCAGGTCGAGGATCTCCGACTGGCGCTCCAGCACCAGGGCGCCGAGCCGGTCCAGCACGGCCGTCCGCTCGCGCAGCGACGTGTGCGCCCACTCACCCTGCGCGGCCCGTGCCCGGGCGGCCGCGGACGCGACGTCGTCCGGCGACGACAGCGGGAACGCCGCCAGCGGGGCGCCCGTGAAGGGGAGGGTGGAGCGGTGGGTCCCGGCCGTGTGGGACGTGACGATGCGCCGCGTGAGCGGCTCCACGACGTCGGGCTCCAGGACATAGGTGGCGGCGGGCAGCTCGGGGTCGAGGAGTTCCCCGAGAGCGCCGTCGCCCTCGTGCGCGGTGGACATGGCCGACACCCTACGCGGGTCGCCCGACACCTCGGCAACCGTCGCCCCGGTTCCGCCCGGACGTTCGCTCTCAGCGCGAACCGTCGAACCACTTCCCCAGCACGACCGTCTCCTGGTCGGCATACCCGAGGCGGTCGTAGAAGCCCACCACCTGCGCGTTCGTCGCGCGGACCATGAGTTGCACCTTGCGCGCGCCGGCGGCGCGGAGCCAGCCCTCGGCGGCGGCCACGGCCGCGCGGCCGAGGCCGCTTCCCTGCTCCCTCGGGTCGACCGCGACGTAGTAGATCCACCCGCGGTGGCCGTCGTAGCCGACCACCGCGGAGGCCACGACGCCGCCCTCGCCCACGCCGACCAGCACGGTCGACGTCGGGTTCGCCCGCGCGTCGGCGATGTCCAGGCGTGGGTCGTTCCACGGCCGGGTCAGCCCGCAGGCCTCCCACAGCGCGACGACCTGCTCGACGTCGTCGTCCGCGATCTCGCGGAACGCGACGTCGGTCGAGCCTGTCGAGACCACGAGGGTCTCGGCAGGCTCTACCGGGGATCCGCTCACCGCGGCTGGTAGGGCGAGACGACGACCTCGACCCGCTGGAACTCCTTGAGGTCGGAGTAGCCGGTCGTCGCCATGGCCCGGCGCAGCGCGCCGACGAGGTTCAGGGTGCCGTCCGCGGTGCCGCTCGGCCCGAACAGCACCTGCTCGAGCGTGCCCGCGGTGCCGACCTCGACGCGCTCGCCGCGCGGCAGCGCCGGGTGGTGGGCCTCCGGCCCCCAGTGCCAGCCCTTGCCCGGCGCCTCCTCGGCGCGGGCGAGCGCCGCGCCCAGCATCACGGCGTCGGCGCCGCAGGCGACCGCCTTGACGATGTCGCCGGAACGGCCCACGCCGCCGTCGGCGATGACGTGCACGTACCGGCCGCCCGACTCGTCGAGGTAGTCGCGGCGGGCCGCGGCGACGTCGGAGACGGCCGTGGCCATCGGCGCGTGGATGCCGAGGCCCACGCGCGTGGTGTGCGCGGCGCCGCCGCCGAAGCCGACGAGCACGCCGGCCGCGCCCGTGCGCATGAGGTGCAGCGCCGCGGTGTAGGTGGACGCGCCGCCCACGACGACGGGCACGTCGAGCTCGTAGATGAACCGCTTGAGGTTCAGCGGCTCGGCGTTGCCGGAGACGTGCTCGGCGGAGACCGTCGTGCCGCGGATGACGAACAGGTCCACGCCGGCGTCGACCACCGTCTGGTAGTGCTCCTGCGTGCGCTGCGGCGACAGCGCGCCCGCCACGGTGACGCCCGCGGCGCGGACCTCCTTGAGGCGCTGGGTGATCAGCTCGGGCTTGATCGGCTCGGCGTAGATCTCCTGCATGCGCTGCGTCGCGCGCTCGGCGGGCAGGTCGCGGATCTCGGCCAGCAGCGTCTCCGGCGACTCGTACCGCGTCCACAGGCCCTCGAGGTCGAGGACGCCGAGGCCGCCGTGGTTCCCCAGCGCCACCGCCGTGTCGGGGCTCATCACGGAGTCCATCGGCGCGGACATGATCGGCAGCTCGAAGTGGTAGGCGTCGATCTGCCACTCCACGGAGACGTCCTTCGGATCGCGCGTGCGCCGCGAGGGCACGATCGCGATGTCGTCGAAGGAGTATGCGCGGCGGCCGCGCTTTCCGCGTCCGATCTCGATCTCGTTGCTCACCCGGACAGCCTACCGGCGCGTGCTGTCGGTGGCCGGTGGCACAGTCCGGGGGCATGACGACGTACGCGGAGCACGACGCACCGGCGGCCGCACCCGATCCCGGCTGGTCGCGCGGGCCCCTGCTCGGCTTCGACACGGAGACCACCGGGCTGGACGTCGAGGCCGACCGCATCGTCACCGCCGCGCTCGTGCTGCGCGGCCCGGACGGCACGCGCTCGGTGCGCACGTGGCTGCTCGACCCGGGCGTCGAGATCCCCGCCGAGGCCACGGCGATCCACGGCATCTCCACGGCCGAGGCCCGCGCGCACGGCCAGGACGCCGTCGGGGCCCTCGAGGAGATGGCCGCGATCCTCGTCCACCACGTGCGCGGCGGCGTCCCGCTCGTCGCCTACAACGCGTCGTTCGACCTGTCCCTGCTGGACGTCGAGCTCGCCCGCCACGGGCTGCCCACGGTGCCCGAGCGGCTCGGCAGGCCGGTCGCGCCGGTGCTCGACCCCCTCGTCCTCGACCGGTGGCTCGACCGCGCCCGGGAGGGCAAGCGGCGCCTCGGCGACCTGTGCGCCCTGTACGGGATCGAGGGCGACGGCGAGCTCCACCGGGCCGACGTCGACGTCCTCGCCACGCTGGACGTCCTCGACGCCCAGCTCGTGGCGCACCCGCACCTGCGCGGGGCCGCGCTCGACGCGCTGCACGCCGCCCAGGCGGGCGCACACCGGGCCTGGGCGGAACGGGTCAACGCGGAGCGCGCCGCGACCCCCGGCGGCCGGCCGCCCACGTCGCCCGCGTGGCCCGCGGCCGACGCCGGCTGACGAGGCATATCTCACCACGCGGATGATGCGGCCTGGCCAGAGGGTCGAACGCGCCACATTGCCGACGGATCGCCGCACCGATATCTCATCCATGAGATACCGTCGGTCGCATGACGATGATCGACGATGCACCTCTGAGCCAGGTCGGCGCCCTCATCCGCGGCGCCCGCCAGCACCGCGGCCTCACGCAGACACAGCTCGCGGAACAGCTCGGCACCAGCCAGAGCGCCGTCCACCGGATCGAGCAGGGCGCGCAGAACGTCAGCCTCGAGATGCTCAACCGGATCGGCCTCGCGCTCGACTCGGAGATCATCAGCCTCGGCGGGCCCAAGCACGCGCACCTGCGCGTGCGCGGCGGGCAGACCCTCTCGGGCCGCATCGACGTGAACTCCTCGAAGAACGGCGCGGTCGCGCTGCTGTGCGCGTCGCTGCTCAACCGCGGCACGACCACGCTGCGCGGCGTCGCCCGCATCGTCGAGGTCGACCGGATCGTCGACGTGCTCCGGTCGGTCGGCGTCCGCGCGACGTGGACCACCGGCGGCCGCGACCTCGAGATCGTGGTGCCCGACCAGCTCGACCTGGCCGCCATCGACGTCGACGCCGCGCGCCGCACCCGCTCGATCATCATGTTCCTGGGCCCGCTGCTCGGCCTGCGCGACACCTTCGAGCTCCCCTACGCGGGCGGCTGCGACCTCGGGACGCGCACCGTCGAGCCGCACATGATCGCGCTGCGCCCGTTCGGGCTGGCCGTCACCGCGACCGGGGGCAACTACCACGCCACGGTCGCGCCGACGTCGGGCGCCGACCTGTCCGTCGTGCTCACGGAGCGCGGCGACACCGTCACCGAGAACGCGCTCATGGCCGCCGCCCGCCGCGACGGCGTGACGACCATCCGCAACGCGAGCCCCAACTACATGGTCCAGGACCTGTGCTTCTACCTCGAGCTGCTCGGCGTCCGGGTCGAGGGCATCGGCACGACGACGCTGCGGGTCCACGGGCGCACGGACATCGACGTGGACGTGGAGTACGCCGTCTCCGAGGACCCGGTCGAGGCGATGAGCCTGCTCACCGCCGGCATCGTCACCGGGTCGGAGATCACCGTGGCCCGCGTCCCGATCGAGTTCATGGAGATCGAGCTCGCCACCCTGGCCGAGATGGGGCTGCGCTACACCCAGAGCGACGAGTACGTCGCCCGCAACGGGCGGACCCGCCTCGTCGACGTCACGGTGCACCCGAGCGAGCTGCACGCCCCGATCGACAAGATCCACCCCATGCCGTTCCCGGGCCTCAACATCGACAACCTGCCGTTCTTCGCCGTGATCGCCGCGAACGCGACGGGCACGACCCTCATCCACGACTGGGTCTACGAGGGCCGCGCGATCCACCTCACGGACCTCACGCGCCTCGGCGCGGACGTGCGGCTCCTGGACGCCCACCGCCTCCAGGTCAGCGGGCCCACGCGCTGGTCCGGCGCCGAGGTGAGCTGCCCGCCCGCGCTGCGCCCCGCCGTCGTCATCCTGCTCGCGATGCTCGCCGCGAAGGGCACGTCGGTGCTCCGCGGCGTCGACATCATCGCCCGCGGCTACGAGGGCCTCACCGAGCGCCTGCGCGAGCTCGGCGCCAACATCGAGACCTTCCGGGACTGACCCGGCCTACCGGTCGTACACCGCGTCGACCTCCACCTCGACGAGCCAGCCGTCCACCGGCAGGTTCTCGATCTCCAGGGCGAAGCGCGAGGGGCGGGCCGCGTTGACGACCATCGGCGCGCCCGCGGTCGAGCCGAGCTGGACGCCGAGCGGCTCGCCGGTGGCGAGGTTCGTGTTCGCGAAGAACTGCCGGTAGGCCCGGTTCCAGCCGGCGAAGTCCATGGCCTCCTCGCCGTCGGGGTTCTGGAGGAAGACGCGCATCGAGACGACGTCGTCGTACGACAGGCCGGCCCGCTCCAGGTTCTCCCCGATGCGCATCAGCGCGTTGATCCCCTGCGCCTCGGTGAGCGTCACCCCGTCGGGCAGCTCGCCGCCGGGGAAGACGTCGGTCGGGACGTACCGCTCCTCGGCGGACGCCCCCGGTGCCGTGTTCAGCGCGGACGGTCCCAGGCCGGACGACTTGTACCAGGCCACGTTCTTGCCGAGGGCCACGCCGTCGGCGATGGACGGGGTGTCGCCGGTGACGAAGGAGTGCGCCTCGGTGGGCCGCGGCTCGAAGAGGCGTCCGCCCGCGACGGCCGTGGCGGGGACGGCGACGGCGGTCGTGACGACGACGGCGAGGACGACCTTGGTGGTGTTCTTCATGCCGGGACGGTAAGCGCGCGCCGTTTCGCCCCGATGTCGGGCGAGGGTCGGTCGCGGGTCGCTGACCTGCACCGACGCGCAGGAAACCCGACCGTTACCGGGGGCGACCGCCCGGTAACCCCGCCGACGCCGTGCCGTGACGCGGCACGCCTACCGTCGGGCGCGGTGCTGACGGCGGCGCCCGGCATCGAGGGCCGCTCGCGTCCGCCCGTCAGACCTTTCGACAGAGAGGTAGTGCCACATGGTCACTGACACGACCACCGCCGACGGCCGCCCGTCCGGCGTCTCCCGCCGCAACTTCCTCCAGGCCGTCGGCGTGGGGTCCAGCGCCGGCGTCATGTTCGCCACGATGGGCGCGATGGGCCTCGCCCCGACGGCCGCCGCCCAGCCCACCGCCGCCGCCTGGACCCCGCCGCGGTCCGGCGACTTCACGCTCACGGGACGGTCCGCCAAGAAGGTCGTCGTGGTCGGCGCCGGCCCGGCGGGCCTGGCGTCCGCGTACGAGCTCCAGAAGGCCGGGTACCGGGTGACCGTGCTCGAGGCACGGCACCGCCCCGGTGGCCGCACCCTGACCATCCGCGGCGGCGACTCCGAGACCGACGTCGACGGCGTCACCCAGACGGCGCGGTTCGACGACGGCGTCTACATGAACGCCGGCGCCGGCCGCATCGCGCAGTGGATGGTCACCATGGACTACCTGCGCGAGCTCGGCGTCCCGTACGAGGTCTTCACCAACGCGAACGCCGACGCCTACCTCTACAACGAGAAGAGCGGCGCCACGCCCGGGAACCCCGTCCGGTACCGCACGGCCAAGGCCGACGTCTTCGGGTACACGTCGGAGCTGCTGAGCTACGCCACGGACCAGGGCGCGCTCGACCAGCGGCTCACCGCCGAGGACAAGGAGAACCTGCGCTCCTTCCTGCGCAGCTGGGGCTCCCTCGGGGCGGACGGCAGCTACGCCGGCGGCGACAACCGCGGGTTCGCGACGTACCCCTCGGCGTGGAACGAGCACGGCACGCCCCTGCCCGGCCCCGGCACGGTCTCGGAGGTGCTCGCCTCGAAGGTGGGGCAGTACTTCCCGTTCGAGATCAACTGGGAGCAGTCGATGCTCATGTTCCAGCCCAAGGGCGGCATGGACACGACGTACCGGTACTTCGTGAAGGCGATCGGCACGCAGAACGTGCACTTCGGCTCCCCGGTCACGGCCGTGGAGAACACGAGCGACGGCGTCCGGGTCACGTACACCCCGGGCCACGGGCGCCCCCGCCAGATCGAGGCGGACTTCGCCGTCGTCGCCGCTCCCGCCGGGCTGATGCGCCGCTGGGAGACCAACTGGGGCTCCGCGGTCGACGCGGCGCTCGGGGAGTTCTCCGTCGGCTCCCCCGCGGGAAAGATCGGCCTGCAGTACCGGTCGCGGTGGTGGGAGGACGACCACCGCATCTTCGGCGGCATCACCGAGACGGACATGGACCTCGCGCACATCTGGTACCCGTCGTACGGGTACGGGGAGCGCAAGGGCCTGGTGGTGGGCTACTACAACACCGGCGCCAACGCCCGCGCCTACGCGGACATGACCCCGCGCCAGCGCGAGCGCCGCGCCGTCGAGCAGGGCGTGAAGATCCACGGCGAGAAGTACCGCACCGAGCTCGAGTCGTCGTTCTCCATCGCCTGGCACAAGGTGCCGTACATCGAGGGCGCGTGGGCGTACCCGAACACGGAGTCGGCCGGGTTCAGGCTGCTCCAGCAGGGCGCCGGCCGCGTCTACTTCGCCGGCGACTGGATGTCCGAGGTGTCCGCCTGGCAGCACGGCGCGTTCTGGTCGGCCCGGTACGCGGTCCAGGCCCTGCACGCGCGCGTCATGGCGAGCTGACCCGACCCTCCGCCGGTCGAGCCTGTCGAGACCCGGGTCTCGACAGGCTCGACCGGCGAGATGTCAGAATCCCGTGTAGTTGGGCGCCTCGACGGTCATCTGCACGTCGTGCGGGTGGCTCTCCTTGAGCGACGCGGACGTGATGCGCACGAAGCGGCCCTTGGCCTGCAGCTCCGGGATGGTGCTGGCGCCGACGTAGAACATCGACTGGTGCAGCCCGCCGACGAGCTGGTGCGCCACGGTGTGCAGCGTGCCCTTGTAGGGCACCTGACCCTCGACGCCCTCGGGGACGATCATGTCGTCGCTGGTGACCTCGGCCTGGAAGTAGCGGTCCTTCGAGTAGGACTTCTTGCCGCGCGAGGACATCGCGCCCATCGAGCCCATGCCGCGGTACGCCTTGTACTGCTTGCCGTTGACCAGGATCTTGTCGCCCGGCGCCTCCTCGGTGCCGGCCAGCATCGAGCCGAGCATGACCGCCTCCGCGCCGGCCACGATCGCCTTGCCGATCTCGCCCGAGTGGCGCATGCCGCCGTCGGCGATGACGGGGATCCCCGCCTCGCGCGCGGCCAGCGACGCCTCGTACACGGCGGTGATCTGCGGGACCCCCACGCCGGTGACGACGCGGGTGGTGCAGATCGAACCAGGGCCGACGCCCACCTTGATGCCGTCCGCGCCGGCGTCGACGAAGGACTGCGCGCCCTCCTTCGTCGCGACGTTGCCGCCGATGACCTGCACGTGGCGGGTCGCCGGGTCCGTCTTGAGCTTGCGGACCATGTCGATGAGCATCCGGACGTTGCCGTGCGCGGTGTCCGCGACGAGCACGTCGACGCCGGCGTCGACCAGCGTCGTCGCGCGCTCCCACGCGTCGCCGAAGTAGCCGATCGCCGCGCCGACGAGGAGGCGACCCTGGCCGTCCTTCGACGCGTTCGGGAACTGCTCGGACTTCACGAAGTCCTTGACGGTGATGAGGCCCGCCAGGCGGCCCTCCTCGTCGACCAGCGGCAGCCGCTCGAGCTTGTGCTTGCGCAGCAGCAGCGTGGCGTCCTCGCGCGAGATCCCGGCCGGGCCGGTGATCAGCGGGGCGGGCGTCATGACCTCGGAGACCTTGGTGGTGCCCCACTCGGCGACCGGGGTGAACCGCAGGTCGCGGTTGGTGACGATGCCGGTGAGACGGCCGCCCGCGTCGACCACGGGGAACCCGGAGATGCGGTACTCCCCCGCCCGCTTGTCGAGCTCCTCGAGGGTCACGTCCGGCCCGATCGTCACCGGGTTGGAGATGATGCCGGTCTGCGTCCGCTTGACCAGGTCGACCTGATACGCCTGGTCCTCGATCGACAGGTTGCGGTGCAGCACGCCGATGCCGCCCTGGCGGGCCATCGCGATCGCCATCCGCGACTCGGTGACGGTATCCATCGCGGCCGAGACGAGAGGCACGCGCAGGGAGATCTCACGTGTGAGGCGCGAGGTGGTGTCGATGTCCGACGGGGCGAGGTCGGAGTACCCCGGCAGCAGCAGGACGTCGTCGTAGGTGAGGCCGAGGAATCCGAACGGGTCGTGCGCGGGCGAGGTCGAGTCCGTCATGACAGGAGTCTACGTTCTGGGCGGCCGCGTTATTCCGGCGCGTTCGCCCTCCGGCGCCCGCTCGTGGCGGACGTCACGCCATCGACGCCGCCCGGCTACGTCACGACGGCGAGCGCCTCGTGCAGCATGGCGGTGAAGGACCGCACCCGCTGCACGGTCGCCGCCAGCGGCAGCTCGCTCGCGGCGTCGTCGCGCCGCAGGCTGACGATGATCGGCAGCTCCGCGAACCCGTCGTGCACCGCGTGGATGAGGTCCAGGTCGGGACGCCGCTGCGCCGTCGCGAGGACGAGCGCCGCGGGCCGCACCATCGTCACCAGCTCGAGCGAGCGGTGCGTGCTGGCCGGGCCGGTCACGATGCGCGCCGTCGCGCCCTTCGCGGTCAGCGCGGCCGCGAGCGCGTGCGCGGACAGCGGCACGACCTCGTCGGGCGCCGCGAAGATGAGCACGATCTTGCGCATCCGGCTGGGGTGGTTGGCCGGCGGGGCGCCGCCCGCGACCATGGCCCGCTCGAACGCCTCGGTGAAGTCGCGCAGCGCGCGCAGGGCCGCCGTCGCGAGCACCACCTCGGGGACGGCGCCGGGGCCCGCGAGCACGGTGCGCTGGGCGACGCGCTGCCATGCCGGCTCGGCGATCTCGGTCCACCAGGCGGCCGGGTCGCCCTGCGCCGGAATGGCGAGCAGGTCGTCGCAGCCGGCCTGGTCGTAGGCGAGGGCGGCGTCCACCACGGCCGACACGCGTCCGGAAGCGCTCCCACCGGGCACGTGGCCGGGAGCCGAGGAGGCCCCTTCGCCGCCGCCGGGCAGGGCGCGCAGGTGGGCACGCCGCGGGACGTCCCCGTCGGGCGCGGGCGCGGCCCGCTCGGCGTCGCGCTCCGCGTCGTCCTCCTCGTCGGGCTCGGTGCCCGCGGCGGCGTCCTCGGTGGCCTCCTCGAGCTCCTCGACGCCCGCCTCGAGCGCAGCCTTCGCGGCGTCGACGGGCGCGACGCCCTCGAGCGTGAGCCGACGCATCACGAGCAGGCGCGCCACGTCCTCGGGCGTGTAGCGGCGGTGCGATCCCGCGGTGCGGGCGGACGGGCCGAGTCCGTAGCGGCGGTCCCACGTGCGCAGGGTCGCCGGGGCCACCCCCAGGCGCCTGGCGACCGCCGCGACGGCGAGGCCCGGGCTCGACGCGCGAGACCCGCCCCCATGAGGAGCGGGTCGGGATGAGGTCATGGCCTCGATTCTGCCGAGAGGACCGAGGGGTCGCCACTGCTCCCCCGGGCGCGCCGCCGTATATGCCGACACTGCAGGTCAAAGCCGTTCAGAAGCGAGGCGAACCCGTTCAGCACTGGCGGGGAAGTTGAACAGTGAACCATCGAATCCGGTCACGAAATCGGACCTTGAACAACTTCTGCACAACTTGTAGGTTGTTCGCCATGACGGAGATCTCGAGGCTTCCCGGTCCGGTGATGGAGCTGTGGGAGTGGCAGTACCAGGGCTCCTGCCGCGACGCGGACGACACGTTGTTCTTCCACCCCGAGGGTGAGCGCGGATCCACGCGCCGACGTCGGGCCGAGGCGGCCAAGGCGATCTGCCGCTCGTGCCCCGTGATGATGCAGTGCCGGGAGCAGTCGCTCCGGGTGCGCGAGCCCTACGGGGTGTGGGGCGGGCTCAGCGAGGACGAGCGCTCCGCGATCCTCGCCGGCGGCGCCCGCAAGACCGGCTGAGAGCACGAAGGCCTCGCACCGACGACGGTGCGAGGCCTTCTGCGTTCGGGACGTCGTCAGGAGACGACGACCGCGAGGATGTCGCGGGCCGACAGGACGAGGTAGTCCTCGCCGGCGTACTTGACCTCGGTGCCGCCGTACTTGCTGTAGATGACCTTGTCACCGACCTTCACGTCGACGGGGACGCGGTTGCCCTTGTCGTCGAAGCGACCCTCGCCCACGGCCAGGACCTCGCCCTCCTGGGGCTTCTCCTTGGCGGTGTCCGGGATGACCAGGCCGGAAGCGGTCGTGGTCTCGGCCTCGATGGCCTTGACGACGATCCGGTCCTCGAGCGGCTTGATGGGGACCGACACGTCGGACCTCCTTGATTCGCGATGCGTGGATGGACTTGCTGATTGACCAGGTCGCGTCCGAGGGCTGGCCGTCGTCGCGGGTGCCGGTAACAGCCTGCGGTCGCTGACGACAAATCTAGGCAGGCGTTAGCACTCTGACAAGTCGAGTGCCAGAGGTTCGCCGGTCGTTCGCCCAGGGCGTCACCTCGCGCCTGAGACGATGGCCTGATGGACCCCTCCTCCGTGAGCAAGCTGCTGAGCCCGGACGGGTGGGCGCTGGTCAACTCGCTGCCGCCCTACGACGAGAAGCAGGCGATGGCCCTGGCCACCCGGCTGCGCGCCGACGGCGTCGACGCGGACCTCGCGGCGGCCGCCCTCACCCAGTCGCGGCTGCGGGCCAAGGCGCGCGCCAAGCTGGGCGACTTCGCGGACGGGATGCTCTTCACCCCCGACGGCGTGGAGCAGGCCACGCGGCTCGTCGTCGCGGCCCTGCACGCGCGGCGCTACCTCGCCGCCGGCGTCACCAAGGTCGCGGACCTCACCAGCGGGATCGGCGCGGACGCGCTCGCGTTCGCGGGCGTCGGGCTGCGCGTGCTCGCGACCGACGTCGACGAGATCACCGCCGCGCTCGCCACCGTGAACCTGCGGCACTTCCCCGAGGCCGAGGTGCGGCACGCCGACGGCCTCGCGCTCGACCTCGCCGCCGAGGGCGTGGACGGCGTGTACGCCGACCCGGCACGACGCACCCGGGGCGGCAAGCGGGTGTTCGACCCGGCGGCCTACGCACCCCCGCTGGACGCCGTGTGGGCGCTGCGGTCCGAGGTCCCGGCGCTCGGCATCAAGGTCGGGCCCGGGATCCCCCACCAGGGGCTGCCCGAGGACGCGGAGACGCAGTGGGTCTCCGTGGACGGCGACGTCGTCGAGGCCGGGCTGTGGTTCGGGCCCCTCGCCCCGGACGGCCCCGGCCGGTCCGCCCTCGTGCTCGCGACGTCGGGGGGTACGACGACGTCCCGCCTGGTGCGCACCGACGCGGGCGGCGCGGACCTCGTGCCCGAGGTCGGCGCCGTCGGCGGCTACCTGTACGAGCCGGACGGCGCCGTCATCCGCGCCGGGCTCGTGGCGCACGCCGCCGACGAGCTCGGCGGGCGGCTGCTCGACCGCACCATCGCGTACGTCACGACCGACCAGCCCGCCGCTCCCCCGGCCGCGGGGACGGCGCCCGTCGCCACCGGGTACCGGGTCCTCGACGTCATGCCGTTCAACCTCAAGCGGCTCAAGGCCTATCTGCGCGAGCGCGGCGTGGGCCGCCTGACCATCAAGAAGCGGGGCACCGCTGTCACGCCCGAGCAGCTGCGCTCGCAGCTCGCCCCGAAGGGCGACGCCGAGGCCACGCTGGTGCTCACGCGCGTCGCCGGCGCCCAGCACGTGCTGGTCGTCGAGCGCCTCGGAGGCTGAGCCGTGGAAGCATGACCCGCATGGTGCTGGAATTCGCCGCCTCCGAGCGGTCGAGCGTCGGGCTCGAGTGGGAGCTCGCGCTGGTCGACGCCGACTCGGGCAACCTGCGGCAGGTGGCGCCCGCCGTCATCGAGGCGGTGGCCGACGACGTGCGGCACCGCTACGTGAAGCCGGAGTTCCTGCGGAACACGGTGGAGGTGATCAGCGACGTGCGCCGCACCGTGCCCGACGCGATCGCCGACCTCGAGCGCGGCGTCGCGGCCATCCACGACGCCACCGGCCCCATGCGGGTGGACCTCATGGGCGCGGGCACCCACCCGTTCGCGCACTGGTCGCAGCAGAAGGTGACCGACAAGAAGCGGTACGCCACCGTCGTCGACCGGGCGCAGGTGGTGGGCCGGCAGCAGATCGTCTACGGCGTGCACGCGCACGTGGGCATCGAGGACCGCGCCAAGGTGCTGCCGATCGTCAACTCCCTGCTGGTGTACCTGCCGTACCTGCAGGTGCTGTCGGCGTCGTCGCCGTTCTTCGGGGGCGACGACACCGGCTACGCGTCGATGCGCACGATGATCTTCCAGCAGCTGCCCACGGCCGGGCTGCCCTACCAGTTCGGGGCGTGGTCGGAGCTGGAGCGGTACACCGCCGACATGCTGCACACCGGCGTCATCGACGACTTCACGGAGGTGCGCTGGGACGTGCGACCCGCCCCGCACTTCGGCACGGTCGAGGTGCGCATCTGCGACGGCACGTCCAACACGTTCGAGCTCGCGGCGCTGGGCGCGCTGGTGCACTGCCTCGTCGAGCACCTGTCGGGGCTGCTGGACGCCGGCCGCCGGCTGCCCACCATGCCGGCGTGGTTCGTCCACGAGAACAAGTGGCGCGCGGCCCGGTACGGCACCGACGCGATCATCATCCTCGACGACGCGGGCGAGGAGGAGCTCGTCACCGACGCGCTCCCTCGCCTGCTGACGACCCTCGAGCCCGTCGCCGAGCGACTGGGCTGCGCCACCGAGCTCGACGGCGTGCGGGAGATCGTGCGGCGTGGCGCGTCGTACCAGCGGCAGCGCGAGGTCGCCCGCGCGCACGGCGGCGGGCCCGCCGCCCTCGAGGCCGTGGTCGCGTCGCTGGTCGCCGAGCTGCACGCGGGCAGGCCGCTACCCGCAGCGGGCTAGCACAGCGAGCGGCTCGGATCGTCGACCGCGTCGTCGGTTCGCCGTCCGGTGTCCGTCATCCGGCCTCGAGGTGCCGTCTCGGCGGGGGCCGGCCCCGCGTGTCTCCTCGCCCTACCCGCCGTGGCCCGTCGCCTCGCCCGCCACGTCGGCGGCCGCGCGGACGAAGCCTGCCAGAGCTGGGGACGTGGCGTCCTCGGGCCAGGCGAGGACGAGCGTGGTGGGCTCGGCATCGTCGACCGGGACAGCGACCAGGTCGTCGCGGAGCTGGTCGTGGATGGAGGAAGGGAGGACGGCGACCATGCGGCCCAAGGCGATGAGGTGGAGAAGCTGCCCGAGGTCGTAGACCTCGGGTCCGTGCAAGCCATCCTCAGATGCGCCCGGCCAGCGCGGCAGGGGCTCCCCGGCGAGGTCGTCCAGGCAGACCCGGGCACAGCCCGCGAGGCGATGCGAGCTCGACATCACGAGAAGCTGATTCTCGGTCAGGAGGTCCTGGGTGTCCAGGCCGGTGAGGTCGTGGTGGGGGCGGTGAAGCAGGGCGGCGTCGGCACGACCCTCCCGCAGGAGGATCTCACGCTCGCCGAAGCTCCACACCAGCTCGACCGGCAGCGCACCCGGCTCAGCCTGATAGGCGTCGAGGATCGCAGGCAGCAGGCCACCGTCGCCGCCCGGCTTGATGGCCAGGACCAGACGCGGATCGGCGCGGCCGGCCCGCCGGGTGCGACGCGTCGCGGCCGACGCGGCGTCGAGCACCGTACGGCTCTCGCGGAGCAGGACGGCCCCCGCCTCGGTCAGCGCGACCCGGCGACCGCCACGTTCCAACAGGGCTACGCCCAGCCGTCGTTCGAGCTGCTGTATGGCGCGGGAGAGCGGCGGTTGGGTCATCCCTAGCCGGGCGGCCGCCCGACCGAAGTGCAGCTCTTCGGCGACAGCGGTGAAGTAGACGAGCTCGCGGACCTCCACGGAGTCCATACCCGCACGGTATCGCTGCGTACCTGGTCGGTGTTGGAGCTCCCGGCCGCCCCCGTGGTGGGCTGAACGCATGACAGAAACCATGACTGCGCTGGTCACCGGTGCCAACAAGGGCATCGGGCGCGAGGTGGCAGCCCAGCTCGCCTCGCTCGGCACGAACGTCCTGCTGGCCTCGCGCGACCCGCACCGCGGTGCGGCAGCCGCGGCCGAGCTGGGCCCGCGGGTGCACCCCGTCACCCTGGACGTCACCGACCACGCCAGCGTCCTGTCCGCCGCCCGCTGGGTCGAGGAGCGCTCGGGTCGGCTGGACATCCTGGTCAACAACGCCGGCATCTCCGGCGGCCTCGCCGCCCAGAGCCCTGGCAGCGTCGGGCTGCCCGCTGTACGCGAGGTGTTCGAGACCAACGTGTTCGGCGTGATGAGCGTGACCGACACGATGCTGCCGCTGCTCGCCCGCTCCCCCGCCGCCCGGATCGTCAACGTCAGCAGTGGACTGGGCTCTATCGCCCGGATGACCGACCCCGAGGACTACTTCGCCACCCGCCCGCCGATGGCTGCGTACGTCCCGTCCAAGACCGCGCTCAACTCGCTGACCGTGCAGTACGCCAAGGAGCTGCGCGGCCGCAACATCCTGGTCAACGCCGCCGATCCGGGGCCGTCCGCGACCGACTTCACCGCCGCGTTTCCCGGCCTCACCCGCACCGCCGCCGACGGCGCGGCCGTGGTCGTCCGGCTCGCCACGCTGCCCGACGGCGGCCCGACCGGCGGCTTCTTCGACGAGCACGGCCCGGTTCCCTGGTGAGCTGCCTGTCAGGGAACCGAGGACGGGGTGGACGTTGCGCAGGGTGGCGAGCTCGCACCCGATCCCACGGGTCCGAGCCACGCCACTAGGTCACCGCACCCGCCAGGAAGTCGCGCACGGCGGCCGCGAGCCGGGGCCTGCCCGGACCGATCCAGCACAGGTGCGTGGGCGAGTCCAGCTCGACGAGCCGGGCGTCGCGCAGGTGCTCCCGGTGGTCGAGCGCGTGCCGGTAGGCGACGCCCCCGTCGGTGGGCGAGGCGGTGATCAGGGCGGGGCACTCGACGCGTGCCAGCGCCGCACGACGCGCCGCGGCCGCCGCGGGCCGCGCCTGGCGCAGGTCGGTGACGAACCCGCGCCGCGAGCGCATCCCGCGGAACATCGCCCGGGCGGCGTCGCGGTCGGCGGCACCGAGCCCGTCCCACCACTGCCGGGCGGGCAGCGTGGAGAGGGTGGCGAGCATGCGGCGCAGGCCCGCGTCCGAGCGGACGAGCCGGCGCACCAGCCACCAGGTCGCGCCCTCGAGCAGCGGCGAGAAGACCACCGGCGCGAGCCACGCCTCGGCCCTGCTGTCGGGGTACGCCAGCGTGGAGGGCGCACAGCTGTGCAGCACGAGCCGCTCGGCGCCGATCCCCCGGTGCGCCGCGACCTGCACGGCCTGCAGCCCGCCGAACGACACCCCCACCGCCGCCGCGACCCGGCCGAGCCCCAGGGCACCGCGCACCTCGGCCACCACGTCGGCGAACGCGGCGGCGACCATCGCCCCGACCCGCGTGCGCCCGTACCCCGGCCGGGAGAACGAGACGACGTCGAGACCCAGGTCCGTGTACAGGTCCCCGCCGCAGTCGGTCGCCGCGGAGCAGTGGCCGCCCGGGAAGAACAGCACGGCAGGCCTCTCGCCGCGGCCGGTCCGGGAGACCTCGACCGGCCCCGCCGACGTCGGCACGACCTGCAGCACGCCTACTCCTTCTCGAAGTCCCACACGATGAGCACGGGCGCCCCGGCGTAGGCCGCGTGCGTGGCCGCCTCGACCCACGGCATCATCTCCCAGATGTTCGGCGGCCTCGTGGGGTCCTCGAAGTCCAGGTCCGCGGCGGGGTCGAAGCCACCGGTGCCGGGGTGCGGGGCCGCGGTGAACTCCGGGGCGGCGGCGTCGTCCGCGGCGCCCCCGGCGTACTCGCGGCAGAACCGCGGCACCAGGCCCACGGGCAGCGCCGCCTGCAGGTACTCGCTCGTCTCGTGCCGCCAGTTCGGGATGTACCCGAACTCGCCGTCCGCGCCCTCGACGAGCGGGTAGAGCGGCGAGCCGACGTAGTGCCCGCGGGTGTCGGAGACGACGAGGCGGCCGCCGGGCCGCAGCACCCGCGCGAGCTCGGCGAGCACCGGGCCGAGGTCCCGCACGTGGCTCAGCGCGAGGGTGACCACCACAAGGTCGGCGGAGGCGTCCGGCACCGGCAGGTCGTGCAGGTCGGCCCGCGCGAACCGGGCGCCGGGAACCTTGGCGCGGGCGATCTCGAGCATGTCCTCCGAGGTGTCGAACGCGAGCACCTCGTGCCCCTGCTCGACGAGCCACCGGGTGTGCCGGCCCGTGCCGCAGGCGGCGTCGATCACGAGGCCGGGCTCGGAGCGCTCCATCAGCGGGCGGACGAGCGGCTCCTCCATCCCCCAGAATCCGTTCGGCCCGGCGTCGTAGCGCGGCGCCCAGTGCCGGTAGCCGTCCTGGGTGGTGATCGGCGGCACGTCCTGACCGTCGCCGAACCGGTCGGCCGCGTCGAGCAGCGCACGCACGTCGGCCAGGCGCGCCTCGACGAAGGCGCGGTCGTGCTCGCCGGCGAACGCGCGCAGCAGGGCGACCCCCTCGAGCCCGACGAGGTAGGCGAGCGGGTGCTGGTGGATGCTGGGGCGCGTCGTCGTCACGACCGGCACGCTAGCCGCGGCCGGCGCCCGCGCCGAGGACTTTTCTCAGACGGTGCTCAGACGGTGATGGTCGTCATCGGCATCGACGAGTCCACGGGGAAGTCGAAGCTCGACGGCGCCACCCCGGCGCGCACGACGGCGGAGCCCAGGGCGGCGATCATCGCGCCGTTGTCGGTGCAGTAGCGGATCGGCGGGATGCGCAGGTCGATGCCGGCCTCGGCGCACCGCTTCGCGGCCATGTCGCGCAGCTGGCTGTTGGCGGAGAACCCGCCGCCCACGACGAGCGTGTCGACGTCGTGGCGCCGGCAGGCGGCGATCGTCTTGGCCGTGAGGACGTCGGCCACGGCGGCGGCGAACGACGCCGCGACGTCGGCCGCGGGGACCTCGCGCCCGGAGTCGACGCACGCCTCGATCCAGCGGGCGACGGCCGTCTTGAGACCCGAGAACGAGAAGTCGTACGCGTGCTTCGCCTGGTCCTTGGCAGCCGTGAGGCCGCGGGGGAAGCGGATCGCCTCGGGGTCGCCCTCGCGCGCGAGGCGGTCGATGTGCGGGCCGCCGGGGTACGGCAGGCCCAGCAGCCGGCCGACCTTGTCGAAGGCCTCCCCCGCCGCGTCGTCGAGCGTCGAGCCGAGCTCGGTGACGTGCGTCGCGACGTCGTCGACGAGCATGAGGGTGCTGTGCCCGCCGGAGACGACCAGCGCCATCGTGCGGCCGGAGAAGGGCCCGTCCACGAGCTGGTTCACCGCGGCGTGCCCGATGACGTGGTTGATGCCGTACAGCGGCTTGTTCAGCCCGATCGCGAGCGCCTTGGCCGCGGAGGCGCCGATCGTCAGCGGCCCGACGAGGCCCGGGCCCGCCGTCACCGCGACGGCGTCGATCTCGGAGAGGTCCACGTCGGCCTCGCCCAGCGCGCGCCGGATGGTGGGCACCATGGCCTCGAGGTGGGCGCGGCTCGCGACCTCCGGGATGATCCCGCCGTAGCGGGCGTGCTCGTCCATGGAGCTGGCGACGGCGTCGACGAGGAGCGTGTCTCCCCTCACGAGCGCGACGCCCGTCTCGTCGCAGGAGGTCTCGATCCCGAGCACGAGGGGATCGCCGCCGGTGTGCGCGTGTGCCATGGCTCCCATGATCGCACCGGATCGAGGGCCGACGCCCCGACCAGCCGTAACACGATGGTGACACCGAACTCACGGCGAGGACACGTGGCCGTACTTGGGTTCATCTGAACCTATTCGGGCCTCCGGGCCACGGCCACGAACGGAGCACCATGCGTCCTCGCAAGAGCACGGGCACCACGGGCACCACGCGCACCGGCACCACCCGACCTGTCGTCGCCTCGCTCGCCGTCCTCGCGGTCGCGGCCCTCTCCGCCTGCGGGGCCCGGGTCGACGCGGCGAGCGGCGACGCCTCGGCGTCCGCGGCAGCCGGCTGCGTCGACACGTCGGGCGACACGGTCAAGGTCGGCTTCCTCAACTCGCTGTCGGGCACGATGGCGATCTCCGAGCAGACCGTGCACGACTCCCTCGAGCTGGCCGCCAAGGAGATCAACGCAGACGGCGGCGTGCTGGACAAGCAGCTCGAGGTCGTCACCGAGGACGGTCAGTCGGAGCCCACCGTCTTCGCGGAGAAGGCGACCAAGCTCATCACGAGCGACTGCGTCGCCGCGGTGTTCGGCGGCTGGACGTCGGCGTCGCGCAAGGCGATGCTGCCCGTCTTCGAGGCGAACGACTCGCTCCTGTTCTACCCGGTCCAGTACGAGGGCCTCGAGGCGTCGAAGAACATCTTCTACACCGGCGCCACGACGAACCAGCAGATCGTGCCGGCCCTCGACTACCTCAAGGAGCAGGGCACGAAGACGCTGTTCCTCGTCGGTTCCGACTACGTCTTCCCGCGCACGGCGAACAAGATCATCAACGCCTACGCGGAGGCGAACGGCATGGAGGTCGTCGGCGAGGAGTACGCGCCGCTCGGCCACACGGACTTCTCCACCATCGTCAACAAGGTGAAGGCCGCCGGAGCCGACGCCGTCTTCAATACCCTGAACGGCGACTCCAACGTCGCGTTCTTCAAGGAGTACAACAACGCCGGCCTGTCGGCCGACGACATGCCCGTCGTCTCCGTCTCGATCGCCGAGGAGGAGGTCGGCGGCATCGGCGTCGACAACGTCGAGGGCCAGCTCACCGCCTGGAACTATTACCAGACGGTCGACAGCCCGGAGAACGACGCGTTCGTGAAGGCGTTCCAGGCCGAGTACGGCAAGGACCGCGTCACGTCCGACCCGATGGAGGCCGCGTACACGTCGCTGTACCTGTGGAAGGCGATGGTCGAGAAGGCCGAGTCCTTCGACGTCGCCGACGTCCAGGCCGCCGCCGACGGCGTCTCCTTCGACGCCCCCGAGGGCACCGTCGTCGTGGACGGCGACAACCACCACGTCGCCAAGACCGCCCTCATCGGGAAGATCGGCGCCGACGGGCTGATCCACACCGAGTGGAGCTCCGACGAGCCCATCGAGCCCGACCCGTTCCTCGAGGGCTACGACTGGGCCGAGGGCCTGTCCTGAACCGGCGCGCCGGGGACACGGACACGACATGGACACCCTCCTCTCCCAGCTGTTCGCGGGCCTGAGCCTCGGCTCCGTGCTGCTGCTCGCGGCCCTGGGCCTCGCCCTGACGTTCGGTCAGATGGGCGTGATCAACATGGCCCACGGCGAGTTCATGATGGCGGGCGCCTACACGGCGTTCGTGATCCAGGGCCTCCTCGGCGACCCCGGCGCGAGCCTGCTCGTGTCGCTGCCGCTCGGCTTCCTGGTGGGCGGGGCGCTCGGGCTGCTGCTCGAGGCCACGCTCATCCACCGCATGTACCGGCGCCCGCTCGACACGCTGCTCGTCACCTGGGGCGTCGCGCTCGTGCTGCAGCAGGTGGCCCGCGACGTGTTCGGCGCCCCCAACGTCGACGTGGCCGCGCCCGGCTGGCTGTCCGGCGCGGTCACCGTCGGCGGGCTCGCCCTGCCGAAGACGCGGCTGTTCATCCTGGCGCTGGCCGTGGTGTGCGTCGTCGCGCTGGCCCTCGTCCTGCGGGCCACGCCCCTGGGGCGGCGGATCCGGGCCGTCGTGCAGCACCGGGACCTCGCCGAGGCGTCGGGCATCTCGTCCCGGGCCACCGACCGGCTGACGTTCTTCATCGGCTCCGGGCTGGCCGGCGTGGCGGGCGTGGCCCTCACGCTGCTCGGGTCCGTCGGCCCGACCCTCGGCACCAGCTACATCGTCGACGCGTTCCTGGTCGTCGTCGCGGGCGGCATCGGTCAGGTCAAGGGCACCGTCATCGCGGCGACGGCGCTCGGCCTGCTGCAGGCGTTCTTCGAGTACTCCACCACGGCGTCGGTCGCGAAGGTGCTGGTCTTCGTCGTCATCGTCGCCTTCCTGCAGGTCCGGCCCCAGGGTCTGGTGTCGGTCCGGACGAGGAGCCTCGCATGAGCACCCCCACCACCTCCGTCGCAGGGCGCCTGTCGGCGCTGACCCGCCCCGGCCGGGCGCGCGCCCTGGCCGGGTTCGGCCTCGCCGCCGTCCTGCTCTTCGCCGTCGCCCCGGTGCTGCTCAGCCCGTTCCGGCTCGGCCTGCTGGGCAAGTTCCTCTGCCTGGCGATGGTCGCCGTCGGGATCGGCCTCGCCTGGGGCCGGGGCGGGCTGCTCACCCTCGGCCAGGGCGTGTACTTCGGCCTGGGCGCCTACCTCATGGCGATGCACCTCAAGCTGGCCGACGCCGGCCCCGGCGGCGTGCCCGACTTCATGATGCTCTACGGCACGGGCGAGGTGCCGGGGTGGTGGGAGCCGCTGCGCTCCCCCGCCGTCGCGCTCGCCCTGGTGGTGCTGGTGCCCGCCGCGCTCGCGGCCCTGCTCGGCTGGGCGGTGTTCACCCGGCGGGTGCGCGGCGCGTACTTCGCGATCCTCTCGCAGGCGCTCGCCGCCGCGTTCGCCATCCTGCTGATCGGCCAGCAGCAGACGACGGGCGGCACCAACGGGCTCAACGGGTTCCGGTCGTTCTTCGGCTACGACCTCGCGGACCCGGTCAACCAGCGGATGCTCTACCTGATCGCCGCGGGCGTCCTGCTCGTCATGGTCCTGGTCGCCCGCCAGCTCATGACCTCACGCTTCGGCGAGGTGCTCGTCGCGGTGCGCGACCAGGAGGACCGCGTGCGGTTCCTCGGCTACGACCCGGCGGCGATCAAGACGGCGGCCTACGTCGTCGCGGCCGTGATGGCCGCCGTGGGCGGGGCGCTGTTCGTGCCCATCGTGGGGATCATCTCCCCCGCCGACGTCGGGGTGGTGCCGTCGATCGGCTTCCTCGTCGGGGTGGCGATCGGCGGTCGCGCGACGCTGCTCGGGCCCGTGCTCGGGTCGATCGCCGTGAGCTGGGCCCAGACCTCCATGTCCGAGCAGTTCCCGTCCGGCTGGATCTACCTCCAGGGAGCCCTGTTCATCCTCGTCGTCGCGTTCCTGCCCGGCGGCCTCGCCTCCCTGCTGGCGACCTGGCGCCGCCGGCGACCCGTGCGCGAGGACGAGCCCGACGCCCCCGCGACGCCGGACGGCGCGACCGCGCCGGACGCCGCCGACCTCCTGCCCGAAGGGAGCCGCGCATGACCACGCCGGAGATCGACCTGGCGGCTGCCGACGCGCTGCTGGGCGACGACACCGCCCGGTTCCGCCACGACTACCTCGAGGTGCGGGGGCTGCGCGTCGAGTTCGGCGGGTTCGTCGCCGTCCGCGACGTGGACCTCACCGTCACCCAGGGGGACCTGCGGTTCCTCATCGGGCCGAACGGCGCGGGCAAGACGACCCTCATCGACGCGGTCACGGGCCTGGTCCGGGCCGCGGCGGGGTCGGCGCGCTTCGGCGGCACCGAGCTGCTGGGGCGCGCCACCCACCGGGTCGCCCGCGCGGGCGTCGGCCGCACGTTCCAGACGGCGAGCGTGTTCGAGGAGCTCACGGTGCTGCAGAACCTCGACATCGCGGCGGGCGCGCGACGCCGGGCGGGCACGCTGCTGCGGCGGCGCCGCGGCGTCCCGGAGGCGGTCGAGCAGGCGATGGAGACCGTCGGGCTCGCCGCCCTGCGCGACGTCCCGGCCGGCGTCCTGGCGCACGGCCAGAAGCAGTGGCTCGAGATCGGGATGCTGCTGGTGCAGGACGCGCACCTGCTGCTGCTCGACGAGCCCGTCGCGGGCATGACCCAGGCGGAGCGCGAGGAGACCGGCGAGCTGCTGCGCCGGGTCGGCTCGCAGCGCGTCGTCGTGGTCGTGGAGCACGACATGGAGTTCCTGCGCTCCTACGCCGACTCGGTGACCGTGATGCACCAGGGCCGGGTCCTGGCGGAGGGCACCGTGGCCGAGGTGCAGCGGGACCCGGCGGTCGTCGAGGTGTACCTCGGCGCCCCCACGGGCGCCTCGGCCGACAGCAGGGCCACGACGACGGAGGGACCCGCATGATGCTCGAGCTGGACGGCGTGAGCACGGGCTATGGCCGCACGACGGTGGTGCACGACGTCGACCTCGCCGTCGCGGAGGGGTCGCTCAGCGCGGTGCTGGGCCACAACGGGGCGGGCAAGACGACGCTCCTCAAGGCGGTGCTGGGCCTGCTGCCGGTGCGCTCCGGCGCCGTGCGGCTGGCCGGCGACGACGTCACCCGCTGGGCGACGCACCGCCGCGTCCGCGCGGGGATCGCCTACGTGCCGCAGGGCCAGCAGTCGTTCGGCCAGCTCACCGCCCGCGAGAACCTGCAGGTCGTGGCCGACGCCCACGGCGCCGCGGGCCGACGGCGCACCGACGAGGCGCTCGACCTCTTCCCCGCCCTGCGCGACCTGCTCGGCCGCCAGGCGGGCCTCCTGTCGGGCGGCCAGCGCCAGCAGCTCGCCATCGCCCGGGCGCTGGTCACCGGGCCACGCCTGCTGGTGCTCGACGAGCCCGCCGAGGGCATCCAGCCGAACGTCGTGACCGAGATCTACGCCGCGATCACCACGCTGACGACCGCGGGCGGCCTGTCCGCCCTGCTGGTGGAGCAGCACCTCGGCTACGCCGTCGAGCACGCGGCCGAGTACGCCGTCCTCGCCTCCGGGCGGGTGACCCACCGCGGCGCGGGCGGCGGGGCCGCCGCCGTCGCGGGCGCGCGGGAGGCGATGGCGCTGTGACCGGCCGACCGTCCGCCCGACCCGAGGAGCTCCCGTGCACCTGACCCCCGCCGACACCGAGAAGCTGCTGCTCGCCGTCGCCGGCATGGTGGCGCGCGACCGGCTCGCGCGCGGCGTGCGGCTCAACCACCCCGAGTCCGTCGCGCTGCTCGCCTGCTGGGTCATCGAGCGGGCGCGCGACGGCGCCGACGTGTCCGCCCTCATGCAGGACGGCCGCGACGTGCTGACCCGCGAGCAGGTCATGGACGGCGTGCCCGAGCTGCTCACCGACGTCCAGGTCGAGGCCACGTTCCCCGACGGCCGCAAGCTCGTCACCCTGCACCACCCCATCCCCTGACCACGACCCACGACCTGACAGGAGGGCCCCGTGTCCGCACCCGCGCCCACCGGCCCCGGCGCCGTCCGCGTCGCCCCGGGCCGGATCGAGCTCAACCCCCGGCCCGCCCCCGAGCGGCTGCGGCTCGTCGTCGAGAACACCGGCGACCGCCCGGTCCAGGTGGGCTCGCACGTGCACCTGCCCGACGCCAACGCCGCGCTCCGCTTCGACCGCGCCGCGGCCCACGGCTTCCGGCTCGACGTACCGTCGGGCACGTCCCAGCGGTTCGAGCCCGGCGTGAGCCGCGAGGTCGACGCCGTGACGATCCGCGGCGCGCGGCGCGTCCCCGGCATCCAGCGCGGCAAGGCCGACGGCGGCGCCCTGGGGCCCGTCGCGGGGACGGAGGAGAGCTGATGGTCTGGATCGACCGCGCGCGCTACGCCGCGCTGTACGGACCGACGGTGGGCGACCAGGTGCGCCTCGGCGACACCGACCTGTGGATCGAGGTCACCGAGGACCGCACGGTCGGCGGTGAGGAGGCCGTCTTCGGCGGCGGCAAGTCGATCCGGGAGTCGATGGCGCAGTCCACCCGCACCCGCGCGGACGGCGCGCCCGACACCGTGATCACCGGCGTCGTCGTCCTCGACTGGTGGGGCGTGGTGCGGGCCGACGTCGGGCTGCGCGGCGGGCGGATCGTCGCCCTGGGCCGTGCCGGCAACCCCGACGTCGCGGACGGCGTGCACCCCGACCTCGTCATCGGGCCGTCCACGGACGTGATCTCCGGAGAGGGCCGGATCCTCACCGCAGGCGGCTTCGACCCGCACGTGCACCTGCTGTCGCCGTCCGCGCTGCGCGAGGCGCTCGCCACCGGCATCACGACCGTCGCCGGCGGCGGCACCGGACCGTCGGAGGGCTCCAAGGCGACCACGGTCACCCCCGGCGCCTGGCACCTGCGGTCCGTGCTGCGCGCGCTGGACCACCTGCCGCTCAACGTGCTGCTGCTGGGCAAGGGCAACACGGTGAGCGACGAGTCCCTCGCCGAGCAGGCGCTCGCCGGGGCGGCCGGCTACAAGGTGCACGAGGACTGGGGCTCCACGCCCGCGGCCCTCGACGCCGCGCTGCGGGCCGCGGACGAGTGGGGCCTGCAGGTGGCGCTGCACTCGGACTCGCTCAACGAGGCCGGCTTCGTGCAGTCCACGATCGACGCGATCGACGGGCGCGGGATCCACGCCTACCACGTGGAGGGCGCGGGCGGCGGGCACGCCCCCGACATCCTCACCATCGCGGGCCTGCCGCACGTGCTGCCCGGGTCGACCAACCCGACCCTCCCCCACACGGTGAACACGGTGGCCGAGCACCTCGACATGCTCATGGTCTGCCACCACCTCAATCCGGCCGTCCCGGAGGACCTCGCGTTCGCCGAGTCGCGCATCCGCGCCACGACGATCGCCGCCGAGGACGTGCTGCACGACCTGGGCGCCATCTCCATCACCTCCTCCGACGCCCAGGCGATGGGCCGCATCGGCGAGGTGATCACCCGCACCTGGCAGGTGGCGCACGTGATGAAGCACCGCCGCGGGGCGCTGTCGTCCGCCGAGCCGGCAGACAACGAGCGCGCCCGGCGGTACGTCGCGAAGTACACGATCAACCCGGCCGTGGCGCACGGCGTGGACGCGCACATCGGCTCCGTGGAGCCCGGCAAGCTGGCCGACCTGGTGCTGTGGGACCCGCGGTTCTTCGGGTTCCGTCCGGAGCTCGTGATCAAGGGCGGGGTCATCGCCTGGGCCGCGCTCGGCGACCCGAACGCGTCCATCCCCACGCCCCAGCCCGTGCTGCAGCGCCCGGCGTTCGGCGACGCGGTCGGCGCGGACCACTCGCTCGCGTTCGTCGCGCCGGCTGCGATCGAGGACGGCCTGGCCTCCCGGCTCGGCCTGCGCCGCGGGCTGGCCGCCGTCGCGCCCACGCGGGGCCTGACCAAGGCGGACATGCGCAACAACGACGCACTGCCGGCCATCGACATCCGCCCCGACACCTTCGAGATCCGGGTGGACGGCGACCTGGTGGAGCCCGCGCCCGCCGCCCGGCTGCCCCTCGCCCAGCTCTACTCGATGTTCTGAGCCGGGCCAGGTCTCCATGACGCTCCTCGCCCCCCACCCCGCGACGGTCGCGCTGCTGCTCGCCGACGCCCGCCTGCCCGGCGGCGGCCACGCGCACTCCGCGAGCCTCGAGCCCGCGCTGCGCGGCGGCATGCCGCCGTCCGACGTGCCCGCCTGGATGGTGGGGCGCGCGACGACGGTCAGCCTCGTGGAGGCCGGCACCGCCGTCGTCGCCGCGCGGCTGCTCGCCGACGCCGAGCCGGGGGCGCCCGAGCACGGCTCCCGGGTCGACGCCGTGGTCCGCGCCTGGGCGGCGCGGACGCCGTCGCCCGCGCTGCGGGACGCCTCGCGCCTGCTCGGGCGCGGCTACCTGCGCGTCGCGCGCACGCTGTGGCCGGGCAGCGCGGCCGTCCGCGTGCTGGTGGACCACGACGCGGCATCGCGCCGTCCCGACGGCCACGCGCCGGGCGGCCCGCGGGGCGCCGGCGCCCTGCCGCGCGCGGTCGTGCTCGGCGCGATCGCGGCGGCAACCGGCCTCCCGCCCGCGGACGTCGTCCGCCTCACCGTCTACGACGACGCCCAGACCGCGGCGTCGGCCCTGCTCAAGCTCGAGCCGCTGGACCCCCTCGCCCCCGCGCGGTGGGTCCTCGACGCGTGCGCGGCGGCGGAGGAGCACGTGCTCCGCGTCGCGGCGTGCGCCACCCCGGAGGACATCCCGGCCTCCGGAGCCCCGTTGACCGAGGGCTGGGCCGAGGCCCACGCCCTCACGACCCAGAGGTTGTTCCGTGCCTGAGACCACTCCCCCCACGAACCCCGCTCCCGCCCGCGCCCTGCGCCTCGGTGTCGCCGGCCCCGTCGGCGTCGGCAAGTCCTCGCTGATCGCCACGGTGTGCCGCGCGCTGGCCGACGAGCTGCGGATCGGCGTCATCACCAACGACATCTACACCGACGAGGACGCCCGCTTCCTGCGCTCCGCCGGCGTGCTGGACCCGGAGCGCATCCGCGCCGTCGAGACGGGCGCCTGCCCGCACACCGCGATCCGCGACGACGTCACCGCCAACCTGCTGGCCGCCGAGGACCTGGAGCGCGACTTCGCGCCCCTCGACCTCGTGGTCATCGAGTCGGGCGGCGACAACCTCACCGCCACCTTCTCCCCCGCCCTCGTGGACGCGCAGATCTTCGTGCTCGACGTCGCCGGCGGCGGCGACGTCGCGCGCAAGGGCGGCCCCGGCATCGGCCGCGCCGACCTGCTCGTGGTGAACAAGACCGACCTCGCGCCGCACGTGGGGGTGGACGTCGCGCAGATGGTCGCCGACGCGTCGGCCGCCCGCGACGGGCGGGACGTCGTCGCCCTGTCCCGCACGGACCCGGCCTCCGTCGCGGAGCTGCGGGCGTGGCTCCTCGGCGTGCTCGACCTGTTCCGCGCCGGCGCGCACGTGGCGCAGGACCCGGGCCCGATGGCGCCGCACTTCCACGCCGACGAGGCGGGCGGCGGCGTGCTGCACACCCACGCGGACGGCGACGCCGACCATGAGCACGCGCATGAGCCCGGGCACGAGCACGCGCACGCGCACTGACGTGCGGCTCACGCTCGTCGAGGTCGACCGGCCCGCGGTGCCGGGCGCGCCCGTGCGCGTCCGCACGCGGGACGACCTGCTCGCCGTGCGGACCGTCGCGCGCGGGACCGAGCACGCCGAGGTGGCGCTGGTCGCGACGGGCGCGGTGCTGCTCGGCGGCGACCACGTGACCGTCCGCGTCCGCGTCGCCGACGGGTGTGCGCTCACCCTGACCGACGTCGGCGGCACGGTCGCGTACGACGGCGACGGCGCGCCGTGCCGGTGGGACGTCGAGGTGCGCCTCGGGGCCGGCGCCCGGCTCACGTGGTGGGGCCTGCCGTTCGTCGTGTCCACCGGCGCGGACGTGACCCGGTCCACCGACGCCGTCCTCGGCGCCGGGGCGCGGCTGGTGCTGCGCGAGACCGTCGTGCTCGGGCGCGACGGCGAGGCCGGCGGCCGCGTGCTGCTGCGCTCCACGGCGGTCGACGACGACGGGCCCCTGCTCGTGGAGGAGGTCGCCGCCGCGGGCGACCGGCCCGTGCCCGGCGTGCTGGGCGGGCTGCGCGTGATCGACACCGTCACGCGCCTGCACGGGTCCGGCGGGGACGAGACGGCGCCGGCCGCCGAGCCCGGCGCCCCGCGCGCCGACGGCGCGGTGACGCTGCGCCTGGAGCGCGGCGGCGAGCTGACGCGCTGGCTGGGCACGTCCGCTCATCTCAGCCCGCTGCACCGGTCCGACCTCGTACCGGCCCTCCCCCGTCAGGAGATCGCATGACCCGCACCGTCCCCGTCGTGGTCGCCCTGCACGTCGTGGGGGTCGGCGGCCTCGCCGCCACCCTCGCGCTCGACGGCGGCGCGGGCGCGGTCACGCTCGTCATGGCCCTCACCGCGTACGGGCTGGGCCTGCGGCACGCGTTCGACGCCGACCACATCGCCACGATCGACAACACCACCCGGCGGCTCGTGCGGGAGGGCCGCGACGCCCGCGGGGTGGGGCTGTGGTTCTCGCTCGGCCACTCGACGGTGGTCGTCGCCGCCGCGGTGCTGCTCGCCGTCGGCGTGCAGGCGCTCGCGCCCGCGCTCGAGGACGAGTCGTCCCCGTGGCGCCGGTTCACCGGGGTGTGGGGGCCGGTGGTGTCCGGCACCTTCCTGCTGGCGATCGCCGTCGTGAACGTGCTGATGCTCCGCCGCGCCCTGCGCGCCGCGCGGGGTGGGGGCGGCCACCACCACGACGTCGAGTCCGTGGGCGGCCCCGTCTCGTGGGCGCTGCGCCGCTTCGCGTGGGCCACCGACCGCCCGGGCCGGATGTACGGCGTCGGCCTCGTCTTCGGCCTGGGCTTCGACACCGCCACGGAGATCGGCCTGCTCGCGATGACGGCGTCGGCCGCGCTGGGTCAGGTGCCCTGGTACGCACCGCTGCCGCTGGCCGTCCTGTTCGCGGCGGGCATGTCGCTCCTGGACTCCCTGCAGGGCTCGGCCGCGCGCCGCGCGTACGCCCAGGCCGGCGGACCGGGAGGCGCCGCCGGCGGGCGTCGCCTGCGCTACGACGTGCTCGTCACCGGGGTGTCCGCGGCGGCCGCGGTGGGCATCGGCGGCGTCACGCTGATGCAGGTGGCCGCCGAGCGCGTGCCCGCGCTGTCCGGCCTGCCGGGGGCGTCGGCCAGCCTCGAGCCGTACGGCCTGGTGCTCGCCGGGGTGCTACTCGTCGCGTGGCTGGTCGGCATGCTCCGCCTGCGCCAGCCGCGCGTCGAGGCCTGACAGCACGTCCCGCCCGCGCGACGACAGGTGGACGCGGATCACGCGTCGGTCGAACGCGTCCACCTCGCGGTACACCAGCGCGCGGGTGACGAGCGCGTCCACGCGGCGTCCGAGCGTCGCCTTGTCGGTGACGGTCGCCGCGCGCAGCTCGGACATCGTGGCGCCCGGGCGGCGGCCCAGCGCGCCGAGCACCAGCCACTCGTCCACCGTGCACCCGGCCTGCGCCAGGACGTCGGCGGCACGGCGCGCGGCACGACGCCCCGCGAGCACGGAGTCGCGCAGGAGGTCGGCGGGCGCCTCGGGCACGTCCCCACCGGGCTCCGTCGTGGTGCTCCCCGACCGCACAGCCGTCCGCATGCTGACCCGCCTTCCGTGGTGCTCGTACACTACCGGCCATCACAGGCCGGGGCCCGGGACGCGGCCCCCTCGCGCGGACGGGACGTCATGTCGGACTTCGTCGTCGGCGTCCTGCTGCACTTCCAGGGGCCGGGCGGGATCTACGGCCCCTCGTGCCAGGCCGTCACGGAGCTCGCGGTCGCCGAGCTCAACGCCACGGGCGGCATCCTCGGCCGCCCCGTGCGCGCCGAGCTGCTCGACGCCGGGCAGCCCGCGCCCCAGCTGCGCCACCGGCTCGGCGCGGCGCTCGACGCGGGCCGCCTCCACGGGCTCACCGGGTGGCACACGTCGGCGGTACGGCACGCCGTCGTGCCGCTGGTGCAGCGCCGCGTCCCGTACGTGTACCCCGCGGCGTACGAGGGCGCCGAGACCCGGCCCGGGCTCTACGTCACCGGCGAGGTGCCGTCGGCCCAGCTCTTCCCCGCGATCGAGCGGCTGCGGTCCGAGACGGGGGCACGGCGGTGGTTCGTCGTCGGGGACGACTACGCCTGGCCCCGCGGCACGTACGCCGCGCTGGCGCCGCGGCTGGCCGGGCTCGGCGCCGGCTTCGCGGGGGCGCGCTTCCTGCCGGAGCAGGGCGCGAGCGACGCGCAGCTCGCGGCGACGCTCGACGACGTGGAGCGCTCGGGCGCCGAGGGCGTGCTGCTGCTGATGGTGGGGCAGAACGGGGTGCGGTTCAACCGCCTGTTCGCCCGCCGGGGCCTGCACGAGCGGGTGGTGCGCCTCAGCACGCTCATGGAGGAGAACATGCTCATGGGCAGCGGCGCGGGCGCCACCGCGAACCTCTACTCGGCCGGCGGCTGGTTCCGCAGCCTCGCCACCGGCGAGGCCCTCGACCTCGTCGGCCGCTACACGGCGCACCACGGGCTGCACGCGCCCGCCGTCGGCGCCGCCGCGGAGGCCTGCTACGAGGGGATCCTCGCGCTGCGGACCATCGTCGAGCGGGCGGGCAGCGCCGCCGTCGCCGCGACCGACCGGTCCGTCGACGGCCTCACCTACACCGGGCCGCGCGGGCTGGTCCGGTTCCGCGGCAACCACGCCGAGCAGCGGCTGTACCTCGCGCGCGCCGACGGGTTCGACTTCGAGCCGCTGACCGCCCTCTGAGCGACGTCGCCCCTCGTGAGGGCGGTGTGGGGCACGTCACGCCCGTCCGCGGAATCATGCGTCTGCATCTATCCGTTGAGGCAACCATGACCGAGACCCTGACGCACCCGACCACGCCCCTCGCCGTCGGCGACGACGTGGCGGACCTCCTGTTCCGCGCCGCCCGCACCACCTCGCTCTTCACGGACGAGCCCGTCACCGACGAGCAGCTCGCCGCCGCGTGGGACCTGGCCAAGTTCGGTCCGACCGCGATGAACACGCTGCCGCTGCGCGTCCTCGTCGTGCGCTCGGGCGACGCCCGCGAGCGCCTCGTCACCCACATGAACGACGGCAACAAGGACCGCGTCGCCGGCGCCCCCGTCTCCCTCGTGCTGGCCGCCGACCCGGCCTTCCACCAGCACCTGGACACCCTGTTCCCCGCCTACCCCGGCATGAAGGACCAGCTGGAGCCCGCCGCGGACGTCCGTGAGCAGATGGCCCGCAGCAACGCCCTCATCCAGGCCGGCTACCTCATCGTCGGCCTGCGCGCCGCCGGCCTGGCCGCCGGCCCGATGAACGGCATGGACTTCGACGGCGTGGACGGCGAGTTCTTCGCCGAGTCCGGCTGGAAGTCGTTCCTGGTGATCAACGTCGGCCACGCCGAGGGCGAGGGCTCGCCGTACCCGCGCGGCCCGCGGCTCTCCTTCGACGAGGTCGCCGAGATCCTCTGACCCGTGAACCGCTGGTTGAGCCTGTCGAAACCCGGTCCCGGGATTTCGACAGGCTCAATCGCCGGAGGGACGGTCGCCGACGGCCACCGGGCGCGTCGGGTCGTTCGACCACTGCGACCAGGAGCCCGGGTACAGGCCCGCCGTGATGCCCGCGCAGGCGAGCGCGGCGATCTCGTGGGACGCCGTCACGCCGGAGCCGCAGTAGACGCCGACGGCGAGCGCGCCGTCGGCGTCCCCGTCGTCGGCCGCGCTCAGGCCCAGGTCGGCGAACCGCCCCTGGAGCGACTCCTCGTCGAGGAACGTGCCGTCGTCGCGGAGGTTCTCCGTGGTCGGCGCGCTCACGGCGCCCGGCACGTGGCCGGCCCGCGGGTCGACCGGCTCGGTCTCGCCCCGGTACCGCTCGGGGGCCCGCGCGTCCAGCAGCGCGCCCGTCTCGGCCAGCTCCGCCGCGTCGTCGGCGTCGAGCACGGGCAGGTGCCCCGGCCGCACGACGAGGTCGCCGGGCGCGCGGGTGACGTCGCCGCTCTCCAGCGCGTAGCCCGCGCGCACCCAGGCGGGCAGGCCGCCGTCGAGGATGCGCACGTCCGCGACGCCGAAGTAGCGCAGCAGCCACCACGCGCGGGCCGCGGACGTGCCGCCCACCGTGTCGTAGACGACGACGCGCGAGTCGCCCCGCAGCCCCCAGGCCCGCGCGCTGCGCTGGAACGACGACGCCGAGGGCAGCGGGTGGCGCCCCTCCTCGGGCGACGCCTCCGCGGCCAGCTCGGACTCCAGGTCCACGTAGACGGCATCGGGCAGGTGCCCCCCGAGGTACCGCTCGCGGCCGTCGGTCATGCCGAGCGCCCAGCGGACGTCGAGCAGCACGGGCGCGCCGTCCGCCGGGTCGGGCCCGGCGCTCAGCCGCAGGTCCGCCGCGAGCTCGGCGACCGTGACCAGCACCCGCGATCGCGGCGTGTCCTCGCGGGTCACGACGCCGTCCTTCGTGGCGCCCGATGGCCCCGCAGGTCCAGGCGCATCGTGAAGGCGTCCTTGTCCTCCGGCTGGTAGTACCGCTTGCGCAGCCCGATCCGCTCGAAGCCGTGCCGCTCGTACAGCGCGAGCGCGGGCTCGTTGTCCACCCGCACCTCGAGCAGCACCGCCTCCGCCCTGAGCTTGCGGGCGCGCTCCACGAGCGCCTCCAGGAGCGCCCGGCCGACCCCGTGCCGCTGGTAGTGCGGGTCGACGCCGATCGTCATGACCTGCGCGACGTCGCCGTCGAACCAGAGCCCGGCGTAGCCGACGACCGGCTTGGGCCCGACCCCGTACACCGCGACGGCGTCCGGCCCCGCCGGCTCGGCCACGACGTACCAGCGGCCGAGCGCCGCCAGCTCGTCGGCGAGCATCCCGTACGTCCATGCCCCCGCGCCGAACAGCACCCGCTCGAGCTGGAGCACCCGGTCGAAGTCGGCGCTGCCCAGCGGTCGCAGCCGGCACGACGGCGCGTAGACGTGCTGCACGGTGCGCGGCAGGTGGGGCGGCTCGCGCTGCTCGGGCCGCTCCGCCGCCGGCTCGCCCACCGTGGGCTGCTCGGTGGTCATGCCGGGCTCCCGGTGGCGGGGACGAGGCGCGGCGACGCGGGCTCCTGGACGTCGGGCCGGCGCAGGTACAGCGGCTCGGTGGGCAGGTCCTCGCCCGCGGCGCGGCGCGCGAGCGCGAGGCGCGCCAGGACGGCGGCGTCGGGCACGAGCGGGCCGTCGTCGTCGGCGGGCAGGTGCTCGGGGTAGAGGCTCGCGCCCTCGCCCACGACGACCAGCCGGCCGTCCGCGGGGGCGTCCGCGAGGCGGGCGGCGACGGCCGCGGCCTTGTCCACGCCTGGCCCGGCCAGCGTCTCGACCACGGGCACGGCGTGCGGCCCCTCGTGCGCGACGACGCGGTAGTGCGCCCAGTAGACCTCCTTGCGGCGCGCGTCGGTCGCGACGAGCACCTCGTCGCCCGGCGTCAGGCCGAGGTCGGCGACCGCCTGCACGGCGAGCGCGTCGACGCTGGGCACGCCGAGCACGTCGATCCCGAGCGCGAGCGCCAGGGTGCGCGCGGTGACCAGGCCGACCCGCAGGCCGGTGAAGGGTGCGGGCCCGGTGCCCACGGCGACCGCCGTGAGGTCCGTGCGGTCCAGGCCGGCGTCGGCGAGCACCGCGTCGACGAGCGGGGCCAGCGACTCGGCGTGCCGGCGGCGCTCGTCCGCCGAGCGCGCGGCGAGCCGGGCGCCGCCCGGGTCGACGAGCGCGACGGCGACGGCTGCGGAGGTGTCCAATGCGAGAACTGCCACGGTCTCAGCCTACGTTTCCCGCCGCCCGCCCGGGAGCGACGTGCTCGACGGGTCAGCGCGCGGTGAGTGCGGCCAGGTCGACGCCGGCCCACCGGGGGCCGACGCCGCGCAGCGTCGCGTGGCGGGTCCCGGCGCCCGGGTCGGCCTCGTCGTCGGCGCCGGCGTCGGGATCCGCACCGGCCGCCGTGCCGCGCGGCCGCTCCAGGTCGATCTCGAGCCGGTCGTCAGTGAGCGCCTCGGCGAGCCCGCGGCCCCACTCGACGACGGTGACGGACTCGTCGAGGGAGGAGTCCAGGTCCAGCGCGTCGAGCTCCCCCAGGCCGCCGAGCCGGTAGGCGTCCACGTGCACCAGCGCCGGACCCCGCGAGCCGTCCTCGCGGGGCAGCGGCGGGTGCTCGCGCGCCACGATGAACGTGGGCGACGCCACCTGGCCGCGCACGCCGAGCGCCGCCCCGAGCCCCTGCGTGAGCGTCGTCTTGCCCGCCCCCAGGTCGCCCGTGAGGATCACCAGGTCCCCCGCGCGGAGCAC
The DNA here is from genome assembly GCF_038593535.1 of Isoptericola sp. F-RaC21. Classification (NCBI taxonomy): domain Bacteria; kingdom Bacillati; phylum Actinomycetota; class Actinomycetes; order Micrococcales; family Promicromonosporaceae; genus Isoptericola; species Isoptericola sp. F-RaC21. Next base: position 315,073 of record NZ_JBCFYX010000002.1, on the reverse strand, counting down.
CCCCGCCAGGGCCGCCCCCAGCGCGCGGGTGGACTCCGCGTCCGGCAGGTCCGTCTCCGTCCGCACGACGACGTCGCTCACCGCTGCACTTCCTTCCAGGTCTCCGTGTCGGGTGTCTTGTCGAGGCCCGTGTACGCGCGCACCGCGCGCGCCCCGATGCCCGTGACGATCTCGTAGCTGATGGTGCCCGCGGCGCGGGCCCAGTCCTCGGCGTTCGGCACGGTCGCCCCGCGGTCGACGCCGTCCGACGCCCCGAACAGCGTCACCACGTCGCCCGCGCGCTCGGTCCCGGCCGGCCCCAGGTCGAGCACGAACTGGTCCATGCACACCCGCCCGGCCACGCGCAACACGCGGGCGGACGCAGCGCTCCCGACGCCCACCGGCCCGCCGACGCCGAGGCTGCCGCCCGACGCGTGCCGCTGGATGCCGTCCGCGTAGCCCAGCGGCACCACGCCCAGCCGGGTGTCGCGCGGCGTCGTGTAGTGGTGCCCGTACGACACGCCGTGGCCGGCCGGCACGTCCTTGACCGTCGCGAGCCGGGCCTGGAGCGTCATCGCCCCGCGCAGCCCATAGTCACCCGGCGCGCCCAGCTGCGGCACCGGCGAGTGCCCGTAGACGGCGATGCCCGGGCGGACCAGGTCGTAGTGCAGCCGCGGGTCGGTGAGCACGGCCGCGGAGTTCGCGAGGTGCCGCACCTCGAGCGACGCCCCGGAGCCCTCGACGACGGCGACCGCCGCGTCGAACGCCGCCGCCTGGAGCGCGATCGACGGGTGCCCGGGCTCGTCCGCGCACGCCAGGTGCGACATCACGCCGACCACCCGCAGCACGCCCTCGGCCTCGAGCGCGGCCGCCCGGCGCACGACGTCCGGCAGGTCCGCGGGCATGATCCCGCTGCGTCCCAGTCCCGTGTCGACCTTGAGGTGCACGCGCGCCGGCTCGCCCGCGGCCCGCGCCCCGGCGGCCACCTCGTCGAGCGCCCACGGGGCCGCGACGCCGACGTCGACGCCCGCCGCCACGAGCCGGTCGAACGGCGCGCCGGGGGTGGCGAGCCAGGTGAGCACCCGGGCGTCGTCCGTCGTGACGCCGCCGGCGCGCAGCGCGAGCGCCTCGGCCGGGACCGCCGTGCCGAGCCACGTCGCGCCGCCCGCGAGCGCCGCCCGCGCCACCGGGAGCATCCCGTGCCCGTACCCGTCGGCCTTGACCACGGCCATCACCGCGGCGCCGGAGGCGTGGCCCGCCAGGGCGCGCACGTTGTCCCGCACGGCCGACAGGTCCACGACGGCGCGCGCCAGCGCGTCGTCGGGGAAGTCGTCAGGAACGCTCGGGCCGGCCGACGCGGGGGTGGTGTCGGTCGGGACCTCGGACGGGACCTCGGTGCTCACGGTCATCGATTCTCTCACCGCGTCCCGTCGCTCCCGCCGTCACCCGTGTCCCCACCGGCGGGCCATGCGGCGAGGCGACGCCGGGAGCGGAACTCGCGATGCTCGCCGCTGATCGGGTCGACGAACGCGAGCGAGCGGGCGAGCAGCTGCAGCGGCCGGTCCGGGTCGTCGGGCGCGTCGTCGCGCAGCACCGGCCAGAACGGGTCGTGCAGCAGCGGCAGCCCCAGGGACGCCATGTGCAGGCGCAGCTGGTGCGTCTTGCCCGTGTGCGGCTCGAGCCGGTAGAGCCCGAGGCCGCGGGCGTCGTCCCGCGCGACGAGCGTCACCCGCGACTCCGCGTTCGGCTCCCCGGGCTCCTCCTGGGCGCGCACCACGCCCCGGTGCTTGACGATGCGCGAGCGGACCGTCGTCGTGCCGTCGCGGTCGAGCACCGCCCCCGGCTCCGGCAGCGGCGCGACCGCCTCGTAGACCTTCCGCACGGCCCGGTCCTGGAACGCCGTCTGGTACGCGCCGCGCACCTCGGGCCGCACGGTGAGCACCAGGACGCCGGCGGTGGGCCGGTCCAGCCGGTGCGCGGGCACCAGCTCGGGCAGGTCGAGCGTCGCGCGCAGGTGCACGAGCACGGTGCGGGTCACCCACCGCCCGCGCGGCATCGTGGCGACGAGGTGCGGCTTGTCCACGACCAGCAGGTCGTCGTCGCGGTGCAGCACCTCCAGCTCGTCGAGCGCGGGCACCTCCGGCTCGTCGGCGGGCGGGTCGCGGTACAGGTAGAGGAAGCCGCGCGGCTCGTAGGGGGTCGCGTCGTCGACGACGGCGCCCGTCCCCGTCACCACCTCCCCCGCGGCGAGCTTCTCCCGCAGCCGGGCCGCGTCGGCGTCGAACCGCTCCAGCAGGTACTGCGCCGCCGTCGCGTACCGGGCCGTGCTCGCCGGGTCGTGGGGCAGCACCAGGCGTGTGGGGTTGAGGCCGTCCCGCACGGGCAGGGGCGGGACGTGCTTGCGCGGACCGGGTGGCACCGGACCATTGTCCCGCGCGGCATGATGGGCCGTATGAGCCTCTACGACATCCCGTTCGAGCGCATGGACGGCACGACGACCACGCTCGCGGAGCACCGCGACGAGGTCGTGCTGGTGGTCAACGTCGCCTCGCGGTGCGGGCTCACCCCGCAGTACGAGGCGCTGGAACAGCTGCAGAAGTCGTACGCCGACCGCGGGTTCACCGTGATCGGCTTCCCCTCCAACCAGTTCCTCCAGGAGCTGTCCACCGACGAGAAGATCGCCGAGTTCTGCTCCACCACCTACGGGGTCACGTTCCCCGTGGTCTCCAAGATCCGGGTCAACGGGCGCCACACGCACCCGCTGTACGCCGAGCTGAAGAAGACCGCCGACGCCGGCGGGCACGACGGGCGCATCCGCTGGAACTTCGAGAAGTTCGTCGTGCTGCCCGGCGGCGAGGTGCACCGGTTCTCCCCGCAGACCGTCCCCGACGACCCGGCCGTCGTCGAGCTGGTGGAGAAGCACCTGCCGAGGTAGTCCAGCCCCCCGCGAGGTAGTCCAGGTCACCGCGAGGTAGTTCGGGCAGTCTCCAGCAGCGCGGCGACCTCACCGGGCACCGCGTGAGCGACGTCCAGCGCGGCTACCGGCCCGCCGGGCCGGGCACGGTGCGCGGCACGACCGTGCACCAGCGCCGCCGCGGCGGCGACCTCCGCCGCGAGCGCCGGCTCCTCGACGACGTCGCGCGACCGGGCTGCGAGCATCGCGCCCAGCACCCCGGCGAGCACGTCGCCGGCGCCCGCGGTGGCCAGCCAGCCCGGCCCGTCGGCCTGGGCGTACGCCACGTCCGGGCCGACGACGACGGTCACGCCGCCCTTGAGCAGCACCGTCGCGCCCGTCAGCTCGTGCGCGCGGCGGGCCCACCGCATCGGCTCGGCCTCGACGTCGGTGCGGCGCACGTCCTCGCCGCGCGCCCGCAGCAGCGCCGTCAGCTCCCCGGCGTGCGGGGTGAGCACGAACCACGCGGGCACGTGCTCGTCGAGCAGCCCCAGCCCGCCCGCGTCGACGACAGCGGGCACCGGCCCGCCCGCGGTCCCGGCGAGATGTCCGGCCGCCGCGGCGAGCGCCGCCCGGCCGCGCTCGTGCTGCCCGTCGTCCGTGCCGTCGTCCTCGCCCGCGCGCGCCGCCTCCGGTCCGCCTGGGACGCCGGGCCCCACGACCCACGACTGCACCCGACCGGGGGCCGTGACGACCTCGGGCCGGGTAGCCAGCACGCGCCCGCCGACGTCGCGCGACCCGCGGTACCGCACCATGCCGGCGCCGGTGCGCACGGCGGCCGTGGTCGTCAGCACGGCCGCACCGGGGTAGGTCGCGGTGCCCGCGACGACGCCGACCACGCCGCGCGTGTACTTGTGGTCCGCAGGGCCGGGCTCCGGCCACGAGGCCGCGACGTCGGCGGGCCCCAGCCGCCGCAGGGCGGGCGCCCCGGCGGGCTCCAGCCCGATGTCCACGACGCTCACCTCGCCGGCGAGGCCGGCCGCCGGCGGCAGCAGCAGGCCGGGCTTGGCGGCGCCGAACGTCACCGTGCGGTCCGCCGGCAGCACCGGGCCGGCCACGGCGCCGTCGTCGACCCCGACGCCCGACGGCACGTCCACCGCGACCACCCGCGGCCGGTCGTCCCCCGCCGCTGTGAGCGGGTGCTTGGCCCCGACACGCCGGTCGATGCGGGCCAAGAACCCGCTCACAACGTCCTGGGCGAGGTCGCGCAGGGGGCCGCGTGCGCCGATGCCGACGAGGCCGTCGAGCACGACGTCGGCGCGGGCGGCGTCGTCGACCACCGCGCCGAGGGCGTCGGGCGTCGCGAACAGCTCGACGACCCGGCCGCCCGCGCGCTCCAGCGCCGCGCGACCGCCCGCGTGGAAGCGCTCGGCCACGAGCACCGCCGTGACCGCGAGCCCGCGCCGGGCGAGCACCGCACCGGCGTGCAGCGCGTCGCCGCCGTTGTTGCCCGCCCCGGCGAGCACGACCACGCGCGCGCCACGGACCGGGCCGCGGCGGGCGGCGACGTCGCGCAGCACGTGCGTCGCGAGCGCGAACGACGCCCGCTCCATCAGGGGCACCCCCGCCGCGAGCAGCGGCTCCTCGGCGGCGCGGACGTCGGCGGCGGACCAGGCGGAGATCATGGGACGCATCCTGCCGCGCGCCGCCGTGCCCCGCAGCGTCGCCGCAGGTCGAGGCATAGGCTCGGGCCCATGCGATTCGGACTCTTCATCCCGCAGGGCTGGCGCCACTCGCTCACCGACGTCCCCCCGGAGCAGCACTGGGAGACGATGCTGTCCCTGCTCCACTACGCCGACAACGCCGCGGCCGGCGAGCCGATCCCCGGCGGCCCCTGGGCCTGGGACTCGGTCTGGGTGTACGACCACTTCCACACCGTCCCGGTCCCGAGCACCGAGGCCACGCACGAGGCGTGGACGCTGATGGCGGCGTTCGCGGCGGCGTCCCAGCGGGTGAAGCTGGGCCAGATGTGCACGTGCATGTCGTACCGCAACCCGGCCTACCTGGCGAAGGTCGCCTCGACGGTGGACGCGATCTCCGGCGGCCGCGCGCAGCTCGGCATCGGTGCGGGCTGGTACGAGCACGAGTGGCGCGCGTACGGCTACGGCTTTCCCCGCGCGGGCGAGCGCCTGCGCGCCCTCGACGAGGGGCTGCAGATCATCACGCAGATGTGGCGCACCGGGTCGTCCGGGACGTTCGACGGCGAGACCTATCAGGTGGACGGCGCGCTCTGCTACCCGCAGCCGCTGCAGCGGCTCCCGGTGGGCGACGGCGGCGCCGAGGTGCCGAGCGTCCCGCTGTGGGTGGCGGGCGGCGGCGAGAAGAAGACCCTGCGCATCGCCGCGCGGTTCGCGCAGTACACGAACTTCGACGGCTCCCCCGAGGGCTTCGCCCGCAAGTCGGCGATCCTCGAGCAGCACTGCCGCGACGTGGGTCGTGACTTCGGGGAGATCACGCGCTCGTCCGACTACAACGTGGTCATCGGGGAGAACCAGGCCGAGGTGGACGACCGCTTCGCCTGGATCGAGTCCCACTTCCGCAAGTACGCGCCGGGCGAGCGGGGCGAGAGCGAGATCGCGAGCTGGCGCAACAGCCCGCTGGTCGGCACGCCGGAGCAGATCGTCGAGAAGCTCTCCGGCCTGGGCGACCTCGGGATGACGTACGCCATCACCTACTTCCCGAACGCGGCCGCCGACCGCGACCAGATCGAGCTCTTCCAGCGGCAGGTCATCCCGGAGCTGCAGGGCTGAGCCGGTGGGCACAGGGGCGGGCTCGCGGCACGAGCTGGACCTGCCGGACGGCCGGCGGCTCGTCGCGTACGACGACGGCCCGCCGTCCGCCGACGCCGTCGTCTGGCACCACGGGTCGCCCCAGTCCGGCGCGCTGCTGCCGCCGGTCGTCGACGCCGCCCGGGAGCGCGGGCTGCGGGTGGTCTCCGCGGCCCGCGCCGGGTACGGCGGGTCCACCCGCCGCCCGGGGCGCACCGTGGCGGACGCCGCGTCGGACGTGGCGCACGCCCTCGACGTGCTCGGGGTGACCCGGTGCCTCGCCGTCGGCGCCTCGGGCGGCGGCCCGCACGCGCTGGCCCTCGCCGCGCTCCGGCCCGACCTGGTGTCCGGCGCGGTCACCCTCGCGGGCGTCGCGCCGTACCCCGGCCCCGGCCGGGACGGCCCCTGGTTCGCCGGGATGGTCGACGACGGAGGCCTGCGCGCCGCCCTCGACGGGCCGGCCGCCCGCGAGCGGCACGCCGAGACGGCGCAGTTCGACGAGTCGAGCTTCACCGCCGACGACTACGCGACGCTGGCCGGCACGTGGGCGGCGCTGGGCGCCGACGCCTCGCGGTCCGGCCAGGAGTGGCCCGGCGGGCAGGTCGACGACGACCTCGCGTTCGTCCGGCCCTGGGGCGTGGCGCTCGGCGACGTCGCTCCCCCGACCCTGGTGGTGCAGGGCGGCGCCGACCGCGTGGTGCCCCGGCAGCACGCCGACCTCCTGCTCGACGCGCTGCCCGCCGCGGAGCTGTGGCTGCGGCCCCGCGCGGGCCACGTCAGCGTGCTCACCGCGCTGCCGGTCGCGCTCGACTGGTGGCGGTCCGTCGGCTGACGTCCCGCACGGCGGGGCCGTCAGCCCTCCGCCACCACCATGGCGGACGCGATGCCGGCGTCGTGGGAGATCGACAGGTGCCAGGCCGTCACCCCGAGCTCGTCGGCGCGGGCCCGCACGGTGCCGCGCAACTCGACCTCGGGCGGCCCGCCGACGGTGCGGTGCACGGTGGCGTCGTGCCAGTGCAGGTTCCCCGGCGCGCCCAGCGCCTTGGCGATGGCCTCCTTCGCCGCGAACCGGGCCGCGAGGGACGACGCCGGCAGGTCGCGCTCGGCCTCCGTGAAGAGCTTCTCGCGCAGGCGCGGCACCCGCTCGACGGTCGCCATGAACCGGGCGACGTCCACCACGTCGATGCCCACGCCGATGATCATGGGCCACAGCCTAGGTCGGCGACCGGCCCCTGTGGGCGGCCCGCCGTAGCGTGCCGCCCGTGATGATCGATGCCGCAGGCTCCCCGGTCCACGTCGTCGAGCGCGGAGCCGCGCCGGGACCGGACACCCCCACGATCGTGCTGCTGCACGGGTTCCCGGTGGACCACCGCCTCATGCTGACCGCGTTCGAGGGCGCCTTCGCCGGACGGCGGGACTGGCGCCGCGTCTATCTCGACCTCCCGGGGATGGGCGCGAGCCCGGCGTCCGGCGTCGCGAGCACCGACGACGTGCTGGCGGTCGTCCGGGCCGCGGTCGACGAGCTCGTCCCCGGCCCGTACGTCGTCGTCGGCGAGTCGTACGGCGGGTACCTCGCGCGCGGGCTCGTGGCCGCCGAGCCCGCGCGGGTGCGGGGGCTCGCGCTGCTGTGCCCGATGATCGTGCCCGAGCACGCCCGCCGGGACGTGCCGCCGCACCGCGTCCTGGTGCGCGACCCGGCGCTGCTGTCCGACGTCGGGGCGGCCGCGCTCGACGCCGACGACGTCGGCGTCGTGCAGACCCCCGAGACCTGGCGGCGCACCGAGGCCGAGGTGGTGCCCGGCCTCGCCGCGGCCGACCCCGAGACGGTCCGACGCATCGAGTCGCGCTACGCCGGGACGTTCCCGCTCGAGCCCCGGACCTACGCCGGCCCGACGCTGTTCCTGCTCGGCCGCCAGGACTCCTCGACCGGCTACCGCGACGCCTGGCGCCTCCTCGAGCACTACCCGCGCGCCACCTTCGCCGTCCTCGACCGCGCCGGGCACAACCTCCAGATCGAGCAGCCGGCGCTGTTCGACGCCCTCGTCGGCGAGTGGCTCGACCGCGTCGAGGAGGCGACGGCGCGGTAGCCGTCAGGGCTCGGTCGGAGCCGCGGCGCGGACGCCCGCCTCGTCCTGCGGCTCCACCAGGTGACGCCAGCGGAACCACTTGCGCTCGAGCTCGGCCTCGAGGTCGACGTCGAACCGGCGCGCCACGAGCAGCAGCTGGGCGAGCACGTCGGCCAGCTCGGCCCGGAAGGCGGCGTCGACCTCCCCGGCGCCGGCCCCGCGGTCCCGCGACCGTCCCGACCGGGCGAGGTACGCCTGGGTGAGCTCCCCGACCTCCTCGTGCAGCTTCAGCACCAGCCAGTCGTCGGTGCGCGGGACGCCGAAGCGGCGCTCGTACACGCGCGAGATGATCTCCAGCTCGTCGGACAGCTCGGCCAGCTCCATCCGCCGATGATGCACCCCCGGACGGCGTCGGCGGCACGTCCCGCGCGCGAGCCCCGCCAGACCGCCCGTAGGCTCGGCGCCGTGGCGAGCGTCCGCGTGGGCCTGTCGGGCTGGCAGTATGCCCACTGGCACGGCCCCTTCTACCCGGACGGCACGCGGCACGCCGACGAGCTGGCGTACGCCGCGGCCCGCTTCCCGTCGCTCGAGCTCAACGGGACGTTCTACGGCCTCCAGCGGCCGTCGTCGTTCCTCCGTTGGCGCGACGAGGTGCCGCGGGGCTTCACCTTCGCCGTCAAGGGCAGCCGCTACCTCACCCACCTCAAGCGGCTGCGGGACCCGCGCACGGCGCTCGCCAACTTCGTCGCGAGCGGCCTCCTCGCCCTCGGCGACCGGCTCGGCCCGGTGCTGTGGCAGCTCCCCGAGCGCGCGTCCTTCGACGCGGAGGTGCTCTCCCCGTTCCTCGAGCTCCTGCCGCGCACCACCGAGGCGGCCGGGCGCCTGGCGCAGCAGCACGACGACCGACTCCGCGCGGAGGCCTGGACCGAGCCCGGCCCGGACAGGCCGCTGCGGCACGCCCTGGAGGCGCGCCACGCCTCGTTCGCCGACCCGGCCGCGCTGGGGCTGCTGCGCGACCACGACGTCGCCCTGGTCGTCTCGGACGGCGCCGGTCGCTGGCCGCTGCTGGACCACCCCACCTCCGGCCTGGCATACCTGAGGCTGCACGGCCCCACCCGGCTCTACGCGAGCCGCTACGACAACGCGCGCCTGGACTCCTGGGCCGACTGGGTGCGCCGACGGCACGACGCCGGGCAGGACGTCGTCGTGTACCTCGACAACGACGGCGACGCCCACGCGCCGCGCGACGCCCGCCGCCTGCTGGAGCGGCTCGGCGACGTCGCCGAGCCCTGGCCGCCCGTGACGGCGCACCCCGCCGCGGCGCCACGGTTGTCGCGCACGGGCCCCTCTCGGGCAGAATCGTGCGGGTGGCACCGCAGTCCTCCGACACCGCACCCGGCACGGCCCCGCAGCCCCTGGGCGAGCACCTCACCCGGCTCGCGCCGGCGTCCCCGTACGTCGACCTCGACCGCGCGGCCTGGAGCCGCCTGTCGGCGTCGACCCCGCTGCCGCTGACCGACGCCGACGTCGAGCGCCTGCGCGGCCTGGGCGACCCGATCGACCTCGCCGAGGTGGACGACGTCTTCCGCCCGCTGTCCCGGCTGCTCAACCTGTACGTGGCGGCGAGCGCCGGGCTGCACCGCGCGACGTCGACGTTCCTCCACGAGGAGCCGCCGCGCACCCCGTACGTCATCGGCGTCGCGGGCTCGGTCGCGGTCGGCAAGTCGACGACGGCCCGCATCCTGCGCGAGATGCTGGCCCGCTGGCCGGACACCCCGCACGTCGAGCTGGTCACCACCGACGGCTTCCTCTACCCGAACGCCGAGCTGCAGCGCCGCGGGATCATGGACCGCAAGGGCTTCCCCGAGTCCTACGACCGCCGCGCGCTCATCCGGTTCCTGTCCCGTGTGAAGGCGGGCCAGGCCGAGGTGCGCGCGCCCGTGTACTCCCACGTCGTGTACGACATCGTGCCCGGCGAGGAGGTCGTGGTGCGCAAGCCGGACGTGCTCATCGTCGAGGGCCTCAACGTGCTGCAGCCGGCGCGGCCGTCGGCGGTCGACGAGTCGACGGTGGCGGTGAGCGACTTCTTCGACTTCTCGATCTACGTCGACGCCCGCACCCGCAACATCCGGCAGTGGTACGTCGAGCGCTTCCTGCAGCTGCGCAGGACGGCGTTCAGCAAGCCCGAGTCGTACTTCCGCCGCTACGCGGACCTGTCCGACGCCGAGGCGACGGAGCGCGCGCTGTCCATCTGGGAGTCGATCAACGCGCCGAACCTGGAGCACAACGTGCTGCCCACCCGCGGGCGCGCCACCCTCGTGCTCACGAAGGGCTCGGACCACTCCGTGCAGCGGGTGCGGCTGCGCAAGCTCTGAGAGGCCCGCGAGCCCCGGTCAGGCCGCCCGGCTCGTGGGCTCGGCGTCGGTCTCGTCGTCCTCGTCGTCGGCGGGCACCGGCTGCGTCCTGGGCGGGCCGGCGAGGCGCTGGACCACCTGGTCCACCAGGACGCCGAGCAGGATGCCGGCGACCACGCCGACGGCCATGGCGAGGAGCGTGTTGTGGCCGAGCCACGACGCGGCGGCCAGCCCGATGAGCATCGAGTAGATGCCCCACGTCACCGCGGCGATCCCGGAGTAGACCATGAACCGCCTGCGCGGGTAGCCGACGGCGCCGGCGGTCATGTTGACCGCCACCCGACCGATCGGCACGTACCGGGCCGCGAGGATGAACGACGCCCCGCGGTGGTCCAGCGCGTGCCGCGCCCACTCGACCGCCTTGCGCCCGCGGGCCGAGCGCAGGAAGCCGAAGCGCTCGGTGCCGACGACGCGGCCGATCTGGTAGGCGATCTGGTCGCCCGTCCAGGCCCCGGCGATGGCGAGGGCCAGCACGCCGGGCAGCCACGGCTCGCCCTCGGAGTGGGCGAGCACGGTCAGGGTGATGACCACCGACTCGCTGGGGATCGGCGGGAAGAACCCGTCGATCGTGGCGAAGACGTACATGGCCGGGTAGATCCACAAGGACGCACCCAGGTCGAGGACCCAGCCCTCCAGCTGTGCCAGCATCGTCGACAGGTTCACCAGGTCGGTCCCTCGGTTCGTCGGCCGGGAGGCGTGCCTCCGGCGGTCGCACGACGCCGGGCGGCGTCACGGCACCAGCCTAGGCAGTCCCGGGGCACCGGCTGCATGGGGGATACCCCCCGTTCCACCCTGAACGCCGAATGTTCACCCCTGTTCCACGAACCCCTGTCCCACGACCTGCCCGTAGCGCACGAGGTTCTCGTTCGAGGTGAGCGTGCGCAGGCGCGCGTGGTCCAGGTACAGCTCGCCCGCCAGATGGTCCGTCTCGTGCTGCACGATGCGGGCGGGCCAGCCGGTGAGCACCTCGTCGATCGGCGCCCTGGTCTCGTCACGGCCGGTGAGCCGGACCCGCCGGTGCCGCGCGACGACGGCCTGCCAGCCGCTCACGGACAGGCAGCCCTCGTGGAACGCGGCCCGCTCGGGCTCGCCGTCGGGGCCGGGCAGGGGCTCGTACCGCGGGTCGATCAGCACCCGGTACGGCAGCGGCGTCCGCTCCCGCGGGTCGTCGGCGTCTGGTGAGATCCCGGCGTCCTCGACGACGGCGATCGCCAGCCCGATGCCGACCTGCGGCGCCGCCAGCCCGACGCCCGGGGCGGCGTGCATGGTGCGCCGCATCGCGGCCAGCAGCCGCGGCAGCAGGTCTCCCAGCTGCCCCGTGTACGGGGCCGCGGGGGTGCGCAGCACGGGTGCCCCCGCCTGCACGATCGGCAGCACCCCCGGGCCGCCCGCCGCCGCGTCCGCGCGGTCGAGCAGGTCGGCGACGGCGGCGCGCAGCGCCTCGTCCACGGCGCCGGCCCGCGCGGCACCCGCCACGGGGTCCGTCACAGGGCCAGCCGGTCGCGCACGACGGCGGCGAGGGTGTCGGCCACGCCGTCGGCCTGCGTCTGGGTGGCCGCCTCGACCATGACCCGCACCAGCGGCTCGGTGCCGGACGGACGCAGCAGCACGCGGCCCGTCTCGCCCAGCAACGTCTCCGCGCTCTCGATCGCGGCCCGCACGCCCTCGTCGTCGGCCGCGCGGGCCTTGTCCACGCCCTTGACGTTGACGAGCGTCTGCGGCAGGCGGGGGACGTCGGCGGCGAGGTCGGCGAGCCGCCGGCCGGTCGCCTTCACGCGCGCGGCGAGGTGCAGCGCCGTGAGGACCCCGTCGCCGGTGGTCGCGTGGTCGGCGAGGATGATGTGCCCGGACTGCTCGCCCCCGAGGCCGTACCCGTGCGCCCGCATCTCCTCGAGCACGTACCGGTCGCCGACGCCCGTCTGGACGGTCGTGATGCCGGACTCGCGCATCGCGAGCAGCAGGCCCAGGTTGCTCATCACGGTGACGACGAGGGTGTCCGACGGCAGCCGGCCCTCGTCCTTGAGCGCGCGGGCGAGGATGCCGAGGATCTGGTCGCCGTCCACCAGCACACCGCCGTGGTCGACGGCCAGGCAGCGGTCCGCGTCGCCGTCGAAGGCGACGCCGAAGTCGGCCTCCGCGGCCACGACCACGGCCTGCAGCTGCTCCGGGTGGGTGGAGCCCGCCTTCTCGTTGATGTTGCGGCCGTCGGGGCTGGCGTTGATGACGACGACGTCGGCCCCGGCCTCGCGCAGCGCCTCCGGGCCGACCTGGCTCGCGGCGCCGTTCGCCGCGTCCACGGCGATGCGCAGGCCCTCCAGCGGGCGGACGTCCGGCGTCGTGCCGACGCTCGCCACGAGGTGCTCGACGTACTGCTGGGCGGCGATGCCGGTGTCGGAGCGCATGCGCCCGACGTCGGCGCCGATCGGCCGCTCCCAGTCCTGGCCGAGGCGGGCCTCGATCTCGTCCTCCACGTGGTCGGCCAGCTTGTGGCCGCCGCGCGCGAAGAACTTGATCCCGTTGTCCGGCATCGCGTTGTGGGACGCGGAGATCATGACGCCGAGGTCCATGTCCATCGCCCCGACGAGGTGGGCGAGCGCCGGGGTGGGCAGCACCCCGAGGTTGACCACGTCCACCCCCGAGCTGGCCAGGCCCGCGCCGACGGCCGCGGAGAGGAACTCCCCGGACGCCCGAGGGTCGCGCCCGACGACGGCGCGCGGGCGGTGCCCCGCGAACTCCCCGGACGTGCCGAGCACGTGCGCGGCCGCGCTGCCGAGCCCGAGGGCCAGGTCCGCGGTGACGTCCCGGTTGGCCAGCCCACGGACCCCGTCCGTGCCGAACAGTCGCACGATGTCTCCTCCTCCGGGCGCGGCGGCGGATCCGCACGCACACCCCACGGCGCCCCCGCGGACGCCGCACCGATCGTAGCCGGACGTGCGGACGGCCCCGCCGGAGCGATTCCGACGGGGCCGTCCACGGCGCTGACGCTCCTGTCGATCCCGAGGGCAGCGCCCGCGGGAAAGGAGCGCTCGATCAGCGCTTCGAGTACTGCGGCGCCTTGCGCGCCTTCTTGAGACCGGCCTTCTTGGACTCGACCGCACGCGGGTCACGCGTGAGGTAGCCGGCCTTCTTCAGCGCGGGGCGGTTCGCCTCTTCGTCGATCGCGTTGAGCGCGCGGGCGATGCCCAGGCGCACCGCGCCGGCCTGGCCCGAGGGGCCGCCGCCGGTGATGCGGACGATGACGTCGAAGCGGCCCTCGACCTCGACCAGCTTCAGCGGCGAGTTCACGAGCTGCTGGTGCACCTTGTTCGGGAAGTAGTCCTCGAGGGTGCGACCGTTGATCTTCCACGTCCCGGTGCCGGGGACGAGGCGCACGCGCGCCACGGCCTCCTTGCGGCGACCGACGGCGGCGCCGGGCGCGGTGATGGACTGGCCGCCGTCCGCGACGGGCGCGGCGGACTCAGAGGTGTAGGTGCTGGGCGTGTTCTCGTCCAGCTCGGTGTCGACGGTGGTCTCGGCCACTGTGATTCCTTCGCTTTGCATCCGGCAGCGGCTCAGGCCTGCTGCGAAACCTGGGTGATCTCGAACGGCTTGGGCTGCTGGGCCGCGTGCGGGTGCTCCGCGCCGCGGTAGACCTTCAGCTTGCCGAGCTGCGCGCTCCCGAGGGAGGTCTTCGGCAGCATGCCGCGCACGGCCTTCTCCACGGCCCGCTCGGGGTTCTTCTCGAGAAGCTCGCCGTAGTTGACCGAGCGGAGGCCGCCCGGGTAGCCGGAGTGGCGGTAGGCCAGCTTGGTCTCCCGCTTGTTGCCGCTCAGAGCGACCTTGTCCGCGTTGATGACGATGACGAAGTCACCGCCGTCGACGTGCGGGGCGAAGGTCGGCTTGTGCTTCCCGCGCAGGAGGGTCGCGACCTGGCTCGCGAGGCGGCCCAGGACGACGTCGGTCGCGTCGACGACGTACCAGTCGCGCTGGACGTCGCCGGGCTTGGGGGTGTACGTACGCACGGTTGCGTCACCTTTTCATGTTCGGTGTCGTCGGGCGAGAAGCGGCGCCCGATGAGTCAGGTGTGTTGTGCGCGGGTGCTCCGGTGGCGTCCTGGCCGGGGCATCGTCGGTGCGAGTGGGCGCGCTGACGACGCGGGACGCCGGAGGCATAGCACAACGACGAGTCAGTTTAGCGGTGGCCGGGTGCGAGGGTCAAAGCGACGCCGGTCACGCCGGAGCGACGGCTTCGCCGGCCTCGTTGCAGCGTCCCCGGTCCGGGTGCACCGTGGTGACATGACCCAGGAGACACCCGGCACCACCCCGGACCCCGAGACGGGCGCCGAGGGCGACGAGGACCAGCTCCCGCAGGAGGACACGCTCGAGGACCCCGAGCTCGACGACGTCCTCGACGAGGGCTACTCGCCGCTCGAGCGGACGCGGTCCAACCACTGGGGCGAGACGGCGTGGGAGGAGTCCGCCGGCGAGCCGCTGGACCAGCGGCTCGGCGAGGAGCAGCCCGACGTCTGGGAGCACGACCCGCTCGACCGTCCGGACACCACGCGCGCCGGCCGGCTCGCCGAGGACCCGTTCGCCGACCCCGGCGAGGACGGCGACCGCGAGAACGACGTCTACGGCGAGGACGCGGGGATCGACGGCGCCGGTGCGAGCGCCGAGGAGGCCGCCGTCCACTGGGTCGACGAACCCTGACCCTCGCTGATCGAGCTTGTCGAATTCCCTGTACCGGGTGTCGACCAGCTCGACCAGCGATGGGCTCAGCCGGCCTCGACCTCGCCCGGCTCCCGCTTCGCGCGGACGCGCTCGGCGCGCGCGGCGAGCGCGTCGTCGTCCGGGTAGGCGACGTGCTCGAGGACCAGCCCCCGGGCCGCGACGACGCCCGCGGCGGCGGAGCGGGTCCGGCCCGCCAGCACCGCGGCCGGGTCCTGCGGGGGACGGCGCCCCTCCCCCACGGCCAGCGACATGCCGACCAGCGCGCGCACCATCGAGTGGCAGAACGCGTCGGCCTGGACGGTGGCGACGGCCAGCCCGGCGTCCGGCCCGTCGACGGGGCGGTCCCAGGACAGGCGCGTGAGCTCGCGGATGGTGGTGGCACCCTCGCGCGGCTTGCAGAAGGCGGCGAAGTCGTGCAGCCCGACCAGCGGCTGCATCGCCCGGTGCATCGCCTCGACGTCGAGCGGGCGACGGTGCCACAGCACCCAGTCGCGCCGCAACGGGTCGCGCAGGGCCGGGTCGTCGGCCACCCGGTAGGCGTAGCGGCGGTGCAGCGCGGAGAACCGCGCGTCGAAGCCGGCGGGGGCCACGGCGGCCCGATGGACGACGACGTCCGGCGGCAGCACCCCGGCCAGCCGGTCGGCGAGGGCGACCCCGGGCTCCCGGTCCGAGCGCCCCGGCAGCTCCTCCCAGCGCCCGCGCGGCACGTCGACGTGGGCCACCTGGCCGCGGGCGTGCACCCCGGCATCGGTGCGCCCGGCGACGGTGAGCCGCGGGCGGGGCAGCCCGAGGGGGCCCGTGCGCAGCACGGTCGCGAGGGCGTCCTCCAGCACCCCCTGCACGGTGCGCAGGCGGGGCTGGGTGGCCCAGCCGGCGAAGTGGGTGCCGTCGTAGGCGAGGTCGAGCCGCACACGGAGGGTGTCGGCGGCGGGTGTCGGCGTGCTCACCGCCCCATTGTGGCCGGATGATGTCCTGTGATGGTCGACCCGGGCGCCACGGCGCGCACCCCCGAACCCCGCCCTGCCGGCGGCACCTCCCCGGCGCCGGCGCCCTCCGACGTGCTCACCCTGGCCGTGGACTGCGGAGGGGGCGGCATCAAGGCGGCGGTCCTCGACTCCGCGGGGACCGCGCACGCGACCCCCGTGCGGGTCCCCACCCCCTATCCCCTGCCCCCGGCGCTGCTGCTGGACACGGTGGCCGACATCGCGGAGCGCCTCCCCGCCGCGCACCGGGCGACCCTCGGGATGCCCGGCATGATCCGGCACGGCGTCGTGGTGCACACGCCGCACTACATCACGCGGTCGGGCCCCCGCTCGCGGGTGGTCCCCGACCTCGTCGAGGCGTGGGCCAGCTTCGACGTCCGCGGCGCGCTCGCCGCCCGGCTCGGCATGCCGGCCATGGTGCTCAACGACGCCGAGGTGCACGGCGCCGGCGTGGTCGCCGGTTCCGGCGTCGAGCTCGTGCTCACGCTCGGCACCGGGCTCGGGTCCGCCCTGTTCGACGGCGGCCGGCTCGCGCCGCACCTGGAGTGGTCGCACGCGCCCGTGCGCCGCGGCGCGACGTACGACCAGTACGTCGGCGAGCCCGAGCGGCGTCGTCTGGGCGACGGCCTGTGGTCCCGTCGCGTGGTCGCGATGATCGACGGGCTGCGCCCCGTGTTCCTCTGGGACCGGCTGTACCTGGGCGGTGGGAACTCCCGCCGGATCACCCCTGCCGCCCTCGACCGGCTGGGCGACGACGTCGTCGTCGTGCCCAACTCGGCCGCGCTCGTCGGGGGCGCCCGGGCGTGGGACCTGCCGTTGGCCTGACGCCGGCGGACGTCCGGCTCAGGCGACGGAGGCGGGCGCGGAGACGGCGGCGTGGTCCGCCGCGGCGGACGTCACGACCGCCTGCGCCTCGAGCAGGGTCCGCGTGAACGAGACCGGGGCGTCGAGGCTGACGAGGTGCCGGGCGTGCGGCACGACGACGAGCCGGGCCGCGGCGCCGCCGGCACGGGCCGCGCCGACGAAGGCCCGTTCCTGGGCCCGGAAGTGGTCGTAGCGCCCGTTGACGAACCACACGGGGCTGCTGGCCGCCGCGAGGGCGCCGAGGGTGTCGGTGGGCCCGAGCTCGCGCAGCACCTGGGTCATGGCGCGGAGCGCGAACCCGCCGGCCGCCAGGTCGCGGGCTCCCTCGGCGTCGAGGGCGAGGCGGACGAAGGTGTCGTTCAGCCGCGCCCCGTGGTCGGGCCATGTCTCGATCCACCGGGCGAGCGACAGCCAGGCGGGGCGCAGCACCGACGACGACGTCGTGCAGCACGACGCGGCGACGAGGCCGGCGCTCTGCTCGGGGTGTCGCGCGCGGTGCTCGATGGCGACGTAGCCCCCGAGCGACAGCCCCGCGACGAGCGCGCGCCCGCCGAGCGCCTCCACGTCTCGGCGCACCGCGGCCACCGCGCCGTCGAGCGTGAACGGCTCCCCCCGGCGCGCGCCGTGCCCGGGCAGCTCGGTCGCCATGGCAGGGACGCCGGCGCGCTCCAGCGCCTCGAGCTGGCGGCGCCACATCGTCGCGGACGTGCGCGAGCCGTGCACGAGCACGACGGGAACGCCGCCGGAGCCGGTGCGCGCAGCCATGCGCCCACCCTAGGGACGACGAGGCCCCGCGCCACCTCGGGGGTGGAGCGGGGCCTCGTCGTGGGCGCGGGACGCGGGAGGTCAGGCCTCCTTGGTCTCCTCGGCCTTCTCGTCAGCCGTGTCCTCGGCGGGCGCCTCGGCCGGAGCCTCGGTGGCCTCCTCGACGGCGGCCTCGTCCGTGGCGGGCTTCTCGTCCTCGACCTTGGCGGCCTTCTCGGCGGCCTTCGTGGCCTCCTTGACGACGGCCTGCTTCGGGCTCACGGGCTCGGTCACGAGCTCGATGACCGCCATGGGGGCGTTGTCGCCCTTGCGGTTGCCGATCTTCGTGATGCGCGTGTAGCCACCGTTGCGCTCGGCCATGGCCGGGGCGATCTCGGTGAACAGCGTGTGCACCACGGACTTGTCGCGCACGACGGTCAGCACCCGCCGACGGGCGTGCAGGTCACCGCGCTTGGCGAAGGTGATGAGGCGCTCGGCCAGGGGGCGCAGGCGCTTCGCCTTCGTCTCCGTGGTGGTGATGCGGCCGTGCTCGAAGAGCGACGTCGACAGGTTCGCGAGGATCAGTCGCTCGTGAGCCGGGCTGCCACCGAGCCGCGGACCCTTGGTGGGGGTAGGCATTTCTGGTTCTCCTTGAGGGTGGTTCCGCACCGCGCGGCCCGGTCAGGTCGAGCGGGCCGCTGCGGGCGCGGAGACGTCAGTACGACTGCTCGTCCGAGTACGTGGCCTCGTCGTCCCCACCGCTGAAGTACGCGGCGCTGGACGGGTCGAAGTCGAGGGGCGAGTCCTTCAGCGAGAGGCCCAGCTCGGCGAGCTTCTCCTTGACCTCGTTGATGGACTTCGCACCGAAGTTGCGGATGTCGAGCAGGTCGGCCTCGCTGCGAGCCACGAGCTCACCCACCTGGTGGATGCCCTCGCGCTTGAGGCAGTTGTACGACCGGATCGTGAGGTTGAGCTCCTCGATCGGCAGCGCCAGGTCCGCGGCCAGCGCGGAGTCCGTCGGCGACGGGCCGATCTCGATGCCCTCGGCCTCGACGTTCAGCTCGCGGGCGAGACCGAACAGCTCAACGAGCGTCTTGCCGGCCGAGGCGAGCGCGTCGCGCGGGGCGATCGCGGCCTTCGTCTCGACGTCGACGATCAGCTTGTCGAAGTCCGTGCGCTGCTCGACACGCGTGGCCTCGACCTTGTAGGTGACCTTGAGGACCGGCGAGTAGATCGAGTCGACGGGGATCCGACCGATCTCGGCCTCGTCGTTCTTGTTCTGCGCCGCGGACACATAGCCGCGGCCGCGCTCGACGGTCAGCTCGATCTCGAGCTTGCCCTTGTCGTTGAGCGTCGCGACGTGGAGGTCCGGGTTGTGCACCTCGACGCCGGCCGGCGGGACGATGTCCGCGGCCGTGACCACGCCCGCGCCCGTCTTGCGCAGGTACATCACGACGGGCTCGTCGTTCTCCGAGGAGACGACGAGGTTCTTGATGTTGAGGATGATCTCGGTGACGTCTTCCTTGACACCCGGCACGGTGGAGAACTCGTGGAGCACTCCGTCGATGCGGATGGAGGTGACGGCCGCGCCCGGGATGGACGACAGGAGGGTCCGGCGCAGGGAGTTGCCGAGCGTGTAGCCGAAGCCAGGCTCGAGCGGCTCGATGGAGAAGCGCGAACGGTACTCCGAGATGACCTCTTCGGTCAGGGAGGGGCGCTGTGCGATCAGCACGGTCAGGTCCTTTCAGTGTGCGTCCGCCATATGACGCATCACGGATCCGCGAGAGCTCGCGGCCCCGGGTGGGACTCGGTCCACCCGCCCGGGCAGGCTGCGGCGTCGTACAGGCCCGGGGCCGATCCCTCGGCCCCGGGTCCCGACGACGTCGGGAGGGTCAGACGCGGCGGCGCTTCGGGGGACGGCAGCCGTTGTGCGCCTGGGGCGTCACGTCCTGGATCGAGCCGACCTCGAGGCCGGTCGCCTGCAGGGAGCGGATCGCGGTCTCACGACCGGAGCCCGGGCCCTTGACGAAGACGTCGACCTTCTTGACACCGTGCTCCTGGGCGCGGCGGGCGGCCGACTCGGCGGCGAGCTGCGCGGCGTACGGCGTGGACTTGCGGGAGCCCTTGAAGCCGACGTGGCCGGCGGACGCCCACGAGATCACGGCGCCCGACGGGTCGGTGATCGAGACGATCGTGTTGTTGAAGGTGCTCTTGATGTGCGCCTGGCCGAGCGGGACGTTCTTCTTGTCCTTGCGGCGCGGCTTGCGCGCGGCCGTGGCACGAGTCTTGGGAGGCATGTGTTCTCTGATCTCCTGGTCTGATCGGACCGGGGCGGTTCAGCTCGGGGAGCCGACCACGCCACGGACTGCTCTCAGCGGGCCTTCTTCTTGCCCGCCACGGTGCGCTTCGGACCCTTGCGGGTGCGCGCGTTGGTCTTGGTGCGCTGACCGCGCACCGGAAGGCCGCGGCGGTGACGCAGACCCTGGTAGGTGCCGATCTCGACCTTGCGGCGGATGTCGGCGGCGACCTCGCGGCGCAGGTCACCCTCGAGCTGGAAGTTGCCCTCCAGGTAGTCGCGGAGGGCGACGAGCTGGTCGTCACCGAGGTCCTTGACGCGCAGGTCCGGGCTGATCCCGGTCGCGACCAGCGTCTGCTGGGCGCGGGTACGGCCGACGCCGTAGATGTACGTGAGCGCAACCTCGAGCCGCTTCTCGCGGGGGAGGTCGACGCCGATCAGACGTGCCATGTGCCTTCCGGCTCCTGTACTTCTTCCAGAGGTCTGCCGCACCGCCCTCCCGCGAAGACCGCGGGCCCCGGCCCCTGGACCGGAGGTTCCCCTCGACCGTCCCGCAGGAGCGTCGCTCCGAAAGAGAGGGTCGAGGTTCGTGGTGGTGCGCTGTGTCCGACGGCGAGCGTGTGCCGTCAGGCGGTGGCTGCGATCAGCCCTGGCGCTGCTTGTGGCGCAGGTTCTCGCAGATCACCATGACGCGACCGTGCCGGCGGATCACCTTGCACTTGTCGCAGATCTTCTTGACGCTCGGCTTGACCTTCATCAGTGTTCCTCCGCCGCCGTACGCACGCCGGCGGGTGCCGGCGCCACGACGGCGCTCGATGGGGTGGTGGTTACTTGTAGCGGTAGACGATCCGACCGCGGGACAGGTCGTACGGGCTGAGCTCGACCACGACGCGGTCCTCGGGGAGGATGCGGATGTAGTGCTGACGCATCTTGCCCGAGATGTGCGCGAGGACCTTGTGGCCGTTCGCCAGCTCCACACGGAACATCGCGTTCGGCAGGGCCTCGACCACGCTGCCCTCGATCTCGATGACGCCGTCCTTCTTTGCCATGTCCTCCGCTAACTCTCGTCTGTCCCCGGGCGTCCGCCAGCAACGTGACGGAGGTCCGGATGTCGTGCGTGCCGCCTGCTCACCCTCGTCCCGACCGGCCGACCTGACGTCGGACCGGTGCTGGTCTGCAGCGCCACTGGCTCGCGGCTGCATCGAGGAACTGCCGAACGGACTACACCCGACAGACCATCGTACTCCATGCGACAGCCCTCGCGAACACGGGCCGGAAGGTCGTCGGTCACACGTCGAGGACCACGGGCTCGACCCCGAACGGGGCCAGGCCCTCGCGGCCGCCGTCGACGGCGGTCAGCACGCTGATCCCGTCGTCGAGCAGGGCCACCGTGTGCTCCCAGTGGGCGGCGCGCGAACCGTCCTCGGTCACGACCGTCCAGTCGTCCTGCAGCACCCGGGTCGCCCCGCTCCCCCGCGTCACCATCGGCTCGACGGCGAGGCACATGCCGGGGCGCAGGCGCGGCCCGCGGTCCGAGGTGCGGAAGTTCACGACGTCGGGCGGCTGGTGCATCGCGGTGCCGATGCCGTGCCCCACGTAGTCCTCGACGATGCCGTACTCCACGCCCGAGAGGTCGCCGGCCAGCTCCACCGCTGCCTCGACCGCGGTGCCGACGTCGCCCAGGCGCCTGCCGCCGGCCAGCGCGGCGATCCCGGCCCACATGCCGGCCCGCGTGGCGCGGACGAGGTCGAGGTCCGCGGCGTCCACGCCGTCGCCCGGCGCGGTGGTCTCGACGTCCAGCGCGCCGTCGGGGCCCAGCACGAGGCTGGTCGCCGAGTCGCCGTGCCAGCCGTCCACGATCGCTCCGCAGTCGACGGACACGACGTCGCCGACCTCGAGCACGCGCCCGCCGGGGATGCCGTGGATGACCTCCTCCGACACGGAGACGCAGATCGTCGCGGGGTAGCCCTCGTAGCCGAGGAACGACGGGGTCGCCCCCGCCTCCGCGATGACGCGGGCCGCGACCGCGTCGAGGTCCGCCGTCGTCATGCCGGGGCGGGCCGCGGCGCGCACCGCCTCGAGCGCCGACGCGACGACCAGGCCGGCGCGTCGCATGACGCACACCTGGTCGGGCGTCTTGAGCTCGATGCGCTCGCGCGAACCGAAGATCATGGCGTCGCGGGCCTCAGCCGAGCTCGGCGGCCAGCGCCTGGACGATGCGCTCGGTGACCTCGGAGACGTCGCCGATGCCGTCCACCTTCGCGAGGAGGCCCCGCTCGGCGTACGCGGCGGTCAGCGGCGCGGTCTGCTCGTCGTAGATGTCGAGGCGGCGCGCGATGGCGTCCGGGGTGTCGTCCTCGCGGCCCTCGATCTCGGCGCGCTTGGCGATCCGCGCCAGCAGCTCGTCGCGCGCGGCGGTCAGCTCGATGACCCCGTCCAGCTCCCAGCCGAGGTCGGCCAGGATGCCGTCCAGCGCCTCGACCTGGTGCGCGTTGCGCGGGTAGCCGTCGAGCAGGAACCCGGCCTTCACGTCGTCCTCCCCGAGGCGCGCGCGCACCATCTGGTCGGTGACCTCGTCCGGGACCAGCTCGCCCTTGGCGCTGTACTCCTGCGCGAGCTTGCCGAGGTCCGTGCCGCCCTTGATGTTGGCGCGGAAGATGTCGCCCGTCGAGATGGCGGGGATGCCGAACAGCTCGGCGAGGCGCGCGGCCTGCGTGCCCTTGCCGGCACCCTGCGGCCCCATGATCACCAGGCGCGTCACCCGCGCCTCGGCGCTGCGCGCGCCGTGGAGCTCGCGGCGGGTGGTGGGCGTGGCAGCCGTGGTGCCGCCTTCGGTCGTCTCGGTCAACGGAGGAACCCTTCGTAATGACGCTGCTGGAGCTGGGAGTCGATCTGCTTCACGGTCTCGAGGCCGACGCCCACGATGATGAGGATCGACGTGCCGCCGAACGGGATGTTCGTGGTGACTCCCAGCACCACGAGCACGATCGTGGGGATGAGCGCCACGATCGCCAGGTAGATCGAGCCCGCGGAGGTGATGCGGGTGATCACGTAGTCGAGGTACTCGGCCGTGGGGCGGCCGGCGCGGATGCCCGGGATGAAGCCGCCGTACTTCTTCATGTTGTCCGCGACCTCGTCCGGGTTGAACGTGATCGACGTGTAGAAGAACGCGAAGAAGATGACCATCAGCACGTACAGCACGATGTACAGCGGGTCGGACTGCTGGACGAGGTTCTCCGAGATCCAGAGCACCCAGCCCGCGGTCGGGTCGCCGAACTGGGCGATCAGCCCGGGGATGGCGAGGATCGACGCCGCGAAGATGACCGGGATGACGCCGGCCATGTTGATCTTGATCGGGATGTACGTGCTGGTGCCGCCGTACATGCGGCGGCCCACCATGCGCTTCGCGTACTGCACCGGGATGCGGCGCTGGGACTGCTCGACGAAGACGACCAGCCCGACCACCAGGACGATGACCAGGATCATCACGATGAAGTTCAGGGGGCCGTTCGAGCCGCCCGCGATCGACCAGAGGGCCGACGGGAAGCTCGCCGCGATCGACGTGAAGATCAGCAGGGACATGCCGTTGCCGACGCCGCGCTCGGTGATCATCTCGCCGAGCCACATGACCAGGCCGGTACCGGCCGTCATCGTGATGACCATCAGCGTGGCCGTCATGAAGCTGTCGTCCGCGATCACGTCGACGGGGCAGCCCTGGAAGAGCATCCCGGTGCGCGCGGTCGTGATGATCGTCGTCGACTGCAGGATCGCCAGGGCGATCGTGAGGTAGCGCGTGTACTGCGTCAGCTTCGACTGCCCCGACTGGCCCTCCTTGTGCAGGGCCTCGAAGCGAGGGATGACCACCCGCAGCAGCTGCACGATGATGCTCGCGGTGATGTACGGCATGATGCCGAGCGCGAAGATCGACAGCTGCAGCAGGGCGCCGCCGCTGAAGACGTTGACGAGGCCGAGCAGCGAGGTGCTGCCTTCGAGGGCCGCGACGCACTGCTGCACGTTGCCGTAGTCGACGCCGGGCGAGGGCACGAGCGACCCCACCCGGAAGAGCGCCATGATCGCGATCGTGAACAGCAGCTTGCGCCGCAGGTCCGGTGTCCGGAAAGCCCGGCCGAATGCGCTGAGCACCTATCCTCCTGGCCCGCCGCGGCGGGTTGTCGTGTCGCCGGGGACCGGCGAGGTGTGGCGCGAGCTCCCGACGCCGCAGCCCGTGGGCCACGCCGCCGTCACGCCGACTCGGTCAAGGTCCGGCCGGGGTGGCCCCGGCCTCGCCGACACCCGGATCAGGTGCGCGGCGCGGACCGTGACGGATTCTACGTGCCTCGGACCAGTGAGCCAGACCACACGCCGTCGCGGTGGCCCCGCCCGCCGAGGCGCGCCGGGAGCACACAGGGCCGGCAGCGCGTGTGCGCCGCCGGCCCTGATGCGGATGTCAGTCCTCGGAGACCGTGCCGCCGGCCGCCAGGATCTTGTCCTTGGCGGAGCCGGAGACGCGGTCGACCGTGACGTCCAGCTTGACGGTGATCTCGCCGTTGCCGAGCACCTTCACCGGCTGACCCTTGCGGACCGCGCCCTTGGCGACGAGGCCCTCGACGGTGACGGAGCCACCCTCGGGGTACAGCGCGGCGAGCTTGTCCAGGTTGACGACCTGGTACTCGACGCGGAACGGGTTCTTGAACCCGCGCAGCTTCGGGAGGCGCATGTGCAGAGGCATCTGCCCACCCTCGAAACCGGCAGGAACCTGGTAGCGGGCCTTGGTGCCCTTGGTACCGCGACCCGCCGTCTTGCCCTTCGACGCCTCACCGCGACCCACGCGGGTCTTGGCGGTCTTGGCGCCGTCGGCCGGACGCAGGTGGTGCACCTTGAGCGGCTGCGACTTCTCGGTGTTGTCGGCCATGATCACTCGACCTCCTCGACGGTGACGAGGTGCGCCACCGTGGTGACCATGCCACGGATCTCCGGACGGTCCTCCTTCACGGCGGTGTCGCCGATCCGCTTGAGGCCGAGGGTCCGCAGCGTGTCACGCTGGTTCTGCTTGCCGCCGATGGCGGACTTGACCTGGGTGACCTTCAGTCGAGGCATCACGCACCCACCTTCTCGTCAGCCTTCGCCGCCTTCTCGGCGAGCCCGGCGGCCTGCGCACGCAGGAGCGCGGCCGGGGCCACGTCCTCGAGCGGCAGACCACGGCGGGCGGCCACGGCAGCCGGCTCCTCGAGACCCTTGAGGGCCGCGACGGTGGCGTGCACGATGTTGATCGAGTTGGACGAGCCGAGCGACTTGCTCAGCACGTCGTGGATGCCGGCGCACTCCAGCACGGCGCGCACCGGACCACCGGCGATCACACCGGTACCCGGCGAGGCCGGACGCAGGAACACGACGCCGGCGGCCTCCTCACCCTGGACGGGGTGCGGGATGGTGCCCTGGATGCGCGGGACGCGGAAGAAGTTCTTCTTCGCCTCCTCGACACCCTTGGCGATCGCCGCGGGCACCTCCTTGGCCTTGCCGTAGCCGACACCGACGGTGCCGTCGCCGTCGCCCACCACGACCAGCGCGGTGAAGCTGAAGCGGCGACCACCCTTGACGACCTTCGAGACGCGGTTGATGGTCACCACGCGCTCGACGAAGGCGTTCTTGTCGGCGGCGTCGCGGCCACCGCCACGGCGGTCGTCGCGGCGACCGCCGCCGCGGCGGCCGTCGTTCTTGTTGGACTCGTTGGCGCCCTGGGGGGCGCCGGTGCGCTGCCCTGCAGCCATCAGAGGATCCTCATCTTCCGTGCGAAATCGCGGACGTCGGCCATCACAGCTCCAGCCCCGCTTCCCGGGCGCCGTCGGCGACCGCAGCCACCCGACCGTGGTACTTGTTGCCACCGCGGTCGAAGACCACGGTCTCGACGCCGGCAGCCTTGGCACGCGCGGCGACGAGCTCGCCGACCTTGCGGGCCTTGGCCGTCTTGTCGCCGTCGAGGGCGCGCAGGTCGGCCTCGAGGGTCGAGGCCGAAGCCACGGTCTTGCCGACCGTGTCGTCCACGACCTGCGCCACCATGTGGCGCGAGGAACGGGTCACGACGAGGCGCGGACGCGCCGCGGTGCCCTTGATCTTCTTGCGCAGGCGCAGGTGACGGCGCTGACGAGCGACGGCCTTGCCCTTGCCCAGAACCTTGAGAGCCATCACTTACCAGCCTTTCCGACCTTGCGGCGGACGACCTCGCCGGCGTAGCGCACGCCCTTGCCCTTGTAGGGCTCAGGCTTGCGGATCTTGCGGATGTTCGCTGCGACCTCGCCGACCTGCTGCTTGTCGATGCCCGCGACCGAGAACTTGGTCGGGCTCTCCACCGCGAAGGTGATGCCCTCCGGCGCCGTGACGACGACCGGGTGCGAGAAGCCGAGAGCGAACTCCAGGCTCTGCCCCTTGGCCGCGACGCGGTAACCGGTACCGACGATCTCGAGCTTCTTCTCGTAGCCCTGGGTCACACCGGTGACGATGTTGGCCAGGAGGGTGCGGGTGAGGCCGTGCAGCGCACGGGACTCGCGCTCGTCGTCCGGGCGCGACACCACGAGGGAGCCGTCGTCCTGAGCGACCGTGATGGGGGCGGGCACCGTGTGCTCCAGGGTCCCCTTGGGGCCCTTGACGGTCACGAGTGCACCGCTGATGGTGACGTCCACGCCGGCCGGGACCGGAACGGGGAGCTTGCCGATTCGAGACATGGCGATTCTCCTTTCCGGATTACCAGACGTAGGCGAGGACTTCGCCGCCCACGCCCTTGGCCTGGGCCTGACGGTCGGTCAGCAGGCCAGAGGACGTGGACAGGATCGCCACGCCGAGGCCGCCGAGGACCTGGGGCAGGTTGGTGGACTTCGCGTAGACGCGGAGTCCGGGCTTCGAGACGCGGCGGACGCCGGTGAGGGCGCGCTCGCGGCTCGGGCCGTACTTGAGGGTCAGCGTGAGGGTCTTGCCGACCTTCGCGTCCTCGACGGTCCAGCCGGAGATGTACCCCTGCGCCTGCAGGATCTCCGCGATGTTCGACTTCAGCTTCGAGTGCGGCATGGTGACCGTCTCGTGGTGCGCCGAGTTCGCGTTGCGCAGACGCGTGAGCATGTCTGCGATGGGGTCTGTCATGGTCATTGGGCTCCAGCCCTTCCTCGCCGGGGTATCCGGGCGGTACCGAGGTACCGCCCGGACCTGCGGCGTAGTGGTTTTACCAGCTGCTCTTGGTGACGCCGGGGAGCTCGCCGCGGTGGGCCATCTCCCGCAGGCAGATCCGGCACAGGCCGAACTTGCGGTAGACCGAGTGCGGGCGCCCGCAGCGCTGGCACCGGGTGTAGGCGCGGACCGCGAACTTCGGCTTGGCGGCCGCCTTGTTGATCAGGGCCTTCTTCGCCATGTCAGTTCTGCTCCTTGAAGGGGAAGCCGAGACGGCGCAGCAGGGAGCGGCCCTCGTCATCGGTCGTCGCCGTGGTCACGACCGTGATGTCCATGCCGCGGACGCGGTCGATCTTGTCCTGGTCGATCTCGTGGAACATCGACTGCTCCGTGAGACCGAAGGTGTAGTTGCCGTGCCCGTCGAACTGCTTCGGGCTCAGCCCGCGGAAGTCGCGGATACGGGGCAGCGCGATCGACAGCAGCCGGTCGAGGAACTCCCACATGCGGTCGCCGCGCAGCGTGACGTGCGCACCGATCGGCATGCCCTCACGCAGCTTGAACTGCGCGATGGACTTCTTGGCCCGGGTCACCTGGGGCTTCTGCCCCGTGATCGCCGTGAGGTCGCGGATCGCGCCCTCGATGAGCTTGGAGTCCTTGGCGGCGTCACCGACACCCATGTTGACGACGATCTTGGTCAGACCGGCGACCTGCTGGATGTTCTGGTGGCCGAACTCCTCGCGCAGCGCCGCGATGATCTCCTCGCGGTACTTCTGCTTGAGGCGCGGGGTGGCCGGGGCCTCGAGAGTGGTCTCGGTCATCAGATGTCCTTCCCGGAACGCTTGGCGACGCGCACACGGACGGTGCGGGTACGGCCGTCGCGCTCGACCTGCTCGGTACGGAACCCGACGCGCGTGCCCTTCTTGGTCTCCGGGTCGACGATCATCACGTTCGAGACGTGGATCGGCGCCTCGACGGTCTCGATGCCACCCGTGCGGGTGCCGCGAGCCGTCTGGCCGGCCTTGACGTGCTTGGTGACGCGCTGCACGCCCTCGACCACGACACGGTCCGAGTCCTTGAGGACCTCGAGCACGCGGCCCGTCTTGCCCTTGTCGCGACCGGCGATGACGATCACCTGGTCGCCCTTCTTGATCTTCGCCATGGTCAGAGCACCTCCGGCGCCAGCGAGATGATCTTCATGAACCGCTTGTCGCGCAGCTCGCGCCCGACCGGGCCGAAGATGCGGGTGCCGCGGGGCTCACCGTCGTTCTTGAGGATCACGGCGGCGTTCTCGTCGAACTTGATGTAGGAACCGTCCGGACGACGGCGCTCCTTGGCGGTCCGGACGACGACGGCCTTGACCACGTCGCCCTTCTTCACGTTGCCGCCGGGGATCGCGTCCTTGACGGTGGCGACGATCGTGTCGCCGATACCGGCGTAGCGACGGCCGGATCCACCGAGAACACGGATGCAGAGGATCTCCTTGGCACCCGTGTTGTCGGCGACCCGCAGTCGCGACTCCTGCTGGATCATCGATTGATCTCCTGTCGTCGAGCTGGTTCTCGTCCCGAGGTCTCCCGGGCGAGCCTTGCCGAACGGATAGTTGCTGTGGTGGCCGGGGCGGGCCGCATACGTGTGTCACGGCCCGCCCTGGCCGAAGGTCTAGTCGACCTTCTGGATCACTTGGCCTTCTCGAGGATCTCCGTCAGGCGCCACCGCTTGGTCGCGGACAGCGGACGGGTCTCCATGATCTCGACCAGGTCGCCGATACCGGCGGAGTTCTGCTCGTCGTGCGCCTTCACCTTGGTGGTGGTGCGCATGACCTTGCCGTAGAGGGGGTGCTTCTTGCGGTCCTCGACCTCGACGACGATGGTCTTCTCCATCTTGTCGCTGACGACGTAGCCACGACGGACCTTGCGCGTGCTGCGCGCGGTCGTCTCAGCGGCCACCGCGTTGGTGTTCTCGCTCATCGATGCCTCACTCACTCACGCTCGGGGCCGTGCGGATACCGAGCTCGCGCTCGTGCAGGACCGTGTAGATCCGCGCGATGTCGCGCTTGACGGCCTTGATCCGACCGTGGGACTCCAGCTGGCCGGTGGCCGACTGGAAACGGAGGTTGAAGAGCTCCTCCTTGGCCTTCTTCAGCTCGGCGACCAGCTTCTCGTCGTCGAACCCGTCGAGGTCAGCGGGGGCCAGGCCCTTGGTTCCGACTGCCATCAGTTCGCACCACCCTCGCGCACCACGAAACGGCACTTCATCGGGAGCTTGTGGATCGCGCGGCGCATGGCCTCACGGGCCAGCTCCTCGTCGACGCCGGCCAGCTCGAAGACGATCCGGCCGGGCTTGACGTTGGCGACCCACCACTCGGGCGAGCCCTTACCGGAACCCATGCGGGTCTCGGCGGGCTTCTTGGTCAGGGGACGGTCCGGGTAGATGTTGATCCAGACCTTGCCGCCACGCTTGATGTGGCGGGTCATCGCGATACGAGCAGCCTCGATCTGACGGTTGGTGACGTAGGCGGGCTCGAGGGCCTGGATGCCGTAGTCGCCGAACGCGATCGTGGTGCCACCCTTGGCCGCGCCGGAGCGCTTCGGGTGGTGCTGCTTGCGGTGCTTGAGCCTGCGGGGGATCAGCATGACTCAGGCCTCCGTTCCGGACTCGGGGGCCGCAGCCTGCTCGGCCGGCGCCTGGGCCGCGTCGGACGCGGGGGCGCTGTCGGCAGCCGGCTGGGCCTGACGCTCGGGGCGACGACCGCCACCGCGGCGCTCGCCACGCTCCGGGCGCCCGCCACGACCCCCACGGGGGGCGGCGGTGGCCTGCTGCGCGGCGAACTCCTTCTCGGTCTGGTCGCCCTTGTAGATCCACACCTTCACGCCGATGCGGCCGAAGGTGGTGCGGGCCTCGAAGAAGCCGTAGTCGATGTACGCGCGCAGCGTGTGCAGCGGCACACGACCCTCGCGGTAGAACTCCGAACGGCTCATCTCGGCGCCGCCGAGGCGGCCCGAGACCTGCACGCGGATGCCCTTGGCGCCGGCGCGCTGCGCGGACTGGATGCCCTTGCGCATGGCACGGCGGAACGAGACGCGGCTCGCGAGCTGCTCGGCGATGCCCTGCGCGACCAGCTGCGCGTCGATCTCCGCGTTCTTGACCTCGAGGATGTTGAGCTGGACCTGCTTGCCCGTGAGCTTCTCGAGCTCGCCGCGGATGCGGTCGGCCTCGGCACCCCGGCGGCCGATGACGATGCCCGGACGCGCCGTGTGGATGTCCACGCGGACGCGGTCGCGGGTGCGCTCGACCTCGACCTTGGAGATGCCGGCCCGCTCGAGACCGGTGCTCATGAGCTTGCGGATCGCCACGTCCTCGCGGACGTAGTCGCGGTACCGCTGACCAGGCTTGGTGCTGTCGGCGAACCAGCGCGACCGGTGGTCGGTGGTGATGCCGAGGCGGTACCCGTGCGGGTGAACCTTCTGCCCCACTATCGGGCCCCTTCCTTCTGCTCACGCGGTGCGACGACCACGGTGATGTGGCTGGTGCGCTTGAGGATCTGGCTCGCACGCCCCTGCGCCCGCGGACGGAACCGCTTGAGCGTCGGCCCCTCGTCGACGAACGCCGCCGAGACGAAGAGCTCCGTCTCGTCGAAGCGCTCGCTGGCGCGGTCGGCCTTCACCCGGGCGTTCGCGACGGCGCTCTCCACGACCTTGCGGATCGGCTCGCTCGCGGCCTGCGGCGCGAACTTCAGCACCGCGACGGCCTCGGCGGCCTGCTTGCCACGGATGAGGTCCACGACGCGCCGGGCCTTCTGGGGCGTGACACGGACGAACCGCGCCTGCGCCTTGGCTTCCATTGCTGTCCTGCTTTCCTGTATCGAAGACAGTCCAGGTCAGTCATCTACTGAGTCAGGGACGAACCCTGGCTCAGCGACGACGACCCTTCTTGTCGTCCTTCACGTGGCCGCGGAAGGTTCGCGTGGGAGCGAACTCGCCGAGCTTGTGGCCGACCATCGCCTCGGTGACGAAGACCGGGGTGTGCTTCCGGCCGTCGTGCACGGCGAAGGTGTGACCGAGGAAGTCGGGCGTGATGACCGACCGACGGGACCAGGTCTTGATGACGTTCTTGGTCCCCTTCTCGTTCTGAGCGTCCACCTTCTTCTGCAGGTGGTCGTCGACGAAGGGGCCCTTCTTCAGGCTACGAGGCATCTGTCAGGCTCCTATCAGCGCTTCTTGCCGGTGCGGCGACGGCGGACGATCAGCTTGTCGCTCGGCTTGTTCGGGCGGCGGGTCCGGCCCTCGGGCTGGCCCCACGGGCTGACCGGGTGGCGACCACCGGAGGTCTTGCCCTCACCACCACCGTGCGGGTGGTCGACCGGGTTCATGACGACGCCTCGGACGGTCGGGCGGACGCCCTTCCACCGCTTGCGGCCGGCCTTACCCCAGTTGATGTTCGACTGCTCGGCGTTGCCCACCTCGCCGACCGTCGCGCGGCAGCGCAGGTCGACGTTGCGGATCTCGCCGGACGGCATGCGCAGCTGCGCGTACGGGCCGTCCTTCGCGACGAGCTGCACGGAGGCACCCGCGGAGCGGGCGATCTTCGCGCCGCCACCGGGGCGGAGCTCGACGGCGTGGATGACCGTACCGGTCGGGATGTTGCGCAGCGGCAGGTTGTTGCCCGGCTTGATGTCGGCGCCGGCACCGGCCTCGACGACGTCGCCCTGCGACAGCTTGTTCGGCGCGACGATGTAGCGCTTCGTGCCGTCCGCGTAGTGCAGGAGCGCGATCCGAGCCGTGCGGTTCGGGTCGTACTCGATGTGCGCGACCTTGGCGGGCACGCCGTCCTTGTCGTGGCGACGGAAGTCGATCACGCGGTAGGCACGCTTGTGGCCACCGCCCTTGTGACGGGTCGTGATGCGACCGGAGTTGTTGCGCCCACCCGTCTTGGACAGCGGACGGACCAGAGACTTCTCCGGCTCGGAGCGCGTGATCTCGACGAAGTCGGCGACGCTGGCGCCGCGGCGGCCGGGCGTCGTCGGCTTGTACTTACGGATTCCCATGGGTTAGTCCTCGATCTGCTCTCTGCGCCTCAGGAAGCCGGACCGCCGAAGATGTCGATCGTGCCCTCACGGAGGGTCACGATCGCGCGCTTCGTGTCCTTGCGCTTGCCCAGGCCGAAGCGCGTGCGACGCGCCTTGCCCTTGCGGTTGATCGTGTTCACCGAGTCGACCTTGACGCCGAAGACCTGCTCGACCGCGATCTTGATCTCGGTCTTGTTGGCCCGCGGGTCCACGACGAAGGTGTACTTGCCCTCGTCGAGGAGGTTGTAGGACTTCTCGGAGACGACCGGCGCGATCAGGATGTCGCGCGGGTCCTTCGTCACGGCGGTCACTTCGTGGCCTCCTTCTCGGCCGGCTCGGTCTCGGCCGCCTCGGACTCCGTGGCGACGGCCTTCACGCTCTTGCCCGTGGACGGGCCGGCGAGGAACGCGGCGAGCGCGCCCTCCGTGAAGACGACGTCGTCGGAGACGAGCACGTCGTAGGTGTTGAGCTGGTCCGCGGTCAGCAGGTGGACCTGCTCGACGTTGCGGAGCGACAGGATCGTCAGCTCGTCCGAGCGCTCGGTGACCACGAGGACGTGCGTGCGCTCGGTGAGCGCCGCGATCGTCTTGACGGCGGTCCGGGTCGACGGCGAGCCGTCGAGGCCGAAGCCGGAGACCACGTGGACGCGGCCGGCGCGAGCCCGGTCGGACAGGGCGCCGCGGAGGGCGGCGGCCTTCATCTTCTTGGGGGTCCGCTGGTCGTACTTGCGCGGCTGCGGGCCGTGGACGGTGCCACCACCGGCGAACTGCGGGGCGCGGGTCGAGCCCTGACGGGCGCGGCCGGTGCCCTTCTGCTTGTACGGCTTCTTGCCACCACCGCGGACGTCGCCGCGGGTCTTGGTGGCGTGCGTCCCCTGGCGGGCGGCGGCGCGCTGCGCCACGACCACCTGGTGGATCAGCGGGACGTTGGTGGCGACGTCGAACACCTCAGCGGGGAGCTCGGCCGTGCCGGCCTTCTTGCCCTGGGCGTCGAGCACGTCGACGGTCTGGTTGGCCATGGAGGTCACGCACCCTTCGCGGCGGTACGCACGACGACGACGCCACCCTTGGGGCCGGGAACCGCGCCCTTGACGAGCAGCAGACCCTTCTCGGCGTCGACCGCGTGAACGGTCAGGTTCTGGACGGTCATGCGGGCGTGGCCCATACGACCGGCCATCCGCAGGCCCTTGAAGACGCGCGACGGCGTCGAGGCGCCGCCGATCGACCCGGCCTTGCGGTGGTTGCGGTGGGCACCGTGCGAGGCGCCGACGCCGGAGAAGCCGTGACGCTTCATCACACCGGCGGTGCCCTTGCCCTTGGTGGTGCCGACGACGTCGACCACGGCGCCCGCCTCGAAGGCGGCGGCGGTGATCTCCTGGCCGAGCGTGTACTCGGCGGCGTCCTCGGTGCGGACCTCGGCGACGTGACGACGCGGCGTGACGCCGGCCTTCTCGAAGTGGCCCTTGAGCGGCTTGGTGACCTTGCGCGGGTCGATCTGGCCGGCGGCGAGCTGCACGGCCGCGTAGCCGTCGTCGTCCGCGGAGCGGACCTGCGTCACGACGTTGGTCGGGACGGCCACGACGGTCACGGGGACGAGACGACCTGCGTCGTCCCACAGCTGCGTCATACCGAGCTTGGTGCCGAGCACCGCGGTCACGTTCTTCTGCTGGTTGGTCATGTCTATCCCAGCCTCAGAGCTTGATCTCGATGTTCACGTCGGCAGGCAGGTCGATCCGCATGAGCGAGTCGACGGCCTTCGGCGTGGGGTCGATGATGTCGATGAGCCGCTTGTGCGTGCGCATCTCGAAGTGCTCGCGGCTGTCCTTGTACTTGTGAGGCGACCGGATGACGGTGAAGACGTTCTTCTCCGTCGGCAGCGGCACCGGACCCACGACCGTCGCACCAGCGCGCGTCACCGTGTCGACGATCTTGCGCGCCGAGCTGTCGATGACCTCGTGGTCGTAGGACTTGAGCCGGATGCGGATCTTCTGTCCCGCCATGGCGTCGTCTGACTCTCTCTCTCGAACCGCTACTGTCCGACCCCCGCGCTCGGGCGTGTCGCGCTAGGCGACATACCCGGGCACACACCGAACCGGCGTGGGGCCGTTGATTGTGGTCCGCGAGGCGGACCACGACGTTTGTCTGGCCTGTCGAGACATGTGTCCCGCGGGGCGCTCACGCGCGTCGACAGCCGGCAACCCCGCGACTCCTCCGAGAGGAGAACCGCTCCAGGCGGGTGGACCGCTCCGGGAGACCGGACCGGTGCACGCACCGTGGTGCTACACACTGTTCGACACGAGAAAGAACGCGCCCGTGACAGGCAACCTGAACATCTTGCCACACGGAACCCCGCGATTCCAAGCCGGAACGAGGTTCTGCTGCTGTGACGCCGGACGCATCGCGCGTCCGGACATGCCGGAGGCCCGGACCCTCGCGGGCCCGGGCCTCCGGCGTTCAGCCGAGCTTCAGTCGACCAAGATCAAGCGATGGTCACTTGATGATCTTGGTGACACGGCCGGAACCGACCGTGCGGCCACCCTCACGGATGGCGAAGCCGAGGCCCTCCTCCATGGCGATGGGCTGGATCAGCTCCACCGACATCTCGGTGTTGTCGCCGGGCATGACCATCTCGGTGCCCTCGGGCAGCGTGATGACGCCGGTGACGTCCGTGGTCCGGAAGTAGAACTGCGGACGGTAGTTCGAGTAGAACGGGTTGTGACGGCCGCCCTCGTCCTTGCCCAGGATGTAGACCTGCGCCTCGAAGTTCGTGTGCGGGGTGATCGAACCCGGCTTCACGACGACCTGGCCACGCTCGACGTCCTCGCGCTTGATGCCGCGCAGGAGCAGACCGGTGTTGTCGCCGGCCTGGGCCTGGTCCATCTGCTTGTGGAACGTCTCGATACCGGTGACCGTGGTCTTCTGGGGCGCACGGATGCCGACGATCTCGACCTCGGAGTTGACGTCGAGCGCACCGCGCTCCACCTTGCCGGTCACGACGGTGCCGCGGCCGGTGATGGTGAAGACGTCCTCGATCGGCATGAGGAACGGCTTGTCGAGCTCGCGGACCGGGTCGGGGACGTTCTCGTCCACGGCTTCCATGAGCTCCAGGACCTTCTTGGTCCACTCGGGGTCACCCTCGAGGGCCTTGAGGCCGGAGACGCGCACGACCGGCGCGTTGTCGCCGTCGAACTCCTGCGACGACAGCAGCTCGCGGACCTCCATCTCGACGAGCTCGAGGATCTCCTCGTCGTCGACCATGTCGGCCTTGTTGAGCGCGACCAGCAGGTAGGGCACGCCCACCTGGCGGGCCAGCAGCACGTGCTCGCGCGTCTGGGCCATCGGACCGTCGGTCGCCGCGACCACCAGGATCGCGCCGTCCATCTGGGCGGCACCGGTGATCATGTTCTTGATGTAGTCGGCGTGACCCGGAGCATCGACGTGCGCGTAGTGACGCTTGGGCGTCTCGTACTCGATGTGCGCGATGTTGATCGTGATACCGCGCTGCTTCTCCTCCGGCGCGGCGTCGATCTCGTCGAAGTTGCGCTGCGTGTTCGCCGGCAGGTCGGGGTACGTGTCCGCAAGCGTCTTCGAGATCGCGGCGGTCAGCGTCGTCTTGCCGTGGTCGACGTGCCCGATCGTGCCGATGTTGACGTGCGGCTTGGTCCGCTCGAACTTGGCCTTAGCCACTGGGGTCCTCCTGGGACTTGGGTAGATGTTCCCGAACGTTGCGAGACTCGGCGAGAGAGCCTACATCCCGCGGGGCGACGGGGGTTTCCTACAGGTTGATGGTTGTGCTGGTCGTCGACCTGTGGGGACTCACTCGCCCCGGGTCTTCTTGATGATCTCGTCAGCAACGTTGCGAGGAACCTCGGCGTAGCTGTCGAACTGCATCGAGTACACGGCACGGCCCTGCGTCTTGGAACGCAGGTCACCGATGTACCCGAACATCTCGCTCAACGGTACCTGGGCGCGCACGACCTTGACACCGGTCGCGTCCTCCATGGACTGGATCATCCCACGACGCGAGTTGATGTCGCCGATCACCTCACCCATGTACTCCTCGGGCGTGCGGACCTCGACGGCCATGACGGGCTCGAGCAGCACCGGGTCGGCGCGCTTGATGCCCTCCTTGAAGACCATCGAGCCGGCGATCTTGAACGCCATCTCCGAGGAGTCGACGTCGTGGTAGGCACCGTCGAGCAGCGTGGCCTTGACGCCCACGACGGGGAACCCGGCGAGCACGCCCTGCTGCATCGCCGACTGGATGCCGGCGTCGACGGAGGGGATGTACTCGCGCGGGATGCGGCCACCGGTCACGGCGTTGTCGAACTCGTAGAGCTCGCCCTCGCCCGTGTCGAGCGGCTCGAAGGTCACCTGGACCTTCGCGAACTGGCCCGAGCCACCGGTCTGCTTCTTGTGCGTGTAGTCGATCTTCTCCGCGGCGCGGCGGATCGTCTCGCGGTACGCGACCTGCGGCTTGCCGACGTTCGCCTCGACCTTGAACTCGCGACGCATGCGGTCGACGAGGATGTCGAGGTGGAGCTCGCCCATGCCGCCGATGACGGTCTGGCCGGTCTCCTCGTCCAGCTTGACGCGGTACGTCGGGTCCTCGGCCAGAAGCTTCTGGATCGCGGTCGACATCTTCTCCTGGTCGGCCTTCGTCTTCGGCTCGATGGCCACGTCGATGACCGGCTCGGGGAACGTCATCGCCTCGAGGATGACCGGGCTGCCCGGGTCGCTCAGGGTGTCACCGGTGGTGACGTCCTTCAGGCCGATGAACGCGTAGATGTGCCCGGCCTGCGCCTCCTCGACGGGGTTCTCCTTGTTGGAGTGCATCTGGAAGAGCTTGCCGATGCGCTCGCGCTTGCCCTTGGTCGTGTTGAGCACCTGGGCGCCCTGCCCGACCTTGCCGGAGTACACGCGCACGTAGGTGAGCTTGCCGAAGAACGGGTGCGTCGCGACCTTGAACGCCAGGCCGGAGAACGGCTCCGAGGCGTCGGCGTGACGCTCGATGATCGTGTCCACGTCCTTGACGTCGTGACCCTCGATGGCGGGCACGTCGAGCGGGGAGGGCAGGTAGTCGATCACGGCGTCGAGCATGGGCTGCACGCCCTTGTTCTTGTACGCCGAGCCGCACAGGACCGGGAAGGCCTCCGAGTTGACCACGAGGTGGCGGATGCCGCCCTTGATCTCGTCGATCGTGAGCTCCTCGCCGCCGAGGTACTTCTCGAGCAGCGCCTCGTCGGTCTCCGCGACGGCCTCGATGAGCTCGTTGCGGTACTGCTCCGCCTTCTCCTGGAGGTCCGCGGGGATCTCCTCGACGTCGTAGCTCTCGCCGAGCTTGGTCTCGCCGTGCCAGACGAGCGCCTTCATCTCGAGCAGGTCGACGACGCCGATGAAGTCGTTCTCGGCACCGATCGGCAGCTGGATGACCAGCGGCTTCGCCTTGAGACGGTTCACGATCGTGTCGACCGTGAAGTAGAAGTCCGCACCCAGCTTGTCCATCTTGTTGACGAAGCAGATGCGCGGGACGTCGTACTTGTCGGCCTGGCGCCACACGGTCTCGGACTGGGGCTCCACGCCCTCCTTGCCGTCGAAGACGGCGACCGCGCCGTCGAGCACGCGCAGCGAGCGCTCGACCTCGACGGTGAAGTCCACGTGACCGGGGGTGTCGATGATGTTGATCTGGTTGTTCTTCCAGTAGCAGGTCGTCGCGGCGGACGTGATCGTGATGCCGCGCTCCTGCTCCTGCTCCATCCAGTCCATCGTCGACGCACCGTCGTGCGTCTCACCGATCTTGTAGTTCACACCCGTGTAGTACAGGATGCGCTCGGTGGTGGTCGTCTTGCCGGCATCGATGTGGGCCATGATGCCGATGTTGCGGACCTTCTTCAGGTCGGTCAGCACGTCGAGTGCCACGGTGTCTTTCCCCTTGGTCGGTGGAAGGTCGGAAGCCGGGCCGGAGGGCCGGCCCCCGGCCGGCTCCGGATCCGCGGACGGCCCCGGGGGTCACCCGGAGCCGCCCTGAGCGCATCACCAGCGGTAGTGCGCGAACGCCTTGTTCGAGTCGGCCATCTTGTGCATGTCCTCGCGGCGCTTCACCGCGGCACCGAGGCCGTTGGAGGCGTCGAGGATCTCGTTCATCAGGCGCTCGGTCATCGTCTTCTCGCGGCGGGCGCGCGAGAAGTCGGTGAGCCAGCGCAGCGCGAGGGTCGTGGACCGCGCGGGGCGGACCTCGACGGGCACCTGGTAGGTGGCGCCACCGACACGGCGGGAGCGGACCTCGAGAGCCGGGCGGACGTTCTCCAGCGCGCGCTTGAGCACGACGACCGGGTCCTGGTCCGTCTTGGCACGGACGCCCTCGAGGGCGCCGTAGACGATCGCCTCGGCGGTGGACTTCTTGCCGTCGAGCAGGACCTTGTTGATCAGCTGCGTGACGACGGGCGACCCGTAGACGGGGTCGACGATGAGCGGCCGCTTGGGGGCCGGACCCTTGCGAGGCATCAGGCCTTCTCCTTCTTCGCGCCGTACTTGCTGCGGGCCTGCTTGCGGTTCTTCACGCCCTGCGTGTCGAGCGCGCCGCGCACGATCTTGTAGCGGACACCGGGGAGGTCCTTCACACGGCCGCCGCGCACGAGCACGATCGAGTGCTCCTGCAGGTTGTGGCCGACACCGGGGATGTACGCCGTGACCTCGGTACCCGAGGACAGCTTGACGCGCGCGACCTTGCGGAGCGCGGAGTTCGGCTTCTTGGGGGTGGTGGTGTACACGCGGGTGCACACGCCGCGCCGCTGGGGCGAGTCCTTGAGGGCCGGCGTCTTCGACGCCACGGCCTTCGTGGACCGGCCCTTGCGGACGAGCTGCTGGATCGTAGGCACTACGTCTCCGTCGTCTTCTCGAGCTCACGGGGGCCGGCCGGCCCCCGACGGTGGTCTGTCTGGCTTGTGCGTGCCGATCGCATGCGGCACCCGCGGCCCTCACGGACCGCAACGCCACTTACCACCGGCTCGATGGCCCGGATCAGCTCAGCTCCCCCGCCCTCACGGGCGGTCCGAGCGATCTTTCCGGGGTACCTGTGCGCTGACGTCGGCGACGCCTCCGGCAGCCTGCCCGAGCCGGAGGCTCTGGACTGACAGCGGGATGCGCGCGCGACGGCACGGGCACGGCTTCCAAGGCTACCCGCGGAAGCAAGCGGGGTCAAAGGAACGGGAGGGACGCACGCTGTGACGTGCGCCCCTCCCGGACTACCTCGTGGTGCGGACTATCGGAAGTCGCCGAAGTCCAGGTCCTCCAGCGGGATCGCCTCGCCCGAGCCCATGCCGAGCGTCGGGAAGTCGATCTCGTCGTAGCCGAAGCTCGGGTAGAGCTCGGCCTTGGCCTGCTCGGTCGGCTCGACCTCGATGTTCCGGTAGCGGGGCAGGCCCGTGCCGGCGGGGATGAGCTTACCGAGGATGACGTTCTCCTTGAGGCCCAGCAGCGGGTCACGACGACCGCTCATCGCCGCCTCGGTGAGCACGCGGGTCGTCTCCTGGAAGGAGGCGGCCGAGAGCCACGAGTCGGTGGCGAGCGACGCCTTCGTGATGCCCATGAGCTCCGGACGGCCGGAGGCCGGCTGGCCACCCTCCGCCACGGCCCGGCGGTTCGCGTCCTCGAAGCGGACACGCTCCGCCAGCTCGCCCGGCAGCAGGTGCGAGTCACCCGAGTCGAGCACGGTCACGCGACGCAGCATCTGCCGCACGATGACCTCGATGTGCTTGTCGTGGATGTCCACGCCCTGCGAGCGGTAGGTCTCCTGGACCTCGTCCACCAGGTGCTTCTGCGTGGCACGCGGGCCGAGGATGCGCAGCACCTTCTTCGGGTCGACGGCGCCCTGGACCAGCTGGGTGCCGACCTGGACCTGCTCGCCGTCGGCGACCAGGAGGCGGGCACGCTTGGTCACCGGGTAGCGGATCTCCTCGCCGCCGTCCGCCGGCGTGAGGACCAGGTGGCGCGTGCGCTCCGTGTCCTCGATCGCCACGGTGCCGGTGTACTCCGCGATCGGGGCCTCACCCTTGGGGGTGCGGGCCTCGAACAGCTCGGTGACACGCGGCAGACCCTGCGTGATGTCCTCCGCGGAGGCGACACCACCGGTGTGGAACGTACGCATCGTCAGCTGCGTGCCCGGCTCACCGATGGACTGCGCCGCGATGATGCCGACGGCCTCGCCGATGTCCACCAGCTTGCCGGTGGCCAGGGAGCGGCCGTAGCACTTGGCGCAGGTGCCGACGCGCGACTCGCAGGTCAGCACGGAACGGACCTTGACGTTCTCGATGCCGGCGGCGATCACCTTGTCGATGATCACGTCGCCCGCGTCGGAGCCCGCCTCGGCCACGACCGTGCCGTCCTCCGCCACGACGTCCGTGGCGAACGTGCGCGAGTAGATGCTCGTCTCGACGCGCGGGTGCGGCACCAGCACGTCGCCGATGCGCTCGGCGACGGGCAGCGTGAGGCCGCGCTCGGTGCCGCAGTCCTCCTCGCGGATGATGACGTCCTGCGACACGTCGACCAGACGACGGGTCAGGTAGCCGGAGTCCGCGGTACGCAGCGCCGTGTCGGCCAGACCCTTGCGGGCACCGTGCGAGGCGATGAAGTACTCGAGGACGGACAGGCCCTCGCGGTAGTTGGACTTGATCGGGCGGGGGATGATCTCGCCCTTCGGGTTCGCCACGAGGCCGCGCATACCGGCGATCTGGCGGACCTGCATCCAGTTACCACGGGCACCCGAGGACACCATGCGGTACAGGGTGTTCCGCGAGTTGTTCTCGAGGTTCTCCCGCATGACCGACGCGATCTTGTCGGTGGCCTGGGTCCAGATCTCGATGAGCTCCTGACGGCGCTCGTCGTCGGTGATCAGACCCTTGTCGAACTGGTCCTGGACCTTCAGCGCACGCTGCTCGTGCTCGTCCAGGATGTCGTTCTTGACCTCCGGCATCGCGACGTCGGAGATCGCGATCGTGACGCCCGAGCGCGTGGCCCACCGGTAGCCGGCGTCCTTCAGCGCGTCGAGCGACGTGGCGACGTCCACCTTCGGGTAGCGCTCCGCCAGGTCGTTGACGATCGTCGAGAGCTCCTTCTTGCCGACCACGCCGTTCTGGAACGGGTAGTCGACGGGGAGCGCCTCGTTGAAGATCGTGCGGCCCAGGGTGGTCTCGAACAGCAGCTGCTGCCCGGGCTCCCAGCCCTCGGGGGCCTCGAAGCCGCTGGTCGGCGGCACGAGGTCCGACATCCGCAGCTTGATCGTGGCGTTGAGGTCCAGCTCGCCGCGGTCGAGGGCCATGATCGCCTCGGCCTGCGAGGAGAACACGCGCCCCTCCCCCGTCGCGCCGGGGCGGTCCGAGGTGAGGTGGTGCAGACCGATGATCATGTCCTGCGAGGGCATGGTCACCGGACGGCCGTCCGACGGCTTGAGGATGTTGTTGCTCGAGAGCATGAGGATGCGGGCCTCGGCCTGCGCCTCGGCGCTCAGGGGCAGGTGGACCGCCATCTGGTCGCCGTCGAAGTCCGCGTTGAACGCGGCGCACACGAGCGGGTGCAGGTGGATGGCCTTGCCCTCGACGAGCTGCGGCTCGAAGGCCTGGATGCCCAGACGGTGCAGGGTGGGGGCACGGTTCAGCAGCACCGGGTGCTCCTGGATGACCTCCTCCAGCACGTCCCACACCTCGGCGCGGGTGCGCTCCACCATGCGCTTGGCGCTCTTGATGTTCTGCGCGTGGTTGAGCTCGACCAGCCGCTTCATGACGAACGGCTTGAACAGCTCGAGCGCCATCTGCTTGGGCAGGCCGCACTGGTGCAGCTTGAGCTGCGGGCCGACCACGATGACCGAACGGCCCGAGTAGTCGACGCGCTTGCCGAGCAGGTTCTGGCGGAACCGCCCCTGCTTGCCCTTGAGCATGTCGGAGATCGACTTCAGCGGGCGGTTGCCCGGGCCCGTGACCGGACGGCCGCGGCGACCGTTGTCGAACAGCGAGTCCACGGCCTCCTGGAGCATCCGCTTCTCGTTGTTGACGATGATCTCCGGCGCGCCCAGGTCGAGCAGGCGCTTGAGCCGGTTGTTGCGGTTGATCACGCGGCGGTACAGGTCGTTGAGGTCCGACGTCGCGAACCGGCCACCGTCGAGCTGCACCATCGGGCGCAGGTCCGGCGGGATGACCGGGACGGCGTCCAGCACCATCGCCGTGGGCGAGTTGGTCGTCGTGAGGAACGCGTTGACGACCTTGAGGCGCTTGAGCGCGCGGGTCTTGCGCTGCCCCTTGCCCGTGCGGATGGTCTCGCGCAGCGACTCGGCCTCGGCCTCCAGGTCGAAGCTCTCGAGGCGCTTCTGGATCGCCGCGGCGCCCATCGAGCCCTCGAAGTACGTGCCGTACCGGTCGACGAGCTGGCGGTACAGCATCTCGTCGCCCTCGAGGTCCGCGACCTTGAGGTTCTTGAACCGGTCCCAGACCTGCTCGAGGCGGTCCAGCTCGGCGTCGGCACGCTTGCGCAGCTGCGCCATCTCGCGCTCGGCGGAGTCGCGCACCTTGCGGCGCGCGTCGGCCTTGGCGCCCTCGGCCTCCAGCTCGGCCAGGTCGGCCTCGAGCTTGGCGGCGCGGGTGTTGATGTCGTTGTCGCGGCGGTCCGAGATCTCCTTCTTCTCCAGGTCGATCTCGTTCTGGAGGTTCGGGAGGTCCTCGTGACGGGCCTCGTCGTCGACCCACGTGACCATGTAGGCCGCGAAGTAGATGACCTTCTCCAGGTCCTTCGGGGCCAGGTCCAGCAGGTAGCCGAGGCGCGACGGCACACCCTTGAAGAACCAGATGTGCGTGACGGGAGCGGCGAGCTCGATGTGGCCCATGCGCTCACGGCGCACCTTCGAGCGCGTCACCTCGACGCCGC
The DNA here is from genome assembly GCF_038593535.1 of Isoptericola sp. F-RaC21. NCBI lineage: Bacteria > Bacillati > Actinomycetota > Actinomycetes > Micrococcales > Promicromonosporaceae > Isoptericola > Isoptericola sp. F-RaC21. The sequence goes on along the minus strand of NZ_JBCFYX010000002.1, from coordinate 272,167 downwards.
AGCGCTCGCAGATGATGCCCTTGAAGCGCACGCGCTTGTACTTGCCGCAGTAGCACTCCCAGTCCCGGGTGGGGCCGAAGATCTTCTCGCAGAAGAGCCCGTCCTTCTCCGGCTTCAGGGTGCGGTAGTTGATGGTCTCGGGCTTCTTGACCTCTCCGTGCGACCAGGCACGGATGTCGTCGGCCGTGGCCAGGCCGATACGCAGCTCGTCGAAGACGTTGACGTCGAGCAAGATGTCCTACTTCCTCAAAGCTTTCGAATGTCCGTGGAGTTCAGCTGGTCGCTGGATCAGATCTCGTCGACCGTGGCGGCCGAGTTGGGGCGTCGGGACAGATCGATGCCCAGCTCCTCCGCGGCGCGGTACACCTCGTCGTCGGACTCCTTCATCTCGATGGAGGTCCCGTCGCTCGAGAGCACCTCGACGTTCAGGCACAGCGACTGCATCTCCTTGAGGAGCACCTTGAAGGACTCCGGGATACCCGAGTCCGGGATGTTCTCGCCCTTGACGATCGCCTCGTAGACCTTGACGCGGCCGGGGACGTCGTCGGACTTGATGGTGAGCAGCTCCTGCAGCGTGTAGGCCGCGCCGTACGCCTCGAGGGCCCACACCTCCATCTCGCCGAAGCGCTGGCCGCCGAACTGCGCCTTACCACCCAGCGGCTGCTGCGTGATCATCGAGTACGGGCCGGTCGAGCGCGCGTGGATCTTGTCGTCGACCAGGTGGTGGAGCTTGAGGATGTACATGTAGCCCACCGACACCGGGTCCGGGAACGGCTCGCCGGAGCGGCCGTCGAAGAGCCGGGCCTTGCCGTCGGTCGCGACCATGCGGTCGCCGTCGCGGTTCGGCAGCGTCGTGGAGAGCAGGCCGCGCAGGCCGGACTCCTCGAGGCCGTCGAACACCGGCGTCGCCACCGGCGTCCCCGGCTCCGACTTCGACGCGACCTCGGGCAGGGTCTCCTTCCAGGAGAGGTCCTCGCCCTCGGCCAGCTCGATGTCCCAGCCGCGGCTCGCGACCCAGCCCAGGTGCGTCTCGAGGACCTGGCCCACGTTCATGCGGCCGGGCACGCCCAGCGGGTTGAGGATGACGTCGACCGGGGTCCCGTCGGGGAGGAACGGCATGTCCTCCTGCGGCAGGATCTTCGAGATGACGCCCTTGTTGCCGTGCCGGCCGGCGAGCTTGTCGCCGACGGTGATCTTGCGGCGCTGCGCGATGTAGACGCGGACCAGCTGGTTCACGCCGGCGGGCAGCTCGTCGCCGTCCTCGCGGTTGAACTCGCGGACGCCGATGACGGTGCCCTGCTCGCCGTGGGGCACCTTGAGGGACGTGTCGCGCACCTCGCGGGCCTTCTCGCCGAAGATGGCGCGCAGCAGGCGCTCCTCCGGGGTCAGCTCGGTCTCGCCCTTCGGGGTGACCTTGCCGACCAGCACGTCGCCCGCGCCGACCTCGGCGCCGATACGGATGACGCCGCGCTCGTCGAGGTCCGCCAGGACGTCCTCGGAGACGTTCGGGATGTCCCGCGTGATCTCCTCGGGCCCGAGCTTGGTGTCGCGGGCGTCGACCTCGTGCTCCTCGATGTGGATCGAGGACAGGACGTCGTCCTCCACGAGGCGCTGCGACAGGATGATCGCGTCCTCGTAGTTGTGGCCCTCCCACGACATGAACGCCACGAGCAGGTTGCGGCCGAGCGCGAGGTCGCCCTCGTCGGTCGCCGGGCCGTCGGCCAGCACGGAGCCGACCTCGACCCGCTGGCCCTCGTCCACGAGCACGCGCTGGTTGTAGCTGGTGCCCTGGTTCGAGCGGCGGAACTTCGCCGCGCGGTACGAGCCGGTGGTGCCGTCGTCGTTCGCGACGAGGACCAGGTCCGCGGACACCTCGGTGACCACGCCGGGCTTGGTCGCCACGATGACGTCGCCGGCGTCGACCGCAGCGCGACGCTCCATGCCGGTGCCGACCAGCGGCGCCTCGGAGCGCACCAGCGGCACGGCCTGGCGCTGCATGTTCGCGCCCATGAGCGCGCGGTTCGCGTCGTCGTGCTCGAGGAACGGGATGAGCGCCGTCGCGACCGACACCATCTGGCGCGGGGAGACGTCCATGTAGTCGATCTCGGCCGGCGGCAGGTCGTCGGTCTCGCCGCCCTTGGTACGCACCAGGACGCGCTCGTTGAGGAACGTGCCGTCCTCGGCCAGCTCGGTGTTCGCCTGGGCGATGATGTGGCGGTCCTCGTCGTCGGCCGTCAGGTAGACGATCTCGTCCGTGACCTTGCCGTCGGTGACCTTGCGGTACGGCGTCTCGATGAAGCCGAACGGGTTGATGCGACCAAACGACGCGAGCGAGCCGATGAGGCCGATGTTCGGGCCCTCAGGGGTCTCGATCGGGCACATGCGGCCGTAGTGCGACGGGTGGACGTCACGGACCTCCATGCCGGCGCGGTCGCGGGACAGACCACCCGGGCCGAGGGCGTTGAGGCGACGCTTGTGCGTCAGGCCCGCCAGCGGGTTGTTCTGGTCCATGAACTGCGACAGCTGCGAGGTGCCGAAGAACTCGCGGATCGACGCCACCACGGGGCGGATGTTGATCAGCGTCTGCGGCGTGATCGCCTCGACGTCCTGCGTCGTCATGCGCTCGCGGACCACGCGCTCCATGCGGGACAGGCCCGTGCGCACCTGGTTCTGGATGAGCTCGCCGACGGCGCGGATGCGGCGGTTGCCGAAGTGGTCGATGTCGTCCGTCTCGACGCGGACCTCGATCGGCTGGCCGTCGCGCGTGCCGGGGATCGTCGCAGCGTCGGCGTGCAGCGCGGCCAGGTACTTGATCGTCGCGACGACGTCGGTCACGGACAACGTGGAGTCCGCGAGCGGGGCGTCGACACCGAGCTTCTTGCTGATCTTGTAACGGCCGACCTTCGCCAGGTCGTAGCGCTTCGGGTTGAAGTAGAAGTTCTCCAGCAGCGCGCGACCAGCCTCGACCGTGGGCGGCTCGCCCGGGCGGATCTTGCGGTACAGGTCGACGAGGGCCTCGTCCTGGGTGTGGACGTGATCCTTCTCGAGGGTGTCCAGCACCGACGGGAAGTCCGCGAACTCCTCGCGGATCTCCGCCTCGGTGAGGCCGAGGGCCTTCAGCAGGACGGTGACGGGCTGCTTGCGCTTGCGGTCGACGCGCACACCGACGGCGTCGCGCTTGTCGATCTCGAACTCGAGCCAGGCGCCGCGCGACGGGATGACCTTCGCCGAGAAGACGTCCTTGTCGCTCGTCTTGTCGGGCTGGCGCTCGAAGTAGACGCCCGGGGAACGGACCAGCTGCGAGACGACGACGCGCTCGGTGCCGTTGATGATGAACGTGCCACGCTCGGTCATGAGCGGGAAGTCGCCCATGAACACCGTCTGGCTCTTGATCTCACCGGTCGTGTAGTTCACGAACTCGGCCGTCACGAACAGCGGCGCGGCGAAGGTGAAGTCCTTCTCCTTGCACTCGTCCGCCGTGTACTTCGGCGGCTCGAACCGGTGGTTCGAGAAGGAGAGGGACATCGACTGGCCGAAGTCCTCGATCGGCGAGATCTCCTCGAAGATCTCCTCGAGGCCCGACGTCGCGGGGACGTCGTTGCGACCGGCCGAGGTGGCGGCCTCGACCCGGGCCTGCCAGGCGGGGCTGCCGAGGAGCCAGTCGAAGCTCTCGGTCTGCAGCCCGAGGAGGTCGGGGACCTCGAGCGGCTCGTAGATCTTGGCGAAGGAGACGCGGCGGGAAGCGGTGCGGTTCGCGATGGCGTCGGCGGACGGAACAGAAGGGGTGCGCGAGGCAGCCAAGAGGGGTCCTTCCCTGCAGTTCGATGGCACGCTGTACGCTCAGCGAGGCTGCAGGCGCCGGACCGCGGCGGGAGGAACCGGCCCAGGGGTCACGAAGACGTGATCAGGGGGGCGGGACTTCGTCGGCGGGGAGGCGTCGGGGCACAAGCGAGCGCAAAGCGCTAGCGTAGCCAGAACTTCGTCGTTTGTCCAACTCGCGCGGGCACACGAGCGGACGCCCTCGGTTCTGGGTCTTGAGGACGTTGTCTCGGTGGCCGCCATATGCCGCCCAAGAAACGGTTGTCGAACCAGCCTAACCCGTGCTAGGCGGACCCGGCCAGGCCCTGTCGCGCGACGTCGGTCACGACACCACACCTCCACAACCTGGCCTCTCCCCCACCGCCCTGCCGACGCAGCGAGGCCCGCACCCCCGAAGGGATGCGGGCCTCGCTGAAGCGATGCGCGGCTAGGCCGCGGCGATCACTTGAGGGTGACGGTGGCGCCGGCGCCCTCGAGGGCAGCCTTGGCCTTCTCGGCCGTCTCCTTGTTCGCGGCCTCCAGGACCGGCTTCGGGGCGCCGTCCACGAGGTCCTTGGCCTCCTTCAGGCCGAGGGACGTGAGCGCGCGCACCTCCTTGATGACCTGGATCTTCTTGTCGCCGGCGGCCTCGAGGATGACGTCGAACTCGTCCTTCTCCTCGGCGGCCTCGGCGCCACCGGCACCGCCGGCGGCGGGGGCGGCAACCGCGACGGCGGCGGGAGCGGCGGCGGTGACCTCGAACTTGTCCTCGAAGGCCTTCACGAACTCGTTGAGCTCGATGAGCGTGAGCTCCTCGAAGGCGGCCAGGAGCTCGTCGGTGCTGAGCTTCGCCATGATGGCGTTCCTTTCGGTTGGTGCGTCCTGGGGCCAGGGGCCCCGCAGAAGCAAGGGAGGGGGTTGTGCTTGCCGCACCGCCGTCAGGCGGCAGCGGCCTCCGATTCCTGCTTCTGACGCAGGGCATCGATGACGCGAGCGGCCTGGGCCGGCTTCGCGCTGAAGGCGTAGGCAGCCTGGAAGAGCTTGGCCTTCATCGCGCCGGCCGTCTTGGCCAGCAGGACCTCGCGGGACTCGAGGTCCGCGAGCTTGGTGACCTCTGCAGCGGTCAGCGGCTTCCCGTCGAGGACACCGCCCTTGATGACCAGTGCAGGGTTCGCCTTGGCGAAGTCACGCAGACCCTTGGCGGCCTCGACCGGGTCGCCGGTCACGAACGCGATCGCGGACGGACCCTTGAGGTCGGCCTCGAACGCGTCGATCCCGGCCTCCTTGGCCGCGATGGACGTCAGCGTGTTCTTCACCACGGCGTAGGTTGCGTTGCCGCTGAGCGACCGACGCAGCTCCTTGAGCTGCGCGACGGTGAGCCCGCGGTACTCGGTCAGCACGGCCGCGTTCGCGTCACGGAACTTGTCCGCGACCTCCGCGACAGCGGCTGCCTTGTCCGGCCTCGCCATGGCAATCCTTCCGGTGGTGGTGCCACCGGTCCCTGCGAAAGAAAAGAGCCCCAGCGCAGGTGCGCACGGGGCTCGGAGCTCACAGCGAACTGTGTGATCGTCGTCGTGTCACCTACGCAGGCCCCCGCACTCTCACGGGACTTCGGTCTTCGGCTTCCTGGGCGAGCCCGGGCAGCGTCGGACGACCGGCGGTCTTGGGTTACCCGAGAACTCTACACGACGACGGGCAGTGGTCGGCGCGCTCGTGCCCGACCACCGCCCGCGTTCTGACGGCGGCGTGGCGTCGTCAGTGGGTGGTGAACGGGTGCTGCGGGCCCGGGGGCTCCGCCGACGCCGTGGCGGCGGCGCCCACCACGGCGGTGGCGGCGAGCAGCAGACCAGCGATGACGCGGGTGGCGCGTGTCTTCATCGAACGTCCTTCCGTCGTTTGTCCCGCCATGCGGCGGGCTGCCGTTCTCGGCTCCGACAGCACACCCGGGGCGGGGGGTGGGCGCAAGGTGTCGTCCACATCACAAGACGAGCGGGCCAAAGCACACCAGCGGCACTGGCTCGGGCTCGTCCGCGACCGCACGGGCGAGCGCCTCCCCTGGGCGCATCCCGGCACGGAGACCTTCGTGCAGGCCGGGCATCACGCGTGCGGCGACCTCGTCGCGGAGCGGGCCCACGCTCGCGACGACCGCGTTCGCACCCAGCCGCAACAACACGCTCGTCAGCCCCAACGGCTCGCCGCCGATCCGTGGTGTCGACCTGCCTACCTCGCACGCCGACAACACGACCGTTGCCCCTGAGAGGTCGGTGCCGTCCAGCTCGTAGGCGAACAGCGGACCGTCGGCCAACCGCAACGAGGAGAAGAGGGGATTGTCCGGCTCGTGGGTGCCGTGCGCTGCCAAGTGGACGACGTCGGCACCGCGCAGCGCCTCGAAAGTCGCGGCGCACGTCGCTCGGCTGCCTTCCAGCACCGAGGCGTCTCGCCACGCCCCTGCGACGAGGCCCGCTTCCGTGGAAGAGCTGGCCAGATCAGGACCAATCACTACCAGCGCACGCTGCGACCGTCGGGGCTCGGCCGGGCGCAGGTCCACCCAGGAGTTCACCCAGGTGCGGGCACGATGACGGGACGGAAGTGCGGTCCACGGCACCGCGAGCATCAGGTGCCTGCCCACGACATGAAGGTCCCCACGGACACACAGCGGGGCGAGCAGCCGGTCGTCGAGCCACTTGAGCGCGCGGGACACCGAAGACCGTGCCCCCGCGCGGAGCTCCTCGGGGATCATGAGGTTCGCAAGCACTGCCAGGTCGGCGCGTACCCGGTGAATCTTCTCTGCCACCTCGCCCCACTCCCCCAGGGGGATCAGCTGTTGACGCCCTGCGTCGAGGCGCGTCGCAAAGAGACTCCCCTGCACGACCGCGAAACTCACGACTGTGACCGGGCGCCCACCGACGGTCCGTCCCAACGCCGTGCGGACACCCCGGGCGGTCGCTGGCCGAGGCGCGTCGACGTGCCCTCCGCTCACCTGCCACGACCGACGCCGCGCGGCGTCCTGCAGCTCGCGCGCGGCCTGAAGGTGGCCCTCCCGCGCCCTCGGGGTGTCCTCCGCCTGCGCTGCCTCGACCTCGCGCCGTGCGCCCGTGATGAGCGCCGCAGTCTCGGCGTCCGCAGGCGGCGTCACTCGTCCGACACCCGCGAACGTCGCCCGGCCTCGCTCCACCGCATCGAAGAACGATCCGGCCCTACCGGTGTCGAGGGCCGCCTTGACGTCCACCACGGCGAGTCGTACGCCGTGCAGCGCCGCGGCGGTCACGACATCGAGGGACCCGAGCTGCGCGCGGTGACTGCTCAGGAGGTCCAGGCCGCGACGAACAGCAGCCAGGCCTCGACGACGATCCCCCTCGACGAAGGCCAGCTGCGCCACGGCCGCCTCGAACTGGATGCGCACCGACAAGGGTTGGCGACGGGTGCCATCCTGAGCCTCCAGCAGTGCCACGCGGGCAAGCTGGTGCGCTCCGTCACGGATCGCGGCCTCGGCTTCCAGCAGTCGTGCGGGCACGGTGACCGGCGGCTGGGCCCAACGTTCCGCGACGTCGTGCGCACGTTCCTGCACCGCAGCACGCCCGCTGTGGCCTGTCACCTCGGCCTCGGCGAGCAGTGCCTCCAGTTCGACCAGCTCCGCTCGCGCGGCCCACGCGTCGTTGGCCTGCCGCTCGAAAGCCACACGCGCGGAGCTCGCGACGCGCGCAGCCTCCTCGAAACGCTCCAGGAGGACGAGGCAGCGTGACAGTGCCCATCGCGCACGTGCGAGGTCGGCCTCCGACCCTTGTGCAACGAGAATGGCCTCGGCCTGCTCGATCGCACGGGTCGCGTCAGAGACCAGACCGGCCTCGTACAAGATGGTTGCCCGGTCCATGAGGCTGACTCCCGCGTGCTCCTCGGGCGCCGACCGCGCGGCAGACTCCATCGTCCGCAGAGCCGCGGGAAGGTCGCCCCGCAGGTACAAGGCGTAGCCGAGGTTGTGCTCAGCCATTGGCCGGAACGCGGCGACCGCCTCGGCGTGCGCGAGGTCGCGGCATTGTTCGAAGTCGCGCACCGCGCCATCGACCTCACCGGTCTCGAGCCGCAGGGATCCCCGGTTGAGGAGTACAGGGACCTTCTCCACCTCGTCGTCCAGCCCGCCGAGCGCGGCGTCGAGCTCCGAACGTGCACGGGTGACGTCGCCCGCCCGCAGGAGGATCAGTCCACGGAAGCCCCGGACGACGGCGACAGCGTTCGGGTCGCCGGCTGTCCGCGCCGATGACTCCGCGACGTCGAGCTGGGGCAGAACCGCGGAAGCGTCCGCACCGAGCTCGACGTCGCACGAGGCCATCCCGACGATGGCACGTGCCTGGAGCGTCGCCACCGGACCTGAACCCAAGCGGGCCTCGACAGCAGCCAGCTCCTCCAGGGCCGACTGGTACCGCCGACGCGCATGGTCGAAGTTCCGAGTGTCACGGGCTAGCCGGCGCGCTTCGTCGACGGCGGCGGCAAGAGGTGCCAGGTCGTCGTCCAACCGTCACCTCGTCGATGTCAGCTCGGGTGATCGGACTCCTCCAACGTCAGCCCGTTCGTCGCCGACGTGATGGCACGCCACACGTCCCTCACCCGCTCGGAGACGTGTGCGGCGGCATCGTCTCGCCGCTTGTCGCCGAGGCTAGCCGGTTCCTGTGCGGCACGCGCACGGCGCACGTCGATGAGGGCCGAAGCAATCTCCCCTGCCAGGACCGGTGCCGCGAACGACGTCCCGCTCCACGTGGCATAGCCACCTTGGAAACCCTCGGGGTCGACCGTCGTGCGGTACCCGTCGGTGTGCTTCTCCTTGAGGCGCACGGACGGGGTGATCGGACCGTCGAGGGTCGTCGGGATCGAGCTGACCAGAGCTGCGCCAGGCCGGAGGCACGTGACCCACGGGCCGTCATTGCTGAACAGTGCCGTCGTCCCGTCAGGGTTGAGCGCACCGACCGTGAGGATCGGCGGCCGCTCGGACGAGACGTCGTGGCGGCAGACGATGCGGGGCACTGCGCCTCGACGATCGACCTCGGGTGCGAACGCGGCCGGATACATCGGGCGGGTCTCGCCGTCGTTGCCGGCGGCTGCCACCACGGCGACTCCGGCCTCACGCAGCTGCGCGAGCACCGCTGACAACGGGTGGTCCCACTGCAGGTCATCGGGGTCCTCGTGGTAATACCCCATCGAGAGGACGACGACGTCGACGGGGTGGAAGCCCTCCTCGCCGGCCAGCCCGAGCTGGTGATACCGGTACAGACGACGGAGCGACTCGATCACCTCCGACTCGATCGCAACGCCGGGTCCGCCGACGACTCGCACGGGCAGAAGGAGCGCGTCAGGGCATTTCTGGTGCACGACGCCGGCGATGAATGTGCCATGTCCTGCGATCGGGTCGAGCGGCCCGGTCAGCCGGGAGGTGCTGATGCCGCCGATCTCGGCGTCCTCCTCGGGAAACTCCGGAACCGGGAACGTCCCGATCGGCCCGTCAGGCAGCGAGGCGTCCCGGAGCACCACTCCCGCGCCATCGGTCTCGGCCGGATCCAGCGCGTAGGTGCCGAACCACTCGTGCGAGCCGATGCCGGAATCGACGATCGCAACGACAGGCCGGGCCACGCCGCCCGGCAGCGTCGGTCCACCGTCCGACGACTCGCGATGCGGCCTCGACGCCAGCCATTGCACAGGTGCCCGTCCACCTCTGCCGGGCACTGCGTACTCGGAGAGCGCGAGCTGCGAGGTGAACGGCTGCGAGGTGAACGGCTGCGAGGTGAACGGCTGCGACGTAAACGGCTGCGACGTAAACGGCTGCGACGTAAACGGCTGCGACGTAAACGGCTGCGACGTAAACGGCTGCGACGTAAACGGCTGCGACGTAAACGGCTGCGACGTAAACGGCACGGTCGTCATGACGTGGTCGAGGCTGAGCCGCCAGGTCGTCGACTCGTCGCGCGAATCCGCCTCCAGGACTTCCCAGGCGTCGGGATAGATGTCGGCGCGTTCGGCCATCAGGCGCAGGACGAACCCTGCGCTGTCGTCGATGCTCTCCCCAAGCGTCTGCTCGGCAGTGCCGTTCTCATCCCGATACCGAACTTCGACGCCCAGGCGGCACCCTTGACGCCGAGCCTCCACCTCGACCTGCGTCGCCTCTGACTCGTCGTCCGGCATCCCGACGGTGAGCATGCTCGGCCTGCTCACCGCGCCTTCCGGCGCACGCAGTCGCGCCCGGACCGCGGCCGGAAGCTCGCCGTGCGCCAGGACACGATCGGCGACGTACCAGGTCGGCCGGACGCCACGCTGGTCGGGCCGACGCCGAGCAGTCGACGGGTCCAGATACCGAACCGCCGGAAGGCCCGGGCTCGGCGTCGGTCCTACGGGGCTCTCGGTCACGTGTCCTCCTCGTCACGGGCGCGCCGGATCGGCGCACGATCAGGGTGGGCGCGGGTCGCGCCCGGCGCTTCAGAGCTCGATGACCGGCGTGGCGACGGTGACGTCGCCGCCGTCGGGCAGGTGCACGAGCAGGCTGGTGGGGCCACGGTCGACGGCGGTGAAGGCGAAGCGGCCGTCGTCGTCGGCGGTGGTGGTGCGCTCGCCGCCGGGCTGGCGCAGCTCCACGGTGAGCGTGGCGGCGGGGGCGACCCAGCCGTCGAGGCGCACGTGCGTGCCGTCGTCGTCGGTGGACAGCGCGATCATCACCGTAAGGCGCTCGTGCGTGAACGTGATGGTGCGCGCCTCGAGCGGCGGGGCGTCGCCGCGCACGGACCCGGCGGGGGCCTCGATCTGCTGCAGCTCCATCACCTCGGCCTCGAGGCGCGCGAGCGTCATCGCGAAGAGCGAGCGCTCGACGAGTCCCTCGGGCACGGGGTCGACCGCCTCGACGGCGCGGCCTACCCGGCCCAGGACGGCGACGTCGTGCGCGTCCAGGGGCTCGTCCTCGCCGGGCGCGGGCGCACCCCACGCGTTCTCGTGCTTCGGGCTCATGTCCACGAGGCCTCCCCCTGTTCGGTGAGGACGGCGCGCAGCTTGGCCAGGCACCGTCCCCGTGTGGCACCGATGCTTCCCACCGGCATGCCGATCGACGCCGAGATCGCCTTGTAGTCCGGGCGGTCGGCGAGCGAGACGAGTCGCAGCAGCTCCTGGCAGCGTGCCGGGAGCCGGCGCAGCGACGACCAGAGGATCCGGTCGCGCTCGTCGGTCAGCACCTCGGCCTCCGGGCCCGGGCCGGCGTCCGGCAGGGCCGCGGCCCCCTCCGTCACGTCGTCCGGTAGCTCGGTGCGCCGGCGCAGGTCCGCACGACCCTTGCGCACCGTCTCCCAGGCGGCCCGGCGGGCCGTCACCAGGAGCCACTTCAGCACGGCCTTCGGCTCGGCGATCGTGTCCGCGTGCCGCACGAGCGCCGCCCACGTGGACTGCACCACGTCGTCGGCCACGTCCCGGTCGACGCCCTGGGCCCGCACCGTGTGCCACAGCAGCGGCGTCGCCTCCCGGACCAGGTCCGTCAGGGCGTCGGTGCGGCCCTCCCGGAACTCCAGGACCGCCCGCGCGGCCCGGTCGCCCAGGCTCTCGTCGGCGTCGGGCGTCCCACCGAGTGGTTCCTCAGCGGCTCGTGTCATGGCAGTTCGCACCTCGGGAGGGCTCGTCGAGAAGTCGGGGCCGCGCCCCGGAACCTCCGAGCCTACGGCGCGCGCCGACGACGCGGCAGGATGAGGTTGCCTGGACATGCAGGGTCCTCCTCCCGCCACGCGCGTGCGGTGCGACGTACTCGTCATCGCACGGAAAGAGGGCGACACGTGCCGCGTGATACACGCGGCACGGGTCGACTTCGCGGTACGACGACGGCCCGGCACCCTCGCGGGTGCCGGGCCGTCGTCGTGGTTCAGCGGGTCCCTTCCGGGATCACGCCAGGGTCACGCCTCGTCGAGCAGCTTCGAGGTGCGCGACTGGTCGAGCGGGATGCCCGGGCCCATCGTCGTCGTCATCGTGGCCTTGGTGATGTACCGGCCCTTGGACGACGTCGGCTTGAGACGCAGGACCTCGTCGAGCGCGGCGGCGTAGTTCTCCACCAGCGCCTTCTCGTCGAAGGACGCCTTGCCGATGATGAAGTGCAGGTTCGCGTGCTTGTCGACACGGAACTCGATCTTGCCGCCCTTGATGTCGGACACGGCCTTGGTCACGTCCATCGTCACGGTGCCGGTCTTCGGGTTCGGCATGAGACCACGGGGGCCCAGCACCTTGCCCAGACGACCGACCTTGCCCATGAGGTCCGGCGTCGCCACGGCGGCGTCGAAGTCGGTGTACCCGGCCGCGACCTTGGCGATCAGGTCGTCGCCGCCGACCTCGTCGGCGCCGGCCGCCACGGCCTCCTCGGCCTTGGCCGCGTTCGCGAAGACGATCACGCGGGCCGTCTTGCCGGTGCCGTGGGGCAGGTTGACCGTGCCGCGGACCATCTGGTCGGCCTTGCGGGGGTCGACGCCCAGGCGGAACACGACCTCGACGGTCGCGTCGTACTTGACCGTCGCGGTCTCCTTGGCGAGGCGGACCGCCTCGAGGGGGGCGTACAGGTTCTCGCGGTCGATCTTCTCCGCCGCGGCGCGGTACGCCTTGCTGCGCGTTGCCATCTGCTTCTCCTTCTGCAGTCGTGGTGAGCGGGTCCGCGCGGACCCTGCCACGTGCCCGGCGTCGATCGCCGGGGCTTGGTGCGAGCCGCCCGGACCGTGATCAGGTCAGGCCCGGGCGGCTCGGCCGCGGATCACTCCGCGACGGTGATGCCCATCGAACGAGCGGTGCCGGCGACGATCTTCATCGCGGCGTCGATGTCGTTCGCGTTGAGGTCCTGGAGCTTCGTCTGCGCGATCTCGCGGACCTGGTCCTGGGTGAGCTGCGCGACCTTGACGGTGTGCGGGGTCGCGGAGCCCTTGGCCACGCCGGCGGCCTTCTTGATGAGCTCGGCGGCCGGCGGCGTCTTCGTGATGAACGTGAACGAGCGGTCCTCGTACACGGTGATCTCGACGGGGACGACGTTGCCGCGCTGCGACTCCGTGGCCGCGTTGTAGGCCTTGCAGAACTCCATGATGTTCACGCCGTGCTGACCGAGCGCGGGGCCGATCGGCGGGGCGGGCGTGGCCGCACCGGCGTTGATCTGGAGCTTGATGAGGCCGGAGACCTTCTTCTTGGGAGGCATGACTCTTCCCTGACTTTCTGAGTTGTGGGCCGACGCCGTGGGCGATGACCCGGTTGCAGGACTGCGTCCGTCAGATCTTGGCGACCTGGTTGAACGACAGCTCGACCGGGGTCTCCCGGCCGAAGATGGAGACGAGGACCTGGAGCTTCTGGGCCTCGGCGTTGATCTCGGAGATCGTGGCGGGCAGCGTGTCGAACGGCCCGTCGGTGACGGTGACCGACTCGCCGACCTCGAAGTCGACCTCGACCGGGGCCTTCGCCGTCGCGCCGGACGACGCCGCGGCGGCCTTGCCGGCCTCGGGGGCGGCCTCGACGAACACCGGCGCCAGCATCGAGTAGACCTCGTCGAGCGTCAGCGGCACGGGCTGGTGCGTGTGGCCGACGAAGCCGGTGACGCCCGGCGTGTGGCGCACGGCGCCCCACGACTCGTCCGTGAGGTCCATGCGCACGAGGACGTAACCGGGGATGCGGACGCGGCGGACGGTCTTCTTCTGCGCGTTCTTGATCTCGGTCACCTCCTCCATGGGGACCTCGATCTGGAAGATGTAGTCCTCCATGTTCAGGCTCTGGATGCGGTTCTCCAGGTTGGCCTTCACACGGTTCTCGTACCCGGCGTACGAGTGGATGACGTACCAGTCGCCGAGCTGCGAGCGCAGGGTGCGGCGGAACTCCTCGGCCGGGTCCTCGACGACGTCGCCGTCGGCGTCCGCCGGGCGCTCCTCGTCGGTGTCCTCCGCGACGGCCTCGTCGGCGTCCGCCGCGACGGCCTCGGCCCCGGTCTCCTCAGCAGCGTCCTCGACGGCGGCCTCCGGCTCGGCGTCGGTGGAGGTGTCCGTGGGCACGTCGAGGTCCGCCGCGGCGCCGTCGGCGTCGGGCTGGGTGGGGTCGACGTTCTCCGTCTGGTCCAGCGGATCCTGGGACACGAACGAACCTGCTTTCTGGAATCTGCTTGCTTCAGGGGGCGGACGTCCGGCGGCCTGCCGAGGTCAGTCGCCGAAGAGGGCGAGGACGCCCAGTCCGATGACGTAGTCGAGCGCCGTCACGAACAGCATGACCACGACGACGAACACCAGGACGACGATCGTGTAGTTGACCAGCTCCGAGCGGGTCGGGGTCACGACCTTGCGGAGCTCCGCCACGACCTGGCGCACGAAGAGCGCGATGCGCGCGAACAGGTTCGGGCGCTTGCCGGTGGCCGACCTGCCCCCGCCGGGCGTCCCCACGGCCTCAGCCGGTGACTCGCTCACTCGCTCTACCCCGTTTCGCGTTCCCACCGCGGCCGCGCCACCTGCCGGCGACGCACCCACGGCACTGACTCCTGGCGTTCCGGGGTCATGCGGATGGCCCCGCTGCGCGCGGCCCCGCGGGGGATCACGCTGGCAGGGTAGACAGGACTCGAACCTGCAACCTGCGGTTTTGGAGACCGCTGCGCTACCAATTGCGCCACTACCCTTCGTGCTCGACGCCCGTGGCGCCACGCTCGAGACGCCCCGGAAGGGCGCGTTCGATCATGGCGGGCATCAACCACCGAGGGACAACTGTACGCGACGCGGGGGCGTGGGTCGAACCACCGCCGGAACGCTTCCTCGCGCGCCCCGCCGTCCACCGATCGGTGGACCTGCGGTCCCGTCGTCCGAGGCTCCCGCGGGCCCCGCCCGGGTCGCGAGGCTCGATGCATGACCTCGACCACGACCCCCTCCCCGGCTCCCCCGCCGCCGGCCCCGCGCGGGCACGCCGGCCGTCCCCCGTCCGCCGCCGGCTCGCCCGGTGCCGCCGTCCGCGTCCGCGGGCTGCGGAAGCGCTACGGCGCCAAGCAGGCCGTCGACGGGCTCGACCTCGACCTCGCGACCGGCGAGATCGTCGCCGTCCTCGGCCCCAACGGCGCCGGCAAGACCACGACGATCGAGATCCTCGAGGGCTTCCGCGACCGCGACGCCGGCGAGGTGCGCGTGCTCGGCGAGGACCCCGCCCGCGGCGGGCGGGCCTGGCGGGCCCGGCTCGGCGTCGTCGCGCAGGACGCCCACGACCAGGCGGAGCTGTCCGTCGCCGAGTCCGTGCGCTCGACGGCGCGCTACTACCCCGCGCCCCGCGACCCCGACGAGGTCGTCGACGCCGTCGGGCTCACCGCCAAGGCGGGCGCGCGGGTGCGCTCCCTGTCGGGCGGCCAGCGGCGGCGGCTCGACGTCGCCCTGGGCGTCGTCGGCCACCCCGAGCTGCTCTTCCTCGACGAGCCGACGACCGGCTTCGACCCGCAGGCCCGGCGCACGTTCTGGGACCTCGTCCTGCGCCTGCGGGACGCCGGCACGACCATCCTGCTCACCACGCACGACCTCGCCGAGGCCGCGCACCTGGCCGACCGCGTCGCCGTCGTCCGCGACGGCCGCGTCGTCGCCGAGGGCACGCCCGAGACGCTCGGGGGCCCCGACGCACGCACGCCCCTGGTGACCTGGACCGCCGACGGCGTCCGGCACGCGGAGCGCACGGACGCCCCGACGGCGCTCGCCGCGCACCTCATGGCGAGCGTCGCCGGCGCCGACGGCGAGGTCGCCGACCTGTGCATCACCCGACCCAGCCTCGAGGACGTGTACCTGGGGCTGCTGACGACGGAGGACGACCGATGAGCACCACGGACCGGGTCGCGACGGGCTCGACCACCGCGACGGCGGCGACGACCGGCCGGGGACGGCTGCCCGGCCTCGCCCCGCTCGCGCTCGTGCGCGCGGGCCTCGAGCTCCGCCAGTTCTGGCGCGAGCGCGACGCGGTGATCTTCGTCTTCGCCTACCCGATCGTCATGCTCGCGATCTTCTCCAGCGTGTTCGGCGCCGAGGACCAGGGCACCGACGTCGCTCAGATCGGCTTCGCGCAGTACTTCCTGCCCGGCATGGTCGCGACCGGCATCGTGCTCACCAGCTTCCAGTCGCTGGCCGTGTCCATCGCGATGGAGCGCGACGACGGGACCCTGCGCCGCCTGCGCGCCACGCCACTGCCCGCGGCGGCGTACGTGGGCGGCAAGGTGCTGCTGACGCTCGCCACCTCGGTGGCGCAGACGGCGCTGCTGCTGGCCGTCGCGGCGCTCGCGTTCGACGTCCCGCTGCCCACCGACCCGGGACGCTGGGCCACGTTCGCGTGGGTGTTCGTGCTCGGCTCGGCCACCGGCACGATCTGCGGCGTCGGGTTCTCGTCGCTGCCGCGCTCGGGCCGGTCCGCGAGCGCCGTCGTGACCCCGGTCGTGCTGGTGCTGCAGTTCATCTCGGGCGTGTTCTTCGCGTTCTTCGCCCTGCCCGGGTGGATGCAGACCCTGGCGTCGGTGTTCCCCCTCAAGTGGATCGCGCAGGGCATGCGGTCCGTCTTCCTGCCCGAGGACATGGCGGCGCTGGAGACGAGCGGGTCCTGGCAGCACCCCGCGACCGCTGCTGTACTGGTCGCATGGCTGATCGTGGGGCTGGTCGTCGGGGTGCGCACCTTCCGGTGGCGGCGCCGTGACGACGGCTGAGGGCCGCGACCCGTACGAGGCCGCGGACCTGGACGACACCGCCTGGGAGCGCCAGGTGGTCTGGTGGGACCGCACGTTCGTCGCGATCGTCCTGCTCACGGCCGCCGCGCTCCCGCTGGCCGGCCTGCGCGGCGGGTCGCTGTGGGTCGCGTACGCGGCGATGGCGGCGATCCTCGCGGCGTACGCCGCCTGGGGCGCGCGGGCGGCGCGGTCGCGCGACCAGCGGCTGGCGACGGCGTACGTCGTGGTCCTCGTCGCCGGGACGTCGGTCACGGTGGCGCAGGACGGCATCGCCACGCTGCTGCTGTTCGGCGCGTTCACGCAGCTGTGGATGCTGCTCGAGCCGGAGCGGCGCGCGGTGGTCGCCTCGGTCGTGCTGGCGGCGGCCACGTCGGTGGGGATCGCGTTCCAGGAGGGCTTCGACGTGCCCACCCTGCTGGAGGCGGCGCCGCAGATGGCGATCGCGCTGGCGTTCGCGATCATGCTCGGGCTCTGGGTGGCGACGACGATGCGCCAGTCCGAGGAGCGCGCCCGGCTGCTCCACGACCTGCGCCAGGCGCAGGCCGAGCTCGCCGAGTCGCACCACGCCGCCGGGGTCACCGCGGAGCGCGAGCGCATCGCGCGCGAGATCCACGACACGCTGGCGCAGGGCTTCACCAGCGTCGTGACGCAGGCCCAGGCGGCGACGGCGGCCCTCGACCGGGGAGAGCGGGACCGCGCCCGCGAGCGGCTCGTGGTCGTGGAGCAGACGGCGCGCGACAACCTCGCGGAGGCCCGCGCGCTCGTGGCCGCCTTCGCCCCCGTGCCCCTGCAGGGCTCGACGCTCGCCGAGGCGCTGCGCCGGCTGTCCGAGCGGTTCACGGCCGAGACGGGCACGCCCGTGGTGCTCGACGTGGCCGGCGCGAGCGACCCGTCGGTCGACGGCGCCACCGGGCACGCGGCCGCCGACGTCGTGCTGCTGCGCGCGGCGCAGGAGGCGCTGGCCAACGTGCGGCGACACGCGGGGGCGGGGTCGGTGACGATCCGCCTGGCACGCGGGAGCGCCGGGGCGGACGCCGACGTCCGGCTCGAGGTGGTCGACGACGGGCGCGGCCTGCCGCCCGGGCACGCCGACGGGCTGGGGCTGGCGGGGATGCGCGAGCGCGTGTCGGCGGTGGGCGGCACGCTCGCCGTCGCGCCCGGCGAGCACGGCGGGACGCGCGTCGAGGTGCACGTGCCGACGTCCGGCGGTGCGGCATGACCGGTGCCACGGCAGGGCGAGGGCCGACGGTGCGCGTGCTGGTCGCGGACGACCACCCGGTGGTGCGCTCCGGGATCATCGGGATGCTGGACGGCGAGCCCGACGTCGAGGTCGTGGGCGAGGCCCCGGACGGCGAGACGGCGGTGGCGCTCGCCGGCGAGCTGGCGCCCGACGTCGTGCTGATGGACCTGCGGATGCCGCGCCTGGACGGGGTGGGCGCCACGGCGCGGATCGTCGCGGCGGCCCGGGGCGGCGCGACGCGTCGCGGCCCGCACGTCGTGGTGCTCACGACCTACGACACGGACGCCGACATCCTGCGCGCCGTCGAGGCGGGCGCCACGGGCTACCTGCTCAAGGACACGCCGCGCGACGACCTCGTGGCCGGCGTGCGCGCCGCCGCCCGCGGCGAGACGGTGCTGGCGCCGGGCGTCGCGACGCGGCTCGTGACCAGCGTGCGGACCGCGGCCGAGCGGCCGACCGCACGGGAGGCCGAGGTGCTGGCCCTGGTCGCGCAGGGCCTGTCGAACGCCGCCGTCGGGCGGGAGCTGTACATCGCGGAGGCCACCGTGAAGACGCACCTGCTGCGGGCGTTCGCCAAGCTGGGCGTGGACGACCGCACGGCCGCCGTGACGGTCGCCCGCGAGCGTGGCTGGCTGCCCTGACCCGCCCGGCGGCGACGGGCCCGACCGGTTCGAGGCAGACTGGCGCCGTGCGCGATCTGGCGAAGCTCCCCAAGGCTCACCTGCACCTGCACTTCACGGGCTCGATGCGGGTGCCCACCCTGCGCGACCTGGCGGCCGAGCACGGGGTGCGGTTGCCCGGGGCGCTGACCGACGGCGACCCGCTGCGGGTGCCGGCCGACGAGCGCGGCTGGTTCCGCTTCCAGCGCCTGTACGACGCGGCCCGCGCCTGCGTGCGGTCGGAGGCGGACATGCGCCGCCTGGTCGACGAGGCGGCGGCGGACGACGCCGCCGAGGGGTCGCGGCGGCTCGAGATCCAGGTGGACCCCACGTCGTACGCGCCGTTCGTCGGCGGCATCACGCCGGCGGTGGAGATCGTGCTGGACGCCGCGCGGGCCGCGAGCGCCGCGCACGACGTCGAGGTGGCGGTGGTCGTCGCCGCGTCGCGCATGCGGCACCCGCTCGACGCCCGCACGCTCGCGCGCCTCGCGGCCCGGTACGCGGGCGAGGGCCCGGGCGAGGTGGTGGGCTTCGGGCTGAGCAACGACGAGCGGCGCGGGGACACCGCCGAGTTCGCCGCCGCGTTCCGCATCGCGCGCCGCGCCGGGCTGGCGTCGGTGCCGCACGGCGGCGAGCTCCTGGGCCCGGCGCACGTGCGCGACGTCGTCGACGCCCTGCACCCCGACCGGCTGGGCCACGGCGTGCGGGCCGGCGAGGACCCGGCGCTGCTGGCCGAGCTGGTGGAGCGCGGGGTGGCCCTCGAGGTCTGCCCGGCCTCCAACGTCGGCCTCGGCGTGTACGCGGACACGTCGCGGGTGCCGCTGCGGCCGCTGGTCGAGGCGGGCGCCCGCGTCGCGCTCGGCGCGGACGACCCGCTGCTGTTCTCCTCCCGCCTGCTCGACCAGTACGTCGCCGCCCGCGAGGTGCACGGCTTCACGGACGCCGAGCTGGCGGACCTGGCACGGTCGTCGATCCGGGCGAGCCGGGCCTCGGACGCGACGACGCGCCGGCTGCTCGCCGACGTCGACGACTGGCTGGCCGCGCCCGACTCGGCGCCGGAGGTGGGGGCGGGAGCCGACGCGTTCTCATCTGCGTCTCATCCGCCCGCGGGATGATCCGGGCATGGCTCAAGGGTCGGCTGAACGGTCGGGACGTCGGTGGCGCGTCGCGGTCCCCTGGGTGCTCGGGATCGCGCTGGTCGCCGTGATCGCCGGCGTGCTGGCCTCCGCCCTGTCCGCCGAGCCGGAGGACCGGGACGTGGGCGGCGTGGTGGTGGTCTCCCCCACGCCCGGGCCCGCGTCGCCGCCGCCCGACCCGTCCGGGGAGCCGACACCGTCGCCGTCCGGGAGCCCCTCGCCCACGCCCACGCGGACCGACGACGACGGCGGCGTCGCGCCCGTCCCGCCGACGGACGACGACGATGACGATGACGACGGGCCCGACGATGACGACGGCCCGGACGACGACGGCCCCGACACCGACAAGGACGACTGATGGCGCGAGCCCCGCGGCCCCACGGCGGGCCGACCGTCCGCACGCGCATCCTCGCCGTCCTCCTCGCCCTCACCGCCCTCGCGCTCGCGCTGGCCGGGGCCACCGCGTACCTCCTCACGTACGACCACGTGGACGACCGCATCGACGCCGACCTCACCGAGAGCGCGCAGGAGCTGCAGACGCTGGGCGCGTCCGGCGTCGACCCGGTGACCGGGCAGCCGTTCGCCACGGCGGAGGAAGTGGTGATCGCCGCGATCCAGCTCGACGTGCCTGCCCGGCACGAGGGCGTCCTCGGCCTGCGCACCGGCAAGCGGCCGCTCGTGTCCCAGCAGGCCGTGGAGGTGCACCTGCAGGACGACCCCGAGCTCGTCGCGGCGGTCACGCCCCTGCTCACCTCGGAGCGGGCCGTGCTGCGCACGATCGGCACGTCGAGGGCCGATTACCGGGTGCTCGTCGCGCCCGTCGCCCCGGTCACCGCGTCGGGCGACCCCGCCGCGCTCGTCCTCGCCTACGACCGGGACGCCGAGCACGCCGAGACGCAGGCCGTGTTCCGCGGGTACCTGCTCGTGGCGCTCGCCGCGCTGGTCGTGACGGGCGTCGTGGGGTGGCTGCTCGCCGGGCGGCTCCTGCGGCCGATCCGGATGCTCGCGCGCACCGCGCAGCAGATCGGCGAGTCGGACCTGTCCGCCCGGATCCCGGAGTCCGGCAACGACGACCTCACCCACCTCACCCGCGCGTTCAACGGGATGCTCGACCGGCTCGAGGGCTCGTTCGAGTCCCAGCGCCGGCTGCTCGACGACGTCGGGCACGAGCTGCGCACCCCGCTGACGATCGTGCGCGGCCACCTCGAGCTCATGGACACCACCGACCCGGCCGACGCGGCCGAGACGCGGGACCTCGCGCTGGACGAGCTCGACCGGATGCACCGCCTCGTCGACGACCTGGTGACCCTCGCGACCGTCGGGCAGCCCGACTTCGTGCGTCCTGCCCCCGTGGAGCTGGGCCGGCTCACGGACGACGTGCTCGACAAGGCCCGCACGCTGGGCGACCGCACCTGGCTGGTCGACTCCCGCACCGACGCCCGCACCATGGCGGACGGGCAGCGCCTCACCCAGGCGTGGCTGCAGCTCGCCGCCAACGCCGTGAAGTTCTCCGAGCCCGGCAGCGTGGTCGCGATCGGGTCGCGCACGACGCCGGACGGGGCGCGGGTGCGGCTGTGGGTGCGCGACGAGGGCGTCGGCATCGCGCCGGACGACCTGGGGCGCATCTTCGACCGCTTCGCGCGCGGCGAGCACGACGGCCGGCGCCGCGACGGCTCCGGGCTGGGGCTCGCCATCGTCGCCGCCATCGCGGAGGGCCACGGCGGCGAGGTCACCGTCGAGTCCGCCCCCGGCCGCGGGTCCACGTTCGCCGTCGTCGTGCCCGTGCTGCCCGTGCCCGACCCCGAGCCACCGATGTCACCGATGTCACCGACGCCGACGCCGACGCCCCGAGGAGGGACCACCCCGTGAGCCAGATCCTGGTCGCCGAGGACGAGACCCGCATCGCCTCGTTCATCGCCAAGGGGCTGCGCGCCTCCGGCTACGCGAGCACGACCGTCGGGACCGCGCGCGAGGCGTTCGACCTCGCGTCGTCGGGGGACTTCGACCTGATGGTGCTCGACCTCGGGCTGCCCGACCAGGACGGCTTCACCGTGCTGCGCCGGCTGCGCGAGGCGAAGGTGACGCTGCCGGTCGTCATCCTCACCGCCCGCACGTCCGTCGCGGACACGGTGGCCGGGCTCGAGGGCGGCGCCGACGACTACATGCCCAAGCCGTTCCGCTTCGAGGAGCTGCTGGCGCGCATCCGGCTGCGCCTGCGGGCCGAGCCCGCGGGCGAGGTCACGGTGCTCACCCACGGCGACCTGAGCCTCGACCTGCGCACCCGCCGGGCCACCGCCGCCAGCGTCGAGGTGGACCTGTCGGCACGGGAGTTCGCGCTCGCCGAGGCGTTCCTGCGCAACGCCGGGCAGGTGCTCAGCCGCGAGCAGCTCCTCTCGCGGGTGTGGGGGTACGACTTCGACCCGGGCTCCAACGTGGTGGACGTGTACGTGCGCTACCTGCGCAACAAGCTCGGCGCCGAGCGGTTCGTCACCGTGCGGGGCATGGGGTACCGCCTGGCGTGACACCGCCGCCGGCCGCCCCGTCGTGGGGCGGCCGGCGGTGGTTCGTGCGGGCGCGGGTCAGTCCGCGGACGGTGCCGTCGGGGCGGTCTGCGCGGACTGCGGGGTCACCGGGCTGACCGCGGAGGCCGCCGTCGCCGGGCTCGCCGCTGTCTGGGCCGTCTGGGCGGACGGCGCGGTGTTCGCGGTCCTCGTAGTGGGAGCCGTCGTCGGCGTGGCGACGGAGCCCGCGGTCACGGTGGTGATGGACGTGCCGTTCGCCGTCGCCGCGGGCGACGGGCTCGCGGCCGACGCCGAGTCCGCGGCGGCCGCCGGCGCCCCGGCGTCGCCCACCTGGACGGCGCCCGCGACGACGGCGTCCGACGGCGTGCGGTCGAACGTGCCCTGGGCCGCGGCGACGCCGGCGCCCAGGCCGACCGCGCCCAGCGCGCCGGTGACGATCCATGCGCTGCGTGCCTTCATCGTGCTGCTCCTTCGTCCGTGGTCCCGGCGGGCCTCTCCCGCCGACTGGTCCCCAGCCTCGAGGGCCACCGTGAGAGGCCCGGGAGGCGCGGATGAGAGGGTTCTCAGACTGCGGCGGCCTCCACGGCGAGGCGCTCGGCGACTCCGAGGAACGCCTCGACCGCCGCGGCGTCCTCGGCGCCCGCGGCGAGGGAGACGACGACGGCCGCGGCCCGGGCGCGCAGGAGGGCGGGCTCCACCGCGCGGCCGAAGACGCCGAGCCACCGCTCCACCAGCCCGCCCACCCCCGCGTACGCGGCCGGGTCGAGCGCGGGCAGCACCGCCAGGTGCGCGACGGCGCACGCCAGGTCGTCCACGAGGTGGCCGGGGCCGAGGGTGTCGACGTCGAGCACGGCGCCCACGTGCAGGGCCCGCCCCGCGGTCGACGGCTCCAGCAGGAGGTTCGCGGCGTGCAGGTCGCCGTGCGTCACGACGAGCGGCCCCCGGTCGCCGACCGCGACCGCGGCGTCGATCGCGCTCCGCAGCCGGGCGAGCCGGTCGGCGCCGACGCCGTGCACGGTCGCGAGCGCGCCGAGGTAGTGCCCCAGCCGGTCGGCCCACGGCGGTCGCCGTGGCAGGGCGAGGCCCGCGCGCGGCAACGTCGTCGCGACCCGCAGCAGCTCCGCCGGGTCGACGCAGGCGGGCTGGTCGGCGGCGGGGGTGCGCGCCACGAGCGCGGCGACGGGCTCGCCCGGCACCTCGTCGAGCAGGACGACGCCGTCGGCGGACCACGACCGCACCCGGGGCGCCCCGACCGCGCCGGGGTGCGCGGCGAAGAGCGCGTGCCGCCGCACGAGGTCCGCCACACGGGCCGGCCGCACCACCTTGACGTAGGCGGCGCCCTGGGCGGTGCGCGCCCGCAGCACCGCGCGCCGCAGCGGGCGGTAGGTGACGGTCTCCAGGGACAGCAGCGGGGCGTCGACGCCCGCCGCGCGCAGCAGCTCGGCCACCCGGTCCGGCGTGCTGCCCGCCGCGAGCCCGGGCAGGGCCGGGTCGTGCGGGTGGCGCCACACGTGCACCGTGCGCTCGCCGTCGTCGAGCCGCACGACCCCGGGGCCGGGCCCGGCGTCGGGCGCGCCGCCGCGGTCCCCGGCCCCGCGACCGCCGTCGCCCCGGGCGCGGCGGAAGGCCGACGCGCTCGCGCTGGTCGCGAACAGGTGCTCGGACGCGCGGACCGTGCGACCGCCGGCCTCACGGCGGGCGACGACGTCGTACGCCACCGTCACCTCGGCGCCCGGCCGGGCGTGCACCTGCCGCACGGACCAGGACTCCGCCGCGGCGCCGTCGGCCGCGAGCGCCGCGCCCAGCAGGTCGCCCGCGACGTCGCCGGTGAGCAGGTCGAGCCAGGCGCGGTGGTCGGCGGGCACGGTCGCGGCGGGACCCGGGGTGCTCGTGGGTCGTGTGGGGGTCGAGGGCACGGGAGGCACGACGCCATCCGACCGGCGGCGGGCGTGGCCGGGGTGAGACGCCGATGAGAGGTCTCTCATCGGCGCGCCCGGCGGCGCGACCGGTCAGAGCGTGACGTCGTCGAGCCCGAGCCACCGGGCGAGGTCCTCGAGCTCGCCGCGCACGGCCCGCGACACGTCGGGGTCGAACGGCAGGTCCTCGTGGATCGCGTCCACCCGGAGCACGCCCGCCCTCCGGTCGGCGGTGGCGTCGACCTTGCCGACGAACCGGTCCCCGTGCAGCACCGGCAGGGCGAAGTACCCCCAGCGGCGCTGCGCGCGCGGCTTGTACATCTCGAGCACGTAGTCGAAGTCGAAGATCTCCAGGAGCCGGGCGCGGTCGTGCACGAGGGCGTCGAACGGCGAGAGCACCGCCGTGCGGCCCTGGAACGGCTCGTCCACGGCCTCCAGCGCCTCCGGGTCGACGAGCCACGGGCGCTCCGTGCCCTCCACCGTGGCGGGGGTGCCCGCCAGGTCCACGTAGTCCTCGTCCCCCGGCAGGCCGGGCAGGCGCGCCTGGGTGATCCCACGGGCCCGCACCCGCCGCGCGACCCGCTCACGCTCCGCCTCCGCGCGCGGCAGCGGGTCGACGTCCGGGTACACCCGCTCGGCCAGGTCCCACAGCCGGTCGCGCCCCCGCCGCCCCGAGACCGCGACGTCGCCGTGCAGGCTCGCGAACTCCAGCATCTGCGTGACGTTGCGGTGCCCGGTCCAGCCGGTGGAGCGCCACGGGCGCACGCTGGTGTCCGGGACGTCGCGGGCGGCGAGCGGCCCCTCGGCCCCGAGCAGGCGCAGGACGTCGTCGAGGAACGGCGCGTTGTCGTGGAACCAGCTCGCGCGCCAGTCCCCGAACGGCCACCGGCGCATCTGCTCGAGGTACAGCGGCAGGTCGGCCGTCGAGCGGACGGTGCCGCCCAGGCGGAAGAGCATCCGGTCGGCGAGGGCGTCCTCGACCGCCCCGGGCCACGTCGCACGGCCGAGCCTCGACCACGGGACCAGGTCGACTGCGGGCGCCACGGCGGCGGTCGGGTCCACCGGCAGCACCATGAGGTGCTCGATCGCGGCGACCAGGTCGTCCGGGCGTCGGGCGTCGAGCAGCTGGGCCCGCACCGCGATGCGGCGGGCCTGGTCTCGCGTCAGCCGCACGGGCGAGCGGGTGCCGGGGTCGGTGACCACGCGACGACGGTAGCGCCGGGCGCCGACAGCACGGCCCCCGGGGGACGGTCCCCAAGCCATGGTCCCGAGGCATGGTCCCCCAGGACCATCCCGGGCGGCACCGTGGTCGGACGCGCCCCGGGCGGCTGCGGCGTAGCGTGCCGGGCATGGACCGCGGCCCGCTCGACCGGTGGCGCCCCCGGCTGTTCCTTGCGGCGACGCTGGCCGTCGTCGTGACGTTCGGGACGCTCGGGGCGTCGCACTGGCAGCCCGGCGCGCGCCCCGTCGACGCGCTGGGGCTGCTGCTCGCGCTGGTCGGTCCGGTCGTGCTGCTCGCGCTCCCCCGTCGGCCCGCCCTCGCGGTGCTCCTGGCCGTCGGGGCGCTCGGCGCGTACCTCGCGCTGGGCTACGCCTGGGGCCCCGTGCTGGCGGGCACGGTCGGCGTGCTCGTCATGGTCGTCCTCACCGGTCCTCCCGCGCGGGCGCGGGTGGTCGCCTGGTCCGGCGCGCTGCTGATGTGGGGCGTCGTGCTGGCGGCGGCCGCGCTGCGGGACGAGCCCGCCCGGTTCCCCGGGCTCGTCGGCGGTGCCGCGTGGACCGCCGTCGCGCTGATGGTCGCGGGCGGCGTCCGCGAGCGCGTCGCGCGGGCCGCCGCCCTGCGTGCCGCCCGCGCCGAGCGGGAGCGCACGGCCGTCGCTACCGAGCGCCTGCGCATCGCGCGCGAGCTGCACGACGTCCTCGCCCACTCCCTGTCCGCCATCAACGTGCAGGCGGGCGTCGGGCTGCACCTGCTGGACCGGGACGCCGAGCAGGCGCGCTCCGCGCTCGCCTCCATCAAGGCCACGAGCCGCGACGCGCTCGACGAGGTGCGCGCCGTGCTCGGGGTCGTGCGCGGCGAGGACGAGCGCACGGCCGGGACCGACGGCGCCGACGGAGATCCCGAGAACACCCCACGCGTGCCCACCTGGGACCTCGCCGCCCTCCCCCGGCTCGCCGAGCCGCTGCGCGTGCGCGGCGTCGCCGTCCGCTTCGACGTCGACCCCGCCCTCGACGGCGCCCTGCCCGCCCACCTGGCCGGCGTGGCGTACCGGGTGGTGCAGGAGGCGCTCACCAACGTCGGCCGGCACGCGCCGGGCGCGCGGTCGGTCGTGGTGCGCGCGGCGCGCGAGGGCACGGGGGTCCGGGTCACCGTGACCGACGACGGCGGGCCGCCCGGCCCGGGCGCCGACGGCGCGCCCGGCTACGGGCTGCGGGGCATGCGCGAGCGCGTCGAGGGCGCGGGCGGCGCGCTCGTCGCGCGGCCCACGGGCGACGGGTTCGCCGTCGACGCGACGATCCCCCTGCCCGCCGACCTGTCAGGGCCACCGCACGGAATGCCCGACGCTCGTCCTGACAGCCCGGGCCGCGGTGAGCGAGGAGAGACATGATCCGGGTGCTGCTGGCCGACGACCAGGCGCTGGTGCGCGGTGGGTTCCGCGCGCTGCTCGACGCCGAGGACGACATGACCGTGGTGGGCGAGGCCGCCACCGGCGACGAGGCCGTGCGCCTCACGCTGCAGCTGCGACCCGACGTCGTCCTCATGGACGTGCGCATGCCCGGCGCGGACGGGCTGGAGGCCACCCGCCGCATCGTCGCCGACCCCGGTGCGGGGGGCGTGCACGTGGTGGTCGTGACGACGTTCGAGCTCGACGAGTACGTGGCCGAGGCGATCCGCGGCGGGGCCAGCGGCTTCCTCGTCAAGGACACGGAGCCCGCCGACCTCGTGCGCGCGGTGCGCGTGGCGGCCGCGGGCGACGCCCTGCTGTCCCCCGGCGTCACCCGCCGCCTGCTCGCCCGGGTCGCCGACGCCACCCGCGACGTGCCGCCCCCGCCCGGCCTCGACGACCTCACCGCCCGCGAGCGCGAGGTGCTCGTCGAGGTGGCCGGCGGCCTGTCGAACGACGAGATCGCGCGCGCGCTCTACCTGTCCGAGTCGACGGTGAAGACGCACGTCTCGCGGGTGATGGCCAAGCTGGGCGCCCGCGACCGCGCGCAGCTCGTCGTCGCGGCCTACGAGGGCGGCGTCGTGCGGCCGGGCTGGACCGGCTGACCCACGCGCCGGGCGCGGCGCGGCACGACGGGACGACGCAGGTCGGTACGGGGGGCTGACGACGACACGCACCCCGCCGGGCGACGGTGGTGGCGAAGGGCCCGCACCGGGCGGACCCACCGTCACGAGGAGTCCACGATGCTCACCACTGCCACCGCGATCGCCGTCCCCGCGGCCGTCGCCGCACACCCGTACGCCGCCGGCGGCGGGCCGGGCTGGTGGATCGTCTTCCCGATCCTGTGGTTCCTGCT
The DNA here is from genome assembly GCF_038593535.1 of Isoptericola sp. F-RaC21. Taxonomy (NCBI): domain Bacteria; kingdom Bacillati; phylum Actinomycetota; class Actinomycetes; order Micrococcales; family Promicromonosporaceae; genus Isoptericola; species Isoptericola sp. F-RaC21. Next base: position 244,680 of record NZ_JBCFYX010000002.1, on the reverse strand, counting down.
CTTCGCCACGGTCGTCGTCCTGATCGCTCGCCGCGCGCGGCGGTACGGGCCGCCGTGGGCCCGCGGCGGCGCGGGCGGCGTCGACGTCCTGGGCGAGCGCTACGCCCGCGGCGAGATCGACGAGGCCGAGTACCGGCAGCGGCTCGCCGTCCTCAAGGAGGACCGCCGCTGACCACCCCCGGCTTCCAGCACGCGATCTCTCGCGCCGTCCGGCCGGACGGCGCGAGAGATCGCGTGCTGGAAGGGCTGTGATCGACCCAACCTTTTCCGGCCGTCGTGCGTCTGAGCAGGTGAACGGCAGACGACAGGTCACGACACGGTGACGATCACGGCACGACCGGAGCGCTGCGGTCGCATTCCGGGCACCGGCGGGGCACGGTAGTACCCCGCGGCGCGCCTGGTGCGCCGACGGCGCGGAAGGGGCTCCATGCGTACGGTTCCCAGCTTGAGGCGACGCCTGACGGCGTCGCTCGTCGGTGTCCCGGTGGTCCTCACCCTGGCCCTCGCCGGGTGCGCACCCCTGTCCGGCGAGACCGAGCCCGAGCCGGGCGCGGCGCCGACCGCCTCGACGTCCGCGTCCGAGGACGGTCCCGGTGCGGCGTCCGACGACGCGCAGAGGCGCGCCGACGAGGACGCGCACGAGAAGGCCGACCAGGACGCCGCCGACCGGAAGGCGGCCGAGAAAAAGGCCGCGGAGAAGGCCGAGGCGGAGCAGAAGGCCGCCGAGAAGAAGGCTGCTGAGGAGGCCGCGGAGAAGGAGAAGAAGGCGGCCGAGAAGAAGGCGGCCGAGGAGGCCGCCGCGAAGGAGCAGGCCGAGCAGGAGGCCGCGGAGAAGAAGGCCGCCGAGGAGCGGGACAAGATGCTCGAGTACGGCGACTCGGGCGAACGGGTCGTCGCGCTGCAGCAGCGGCTGCAGGAGCTCGGCTACTTCCTCCAGGACGCGGACGGCAGCTTCGGCCCCGCCACCCAGCAGGCGGTGTGGGCGCTGCAGAAGGCGGCCGGCCAGTACCGCGACGGCGTCGTCGGGCCGAAGACGCAGGCCGCGCTGGACGACGGCGTCCGCCCGCGGGCGCACTCGTCGTCGGGCAAGGCGGTCGAGATCGACCTGGACCGGCAGCTGCTGATGACCGTCGAGGACGGCGAGGTCACGCGGATCATCAACGCGTCGTCCGGCAACGGCGACACGTACGAGGCCAAGGGCCGCACCTACCACGCGACGACGCCGCGCGGCTCCTACGCCGTGTACATGGAGCGCAACGGCATGCACGAGTCCACGCTCGAGCTGGGGTCGATGTACCGCCCGAAGTACTTCTCGGGCGGGTACGCGGTGCACGGCTCGGGGTCCATCCCGCCCTACCCCGCGTCGCACGGCTGCGTGCGCGTCTCCAACGCCGCGATCAACTGGCTCTGGGACTCCTGGGGCATGCCGAAGGGCACGCCGGTCGTCCTCTACTGACTCCGGCTGTTGTGAGCGGGCGTTTGGCCCTGTTTCGACGACGAAGCAGGGCCAAACGCCCGCTCACAACCGCTACAGGGCGGTGCCGACCAGGACGGGCTCGGGCTCCAGCTCGATGCCGAAGGCGTCGCGGACGCCGTCGCGCACGGTGCGGGCGAGGGCAACGACGTCGGCCGCCGTCGCGCCGCCGCGGTTGGTCAGCGCGAGCGTGTGGCGCGTCGACAGCCGGGCCGGGCTGTGCTCGCCGGCGAGGCCGAATCCCTTGGTGAACCCCGCGTGCTCGATGAGCCAGGCGGCGCTGGTCTTCACGAGCGTCGGGTCGACGACGCCGAGGCTCGGGCTCACGGTCGACTCCGGCGTCGCGGAGCGCACGGCGAAGCGCGGCGCGTCCGCGGGCAGCTCGTCCGCCGCGTCGGCCGGCAGCACCGGGTTGGTGAAGAAGGAGCCGGCGGACCAGCGGTCGTGGTCCGGTGCCGGCGCACCGCCCACGCCGTCGAGCAGCATGCCCTTGCCGCCGCGCAGCTCGAGCACGGCCTCGCGCACCTCGGCCGACGGCGCCCGCTGCCCCACCTCGACACCGAGGCGGCGCGCCAGCTCGCCGTAGCCGACGGGTGCGGACAGGCTGCCGAGCCGCAGCTGCAGGTTCACCTCGAGCACCACGTACCGCGGCGTGGGGTACCAGGGGGCGCCCTCACCGCCGTCCGCGCGCATGGTCCGCTTGAGCAGCGACGTGCGGTAGCCGAACCCGAGGCCGCTGAGCGGGAACGTCCGGCGGCTGCCGGTGGCCCGGTCCCAGGTGACGACCGACGCGACGACGCCGGCGACCTCCTGGCCGTACGCGCCGATGTTCTGCACGGGAGCGGCGCCGACCGTGCCGGGGATGCCGGACAGGGCCTCGACCCCCACCCACTCGTTCGCCACGGCCTCGGCCACGAACGCGTCCCAGTCCTGCCCCGCGGTCAGGCGCACGCTCGCGCCCCCGCACGCGCCGTCCGTGCCGCACGAGTCCTCGAGGTCCGCGTCGAGGCCCTGGCGGGCGTCGCGCACGACGACGCCGGCGAAGCCCTCGTCAGCCACGAGCAGGTTCGAGCCGCCGCCGATCACCAGCAGCGGCCGGCCGGCGTCGTCCGCCGCCCGGACCGCGTCGATCAGCTCGGCCTCGGACTCCGCCTCGACGTACTCGTCCACGGGCCCGCCCACGCGCAGCGTCGTGAGCTCGGCGAGCGTCGGGGCGGACCCCGCACGGTCCGCGCGCTGGGGAGCGGGCTCGTCGGCGGAGGGGGTGTTCAGGGTCGACAGGCTCACTCGCCCAGCGTACGCGCCGGGTCGGCGGCGGCCGGCAGCGGCCTCGCGGCCCCCGCGACCAGCAGGCCCACCGCCACCGGCAGGGCCAGCACCAGCAGCGCGTCACGGTAGCCGACGTGCTGCGCCAGGAACCCGATGAGCGCCGGGCCCACGAAGAACGCGGAGTAGCCGATCGTCGAGACGGCCGAGACGCGCACGGCCGCGCGGCGCGGGTCGTCGGAGGCGGCGGACATGCCCAGCGGGAAGCCGAGGGCCGCGCCCGCTCCCCAGAGCGCGACGCCGGCCACGGCGCCCCACAGCGACGGCACGAGGGCGAACATCAGCACGCCGCCCAGCGCCGCGGCGCCCGAGGCCCGCAGCACGACGACGCGGCCGAGCCGGTCGATGAGGCCCGTGCCCGCCAGCCGGGTGAGCGTCATCGCGCACAGGAAGACCGCCAGGGCGACGGCGCCGGCCGCCTCGCCGGCGCCGAAGTCCTCGACGACGGCGAGCGCCACCCAGTCGTTCGCGGCGCCCTCGGTGAGGGCCGCGGCCAGCACGACGAGGCCGATCAGCAGGGTGCGGGACTCGCGCCACGCGGAGAGCGCCTCGCGCCAGGAGTGCCCGCGGCGGGGCTCGACGGCGGTGCCCGGGTCGGCGGCGGTGTCGCCGGCTCCCGACGCCGGCGCCACCTCGGGGGCATCGTGCGGCGTCGGCTCGAAGAACCGCACGCTCACCGCCACCACGGCGACGTCGAAGGCCAGCACGGCGATGAGGTGCACGGGCAGGGAGACGCCGGCGTGGGCCGCCAGCGCGCCGAGGCCCGCGCCCGCGACGGTGCCGAGGGAGAAGGCCGCGTGGAACCGTGGCATGACGGACCGGCCGAGGCGCTGCTCCACCACCGCACCCTCGAGGTTCATGGCCGCGTCCCAGACACCGATGCCCATGCCGCCGACGAAGAGGCCCAGCCGCACCGCCATCGGCTGGTCCGCCACGACGGCGAGCGCCGCGCCGCCGTAGCCCACCAGGTGCAGCGCGGCGAACGTGACGCACGTGGCGGCGGCGCCGATCCGGGAGGAGATCATCCCCGACAGCGGTAGCGCGAGCATCGACCCGACCGCGCCGGTGAGGAGCAGCACGCCCATCTCGCCCTCGCTGAACCCGAGGCCCGCCTGCACGGCGGGGATGCGCGACGCCCAGGTCGCGGTGCCGATCCCGGCCACGACGAAGACGGCGCTGACGGCCCACGCGGCCCGGACGGCGTGCGGCGGGGCGGGCGTGGGGCGCTCGCGGGACTGCTCGGTGCTCACGGTCCGACGTTTCCCGATTCCGACCCGCCGGTCAAATCGATTCGAGCGCGTCGGCGCCGCCGCGGGTAGGCTTCGGGCCGACACCGCCGGAAGGAGCCCCATGGGCCGCAGCAACGCCCGACCGACCCTCGCGCGGGTGGCCGAGCTCGCCGGCGTCTCGGTCTCCACCGCGTCCCTGGCCTTCTCCGGCGCGGGACCGATCACCGCCGAGACCCGCGACAAGGTGCTCGCCGCCGCCGGCGAGCTGGGCTACTCGGGCCCCAACCCGCTGGGCCGGCAGCTCCGGTCCGGCCGGTCCGGGATCGTGGGGGTCGTGCTCGGCGACCAGCCCGGCCGCGCGTTCCGCGACCCGGTCGCGGTCAAGGTGCTCGACGGCCTCGTGGACGTGCTGGGCACGGAGGGGCTGGGCGTGCTGCTCATCCCCGGCGTGCGCGCGCCGGCCGGGCCGCGCAGCACGGACGGCGAACCCGCCCCGGCGCCCGCCGTCGACCCCCTCCTGGAGACCGCCGCCGTCGACGTCGCCGTGCTCGTGTGGGGCGTGCTCACCGACGACGCGACGCTCGCCGCGCTGCAGCGCCGGGACGTCCCCGTCGTCGTCGGCGAGGGCAGCCGTGTTGAGGGGGCGCCGCTCGTCGCGCTCGACGACCGGTCCGGCACCGCGCAGGCGGTGCGCCACCTCAAGGACCTGGGGCACTCGCGGATCGCGGAGATCACCCTGCCCCTCGACGCCGACGAGCGGTCCGGGCCGGTCGACGCGGCACGCCTCGCGCAGGCGGACCGCACGTCGACGCGGCACCGCCTCGCGGGCGTGCGCGACGAGGTGGAGCCGGTGATCTCGTGGGAGACGCCCGCGTCCCTCGTGGAGCACGGTCGCGACGCCGCGACCGAGATCCTCGGCGCGTGGGTGCCCGAGACGGAGCGGCCGACGGCGATCGTCGCCCACTCGGACCTGCTCGCCGCCGGAGCGGTCATCGCCGCCCGCGAGCTGGGCCTGCGCGTGCCCGAGGACGTCTCGGTCGCCGGCTTCGACGGCATTGACCTGCCGTGGCTGTCCCCCGACGTGCTCACCAGCGTGCACCAGCCGTTGCAGGCCAAGGGCGCGGCGCTCGGCAACGCCGTCCTGGGCGTGCTGGCCGGCGACGAGCCGACCTGCACCACGCTGCCCGTCGAGCTCGTGCCCGGCACCACCACCGGGCCCGTGCCCGACGTCGTGCGCCCCGCCGACCCGCAGGACTGAGCCCGGGTCAGCCCTCCGCCGCGAGCGCCCCCGACCCGAGCGCGCCGTCCACGAGCGCCGCCGCCCGCTCGCGCGGGCAGAACGCCAGCACGGCCTCCTTCGGGCCCTGCGGCGACTCGAAACGCACGGTGCCGGCGGCCTCGAAGCCGAACGCCGCCATGCGCGTGACCGCGGACCGGTTGCGGGCGTCGGGCTCGCCGACCAGCCGCCGCGTGCCGGGACGCGCGAAAGCGAAGGCGAGCACCGCCGGGCCGATCACGGCCCAGGGCACGACGCCGTACCGCGCGGCCGGCCCGTCGCCGCCCTTGAAGAAGTGCATGCCGAGGTCACCGGGCCGCACGTCGTAGGCGGTCGACACCGGGTCGTCCTCCGGGTGGTAGAGCTGCACCAGGACGACGGGCTCGCCGTCCCAGCGCACCAGGTAGGCGTGGTGGGTGGGCAGGGAGTCGACGAACGCGTACGTGGCGCTCAGGTCGTCGCGGCTCAGGCCCGCCAGGCCCCAGAACCCCGCGTGCGGGCGGTTGACCCACTCGTGCAGCACGTCGAGGTCGGCCACCGGGTCCAGCACGTGCGCGGTGACCGTGCCCGCGCCCGGGACGTCGGCGCGCCACACCTCCGCGCCGCGCGCGCCGGACAGCAGTCGGTCGGACGGCGGGAGCCCGGTCGCGGTCGGGTCGTCGGCGGTGCGGTCGGTCGTCATCGGTCCTCCGGGGGTCGGGTCGGCAGGCGGTCGGTACGGCAGGGGTTCGGGGCGCAACCGCGCCCAGTCGGTCTCGATCTGCACGGTGCGCGCGTCGGCCCAGGCGGGGTGCTGGTCGGCGAAGTGCGGCGAGCGCGGGTCTCCGGAGGCGCCGAACGGCACGCCCCAGCGGCTGCGTCGCCGGTCGCCCAGGTCCCACACCCAGCGGGCGACCGACCCGCGGGAGGCGGCGTGCGTCACCCCGGGCACGCCGCCCGTGCAGCGGACGGCGTCCCCCGCGCCGGACACCGGGGCCGACGGCACGGCGGGCGCCGCCGCCCCCGGCACCAGGTCCAGCGCGTGCAGCGGGGCGAGGCGGTGCAGGTCGCCCCAGGTCTCGTGCGGGACGTCGGGGACGTCCGCGAGCGCCCGGCCGGCCAGCGCCCGGCCGTCGACGACGCCCGACGCGAGGATCGCCGCCAGCGCGTCACCCACCCGCGCGACGACGTCGAGCCACGGCGCGAAGACGGCGGGCAGGCCGTGCGGGTCGTGCAGCGCCGCGAGCGCCGGGTCGGCGGCGACGCGACGCACCAGCGCGTGCCGCCAGCGGGCGAACAGCGCGGCGTCGGGGTCGCCGGCGTCCATGCGGGCCCCGGCGTCCGCCCACGCGAGCAGCCGAGCGACGCGAGCACCTTCCCGAGGCTCGGCGACCCTGGACGACGCGCCCGGGGCCAGCCAGGCGACGAGCGCGGCGGCACCGGCGTCGCACGTGTCGGCGTGCACCCGCTCCTGCGCCCGCGCCGTCTCGCCGCCCGGCGGCGGCTCCGCGAGCAGGGCACGCACACGGGCGGCGCGGTGCGGCGCGTACGCGTGCCCGAGGTCCAGCTCGTCCCGCGCCGGTCGCTCGTTCGCGTCCACCGCGACGTCGTCCACCGCCACCGGCGCGGGCAGCTCGCGCCATCGCGCGTCCTCCGCCGCACTGCCACGCGGTGCGACCGAACTACCTCGCGGTGCGACCGAACTACCTCGCGGTGCGACCGAACTACCTCGCGGTGCGACCGAACTACCTCGCGGTGCGACCGAACTACCTCGCGGCCCGACCGGACGACCTCGCGGGAGGACGCGGTCGGGCGCATCGACGACGGGGACCCGGCCGGCGGTGAGGCTGAGCACCTCGCCGGTCGAGTCGGCGGCGAGCACGCGGTTCACCGGGTCGACCCAGCCGCGGAACGCGTCGGCGACGTCGCGGGCCGTCCGCACGTGCTGGAGCGCGCGCCAGGCGACGACCCCGGCGTCCGACGTGACGCGGACGGGCCAGCGCAGGCTGTGCCGCTCGGTCACGAGCGGGCCGCGCGGCGTCTCCGCCCAGCGCACGACGACGGCCTCGCCGCCGCGCACGGGGACCGTCTCGGAGCCCTGCGCGACCACCCGTGCCCCCGCCGCCGCGGCGTCGCAGCCCTCGACGACGAGCTCGACGTGGTGCGCCATCGCGTTGGTGACCCCCCAGGCGACGCCGGTCTCGGCGGGGCCGTCCGGCGACACCGCGTGACCGAAGTGCAGCACCCCGGGCACGCCGGGGAACGCGAGCCCGACGACGTCGTGCCCCGGGCGCGCGAGCCGGACCTGCTGGTACACGCCGGGCAGCTCCAGCAGGCGGTGCGGGTCGCCGGCGAGCAGCGGCGCGCCGGACGCCGTCCGCGACCCGTGCAACGCCCACGCGTTGGACCCCGACGCGGGGGCACTCGTGCCGTCGCGCGCACCCCACCAGCCGACGGCCGCGTCGCCGAGCGTCGGGCCGAGCGTGCGCGCCACGTGCTCGCGCCACAGCAGGTGGCCAAAGCCGCTGAACAGCACGTGGTGCACCAGGAACGTGGCGATGGCCGTCCACGGCCGCCAGGGCTCGTCGGCGGGCAGCGGGGCGCCGCCGAGGGCGCGGGCCAGCTCGGCCCGCTCGGGGGTGTCCCGGCCGCCGGCGTCCAGCCCGGCCCGCACGCCGTCGGCGTACGCGGCGAGCCACGCCCGCTCGGGCTCCGCGAGCGCGTCCCAGACCCGGCGCGTCGTGTCCGCGAGCCGCACGCCCACGGCGAACCGGTCCCACTCGAGGCCCGCCGGCCCGACCCGCGCGGCCAGCCGGCCCTCGCCGTACCAGCGGTCGACCTCGAGCTGCCAGCCCCGGTCCAGCGCGGTGACGTACCCCTGGCCGTACGCCAGGTCGGCCTCGGAGCCGGCGCGTACGTGCGGCACGCCCCGGTGGTCGCGGAACAGCTCGAAGCGTCCGCTCACGGGGCCTCCGGGCGCGCGACGGGGTTGGCCATCGTCCCCGCGTACAGCAGCGAGGCGGACTGGTCGGTCAGGTCGACCATCTGCAGCGTGTTGCGCAGCTGCAGCCGGTTGAGGCAGGAGTGCGCGAACCGCTCCGCCCGCAGGTCGACGCCCCGGCCACCGCGCGGGGCGAGGTCCGGGTGCTCGGCACCATGCCGGTCGATCACGTCCGCCACGACGGCCCAGAACCGGTCCTCGCCCAGCACGCCGTCGACGGCGAGGATGCCGGCGAGGTGGCGCAGCACGCCGTCGAACACGTCCGTGAAGATCGCGAGCGCCTTCTCGTCGTCGTCCACCACGGACCGCACGCGCTCCACGCCGGCCGGCAGGGCGCGATCGCCCAGGACGGCGACCTCCTCCCCGATGTCCTTCATGAACGCCCGCGTGACCACGCCGTCGCGCAGCACGAGCACGAGGTTCTCGCCGTGCGGCATGAACGCCAGGTCGTGCGCGCGCAGGCAGTGGACGAGCGGGTACAGGTAGGCGTCGAGGTAGGCGCGCAGCCAGGCCTCGGGCGCGATGCCCGACTCCCGCACGAGCGCGGTGGCGAGCGACCGCCCGGACGCGTCGCGGTGCAGCAGGCTCGCCATCGTGGCCAGCCGCTCCCCCGGCGCGGTGCGGGGCACGGGCGATTCCCGCCAGAGCGCGGCGAGCATCTTGCGGTGCGCGCTGGGACGGGCCGTGCGGTGGTAGACGTCGCCGGTGTACCCGATCGACGCGCGCTCGCGCAGCACCCCGAACCCGGCGTCGCGCAGCGCGGGGTCGCCGTCGACGACGCCCGCGACCCAGTCGTTGATCGCCGGGGTGGCGCGCATGTACGCGGGCGAGAGGCCGCGCAGGAAGCCCATGTTCTGGATCGCGAGCGCCACCTTGACGTAGTGCCGCTCCGGCCGCGTGCGGTCGAACATCGTGCGGATCGACTGCTGCGGCTGGTACTCGTCCGCTCCGGGTCCCAGCGGCACGAGATCGCCGCGCGCGACGTCGGCCGCGAACGTGATCGGCACCCGGTGCTGCCACTGCCAGGGGTGCACGGGCAGGTACAGGTAGTCGGCGGGGTCCAGGCCGCGGGCGGCCAGCCGGCCGGCGAACGCGACGCGCTCCGCGCCGGACAGCTCGCCGCCGTACAGCTCCTGCTCGGTGAGCCCCTCGCCCAGGGCGAGGTGGGCGTGCTCGCGCCGCGCCGCCAGCCAGACGAGGCGCAGGCGCTCGCCGCGCTCGGGCGCGTAGGCGCGGTAGTCGTCGAGGGAGAACCCGATGCGGCCGTTGTTCGCGACGAAGCCGGGGTGCCCCTCCGTCATCGCCGCCTCGGTGGCCTGGAACGCGTCGGCGCGACGACGGTCGTCGTCGGTGTCGTCGATGCTCCCGGGGACGAGGTCCGAGAGCAGCTCCGGCACCTGCGGCGACGCTCCGCTCAGCTCACGCTCCCGCTTCGCGCACGCGGCGGCGAGCGTCGAGGACAGCTCCTCGAGGTACGTCGCTACGAGGTCGTCGGGGATCCGCAGCAGCGGCTGAAGCTCGGCGACCAGCTCGAGCACGTCGACGGGCAGCTCGACGTCGCCGTCCCCCGACCGCGCGAACCGCGTGATCGACGCCGGGTCCACCACCCAGTGCTCCAGCGCGAACGTGCGCGCCGCGAACCGGTACGTCACGCCGTCGAGCGCGAGCACGTACCCGCGCGCGGCGGTGTTGTGAGCGGACGTTTGGCCCTCGTTCGGCCCCAGATGAGGGCCAAACGCCCGCTCACAGCGCTCGGGCTCGGGGCGGAAGAGGCGCTCGTGGGCGAGCTCCGCGAGCGCCTTGGCGGCCAGGTGCCGGTGGGCGTGCTCGGCGAGGTCGGGGCGCAGGTGCGGCGCGAGGCCCGGGCCGGCGTCGTCGCCGAGGCCGGCGAGGGCCCCGAGCGGGGACGCCGCGAAGGCGTCCCGCGTGCACACGCTCAGCGCCGCGCGCTTGGTGTGGTCGCCAGGTCCGTCATCGTCGACGAGCTCTACCTCGCGCAGCACGCGGAACCCGGCGGCCGCGTTCTTCGCGGCGATCGCGCGGTTGCGCACGTCCGGCTCGACGACGACGCGCGCGCCCCCTCGGCCCTCCGGCGCCAGGCAGAAGCGCACGACGGCGGCCATCACCGCGTCGGTGAGGCCGGGCCTGCGGTCGGCCGGGTCGTCGGGCGGCGGCGCGACGAGCAGGTGCATGCCGACGTCGCCGGGCACGGCGTCGTGCACGTCCGCGAGCAGCACGCGGGCCGGGTCGTAGGTCTCGGCGTAGAACGCGGGCGCGCCGTCCACGCGGCCGAGCCAGCCGTCCTGGTCCGGGTGGTCGGCGACCTCGGCGAGATAGTCGCGCACCTCGGCGGGGCTCAGGTGACCCATGTGCCAGAACGCGGACGCCGGGTGGGTCAGCCACGCGTGCACGGCCGCGGCGTCGTGCGCCGGGTCGACGGGCTCCAGGGTCACCGCGTCCGGCGCGACCCGGGCCGTGCGTGCCGTCGTCGGCTCGGTCAGCGCCGTCATCGCGCCACCTCCGACGCCCGCGGCGCGTCGGGGGCGCCGACCGCGTCCGCCCCCGGCAGGCCGAACGTCTGGAACGCGATGCGCCGCTCGATGGCGTACGGCTCGCGGCCCGTGACCTGCGCGAGGATCACGGAGTTCCGCCACGCGGCGAACCCCAGGTCGGGGGCCGTGACGCCGTGGGTGTGCGCCTCCGTGCCGCCTACGTGCAGGCGGCCTCCCGCGCCCGCGGTGTAGTCGCGGGCCACGTTCACGCGGCCGAGCTCGTCGAGGTCGACCAGGCCGGGCGCCACGAACTCCGGCACGCCCGAGCCGTACCCGGGCGCATACCCCGTGGCCGCGACGACGGCGCGCGTGTGGTGCTCCGCCGTCGTCCCGAGCTGGCCGTGGCGCAGGGTGAGGACGTACTCCCCCGAGACCTCGTCGCGACGCGCCGCGACGACCTCCGTGTCGGACAGGAGGGTGGTCGGCACCTCCCGGCCGAGCGCGGACTTGCGGTAGAGCGTGTCGTAGATGTCGTCGATCAGGTCGCCGCTGATCCCCTTGTACAGCGCGCGCTGCTCGCGGCCGAGGATCTCGCGCAGCTCGGTGGGCAGCGCCCGGTAGTGGTCCGTGTACTCCGGCGACGTCATCTCGAGGGTGAGCTTCGTGTACTCCATCGGGAAGAACCGCGGCGAGCGGGTCACCCAGTCGACGCGGTGGGCGTCGGTCGATGCGTCCTCGAGCAGGTCGCGGTACACCTCGGCGGCCGACTGCCCCGACCCGACGACGGTCACCGCGCCCGTCGCGGCGAGCGCGTCCCGGTGCGGCAGGTAGTCGGCGCTGTGCACGACCGGGCCGGCGCCGGGGGTGCGGGCCGCCTCCGCGGCGAGCGCGGCCAGCGGGCCGGGGAGCTGCGGCGTGGTGCCGACGCCGAGGACGACGTGCCTCGCTCGATAGGTCTCGGTGCGGGAGGTCTCGTGCGCCCCGTCGGCGAGCCGCGCGGTCACGACGAGGTCGCCCGACGCGTCGTCGCGCTCGACCGCCGTGACCTCCCGCCCCCAGCGCAGGGTGGTGAGCCGGTCGGCCACCCACCGGCAGTACTGGTCGTACTCCGCGCGCAGCGGGTAGAACGACTCGCGGATGTAGAACGGGTACAGCCGCCCCGTCGTCTTGAGGAACGCGAGGAACGAGTACGGCGACGTCGGGTCGGCCATCGTCACCAGGTCGGCGAGGAACGGCACCTGGATCGTGGCGCCCTCGAGCATCATGCCCGGGTGCCAGGAGAACCCGTCGCGCCGGTCGAGGAAGACGGCGTCGACGTCGTCCAGCGGGTCCGCGAGCGCGGCGAGGCCCAGGTTGAACGGGCCGATGCCGACGCCGAGGACGTCGTAGGTGCGGGTCATCGGGCGACCTCCTCGAGGGCGGGGTCGGTCGGTGCGGCGGACGCACGGGGCAGGTGCGGGTGGACGCCGCGGCAGGGCGGCGTGTCCAGGTCGAGCAGCTCCTGGCCGGCGAGCAGCCCGTGCGCGGTGGCGCGCACCAGGTCGAGCACGGCGCGGACGTCGTCGAGGCCGGCGTCGGGGTTGAGGAGCGTGAGCTTGAGGCACGGCCGGCCGTCGACCACCGTCTTCGCGACGAGCGCGCGGCCGGAGTCGAACAGCACCCGACGCACCCGCGGCACGAGGGCGTCCGCCTGCGCGTCGTCGACGCCGTCGGGCTGGTAGCGGAACAGGACGGTGGACAGGTCGGTCGGGGCGAGCAGGCGCAGCTCGGGGTCGCCGGCGAGGTCGGCGTGCACGGCCGCGGCCAGGTCGCAGACGGCGTCGACCATCGCGCCGATGCCGTCGGCGCCCACGGCGCGCAGGGTGGCCCACAGCTTGAGGGCGTCGAACCGGCGCGTGGTCTGCAGCGACCGGTCCACGAGGTTGAGGTCGGGGTTGGGCTCCCCCGCCTCCTGGGCGGGGTTGAGGTAGTCCGCGTGCCACGCGGCGCGCGCCAGGTCGGTGGCGTCGCGGACCACGAGGGCGCTCGAGGACACGGGCTGGAAGAACGTCTTGTGGAAGTCCACGGTGACGCTCCGGGCGCGCTCGACGCCGTCCAGCAGGTGGCGCCGGCGCGGCGAGACCAGCAGCCCGCCGCCGTACGCGGCGTCGACGTGCAGCCAGGCGCCGACGGCGTCGCACAGGTCGGCGACCGGGGCGATCGGGTCGACGCACCCACGGTCGGTGGTGCCGGCCGTGACGACGACGGCCATCACGACGTCGCCCGCCCGCTCGACGTCGACCAGGGCCCGGGCCAGGGCGCCGGGGTCGAGGCGGCCGTCGGCGTCGGTACCGACGCCGATCACGGCGTCGTCGTCGAGGCCGAGCAGCAGCGCGGAGCGCGCCACGCTGAAGTGCCCGGCGTCGGTGGCCAGCACCCGCAGCCGCCCGAGCCGCTCGCGCCGTGCCGAGCCGCCGAGCCGGGAGCCGTCCGGCCCGGTGAGCGCGGCCTCGCGCGCCAGGTGCAGCGCCTGCAGGTTGGACTGCGTGCCGCCCGAGGTGAAGACGCCGTCGCTCCCGGCAGGGAAGCCGATCCGGTCCGCGGTCCAGGCCACGAGGCGCTGCTCCATGAGGGTCGCGACCGTCGACTGGTCGTAGGTGTCCACCGAGGTGTTGATCGCCGCGAGCATCGCCTCGGCGCCGACGGCCGGCAGCGCCACCGGGCAGTTGAGGTGGGCCGCGTACGCGGGGTGGTGGAACCAGACGGCGTGCGACGCGTAGAGGTCCGCGGTCTCGCGCAGCGCGTCGGTCGTGCCGACCGGCGGTCCCTCGAGGTCGACGGCGTCGACGAGGGCCTGCAGCTCGCGGCGGCTCGCGCCGCAGAACGGCTGCCGGGCGGTCTCGACGCGGGTGGCCACGTCGTCCACGACGGCGTGCAGCGCACCGGCGTAGTCGGCCGCGGTCGCGGCTCCGAGCAGGGCGGAGGGCATCGTCACGGGACTCCTTCAGCGGGGATCGGTTAGGCCAGGCTCGCCTAACCTAGAGGCCGAAAGATCCGGTGCCAACCGGAGCGACGCAGATCACAGCCGATCGACGCCGCGCGGCCGGGACACGCAAGGTCGTGACACCGACCTCGGGATCTGGGAAAGTCTTTGCCACCAGGGCGGTGGGGACCGTCCCACCGCCCCCGCCTGCAGGAGGATCCATGAGAAGCATGGGGCGAGGCACGGCACGAAGGAGCTGGATGCGAGCGACGACGGCGGCACTGGCGGCGGGGGCGGTGATCGCGCCCACGGCGGGCGCGGCCGGCGCGGCGCCCGCGGACTCCCCGGAGCCGACCGGCAACAAGATCACCACCACGCACTGGCAGGGCATCGACGACCTGCGGCAGGGCGAGTGGGAGAACCTGCGCCCCGGGCCCGGCGGCACGCTCGTCGTGCGCGACGCCGGCGGCCCCACCACCGACTACACCGACCCGTTCGGCGACGGCACGGCCGTCGCGTACGAGACGGGCACCTGGACGTCCCCCGTCGTCGAGCCGGGGTACGCGATCGACGAGTCCCTGACCTCGTGGAACGCCACCACCCCGACCGGCACATGGGTGGAGGTCGAGTTCCGCGGCCGCAAGGCCGACGGCGCCTGGACCACCTGGTACGTCATGGGGCGCTGGGCGTCCGGCTCCGACTTCGCGCCGGCCGACGGCGGCGCGGGCGACATCCACCGCACGTCGGTGGACGGCCAGGGCGACGCCGACGCCAACATCTGGACCGACACGTTCTCGGCGCGCACCGGGCACGAGCCCGAGGCGTTCCAGACCCGCGTCACCCTCCACCGGCCGGCCGGGTCGCGGGCCACGCCGCGGCTGGCGGGCGTCACGACGATGACCAACGAGTACCTGCCCGACGGCGCCTACGCCGGCACCAGCGACTTCACGCTCGGCCGCGCGGTCGAGCTCGACGTGCCCGGCTACTCGCAGCTGATCCACATCGGCGAGTACCCCGAGTTCGGCGGCGGCGGCCAGGTGTGGTGCTCGCCGACGTCGACCACGATGATCCAGTACTCGTACGGCGCCAAGCACCAGGTCCCCGCCGCGCAGCTCGAGGGCATCGTCGCCCCGAACGGCGACCCGCAGGTGGCGCACGCCGCCATCAACGCGTGGGACTACACGTACGAGGGCGCGGGCAACTGGCCGTTCAACACGGCGTACGCGCACGAGTACGGGCTGGAGACGTTCGTGACGCGGCTGCGCTCGCTCGCCGAGGCGGAGCGGTTCGTCGCCGCCGGCATCCCCCTGGTCGTGTCGATCCACTTCGCGAAGGAGGAGATGCCCGAGGCCGGCTACGGCACCGACGGCCACCTCGTCACCATCGTCGGCTTCACCGCCGACGGCGACCCGGTCATCAACGACCCCAACAAGGCGACCGACGCCGACGTGCGCAGCGTCTACACCCGCGAGAACTTCGAGCGCGTGTGGCAGACGTCCACCGACGGCATCGCGTACGTCATCCACCCGCACCAGGTGAAGCTGCCCCGCAACGTCCCCGGGGCCACCCCCAACTGGTGATCGTCCTCGTCGGTTGAGCTTGTCGGAGCCGGGCTCCGTCGGTTGAGCTTGTCGAAACCCGTTCACCGGGTTTCGACAAGCTCAACCAACGATGGGCGGGTTGCGACAAGCTCAACCAGCGGGGGGCGTCAGTGCGGGCGCACCGGGCCGACGGCGTCGGTGGTGAACGTCGCCGAGGTGTACCCCGGCGCGGACACGGTCACCTCGACCGAGATGTCCGCGCCGCGGTCCCGGCCCGTGAGGTGGTACCGGGTCCCGTCCGCGCCCCGCACGGGCTCGCCGTCGCGCAGCCACTGCACGTCGACGTCGGCGCCGTCCCCGGGCAGGTACTCCCCCGGGTCCGCGGTCAGCACCTTCCCGATCGTCGGCCGGCCCTCGATACTCGGCCCCTCGACGTCGGTGACCACCGGGTCGTGCAGCGTCACGTCGGCAGCACGGGTGAACACATGCCGGTGCGCGTACCAGAGCTGGTAGTACGCATCCCCGCCGCGCACGTCCGTGCGGTCGTCGGGCACGGAGCCGTCGAACGACGTGGCGTAGTAGTAGTCCGTCGACACCGAGTCGTCGGACACCACGTAGCTCTGGTCGGCCCCGATCGTGTACTCGATCGGCGTGACCGCCTGCTCGGCGATGCCCGGGTAGGGCTGGTATGCCGCCGCCTCGGGGTACGCGCGGCCGTAGATCGCGGCCGCCTGGTCCCCGCTCACGGTCACCGTCTGCCCGGTCGCCGGCACGACGACGGGCCGGTCGGCCGGGTTATGGATCCAGGCCAGCGAGCCTGCCCACCACACCCCCAGCCAGTCGCCCTGCACCCGCGCGACGACGAGCTTGTGGCCCGACGTGACGCGCGCGCTGATGTCGCTGGCGTAGGTCGTCCCGTCCGCGCCGTTCGGCTTCCAGCCCGGGTCGCGGGCGTACGGCGCGTCGAGCGACGGCTGCTGGTACGCAACGGCGAAGTTGGTGCCCGCGCCGGCCACGCAGTCGCCCGAGCCCGGCGACGCCTGCTGGCAGCCGGTGATCGGGTTGGCGTTGTCGTCGTAGCCGGCGACCACCTCGACGACGTCGCCGGGGGCGACGTCCGTCGTCGTGCCCAGGCCCCCGCCGATCGGCGCGCCGAGCAGGTCGAAGTAGTGCTCCCAGTCCCAGTACGGGCCCGGGTCCCAGTGCACGCTCTTGGTGTACCCGGGCAGGATGCCGGGCACCTGGTCGTGCCCGACGACGTGCGCGCGATCGAGCGGGACGTCGTACTTCTCCCCGAGGTAGCGCACCAGCTCGGCGGACGACTGGTACATCGCCTCCGTGAACCAGCCGGACGTGCCGGCCCAGCCCTCGTGCTCGATGCCGATCGAGTGCATGTTCATGTACCAGTTGCCGGCGTGCCAGCCGACGTCGGCCGGCTCGAGGTGGTTGGCCACGTGCCCGTCCGACGAGCGCACCGTGTAGTTCCACGCCAGGTAGGTGGGGTCCTGCACGAGGTTCAGCGTCCCGTCGTACCCGCCCTCCGTACTGTGGACCACGATGTAGTCGATCGACGGGCCGCCGTCGCCCGTGCGGTCGCCCTGGTCGTGGTTGCCGTAGTTCCCGGTGTCGTCCGGCAGGTCCGGGCTGCCCTTCTCGTACGGCGCCGGCACCCACTCGCAGCCCAGGTCGGGCGGGCAGTCGGCGGCCGGGTCGCCCGCCGCCTCGGTGGATGTCGCGGTGGACGTCTCGGGCAGGACGGCGTCCGGACGGGCGGCGAGGGTCACGCGCCCGCCGTCGTCGGTCGTGCGGCTCTCGCCCTGGCGCAGGGTGGAGTACACCCGCTCGGCGAACTCCGGCGTGCCGCCCAGCCGGGCGACGGCGGTGTCCCAGGAGGCGAGGTCGCCCGCGCCGTCTCCCGCGTCCTCCTGGTAGGAGGCCAGGAGCGCGGCGGCGCCGCAGGTGTTCGCGGCGGCGTCGGACTTCAGCGTCGCGACGGACAGCCCGGTCAGAGCGGCTGCCCGGTCGAGCTCGCTCACGGCGGTGCGGGGCGTGGCGTCCTTGCCGGCCCCGTCGGGCGCCGCGGGCGCGTGGTCGAGCAGGTTGAACAGGCCGTAGCCGCCGTCGGCGCTGGACGCGCCCGCGTGCTGGTCCCAACGGGACTCCATGTAGGACACGGCCTTGAGCAGGTCGGACGGGACTCCGGTGGCGTCGCTCGCGGCGGCGAACGCGGACTCCCGGTCCGGCGCGGCGACGACGGCGTCGCAGGTCACGTCGGACGGGGGTGCGGCGGACGGCCCCGCCCCCGCGGCGACCGCGGGGAACGTGACCAGGGGAAGGAGGAGGCCGGCGGCTGCCAGCCCGGTGGTGCGTCGTCGTACGGATCTCACGGGGAGTGCTCCTCTCGAGGACGGCGTGCGCTCAGGGCGCACCCCGTCATCGAACCGTGAAATCCCGTTTCATGGGAAGTCGTACGTGTAAAAAATCTCGTCGCGTCCGCGCGCGACGAGACAGCGCACGATCGTGGCGCGCCAGGGAGATGTCAGGAGAGGCGGACGGTGGCCTGCGAGCGGCCGAGCACCTTGGTGCCCTCGTGCGTCACCGTGAGGTCGACGCGCACCGTGCCGGCGTCGGCGTCGATCGCGCCGACGGCCGCGGAGACCTCGACGACGGCGACGCCGTCGCGCGGCACCGGGACCGGCTTCGTGAAGCGGGTCTGGTAGGCGACGACGGCGCCCGGGTCGCCCGCCCAGTCGGCGACGACGCCGACCACGGAGCCCATCGTGAGCATGCCGTGGGCGATGACGCCCGGCAGCCCGACCCGGGTGGCGAACGACTCGTCCCAGTGGATCGGGTTGAAGTCGCCGCTGGCCCCGGCGTAGCGCACGAGGCGGGCACGGTCGAGCTCGACCGTGCCGGTGGCGACCACGTCGCCGACGGACAGGTCCGCGAGCACGGGGCGGGCCATCAGGAATCCTCCCCGCGGATCACGAGGCTCGAGGAGACGGTCGCGACGGGCTCGCCCGTGCCGTCCCCGGCCGCGTCGCCGGGCTCCGCGAAGATCTCGCAGCGCGTGGTCACCATCGCGATGCCGGCCCGCTCGGTCACGGAGTCCACGTGGAGCACGGTGACCAGCTCGTCGCCCGCGACGATCGGCCGGTGGTGCGTGAACTTCTCGTCCGCGTGGACCACGCGCGAGAAGTCGATCCCGGCCGCCGGGTCCTGGACGTACTGCGCCTCGGCGCGCTGCGCGACCACGACGGCGAACGTCGGGGGCGCGACCAGGTCCGGATAGCCGAGACCCCGCGCCGCCACGAGATCGTGGTGCGCGGGGTGGGCGGCACCGACGGCAGACGCGAACTCACGGAGCTTCTCGCGCCCCACGGAGTAGGGGGCGGTGGCCGGGTACTCGCGGCCAGCGAAGCCTCGATCGGGAAGCGTGTTCGCCACGTCGGTGCGGTGGTCCGTCGAGAGCTGTGTCAGCGGGTCTCGCGGTGCGACGTGTGCTTGCCGCAGCGCGGGCAGAACTTCGCCAGCTCGAGACGGTCGGGGTCGTTGCGGCGGTTCTTCTTCGTGATGTAGTTCCGCTCCTTGCAGTCCACGCAGGCCAGCGTGATCTTCGGGCGGACGTCCGCGCTCTTGGCAGCCATGGTGTGTCACCTCTCGCGCCCCCGGAAGGCGCCACGTGAATCAAGGAACAGGCCGGTCCGACGCCGGCCGTCGAACCGTGATGGTGTCGGTAGCGAGGGCGGGGCTCGAACCCGCGACCTCACGATTATGAGTCGTGCGCTCTGACCAGCTGAGCTACCCCGCCGCGCGTGACGCGACGCGAGACCGCCGCCCGAATCCGGAAGGCGGCCCCGCGTCTTTGTCACAGAGCCCCGAAAGGGAATCGAACCCTTGACCTTCTCCTTACCATGGAGACGCTCTGCCGACTGAGCTATCGGGGCAGCGGAGAAGACTCTACACGGCTCGCGGCACCTGATGAAATCCGCGGGGTGCCCGCTCGATCACATCGTGCGCCGGGGCCGTGCGGCCCCCTCCAGACGTCGGACGAGGCGCCTCCCGAAGGTGGCGCCCCGTCCGTCGCGGTGGCAGGTGAGGGATTCGAACCCCCGAAGGCTGAGCCGTCTGATTTACAGTCAGATCCCTTTGGCCGCTCGGGCAACCTGCCGTGCGGGCTCGCGGACGAGCTCGCGGGTAGAACCATAACGCCCCGGACGGGCTCTCGGGAAATCGTCCCGTCGTGGCCTCCGCCACGACGGCTGCACGCTGTACCGAACGCCTACATTGAGGCGGTGACGTCCCCCTCCTCCCCCGACCGCTGGGGGCTGCCGCTCGGCCTCTCGGCGTTCGTCCTGTGGGGCGCGATGCCCCTGTTCTTCCCGCTGCTCGAGCCCGCCGGCCCGGTCGAGATCATCGCCCACCGGGTGGTGTGGAGCCTGGTGTTCTGCCTGGTGCTCCTGCTCGTCACGCGCAGCTTCTCCTCGTTCGTCGCCGTCCTGCGCAACGCTCGCGTGATGGGCGTGCTCGCCGTCGCGTCCGTGCTGATCATCGCGAACTGGACCACCTACGTGTACGCGGTGCTCTCCGGCCACGTGCTCGACGCCGCCCTGGGCTACTTCATCAACCCGCTGCTCACGGTGCTGCTCGGCGTGCTCGTGCTGCGCGAGCGCCTCCGCGTCGCCCAGTGGGTGGCGCTGGGGTTCGGCGCCGCGGCCGTGGTCGTGATCTCGACCGGGGTCGGCGGGCTGCCGTGGATCGCGCTCGTCCTCGCGGGCGCGTTCGGGCTCTACTCCCTGGTGAAGAACCGCGTGGGCCGCGACGTCGGCGCGCTGCCCGGCCTGGCCGCGGAGACGGCGGTCGCCACCCCGTTCGCCCTGGCGTACCTCGTCGTCCTCGGCGCCACCGGCGTCGGCACGTTCGCCACCGCGGGCGCGGGCCACGCGCTGCTGCTCGCCGCGTGCGGCGTCATCACCGGCCTGCCCCTGCTCCTCTTCTCGGCCGCCGCCCGCCGCCTCCCCCTGTCGGTGGTCGGCATGCTGCAGTACCTAACCCCGGTGCTGCAGTTCCTGCTGGGCCTGCTCGTCTTCGGCGAGCACATGCCGCCCACCCGCTGGGCCGGCTTCGCGCTCGTGTGGGTGGCGCTCGTGATCCTCAGCGTCGACGGCGCCCGCCAGGCGCGCAGCACCCGCCTGGCCGCGCGCGCACGCACTACGGTGGTCACCGAACCCTGACCCCGACCCCAGGAGACCCGTCATGGCCGACTCGTCGTTCGACATCGTCAGCAAGGTGGACCGCCAGGAGGTGGACAACGCCCTGAACCAGGCCGCCAAGGAGATCTCCCAGCGGTACGACTTCAAGGGCGTGGGCGCCTCCATCGCGTGGAGCGGCCAGGACACCGTCGTCTTCGAGGCGAACTCGTCGGAGCGCGTCCTCGCCGCGCTCGACGTCTTCCAGACCAAGCTCATCAAGCGCGGCGTCTCGCTCAAGGCGTTCGACACCGGCGACAACGAGCCCCAGGCCTCCGGCAAGGCCTACCGCCTCGCCGGCTCGCTCAAGGAGGGCCTGGCGGGCGAGAACGCCAAGAAGGTCACCAAGATCATCCGGGACGAGGGGCCCAAGGGCGTCAAGACCCAGATCACGGGCGACGAGGTCCGCGTCACCAGCAAGTCCCGCGACGACCTGCAGGCCGTGATCGCGCTCCTCAAGGGCGCCGACCTCGACTTCGCGGTCCAGTTCGTCAACTACCGGTGACGGCGCGGGCGGGCGGCGCCGCCCGCGGGCTGCCGCGGGTCGTCGCGACGGACCTCGACGGCACGCTGCTGCGCACGGACGGCACGGTCTCCGCGCGCACCCGCCGCGCCCTGCGGGCCGCGGAGGCGGCCGGCACCGAGGTCGTCTTCGTGACAGCCCGCCCGCCCCGCTGGCTGGACGGGCTGGCCGACCTCGTCGGCGGGCACGGCCGGGTGATCGCCCTGGGTGGCGCGGCGGTCTGGGACCTCGCCACCGCCCGGGCGCTGGACGCCTGCGGGTTCGACGACGGCGTCGTGCGCGACCTCGTCGCCGGGCTGCGCGACGCCGTGCCCGGCGTCGGTCTCGCCGTCGAGACGGTCCACGGGCCCGCCTTCGACCCGTGGTTCCCCGACGGGGAGCCCGGCCTCGACCGCGCGCTGCGCGCCGCCCCCGTCGAGGACGCGCTCGAGGGCGCGGGCGGCGCCGTCGCCAAGCTCCTCGCCGTCCGGCCCGGCACCCCGACGCAGGGCTTCGGCGTCGTGCAGCGCGGCGACGTCCGGGACGACGCCCAGGAGGCCTTCTTCGACCGGGTGCGCCGGGTCGTCGACGGGCGTGCCGAGCTGCACTACTCGGGCGCCGCCGGGCTGGCCGAGCTGCTGCCGCCCGGCGTGACGAAGGACGTCGCGCTCGCCCGGTGGTGCCGCCGCCTGGGCGTCGACGCCCGCGACGTGTGGGCCTTCGGCGACATGCCCAACGACCTGCCGATGCTGCGCTGGGCCGGGCGCGGTCACGCCGTGGCCAACGCGCACCCCGACGTGCTCGCCTGTGCGGACGCCGTCGTGCCCGGCAACGACGACGACGGCGTGGCCGCGGCGCTGGAGGCGGCGCTCGACGCGCCCGCGCCCGCGCGCCCTCACTCCCCCGCGGAGCCGCTCTCCCCCTGAGGCCGCTCGCGCTGCCGGTCGGCGACGATCTGGGCGCGCAGCTCCTGCACCTCCGCGACGAGCAGGGCCACCTGTGCCTGGCTGACCATGCCGACGGGCGCCTCGCCCGCCGCCCCGGCGCCCACCGCGCCCAGGCGGTCGTCCGGCGAGGACGTGTCGGTGACCCGCTCCACCAGCCACGACGACAGCGTCGCCGTCACGACGCCCAGCAGCGCGATGCCCCCGAGCATCAGGCAGACGGCGACGACCCGGCCCGCCGGGGTCACCGGCGTGTAGTCCCCGTAGCCGACGGTGGTGATGGTCACGACCGCCCACCAGAACCCGTCGCCGAGGTTGACGATGGTGGCGCCCGGCGCACCGCGCTCCGCCTGCGTCACCATCAGCGCGCCGACGACCACCAGGAGGCCGGTCCCGGCCGCGGCGAACCGCACCACCCGGCCCCGCAGCCGTACGGCGTTGGCCCGGTTGAGCCGGATCACCACCGACACCAGGAGCAAGGGCCGCAGCACGGGCAGCACGACCACCGCGAGCTCGAGGGGGTGGCGCCGCACGTACGTCCAGGCGTGGGGCGCCAGCCGCACGCGCACCACGTAGTCCACGACGAACATCAGCCAGGTCAGCCCGAGCACCACCGAGCAGACGGCCCGCACGTCCGCCGGCACGTCCGGGCGGGCGATCGGCACCGCGTACGCCACGAGGAAGACCAGGGAGACCACCGTCAGCGGCGCCTCCGTGGCGGCCTGCCAGCGCCGCAGGCGCGCCTTGCCGGCGTCCGGGCCCGGCGGCACCGGACGCCCGGACGAGGCGGCCGCGGGGTCGGGCGTCGAGGGGGACATCGCTGGTCAGCCTGGCAGAACCGGCGCCGTCCCGCCGCCCGGACGGCGCGGCCGCCGGGCTCAGTAGCGGGTGATTCCCCCGGGGCCGAAGCCGGTGCCGCCCGCCATCTTCTCGAGGCGGGCGATGCGGTCGGCCATCGGCGGGTGGGTGGAGAACATCTTCGCCATGCCGGCGCCGCGGAATGGGTTGGCGAGCATCAGGTGGGAGACGTTCTGCAGCTCGCGGGTCTGCGGCAGCGGCGCCTTCGCCGTGCCCGACTCCAGCTTGCGCAGCGCGGAGGCGAGGGCCATCGGGTCGCCCGTGAGCTTGGCGCCGTCCTCGTCCGCGTCGTACTCGCGCGTGCGGGAGATCGCCATCTGGATCATCATCGCCGCGAACGGCGCGAGGATCGCCATCGCCAGGGCGGCGAGCGGGTTGCCGCCCTCGCGCCGGTCGCCGCCGCCGAAGAACAGCAGGAACTGCGCCAGCGAGGTGATGACCCCGGCCATCGCCGACGCCACCGACGACGTGAGGATGTCGCGGTTGTACACGTGCATGAGCTCGTGGCCGAGCACGCCGCGCAGCTCGCGCTCGTCCAGCAGGCGCAGGATGCCCTCGGTGCAGCAGACGGCCGCGTTCTTGGGATTGCGCCCCGTCGCGAAGGCGTTGGGCGCCTGCGTGGGCGAGATGAACAGGCGCGGCATGGGCTGGCGGGCCTGCGTCGAGAGCTCGCGCACGATGCGGTACATCTCCGGCGCCTCGAGCTCCGTCACCGGGTAGGCGTGCATCGCGCGGATCGCGATCTTGTCGGAGTTCCAGTAGCCGACGAACGTCGTGACCAGGCCGATCCCCACGAACAGGACGAGCATGCCCGCGCTGCCGCGGAAGAACAGGGCCCACAGGCCGAGGACCACGGCCCACATGACGCCGAAGAGCGCCGCCGTCTTGAGACCGTTGAAGTGCTGATGGCCCATGTGTCCTGCCGTCTCCTTCCGTGCGCCCCGCCTGCACCGGCGCGCCGGCAGGATCCCACGGGGTGAACGCGCCGAGGGCCCGGGCGGTTCCCGCACGTCGCCGACGTAGTTCAGAACCCGGCGAGGTAGTTCCGGTTCTCGCGAGGTGAACGACCTCGCGACCTTCGGAACTACCTCGCCGGGTTCTGAACTATCTCGGCGGGTTGTGAACTACCTCGGCGTACGGGTCAGGCGCGGCCCTTGGCGACGTCGAGCATCTCCTCGCGCGGCACGACCTTGATCCGCTCGCGGCCGTGCGGCTCGCCCAGCGCCTTCTCGTGCTCGTCGAGCAGCACGAAGTCGTCCCACTCGACGACGTCGACGCCGCGCTCGGCGAGGAAGTCGAGCACGGCCTGCGGGTCCGCCTGCGTGGCGGTGCGGCCGCCGGCCGGGTCCCCGGTGGCGACGTCGCCGCCGTCGCCGACGCCCGTGACGTCCTCCACGAGGTGGCGGATCGTCTCGGACGCGTCGGACTTGGTGTGGCCGATGAGGCCGACCGGCCCGCGCTTGATCCAGCCGGTGGCGTACACGCCGGGCAGGTGCTCCCCGTCGAGGTCGACGACGCGGCCCTCGCGGTTGGAGATGACGCCCTTGAGCTCGTCGAACGGGATCTCCGGCAGCGGGGAGCCGAAGTAGCCGACCGCGCGGTAGACGGCCTGGACGGGCCAGTCGTGGTGCTCGCCCGTGCCCTGGACCGTGCCGTCGCCCTGCAGGGCCGTGCGCTCGGTGCGCAGCCCCACGACCTTGCCGTCCTCGCCGAGGATCTCGGCCGGCGCGTGCAGGAAGTGCAGGTGCAGGCGGCGCGACGCCTTCTGCGTGGAGGGGTCGACGAGCGTCCAGTCGGTGAGCGTCTTGACGACCTGCTTGGTCTGGTTCGACGACTCGACGGCGGCCATCGAGCCCTCGTCGAAGTCGTAGTCCTCGGGGTAGACGACGATGTCGACGTCCGGCACGTGGCCGAGCTCGCGCAGCTCCAGCGGCGAGAACTTCACCTGGGCCGGGCCGCGGCGGGCGAAGACGTGCACGTCCGTGACCGGCGAGGCCTTGAGGATGTCGTAGACGTTGGCCGGGATCTCCGTGGGCAGCAGGTCGTCCGCGTGCTTGGCGAGGATGCGGGCGACGTCGAGCGCGACGTTCCCGGCGCCCAGCACGGCCACCTCCTTGGCCTCGAGCGGCCAGGTGCGCGGCACGTCGGGGTGGCCGTCGTACCAGGACACGAAGTCCGCGGCGCCGTACGAGCCGTCGAGCTCGATGCCGGGGATCGGCAGCTCGTGGTCCTTGATCGCGCCCGTGGAGAAGATCACGGCGTCGTAGAACTGGCGCAGGTCGTCGAGCTTGAGGTCGACGCCGTAGTCCACGTTGCCCAGCAGCCGGACGTCGCCGCGGCCGAGCACGCGGTGCAGCGCGGTGATGATCTGCTTGATGCGCGGGTGGTCCGGGGCGACGCCGTAGCGCACGAGGCCGAACGGGGCGGGCAGGCGCTCGAAGAGGTCGATGCTCACGTCGAGGTCGGTCTTCGACAGGATGTCCGCGGCGTAGATGCCGGCGGGGCCTGCGCCGACGATCGCGACGCGCAGAGGTCGGATGCTGCTCACTGCGGGGTACGCCTTCCGGATCGGGGATGCGTGGCGTTCGATTCTAGGAGGATTCTCCTGCGATCGGGTGAGGCTTACCTCACCTGTCAGGGTCCAGCCTTACCCAGGATGCCACACCCGTCTCAGGGCGCGAACAGGTCGTCCCGCATTGCGGTCATGGTTGCCCGACGCACACCTTGGTCAGGCCCCGGACGCCGTGCGGTCCAGCGCCGCCAGGAGCCGAGGAACCTGCTGCGGGGCGTCGGCCGGGCTACCCGAGATCGACACCTGCGGCAGAGCCCGCTCTGCCATCCCGGTCGCCTCCGGTGCGCCGTACGCGACCAGCGCCGCCTCCAGCGCACGCAGGAGCGCCCCCGTCTCGCGCCAGGTCCCGAACCAGAACACGCCTCGGGGCAGCCGCGCCGCAGCGTCGGGCCGCAGGATCCCCGTCCGGTCCACCACCGGTCGGCGAGCCACCGACCCCTGGAGCGAGACGAAGGCGACGCCGTTCCACGTCCAGGCCGTGTTCCGACCTCCGCGCAACCGCGTGCGGCGGCCCAGCATGGCGGCGAGCTTCCACACCGGCCGGCAGGCCGTCACGCTCGACGCCTCGAAGCCCACGAACGGGATCACGAACGGGCGGAGGAACGGCGCGTGGGATCCCATGATGATGCCCCGGTCCATGACCAGGAGCTTCTCCGAGCCCATGTACCAGAGGATCAGCGCGGCGATCGCGACCCAGAACGGCACGACGATCGCGGCGTCGACCACGTCGCCGCTCCCCAGCACGATGACGAGGGCGAAGACGACGACCACCGCCGCTGTGACCGTCAGCGCCACGGGCGACGGCGGCGCCGTCTCGACGTGCCGCAGCGCTCCGAGCTCGGGGAAGCGCTCCGCCGTGGCGCGCACCTTCCGCGTCACCCGACCTCCGGTGGGCGTCGCCGCCATCACGCCACCAGCTCGACGGGCAGCGCACGGACGCGGTCGGCCGCGACCTCGGTCAGGGTCAGCTCCGCGCCGCCCGTGGACGCGCGGTCACCGCCCTCCAGCACGAACGTGCCCAGCGGCCCGGCATACACGGTGACGTTGACGAGCTCGGGCACCCCCGAACGGACCGCCGAGACGGTCGTCACGGCACGAGCCTCCGTCAGCTCAGGCATCGTCGCGCCGCGCTCCTCGAGTTCTGCTGTCGAGAGCCGCAGCGGCTCGCCGTCGCGCGCCGCGGCCGCGATCGGGTCGAGATAGGTCGAGAGGCGCTCGCCCAGGTAGGCGACCGGGTACACCGAGAACCGGTGGTGCCCGCTCGTCGAGACCTCCTCCTCCAGGACGCCCGCGTCGTCGTGCAGGTAGCAGACCACCCACGACCGGTCGATCGACGTGACGCGCTCGGCGGACAGGATCGCCTGCGCCGTCCGGCGCAACAGCATCGGCCCGGTGATGTCCGGGACGGCCTCGAGGGACACCTCGTCGTCGTCCCGCCCCGGCCCGGGCACGACGACCCCCTGCGAGAGCAGGGCGCGCAGCGCCACCTTCCCGACGAGCGCGCGGTCGGCCCCCTCCTGCTCGTCGAGCCACGGCAGCGGCACGATCTGCTCGCGGTCGAGCCCGTCTAGGATCATCACCTGCTCGTCCGTCAGCGTGACCACGTGCGTCGCGGCGCCGTCCACCGCACGCGCCAACGTGCTCCGCGCGGCCTCGAGGTCGGCGTCGTCAAACCTCACCGCCTGCTCGCTCATCCGAAAAGCCCTCCCACGAAGTCGCCAGCCTTGCCCAGGGTGTCGCCGACCGAATCTGCCACGTCACCCGCCACGTCCGCCACCTTGCCCGCAACCTTCACCGCGCCCTGCGCCATCTCGACGGGATCGATAGTCACCTTGTCGATCACGTCCCATGCGTCGCCCGCGAACGCCGAGATCGAGTCCCAGTTGTCGTAGACGAGGTTGCCGAGCGCCCATGCCCCGGCCACGACGCCCGCGCCGACCACGACGCCGACCCCCACGGGGCCGAGCATCGCGGCACCGCCCAGGGCCATCGCGATGCCCCCTGCGCCTCCGACGACGGAGACGCCACCCATCACGCGGTCCGTGACGCCGCGCGCACCGTCGTACTGGGTGTTGAACATCTGGTTGAAGCCGCCGACCACGCCGAAGACTCCACCGACACCGCCGGCGATGCGCCCGGCCGTACCGATCCCTGTGCCGAGCCGGCCCAGGATGCCGAGGTCGTCCGCCATGTCGAGCGAACGCGCGGTGTTGCCGACGAGCCCGCCGGCAGCCCGGTATACCCCGGCGGCCTCGTCCGTGTACTGGCCGAGCTGACCGGCCCGGACGGCGGCCGTCAGCGCGCTGCCGGTCTTCCACGCCTTGTACCCGGCGAGCCCGACGCTAGCCCCCTTGGCCCCCACAGCGCCGACCTCGTCCCAGTACGAGCCCCCGCCGCCCCCGGGGGGGCCTCCGGGACCGCCGGAGCCTCCCTCGCCGCTGGCCCGCTCCTGTTCCTTCGCCTCACGGCGCAACGTCGTCGCCGTGCTCGCCAGGTCGCGCCCGACACGGATCAGCACCGGCTTGTGCTGCGAGTCCCACGCGTTCAGGTACCGCCGCGCGTCCGGGCCGTCCCAGCCCGACGCCCGGATCTTCGTGCCGATCTGGCGGGCGTCGTCCTCCAGCCCCTCACCGGCGCGCTCGAACGCCGACGCCAACCGCCGCAGGCTCTCGGGGTCTGCCCCGAGCCGCCCGCTCACGAGCCCACCCCGCCACCGTCACCACGGTTCATGACCGCTCCTGTCTCGACTCCGAAATCCGGACGACACTCTACGAACAGCGGCCCCGGACGCCCATGGGGACAAGTCCCCACCCCGGCGGCCGCCACGACCACGGCCCTCGACGCGCTCATCGGTCGGCCGGCACGTACGCGCCCGGCGTGCACCCCGCCGGGTCGAGCGGGACCCCGCCGACGTCGAGCACGGTGTCGCTGCGGGTGGTCAGCGTGACCTCGCCGCCGTCCGGGTGCTCGGAGGCGACGACGGTCTGCCCGCCGCCGTCCGTCGTCGGTTCCGACAGCGGCGGGAAGCCGTACCCGGCGAGGACGGGGTCCAGCGCGGCGCGGCTCGCGCTCAGGTCCGCGTCGTCCAGGTCGAGCAGCACCTGCTCCGACCGCTGCCGCGAGAGGTTCAGCGCGCAGGTGCCGTCGCCCGCAGCGACGGCGGGCTCCTGCAGCTCGGTCCAGCCGAGGTCTCCGACGGCGTGGTCGAGCGCCGACGCGAGGTCCTGCGGCAGGGCGCCGTACGCCGCCCACGCCTGGTCGGCGTCCGCGGTCGGCGCCGGGTCCGCCGTCGGCGATGACGGCGACGGCGACGACGGGTCCTGCCCGCCCCCACCGCACCCCACGAGCGCCGCGAGCGCGACGCCGGCGAGCACCGGCGCGAGGGCGCCGCGCCACGTGGGCCGTCGCACGGGCCGTCGCGTGAGCCGGCGCGTCATCGGTCCCCCTCGGCGTCGTCGAACTCCAGCGTGACCGTGCCCCGGGTGGACCCCGGCTCCGCCAGGACCGGCCCGATCGTCAGGGTCCCGCCGCCGGGCAGCGGCAGGACGTCGCCCTGCGTCGCGATCACCGTCCGCTCGTCCTGCGACGCACGGACCAGGAGCTGCACCCGGCCCACGCCGTCCCGGGCGGCCGCCCGCACCACCCCGACCCGCGTGCCGCCGAACGACGGCTGCGAGCCCTGGTTCGCCTGCACTGTCTTCCGCATCGTCGGCTCCTCACGCTCGCGGCGCGGTGTACGCCGTGTCGAAGTTCTCGTACAGCTCGTCCCGGGTCAGCCGCAGCGTTCCCGAGCGCTCCGCCTCCCCGAACTTGTCGTCCGTGAGGGTGCCGCCCGACGGCCCCCAGGGGTTGCGCAGGACCACCTCGAAGTCGCCGTCCTCCGTCTCGCGGATGCTCTCCAGCACGTAGGCGTGGTTCGGCACGACGTCCGAGTCCTGGATCGTCGGGTTCTCGGTCCACAGCGGCCCGTCGGAGTCGTCGCCCTTCGTCGACAGCACGACGTACCCCTCGTCGACCATGCGCGACAGCTCGTCGTAGCCGGCCTCGCCGCCGCCGATCCCGAGAAAACCGTCGCTCTGCAGGTCGTGGCTCTGCGTCTCCTGCCCCGTGATGATCGCCAGCGACTCGTCGGAGAACCCGCCCTCGCCGATGTCCGCGTAGCTCCCGGTGCCGTCGTCGTCCGAGCCGGTGGCGTCCGGGTGGTCCTCGAGGAACGTCACGAACGCCGCCTCGTAGATGGTCGCGTAGTTGGGTCGCCCGGCCGCGTCAGTCGCCCCGCCGTCCGGGCCCAGCGGCCCCACGGTCACCTCGACCGGCTCGCCGTCGTCGTACAGCGTGACGGTCCATGTGCCGTTCGGGTGCGGGGTCATGTGCTCGCGCGCGAAGTCCGGGTCGCCGTCGACCACCGAGATCAACGAGGCGAGCATCCAGCAGTCGCCGAGGCCGCCCTGGCGGGTCTCCTCCCAGCGGAGCGCCTCGTCGGACAGTGTCTCGTCGGGGTCCGACGGCAGCTGCTCCCACTCGGACTCGTCGTCGAAGTCCTGGTACTTCTCCGCGAGCTCGGACCCGTCGGGCGCGGAGGAGTCGCCGGTGACCCGCACGCCCGCGAAGGTGCTCGATCCCCCCTCGGACGTCTTCTCCTGCGCCCTCGCCTCGCCGCGCAGGGTGGCGGCCGTCGACGTCAGGTCACGGCCGACGCCCAGCAGCACCGGCTTGCACGACGACTCCCATCGGCTCAGGTACCGCTGCGCGTCCGGACCGTCCCAGCCCGCGGCCCGGATCGTCGTGCCGATCTGGCGGGCGTCGTCCTCGAGCCCCTCACCGGCACGCTCGAACGCCGACGCCAGCCGTCGCAGGTCCTCCGGATCCGCACCCAGCCTGCCGTTCACCCGTCACTCCTTCGTCCGCCCGCCCTCCGATGCCGGAAGGGCGCGGGGCATCGCTGCCCCGCGCCCTTCCGGCCGCACCCAGGCGTCGTGCCCGGGTCGACGACGTCAGTTCGACGCCTTCTCCTGCTCGTCGGCCTGCTTGCCGGCCAGCTGGCCGAACTCGTCCAGGGCCGTCGCGACCTGCTTCAGCTTGGGCTGGAACTCGCTGTTCCACTGGTTCTTGAAGCGCTCCGCGTCGGCGCCCTTCCAGAACGTGCCGTTGAGCTGGCTCGTGATCTGCTGCGCCGCCTGGGTCAGGACGTCCGAGTCGGACTGGAGGCTCTTGCCGAGCTTCCGGACCTCGGCGATCTCCATACCGAGCTTGTTGCCGGCCATCTTTCTCTCCTTCGTCTGGGCGACCGCCTCCGGGCGGTCAAGCTGTTCAGTGGGTCAGGCGTGCCGAGCTGACGCTCAGTGCGACGTCGCCTTCTGCTGGTCGAGCTCCTTCTTCGCCGCCTGCGAGATCTGCTCGAGCGCGGTGGCGACCTGCTTCAGCGCCGTCTGGTGCTTGGACTCCCACTCGCTCTTGAAGCGCTCGGCGTCCGGGCCGTCCCAGGTGGTGGCCTTGACCTGCTGGTTGAGCTTGCCCACCAGCTCCTCGATCTTGTCCGCCTTCTTGCGGAGCACCTGGACCAGCTGCTGCATCTCCTCCGGGTTGAGCCCGAGGTATCCGGCCATGTCGCTTTCCTTCCGCTAGGGCCCCCCTGCTGGGTGCCGTCCTGGTGTTGATGCGTTCATGCAACCAGAGCCGGTTGCATCGGTCGATGGGGACTGCTCCCCATCCCCGCGGCGCGCCGCCGCGCCCCTACTCGGGGAGCGCCACGTGCAGCTTCCGCGGCCGCCCGCCGACGACGAGGAACCCTCGGCCCGGCGGGAAGTCGTTGCGCCGGATCCGGCCCAGACCCGTGTTGAGCAGCGAGTCGCCGTCCAGGTCCCCCGGCGTCAGCAGCAGGCCGGCGCGGCCCGCCTTGAACGGCTGCGCGAGCGTCCACGCCTGGCCCCAGGTGGACGTCTCGGACTCGCCGACGACCAGCTGGTCGGCGCGCACCGCCGACCGCACGAACCGGTCCAGCGTGGCCTCGGCGTCCGAGTCCGTGAAGTCGGCCAGCGCCTCGACGAACAGCGTGAGCCGGCCCGGTGCGTGCTCGCCCGCCTCCACCTCCCGGCGCAGGTCGCGCATCAGGTCGGCGACGTCCTCCTCGCCGTAGGCCGCCTGGTCCCACACGTCCAGCCCTGCGATCGCGGTGCGCCGCATCGCGACGTGCACCAGCCGCCCCTTGCCGGCGCGGCGCAGGGCGTGCGCCATCGTGACCAGCGCGGTCGTGCGCCCCGCGGCGGGCGGGCCCGCCACCATGAACGCGCCGCGCTCCGGCAGGCCCACCGGGGCGACGTCGAGGTCGTCGAGGCCGATCGTGGCGAACCCGTCGACGGTCGCGGGCAGGCCCGACAGCGGGAAGCTGTCCGGCAGCCGCCGCAGCCCGGGGGCCGGGGACACGCCCATGCGCACCATCGACGCCGAGAGACTGGAGACGGCGCGCGACTGGAGCGCCACGTTCGGGTCTCCGCCCAGGACGGCGACCTGCAGCTCGTCGCCGTCGACGACGGCGCGCCCGGGCGGCGACGTCACGTCGAGCACGTCGCGGGGCTCCCCGAGGGTCTGGTACTCGTCCTCCGACGCGAGCCGGTGCACGATCGTCTTCTGGATCGTGGAGCCCAGGGACGCCGGGACGGCGTTCGCCCGGTCCCCCGCGACCACGACGTGCACACCCACCTGGCGGCCGTCGGTGGCGATCTGCGTGAACTGCGTCCAGGCCGGACCCCACTCGAACGCCTCGCGGAACGGCGCGACGCCGTCCACCAGGAGGATCACGCGGGCCTCGTCGGGGCGGTCGGCCAGCCGCCGGTACTCGTCGATGCCGTCGGCGCGCACGGCCGCGTACCGCACCGAGCGCTCGTCCACCAGGTCGGACAGCATCCGGATGACGCGGCCCACCATCTCCTCGTCGTCCCCGGACACGACCGCGCCGACGTGCGGCATCTCCTCGAGCATCCGCAGGCCGCTCGCGCCGAAGTCGAGCGCGTACACGTGCACGGGGCCGCCGCGGGCGGTGATCGCGGCCGAGATCGCGATGGTGCGCAGCGTGGTCGACTTGCCCGAGCCACCCGTGCCGAACACCGCCAGGTTGCCGTCCCGGTCGGGCTCGTAGAAGAACGTCGGCTGGGCCTGCTCGGCCGGGTCGTCCTTGACGCCCAGCAGCAGCTGCGCGTCGGTGCGCGGGTTGGGCAGCAGGGCCAGGTCGTAGGTGGTCGCCATCTCCGGCAGCCACGGCTTGCGGGGCACCGGCACGCCCGCGGACCGGGCGGCCGTCGAGATGTTGCCCACGACGCGGGCGATGTCGTTCGGGCCCGGGTCGGCGACGTCCTCGACCTCCGGCGCGGGCGGCTCCCAGCGCACGGACGAGCCGAACGCGAGCTCCTCCACGTCGATCTCGGCGCGCTCCGGGCGGTCCGACGTCCAGCCGCCGGCGTACCCGGCCTGGAACTGCATGATGCGGCCCGGCCCCGTCTTGGCGGCGCCGCGGCCCGGGATCGACGGGTCGAAGTGCGCCGCCATGGGCAGGCCGAGCACGTCGGAGGAGTCCGCCTCGTCGGCCATGCGCAGCGCCACGCGCAGGTTGGTGTTGGCGCGCAGGTTGTCCTTGATGACGCCGGCCGGGCGCTGCGTGGCCAGGATGAGGTGCAGGCCGAGCGAACGGCCGCGCTGCGCGACGTCGACGACGCCGTCCACGAACTCCGGCACCTCCCCCACCAGGGCCGCGAACTCGTCGACGACGATGATCAGGCTGGGCGGGGCGTCGGGGTCGCCCGTGCGCTCCAGCGACGCCAGGTCCTTCGCCTTCTTGCGGTTGAGCAGGTGCTCGCGGTAGCGCAGCTCGGCGCGCAGCGACGTGAGCGCGCGCCGCACCAGGTGCGGGGACAGGTCGGTCACCAGGCCGACGGTGTGCGGCAGGTGCACGCAGTCGGCGAACGCCGCGCCGCCCTTGTAGTCCACGAACAGGAACGTCACGCGGTCCGGGCTGTGCGCCGCCGCCATGCCGAGCACCCACGACTGCAGGAACTCGGACTTGCCCGCGCCCGTGGTGCCGCCGACGAGGGCGTGCGGGCCCTGGGTGCGCAGGTCCAGGTGCATCGGCTCGACGCCGTTGTGCCCCACCAGGGCGCGCAGGTCGGTGGGCTTCTTGCGCCGCACCGGCGGCGTGCCGTCCCGCGGGGTGAGCGAGCCGTTCTCCTTCCAGCGCTCGATGACCGACCCGGCGTCGTCGCGCAGGCCCATGCCCGCGAGCGCCAGGTACGACACCGTGCGCGGCAGGTCGGAGTCGTCCTCCACGGGGGCGCCGACGTCGATCACCGGCGCCATGGACCGCGAGATCTCGTGCGCCTCGCCCAGCTCGACCGTCTCGCACACCACCGGGTAGCTGAGGCGGCCCTCGCGCACCTCGCCCGTGGTGCCCGCCGCCGGGTCGGCGACGCGTACGAACGTGCGGCAGCAGCCGGGCAGCTGTTCCACGGTGGGCGCGACCCACAGCACGTGCACGCCGGCGTCCGCGCCGCGCTCGGCCAGGCGGGTCAGGCGCGACCGGTCCACGGGGGCGTCGTCCTCCACCAGCACGACGACGCTCGGGAGGATCGGCTCCGGGACCGCGTCGTTCTCCTTCTCCTCGTCGATCGGGCCGCGCAGCTCCGCGCGGCGCTCCAGCGACGCGCCGCGCGCCTCGATGAGGTCCTCGAGGCGCGACAGCAGGCCGGCCGCCGTCCCCGGGTTGTCGGCGAGGTGGTCGGACGCGCCGAGCGGGCTGTGCGGCGAGCCGGTGTGCGGCACCCACTCGAGCCACTCCCAGCTCTCGCGGGAGCGCTGGGAGGTGATCGCCGCGACGACGAGGTCCGCGGGCGAGTGCAGCGTGACGAGCTGCAGCAGGGCCGAGCGCCCCACGGCGTCCGCCACGGCGTCGGGCCCGGCGATGCCGAACCCGCCCGCGGTGCGCAGGCGCGCCACGATCGGCACGTCGGTGATCGTGTGGCACTGGTCCTGGAGCTCGCTGATCCGGTCCCAGAACTCGGGCAGCGTGTCGTTCTCGTTCGGCCCGTCGACCGTCGTGCGCGACGGCGCGGCCCCCAGCCCCATCCGCAGCGTGAGGAACGCGGGGTGCTCGGGGCGGTGCGTCCACATCAGCCCGCTGAGCCGGCGGACCGCGTCCAGCGCGTCGCCCACCGCCGGGGTCTCCGACAGCCGCACGGCGCGCTCCACCGTGTGCGACTTCACGATGGTCTGCGACAGCGCGTCCGCGGAGGCGTAGAACGCCGCGCTCTCCCGCTTGAACCGGCGCTTCTCCTGGATGAGGTTGTCGAGGTACATCGCGAGCATGAGGATGGGGCTCAGCGCCATGAAGATCACCGAGAGCAGGCTCTGGGTGACCGCGAACATGACGCCGCCGAGGATCAGCGGCGCGACCATCGCCAGCCACGGCAGGTGGAACGGCTGCACCGGCTGCGGCGGCTTCGGCGCCACCAGCTTCTTCTCCGGGTAGCGCGCCACGACGCGCGGCGACCGGTTGAACTCCACCACCGGGCTCGTGGGCGCGATGCTGGCGCTGCGGTGCAGCGGCACCACGGAGAACGTGGTGTCGCCCGCCACGACCGTGTCCGACGACGTGAGGTAGGCCCGCGTCATGCGCTCGCCGCCCATGACGAGCCCGTTGGCCGAGTTGAGGTCCGCGACCTCGATCGTCTCGCCCACGGAGATGCGCGCGTGCCGCTTCGAGACCAGCGAGTCGCTGAGGCGGATGTCCATGCCGCGCTCGCGGCCCAGGTAGCTGGTGCCGGCCGGCAGCGGGAACTCCGCGCCCGCGTCCGGCCCCTCCAGGACGCGGAGCACGGCGACGGCCGGGCCGCGGGCCTGGCCCGGCTGGTCGAACTGCTCCGACATCCGCACGATCTCGACCGAGGAGCCGGAGCGCAGGCCCGCGGTGACGACGTCGTCCGCGGGCAGCAGCAGCCGCGGCTGGCCGACGTCGCCCGTGGGGCGCACCTGCAGGGTCAGCCGGTCGGGCACGGTGGCGCCCGCCCGCTGCGGGTCGCCGCCGAACAGGGCCTCGGCGACGTCCTGGACCGAGGCCGTCGCGTCGGCGGTGACGGCGACGTTCGCGACGCTGTGGTCGGGGCGGTGCAGGGCGAGCTTGATGCGCACGGGGTCCTCGGCGTTCCGTTCGGTGAGAGGTCAGGAGCAGGGCGGGGGCGGGCAGGCGCGGCAGGGCGCCGGCGGGGTCAGCCGTCGTCGGCCAGGTCGAGCAGCGGCAGGTCCTCCGGCGTCACCAGACGGGAGGCGACGGCGTACTCGACCAGCCGGGCGCGCCGGTTCGTCGCCAGCGCCCCGGGGCCGCCGCGCAGCCCCTTCACGCCCATCCGGTCCAGCTTGTCGCAGACGTTGTCGAGCTTGCGGTTGAAGCGCGTCGTGGCCCAGCCGAGGCGGTCCGCGGCGGCCTGCGACGACGGGATCTCCACGAGCGACGTCCCCTCGCGCCGCAGCATCGGCTCCGCCAGCGCGAGCACCAGCTGCCGCTGGGAGAGCGTGAACGACGGCATCCCGATGGTCGTGGAGCCCACCTCGTCCTGCGGGTCGCCGCCCACCGCCGCGTACGGGGCGTCGTCCAGGTGCACGGCGAGCTCGTACGTCGTCGGGCCGGCCGTGAACACCACCGTCGTGGCGGGGAAGACGACGGGGAGCCGGCTGCCCGGCGACAGCCACGACTGCACGCCGCCGCCGGCCTGGCTCACCGTCGCCGAGAGCCGCGACCCCAGGTTCACGAGCCACCACATGCCGCCCTCGTGCACGAAGCGCAGGAAGCGCCGGTGCAGGTACGGGTTGTCGTCGACCTCCAGGTCGGCGTCCCGGCCCACGTCGAACCCCGGGCCCGCCGGGTCCGGGTAGAACCACTCGCCGCAGAACTCCACGGCGAGGGGCGCCGGCCCCGCGGGCTGCGGCGTCCCGGCGTCGTCGCCGGCCGGCGTTCCCGTCATCGTGCCTCCTGATCCGTGGAGCAGTGCGTGGAGCGGTTCGTGGAGCGGTGCGTGGAGCGGTTCGTGGAGCGGCCCGTCCGGCGGGTCATGGCGCCGTCACGCAGGCGTCCTGCGGCTGCGCCGAGGGCTTGCCGTTGCGCACGACCACGACCGAGACGCACGTCTCGCCGGAGTCGAGCGGGACGGAGACGCGCGTGGAGTCGGTGGGCTCGTAGGGCGCGTCCCCGGTCAGGCTGAGCTTCGCCCAGGCGTACGAGTCGCCGTCCTGGGCGCCCTTCGGCGGCTTCCAGCTGAAGACCGCCTCGTCGCCGTCCGCCTTGCCGGCGAGGCCCTGCACCGGCGGCACGAGGTCGCCCAGGTTGTCCTCGGCCGGGGCGGGCTGCTCCGACGCCGACCCGCCCGTGGCGGAGGCCGTCGGGTCGTCGGCCTCGCCGAGCCCGTTCAGGAGCCCGACCAGCACGCCCACCGCGACGACCGCCAGCACGACGCCGCCCACGACCAGGCCCACCACGCGGCGCCGGGGCCGGGGGTCGTCCTCGGGACCCCCGGGCCCGTCCGGCATGCTCGCGCGCGACGGGGCCGCGGACGCCGACCGGTAGACCGTCTCCTCGTCCGGCACGCCGGGCAGCCCGGTGCCCGGGCCGGTGGTCCACCCCGTGTCGGCGGCCGGCGCACCGCCGTCGAGCACGGGCACGTACCCGCCCGTGGACGGGCTCGTGGCAGGGCTCACGGCAGAGCTCGCGGCAGGGTTCGACGGCGCCGCGGGACGTCCCGGCGCGACGTCGGGGGCGGCGGGCGCGGGGGCGCCCCAGGACGCCGCCGGCGGCCGCGGCGCGGAGGGCCGCGACGGCGACGGGTCGACCGAGACGACCTCGCGCAGCCGGGTGCCGGGGGCGTCGTCGTCGAGGTCGTCGATGGCGTCGTCCGCGTGCACCTGGCCCGAGTCGTCCAGGACGTCGACGGGCGTGTGCGCCAGCGCCAGCTCGCCCTGGGCGCGCTGCAGCGCCCGGGCGAACGCGAGCGCCGACGGGTAGCGCGCCTCGGGCCGCTTGGCCATCGCGGTGGACAGCACGCCCTCCAGCGACGGCGGCAGGTCGCTGCGCCCCACCGGCGGCAGCGGCGTCCCCGTGATCCGCGCGACCAGGTCGGCGGACGTGTTCCCGCCTCCCGGCACCTCGAACGGCGTGCGCCCGGCGAGCAGCGTGTACAGCGTGGCCGCGAGCGCCCAGACGTCGGTCGCGACGCCGGACAGCGGCGGGTCGGAGAACGCCTCCGGCGGCGACCACGGGATCGACATGCCCTCGG
Source organism: Isoptericola sp. F-RaC21 (assembly GCF_038593535.1). Classification (NCBI taxonomy): domain Bacteria; kingdom Bacillati; phylum Actinomycetota; class Actinomycetes; order Micrococcales; family Promicromonosporaceae; genus Isoptericola; species Isoptericola sp. F-RaC21. Next base: position 206,967 of record NZ_JBCFYX010000002.1, on the reverse strand, counting down.
CCTCGCCGCTGTCGCCGAGCGTGGCAGAGATGCCGAAGTCGGTCAGCGCCGGGTGCCCGTACTCGGTGACGAGCACGTTGGCCGGCTTGATGTCGCGGTGGATGATGCCGGCCCGGTGCGCGGTCTCGACGGCGCCCGCGACCTGGATCGTGGTCCGCAGCGCCTCGGCCACCGAGAAGCGCTCCCTGCGGTAGCGCTGCCCGAGGTTGGGGCGGGGGCAGTACTCCATCGCCAGGTACGGGCGGCCGTCCTGGGCGATGTCCGCCTCGTAGATGGTCGCGATCGACGGGTGGCTCGACAGCGAGGCCATGAGGTCGGCCTCGGACTCGAACGCGGCGCGGCGGCCGCTGTCGCGCTCGGTGAGCAGCACCTTGACCGCGACGCGGCGGCGCGGTCGGTGCTGCTGGTACAGGAAGACGTCGGCGAAGCCGCCGGAGCCGATGAGCGAGATGTACTCGAACCCGTCGATCTGCGGCGGCGGTGCGGGGGCTCTCTTGCTCACCACAGCCCCTCGAAGCTCAGGGTCACGCCGTCGCCGAGGTCGACGACGTCACCGTCCGCGAGCAGCGTCGGCTCGTTCGGGTGCAGCCGCTGCGGCGCCTGCCCGGGCCGCAGCAGCACCGTGCCGTTGGTGGTCGCCAGGTCGCTGGCCAGCACGTGCCAGCCCTCCAGCTGCACGGACACGTGCGAGCGCGAGACGTCGTTCTGCGGGCTGGGCACCGTCACGAGGCGCGGCATCTCGGCCGCCGCGGAGCGCGGCGAGCGGGGCCGCCGGCCGACGACGAGCGGGCGGTCCAGGTCCACGGCGCTCCCGTCGGAGACCCGCACCTGCCCGAGCGGCGGCCGCGGGGCGGGCGCGGCGTCACCCTGCAGGGCGGCGCCGCACTCGCGGCAGTCGTCGCGCGACGGCGGGTTGGCGTGCCCCGAGGGGCACACGCGGGCCAGCACCTGCGGTCCGGAGGCGAGCGCCGGCCCGGGCGCCGACGCGCCGCCGGCCGGGTCGGCGGGCGCCGGGCCCGCGAGGGCCGGCTGCGCCACCGCCTGCGCGCGCAGCGCGGCGATCTGCGACCCCATCACGGTGTGCCCGTCGTGGTCGTCGTCCGCGGCGTCCTCCTCCGGCGGTGTGTCGGTGGCGGGGCCGGGCGCGGTGCCGGGAGCAGAGACCGGCGGGGCCGGCGGCGTGACGGGCTCCGGCGCGGCGGCCGGTGCCCCGCCCCAGGACCGGGGCACGCCCGAGATCAGCCCGGGTCCGTCGTCGAGGGGCGCCGGCGGCGGGCCGGCGAGGTCCGCCGCCTCCGGCGCGACCGTGGCGGCGGGGTCCACCGGGGCGTCGGCGGCCACCGCCCCGGTCTCGGGGCCGGACGACGCGGGGCCGGACGCCCCGGCCGCCGCCTCGTGCTCGTCGTGCTCGTCGTCCGCGGCCAGGCGCACGGCGGCGTCCTCCACGCTGCGCGCGATCGTCTCGCCCCACAGGTGCGTGTAGCCGGCGAACGCCGGCTCGTCGGGCTGCTCGTCCTGCGGCCCGGCGTCCTGCACAGCGTCCTGCACGGCCCCCGCGTCCGCCGGCACGTCGGCGCCGGCCCCGTCCTCCGCCACCGGCGGCGTCCCCTCGAGCTCCGGCTCAGGCTCGGGCTCGGGGAGCACCGTCTCGACGGACGGGGCGAAGGTCTCGGAGAGCCCGACGAGCGTCGCCGGCTCCGGCCGCGGCGGCGCGACGTCGTCCGCGGGAGCGGGACGTCCGGACGCCGCGGGGCGGTCGGCGGGCGCCGGGCGGTCGGCGGGCGCGGCCTCGACGAGGACGGGAAGGCCGGCGCCGTCAGCGCCACCTGCACCCTCAGCACCGCCCGCACCGTCCAGGGCCGCCGACACCGCGGCGGCCCGGACCACGCCTTGCCGCACCGGCCAGGAGGCCGTGCCGGCGCCGTCGGCGTCGTCCGCGGCGGCGCCGACCCGGTCGAGCCGCACGGCGTGCACGCCCGCGACGCGGCGCTCCTGCCACGTGGAGACCCCGGAGCCCTCGACGTCCACCGGCCCGTCCGCGGTCTCGCAGCGCACCCGGAAGCCGCCGCGCACGAGCACGTGCGCCTCCCGGTCCCCGGCGACCGTGGCCGCGGCGAAGTCCGGCAGGGTCGCGAGGTCGAGCCCGAAGTGCGCCGTCAGCACGTCCACCACGGCGGTGACGCGGGGCGTGCCCGCGGCCCCCGCCTCCCACAGCGGGCCGGCCGTCGCCGACGCGGACGCCGGCAGCAGCGCCCACGCCCGGTCGTGCACGACGGCGACGTCGTCGCCCGGCGTGTATCGCGCGGTCGCGGTCACAGCGGTCCTCCCATCACGAGCCCGTGCGCGCGGGGCAGCGTGTCCTCGTCGTCCGTCTCGGTCTCGGCCCGCGGGGCCGTGTGCTCGGCGCCCGGGTCGTCGTCCGCCGAGGCCGCGTCCACCACCACCACGGTGATGTTGTCCCGCCCCCCGGCATGCAGAGCCTCCGCGACCAGACGGTCGGCCGCCACCTGAGGGTCCGGGGCCGCGAGCAGGATCTTCGCGATCCGGGCGTCGTCGAGCTCGACCGTGAGGCCGTCCGAGCAGATCAGCATCCGGTCGTGCGCGCCCACGGGCAGGAACCAGAAGTCGGCCGCAGGGCGCGGGCCCGGGCCCAGGGCCCGCGTCACGACGTGCCGGCGCGGGTGCGTGCGCGCCTGGGCGGCGGTGATCTCCCCGGCGTCGAGGAGCTCCTGCACCTCGGAGTGGTCCACGCTCACCTGCTCCAGGCTCCCGTCGACCAGGAGGTAGGTGCGCGAGTCGCCCAGGTTGAGGACCAGCCAGTAGGGGGCGCCCTCGTGCTCCACGAGGATCACGCCGGTGATCGTGGTCCCGGCGCCGCGGCCGGGCGCGGTGCCGATCTCCTGCAGCCGCTCGTGCGCGATCGCGAGGCGCTCCTCGACGTCGTGCGTGGCGCTCTCGCCCGCCGCCTCGCGCAGGCCCGCGGACAGCGGCTCGAGGGCCTCGACCGCGACCCGGCTCGCGACCTCGCCGGCGTCGTGGCCGCCCATGCCGTCCGCGACGACGAACGCCCGCCCCGACGCGAGGAGGCTGTCCTCGTTGAGGGTCCGCCGGGCGCCGCGGTGCGTCGCGGCGCCCCACCGCACCTCGAGCGGGAGGTCGAGGGGCGTCCCCCCGGCGGCGCTCACGCGTCGCCCCGGACGATCTTCACCGGGCAGTCCCCCAGGTGCAGCGTCGCGTCGAACGGCACCCGGACGCGCGCGCCGGCCGCCACGATCCGCGGTCGCTGCCCGGGCGCCGACACCACGGTGCCGTTGGTCGAGCCCCGGTCCACGACCCACAGGCCGCTCGGGTCCGGGTACAGCTCGGCGTGCGTCTTGGAGACGGACCGGGTGCTGTCCGGCACGACGACGGTGGTCCACGTCTCGCCGGCGGGCGACTGCGGGTTGCGGCCCACGAGCGTCGGGGCCGTGACCACGGCGACCGTCTCCCCCGAGTCGAGCACGAGGGCGGCCGGGCGCGGGGCGACGGGCACCATGCGCGTCTGCCCGTCGACCGGCTCGTCGGCCGCGTCCTCGACCTGCGGCGCGGCCGGCTGCTCGACCTGCGCCGCGGCGGGGGCCGCCGGGGCGGGCGCCGCTGGGCCCGGGGAGGGGGCGGCAGCGGCCGGTGCGGGCGCGCCGCCCTGCACGACGCCGGGGACGCGCGTGATCAGCCCCTCGGCCGGGGCCGGAGCGGAGGGGAACTCCCAGGGGTCCGGCGTCGCGGCGCGCGCCGGCTCGGCGGGGGCGGCCTCCGCCTCCGCCGGCGCCGGGGCGGCCGGCGCCGCGGGTGCCGCGGGTGCCGCGGGTGCCGCGGCCGGAGCCTGCGCGGCAGCGGGAGCCGCTGCCGCGACGGGTGCGGGGGCGGCGAACGCGGTCAGCGAGGTGATCGGCTCGGGCCCGGCGTCCCTGGGTCGGTGCAGCACCACGGCGCGGGCGGCCTTGTCGTGCCAGCCCTGACGGCGCGGCCCGTCGAACGAGGGGCTCGCCAGCACCACGAACTGCCCGATCCCCAGCACGACCGTGCCGGCGCCGATGATGATCCAGCGCAGCGCGGCGCGCCAGAACCCGAGGGGCTGGTACGTCTGCTCGTCGAGCGTGCGCAGCCCCAGCAGCGCGCCGCCGACCGTGCGGCCGGTGCGCCCCTCGACGAGCACCAGCGCCACCCAGCAGGCGAGGGCCACGACGGCGGCCACGACGTACGCGCCCACGATCCGGGCGGCGATCGCCGCGGCCTCCTCCGGCGTGACCTGGACGACGCCGCCGGTGAGCGGCACCCCGGCCGTCCCGAGCCCGACGAGGAGCGCCACGAACGGCAGCACCCCCATCGCGACGCCGTCGATCAGCCACGCCGCGAACCGGCGACCGGTGCCCGCGGTCGTGGCGCCCGCCGGCACCCCGCCCGCAGGTGCGGCGAAGGGGATTCCCGCCGCCACCGTGTCGGGCGACGCCGGCGCCCCGGCCGACGGGCCCGCGCCGGCGGGCGCGGCCTCGGGCACCTGGTGGGCGAAGATGCCGCCGGCCGGTCGCCGCGGGTCCTGCGGCACCCGCTGCCCGGTGCGCGGGAACTCCGTGCCGCACAGCGCGCACAGCGCCGCGCCGGCGGGCTGGGCGCTGCCACAGGCCGCGCAGGTGATGTCCGTCATCGGGATTCCCCGTTCTCGTTCCCGTGCTCGTTCCGGTGCTGCTGCTCGCTGTCGGGGCGCGCCGCCGCGGACGGCCGGCCCCACGGTAGCCGCGCGCGCACGGCCGGCCACCACGCGAGCCACCGTGCCGGCCCCCGAGACCCGTCGCCCCCGCGCAGGGAGCGGAGCGAGACCGCGGCCCGCCACCGGTCGCGCCGGCGCACGCCGGAGCGCAGCCCGCCCACCACGGTGGCGACGTCGGCCCAGTAGGCCTCCGCCTCCTGCGGGCTCGGCTCGGCGCCGCCGAAGACGCTGGCGTCCGCGCGGTGCGCCAGCGCCACGTGCCCCGTGTCGCCGAACCGCTCGCCCAGCGCCTGCGCGCCCTCCCGGCGGGTGGCGCCCGGCGGGACGCCGGTGCCGAGGTCCGTGGCGGTGTCCACCACCTCGCGCCATCCCCCGCTCATCCGGTCGGACGGGCGCCCGGTGGTCCGCCGCCGGGTGCGACGGCGCGCCTTGAGCGCCAGGATCACGAGGAACGGCGAGGCCAGCAGCGCCAGCGGCACCACCACGGCCGCGACCACCAGGGCGGCCAGGCCCCAGTCGAAGCCCGCCCCGTCCTGGTCGTCGTCGTCGGTGTCCTCGGTCTCGCCCGGGATGTCGTCGGCGGGCTCCTCCGGCGGCTCCGGCTCGTCGAGCACCGGCGGCTTGGGCACCTGCTTGCTGCGCGGCTGGGGCTGGACCTTGGAGTCCTCGTCGGGCACGGCGTCGATCGGCGCCCAGCCGTACCCCTCGAACGGGACCTCGACCCAGGCGTGCACGTCCTGGCCCGTGGCGACGTACGGGTCGCCCGGCTCGAGCGTGCCCTTCTCCGGGTAGAAGCCCATGGTCACCCGGGCGGGGATGCCGGCCTCGCGAGCCATGAGTGCGAGCGCGACGGCGAACTGCTCGTCGTCGCCGACCATCTCCTCGTCCGCGAGCAGCGCGTCGATGCGCGCCGCGAAGTGGCCCGGCCGCGAGAACGACTGGCCCTCCAGCCCGCTCGAGAAGATGCCGGAGGCCACCAGGCCGTCGCGCAGCGCGAACAGCCGCTCCACGGGGTCGGTCGCGTCGCCCATGAACTGCCCCGCCTTGTCGCTCGTGGACGCCGGGACGTCGTCCTTCGGCAGCGGCGGCAGCTCGACGTCGGTGTCGATCGCCCCCGCGCGCAGGTCCTCCTCCGACGGGGCCGGCGCCACCTGGGCCTGCACTTCGTAGGAGTCGCCCGCGCCGACGCCCTCGGTCGCCAGCAGCGTGCCCGTGGTGGCGTTGTAGTAGGTGCCGGCGGCGTGCTCGTCGGCCCGGTCGCCCTCCCAGGTGATCCCCGTGACGGCGCCGACGTCGGGCAGCCACACGCCCGAGTAGTCGAGCACCTGCACCGTGACCGGCCGTCGGGCGGCGTCGCCCGCGGTCGCGATCTGGGCGCCGGCGCGGGTGTAGACCCCGGACCCGGGCAGGTCGCTCGACGCGGCGAACACGACGCCGTCGTAGGAGTCGAGGGTCGCGAGCCGCACCCGCGCCCCCTCGGGCAGCCCCTCGACGCGGAAGAGCTCCGTCTCCCGCTTGTCCTTGGCGTACTCGCGGAACGACGCGAGCGGCGTCACGTACTGGTGCAGGTCGAGCGGCGGGGTGATCTCGTCGCGCAGCACGGTGCGGGGGTCCGCGGGCAGCAGGGCGGGAGCGGCGACGGCCGCCACCACCGCCGCCACGCCCAGCACCATCGCGCCCGTGCGGAACCGGTACCAGCGCAGCCGGCGGGTCGCCTCGGTGCTCGCCTCCGTCGTGACCGAGTGCGTCCCGAGGCGCCCCTCGACCACCCGCAGCGCCGACCACAGCAGCCCGACGGCGCCGAGCACCAGGCCCTGCGCCAGCGGCAGCGCCTCGTCGACCGTGCCGAGCAGGATCACGCCGACGAGGCCGGCCACCAGGGGCAGCATCGCCCAGGCCGCGAACCGGGCCCGCCACGCGATCGTGCCGGCGAGCACCGCCACGACGAGCATCAGCAGGTACGGCACCACGGCCAGGTCGGGGAACGACAGCAGCGGCGGCGGGGAGGTGACGAACTCCTTCCAGCTCTCCACGGACCCGAGCGCCAGCCCGCGCACCGTGGAGAGCGTGGGCACCGCCCCGCCCAGCGTCGTGGCGGGCAGCGCCAGGGCGCCGCCGAGCACGAAGTAGCCGACGATCGTCACGGCGGCGACCGTGAGCACGGGCCAGCGCCGCCAGGCGCCCAGCCACGCGATCAGCAGGCCGACCACGGCGCCGCCGCCCGCGGGCAGCAGGTAGCCCGTCGACCCCCACACGGGCCCGAAGCCCACGACGACGGCGGCGAGCAGCAGCACCAGGACGGCGCCGTCGACCGCGCCGGCCCGGGTCAGGGCGCGGGGCGCGGGGCCTCGACGGCGCGTCGTGCCCTGGGTGCCCTGGGTGTGCACCTCGGTCATCGCTCGTTCATCCTCCGCATCGCGAGCGGCAGCTCGCCGAGGCTGCCGAGGGTGAGCACGGTCAGCTCGGCCACGGTGTGCCGGCTCATGGACGACCCCGGCACGCACTGCAGCGCGACGACCTGCACGTTCTGCGGCAGGCGTGCCGAGGCGGCCCGCAGCTCGGCCGGGCGCACCCCGCTGCCCACGACGAACGCCACGACGGACGCGTCGGTGATGGTCTGCCCCGCCAGCCGCGCGACGTCGGCGAGCCGCGCGCGGGTCGCGGACGTCGTCTCGACCCGGGCGAGGTCGTCGAGCAGGCGCGTGCGGTCGTCGCCGCGCAGCCGCCCGTCGTTCACGAGCACGGTGACGCCGCGGTCCTCGCGGATGGCCTGCAGGCCGAGCGAGCCGCACACGCTGACCGCGAGCTCGAACTCGTCGTCGCTCGCGTAGTCGTCGTGGCGCGTCGAGAGCAGCACGGCCAGGTGAGAGCGGCGCGTCTCCTCGAACTGCCGCACGACGAGCTGGCCGGTGCGGGCCGTCGTCTTCCAGTGCACGTGCCGCAGGTCGTCGCCGGGCACGTAGTCGCGCAGCGCGTGGAACGACACGTCGGAGTCGGACAGGTCCGTGGTGACGCGGCCCTCGAGGTCCTTGAGGAAGCCCGTGGACGACCCGGTGAGCGGCTTCGTCACCGGGTGCACGAACAGCTCCTCGACCTGGGTGAGCTGCACCTCGCGGCGCAGCAGGCCCAGGGGGTCCGAGCGCACGGAGCGCACGGGGCCCACCGGGATGACGCAGCGGCGGCGGGTCGGCACGGTGAAGATCTCCTCGTGCGTGCCGCCCGGCCGCAGGCGGGGCACGGGGAACGCGGCCGATCCGGCGCCGACCGGCACCTCCATGACCGACGGCAGCAGCGGCCGCTGGGTCGGGTTGCGCACCTCCAGGCGGCCGACGGCGCGCTCGCCGACGGTCACGCGGCGCTGGGCCAGGTCGAGGTGCACCGCGTAGCGCAGCCGGCCCAGCACGAACGCGAGCGCCCCGAGCAGCACCACCGTGAGCAGCACGGCGACGACGAGCACCTCGAGCCACGACCCCATCAGGCCCGCCACCCACGCGGCGACGGCGGTCGCCAGGACCGCCCAGCCGAAGGGGCTGACGGACGAGGTCACCGGGGAGGCGAGCTCGCGCGCCCGGCCCCAGGGTCCCTCGACGCGCCCGAGCGCGCGCCGCAGCGCGCGCCGGGCGTCGTGCCGCCACGTGCGCGAGGTCATGCCCGGGCCTTCTCCTGCGGTGCGGCGACGTCGGCGAGGATCCGGGCCAGCACCTGCTCGGCGGTGGTGCCCGCGAACTCCGCCTCCGGGTCGAGCGTGAGGCGGTGCGCCCACACGGGCTGCACGAGCTGCTTCACGTCGTCGGGCAGCACGTAGTTGCGGCCGTGCGCCGCCGCCCAGACCTTGGCGCAGCGCACCAGCGCGAGGGCGCCGCGCACCGAGACGCCGACCCGCACCTCCAGCGCGGCGCGGGACTCCTCCGCCAGGCGCGAGACGTACTCGAGGACGGCCGGGTCCACGTGCGTGGTGCCCGCCAGCTCGGCCATCTCGACGACGGCGGAGGTGGTGACGATCGGCGTCAGCGCGGCGCTGCGGTCGCGCACCGACGCCCCGCCGAGGATCTGCACCGTCGAGGCGTGGTCGGGGTAGCCCACCGACGTCTTCATGAGGAAGCGGTCGAGCTGCGCCTCCGGCAGCCGGTAGGTGCCGGCCTGCTCGATCGGGTTCTGCGTCGCGATCACCATGAAGGGGCGCCCGGCGGAGTGCGGCACGCCGTCGACCGTGACCTGGCCCTCCTCCATGACCTCCAGCAGCGCGGACTGCGTCTTCGGCGAGGCGCGGTTGATCTCGTCCGCGAGCACGATCGAGGCGAACACCGGTCCGGGGTGGAAGTCGAACTCGCCGGTCTTCTGGTCGTAGATCGTCACGCCCGTGACGTCGGAGGGCAGCAGGTCGGGCGTGAACTGGATGCGGCTGCTGGTGCCCTGCACGCTCGCGGCCAGCGCGCGGGCCAGCGACGTCTTGCCCGTGCCCGGCGCGTCCTCGAGCAGCAGGTGGCCCTCGGCCAGCATGCACGTCAGCGCGAGGCGCACCACCGGGGCCTTGCCGAGCACCGCCTGCCCGACGTTGCCGACCAGGCGGTCGAAGGTCTGGGCGAACCAGGCGGCCTGCTCCGGGGTCATCGTGGTCGTCGTCATGGCTGCTCTCTCGTGTGCGGCGCCGGCGGGCGGCGCGGGTCGTGCGGGTCAGGGGCGTCGTGGCGGCGAGGCGCCGGCCGGACCGACGGTCCGGCCGGCGCGACCGCTACCAGGTGTATTTCGAGGTGGTACCGATGCTCGTCTTGATCCAGACCTGCCGGCCCGGCCAGCCGTAGTGGCAGAAGACCTCCTCGGTGGGCAGGTTGCCGCTCGAGTTCGTCTTCGCCGGCGACCCGTCGTGCATGATCGACAGCGTCGACTTGTTGAACTGCCCGTTGGAGTCGTTGCAGGTGTACGTGAACGACTTGTTCTTCGCGGCGTTCTTGATCGTCAGGGTCAGGTAGCGGCACGACGAGTCGGTGCACTCGCCGTACGGGTCGTTCCGGGCGTCGCCGCCCTTGCCGACGGTGAGCGTGGGCTTGGGCGCGGCGGCGGTGGTGCCGGACTTGCTGACGTAGGCGCTGCACCCGGCGGCGTTGCAGGCGCGCGCCTTGAGCGTGTAGCTCTTCGAGTACGCGGCCGGGACGCCCACGCTGAACGGGTAGCTCGTCGAGCTGCCGCTGCCCGTCCAGGACCGCTGGTACTCGATCCGCTTGAGCGTGCTGCCGCCGTTGCTGCTCGGCTGCGTGACCTTGAACGACCCGTCCTTCGTGCCGCTGCGCGCCCACGAGACGCCGGGCGTGCCGGGCTTCGTGAACGGCTTGACCGCGTTCGACTTCCCGGACCAGTCCGAGCAGGCGTACTCGTTGCACGCGCGCACCTGGAACGAGTAGCTCGTGCCGTTCTTCAGCCCGGTGTACGTGAACGGGGTCGTGGCCTTGCGGGCGCCGGAGCCGTTCGCGCGCACCTGGTAGTAGCCGCCCGGCCCGCGGAAGGCGCCCGACGAGATGTTCGTCCAGGTGACCTTGGCCCGGCCACTGGTGCTGTCCGCGGCGAAGAGCGCCGCCTTGATCCCGCTCGGCGTCGTGGGCTTGCCGTAGGGCACGACGGCCTTGGACGCGGCGGAGGCCTTGCCCTTGCCGGCCTTGTTCTGCCCCGTCACGCGGAACGTGTAGGTGGCCTTGGTGCTCAGGCCCTGCACGGTCTGCGACAGCTGGCCGCCGGTGACCTTGATCGTCTTGTCCACCGACCCGCCCTGCATGACGTCGAGCCAGTACGTGGACGCCGTGTCGCCGTTGGCGGGCGCCGCCTTCCACGTCACCTTCACCTGGCCGCCGAGCGCGGTGTTCACGCGCGTGGCGGTGGGCGCCGCGGGCGCCCCGGGCTTGCCCGCCGGGATCTCCTCGGCCGAGTAGGCGCCCCAGTCGGACGGCTCCGGTGCCCCGTTCTCGGCCTGGACGCGCACCCGGTACGCGGTGCCATTGGTGAGCCCCTCCCAGCTCTTCGACGTGCCGCTGACGCACTCCTGCTGGATCGCCCCCGACGCGGGCGCCGGCGAGATCTCCAGGTTGACGCACTCGATCGGCGACCGGTCGGAGTACGACTTGTTGGTCCAGCTCACCGTGAGCTGCTTGTCGCCGAACTTCAGCTTCGGGGCCGCGGGCGGGTCGGGACGCTCGTCGGGGCGTGCGGTCGCGGAGGCGGGCGACGGCGACGAGGGGCCGACGTCGTTGTTCGCGACGACCGTGAACGTGTACTCCTGGTCGTTGGTCAGCCCCTTGATGGTGCAGGTGGTGCTGGCGCACTGCTGCTCGTCGCCGCGGCTGCTGCGCACCGTGTAGCCGGTGATCGGCGAGCCGTTGTCGTTCGGCGGCTCCCAGGTCAGCACCACCGTCTCGGAGCGCACCTCCTCGACGCGCGGCGCCCGCGGGGTCTCGGGCTTGCCGAGCACGGTGACGTGCACGCGCCCCTCCACCTCGCGCGCCGGGTCCTCGGTCGCGTCCTGGATGCGGTAGCGCACCACCATGACGCCCACGAAGCTGTCGTCGGGCGTGATCACGACCTGGTCGCCGGACACCGACACCGTGCCGGAGCCGGTCTCGCCCACGGCGCTGACCACGGTGAGCTTCTCGCCCGGGAACGGGTTCGTGTCGTTGTCGAGCACGCGGACCTTGGTCGCCTGGCCCTGGTGGGCGCCGGAGACCCGGTCGTCGTTGGCGCGCGCGAGCTCCCGCGTGGAGGCCACGACGCGGGCGTCCACCTGCCCGGACACGGGCGCGTTGGTGCCGTCGTTCGCGGTGATCTCGATCGGCACCGTGCTGCCCTTCGGCACCCCGGGGCCCGCCTGGACCTCGAGCTGGGTCCCGGCCACCGTGACCGTCAGGCCCTGCTTCGCGGCCTCGGCCGTGAACGTGAGCTCGTCGCCGTCCGGGTCCTTCGCGAGGCGTGCCAGGTTCAGCGTGCCGGTCTCGCCGGCCGCGACCTGGAGCTCGCCGTGCGTGATCTCGGGCGGCAGGTTCTCCGGCGGGACGACGACGACGGGCTGCGTCAGCAGCGCCTTCAGGCCGTCCGGGTCGTCCGGGCCCGACCCGTCGGTCACCTCGAACGTCACCGACGCCGGGCCGGAGTAGTCCTCGGCCGGGGTGTAGACGATCTCCTGCGGCCCGGTCACCTCGGCGGCGCCCTCGAGCCCGGAGACCTTCTCCTCCTCGGTCAGGCGGGGCTCGTGCCCGGGCGCGACCTCGACCACCTTCGTCAGGTCGAGCGTGAACGGCTCGCCCGCGACCACCTCGATCGGCGCGGCCTTGCGCAGCTTCGGCAGCGGCCGCTGGTCCTCCTTGAGGACGCCCGGCACGTGCACGAAGGCCTTGGCCTCCAGGCCGTCCACGTCGGTGACCGCGTACGTGACCACCTGGCGCTCGGCGGTCACGGGGACCACGAGCGTGTTCTTCTCGGTGACCCGGACTCCGGTCGCGGCCGTGGCGTCGTCCACCGACACCTCGAGCGCGTCCGCGGTGCCGTCGGGGTCGGCGTCGTTGGCGCGGACGTCCACGGTGACGGACCCCTTCGCCGCGTACGCGTCCTCGTCGCTCACGACGTCGTCCTGCGCCACCGGCCGCAGCAGCGGGGCGTCCTCGCGCGTCTTGACGGTGACCGCGGCGCCGGCGCGGGCGCCCAGCGGGTCCTGCACCGTGTAGTAGAAGGAGCCGGTGCCCTCCTCGGCGGGGCTCTCGACGACCACCTGGTCGTCCTTGACCTTGCCCTCGTACTCCTTCGCCGCCTCGAGCCCGTCGTCGACCAGGGAGATCTGGTCGCCGTCCGGGTCGGAGTCGTTCGACAGGACCGGCACGGCGACGGTGCGCTCCGGGCGCACGGTCACCTCGTCGTCGATGGGCGCGGGCGGCTGGTTGCCGTCGTCGGTCAGCGCGATGCCGACGCGGACCGTGCCCGTGGCCGTCGCGCCGCGCGCGTCCTGCACGGCGTACGTGAACGTGTCGGTGCCCGACGACGTCTCCCCCGCCGTGTAGACGAGCGAGCCCTCCTGGATCTCCGCGGTGCCCTTCGAGGGGGCGGAGGAGACGCCCGTGAGCGTCACGGAGTCGCCGTCCGGGTCGATGCCCTCGAGGTCGACGTCGACGCGCACGGCGGCGCCCGACAGCACGCGCGCCTCGACCTCGGGCGGCTGCGGGGCGGCGTTCTCCGCCCCGTCGCGCACGCGGATCGTCAGCTGCGCCGCGTCCTTCTGCCCGTTGGGGTCCGTCACCTCGTACACCGCGTGCGTGGTCCCGGCGGTCGGCCCGGCCTTGAACCGCACGTCCTCCCCCGCGACGAACGCCTCGCCGACGCCGCCCTCCGGCTCCTCGACGAGCTCGTCGTTCAGCGTGAGCTCCAGGCCGTCCGGGTGGGTGTCGTTCTCCAGCACCGGGACCGTCACCACGTCGCCGGTGTGCACGGTGACCTCGTCGGCCTCCGCCTCCGGCGGCTGCAGCTTCGCGGCCGCGGGCACTGGGACGACGCGGACCTCGCCGTCCGCGGTCTGCGTCCCGTTGGACGCCGTGTACCGCACCGTCACCGGCTCCTCGAGGCGGCGGTTCTCGGTCACGCGCAGCACGTGGTGCGCGAGCACCGCGACGCCCACGCCCGAGTCCTCCGGCGCCTCGACCGACTGCACCACGAGCACCCCGCCCGCGGGGTCGGTGTCGTTGGCCAGCACGTCGACGAGCGTGGAGCCGCCCGCCGGCAGCAGCGCGCGGTCGGCGACGACGACGGGCGCGCCCTGGGCGTCGTCCGGGGCGAGCACGTCGACCCGCACCAGGCCGGTCGACGCGGACGGGCCGTCGCTCACCTGGTAGGTGACGTCGTAGCTGCCCGGCGTCGACGACGTGAACGTGAACGTGTCGGTCTCCGTGCTCGGCGTGACGTCCGCCCCCGAGACCTCGGCGACGTCCGTCAGCTGCAGGTCGTCGCCGTTCGGGTCGGCGTCGTTGTCCAGCGGGGAGACGGTCACGGCCTCGCCCGCGAGCACCTCGACGTGGTCGTTCACCGGGATGGGCGGCTGCTGCCCGGACACGACGTCCACCAGCAGCTTGCCCTCCGCCGTCGCGCCGAGGCCGTCGGAGACCGTCAGGTCGATGACCTTGCGCCCCGTCGAGCCGCCGCCGTCGACCAGCTCGACCGTGCCGTCCGGCTCGAACGACACGTCGTCGCCCCGCGCCTGCGAGCTCGCGCTGGAGAGCACCAGGTCGTCGCCGTCGGGGTCCTGGAAGTACGGCAGCACGTCGATCGTCGCCGTGCCGCCGCTCTCCACCTTGAGCACCGGCTCGCCGGGCTGCGTCGGCGCCTCGTTCTCGCCCTCCGGGGAGACCTTGAGCGTGGTCGTGGCCTGCGCGGTGCCGTTCGGGCGCCCGTCCGAGACCTCGTAGGTGAACGACGTCGTCCCGGACACGTCGTCGTCGGCGACGACCTGCAGCGCGGCGCCGCCCATGATGCGCTGCACCTCGAAGCCGTCGGCCTCCGGCGGGTCGACGACCGACGCGGTGATCGTGTCGCCGTCCTGGTCGAAGTCGTTGGACAGCACCGGGAGCACGGTGGTGCGTCCGGGCCGCAGGCCCAGCGTCTCGTCCTTCGCCTTCGGGGGGTGGTTCGGCTTGTCCCGGTCGACGACGACCTGGTCCACCTGCTCGAGCGTGGAGTCCTCCGACTCGCCGTCGTCGCCCTCCTGGTCGACCGGCTCCTTGTCCTTCCAGTCGTCGACCTTCTCGAAGTTCTTCGCCGCCATCCACAGCGTGCCGGCGGCGAGGTCGTTGAGCACGACGAACTGCCGGTTCACGCGGTACTCGAGCGCCGTGTCGGTGCCGAGGCCGTCCAGCGTGGTGTCCAGGTCGCGGTCGGTGCCCTCGCAGTCGCGCAGCACCGCGCCCTGCCCCGAGGCCACCCACGCCGCGTACGAGCAGCCGGCCACCTGCACCGGCGCGGACGGCGTGCCGCCCGAGGAGCGCCGCAGCTGCCCCGTGCCGCCGCCGACCGGCTGGGAGAACAGGCCCTGCGGGGTCGCGACGAGCACGTCGTCCGCCTCCGCGGACGGCTGCTGCAGGCGCGCGTCCCCCGCGTCCGCGAGCTCCACCGTGTCCCCGCCGGCCAGGACGAGCTGGCCGCCGGTGCGGTCCAGGACCACCGGGTCGTCGCCCACCACGGTGACCTCGACGTCGGCCCCCTGGGCGACCGGCAGGTCGTGCCGCTCCGGCGCCCGCGGCGCCCCGCCCGCCGATGTCGGCACCTCGAGCAGCTCGCCCTGCGACGGCAGCGCCACGTACACGGTGCCGTCCGTGCCCACGGCGCCCGTCGCCTTGCCCTTGAACTCGGCGGTCGGGTCGGTGCGGTCCTCCTCGAAGCTGCTCGTGCCCTCGAACGGCAGCACCCACAGGCGCCCGCCCGCCGCGTCGACCACCGCGGTCGTCGCCCCGCCCGAGATCACCTGGGCGCCCTTGGGCGCCTTCAGCGCCCCGTCGAGCTCGAGGTGCGCCGGGTCGACGGGGGCCGCCGACGACGCGCCGTCGTCGTCGAGCAGCACGCGCTGGCCGGCCTGCTGGACGTCGAACGAGGAGCTGCCGGCGAGGAGCGTGCCGTCGAGGGCCTGCGACTCGTAGTTGAACCGGCCGACCTCGCCCGTCTCCGTCTTGGTCACCCACACGCCCGAGTCGTTGAGGTCCAGGTCGGCCGTGGCCTCCCCGTCGTAGACGACGGCCGCCGTGACGACGATCGCCGACACGGCGATCACGGACGTCGAGGACACGAAGCGGCGCTTGTCCTTCAGGGTGCTCGACCAGCCCATGGGCCAGGGACTCCTCGTTCGTCGGTTGCTGTGCGTCGGGTGGTGCGTTCGGGACCGTCGTCGGTCGGGATCACGTACGGCGTGCGGGCAGCGCCGCCCAGGATAGCCCGACGGTTGCCCCGGGTTGCGCGGGATGGGGACCTCTCCCCATGCGGCCCCCGCGGCGGCACAGCGTGGCGGAGACGGCGCCGCGCGCGCACGCGCTTCCGTCCTTCGGACACGCGCCCGCGCGACGCCCGCGCCGCCGCGGCCCCGGACCGGCCCTCAGCGCGCGAGGCGCTCCACGACGGCTCCGTACAGGCCTGGCGCCCGCACCGCGGCCGGCACGACGCGCCGCCGCAGCGGCGACGCCGCGGCCGCCACCAGGCCGGCGGTGAGGAGGCGCACCTCCCGGGTCGCCCGGGCCCACGCGCGCTCGTAGCCGGCCGGGTCGTCGAGGTGCGCGACGACGGCGCGCGCCTGCGCGAGCCCGACGCGCAGCCCCTCGCCCGTCAGCGCGTCGACGTAGCCGGAGGCGTCCCCCACCAGGCGGACGCGCCCGGCGGTGCGCGCCGTGCTGCGCACCCGCAGCGGGCCCGCGCCCCGGACCGGCCCGTCGGGCCGCGCGCCCGCCACCCGCTCCGCGAGCTCGGGCAGGGTGGCGAGCTCGGTCGCGAAGTCCGTGCCCGGCGGGCCGAGCAGGGCGACGCCCACGAGGTCCTCGGCCACCGGGGTCACGTACGCCTCGGCCCGCGGGCCCCAGTGCACCTCGACCAGGTCGGACCACGGCGGCACCCGGAAGTGCCGGCGCAGGCCGTACCGCCGCGGCCGGGCCGTGCCCCGGCCGGCGGCGCCCGCCTCGAGCCCGGCCTCCCGCCGCACGCGCGAGTGCAGCCCGTCGCACCCCAGCAGCCACCGCGCCCGCACCCCCGCCGTCGCCACGCCCTCGGCGTCCTGCACGACGGCGGCGGCGCGGCGGGCCAGCACCGTCGCCCCGGCGTCGAGCGCCGCCGCGTGCAGCGCCGCGTGCAGGGACGTACGGCGCACGCCCCGGCCCGGCCCGTCGCCGAACCGGTGGTCGGCGACCGCGCCGTCCTGCCGGTAGGAGATCCCGCGCAGCGGCCACCCCGGCGGGTCGATCCCCAGCCGTCGCACGGCGACCAGCGTGCCGGGCATCAGGCCCTCGCCGCACGCCTTGTCGATCGGCGCGGCGCGCGGCTCGAGCACCACGACGCCCAGCCCGGCACGCCGCGCCTCGATCGCGGCCGCGAGGCCGACCGGGCCTCCGCCCACCACGAGGACGTCGGTCTCGAGGTCGGCCCCGTCCCCCGCCATCACGCGGCCCCGGCCGCCCGCAGCGCGCGCTCCTCCGCGGGGATGCGGAACCGGAGCAGCAGCCAGGCGTTCAGCACCGTGAACGCCACCGCGGTCACCCACGCCGTGTGCACCAGCGGCAGCGCGAGGCCCTCCAGCACCACCGCCACGTAGTTGGGGTGGGCCAGCCACCGGTAGGGGCCGCGCCGCACGAGGGGCAGGCCCGGCACCACGATCACGCGCGTGTTCCACCGTGGCCCCAGGGTGGCGATGCACCACCAGCGCAGCGCCTGGCTCGCGAGGACCACGGCGAGCATCGGCCATCCCAACCACGGCACGAACGGCCGTTCGGCCACCACCACCTCCGCCACGCACGCCACGAGCAGGCCGGAGTGCAGCGCCACCATCGCCGGGAAGTGCCCGCGCCCGCTCTCCACGCCCCCGCGCGCGAACGACCACCGGGCGTGGCGCGCCGAGACCACCAGCTCCGCCACCCGCTCGAGCCCGGTGGCGAGGACCAGCAGGGCGTACAGCAGCACGCTCACGCGGGCGCCCCGGCCTCTCCGGCCTCTCCGGGCGCACCGCGCAGCAGCACCAGCTCGACGCCCACGCCCGGCCCGAACGCCATGAGCACCGCCCACCCGTCGGGCGGCGGCGCGCCGTCGTCGAGCGTCGCGGCGAGCACGTGCAGCACCGACGACGACGAGAGGTTGCCCTCGGCGGCGAGGGTCGCGCGGGTGCGCGCGAGCGCCGCCTCCGGCAGGTCGAGCGCGTCCCGGACGGCGTCGACGATCTTCGGGCCACCGGCGTGCACGACCCAGGTGCCGACGTCGCCCGGCTCGAGCCCGTGGCCGGCGAGCAGGTCCTTGACGTCGCCGGCCAGGTGCGCGCGCAGCAGCTGCGGGAGCTCCGCGGAGAGCACGATGCCGAACCCCGTGTCGCGCACCTCCCAGCCGAGGTGCCGCTCGGTGCCGGGGTAGAGGCGGCTGCGGGTGCCCACCACCGACGGGGACGGGCGCCCGGCCGGGCGCGGGACGTCGTCGCCCGCGACGACGACGGCGCTCGCCCCGTCGCCGAACAGCCCGGAGGAGACGAGGTTCGCGGTGGATCCGTCGTCCTGCTGGAACGTGAGGGAGCACAGCTCGACCGAGACCAGCAGCGCCACCTGGTCGGGGTGCCCCACCAGGTGCTCGTGCAGGTGCGCCAGGCCGGCGGCTCCCCCGGCGCACCCCAGGCCGAACGAGGGCATGCGCCGCACGTCGGGTCGCAGCCCGAGGCGTCCCGCGAGGGCGACGTCGAGCGACGGCGCGCCCAGGCCCGTGACCGTCGTGAAGAGGACGAGGTCGACGTCCCGCGGGCCGAGCCCCGCCGCCGCGAGCGCCGCACGGCACGCCTCCTCCGCGAGCGCCGTCCCGACGCGCGCGAAGTGGGCGTTGGCCTCGGCGAACCCCGTCGGTCGGGCGTACCCGGCCAGCGGGAGCGCCAGGTGCCGGGTGCGCACGCCCGAGGCGAGGTGCAGCCGCCGGGCCAGCTCGCGCCGCGGCCCCGCGGGGGCGAGCAGCGGCGCGACGACGTCCGCGATCCGTTCCTGCGGGTGCGCCGGCCCCGGCAGCACGGGGGCGACGGCCAGGACGCGCGACATGCTTCGCATCGTGGCACCGGTGCCGCTCTCCCGCGCGAGGGCCCTCGCCGAACAGGCGGTTGCTCCCGGAATGCGGCCCCGGACGGCCGCATTCCGGCAGCAACCGCCTGTTCGGCGCTCGTGGACGGGGCCGTCGGCGTAGGTTCCCGACATGACGACGACGCGGGAGCGGGCGCGCGGGATGCTGCTCGCCACGCACCCGGCGCCGGCGGCGGTGGTCACGGTGCTGGCGCTGGGGTTCGCCGTCGGCATCGGGCTGTCCGCGGGCCGCACGCTCCTCGTCACGGCCGCGGTGGCCGCCGGGCAGCTCTCGGTGGGGTGGAGCAACGACTGGCTCGACGCCGCGCGCGACCGGCGGGTCGGGCGCGCGGACAAGCCCACCGTGCAGGGCGCCGTCACGCCGCGGACGCTGCGGACCGGCGCGCTCGCGGCCCTCGCCGCGTGCGTCGTCCTGTCGCTCGCCACCGGCGCGGTGCCGGGGCTGCTGCACCTCGCCGCCGTCGCGAGCGCCTGGTCGTACAACGCGTGGCTCAAGGCGACGCCGCTCTCCTGGCTCCCCTACGCCGTGAGCTTCGGTCTGCTGCCGGCGTTCGTCGTGGCGGCCGGGCACGACGGGCGCGTCGTGGCGGGCTGGACCGTCGGCGCGGCCGCGCTGCTCGGCGTCGGCGCGCACGTCGCCAACGTGCTGCCCGACCTCGAGGACGACCGCGCCACCGGGGTGCGGGGCCTGCCGCACCGCCTCGGCCGCCGGGCGGCGAGCGTGCTGGCCCCCGTCGTCCTCGCGGCGGGCAGCGTCGTGATCCTCCTCGGGCCGCCCGGCCCGCCCACCGTGGCGTCGGGGGCGCTCACGGGGAGCGCCGTGGCCCTGGCGGTCGCGGCGGGCGCCGTGGGCCTGCTGCGTCCCCGCAGCCGTGCGCCGTTCCTGCTCAGCCTGGCGGTGGCGGCCGTGTGCGTCGCGCAGCTCGTCCTCGCGGCCGACGCCGTGGCCCTCCCGCGGTGAGCCGGGCCGTGCCCCGCTGTGCACGACGCGCCGCGCCGGCGGACCCCGGCGCATAGCATCCGCACGTGCCCCCGATCCTGCAGCGCGTCCGAGACGAGGTCGCGCCCCACCGCCGCCCCGTGGCGTGGGGAGCCGCGGCCGCCGTGGTGTGGGCGGTCTGGGCGAGCGGGCCCGGCTGGGCGACGCCGGCCCTCGTCGTCGCCGCGGCGGCGGGCGCCGCCCTGGGGGTGATCGACGCCCGGACGCACCGGCTGCCGGACGCCCTCACCTACCCGACGACGGCGGCCGTCGCCGTGCTGCTCGCGCTCGCGGCTGCGGCCGGCGGGACGTGGGACGCCGCGCTCCGGGCGCTGCTCGGGGCGATCCTGCTCGGCGGGGGCTACCTGCTGCTGCACCTCGCCCACCGGACCGGGATGGGCCGCGGCGACGCCAAGCTCGCCGTGCTCCTCGGCCTCGTCACCGCCTGGTACGGCTGGCCGACGTTCGCCGCCGCGGCCGTGCTGCCGTTCCTGCTCGGCGGGTCGTGGGCGATCGTCCTCATGGTCACGCGGCGCGCGTCGCGCACCACCGCGCTGGCGTTCGGCCCATACCTGCTCGCCGGCGCGGCCGTCGCGGTGACGTTCGCGCGGCTGGCCGCCCCGTAGCCGCCGAGGATCCCGCCGACGAGTCCGCCCGCTCGGTCAGGCCGTGCGGTCCGCGAGCGCCTCCGCGAGGTCGCCGAACGCCTGCTTCACGGGGCCGTCCTGCAACGGCGCCAGCTCCGCGGCGGCCTCGCGCGCCCACCGGCCGGCGAGGGCCCGCGTCTCGGCGAGCACGTCGTGCGCCCGCAGCTCGGCGACGACGGCGGCGAGGTCGTCGTCCCCGGCGAGGTCGCCGTCGAGCCGCGCGACGAGCGCCGCGTCCGCCTCGGAACCCTCGCCCCGCGCGACCCGCTGGCGCAGCAGCAGCACGGGCATCGTCGGCACGTGCTCGCGCAGGTCGGTGCCGGGCGTCTTGCCGGACTCCTCGCCGGAGGACGCGATGTCGAGCACGTCGTCCGCGAGCTGGAACGCGACGCCCACCTTCTCGCCGTACGCGCCCACGGCGTCGACGATCGCGGGCTCGCAGCCGCCGAACATCGCGCCGAGGCGCGCCGACGTGGCGAGCAGGGACGCCGTCTTGTCGCTGAGGACCTGCAGGTAGTGCTCCACCGGGTCGTCGTCGACGCCGGGGCCCATCGTCTCGTGCAGCTGGCCGAGGCACATGCGCTCGAACGTGCGCGACTGCAGCACCACCGCCTCCGGGCCGAGGCCGGCGACGAGCGCCGAAGCCCGGGCGAACAGCAGGTCGCCCACCAGGATCGCGACCGAGTTGCCCCACACCGTGTGCGCCGCCGGCGCCCCGCGGCGCAGCGGCGCCGAGTCCATGACGTCGTCGTGGTACAGCGACGCGACCTGGGTGAGCTCCACGACGACGGCCGCATCCACGAGCTCGGGGCGCGACCCGTCGCCGAGCTCGCCGGCGAGCAGGGTGAGCAGCGGACGGAACCGCTTGCCGCCGGCCGCGACGAGGTGGCGCGACGCGTCGTCGGCGAGGGCGTCGGCCGAGCCCACGGCGCCGTCGAGCGCCGCGTCCACCCGCGTCATGCGCTCGGCGAGCCGGTCGGCCAGCGCCGGGTCTGACAGCGGGATCGCCGGAGGTGCCGGGGCCGGCGTGGGCCGGGGCCGGTGGGCCGAGGCGGAAGGTGCGCGAGTCACTGTCCGAACCTATCCGGCCGGGGCGCCGAACACCGCACGGAGACGCCTCCCGGACGCGTCGGGTGCCTCACGCCAGAGCGGCGACGCCGCGCGCTCACGGGCGGAACTGTGCCGCCTGCCCCACGAGGTCCAGGGCCCCCGCGGGGAAGATGCCGAGCAGCAGCACGCCCACCGCGCACACCGCGATCGCGAACGCCGCCGGCCCGCGCGAGCCGACCACCGTCACGACCGTCCGCGAGACGAGCGTGCGCGTCGCCGTGCCCGTCACCGTGGCGGTGCCGCCGCCGGTCCCCTCGACGCGCTCGCCGCCCGCGCCCGGGGACGCCGTCGACGATGCCGCCTGGTTCTCCCGCCCCGGGGCCGGCGTCAGCACCATGAGCACGATGACCCGGACGTAGAAGAAGACGGAGACGGCGGACGCGAGCACGCCGAGCAGGGCGAGCGGCCACGCCCCCGCCTCGACGGCGGCGGAGAAGACGCCGAACTTCGCCACGAACCCGGCGGTGAGCGGGATCCCCGCCATGGACAGCAGGAACAGCGAGAACGCCGCCGTGAGCCACGGGGCCTGGCGGCCGAGGCCCGCCCACTGCGCCAGCCGCGTGGCCTCGCCCAGGACGACGCCGTCGTCCGGGACCGGCCCGCGGCCCGACCCGGCCTCGTCGTCGCCCGGCACGGTGCGCTCGCGCACCAGCGTGACGACGGCGAACGCACCCACCGACGCGAGCCCGTAGGCGAGCAGGTAGAACAGGACGGCCCGCGAGCCCGCCTCGTCCATCCCGACGACGCCCACCAGGAGGAACCCGGCGTGCGCGATCGCGGAGTACGCGAGCAGTCGCTTGACGTCGGTCTGCACGGCGCCGACCACGGTGCCGACCAGCATCGTGAGGATGGCGACCGCCCAGAGGGCGACCTCGACGTCGTGCCGGGTCGCGGGGTCCAGGCCGTTCGCCAGCGTGAACAGCACGCGCACGAGCGCGCCCATCGCCGCGGCCTTGGTGCACGCCGCCATGAAGCCGGTGATCGGCGTGGGGGCGCCCTGGTACACGTCCGGGGTCCAGGCGTGCAGCGGCGCGGCGCCGATCTTGAACAGCAGGCCGCTGAGCACCAGCAGCAGCCCCACCACCACCAGGGCCGGCATCGACCCGAGCGGCGAGACGGAGGGGTCCGCGAGCACCTGCACCACGCCCTGCAGCCGCACGGTGCCGGCGAAGCCGTAGACGAGCGCGATGCCGAAGACGAACAGCGCGGACGCGAACGCCCCCAGCACGAAGTACTTGAACGCGGCCTCCTGGCTGAGCAGCCGGCGGCGGCGCGCCGTCGCGCACAGCACGTACAGCGGCAAGGACAGCACCTCGAGCGCGACGAACATCACGATGAGGTCGTCCGTGGCCGGGAAGAGCAGCATGCCGCCGGTCGAGAACAGGAGCAGCGGGTAGATCTCGGTCTGCTGCAGGCCCGCGCGGCGCGTCTCGTCCTCGTACGCGGTGCCCGGCACCGCGGCCGCGGCCGGCGCGAACGCGTCCTGGCCGGTCGTGGTGCGCTCCGCGACGACGAGCACGCCCAGCAGCGCGCACACGCCGATCACGGCCTGCACGCCCAGCCCGAAGGGGGTCAGCAGGTACGACCCGCCGACCACGGAGACCGCGGCCTCCTGCACGCGGTCCCACAGCAGCGCGACCGCCACGAGCGAGCCCGCGAGCGCCACCAGGGCGAGCGTGAGCTGCGTCGTGCGCCGCGCCCGGGCGGGCACGAACGCCTCCAGCAGGACGCCGAGCACGCCCGCCGCCAGCACGATCAGCACCGGCGACACGGCCGCCCAGTCGATGGGCGGGGCGACGAAGTCGTTCACAGCGAGCTCCCCTCGGTGGTCGTTGTGGGTGCGCTCGTGGCCCCTCCCTGTCCGGTGTGTGGGGCCACGAGCGCACCCACAACGACGTCGGGCGGCGGGTCCGTCTCGCCGACCTGTTCGACGGCGACCTCCCCCGGCGCCCGCACGTAGTCGAGCACCGGCCCGGGCACGAGGCCGAGCACCAGCAGCGCCCCGACGAGCACGCCGGCCACGGTCCTCTCGCGGCCGTCGAGGTCGCGCGCGCCCTCGAGCTCGGGCGTCGTCGTGCCCGTGAACATGCGCTGGTAGGTGAGCAGCACGTACACGGCGGCCAGCACGACGGCGGGCACGGCCACGAGCACGGCGGCGGGCCAGCGGGAGTACGAGCCGAGGAACACCATGATCTCGGAGACGAACGTCGCGAGGCCGGGCAGCGCCGCGGCGGACAGCCCGGCGACGAGGAACGTGCCGCCCAGGATCGGGGCCACGCGGCGCAGGCCGCCGTAGTCGCCGATGAGCTGGCTCTGGCGCGGGTGCCGGGCGATCGCGAACCCGGCGATCAGGAACAGCGCGCCGGTGGAGATGCCGTGGTTGAGCATCATCAGGCCGGAGCCCGCGGTGCCCAGCGACGTGAACGTGAAGATGCCCAGGATGATGAACCCGAAGTGCGACACCGACGTGTAGCCGATGAGCCGCAGCAGGTCGCTCTGGCCGATCGCCAGGATCGCGCCGTACAGGATCGAGATCACCGCGAGCACGATGACGAACGGCGCCGCCCAGCGGCTCGCCTCCGGGAACAGCGGCAGGCACAGGGTGAGCATCCCGAAGGTGCCCACCTTGTCGAGCACGCAGATCAGGAGCGTGGAGGTACCGGGCGTCGCGTGCTGCGTGACGTCGGGCAGCCACGAGTGCACGGGGAACATGGGCGCCTTGATCGCGAACGCGAGGAAGAACGCGCAGAACATGAGCTTCTCGGCCGTCGGGTCGAGGGTCAGCCCGGTGAGGTTGTCGGTGAGGAAGGTCTGCGGACCGCGGTCCGCGGCGGGCACCTGCAGGTAGAGCGCGATGACGCCCACCAGCATGACCAGCCCGCCGGCCAGCGAGAACAGGAGGAACTTCACCGCCGCGTACCGGCGCTGCGGCCCCTGCCCGAACCCGCCGATGAGGAAGTACGCCGGGATGAGCATGGCCTCGAACACCACGTAGAACAGGAAGACGTCGCGCGCCACGAAGACCGTCACCATGAACGCCTCGAGCAGCAGCACGGTGGCGAGGTAGCGGCGCAGCCGCACGTGGTCGCCGCCCTGCTCGCGCCACGCGGCGAGGATCACCAGCGGCACCAGGCCCACCGACAGCGCCACCAGGAGCAGTCCCACGCCGTCGACGCCGACGGCGTAGCTGGCGCCGAGCGCCGGGATCCACGAGTGCGTCTCGGCGAGCTGGTGGCTGCCCGCGTCGCCGGTGTCGAAGGCGGCGAACGCCCCGACCAGCAGCGCGACCTCGACGAGGGAGCCGACCAGCGCGACCGTGCGCGCGGCACCCGCGCCGAACCTCCCCCCGGTGACCGGGCCGGCGGCCGGGCGGCCCCGCCCGACACCGGTGAGGGCCGTCGCGGCCGCCGCCACGAGCGGCCACACGATGAGGACCGTGAGCCAGGGGAACCCTGTGGACATCGTCATGCGTCCCCGTCCTTCGTCGTCGACGTCTTCTTCGGCGTCATCGCCATCGCTCCCGACATCTCGATCAGCTCGCCAGGACCCACACGACCAGCCCGACGACGCCGAGGCCGCCGAGCATCGTCGCCGCGTACGTCCGCACGTAGCCGTTCTGCATCCGGCGCAGCCGGGCGCCGAGGCGGCCGATGCCGCCCGCCAGGCCCAGCCAGCCGCCGTCCACGGCCGTGCGGTCGGAGTACACCAGCGCCCGGGTGAGGTACTGCCCCGGCCGCATCACCAGGGACTCGTTGACCGCGTCCTGGTACAGGTCGACGCGCGCCGCCCGCACCACGGCGGGCGCCGGCGGCGGCTCGACGGGCACGGCCGCGACCGCGAACTGCCGGAACGCGAGCAGCGCGCCGAGCACGACCAGCACCAGGGTCAGCGTCATGAGCAGCCACACCGGCAGCACCGGCTCGTGGTGCTCCGCGTGCCCGGTGACCGGTTCCAGCCAGGTGACGAACCTGTCGCCCAGGGCCAGGAACCCGCCGAGGAACACCGACCCGGCGGCCAGCACGATCATCGGCCAGGTCATGAGGCGCGGGGACTCGTGCGGGTGCCGCACGGGCGCGCCGTCGTCGCCGGCCCCCTCGTCGGGCCGCCACCTCCGGCGGCCGGCGAAGGTCATGAAGAACAGCCGCGACATGTAGTAGGCCGTGATCCCGGCGCCGAGCAGCGCCGCCAGCCCGAACACCCACGGCCGCCAGCCCTCGCCCACGAACGCGGCCTCGATGATCTTGTCCTTCGACCAGAACCCGGAGAACGGCGGGACCCCCAGGATGGCCAGCCAGCCGAGGCCCATGGTGATCGCCGTGACCGGCAGCAGCCGGGCGAGGCCGCCGAAGCGGCGCATGTTCACGTCCTCGTCCATCGCGTGCATCACCGACCCGGCGCCGAGGAACAGCCCGGCCTTGAAGAACCCGTGGGTGAGCAGGTGGAAGATCGCGAACGCGTACCCGATCGGACCCAGGCCGGCGGCGAGCATCATGTAGCCGATCTGCGACATCGTCGACGCCGCGAGCGCCTTCTTGATGTCGTCCTTCGCGGTACCGACGACCGCCCCGAACAGCAGCGTCAGCGCGCCGACGATCGCGACGACGAGCTGCGCGTCCGGCGCGGCCTCGAGGATCGGGCCGGAGCGCACCAGGAGGTACACGCCGGCGGTGACCATCGTGGCCGCGTGGATCAGCGCGGACACCGGCGTCGGGCCCGCCATGGCGTCCCCGAGCCACGCCTGCAGCGGCAGCTGCGCCGACTTGCCGCACGCCGCCAGCAGCAGCATGAGCCCGATGGCCGTCATCGTCGCCTGACCCGCCGCCGTGGCGCCCTCGCCGGCGGCCGGCAGCACGTCGGCGAAGCGCACCGAGCCGAACGTGGCCAGCAGCAGCATCATCGCGACGATGAGCCCCATGTCGCCCACGCGGTTCATGACGAACGCCTTCTTGCCCGCCACCGCGTTCTCGCGCTTGCCGTCCCAGAACCCGATGAGCAGGAACGACGCCAGGCCCACGCCCTCCCAGCCGACGAACAGCAGCAGGTAGGAGTCCGCGAGCACCAGCAGCAGCATCGCCGCGACGAACAGGTTGAGGTACCCGAAGAACCGGCGCCGATCGACGTCGTGGTCCATGTACGCCACCGAGTACACGTGGATCAGGGTGCCGACGAACGTCACGAGCATCACGAACGTCATCGACAGCGGGTCCACCTGGAACCCGAGGTCCACGTGCAGGGGCCCGGAGTCGATCCACGTGCCCACGGTGTGCGTGCCCACCCGCTGGTCGGCGGGGGTGCCCAGCATGTCGAGCAGCATCACCAGCCCGACGACGAACGTCGCGGCGCTGGCCAGCACGCCCAGCCAGTGCCCCCACCGGTCGGTGCGCCGGCCGGCGACCAGCAGCACGAGGGCGCCGATCATCGGGGTCGCGACCAGCCACGGGGCCAGGGAGAGAGTCTGCATCGTCGTCTGCGTGTCCACAGGTCGCCTCTCAGCTGTGCAGCAGGTTGACGTCGTCGACCGAGGCCGACCGGCGGGAACGGAAGATCGTGATGATGATCGCGAGCCCCACCACGACCTCGGCCGCGGCGACCACCATGACGAAGAACGCGAGCACCTGGCCCGTCACGTCGCCGTGGATGCGCGCGAACGTCACGAACGCGAGGTTGGTGGCGTTGAGCATGAGCTCCACCCCCATGAACACGACGATGGCGTTGCGCCGCAGCAGCACCGTCGTCGCGCCGATCGCGAACAGGATCACGGCCAGCCCCAGGTAGTTGGTGATCTCCATCAGCGCACCTCCTCCTCACCGCTGGTGGAGCCCGTCGAGACCCCATCGCCGGTTGAGCTTGTCGAAACCCCACCGCTGGTTGAGCTTGTCGAAACCCCTTCCTCGGTCTCGACGGGCTCGACCAGCGAGATCGACGAGACCACGAGCGTCTCCTCCTCGGCGAGCACCGCGGTGGCCGACCGCTCCTGCCCGCGGATGCGCAGCACGCGCGGCACCGAGTGCGGCAGCGGCTCGCCGTCCGGGCCGAGCGCGGGCGTGTCCATCGCGTTGTTCTGCGCGTAGACGCCGGGGGCGGGCAGCGGGGTGAGCGTGCGGCCCTCCGGCAGGGCGGCGACGCGCGCGGCCGCGAGGACGCGCTGCGTGGGCCGCACACTGAGCCGGCGGCGGTGCGTCAGCACCAGGCCGGCCAGGGCGGCGGTGACCAGCAGAACGCCGACCACCTCCATCGCGAGCACGTAGTCCCCCAGCAACACCCGGGCCAGCGCCACCGGGTTGGTGAGCTCCTCGCTCGCCGCCAGCCCGACCGCGGGCGGGAACGCGGCCTGCGCGACCACGCCGAGCAGCACCACGACCAGCCCCAGGCCGAGCAGCACGCCCAGCCAGCGCTGGCCCTTGATGGTCTCGGTGAGCGAGTCGGCGGAGTCGACGCCCACCAGCATCAGCACGAACAGGAAGAGCATCATCACGGCGCCCGTGTAGACGACCACCTGCACGACGCCGAGGAACGGCGCCTCCTGCGCCACGTAGAGGATGGCCAGCCCGACCATCACGAACATCACGCACACCGCGGCGTGCACCGCCTTGCGGGCGAACAGCAGCCCGAGCGCGGCGAGCACCATGAGCGGCGCGAGCACCCAGAACAGCGCGGCCTCCGCGCCCGACGCGGTCACGGCCGGCCGCCGGGGTGGCCGGGGTCCGTCGGGTCGGGCGTGGGCAACGTCGCGACGTGCCCGCCCTCGGCGGCCTGCCGGGTCGCGACGGCGGCCTTGGTCGCGCTGCCGCGCAGCCGGTGCCGGCGGGGCGTGGGCGGCGGGGCGTCCCCGTGCGCCACCCGCTCGGCGGCGTCGAGCGTCGGGTCGTCGGGCCGGTGCTCGCGCACCCAGGCCACCTGCTCGGGCGTCGGCGCCGTGACCTCGCCGCGGTAGTACTCGGTGTCCGTGGTGCCCTCGACCATCGGGTGCGGCGCGGCGAGCATCCCCTCCGCGAGCGGGGCGAGCAGGTCCTGCTTCTCGAAGATCATCCCCGCGCGGTCGGGGCCCGCGAGCTCGTAGTCGTTCGTCATCGTGAGCGCCCGGGTGGGGCACGCCTCGATGCACAGCCCGCAGAAGATGCACCGCAGGTAGTTGATCTGGTAGACGCGGCCGTACCGCTCGCCGGGCGACATGTGCTCGCCGTCCGGCAGCTCGGCGTTGTCCGCGCCCTCGACGTAGATCGCGTCCGCGGGGCACGCCCAGGCGCACAGCTCGCAGCCGATGCACTTCTCCAGCCCGTCCGCGTACCGGTTGAGCTGGTGACGCCCGTGGTACCGGCGCTGCGGCGGCGTCTTCTTGCGCGGGTACTGCTCGGTCACCGTGGGCCGGAACATCGACGAGAACGTCACGCCGAACCCGGCCACAGGGGCGAACATCTCCCCCAGCGGCCCCTTGGACGGGCGCAGCGGCTCGTAGGGCTTGTCGGTCATCGCGTCTCCTCGGATCGGTCGACGGCGGGGTCGGAGGCGCCGGACGCCCCCGGGACGTCGGCGGCCTGCATCACGTGCCGGCGCGCACGCGGCGACGGCGGCAGCGACTGCCCCGGCAGGGGCGGCACCGGGAAGCCGTCGGCGAAGGCGTCGAAGTCCCGTGAGGGCTCTGTCGGGCGGCGTGCGCCGCCCGGGGGCCCGGCGCCGGCTGCGGCCTTCGCCGGGGCCTGCTTGCGGTCGGGCCAGAGCCACAGGAGGGCGATGACCACCACGGCCGCGACCACGACGCCGGTGATGAGCTGGGTGCGCGTGACGCCCGCCAGGCCGAGGTACTGGAACACGCTCAGCACCACGACCCACACCAGCGCGACCGGGATGAGCACCTTCCAGCCGAACGACATGAACTGGTCGTAGCGCAGCCGCAGCAGCGTGCCGCGCACCCAGACGAACACGAACATGACCAGCCAGAGCTTGACGAGGAACCACAGCAGCGGCCACCAGCCCGCGTTGAACATCCCGTCGTTGATCGCCGACAGCGGCCACGGCGCCCGCCAGCCGCCGAGGAACAGGGTGGTCGCCACCGCGGAGACGTTGAGCATGTTGATGTACTCCGCCAGGAAGAACCAGGCGAACTTCATCGAGCTGTACTCCGTCATGTAGCCGGAGACGAGCTCGCCCTCGGCCTCCGGCAGGTCGAACGGCAGGCGGTTGGTCTCGCCGATCATCGAGATGACGTAGACGACGAACGCGGGCAGCAGCGGCAGGAACCACCAGATGCTCGTCTGCGAGGCCACGATCTGGGAGGTCGACATCGAGCCGGCCATGATGAACACGCTGACGAGCGAGAGCCCCATCGCCAGCTCGTACGAGATCACCTGGGCGGTGGACCGCACCGACCCGAGCAGCGGGTAGGTGGACCCGGACGACCAGCCGCCCAGCACGATGCCGTACACGCCCATCGACGCGCAGGCGAGCACGTACAGGACTGCGACGGGGAAGTCGGTGAGCTGCGCCGGCGTCGTGTAGTCCGTGAACGGGATCGTCACCTCGGGGCCGAACGGGATGACCGCGAACACCAGCAGCGCGCAGAACACCGAGATCATCGGCGCCAGCAGGTACACGACCCGGTCCGCCCGGGTGACGTTCACGTCCTCCTTGAGCAGCAGCTTCATCGCGTCCGCGAGCGACTGCAGCAGGCCGAACGGCCCATGCCAGTTGGGGCCCGGGCGCACCTGCATGCGCGCCACGACCTTGCGCTCGAACCAGATGGCGAAGAGCACGCTGGTCAGCAGGAAGACGACGATGAGCACCGCCTTGATCAGCGACACCCACAGCCAGTCGTTGCTGAAGTCGGACGCGACCCCCGGGATCATGCGGCCCCTCCATCGACGTCGGTGGCCGAGCCCGTCGAGACCCCGTCGTGGGCCCCGACCGGATCGGCAGGCGAAGAGATGCGCACCAGGTCGCCCGGCGCGGCGCCCAGGGCGTCGTGCACCCGGCACCCGCGGGACGCGAGCGGCAGCCACACCACGTGGTCGACCATCTCCGTGATCGCGACGGGCACGGTCAGCGAGCCCCGGTCGGTGGTCACGGTCACCCGGTCGCCGTCGTACACGTCGACGGCGGCCGCGGTGGCCGCGGACATCCGGGCGACCGGCCGCTTCGCCGTGCCGGCCAGGAACTGCTCGCCGTCCTGCAGCGCGCCGTCGTCGAGCAGCAGGTGCCAGCTCGCCAGCACGGCGGACCCGGCCGGAACCTCGGGCGGCTCGACGGGGTCGGCCTGGGGAGCAGGCACCCGGGCGCCGCCCCACGCGGGCAGGGCCGCGATCGCGCGGTGCGCGTCCAGCGGCGTGCCCGCGCCGAGCGCGACGCCGGCCTGCGCGGCCAGGGCGTCGAGCACGCGGTGGTCCGGCAGCGCGGCCGACTCCAGCGCCTGACCGAAGGCGCGGACCCGCCCCTCCCAGTTCCAGTACGACCCGGCGCGCTCCACGGGCGGGGCGACGGGCAGGACGACGTCGGCCAGCTCCGTCACCTCGGAGCGCCGGACCTCGAGCGAGACGACAAAGCCCGCGGCCCCGAGGGCGCGCCGTGCGTGCGCCGGGTCGGGCAGGTCGGCGAGCTCCACCCCGCCGACGAGGGCGCCGCCGAGCTGGCCGACCGAGAGCGCGTCGAGGATCTCCGCGACGTCGCGCCCCGGGGCGGCCGGCAGCGCGTCGGCGTCGACGCCCCAGGCCGCGGCGACCTCGGCGCGGGCGGCCGGGTCGGTCAGCGGCCGGCCGCCGGGCAGCAGGCCGGGCAGCAGCCCCGCCTCGAGGCCTCCCCGCTCCCCCGCGCGGCGCGGGATCCAGGCGATGCGGGCGCCGGTGGCGGCCGCGAGCCGCAGGGCGGCTCCGTACGCGCCGGGCGACGACGCGAGCCGCTCCCCCACGAGGATCAGCGCGCCCGGGGCGGCGAGGCCGTCGGCGACGGCCCCCAGGGTGCCGGCGTCGGAGTCGGCGGGCACCAGACCGCCGCCCGCCCGGGTGGCGAGGATGCCCAGCCACTCCGCCTCCGTGCCGGGGGCGGCGGGCAGCAGCTCGCCGCCCAGCCGGGCGAGACCACGGCTCGCGAAGGGGGCCACGGACCACACCTTCGTGCCGTGCTTGCGCACGCCCTTGCGCAGCCGGAGGAAGGTGACGCCGGCCTCCTCCTCGGCCTCCAGGCCGGCCAGCAGCACCGCCGGGGCGGCCTCGACGTCGCCGAAGGTCACGCCGACCCCCGTGCCTGCGACCGCGTGGCCCAGGAACGCCGTCTCCTCCGCCGACCCGACGCGGGCGCGCTGGTCCACGTCGTCGGTGCCGAGCACGGTGCGTGCGTAGCGCGACCAGGCGAACGCGTCCTCGACGGTCAGCCGGCCGCCGGGCAGCACCCCGACGCCGCCGGCCGCGCGGGCGGCGGCCAGTCCCTCGGCCGCCAGCTCGAAGGCCTCGACCCACGACGCGGGCCGCAGCTCGCCGCGCGAGACGACCGCGCCGTCCTCGTCGAGCACCCGGTCCCGCACCAGCGGGACGGTGAGCCGGTCGGGCGCCGCCTGCCAGGTGAACGCGAAGCGGTCCTTGTCGGTGATCCACTCCTCGTTGACCGCCGGGTCCTCCCCCGACAGCCGCCGCAGCACCACGCCGCGCCGGTGGTCGACGCGGATCGCGGAGCCGCACGAGTCGTGCTCGGAGATGCTCGGCGTCGAGACCAGGTCGAAGGGCCGGGACCGGAACCGGTAGGCCGCGCCGGTGAGCGCGCCGACCGGGCAGATCTGCACGGTGTTGCCGGAGAAGTACGACGCGAACGGCACGCCCGCCGTGCTGGTGGCGCTCGTCGAAACCACAGGTTCGCTGGTTGAGCTTGTCGAAACCCCTTCCTCGGTCTCGACAGGCTCAACCACCGGGGAGGGGGTGAAGTCCAGCACCGTCTCGTCGAACCGGCCGATCTGCTGGTGCGCGCCGCGCTCCTGCAGCGCGATGAACGCGTCGCCCGCGATCTCGTCGCTGAACCGGGTGCAGCGCTGGCACAGCACGCAGCGCTCGCGGTCCAGCAGGATCTCGGTGGACACGGCGATCGGCTTGGGGAACGTGCGCTTGACGTCCTCGAACCGCGACTCGGCGCGCCCGTTGCTCATCGCCTGGTTCTGCAGGGGGCACTCGCCGCCCTTGTCGCACACCGGGCAGTCGAGCGGGTGGTTCATGAGCAGCAGCTCCATGACCCCGTGCTGCGCCTTGTCCGCGACCGGCGACGTGCGCTGCGTCTTGACCACCATGCCGGGCGTGACCGTCATCGTGCAGGAGGCCTGCGGCTTCGGCATCGGTCGCACGTTGCCCTCGCGGTCGGGCATCGCCACCTCGACCAGGCACTGGCGGCACGCGCCCGCGGGCTCGAGCAGCGGGTGGTCGCAGAACCGCGGGATCTGGATGCCCACCTGCTCGGCCGCGCGGATGATCAGCGTGCCCTTCGGCACCGTCACCTCGACCTCGTCGATGGTGAGCGTCACCGTCTCGACGGGCGGCGCGGCCGCGTCCTTGGAGTCCGTGGTCGCCGTCATCAGTGACCTCCCGCCCCGGCGAGCGCCGGTGCCTGCTTGGGGGTGTACGGGAACAGGGCGCTGGCGCTCGGGTCGAAGGGGCACCCGTGACCGGTGATGTGCGCCTCGTACTCGTCGCGGAAGAGCTGGATGCTCGACGTCACGGGCGACGTCGCGCCGTCGCCCAGCGCGCAGAACGCGCGGCCGAGGATGTTGTCGCACAGGTCGAGCAGCAGGTCGACGTCGCGCTCCTCGCCCTGCCCGGCCTCGATGCGGTGCAGCACCTGCTTGAGCCAGTAGGTGCCCTCGCGGCAGGGCGTGCACTTGCCGCAGGACTCGTGCGCGTAGAAGTCCGTCCACCGGCTCACCGCCCGGACCACGCACGTCGTGTCGTCGAAGAGCTGCAGGGCGCGGGTGCCGAGCATCGACCCCGCCGCGCCGACCGACTCGTAGTCGAGCGGGGTGTCCAGGTGGTCGGCCGTGAACAGCGGCGTGGACGATCCGCCCGGCGTCCAGAACTTCAGCTCGTGCCCGGCCCGGATCCCGCCGGCGAGGTCGAGCAGCTCGCGCAGCGTGATGCCGAGCGGCGCCTCGTACTGGCCAGGGCGCGTGACGTGGCCGGACAGCGAGAACAGCCCGTGGCCGGCGGACTTCTCCGTCCCCATGCCGGCGAACCAGTCGGCGCCGCGGGCGACGATGCCCGGCACCGACGCGATCGACTCCACGTTGTTCACCACCGTGGGCCGCGCGTACAGGCCGGCGACGGCGGGGAACGGCGGCTTGAGCCGCGGCTGGCCGCGCTTGCCCTCCAGCGAGTCGAGCAGCGCCGTCTCCTCGCCGCAGATGTAGGCGCCGGCGCCGGCGTGCACCGTGACCTCGAGGTCGAAGCCCGACCCGAGCACGTCCGCGCCGAGGTACCCGGCGTCGTACGCCTCCTGCACCGCGGCCATCAGCCGGCGGTACACGTGGAGCACCTCGCCGCGCACGTACACGAACGCGTGGTGGCACCCGATCGCGTAGCTCGTGATCGCGATGCCCTCCACCAGGTGCTGCGGGCTCGCGAGCAGCAGCGGGATGTCCTTGCACGTGCCCGGCTCGGACTCGTCCGCGTTGACCACGAGGTAGCGCGGGCCGCCGTCCGGCGGGGGCAGGAAGCCCCACTTCATCCCGGTCGGGAAGCCGGCGCCGCCGCGGCCGCGCAGGCCGGAGTCCTTCACCGTCTGCACGAGGTCGCCCGGTTCCATGGTCAGCGCCCGGCGCAGCCCGGCGTACCCGCCGGCGGCCTCGTACGACGCGAGCTTCCACGACCGGTCGGCGTCCCACGTGTCCGTGAGCACGGGCATGAGGTCAGTCATCGCTGCCACCCTTCTCCGGCTCGGGGTCGGCGTCGCCGCCCGACGGCGAGCGCCCGGGGCTCTCGTCCCCCGGCGCGGCGGGCTTCCGCTCCGCGCTGGACTGCGCGGTGCCCGTCTCCGGCGGCACCTCGCTGGTCGAGCCGTTCTCGCCGGTTGAGCCTGTCGAGACCCGTTCGGTGGTCTCGACAGGCTCGGCCGACGGGCTGTCGACGGCGGCGGCCGCGCGCGCCAGGCGCAGCCCGGCGAGCGTCGGCTCCCCCGCGCCCACGCCCTCGTCGGCGCGGCCGTCGGTGAACCCCGCGAGCACGCGGCTCATCTGCTTGAACCCGCACACCGACGACGCGCCGCGCGTGGGGGCCACCGGCTCGCCCGCCCGCAGGCGGTCGGCGAGCTCCGTGGCCGACTCGGGCGTCTGGTTGTCGAAGAACTCCCAGTTGACCATCACGACCGGCGCGTAGTCGCAGGCCGCGTTGCACTCGACCCGCTCGAGCGTGATCGCGCCGTCGTCGGTGGTCTCGTCGTGCCCGACGCCGAGGTGCTCGCTCAGCTCGTCGAAGATGGCGTCCCCGCCCATCACCGCGCACAGCGTGTTGGTGCACACGCCCACGGTGTACGTGCCGTTGGGGTGCCGCTTGTACTGCGTGTAGAAGGTGGCCACCGCGCTCACCTCGGCGGGCGTCATCTCGAGCTGCTCGGCGCAGAACAGGATGCCGTCGCGGCTCACGTACCCGTCCACCGACTGCACCAGGTGCAGCATCGGCAGCAGGCCGGACCGCGGGTCCGGGTAGCGCGCGGTGATCGCGGCGGCGTCGGCGGCGAGCGACGCGAGCGTGTCGGCGTCGTACCGCGTGGCCGAGCGGGCGCTCGTGGGTTCTGCCGTCATCGGTCGACCCCTCCCAGCACGGGGTCCAGGGACGCGACGGCGACGACGACGTCGGCCACCTGGCCGCCCTCGCACATCACCGACACGGCCTGGAGGTTGTTGAACGACGGGTCGCGGAAGTGCGCCCGGTAGGGCTTGGTGCCGCCGTCGGACACCGCGTGCACCCCGAGCTCGCCACGCGGGTGCTCGACGGTCTGCCACGCCTGCCCGGCCGGCACCCGGAAGCCCTCGGTGACGAGCTTGAAGTGGTGGATCAGGGCCTCCATCGAGGTGCCCATGATCTGGCGGATGTGGTCCAGCGAGTTGCCCTGGCCGTCCGACCCGACGGCCAGCTGCGCTGGCCACGCGATCTTCTTGTCCGCCACCATCACCGGCGCCCCGGTGGTCGCCTCGAGCCGGGCCAGGGCCTGCTCCACGATCCGCAGCGACTGGTAGCACTCCTCGATCCGCAGCACCACGCGGGAGTAGCAGTCCGCGTCGGTCGACGTCGGGACGTCGAAGTCGTACGTCTCGTACCCGGAGTACGGGAACGCCTTGCGCACGTCGTAGGGCAGCCCCGTGGAGCGCAGCACCGGGCCCGTGACGCCCAGCGCCATGCAGCCGGCGAGGTTGAGCACGCCGACGTCGGTCAGCCGCGCCTTGAAGATCGGGTTGGCGAGCATGAGGTCGCCGAGCTGGCCGAGGTACTGGCGGATCTTCGGCAGCGCCGCCCGCACCTGGTCCTCGAACCCCTCCGGCACGTCCTGCGCGACGCCGCCCGGCCGCACGTACGCGTGGTTCATGCGCAGCCCGGTGACGGCCTCGAACAACCGGAGGATCTCCTCGCGGGCGGTGAAGCCGATCGTCATGACCGTCGTCGCGCCCATCTCGTTGCCGCCCGTGCCCAGGCACACGAGGTGGGACGCCACCCGGTTGAGCTCCATCATCAGCACCCGGATGATCGACGCCCGCTCGGGCACGTCGTCGGTGATGCCGAGCAGCTTCTCCGTGGCGAGGCAGTACGCCGACTCCTGGAACAGCGGCGCCAGGTAGTCCATCCGGGTGCAGAACGTGGTGCCCTGCGTCCAGGTGCGGAACTCCATGTTCTTCTCGATGCCGGTGTGCAGGTAGCCGATGCCGCAGCGGGCCTCGGTGACCGTCTCGCCGTCGATCTCGAGCATGAGGCGCAGCACCCCGTGCGTGGACGGGTGCTGCGGGCCCATGTTGACGACGATGCGCTCCTCGCCCACCGCCTCGCGGGCGATCTCGTCCCAGTCGCCGCCGGACGCCTCGAAGCCCGGGATGCCGGGGTCGAACTCGTCGTCGGTGGGCGGTCGGGTGGCGGTGAAGGTCCCCGAGGTCATGTCGGGGCCCCCGCACGAGCGCGAGCGCAGCGAGTGGTCGTGTGGGGTGGCGTCATGAGTACTGCCTCCTCGTGTCCGGCGGCGGCACCGTGGCGCCCTTGTACTCCACGGGGATGCCGCCGAGCGGGTAGTCCTTGCGCTGCGGGTGGCCCGGCCAGTCGTCCGGCATCTCGATGCGCGCCAGGCCGGGGTGGTCGTCGAAGACGATCCCGAAGAAGTCCCAGGTCTCGCGCTCGTGCCAGTCGTTGGTCGGGAACACCGACGTGGTCGAGGGGATGTGCGGGTCGGCGTCGGGCGCGGCCACCTCCAGGCGGACGCGCCGGCCGTGGGTCACGGAGGTGAGGTGGTAGACGGCGTGCAACTCGCGGCCCGTGTCCTGCGGGTAGTGCACGCCCGAGACGCCGAGGCTGAGCTCGAACCGCAGGTCCTGGTCGTCGCGCAGCGCCCGGCAGACGGCCACGAGGTGCTCCCGCGCCACGTCCAGGGTCAGCTCGGCGTGCGGGCTGGGCGGGTCGGCCTGCGGGTCGACGACGACCCGCTCGATCGCGTCGTCGAAGGCGACGCCCGCCTCGCCGAGCACCTCGGCGAGCACGTCGACCGCCTCGTCGAACCAGCCGCCGTAGGGCCGCGTCGCGGCGCCCGGCAGCGCGACCGGCTGCACGAGCCCCCCGTACCCGGACGTGTCGCCCGAGCCCTGCACGCCGAACATGCCCCGGCGCACCTCGACGACCTCCGGGCCACGCCCGCCCCGGCCGGCCTGCTCGCTGCCGGGCACCAGCTCCCCGGACCGCGGGCCCTGGACCTCCTCCGGCTGCGGCACGGGCTTGTCGGCGCCGCCCGCCGTCGTGCCGTCGGTCATCGCAGCAGCCCCTTGAGCTCGAACGTCGGCGTGGCCTCCAGCGCCGCCGCCTCGGCGGCCGCGGCCGCCTCCCGGCGGTTGACGCCCAGCGGCGAGTCCTGGATCTGCTGGTGCAGCGCGAGGATCGCGTTGATCAGCATCTCCGGCCGCGGCGGGCAGCCCGGCAGGTAGATGTCGACGGGCACGATGTGGTCGACGCCCTGCACGATCGCGTAGTTGTTGAACATGCCGCCGCTGGACGCGCACACGCCCATGGACAGCACCCACTTGGGCTCGCTCATCTGGTCGTAGACCTGCCGCACGACGGGCGCCATCTTCTGGCTCACCCGGCCCGCGACGATCATGAGGTCCGCCTGCCGCGGCGACGCCCGGAACACCTCCATGCCGAACCGCGACAGGTCGAACCGCGACGCGCCGGCCGCCATCATCTCGATGGCGCAGCACGCCAGCCCGAACGTCACCGGCCACACGGACGCCTTGCGCAGGTAGCCCGCCAGGTCCTCGATCGTCGTCAGCAGGAAGCCCGACGGAGCCTCTTCCAGGCCCATGACCCCTCCCCTTCGTGAACATCGGTGCCGGATGCTCGGCGCCGATGCCGTCCGTAGTGCCGTGTCGTGCTGGGTGGTGCAGGTCGTGCTGGGTGGTGCAGGTCGTGCTGGGTGGTGCTTGCTCGTGCGCCCGGGCCTAGACCCAGGTGAGGCCCCCGCGCCGCCACTCGTAGACGAACGGCACGGTGATGAGGGCGAGGAAGGACAGCATCGCGACGAGGCCGAAGCCGGCGAGCGCGGCGAAGTCCACCGCCCACGGGTAGAGGAAGACCACCTCGATGTCGAAGACGATGAACGTCATCGCGACCAGGTAGTACTTGACGGGCAGCCGCCCGCCGCCGACGGCGTGCGGCGTCGGCTCGATGCCGCACTCGTAGGCGTCGAGCTTGGCCCGGTTGTAGCGCTTCGGGCCGATGACGGCGCTCGCCGCCACGCCGCCCACCGCGAGCACCAGGGCCACGCCCATGAGCATGAGGACCGGAACGTACGGGTTCGTCATCGCGCTCCTCCGCTGTGCATCTCGACCACTCCCTTGTGCTCGTCTGCGCTCATGCCGCCGGGACCACCCTGGTGAGCCCGCTGATGACCCGGTCCACCCAGTCACCGCCGCGCGGCTCGTAGCAGTCGGACAGCAGCTTGAGCACGAACCGCATGACCACCGGCCGCGGCAGCCCGTACCGCACGCAGATCCGCATGACCTGCGGGTGCTCGATGAGCCGCACGAACCAGCGGCCCAGCGTGTAGTAGCCGCCCAGGTCGGCCCGCATCCGGTCGGCGTAGGAGGCGAGCGTGCGCTCCCGCGCGTCGTCCGTGGTGCGGGTGCGCGCCTGGGCGATCGCGTCGGCGGCCACCCGGCCCGCCTGCAGCGCGTAGGCGATGCCCTCGCCGTTGAACGGGCTGACCATGCCGGCTGCGTCGCCCACCAGCACCGCGCCGCCCGAGTACAGCGGGCTGCGGTTGAAGCCCATCGGCAGCGCGGCGCCGCGGATCGGCCCCACCTGGTTCTCGGGCGTGAACCCCCACTCCTCGGGGGCGTTGCGCATCCAGGCCTGCATCAGCCGCTTGTAGTCGTGCCCGACGGCGGACTGGCGCGCGGGCGTTGAGCTCACGGCGCCGAGGCCCACGTTGGCCGTGCCGTCGCCGAGCGCGAAGATCCAGCCGTACCCGGGCAGGAGGTTCGACTCCCCCGGCGCGCCGTCCCACAGCTCGAGGTGCGACTCCATCCACGCGTCCTCGTGCCGGGAGGTCCCGGCCGTGCGGAAGTAGGTGCGCACCGCGGTGCCGAGCGGTCGGTCGTCGCGGCGGGTGATGCCGAGCGCCGTCGCGAACCGCGAGGAGACGCCGTCGGCCGCGACGACGACGGGCGCCCGGTAGGTCGTCTCGGCGCCGTCGGCGCGGCCGTTCCCGTCGAGGGCCTGCGCCCGCACCCCCACGACCCGGCCGTCGCGCTCGTCGAGCAGCGGGCCGGACACCTTGGTGCGCTCGAGCAGCTTGGCGCCGCCGGCCTGCGCGTGCTGCGCGAGGCGGTGGTCGAGCGACGTCCGGGCGCGGGCCATGCCGTAGCCGGGGAACGAGTCGAGGTCGGGCCAGGGCAGCTCCCACGACCGGGCGCCGGCGACCACGCGCAGGCCCTCGTTGCGGATCCAGCCGTCCTCCTCGCGCGTGCCGAGACCCATGCGGGCCAGCTCGCCGACGGCGCGGGGGGTGAGCCCGTCGCCGCACACCTTGTCGCGCGGGAAGGACGCCTTGTCGAGCAGGAGCACGTCGAGGCCGGCGGCGGCGCACCAGTGAGCCGTGGACGAACCGGCCGGGCCGGCGCCCACGACGATGACGTCGGCGTCGTCCGAACGACCTGACCGCACGTGCTCACCTCGATCCCTCGAGCCTCCCGGCGACGGTGCCGGGGCGGACTTGTGAACCTCATCACAACTCTTGCGAGCACTCTAGTCACGATCGGGCGGCCGTGTGTAGGAAGGTGAGCCTTCCTTGCCGGGCACCGCCCCCGCAACCCGCGTCCCCGCAGGTCCGAGAGGGTGGCGCCACCGGCATGTCGCGGGGTGCGTGCGACGCCTCGCGTGCCTACGGTCGTGCGCACGACCCACGGCAGCGACCGTCAGCACGACCCATCAGCACGACCATCGGGAGGCGTGACCCATGAAGGCAGGACCGGCATTCGTCGTCGGCGCGGCGCTGGGCTACCTGCTCGGCACCGAGAAGGGCCGGCAGCAGCTCGACAAGGCCAAGGGCTGGGCGACCGAGACCTGGAACGACCCGCGCGTGCAGGCCAAGGTCTCCGACGTCACCAGCAGCGTGACGGAGTTCGCCCGGGAGCAGGGCGGCGCGCTCAAGGACCGCACCGCCGGCAGCTGACCTGAAGCCGGTCGAGCCCGCCGGGACCCTCGAGGTCGTGGCGGGCTCGACCGACGAGCGGGTCAGCGGGCGGCCGGGATCTCGTCGTCGAGGTCGGCGCCGTAGCGCTCCTTCTCGATCTCCTTGAGGCTCTTGCCGGCGGTGTCGGGCGTCCACACCACGCCGATGACGAGCGACGCCACGAGGAACGCCACCATGATCCCGCCGACGAACGGCACGCCCTGCTCGGCGAGCATGGTCGGGAACAGGTAGCTGAGCAGGCCCACCGCGATGCGGGCGACGAAGAACAGCACGCCCTGCGCGGATGCCCGGTACGCCGTGGCGAACAGCTCGGCGGTCCAGAGCGCGTAGAACGCCTGGGCGCCGATGCCGGCGGACACGCCCCACAGGACGGCGTACGCGATGAGCAGCGGCATCGAGACGTGCGGCACGAACGCGAGGATCATCCAGGCGGCGACCGCCAAGGCGGCGCCGATGCCGTACAGCAGCCGCCGGCTCACCCGGTCGCCGTACTTCATGAAGCCCCAGAAGGTGGCCGCCGACGTCAGGCCCCAGACCAGCACCTGCAGCAGGTTCTGCGCGACGGCGCTCTCGACGCCGGCCGTCTGGTAGACCCGCGGCATGAAGATGCCGGCCTGCCCGGCCACCGTGTTCCACAGGGCGTAGACGCCGACGAGGAACAGCAGCGCCTTGACGTTCTGCGGGTGCGAGATCAGCTCGCGGAAGCCGCGCCGCTTGCGGCCGAGCGCGACCTGCTTGGCGTTGGACTCCTTCCAGACGTCCGACTCCGCCAGGCCGCGCCGCACCCACCAGGTGACGAACGCGATGACGAACAGGTGGGCGAAGATGATGCGGCTGCCGAGCAGGCCGAGCGGCACGAGCGCCGTCGCGAGCACGAAGCCGACGAACGGCCCGAGCGACCACGCGAGCTGGGCCGTCCCGACGTGCCGGGCGCGCTGGTCGTCCGGCGCCTCCTCGGCGATGTACGTCCAGGCGACCGGGACGCCGGCGCCCACGGCGATGCCGGTGAGCACGATGCCGACGAACAGCATCCACGGGGCACCGGCGAACACGATGAACGCGGTGCCGAGCATGTACAGCAGCAGGTCGTACGTGTAGATGAACTTGCGCCCGTACCTGTCGCCCAGCGGGCCGCCGACCATCGCGCCGACCGCCGCGCCGAACGCGTTGGCGCTCAGGGCCGCGGCGAGCCCGACGGCGAGGTTGCTGAGCCCGAAGTGCTCCTGCCAGAGCGTGAGGCTCGTGGCGAGCGCGATGATCGAGCCCGCCTCGATGTAGTTGGACATCGCGACCGCGACGGTCGCCCGGTACCCGTGCAGGCGGGATCCGCCGCCCGGCGTCGGGCGCGTGGCGCTGTGTGGTGTCGTCATCGACCGTGCCTTCCCTGCGTACGTCGTCGTGCTGAACGTCGTCTTTGAATCGTTTCAGGATCGCAAGGACGATACGCCGGGCTCCGTGCGGGCGTCAAAGGCCGAGGCCAGACGTCGGCGCGGGCGTCAGGCCGGGCGCACGGCCCGGTGCAGCGCCACGATGCCGCCGGTGAGGTTGCGGTAGGACACGCGGTCCCACCCGGCCGCGAGCAGCCGGCGCCCGAGCGCGGCCTGGTCGGGCCAGCTCCGGATGGACTCGGCGAGGTAGTCGTACGACCCGCGGTCGCGCGTGACCGCGCCCGCCACCACCGGCAGCGCGCGCATCAGGTACTCCAGGTACACGGTGCGGAACGGCGCCCACGTGGGCGTCGAGAACTCGCAGATCACCACCCGCCCGCCGGGGCGCACCACGCGCAGCATCTCGCGCAGCGCGGCGTCCGTGTCGACGACGTTGCGCAGCCCGAAGCTGATCGTCACCGCGTCGAACGCGCCGTCGGCGAACGGCAGCCGGATGGCGTCGCCCGCCACGAACGACAGGTCGGGGCGGCGCTCCTTGCCCACCGCCAGCATGCCGAGGCTGAAGTCGGACGGCACGACCAGCGCGCCGTCGCCCGCGAAGGGCTCGCTCGACGTGCCGGTCCCCGCCGCGAGATCGAGCACGCGCTCGCCGGGGACGGCCGCGACGGCGTCCACCACCGCGCGCCGCCAGCGCCGGTCCTGCCCCAGGGAGACGAGGTCGTTGACGAGGTCGTAGCGCTTCGCGATCCCGTCGAACATCGACGCGACCTCGGCGGGCTTCTTCTCCAGGCTGGCGCGAGACATGGTCGTCATCGTCGCACGCACCGTTGACGCCCCGAGCGACGCTCGCCTACGGTCGCCGCAGAGGACGGCGCGGTGCCGTCGCTCCCTGGATCGGCAGACAGGACCACTGAGCCGGCGCGACGCGGCGCCGCTCCCGGTGCCGCCGCCATGGAGGCACCGATGAGCACCTGGATCAAGAACCCGCTGGCGATCTTCACCGCCGACGACGGACCCGAGGCGCCCGACGCGCGCGGCGGCGTCGTCGTCACGGACGGCGTGATCACCGAGCTGGTCGCGTCAGGGGCGGGCCCGTCCGCCCCGGTCGACGAGACGTTCGACGCGTCCGAGCACGTGGTCACGCCCGGCCTGATCAACACGCACCACCACTTCTACCAGACCCTCACGCGCGCCTGGGGGCCGGTCGCCGACGCCGAGCTGTTCCCCTGGCTCACCACGCTCTACCCCGTCTGGGCGCGCCTCACGCCGCGCGCGCACGAGCTCGCGACGAAGGTCGCGCTGACCGAGCTGCTGCTGTCCGGCTGCACCACGGCGGCCGACCACCACTACGTGTTCCCGGCGGGGCTGGACGACGCGATCGACCTCCAGGTCGCGGCGGTCCGCGAGCTCGGCATGCGCGCCACGCTGACGCGCGGGTCGATGACGCTCGGCACGGACGACGGCGGCCTGCCGCCGCAGTCGGTGGTGCAGGACCCGGACACGATCCTGGCCGACTCCGAGCGGCTGGTCTCCACCTACCACGAGCGCGGCGCGGGGGCGCGGGTCCAGATCGCGCTGGCGCCGTGCTCGCCGTTCTCGGTCACCCCGGAGACCATGCGCGACACCGCCGAGCTGGCCGAGCGGCTCGACGTGCGGCTGCACACCCACCTCGCCGAGACGATCGACGAGGAGGACTTCCTGCGCGAACGGTTCGGCATGCGCACGGTGGACTACCTCGAGTCGGTCGGCTGGCTCACCGACCGCGCCTGGCTGGGCCACGGCATCCACTTCGACGACGCCGAGATCGCGCGGCTCGGCGCGGCGGGCACGGGAGTGGCGCACTGCCCGACGTCGAACATGCGGCTCGCGTCCGGCATCGCGCGGGTGCTGGAGCTCGAGGACGCCGGCGCTCCGGTCGGCCTCGGCGTGGACGGCTCGGCCTCCAACGACGCGTCGACGATGATGCCCGAGGCCCGCCAGGCGCTGTACCTGCAGCGGCTCCAGTACGGCGCCTCGGTGCCGGTGGCCCGCGCCCTCGGCTGGGCCACGCGCGGCTCGGCCCGCGTACTGGGGCGCGACGACCTCGGCGTGCTGGCCGTCGGCAAGCAGGCCGACCTCGCGCTCTGGCGGCTCGACGAGCCCCGCTTCTCCGGCTCGCACGACCCGGTCGCCGCGCTCCTGCTGTGCGGGGCGGACCGCGCCGACCGCGTGATGGTCGGCGGCGAGTGGCGCGTCGTCGACGGGGCCGTG
The DNA here is from genome assembly GCF_038593535.1 of Isoptericola sp. F-RaC21. Taxonomy (NCBI): domain Bacteria; kingdom Bacillati; phylum Actinomycetota; class Actinomycetes; order Micrococcales; family Promicromonosporaceae; genus Isoptericola; species Isoptericola sp. F-RaC21. Next base: position 163,135 of record NZ_JBCFYX010000002.1, on the reverse strand, counting down.
GTCGGCCTCGACCTGCCCGCGCTGCTGGCCGAGCACCGCGAGGCGGCCCGGCGGCTGGTCGCCGACGCTGGTTGAGCTTGTCGAAACCCCGGTGGCCGGCGAGGAAACCGGGTTTCGACAAGCTCAACCAACGGCGGGGTTTCGACAGGCTCGACCAGCGGAGGGGGTTGACACAGGTCACACTTGCCGGGTCGAATAGTGGAATGCTTCTTCCGTAGACCGGAAGACTGGCCATCGATAGCGAACGAGGAGGTCCGCTATGTCACGGTCCACATCCCCCCGGGCGGCGACCAGCCCGAGCCGCCCCGAGGACGAGCGCCTGCCGATCGGCGCCACGTTCGGGTACGGCTTCCAGCACGTCCTGACGATGTACGGCGGCATCATCGCGCCCCCGCTCATCGTGGGCGGCGCCGCCGGGCTCACGTCGGCGGAGATCGGCACGCTCATCGCGGCGTGCCTCTTCATGGGCGGCCTGGCCACGATCCTGCAGACGGTCGGGATCAGGTTCTTCGGCTCCCAGCTCCCGCTCGTGCAGGGGGTGTCGTTCGCCGGCGTCTCCACCATGGTCGCGATCGTCGGGGGCGGCGGCGGGATCCCCGCCGTCCTCGGCGCGGTGCTCGTCGCGTCGGCGATCGGGTTCCTCATCACGCCGTTCTTCGCCCAGATCGTCCGGTTCTTCCCGCCCGTGGTCACCGGCGTCGTCATCACGACGATCGGCCTGACCCTCATGCCGGTGGCGGCGAACTGGGCGATGGGCGGCGACGCCGAGGCGCCCGACTACGGCTCCACGAGCAACATCGGTCTCGCGTTCCTCACCTTCGCCATCGTCATCCTGCTGTCGAAGGTCGGCTCCGGCGTCGTCTCCCGGCTGTCGATCCTCATCGCGATCGTCGCCGGCACGCTCATCGCCCTCGCGCTCGGGATGGCGGACTTCTCCGGCGTCGGCGAGGGCCCGGTGGTCGCGTTCCCGATGCCGTTCAGCTTCGGCGCCCCGACGTTCGAGATCGCCGCCATCGTGTCGATGCTCATCGTCATCCTCGTGACGCTCACGGAGACGACGGCGGACATCATCGCCGTCGGCGAGATCGTCGGCACCAAGGTGGACCGCAAGCGCATCGCGAACGGCCTGCGCGCCGACATGGCGTCGTCCGTCGTCTCGCCGGTCTTCGGCTCGTTCACCCAGTCCGCGTTCGCGCAGAACGTCGGCCTGGTCGCGATCACCGGCGTGAAGTCACGCTTCGTGGTCTCGGCCGGCGGCGTGATCCTCGTCGTGCTCGGCCTGCTGCCCGTGCTGGGCCGCGTCGTGGCCGCCGTGCCGACCCCGGTCCTCGGCGGCGCCGGCGTCGTCCTGTTCGGCTCCGTGGCGGCGTCGGGCATCCGGACGCTCGCCAAGGTGGACTACGCCAACTCGATGAACCTCGTCATCGTGGCCGCGTCGATCTCGTTCGGCATGATCCCGATCGCGAAGCCCGACTTCTACGACCAGTTCCCCACGTGGTTCGGCACCATCTTCCACTCGGGGATCAGCTCGGCGGCGCTCATGGCCATCCTGCTGAACATCCTGTTCAACCACATCAAGGCCGGCACCCCCGAGAACCCGTCGGTCTTCGTCAAGGGCACCGCGAGCAAGGCCGTGGACGACGACCAGCTCGACGACCTCGCCGACGACGGCGTGCTGAACCACTCGACCGAGCGTCGCGGCAGCACCCCGACCGCGTGACCGGGCCGACGGCGCGGACGCCTCGGTGAGCGGGGCGTGGCGGACCTCCGGGCGTACCCTGGAGCCGATGTCCGCCACGCCCCTGCCGGCCCCGCGCCCCCTTCCGGGCACGACCACCGGCACCAGCCCCGATCCCGCGACGGAGCCCCTCGCGCTCCTGGTCCGCACCTCCCGGATCGACGACCTGCCCGGCGGTCTCACCGCCCTCGTCGACCTGCTGCCGGACACCCGCCCGCTGAGCTGGGTACGGCGCGGGGACGGCATCGTCGGCTGGGGCGAGGCGCTCCGCTTCGACACCTTCGGCCCCGGCCGGTTCGCCGACGCCGAGGCCGCCTGGCAGGCCACCCTCCAGCGGGCCGTGGTGCGCGACGACGTGCAGCTGCCCGGCACGGGCCCGGTCGCGTTCGGGACGTTCGCGTTCGACGACGCCGGCCAGCTGGACGACCAGGACGGCGACGACGCCGGCCACCCGCGGCCGGACGGGTCGCTCGTCGTGCCGCGGGTCGTCGTGGGCCGCCGCGCGGGCGTCACCTGGATGACCACCATCACCCCCGGCGCGCACCTCGACGCCGCCCCCGGGACCGACGCCCTGGCGCGCGAGCCGCGCGCGGACGTCACCGCCCCCGGCCGAGTCCGCTTCGCCGACGGCGCCGTCGCCGCCGCGGACTGGCCCGCCGTCGTGCGCGAGGGCGTGGCCCGGATCCAGTCCGGCGCGCTCGAGAAGGTGGTGCTGGCGCGCGACGTGCTCGCCACCACCGAGCACCCCCTGGACCCCCGGTGGCTGCTGCGCCGCCTCGCCGACCGCTACGCCGCCTGCTGGACGTTCTCCGTCTCCGGCATGGTCGGCGCCACCCCCGAGCTGCTGGTCCGCAGCGAGAAGGGGCTCGTCACCTCCCGCGTGCTGGCGGGCACCATCCGCCGCGAGGCCGGGATGTCCGACGACGACGCCCTGCTGCACGCCGCGCAGCTCGCCCGCTCCTCCAAGGACCTGGAGGAGCACGAGTACGCCGTGCGATCCGTCGCCGCCGCGCTGGAGCCGTTCTGCTCGTCGATGAACGTCCCGGACGCCCCGTTCGTGCTGCACCTGCCGAACGTCATGCACCTCGCGTCCGACGTCACCGGGGTCCTCGACCGCGGCGGCGACGCGGCCGGGCGGGCGCCGTCCTCCCTCACCCTGGCCGCCGCGCTGCACCCGTCGGCAGCCGTCTGCGGCACGCCGACGAACGTCGCGCGCGACCTCATCCGCGAGATCGAGGGCATGGACCGCTCCCGCTACGCCGGCCCCGTCGGGTGGGTGGGCGCCGACGGCGACGGCGAGTGGGGCATCGCCCTGCGGTCCGCCGAGCTGTCCGCGACCGACCCCCGCCACGTGCGACTCTTCGCCGGCTGCGGCATCGTCGCCGCGTCCGACCCGGAGGCCGAGCTCGCCGAGTCCGAGGCGAAGCTGGTGCCCATGCGGTGGGCGCTCGGAGACACGCCGAGGTAGTTCGAAATTCGCCGAGGTAGTTCGCGAGGAGGTGGGCCGAGCGGCCCACCTCAGGCCGCGAACTACCTCGGCGAATTTCGAACTACCTCGGCGAATTTAGAACTACCTCGGCTGTCACTCCTCCCAGACCTGCTCGCGGAAGCTCGACCAGATCTGCTTGTCCGAGGTGGCCCCCATGAGGCCGATCCGCGCGTCCGTGAGGCCCAGCAGCATCTCGACCGGCGACGCGCCCGCCGCGATTTTGTCGCCCAGCTCGGCCCAGTCGTCGCCGTCGGGCAGGTCCGCGTGGATGGAGGAGATGTACATCTGCGCGTCGCCCTCCATCGACACGTAGTCGGCGTCGGTGATCGTGCCGCCGACCTTGCCGTTGTTGTCGGCATAGGTCTTGAGCCAGAACCCGGGCACCTTGACGTAGTCGACGTTGATCCGCAGCGCGTCACGCCGTGGCCCGCCGGTCGTCACGGGGACGTTCACCACGTCGATCCCGTTGATGCCCGTCAGCGGCAGCTGCAGGTCCCGCGTCTCGAGCTCGCCGTCCTGGGAGAAGACGTTCTCGTCCTCCTGCGTGCCGCAGTCGCCCGGCAACGAGACGTTGATGTCGTACTCGCCGCCGAACGTGATCCGCGCGCAGGGGCCCAGCTCCAGCCTGAACTCCTTCTTCACGTCGTCCTGGGCCTGCTCCTCGGACGGCGTGTCCGCATCGCCCTTGCCGTCCTTGCCGCTCTTGTCTTCCTTGCCCGCGGCCTTCTCCTCGGCGCCGGCCGGGTCGTCGCCCGTGCCGTCCCCGCCCTTCGCGTCCTCGCCCGCCGCGGTGGACGGGTCCGCCGCCTCGTCGCCGGACGTCGTGCCGTCGGCGGTGGCCCCGTCGTCGGTGCCGCTCGTCGCGTCGTCGTCGGCCGTCCCGGCGTCCTGCGAGGCGGAGGGTGACGGGCTGGGCGTGGGGTCGGCGGCGTCGTCGCTGCCGCAGGCCCACTCGAGCCAGCCCAGCGGGTCCCAGCAGTCCGACGCCGTGCGCACCTGCTGCACGGGCGCGGCGGCCGCCTGGACCGTCGTCGCGCCCGTCCCCCCGAGGGCGAGCACCGCGACCGCCGCGACGACGGCCGCGTGCCGCCCGCCTCGCGTGGGCTCCTCGTCGAACGGCAGGATCTCGGCGAGGCCGACCTCCTGACCGTCGGCGCGGGGATCCGCGGGGGCCGGGACGGAGTCGGGTCCGGGCGCCGCCGCGGGCGTCTCGTCGTCGGCCGCCGCCGGCGCCTCCGCGCCGCCGGCGCGCGGCATCCACGACACCGCGAGGATGCCCCCGACGACACCGAGGACCATGCCGATGCCGAAGCCGCCCAGGTTGACGCCCAGCAGCGAGTACACCGAGATCGCCAGCGTGATGACGCCGTAGAACACGCGGAACTGCGGCTGCGTCATCACCAGCACGCCCAGGAGCACCAGCGCCGCGGGCAGCAGCGTGGACTGCATGCCCTCGATGCCGAGCTGGATCTCGAAGTTGTCGAACTGCAGCCGGCCGGAGAACCACATCACCACGCCGGCGAGGATCGCCAGCACGCCGCCCCAGAAGGGCCGGTCCCGCCGCCAGGCGGCGAACCGCTGGCGGCGGGTGGCCGGCGCCTCGGGGGCCGGCGTCGGGGTCGCCTCAGGGGCCGAGGTGTTCTCGTCGCTCACGCCTGGTCTCCCTGGTCGCCGGGGCCGCTCAGAAGCACTCGGTGCCGTCGGAGACCTTCAGGTGCAGGTCGGTGAGCTTGAAGACCGCCGCCGACGTGCTCGACGAGACCTGCTTGAGGTCGTCGATGGCGACCGCGTCGGAGTCCATCGCGAAGTCGCCCTTGCTGCCGTGCGCCTTGGTGTTCACGGTGGAGGCGTCCACGCCGATGCGGATCTGGTTGAACTGCGCGGTGCCGCGCAGGTCGCTCATGCCGATCTGCAGGTCGGTCGCCTTGACCGGGTTCTTCGGGTTGGTGCCCGCGGAGATCAGCAGGCCCAGCGGCATGCCCGGGATCTTCACCGACTGGCACAGGTTGTGCAGCGTCGCGTCCTTGATGTTGGCGATCGCGACCGGGTGCGACTTGCCGTCCGCGTCCTTCGCCTCGCCCGCGTACTGCGAGAAGCCGGTCCCGTCGAGCTTGTCCGCCGCGATCTTGAACTGCTGGCCCGAGATCGCCATCGACACCGGCACGGCCCCCTGGGCGACCCCGCCCATCAGGACGCCGATCACCGCCACCGTCGGGACCGCCGCGAGCATCGCACGGCCTCGACGCGTGCGCGTCAGTGCGCTGAGCTTCATTTCCCCTCCAACAGACGACATGGCGACCCCTGTGTCGCCGACGAGTGGCGACGGTACGCCCCTTACTGAGGCGACGTCAATAGGACTCCGCGCGCGCGTCGGGGGCCCGCCGCCGGCGCGCCCGCGACCTGCCGGAACGGCCATATGCTCAGCACATGGCAGCCGCGCGACGCACCCGGATGAGCCCCGACGAACGCCGGCAGCAACTCGTCGCGCTGGGGGTGGCGGCGCTGGCCGACCGGCCGCTGGAGGCCGTCACCGTGGAGGACCTGGCCGCCGAGGCCGGCGTCTCCCCCGGGCTCGTGCACTACTACTTCGGCAACCGGCAGGGCCTGCACTCCGCCATCGTCCGCACGGCCCGCGACGCCATGCTGCACGCCACCGAGCCCCGCCCGGAGCTGCCGCCGCGCGAGCGCCTGCGCGACACCCTGGACCGCTTCGTGGAGTTCGTGCACGACCACGACGCGACGTTCTACTCGTTGGTGCGGGGCGCCGCGTCGGGCGACGAGCACGTGCGCGCCACCATCCAGCACGCCCGCGACGTGCTGGCCGGGCACCTGCGCGACGCCTTCCAGGAGATCGGCGTCGCGCAGAGCCCGCTGCTGGAGGTCGCGCTGCACTCGTGGATCTCGTTCGCCGAGCAGGCGCTCGTCGAGGCCGCCACCGACCCCGAGATCTCCCCCACCGAGCTCGCCGACTTCCTCGAGCGCAGCGCCCTCGGCGTCCTCGCCGCCCTGCGCCGGTCGCCGGTCGAGCCCTCCGACGCCCGTCCCCGCTGACCGGGCCCGTCGAGCAGGACAAAAGCCCCGCGGGCCGCGACGGGGAGGGGGTCGTCGCGGCCCGCGGGGCTGCATGGTGCGGCCCGGCCGGACCGTGCGGTCCGGCCGGGCCGTGGCTCAGTTGGTGCCGCCCGGGAGCAGGTCCTGGAGCCAGCCGGGCAGGTTGCCCGGGTCGGTCGAGTCCGAGCCGCCGTCCTGGCCCTGCCCGTCGCCCTGACCCTGGCCGTTCTGGTCGCCCTGGCCGGTGCCGCCCTGACCGTTCTGGTCGGTGCCGCCCTGGCCGCTGCTGGACGACTCGTCGCGCACGGCGAGCGTGACGTCGACCTTCTGCGTCTTGCCGTCGCGGACGTACGTCAGCGTGACCTTCTGGTCGGCCGCCTTCTCCCGCACGTACGCCGTGAGCGACTCGGCGCCGTTGACGGCGTCGTCGTCGATCGCGACGATCACGTCGCCGGTCTTGACGCCGGCGTCGGCGGCGGGCGAGCCGGACGAGACGTCGACCACCTGGGCGCCGCGACGCGTGACGCCGTCGGCCGTGGTCGTCGTGTCCTGCATCGTCACGCCGAGGAACGCGTGCTCCGCCGTGCCGTCCTTGATGAGCTGGTCGGCGATGTTGGTCGCGAGGTTCACCGGGATCGCGAACCCGAGACCGATGGAGCCGGACTGCTCGCCGCTCATGCCGCTCGACATCGTGGCGATCGACGACGTGATGCCGATGACCTGGCCCTGGGCGTTGAACAGCGGGCCGCCCGAGTTGCCGGGGTTGATCGCCGCGTCGATCTGGATCGCGTTGGTGACGACCTGGGTGCTGCCGTCCTCCCCCGACGCCGAGACCGGGCGGTCGAGCGCCGACACGATGCCCGTCGTAGCGGTGTTCGCCAGACCGAGCGGGTTGCCGACCGCCAGCACCCCGTCGCCCACCGTGACGTCGTCGGACGAGCCGAACGACGCGGGCTTGAGGTCCTTCGGCGGGTTCTTCAGCTTCACGACCGCCAGGTCGGTGGTCGGGTCGGTGCCCACGATGGTCGCCTCGTAGAGGCTGCCGTCGGACAGCGTCACCTGCACGGTGTCGTTCTGCGCGCCCGACACGACGTGGTTGTTCGTGAGGATGTGGCCCTGGTCGTCGTAGACGACGCCCGAGCCCTCGGCGCCGCCGGACTGGCTCTGCACCTGGATGGCGACGACGGACGGGGCGACGGCCGTCGTGACGGCCTCCCAGTCCGGGTTGTTCGAGGTCGAGTTCTTGACCGGGGCCTCGTCGGTGGACTGCGGGGTCGTGCCGACGCTCGCGAGCGAGGACGGGTCGCCCGAGTCGAACGCGCCCGTCGCCGCCGCGGTGCCGAGGCTCGCGAGGACGGCCGCGATGACCGCCGCGCTCGCCACCGGGACCCACACGGACCGGCGGCGCTCGGTCGAGGCCGTGCCCGTGGCACCCGGCTGCGCCGGGGACTGGCCCAGGGCGTACGGGTTCTGCTGGCCCTGGCCGTACGGCTGCTGGCCCTGCTGCTGAGGCTGCTGGCCCTGCTGCTGAGGCTGCTGCCCCTGCTGGTGCTGCGCCTGCTGGTACTGCTGCTGGGGTGCGCCCTGCTGGGGCTGCGTCGGGTGCTGCGGGGAGTAGTAGGGCGACCCGGGCGCCATCTGCCCGTACCGCGGCTGCTGCCCCGGCTGCTGCACCGGGTGCTGCTGCGTCGTGTGCTGCGGCGCGGCGGGCTGCTGCCCGGCTCCCTGGGTGGGGAGCTGCTGGGTCGGCTGAACGGTGAGGTGCTGGGTGTCCTGCGTGTCCGGCTGCGGCGCGGTGCGGTCCGCGGAGGCCGGCTGCTCGGCCGGCTGCTCCGTGGGGTTCTCGCTCCGGTTCGGCTCGTCGGCGCCCGACGGCTGCGGTGCGCCCGGGGTGTCGGTGCTCATGGTGCCCTCCTCGATGTGTGCCCCTAGCAGACCACCCCACCCTGGTGCGCGGCTTGGTTCAACCTGAGAACTTGCTGCGAATCATGTTCCCGCAGGTCAGAACGTCTCCCGCACGGCGGCCGCGACGCGCGCCGCGAGGTCGCGCGTCTCCGCGAGCCGGTCGGCGCGCGGCACGCGCACCTCGATCACCTGCACGCCGCGCGTCGGGGCCCGCAGGGCGTGCCGCAGGGAGCCGACGTCGAGCACGAGCTGGTGGTCCACGCCGTAGCCCGCGCAGAGCTGGGCGAGGTTGGCCCCGTGCGGCGTGCCGAAGACGCGCTCGAAGGTGGCGGCGCCGCCCTCGGACGACGTCGCGAGCTCGCCGTGCTCCAGCGTGGCGAAGATGGAGCCGCCGTCGTCGTTGACGACGACGATCTCCAGGTCGACGGGCGGCTCGTGCGGCCCGCGCAGCAGCCCGCCGGCGTCGTGCAGGAACGTGAGGTCGCCGACCAGGGCGCGGGTGCGGCGCCCCTGGCGGGCGGCGGCGTGCGCGACGCCGGTCGCGGTCGACACGGTGCCGTCGATGCCGGCGAGCCCGCGGTTGGCGAGCACGTCGGGCAGGTCGCCGGCCTGCGGGTGGTCCAGCCCGAGCACGAGGTCCAGGTCGCGCACGGGGTTGGACGAGCCGACCACGAGCAGGTCGTCCGGTCCGAGCACGGACGCCACGGCGCGCGCGACGGCGAGCGCCGCGTGGGGGGCGGTGAGCAGCCCCTCGGCGACGGCGGCGTCCGAGGTCGCGCCGTCCACGACGGCGGCCGCCGCCCGGCCCGCCGCCCGCCAGCGCGCGAGGAACACCCCGCCGTCGGCGCCCACGTGCGCCGTCGGCGACGACCACCGGTCGGCGAGCGCGGGGACGACGGCCTCGGCGTTGCGGGCGGCGTCCGGCCACGGCCCGCCGCCCGGGGCGACGACCGTGACGACGACGTCCGTCCGCGCCAGCAGCCGCTGCACGGGGCGGGACAGCGTCGGGCGGCCGAAGACGACGACGTGCTCGACGTCGCCGGTCAGCTCCTCGACGGCCAGCACCGAGCGGTACGCCGCCACCGCGTTCGGCCCGCCGCACGCGCCCGACGACGGCTCGGCGAGCAGCGGCCAGCCCTGCGCCTCCGCGACGGCGCGCGCGACCGGCCCCGCGCCGTCGCCCGCGACGACGAGCGTGCGCGCCGGGTCCCCGTACAGGGCGGGGTCGTCGCCCGGCGCGGGAGCCGGCGGGACCACGGTGGTGCGGCGGAAGCCCTCGGGCCAGACGTCCTCGGACGGGAGCGGGGCCAGCGGGGCGGGCGGGTGCAGCGGGTCGCGGAACGCCAGGTTCACGTGGACCGGGCCGGGGTGGCCGTCGCGCAGCCCGAGGGCCGCCGCGAGCGCCCGGCCGAGCGTGCCGAGCAGGTCGCGCACCTCGCCGTCGCGTCCGTCCGGCGCGGGGACGTCGACGGCGTACCGCACGGCGGAGCCGAAGATCCCCACCTGGTCGGTGGTCTGGGACGCGCCGGTGCCGCGCAGCTCGTGCGGGCGGTCGGCGGCGAGCACCACGAGGGGCACGCCGGTGTGGTGCGCCTCGAGGACCGCGGGGTGCAGGTTGGCCACCGCGGTGCCGGACGTCGTCACGACGGCCACCGGCCGCGGCAGCTCGACCTGCTCGTCCTCCCCGGCGCCACGGCGGACGAGCTCGGCACCCCGGGACAGGCCGAGGGCGAGGAAGCCGGCGGACCGCTCGTCGACGCGCACGTGCAGCGTGAGGAGCCCGCGCTCCGCGGCCTCGGCCAGCGCGTACGCGAGCGGGGCTGACCGGGACCCGGGCGCGAGGACGACGTCACGCACCCCCTGCAGCGCGAGGTCGGTCACGACCGCCCGCGCGGCGACCAGCGACGGGGGCAGCGCGGCGCTCACGCAGCGTCCTCGAGCAACACCGACAGGCGCGCGTACCGCGCCAGCCACCGGTCGAGGGTCGCCGGGTCGGGCTCGGCCGCCGCGAGGGCGGCGGCGTCCGGCACGGGGCGCCGCACCGGCAGGTCGCCGTCCACCGGCAGCAGCGGGTCGGCGACCACGTCGTGGACCAGCAGCTGCGACGTCGCGAGGCCGCAGGCGTAGGGCAGCTCGGGCAGCGCCGCTGCGAGCGCCACCCCGGCCGCGAGGCCGACCGACGACTCCAGGGCGGACGACACGACGACCGGCAGCCCCACCTGCTCGGCGAGGTCGAGGCAGGCACGCACGCCGCCCAGCGGCTGCACCTTGAGCACGACGACGTCCGCGGCGTCCTCGCGCACGACCCGCAGCGGGTCGGCGGCGCGGCGGATCGACTCGTCCGCGGCGACCGGCACCGGGGAGCGCAGCCCGCGGCGGACGGCGGCCAGCCCGGCGACGTCGGCGCACGGCTGCTCCACGTACTCCAGGCCGCCCGCGGCGGCGTCGAGCACCGGGATGCGGGCGAGCGCCTCGTCCTCGGACCACCCGCCGTTCGCGTCCACCCGGATCGCGCCGACCCCCGGCCCGTGCAGCTCGTCGAGCGCGGCGCGCACGGCGGCGACCCGCGCCTCCTCCGCCGCCAGCGGCTCGAGCGCACCGGGGCGACCGCCGGCCGACGGCCCCCGCTGGGCCACCTTCACCTTCGCCGTCCGGCAGCCGCCGGAGGCGAGGACGATCGCGCGCGCCCGCTCGGGCCCGACCGCGGGCACGGTGACGTTGACCGGCACGCGGTCGCGCACGGGGGCGGGGAAGCCGACGTCGGCGGCCTCGCGGGCGGCGCGCAGCCAGGTCGCGGACTCGACGTCGTCGTAGTCCCAGAACGGGGAGAGCTCGCCCCAGCCCGCGTCGCCGCGCAGCAGCAGCCCGTCGCGCACGTCGAGGCCCCGGAACCGGGTGGTCAGCGGGGTGCGGTACACGATCTCACGCAGCAGCTGCACCCGTTCAGGGTACTGGCCGGCACGTCGCCGGTCGCAGCGCGCGGGCGCGCCGGGACCCCGGGTGGCCCCCGCCGGGAGGTCGCTCGGCGTCAGTCGGTGAAGTCCGTCAGCTCCGGCACGTACGTGAGCGGGCTCGGAGCAGGCCGGCCACCGATGCGCTCGGCGTCGCGGCGGACCGTGTCGGCGTCGTACACGAAGATCTCGTGCGCGACGTCCTCCGGGTCCACCACGGCGTCGTCCGGTTCCCGCACGCTCATGCCTCCAGGGTGCGCCCGTTCCCGTCGCTCGGGGCGGAAGGTCGCCGGGCGCGCCGCGCCCGGCGCGAGCCGACCCCCACGACACGCGGGGCGATCTGCGAAATGTTGCACAAGGCGACCAGGTGCGAGACGGTCGGTTGCCGTCCCATCTGGGTCACACGAGTTGTCATCACAGTCACGGACAGGGCTTCGCAGTGAACGATCATTCGAGCAAGATCGAACAGCGTGGCGCGAAGCGGCACGCCCAGGACGCGGCGGACAGGGTCGGTCGCGCGCTCAGGTCGCCCACCGCCGAGGTGGTGCCGCACCCGGCCCTGGACTACCCGATCGGGGTCGACGAGCAGCGGCGCAGCCCGATGGACTGGGTCGTCTTCGGAGTCACCTCCGCCGTCGCCGTCGCGTTCCTCGTCTGGGGGTTCGTCGACACCGACGGCCTGGCCAGCGCCTCCAGCTCGGCCCTGGGCTGGGTGACGACGAACGTCGGCTGGCTCTTCGTGCTGACCGCCAGCCTGTTCGTCGTGTACAGCCTGTGGCTGGCGATCAGCAGGTACGGCGCCATCCCGCTCGGCGCCGACGGCGAGGCACCCGAGTTCCGCACGGTGTCCTGGGTGGCGATGATGTTCTCCGCCGGGATGGGCATCGGGCTGATCTTCTGGGGCGTCGCCGAGCCGCTCGCCCACTTCGTGGACCCGCCGCCGGGCACCGTCGACGCCGGCGACCCCGAGGCCGTCCAGCACGCGATGTCCACCACGATGTTCCACTGGACGCTGCACCCGTGGGCGATCTACGCCGTCGTCGGCCTGGCGATCGCGTACAGCGCCTACCGCAAGGGCCGCAAGCAGCTCATCTCCTCGGTGTTCGAGCCGCTCCTGGGCCGGCACGCGCGCGGCCCGGTCGGCAAGGTCATCGACATGCTCGCGATCTTCGCGACGCTGTTCGGATCGGCCGCCTCGCTCGGGCTGGGTGCGCTGCAGATCAAGAGCGGCCTGGAGGTGGTCGGTTGGGCCGGCGACGTCGGCAACGCCGTCCTGGTCGCGATCATCGCCGTCCTGACGGTCTGCTTCGTGCTCTCGGCCGTCTCGGGCGTCGCCCGCGGCATCCAGTGGCTCTCGAACATCAACATGGTCCTGGCGCTGGCGCTGGCCCTATTCGTCTTCGTGGTCGGGCCGACCGTGTTCATCCTGAACCTCATCCCCAACTCGATCGGCACCTACGTCCAGGACCTGGCGATGATGGCGGCCCGGACCGGCGCCGACAGCTCCTCCACCCCCGGCGGGGTCTCCACCAGCGACTGGCTGGCGCAGTGGACCGTCTTCTACTGGGCCTGGTGGATCTCCTGGACGCCCTTCGTCGGCATGTTCATCGCGCGGATCTCCCGCGGTCGGACGATCCGCCAGTTCGTCGGCGGCGTCCTGCTGGTGCCGAGCCTGGTCACCATCGTGTGGTTCTGCATCTTCGGCGGCGCGGGCCTCTATCTCCAGCAGGGCGGCACCGACATCGCCGGCGCCGGGGCGACCGAGGCGCAGCTGTTCGGGATGCTCGGCGAGTACCCGTGGCAGTCGCTCACCACCGTGGTCGTGATGATCCTGGTCGCGATCTTCTTCGTCTCCGGGGCGGACGCCGCCTCCATCGTCATGGGCACCCTGGCGCAGCGCGGTAGCGCCGAACCGAGTCGCCTCAACGTCATCTTCTGGGGTGTCGCGACCGGTGCGGTCGCCGCGGTGATGCTGCTCGTCGGCGGGAACGACGCGCTCACCGGCCTCCAGAACCTCACCATCCTGGTCGCCCTGCCGTTCGTGGTCGTGATGGTGCTCCTGATGGTCTCGCTGACCCGGGACCTCAACTCCGATCCGATGATCGTCCGGCAGAAGTACGCCCGGGAGGCCGTCAAGCAGGCGGTCATCGCCGGCGTCACCGAGCACGGGGACGACTTCGCGATCGCGGTCGAACCCTCCGACCAGCCGATCACGCCCCCGGGCGTCGAGGTACCCGACGAGGTCGACCTTCCCGGCGACGTGGCGGCCGCCCGCGCGACGACCGACGACGGGTCCGACGGCGACCACCGGTAGCGGGAGGGCTCGCCCCGGCCGGTCGTCGCGCCGTCGCGGAGGGCTCGTCAGGCGTGCCGCGCCCGGGCGGAGTCCAGCGCGTCGTGCAGCTCCCGCGCCGCCGGGACCACGACGACGATCCGCTCGCCGCGGGTCGTGCGGACCTCGACCCCCGGTCCGGGCCCCCACAGCAGGCCGGTGACCTTGCCCGGCATCCGGCGCAGCCCGACCCCGCCGAGGCGCGCGGGGTCCACCCGGTCCACGAGCTCGACGGCGGCGACGTCGGCGGTGTCGACCACGGCACGGTGCAGCGGCCGGAACGCGAAGACCGCGAACGCGTCGGCGACCGTGACCTCGATCCGGCAGACGATCAGCGCCACCGCGACGAGGGCGCCGACCGCGAGCGGGACGAGCGTGGCGACCAGGAGCCCGGGGGCGTCGTGCAGCGCCCACACAGCCCAGCCGGTCCCGACGGCCTCGAGCGCGGCGATCCCGACGCCGAGCCCCCGGATCCCTCCCGGCGTGGGCGCGGTGAACCGCTCGGCGGGCACGGGCGCGCCGCTCACGGCACGGGCACCCGGGACGCCGCGCGGTGGGCGACGACGCCGGCGACCACGACGACCACGAGGACCGCCACCAGCAGCACGAGGCCGGCGATCTCGAGCCGGCCGGCGCCGTCCGGGCCGAGCACGAGGAGGGCGCCGATGCCGGCGAGCGCGATCACGATCGCGGCCCAGCGGAGCAGCGGCAGGGCGGCCCGGTGGCCGGCCTCCCACGCCGCCTCCGAGCGCTGGGTGGCGGGCGTGCGGATGCCGACCGCGCCGTTGGCCCCCAGCTGTCCGCGGGCGGCCGCGCGGGTGATCAGCCACACCCCCACCGCAACCGCCACCGCGACCACCAGCACCACCATCAGACCACTCCTTCGTCGTTGTCGACGACGGACCGGTCGTCGTCGTCGTCGGGGATGAACAGCTCGTCCACGCGGGTGCCGAGCCCCGCAGCTCACGGACGCGGCTATGCACTGCCCACCTGCGGGATCACGGCCGTCGCGGCCAGGGTGCGGGACGCGCGGGTCAGCATGCCGAGAGCGAAGCACACGTCACTTCTCCTGTGAAGTCGCCTCTACTCCGCCCGCGGCCGCCAGGATCTCGACGACGCGTGCGACGGCCGAACCCTGCACCCGCGCCGCCCCGACCACGACGCCCCGGGAGCCGGGGCGCACCGACATGCCGGACAGCGCCTCCGCCGGCACGCCGACGTCGCGCAGGGCGGCCACGGCCCGCGCCTCGGCGTCGTCGTCCGGCAGGCGCACGACGAGGTGCAGCCCCGCCGCGACGCCCTCCACGACCAGCTGCGGCGCGTCGCGAGCCAGGGCGTCCAGCAGCAGCCCTCGGCGCCCCTTGTACGCCAGCCGGGCCCGGCGCAGGTGCCGCGCGTACGCGCCGTCGGCGATCAGCCGGGCGAACGCCGCCTGCTCCGGCACCGAGCAGCCGAGGTCGGCGCGCCGCTTGGCGTCGACGAGCGCGTCGCGCGCCCCGGCCGGCGCGACCACCCAGCCCAGCCGCAACGACGGGGACAGCAGCTTGGACACCGAGCCGAGCAGGACGACGTGGTCCGGGTCCAGGCCCCGCAGCGCGCCGACCGGCTGCCGGTCGTAGCGCAGCTCGGCGTCGTAGTCGTCCTCCAGCAGCAGCCGGCCGCCGTCCCGCGCCCAGGCGACCAGCTCGCGCCGTCGCTCGGGGGCGAGGACGACGCCGAGGGGGAACTGGTGCGCCGGTGTGACGACGGCGGCCGCGGCGTCGGGCAGCGCGTCGGTGCGGATGCCCCGGTCGTCGACGGGCACGGGGACGACCTCCAGCCCTGCGTCGCGCAGCTGCGTGACGACCCCGGGTGACGCCGGGTCCTCGACGGCGATGCGGCGTCCGGCGGACCGCTCGGCGAGCACCTCGCCCAGCAGTGCGAGCCCCTGCGCGACGCCGCTGACGATCACCACGTCCCGCGCCTCGACCGGGGCGGCGCGCGCGGTGCGCAGGTGCGCGGCGAGGGCCAGGCGCAGCTCGAGCAGGCCCTGCGGGTCGGGGTACCCCAGCTCCGCGTCGGGCAGCTCGCGCGTCGCGTCGCGCACGGCGCGAGCCCACGCGGCGCGGGGGAAGAGCGCCGGGTCGGGCGCCCCCACGCTGGCCGGCCGCTCCCCGGGGGCCTCCGCACCGGCACGCGCAGGCCCGGGGGCGGCGCCGCGCGGGCGACGGGCGAGGTCCGCCACGACGACGCTCGAGCGGGGGCGGCTCTCGAGGACGCCCTCCCCCACGAGCTCGTCCACCGCGGCCGCGACCGTGCCCCGCGAGACGCCCAGGCCCGCCGCCGCGGCCCGCGACGACGGCAGTGCGACGCCGGCCTCCAGCCGTCCGGACGCGACGGCGTCCCGCAGCCCGTCGCGCAGCCAGGCGCCGACGTCGGCGCGCGGACGGGCGCCGAGCAGGAGAAGCAGGTCCTCGGGGTGCAGCCGCCTCATCTGGACCAGTGAACCAGCAACGAACTGGCCCTGCCCGCCGGTCCAGCGCGCTCGTAGCGTCGCAGGCATGACACGTTCCTCGACCGCCTCCGTCGACGTCGACCGACCGACCTCTCCCGGGTCTCGACAGGCTCGACCACCGGGAGCCACGGACGGCACGATCGCCGCGTACGGCCTCTGCGCCGTCGCGATGGTGCTCGTCGGGGCCTCGTTCACCGCGTCCGCCGCGCTGGCGGACTACCCGGTGTTCGGCGGGCAGGCCGCGCGGTACGCCGTCGCCGCGCTGTGCCTGTTCGCGGTGATGCGGTGGCGGCGCGTGTCGTTCGTGCTGCCGAGCCCGCGCCAGGCCGCCCGCCTCGCGGCGCTCGCCGCGACGGGCCTCACCGGGTTCAGCGCGTTCGTCGTCCTCGCCACCCGGCACGCCGAGCCGTCCCTGGTGGGGGCGGTGGTGGGCGCCACGCCCGTCGTCCTGGCCGCCACCCAGGCCGTGCGCGAGCGCCGCCTCGCGCCGCGGACCCTGGCGGCGGCGGCAGTCGTCACCGCCGGGGTGGTCCTCGCCGAGGGCGTCGGCTCGGCCGACCCGCTCGGCCTGCTGCTCGCCGTCGGGGCGCTCGCGTGCGAGGCGGCGTTCTCGCTGCTCGCCGTCCCGCTGCTGCCGACGCTGGGGGCGCTGCGCGTCTCGGCGTACGCGTGCGCCGCGGCGGTGCCGCAGCTCCTGCTGCTCGGCCTGCTCGCGCCTGGTCCGCTGCTCGCCGTGCCCGACGGCGGCGAGCTGGCCGCGCTGGCGTACCTGTCCGTCGTCGTCACCGCGGTCGCCTTCCTGCTCTGGTACACCGGGCTCGCGCGGGTCGGCGCCGCCCGCGCCGGGCTCTTCGCCGGCCTGATGCCCGTCGCCGCGCTCGTCGCGTCCCTCGCGCTCGGCGTCGAGACGCCGACGGCCCACGGCGTCGCGGGCGCCCTCGTCGTCGCGGCGGGGCTGGCGCTCGGGCTGTCCTCCTCGCGGCGAGCGCCTCGGCGGCGACGAACTAGGGTGACGGCGTGAGCAGCGCACCCCTCCCCCGGACCGTCTCCCACACGTTCGACCCCACGCGGTGGCGCGAGGTCACCGGGTTCGAGAACCTCACCGACCTCACCTACCACCGCGGGGTGGAGCGCGACGCCGACGGCGCCGTCGTGCGCGACCTGCCCGTGGTGCGCGTCGCGTTCGACCGGCCCGAGGTGCGCAACGCGTTCCGCCCGCACACCGTCGACGAGCTGTACCGCGTGCTCGACCACGCCCGCATGACCTCCGACGTCGGCACCGTGCTGCTCACCGGCAACGGCCCGTCCCCGAAGGACGGCGGCTGGGCGTTCTGCTCCGGCGGCGACCAGCGCATCCGCGGCCGCTCCGGCTACCAGTACACGACCGCCGTCGACGCCCCCGACGGCGGCGAGGTCCTGGGCGAGACCGCCGACGCCGTCGACCCCGCCCGCGCCGGTCGGCTGCACATCCTCGAGGTGCAGCGCCTCATCCGCACGATGCCGAAGGTCGTCATCGCCGTCGTGGACGGCTGGGCCGCCGGTGGCGGGCACTCGCTGCACGTCGTGGCGGACCTGTCGATCGCGTGCCGCCAGCACGGGCGCTTCAAGCAGACGGACGCGGACGTCGGCTCGTTCGACGGCGGCTACGGCTCCGCCTACCTCGCCCGCCAGGTGGGCCAGAAGCGTGCGCGGGAGATCTTCTTCCTCGCCCGCGAGTACTCCGCCGACGACGCCGAGCGGTGGGGCGGCGTCAACGAGGTGGCCGAGCACGACGACCTCGAGGGCCTCGCCATCGAGTACGCGCGCACCATCGCCGGCAAGTCCCCGCAGGCGGTCCGGATGCTCAAGTTCGCGTTCAACCTGGCCGACGACGGCCTCATGGGTCAGCAGGTCTTCGCCGGGGAGGCCACCCGCCTCGCCTACCTCACCGACGAGGCCGTCGAGGGCCGCGACGCCTTCCTCGAGAAGCGCGACCCCGACTGGTCGCGGTTCCCGTACGCCTTCTGACGTTCTCACCCGCGTCGACCCGGCCCGCACGGCCGGTGTGCCGATAGCCTCCGGCCATGCCGCCGAGGTTCCGACGCTCCGAGCCGATGACCACCTTCGAGCTCGTGCCGGACGACGAGCGCGACGACGGCGACAGCCGGCCGGCGACCGACGGCGACGCACCAGGCTCCCCCACCCTCCGCGACCGCGCCGTCGCACGCTGGCGCGCCCTGTCCCGCCGCGGCCGCGTCACCGTCGCGGCGGGCACCGCCGTCGTCGTGGTCGCCGCCGCCACCGCAGCCGTGATGCCGGGCCTGCTCGACGCCCGTGCCGAGCGGCTGCGCGCCGAGGCGGTGCAGGGCCTGCCCGGAGCCGTCGGCGACCTGTCCGAGCCGCTGGCCGAGACGTGGGAGCTCGCGAACGGCGACGGCACCCTGGTGGCGCTCTCCGGCGGCCTCCTGCTCAGAACCGAGGGAACCGAGGCGTCGGCGCTCGACGCCGGAACCGGCCGCGAGGTGTGGCGGCACGACGTCGGGGCCTTCCCGACGTGCGGGCCGCAGCGGGGCTACCGGGAGGATCCGGTCCCGCCCGCCGACGAAGTCGTCTGTCTCGGCGGCGACCCGGACGACCGCACCGTCACGGTGCTCGACGCCGCCGGCTCCGTCGTCGGCGAACGCCCGATCGGCGCCGCGCGGACCGACGTGTACGACGACGTGAGCCCGGACGGTGCCCCGGTGGTGGTGCCCGCCGCCGGCGGCGCGATCGCGGTGGCCGACGACCTCACCGACGCCACCGCGCCCTGGCCCTCGGACGACGTACCCGACGCGGACACCCTGAGCAGGCTCCGCGCCGACGGCTGGGTCGACCCGCACCTCCGCCTGGAGGACGCCCTCACCGGCGAGGTGCGGGGCGAGGCGACCCTGCGCCTCCGGCCGGAGGACCTCGAGGAGTGCGGGATGATGCAGGACGGGAGCGCCGACCCCGAGCTGGCGACGGCCCCCGCGGTCGTCGCGTCCCTGTCGGCGACGACGCTCGCCGTGTGCGGCGCCTCGGTCGTCGTCACGCCCGACGGGACCGTGCTCGACACGGGCACCGACGGCCAGTGGGCGATGCCGCTCGTCGGCGGTGGCTACGTCGTCCCGGGTGAGAAGCAGAGCACCGTGCTCGAGGAGAACGGCACGGTCGTCACGACGGTGCCGGGCTGGTCGGTCCCGCCGACGGTGGACGACGCCCCCGGTTCCTCCTCGCTTGCCCTGACGGGGGTGAGCGAGGCGGGCGACGGCCCGTCGGAGCTGCGGCTCGCGTCGTTCGACCCGGACGGCGCGAAGGAGTGGACCGCCACGGTCGACGGGCCGGCCGACGTGCTCGCGCGGGTCGCAGGCGTCGTCGTCGCGCAGGTCGACGACGGGCTCGTCGGCCTCGACCGGCAGACCGGCGCCGTGATCTGGGCGCGTGACGACCTGCTGCCGGCGTCGAGCGACGGCTCGGGCACCTGGGTCGCCGGGGCGGTCACGGACGGCACCCGCCTGCTGATCGGCGTCAGCGGCAACGACGAGCACCACCGGCTGGTCACCCTCGACCTCCGGGACGGCACCACGGTGTGGGAGCGGGAGGAGCGCGGGTTCCTCGAGTGGTTGACCGCGGTCGAGGGGCACGTGGTGGCCTTCGACCTCGTCGTGCACGGCCTCGGCTGACTCCCCGCCCGCCGCGGCCGCGCGACGTCGGCGGTCAGGAGGCCTTCCAGCTCCCGCCGTCCTTCGGGACGAGCTCGATCCACGTGCTGCCGGGGTCGAGCTCGACGGGCTCGCCGTCGTGGGTGAGCTCGACCGGGGACTTCTGGTCCTTCTTGGACCACTGCACGGGCAGGGTCCTGCCCGCGGAGGCCAGCACGCCCTTGCCCTTGCCGACCAGCTCGGTCTTGGGGACGGGAGCGCCGGCGGGGTCCTTGTACTTCGTGTCCACGACGTCGACGGACAGCGCGAGCACGTTGGTGGCCGCGTGCCGCGCGCCCGACGACGACACCGACTCGCGCGAGCCCTCGCTGCGCTGCCACTGCTTCGCCTTGCCCGACCAGTCCCAGACGCTGCGCTGCGCGGGGCTGAGGGTCACGGCGAACGTGCCCGCCTTCGTCCCGTCGGCCGCCGCGGTCCCCTCGCCCGCCCCGGCCGCGTACCGGAACTGGGCGGGCGGCGGCACGGTGCGGTCGCCGTCGGCCTGGTCGAGGAACGCCTTCGGGTCCCCGACCACGTTGTGCGGGGCGGACCGGTCCGGGTCGCGGGAGAAGCCCGCGTCGCCGCGGTCCATGATCACGGACTGGGTGCCGGACTTCTCGACGGCCTTGATGAACGGAGTCTGGCCGCCCGAGTAGGCGAGGAGCCCGCCGAGCGGCGCGACGACGTCCGGGTCCATCGGCCGCACGGAGCGCACCGGCTCCACCGCCTTCGGGAGCGTCGAGTGGTACACGGCGACGAACCGCGTGATGCCGCCCTCGACGACCTCCTCCCACACGAGGTCGGCGTCCTCGAGCCCGGTCTGCGGCCGCGCCTCGGGCGCGTTCTCCACCTTGATCGCGAGCGCGGGGCGGGCGGCGACGTCGTCCGAGCGCACCCCGGTGAGCGGCCAGGCGGACGGCATGGTGGGCGACGGCGGCGCGCCCTTGTCCGCGCTCGGCGTGACGGTCGGCGCGGGCGACCCTCCGGACGAGCACGCCCCGAGCGCCAGGACGGCGCCGACCGCCACGGCGGCCAGCGCCGACGCGGGGGCGCGCCGGGATCGGGTCGGGCGGGGCGTTGCGGTCATGCGGTCCTCCCGAGATGGCGGGCTGTGCGCGCGGTCACACGACCTCACCGTAGGCCCGGATCGCCCCGATCCGGCGTCAACGCACCCGCCACGACCCGCTGCCGCGCGGGACGAGCTCGACCCACAGGTTGCCCGGGTCGAGGGTGACCGGGTCGCCGCCGCGGGTCGTGAGCACCAGCTTCTTGCCCGTCTTCTTCTTGGACCAGACCACGTTCAGTGCCTTGCCGCGGGTGAGCAGCACGCCCTTGCCGCGGCCGACCATCTGCGTCTCGGGCACGGGAGCGCCGCTCGGGTCGCGGTACTTCGTGTTCTTCATCTGCACGGACAGGATCAGCACGTTCCGCGCGCGCAGCTGGCTGCCGGAGGAGATCGAGGGGCGCGAGCCGTCGTAGCGGGCGTACGTCTTCGTCTTCGCCTTCCACCGCCACACGGTCCGCTGCGCCGGCGAGAGCCGGACGTCGGCGACGTGGCCCGTGCGGTCGTTCGTCGCGGCTGTGCCCCGCCCGACCTTGGCCGCGTAGGAGAACTGCGCGGGCGGCGGCGTCGCGCGGCTCTTGCTGGCCTGCTTCGCGAACGTCTTCACCGACCCGTACACGTTGTGCGGCGCCGCCCGGTCGCCGCTGCGCCGGAAGCCGGGGTCGCCGCTGTCCATCGTCACGGACTGGACCTTCGCCTTCCCCACGGCGCGGATGAACGGCGGCTGCCCGCCCGAGTACGCGAGGATCCCGCGCATCGGCGCGACGATGGCCGGGTCCATCGGGCGCACGGACCGGACGGGCCCGACCGTGCCGGGCAGCGTCGACTGGTACACGGCGACGTACCGCGTGATGCCGCCCTCGACCACCTGCTCCCACACGATGTCCGCCTTCTGCAGCCCGGTCTGCGGCCGCGCCTGCACGGAGTTCTCGATCTTCACGGCGACGGCGGGCCGGGCGGGGACCTTCGTGGTGCCCGTCGGCCTGCCGTTGAGCGGCCACACCACGGGCTTGGGCTTGGGCTTCGGCTTCACGGGATCCGGCGGGGCCGCCTTGGGCACCGCGACGTCGGGGGCGGCGGTCACGGTGGGCGGGGCGGCGGGCTCGCCGACGCCGCAGGCGGACGTGGCCAGCAGGGCGAGCGCGACCAGCGCGCCGACGGCGCCGGTCCGGGCGCCGCGGGGCGCGCCTCCGGGAGTGATGAGCATCCTCGGCGTCCTCCTCGACGTGCGTGCGGCGCGCGGCCCGGGGCCTCCCGCGCCGGGACCGTGCCACCCTACGGCAGGCCCGTCGTCGGCCCGAAGGGCGCGGTCCTACCCTGGTGCGGTGCCCGGTCCCCACCCTGCCCCGCCCGCAGACGCCCTCCGCGACGCCGTGCGCGCCGCGCTCGACGGCGGTCCCGCCGTCGTCCCCCTGCCCCGCACGACGCGGGCCCCGGTGCCCCCGGGTACCGCGCTCGTGGTGCGCACGTCCGGCTCGACGGGGACGCCGCGCGAGGTGGCGCTCCCGGCCGCCGCGCTGCGCGCCTCCGCGACCGCCACGCACGAGCGCCTCGGCGGTCCCGGGCGGTGGGTGCTGACGCTGCCGCCCACCCACGTGGCGGGCCTACAGGTGGTGGTCCGGTCGGCGCTCGCCGGGACCCCCCTGACGGCGGCGGACCCCGACGCGCACTTCACGCCCGACGGCCTGGCCGACCTGCTCGAGCCGGCACTCGCCGCCGCGGGCGACGACCCCGTGTACGTGTCGCTGGTGCCCACCCAGGTGCACCGCCTGCTCGCCGCGGCGCACGACGGCGCTCCCCGCGGCCTGACGGCGCTGGCCCGCTGCGCCGCGGTGCTGCTCGGGGGTGCGGCGTCGCCGCCCGCGCTGCTCGAGCGCGCCGCCGACGCGGGGGTGCGCGTCGTGACGACCTACGGCATGTCCGAGACCGCCGGCGGCTGCGTGTACGACGGCGCGCCCCTGCGCGACGTCCGGGTCCGCGTCGTCGCCCCAGAGTTGTCAGAGCCAGGGCGGGGTATGGCGCGCCCTGGCTCTGACAGGTCCGGGGAGATCGGGGTGGTCGAGCTGGGCGGGCCCACGCTCGCGACCGGGTACCTGGGCGACGGCGCCGCCACGGCCGCGGCGTTCCGCACCGACCCGGACGGGTCGCGCTGGTTCCGCACGTCCGACCTCGGCCGGCTGCGCTCGGACGGCACGCTGCAGGTGCTGGGCCGCGCGGACGACGTCGTCGTGACGGGCGGTGTGAACGTGGCGCCGGCGCCCGTCGAGGCGCTGGTCGGGGAGCTGCTGGGCGGCGAGGCGTGCGTCGTCGGCGTCCCCGACCCGGAGTGGGGCCAGGCACTCGTCGCCGTCGTCGCGGCTCCCGCGGGACCCCCCGGTCCGGGGGCGGCCCTCGTGCCGGTCGACGACGACGCGCTGGCGCGGGTGCGGTCGGCCGCGACGACTAGGCTGGGTGGGCCGTCCGCGCCCCGCCGCGTGTACGCCGCGGCCGCGCTCCCGCTGCGCGGCCCCGGCAAGGTGGACCGCAGCGGCGTCGTCGCCCTCGTCCGCGAGCACGAGGCGCACGCCTGACCCGCTCGCGCACGCGACGCCCGGCGCCGCACGGATGGACGGAGAACCATGGCCACGTCGAGCGAGTGGATCGCCGGAGCACGACCCCGCACCCTGCCGGCCGCCGCCGCGCCGGTGCTGATCGGCACCGGCGCCGCGGCGGACGTCGGCGCGTTCGCGTGGCTGCCCGCTGTCCTCGCGCTCGGCGTGGCGCTCGCCCTGCAGGTGGGCGTCAACTACGCGAACGACTACTCGGACGGCGTGCGCGGCACCGACGTGGACCGGGTGGGGCCGCTGCGGCTCACCGCCTCCGGCATCGCGGCGCCCCGCCGCGTCAAGGGCGCCGCGTTCGCCTCGTTCGGCGTCGCCGGGGTGCTCGGCCTCGCCCTGTGCGCCGTGACCGGCCACTGGTGGCTGCTGGCCGTGGGTGTGGTGTGCGTGCTGGCCGCCTGGTACTACACCGGCGGCAAGCACCCCTACGGGTACGCCGGGCTCGGCGAGGTGGGCGTGTTCGTGTTCTTCGGGCTCGTCGCGACGCTCGGCACCACCTACACCCAGGCGGACGCCCTCACGTGGCCGTCCGTGCTCGGCGCGGTCGGCGTCGGCCTGATCGCCTGCGGCCTGCTCATGGTGAACAACGTGCGCGACATCCCGACGGACGTCGTCGCGGGCAAGCGCACCCTCGCCGTCCGGCTGGGCGACCACCGCGCCCGGCGCTGGTACGCCGCCTGCATCCTGCTGCCCGTGGTGCTGGGCATGGTGTGCGCGGCGTGGTCGCCGTGGGCGCTGCTGGTCACGGTGCTGCTGCTGCCGGCCGCGCTGCTCGTGACCCCCGTGATCGCGGGGGCGCGCGGCCCGCTGCTGGTCAAGGTGCTCGCCGGCACCGGCATGTTCGAGCTCGCGTACGGCGTGCTGCTGGGCCTGGGCCTGGCGCTCTGACCCTCGCGGGACTCACCCGGCGGTGGGGTTCTCCCGGTCCACGACGGAGTCCTCGTAGTCCGAGTCGGCGTCGTGCTTGTCGGAGCCGTCCTTGCGCCGCTGCTCCTTCTCCGCCAGCCACCGCGCGGCGGCGTCCCGCGGCTTGCTCAGGGCGAGGTACGAGACGGCGAACGCCACGACGGCGGCGACGAGGACGAGGAGCCAGCTGCGCAGGCCGAGCAGGTAGCCGGCACCGAGGGCGGCGACGAACAGCAGGATCCGCCAGACGGTGTACATGACGAGGGGCACCCGTCCAGGGTAGGCGCGAATCCTGAGCATCCCGACGCCGAACTAGGCTGGGGCCATGTTCGCGCGTGTGATCCTGCCCCTTCTCGTGGTGGGGCTCGCCCTCTACGCCCTCCTCGACCTGTTCGGCTCCGAGGAGGACGAGCGCGGCGGCCTGCCACGGTGGCTGTGGGCGGTGATCATCGTGCTGCTGCCGATCTTCGGCGCCGTCGCGTGGATCGTCGTGAAGCGTTCGGCGCGGCGCGCGTCCGGCGGCGGCCCGGGACCGTCGTCACGCCCCGGGCGACGCCCCTCCGGCCCGCGCCGGCCGTCCGGCCCCGTCGCACCCGACGACGACCCGGAGTTCCTGTGGCGCCTCGAGCAGGAGAAGCGCCGTCGCGAGCGCGAGGGCGGCGGCAACGGCGACACCCCCTGACTGTTGTGGGTGGGATTTTGGCCCTGTTTCGGACGTGAAACAGGGCCAAAATCCCACCCACAACGGGTCTCGGTCAGCAGGGCTGGCGTCAGGCGCCGCCGGTGCTGTCGGTGTTGAGGCCCGAGTACGAGTGCTTGCCGTTGAAGATCAGGTTCACGCCGGTGAAGTTGAACAGCACGCACAGGTAGCCGACGATCACGAACCACGCGGCCCGGCGGCCGTCCCAGCCACGGGTGGTGCGGGCGTGCAGGTAGGCCGCGTAGACGACCCAGATGACGAAGCTCCAGACCTCCTTGGGGTCCCAGCCCCAGTAGCGGCCCCAGGCGTGCTCGGCCCAGATGGCGCCGCCGATGATGGTGAACGTCCACAGCACGAAGCCGACGGCGTTGAGCCGGAAGGACAGCGCCTCCAGCGAGGTCGGGGTCGGCACGCGGTCGAGCCAGCGGAAGCCCGGGCGCTGCAGGTACGGCGAGCCGGAGTCGCGGCTGTCGCGCACCAGCTGCAGCACGGACGACACGAACGCGACCG
Source organism: Isoptericola sp. F-RaC21 (assembly GCF_038593535.1). Classification (NCBI taxonomy): domain Bacteria; kingdom Bacillati; phylum Actinomycetota; class Actinomycetes; order Micrococcales; family Promicromonosporaceae; genus Isoptericola; species Isoptericola sp. F-RaC21. Next base: position 137,698 of record NZ_JBCFYX010000002.1, on the reverse strand, counting down.
TGAAGATGCCGGTCGCGCTGATCGCGACGCCCACGTGGATGACCAGCCAGTAGTTCTGCAGGGCCGGCTGCACGCCCGTCGCGGCGATGTAGAAGACGTTCAGGCCGAGCACGAGGAACAGCACGGCCAGCCCGGTGACGAACGCCCCGAGGAACTTGTAGTCCTTGCGCACGTTCATGCCGAGGAACACCGCGAGGGCCATGAACGAGCCCACCAGCGTGAACTCGTACATGTTGGCCCACGGCGTGCGGCCGGCGGCCAGGCCGCGCAGCACGATCGCCACGAGGAGCATCGCGGTGCCCAGCCAGGTGGTCGACATGGCGATGCCGGCGGCGCGACGGCGCGCCGGCGCGGCGCCCTCCGCAGCCCCGGAGCCGCCGGCCGGTGCGCCCGCGGTCGTGGACCCGGCCCCCACCGCGACGGGAGTGCGCGCCTCGGCGTGGGCGTCGGCCCGCGCCTCCGTGCGGCGGCCGAGGTCGATCGCGAACGCGACGAGCGCGATCGTGAGCGCCGTGGCGGCGCCCCAGACGAGCAGCACGCTCAGCTCGGCGATCTGCATGGTCAGTCCTCCGTGGCGGTTCTCTGGTGGTCGGCGGCGACAGTGTCGTCGTCGGTCGTGTCGTCGGTGGTGTCGTCGTCGCTCGTGCCGTCGGCAACCCCCGGCACCGCTGCCAGGGCCTTGTCGACCTCGCGCTGCAGGCCGGCGTCGTCGCCGCGCGCGAGCCCGGCGAGCTCGACGTGCGTGACGGCGCGGCCGTCGTCGTCCGTGGTCTCCCATGATCGCACCCACACGCGGCGGCGCGGCGTGAACAGCGAGACCGCCAGGCCGGTGAGGGCCAGCAGGGCGAACGTCAGCACCCAGCCGAGCGACGGGTCGTACCGCAGGTCGAGCGCGACGTAGCGCGGCACGTCCTCGCCGAGGGTGACGCTGCCGAGGCCGTCGGGCAGCTCGACCGTCTCCCCCGGCTTCACGAGCAGCTTGATCGGCTGGCCGTCGTCGTCCACCGACGGCGTGAGGTTCGCCGTGTCGAGGCGGTACACGTTCTGCGGCACGCCGTCGTCCAGGCCCAGGTCGCCGCGGTACACCTCGAGCACCATGAGCGGATTCTGCGGCTGCGGGAAGACGGAGCGTGCCGACCCGTCCTCCTCGACGACGGCCGTGGGCAGGAAGTACCCGATGAGGCCGACCTGCTCCTGGCCCTTCGAGACGTCCGGCACCTTCACGACGCCGCGCGAGGTGTACATGGTGTCCTCGGGCAGGAAGGGGACGCGGCCGGAGAACGCCATCTCGCCGGCGCCGTCCTTCACCGTGATCTCGGGCGCGAACCCGTTGCCCTGCAGGTAGATCTTGGCGCCGTCGACGGTCAGCGGGGAGTTGACCTTGATCTGGTCGGAGTGCTGCCCGCCGTCGGGCTCCGTGACGGTCACGTGCGCCGTGAAGTCGCGCGCCTGGGCGAAGGCGACCGTGTCGGAGGCGAACTCGGAGTCGAACGAGTCGAGGGTCATGGAGAACGGCGACAGCGACGCCGGCCGGAACCAGGCGCCCTTGTCGAAGGTGTCGTAGTCCACGACGGCGTTGGCGAAGCCGCGGCCCTCCGTGACGATCGCCTGGCCGCGGTAGTGCAGCAGCTGGCCGAGGGCGACCGAGACGAGCAGGCCCAGCAGCGCCAGGTGGAACACCAGGTTGCCGGTCTCGCGCAGGTAGCCGCGCTCCGCCGCGACCGTGCGGGTGGCCGGGCGGCCGAGCCGCGGCTCCTCCGCGCCGACGTCGACCCGGAACGTCGGCAGCCGTCGCCACGGCCCGCGCAGGTGCGTGGCCACCGCGTCGACGACGGCGTCGGGCGACGCCGTCGTGCTCGCCTCGGCCGTGGCGGGGAACCGGCCGAAGCGCACGGGCGTCTTCGGGGGGCGGTTCCGCAGGGCGCGCGCGTGCGAGAGCGTGCGCGGCACGATGCAGCCCACGAGCGACACGAACAGCAGGATGTAGATCGCGGAGAACCAGACCGAGCTGTAGACCTCGAAGAAGCCGAACCGGTCGAGCCACTCCCCCAGCGTGGGGTGGTCGCCGAGGTACTCGAGGACCTTCGCGGGGTCCTGGCCGCGCTGCGGCAGCACCGAGCCGGGCACCGCCGCGACGGCCAGGAGCATGAGCAGCATGAGCGCCACCCGCATGCTCGTGAGCTGCCGCCACGTCCAGCGCAGCATCCCGCGCCAGCCGAGCGTCGGCAGGTTGGGCCCGGAGGGCTTCTGCTTCCCGTCGCCCGGGGCCGCCGGGGCGTCGTCGCCGCGCCCCTCCGTGAACGCGTCGTGGATGCCCTCGGGGCGGTAGGTCGCCTTGTCGCTCATCACACCACCGTCCCGAACCCGCTGACCCAGCCCTGGAGCTGGCCGGTCCACGTGGCCCACAGGCCCGTGACCAGCGCCAGGCCGACCAGCACCAGCAGGGCGCCGCCCGCGCGCTGGATGACCAGCCGGTGGCGCCGCAGGAAGCCGAGCATGCGCTGCGACGACTGCAGCCCGAGCGCCACCAGCAGGAACGGCACGCCCAGCCCGACGCAGTACGCGATCCCGAGCGCGATGCCGCGGCCCGCCGACGCCTGGTCGAGCGACAGCGCCTGCACCGCGGCCAGCGTCGGGCCGATGCACGGCGTCCAGCCGAGGCCGAAGACGATCCCCAGCAGCGGCGCGCCCCACAGCCCGGCCTGCGGGCTCAGGTGCATGCGGCGCTCGCGCTGCAGGAACGGCACGGCGCCGAGGAACGCGAGCCCCATGAGGATCACGACGACGCCGAGGACGCGCATGATCGTGTCCTCCCACTGCACCAGGTAGGACCCGACCGCTCCGGCGGCGGCCATGAGGACGACGAACACCGCGGTGAACCCGAGGACGAACAGCGCCACGCCGGCGACGACGCGGCGACGGCCGGGGTCCGCGGGGACGCCCGCACGGGCCCGCCCGCCGGATCCGGCCGAGGCGGCCGCCATGCCGCTGACGTACCCCACGTAGCCGGGCACCAGCGGCAGCACGCACGGCGACGCGAACGACACCAGGCCGGCGATCAGCGCCACGGGCAGCGCCAGCAGCATCGAGCCGCTGAACGCCGTGGTGGCGAAGGCGCCGCCCATCAGGCGTCCTTCGCGTCGCCGGAGCCGCCGCCCGACCCGCCGTCGGACTCGGCGAGGACCTCGTCGACGATCGCGTCGAGCGTGGACGCCTCGGCCTGCCCGATCACGCGGGCCGCGACGCGCCCCTCGGCGTCGAGCACGACGGTCGACGGCACGGCCTGCAGCGGCACGACGCCCGACAGCTTGGCCACGACCTGGCCGCTGCGGTCCTCGATGGACGGGTACGGCACGTCGAAGGTGCGCTGGAAGGAGGTGGCGGCGCCCGCCTCGTCCTCGGTGTTGATACCGAGCACGTGCACGCCGTCGGCCTCGCGGTCGTTCGCGAGGGCCACCAGGTCGGGGGCCTCGGCGCGGCACGGCGCGCAGCCGGCGTACCAGGTGTTCACGACGACGACGTCGCCGCGCCAGTCGTCGGTGCTGACGTCGTCGCCCTCGAAGGTGGTGCCCTCGACGGTCACGGGGTCCTCGCGGTCCCCCGCGTCCCACTGCTTCACGGAGCCGTCGCCGGAGACGAAGCCCTGCCCGACGACGTCGCCGGCGCCCGAGTCCTGGGCGCCGCACGCGGCGAGCAGGCCCAGGCCGAGCACGGCGCAGGCGGCCACGGAGGCGCGGCGGAGCGCGCGCGTGCGGGTGGCGCGCATCATGCCCCCGGCACCGGGTCGGCGCCCGCGAGCAGGTCGGCGGCGGGCTCGGTGTAGTGCAGGCCCACGAAGGTCTCGCCGTCGAAGCGCAGCGACGTCAGCGACGCCAGGGCGCACTGCCGGCGCCGCGGGTCGTGCGCCAGGGAGCCGCCCTCGTAGGAGCGACGGGTGACCCACACGGGCAGCTGGTGGCTCACCAGCACCACCTCGTGCCCCGCGTAGGCGCGGCGCGCGTCGTCGACGGCGGCCCGCATCCGGGTCACCTGCTCCGCGTACGGCTCGCCCCACGACGGGCGCAGCGGGTTCCACAGGTAGCGCCAGTACCGGGGGTGCGCGAGCTGCCCCGGGTTCTTCCCGATCGTCGTGCCCTCGAAGTGGTTGCCCGCCTCGATGAGCCGGTGGTCGGTGGCGAGCGCCAGGCCGAAGGCCTCGGCCGTCGGGGTCGCGGTCTCCTGCGCCCGCTGCAGCGGGGAGGCGACGACGGCGACGACGTCGCGGCCCGTGCCGGACAGGTGCTCCGCCACGCGGCGCGCCATCGCCTGACCCCGGTCGGACAGGCGGTAGCCGGGGATGCGTCCGTAGAGGACGCCGTCCGGGTTGTGGACCTCGCCGTGCCGTACGAGATGGACGGTGGTGGTGGCCATGCGTCCCAGTGTCCCAGACCTCCGGGGTACCCAGGTCCTGCTCAGCGGACACCCCGGAGGTCTGTGACCTCTCTCACCGGCGCACGGGGATCACTCGTAGCTGATGTCGGACTCCGTGTACCGGCAGGCGTCGGAGGGGCCCTCCGAGACCTTCTCCGGCTCGCCGTCGGTCACGCCCTCGTACTCCTCGCAGACGGCGATGTCCTTGTCGTCGTCGCCGACAATCGTGACGCCGGAGATGGTCGCCGTGTCGCCGAGGTTCGAGTTGATCCCGGCGAGGGACTTGCCGGGGGCCGTCACCGTCACGTCCTGGATCGTCACGTGGCGGTCGTACTGCGTCGAGCAGTTGCCGCACGAGCGGTAGAGCTTCCCGAAGTCCTCGACCTGGAAGTTCTTGATGACGACGTTGCCGGGCCCGTTGTGCTGGAACACCTTGTCGTCGGCGCCACGTGCGCCGCCGCCGTCGATCGTCATCGTGTCGCTGCCGGACTCGTTGTCCCTGAGCGTGGCGGCGTCCTCGCCGACGTCCTCCCACCACACGTTCTCGAGGGTGCAGGTGCCGGAACAGTGCACGCCGTCGCCGGGGTCCTCGCCGAGGATCACGTTCTTGAGGACGGCGCCGTCCTCGAGCTGGAACATCGGGTCACCCCCCTCCCCCTGGTCGCCCGAGGCGAAGCCGCCGTAGCGCACGAGCTCGCCGTCGAAGGTGCCGCTCACCTCGATCGTCTCCGACACGTTCTCGTCGCCGGTGGCCGTCGGCCAGTCCGCCGCCACCGCCGTGCCGTCCGCGGTGGCCGGCGTCGCGGAGACGAGCACCGCCGTGCCGGCGGCCACCGCCATCCCCGCCAGCGCGCCGAGGGTCGCGCGGGTGCGTCCGTTGCCGTTCCTTGTCGTCTTCCGGGTCATCGTCGATCCCTTTCGACTCGTCTCGGTTCGTTCTCGGATCGTTGTCGGTCCGCTCCGTCCGATGGAGCGGGACCCACCCTCCTCCATCGTTGTACGCACGAGCAACCGGTTTCTCGCTCCGCGAGACAGAGGGACAGCGCGCCCGAGCCGGGCGATCCGATCAGGCCGACGAGGCTCCGGCGGAACCCCTGGACGCCTCGGCGACCTTTGCCATCGCGCGTCCCAGCGTGGCGAACTCCTCGTCGGTGAGGGCGTCCACCAGCAGCCGACGCACGGCGGTGACGTGCCCGGGCGCGGCGTCGACGAGCGCCGCGTACCCGGCGTCGGTCATGACGCAGTTCACTCCCCGCCGATCGCCGGGCACGGGCGTGCGGACGACGAGCCCGCGCCGCTCCATCCGGTCGACCGTGTGCGTCAGGCGGCTGCGCGACAGCGCGAGGAACTCCGCGAGCGCCGACATCCGCAGCGTCCGCCCGGGCGCCTCGGAGAGCTGGACCAGCAGGTGGTACTCGCCGAGCGTGACGGGCAGCCCCTCGTCATGGGCGTCGCCGAGCGCCTCGAAGAAGCGCGACGTCCCCTCGAGGAAACGCCGCCACGCCCACTGCTGCTCCTCGTCGAGCCAGCGCACGTCCGCGCCACCCTCGTCGTCGCGCTCCCGCGCCGTCGTCGCACCCACGGGAATAGGTTACGAGAGCCTCACGTTCCCCCTCTCGACGATAGTTGATTCATCAACTACTTTGGATGGATCAGCACGACCGACCACACGAGGAGACCCGCATGACCGCGCTGCCCGCAGGCCTGACCGCCGGCACCTACGCCATCGACACCGCCCACTCGACCGCCTCGTTCTCCGTGCGCCACGCCGGGATCGCCAAGGTCCGCGGCACGATCGCGATCTCGTCCGGCGAGATCACCGTGGGCGACGACCTCGAGTCGTCGGCCGTCACCGCCGAGCTGGACGCCGCGTCGGTGAACACCGGCGACGAGAACCGCGACGGCCACCTGAAGAGCGCCGACTTCTGGCACGCCGAGGAGAAGCCGGTCTGGACCTTCGCCTCGAAGGGCATCAGCACGGACGGCGACGACTACGTCATCCACGGCGCCCTGACGATCAACGGCGTCACCAACGACGTCGCGCTGCCCACCGAGTTCACCGGCACCGCCACCGACCCGTTCGGCAACCCCCGCGCCGGCTTCGAGTCCGAGATCGAGATCTCCCGCAAGGACTACGGCCTGACCTGGAACGCCGCGCTCGAGACCGGCGGCGTCCTCGTGGGCGACAAGGTCAAGATCGCCCTCGACGTCTCGGCGATCAAGCAGGCCTGAGCCTCGCGCCGAGGTAGTTCACACACTGCCGAGGTAGTTCGAAGGGCGGTCCGCACGTCTGCGGACCGCCCTTCGAACTACCTCGGCAGTTTTCGAACTACCTCGGCGCGTCCGGAACTACCTCGCGGGGGTTCCGTTGGTCGCGGCGCGGGCTGCGGCGTGGAACGCCAGGATCTGCAGCTCGCCGGCCACGTCCACGGAGCGCACGACGACGTCGTCCGGCAGCTGCAGCGCCACGGGCGCGAACGACAGGATCTCCCGCACCCCGCAGCCGACGATCCGCTCGGCGATGCCCTGCGCCACCGGCCCGGGCGTCGCGAGCACCACCATGGACACGCCCGTGCGCGCGAGCACGTCCTCCAGCGCGTCGACGTGCTCGATGGTCAGCCCCGCCGCGGAGCGACCCACCACCTGCGGGTCCGCGTCCAGCAGCGCCACCACCTGGAAGCCGCGCGCGGCGTACCCCGAGTAGTTCGCCAGCGCGTGCCCCAGGTTGCCGATGCCGACGATCGCCAGGCGGTGCTCGGACTCCAGCCCCAGCGCCGTCGCGATGTACTGGGCCAGCGACTGCACGTCGTAGCCCACGCCGCGCGTGCCGAACGACCCGAGGTACGACAGGTCCTTGCGCAGCTGCGCCGACCCCACCCCCGACCGTTCCGCCAGCTCCGACGACGACGTCGTCGTCACGCCGGCCTCCGCCAGGTCGCGCAGCGCGCGCAGGTAGTACGGCAGCCGCGCCACCGTCGCGGCCGGCACCGTCGCCTCACCGAGCTCGATCACTGCTGGATCACCCCGTCGTCCCCTCCCGGGCTCAACGGGCCAGCCGCCGCGCGAGCCGCGCGCCGTCCACCCGCCAGAAGCCCTGCTGCACGCCGTCCACCTCGACGACGGGCACGTAGTCCCCATACTTGCCCACCAGGTCACCGTCGGGCCCGTCGACGTCGATGTCGACCTCCCGCCACGCCTCCCCCGCCGCGCCGCACACGTCCGCGACCACCGCCCGAGCCTCGTCGCACAGGTGGCAGCCGACACGCGTGTACAGCAGCACCCGGGGTTCACCTGCGGATCCCTGCGGCCTGCTCACCTGCCAAGGGTAGCGGCGCCGATACAGTGGACCGCATGCCGTCGCCCGCCGAGTCGTTCCCGCCGGCGCGCGCCGCAGCCTTCTTCGACGTCGACAACACGATCATCCGCGGCGCCAGCGCGTTCCACCTCGCCCGCGCCCTGTACCAGCGCCGGTTCTTCGGCACCCGCGACCTGCTGCGGTTCGCGCTCATCCAGGCGAAGTACCTGGTGTTCGGCGAGTCCCGCTCCCAGATCGAGACGGTGCGCAGCCGGGCCCTGTCGCTGATCGCGGGCCGGTCCGTGGCGGAGATCACCGCCGTCGGCGAGGACGTGTACGACACGGTGCTCGAGCTGCGCATCTTCCCCGGCACCAAGCGGCTGCTCGACGAGCACCTCGCCGCGGGCGACCAGGTGTGGCTCGTGACCGCGACGCCGGTCGAGATCGGCGGCCTCATCGCCCGTCGCCTCGGCGCCACAGGCTGCCTCGGCACGATCGCCGAGCACTCGGGCGGCTTCTACACCGGCCGGCTCGTCGGCGACCTCATGCACGGCGAGGCGAAGGGCGCCGCGGTGCGGCAGCTCGCAGAGCGCGAGGGCATCGACCTGGCCGCCTCGTACGCGTACGGCGACTCCCTCAACGACCTGCCGATGATGCGCACCGTGGGGCACCCCTGCCCCATCAACCCCGACGCGCGCCTGCGCCGGCACGCCAAGGAGGTCGGCTGGCCCATCCGCGAGTTCCGCGGCCGCGGGCGGCGGGTGGCCGGGCGCGGGATGAAGACGGCGTCGTGGGCCGGCGCCGCCTGGGTCGCCGGGCTCGTGCTGCGCAGCATCCGGCGGCGGCTGCAGGGCCGCTGATCCGCTGGTCGAGCCTGTCGAGACCCAGGGCCACGGGTTTCGACGAGCTCAACCGGCGGGAAGGCCGACGACAACGGGCCCGGCACCTCCGTGGAGGTGCCGGGCCCGTTCGTCCGTGCTGTCCGCCGTCAGGCGGACGACGTCACTTCTTGTTGCGACGCTGGTGACGCGTCTTGCGCAGCAGCTTGCGGTGCTTCTTCTTCGCCATGCGCTTGCGGCGCTTCTTGATGACGGAGCCCATGAGGTCCTCACAATGCTTGTCGGTCGGTGGAACACGGTTGGTCCCAGGAGCCCTGTCTCCAGGAGCAGCCGACCAACGCGGAAAAGTCCGTCCCCCAGGGTACCCGATGCGCGGCGTCCTCCCGACCGGCGCCCGTCCGACGGGCGCCGTGACGTCAGTCGCGGTACGGGTCCAGCCCCCAGGTGGGGAAGACGTGCCGGCGGGTGGCGAGGACGGCGCGGTCGACGTCGTCGGCCGGGTCGTACCCGTCGGCCCACGGCCGCCACGCGACGTCACCGCTGCCGAGGCGCTCGGCCGGGTCCAGCCCGGACAGCTCCTCGACCTCGCGGCGCCACGACTCCGGCAGCTCGATGCCGATCGCCAGCGGCGCGTGCGCCGCCTCCGCCACCAGGCTCGCCCACACCAGCGGCACGACGTCGACCACGGCGTACCCGCCGCCCCCGAGCGCCACCCACCGGCCGTCGGCGAGCTCGTGCGCGAGCTCGTGCACCCAGCGCGCGGCCGTCCGCTGCGCACCCACGCCCACGTCGAGGTCGGTGAGCGGGTCGTTGCCGTGCGCGTCGCAGCCGTGCTGCGACACGATCACCTGCGGGCGGAACTCGCGCACCACCGCCGGCACGACGGCGTCCACCGCGCGCAGCCAGTGCGCGCCGTCCGTCCGCGGCGGCAGCGCCACGTTCACCGCGGTGCCCTGCGCCGCCGTCCCGCCCGTGTCGCCGGCGTTGCCGCTGCCCGGGAACAGCGTGTGCCCGTCCTGGTGCACGGACACCGTGAGCACGCGAGGGTCGTCCCAGAAGATCGCCTCGACGCCGTCGCCGTGGTGGGCGTCCAGGTCGACGTACGCGACCCGCTCCGCCCCGAGGTCGAGCAGGCGCTGCACGGCCGCGGCGGCGTCGTTGTAGATGCAGAACCCGGAGGCCGCGCCGCGCTGGGCGTGGTGCATCCCGCCCGCGATGTTCACGCCGTGGGCCACCCGGCCCGACCAGACCGCCTCCGCCGCGTCCACCGACGCCGCCACCAGCCGCGCCGCCGCCTCGTGCATCGCCGGGAACACGGGGTCGTCCTCGGTGCCGAGCCCGCGCGCCGGGTCGGGCGTGCCGTCCGCGGCCGCGCGCCGCACCGCCGCGACGTACGCGGCGTCGTGCACCGTCTCGATGAGCGCGTCGGGGGCGGGCTCGACGTCGGCCACCTCGAGCGTGGGCTCGTCGAGCAGGCCGAGGTCCGCCACCAGCCGCATCGTCAGGTCGAGGCGGGCGGGCGCCATGGGGTGCCCGGGTCCGAAGTCGTACCGCAGGAGCTCGGGGCTCCACAGCAGCCGGGCGACGCGCATCCCGTCACGGTAGCCGACGTCGTGGCAGGCTGTGCCCAGCGACTGAGGGGCGAGAGGGGGCACGGTGCCGAGGACGTGGGGCGGTCGCGCGCTCGCGCTGCGCGGATGGGCCAACCGGGCGGCCCGCGAGTACCCCGCCCGGCTGGCGATGACGGTCTTCGCGGCCGTCATCACCGTCATCTGGCTGCTGCTCCTCACGCCCTGGGCGACGACGTCGGGCCGGGGGGCGTCGGTCGTCGACGCCCTGTTCACGGCGACGTCCGCCGTCTGCGTCACCGGCCTCGTCGTGCAGGACACCGCGACCTACTGGTCGGAGTTCGGGCACGTCGTCATCCTCGTCGGCATCAAGGTGGGCGGCCTGGGCGTGATGACGCTGGCCTCGCTGCTGGGCCTCGCGGTATCCCGACGGCTCGGCCTCACGCAGAAGCTGCTGACCGCCTCGGAGACGAAGACGGAGCGGCTCGGCGAGGTCGGCGCGCTGCTGCGGACGATCATCATCACCGCCACGAGCATCGAGCTGATCCTCTCGCTGCTGCTGTTCCCGCGCTTCCTCGTCCTCGGCGACCACGCCGGGATCGCCGCGTGGCACGCCCTGTTCTACGGCATCTCGTCGTTCAACAACGCCGGGTTCGTGCCGACGCCGGACGGCCTGCTCCCCTTCTCCTCCGACTGGTTCGTGCTGGTGCCGATCGCGCTGGGCGTTTTCATCGGCTCGCTCGGCTTCCCCGTCATCCTCAACGTGATCACCAACCGGCGCCGCAAGCACAAGCACTGGGTGCGCGCCCTGTCCCTGCACACCAAGCTCACGGTGACCACGAGCCTCGCGCTCCTCGTGTCCGGGGCGATCCTCATCGGCGCGCTGGAGTGGAACAACCCGGCGACCTTCGGCGAGCAGAGCTTCTCGACCAAGATCCTCTCGTCGGTGTTCGCGTCGGTGATGCCCCGCTCGGCGGGCTTCAGCTCCGTGCCCGTGCACGAGATGACCCAGGAGACCTGGCTGCTCACCGACGCCCTGATGTTCGTGGGCGGCGGCTCGGCGTCGACCGCGGGCGGCATCAAGGTCACGACGTTCGCCGTCATGCTGCTCGCGATCGTCGCCGAGGCCCGCGGCGACGCCGACACCGAGGTGTTCGGCCGGCGCATCCCCCGCGACACGCTGCGGCTGTCCATCGCGGTGGTCTTCGTGGGCGCGACCGCCGTGCTCGTGTCGTGCCTCGCGCTGCTGCGCATGACCGACCTGCGGCTGTCCGAGGCGCTGTTCGAGGTGATCTCCGCCTACGCCACGGTGGGCCTGTCCACCGGCGTCACGGCGTCCCTGCCCGACGCCGCGAAGTACCTGCTCGCCGCCCTCATGTTCGTCGGGCGCGTGGGCGTCATCTCGCTGCTCGGCGCCCTGGCCCTGCGCGACCGGCGCCGCATCGTACGCTTCCCCGAGGAACGCCCGATCATCGGGTGACCTCGTACCGACGACCGGCCTGACGGAGGAGAACCGTGGCGGACAAGAAGGCTCCCGCGCGCGACGCGGGCGTGCTCGTGATCGGGCTCGGCCGCTTCGGCTCCTCGCTCGCGACGACGCTGGACCGGCTGGGGCAGGACGTGCTCGCCGTCGAGCGCGACGAGAAGCTCGTGGCGCAGTGGTCCGGCCGGCTGCCGCTGGTCGAGGCGGACGCCGCGGAGGCGGAGGCGCTGGTCCAGCTCGGCGCGAAGGACTTCGGCGTCGCGGTGGTGGGCGTGGGCACGGAGCTCGAGGCGTCCGTGCTCATCACCGCGAACCTCGTGGACCTCGGCACCCCGCAGATCTGGGCCAAGGCCATCTCCGCGGAGCACGGCCGCATCCTCACCCGCATCGGCGCACACCACGTCGTCTACCCGGAGGCCGACGCCGGCTCCCGCGTGGCGCACCTCGTGAGCGGCAAGATGCTCGACTACATCGAGGTGGAGGACGGCTTCACCATCGTGAAGATGCGCCCGCCGAAGGAGATGCAGGGCTTCACGCTCGCCCAGTCCGACATCCGCAAGCGGTACGGCGTCACCGTCATCGGCGTGAAGTCGCCCGGCGTGGAGTTCCAGTACGCGACGCCCGAGACGCGCGTCAGCGCCAACGACCTGCTCGTCTGCTCCGGGCACGCCGACCTGCTGGAGCGGTTCTCGGCGCGGCCCTGACCCCCTCCGCCGGTTGAGCCTGTCGAAACCCGGATCCGGGTCTCGACAAGCTCACCCAGCGGGGGCCAGGTCTCGACGGGCTCGACCGACGAGGCATGTTCCGCCCACGTTCACCGGCGGGACACCGGAGCGTCGACCGCGCGGGCCAGAGTTCCCGTCCATGCGATCACCCCGACGCGCCGCCCTGCCGGCGCTCCTGCTGCTGCCCGCCGTCGCCCTCGTCCCCGCATCGGCGGCGTGGGGTCACCCGGGGCACGGCGACCACGGACACCACGGGAACGACGTGGCCACCGTGACGACCGACGTCGAGACGCCCGTACTGTACGACGACGAGGCGGGCGGCAACGCCTCCGGCGACGACCCGGCGATCTGGGTGCACCCGGACGACGCGGACGAGTCGCTGGTGCTGGCCACGGCCAAGGAGGGCGGCCTGCGCGTGTACGACGCCGACGGCGACGAGCTGCAGGCCGTCGCCGCCGACCCGGCGCCCCGGGCGGACGGCGTCGCCGGCCGCTACAACAACGTCGACATCACCTACGGGCTCGAGGTCGGCGGCGAGACGGTGGACGTCGCCGTCGTCTCCGACCGCTACAACGACCAGCTGCGTCTCTTCGCGATCGACGCGGACGGCGCCGACGCGGACGCGCCGCTCACCGAGATCACCGCGCCCGAGCAGCCGTTCCTGTTCCAGCCGGACCGGGAGGGCGTCGGCTCCGAGCACACGGCGTACGGGCTGGCGGTCTGGCAGGACGGCGACGACGCGTACGCGGTCGTGACGCAGGAAGGCACCACGCGCGTCGCCACCGCGCGCCTCGTCCCCGGCGACGACGGCACCGTCGGGTACGACGACGTGGAGCACCTCGACCTGCCCGCGTCGTTCGACCTGCCCGACGGCAGCACCTGGACGCCGTGCGAGGAGCCGGGCACCGGCCCCCAGCTCGAGGGGCTGTCCGTCGACCAGCGCACCGGCACCCTGTACGCCGCGCAGGAGGACGTCGGGCTGTGGAAGCTGCGGCTCCCGCTCGGCTCGGGCACCCCGTCGCTCGTCGACACCGTCACGGACTTCGGCGTCCAGGACGCCTACGACCCGCAGACCGAGGAGTGCTCGCCAGCCGACGGCTCGTCGCAGGAGCAGGCGGTAGCGAAGAACCCGTTCGGCGGCGACCTGCTGACCGCCGACGCCGAGGGCGTGGACGTCTACCACGGCCCCGGCCGCACGGGCTACGTCATCGTCTCCAGCCAGGGCGACGACACCTACGCCGTCTACTCGACCACGGGCCGCAACAAGGCCCTCGGCTCGTTCCGGGTCGAGGGCACCGGAGGCGTCGACGACGTCAACGGCTCCGACGGGCTCGCCGTCACGCACCGCCCGGTGGGCGACTTCGACGAGGGCCTGCTGGTCACGCACGACGAGCCGGAGACCGGCGCGGACGTCGAGGACGGCCGCGGCGACGCCACCGGGTTCTCGTACGTCGACTGGGAGGACGTCGCGGACGAGCTCGGGCTGGTGGTCAGCACCCGCGCCGGGAACGATCCGCGCTTCCGCTGATCACCACCCGCTGGTCGAGCCTGTCGAAACCCGGTGAGGTGGTTTCGACAGGCTCAACCCACGCGGTGGGCGTCAGGCAGTGCGGCGCCGCAGGGTAGCGATGCCGAGGACGACGGCGCCGACGATGAACAGCACGATGGCACCCACGGCGCCCCGGACGTCGACCCACTCGCCGCCGGCGGCCAAGGTCTGCATCGCGTCGACGGCGTAGGTGAGCGGGAACACCCGCGAGAGCCACTCGAGCACCTCGGGCATCTGGTCGCGCGGCATGAGCAGGCCGCAGGTGATGAGCTGGGGAAAGATGATCGCCGGCATCATCTGCACGGCCTGGAACTCGGTGCGCGCGAGGGCGGAGGCCGCCAGGCCCATGCAGCAGCCGAGGACGGCGTCGAGCATGCCGACGACGAGCACCAGCCACAGCGGGCCGAGCACGTCCATCCCGACGGCGAGCGCGAAGCCCACGACCACCAGCGACTGCAGCAGGGCGAGCCCGGCGAAGGCGAGCGCGTAGCCGGCCACGAAGTCGCCCTTGCGCAGCGGCGTCGTCATCAGCCGCTCGAGGGTGCCCGACTGCCGCTCGCGCAGCGTGGCGACGCTCGTGACGAGGAACATCACGACGAGCGGGAACAGCCCCACGAGCATCGGGCCGAACTGGTCGAGCACGGGGGTGCCGTCGAACATCCACGCGATGAGCCCGAGCAGAAGGCAGGGCAGCACGAGGATGAGCGCGACCGTGCGGCGGTCGAACCGGAGCTGGGCCAGCACGCGGCCCGCGGTCGTGGTGGTGAGCGTCATCGGGACCCCTCCCCGGTCGTGGCGGCCCGCTGGTCGATGAGGGCGAGGAAGGCGCGCTCCGCGTCGGGCGCGCCGGTGGTGGCGAGCAGCTCGGCCGGGGTGGTGTCGGCGACGAGCGTCCCGTCGCGCAGCAGCAGGAGCCGGTCGCACTGGGTGGCCTCGTCCATGACGTGGCTGGAGACCAGCAGGGCGCGGCCCTCGCCCGCGAGACGGCGGAACATCGCCCACAGGTCGCGGCGCAGCACGGGGTCGAGGCCGACCGTGGGCTCGTCCAGCACGAGCAGCTCGGGGTCGGCGACCAGCGCGGCCGCGAGGGAGACCCGGGAGCGCTCGCCCCCCGACAGCGTGCCGACGCGCTGCTTCTCGTGCCCGCCCAGGTCGACGGCGGCGACGGCGCGCCGTACCGCGGCCTCCGCCCCGGCGCGCGGCAGGCCGGCCAGCTCGGCGAAGTACCGCAGGTTCTGCACCACCGTGAGGTCCGCGTACACGGACGCGGCCTGCGTCACGTAGCCGACGCGGCGGCGCAGACCGGGCGAGCCGGCCGGCTCGCCGAGCACCGTCACCTCGCCCGTCACGCGCGCCTGGACGCCGACGACGGCGCGCAGCAGCGTCGTCTTGCCCGAGCCGGACGGCCCGAGCAGGCCCACCACCTGGCCGGCGGGCACCGACACGTCGAGCCCGTCGATGATCGTGCGGCCGCCGCGCTCGACGCGGAGCCCCCGGACCCGCACCGCGGCGTCGTTATTCCCCATGTGGGGAATTGTGCTCCTCGTCCGGGGACGGCGCAATGCCCGCGGGCAGGTCTGCCGTGAGGTAGCGCTGCACGGTCGGGCCGACGAGGGCCGCGACGCGCGCCGGCGGCAGGGACGCCAGCGGGTCGATCGGCACGAGGAAGCGCGTCATGAGCACCCCCGCCACCTGGGACGCGACGAGCGCCGTCCGCAGCCGCGCGTCGGCGACGTCGAGCCGCCGCACCAGCGGGCCGAGGATCTCCGCGCCGAGGAACTGCGGCAGCAGGCCGCGCAGCCCCGGGTCCGTCATCACGGCGGGGATGACCAGCCGCACGGTGGTGCCGCCGTCCGCGTCCCACAGCTCGACGACCGCCCGCACCAGCCGCTCCCCCAGGCCGTCGACCGGCCCCTCGGCCGCCGCCCGGACGACCGTCGCGGGGTCGACGTCCGCCAGGCCGAGCGCCGCGGTGAACAGGCGTGTCTTGTCGCCGAACCAGTGCCGCACCGTGCCCGGGTCGACGCCCGCGCGCCGCGCGACCGACCGGACGGACGACGCCTCGTAGCCCCGTTCGCGGAACTCCTCCCGCGCGCCGGCGAGCACGAGGTCGCGCGTGTCCTGGCCCGCGGGCCGGCGCCCCCGCCGCGCGGACCCCGCCCCGTCGTCCGTCCGAACGCCCGTCACGACCGGCTCCCGACCCGGCTCAGCCGTGCTCGGCGGCGAGCTCGCGCGACCGGTCGCGCGCCGCCTCCAGCGCGTCGAGGAACGCGGCGCGCACGCCGCCGTCGTCGAGCTTGCGCAGGGCGGCGACCGTGGTGCCGCCGGGCGAGGAGACCTTCTCGCGCAGCAGCACGGGGTGCTCCCCGGTCTCGTCGAGCAGCTTCGCCGAGCCCAGCACGGTCTCGACGGCGAGGCGCCGGGCGACGTCGCGCGTCAGGCCCAGCAGCACGCCGGCCTCCGCCATGGCGTCGACCACGTAGAACACGTAGGCCGGGCCCGAGCCCGCGAGCGCGCCGAACGCGTCGATGTCCTTCTCCGCGACGCGGAAGACGTGCCCGGAGCCGGCGAGCACCTGCTCGACCAGCGCGATGTCGTCCTCCCGCGCCGCGCTGCCGCCGACGACGGCGGTGACCCCCGCGCCCACCAGGGCGGGGGTGTTGGGCATCGCCCGGACGACGGGCGTCCCGGCGGGCAGCCGCTGCTCGAAGAACGACAGCGGCAGGCCGGCGGCGACGCTGACGACGACGGCGCCCGGCTCCAGGGCGTCCGCCACGCGGTCGAGCATCGCGCCCACGTCCTTGGGCTTCACGCCGATGACGACGACGTGCGCCCCCGCGACCGCGGCGACGTTGTCCGTCGTGGCGCGGACCCCGAACCGCTCGGTGAGGTGCTCCCCGCGCTCGGTCCGGCGGGAGGTGGCCACCACGTCCTGCGGCACGACGCCGGCGGACAGGGCGCCCGCCAGCACCGCCTCGCCCATGTTCCCCGTCCCGAGGAACGCCATCTTCACGCCGCCCACCCGGCTGTTCGTCGGGGCTCCGGCTTGCTCGTCAGTCTGCTCGCTCACGGGCACCACGGTACGTCGCCGCGGGTGCTGGAGACCGGGCGGCGGACCTAGAGCGGGTAGGCGGAGTAGAAGTCCTCGACCAGGTCCGCCGGGCCCGTGGCCTGCAGCACCGCGGTGCCGTTGCGCCACGTCACGACGGCGGTGCCCTCGGTCGAGCCGGGAGTCACGACGTACGCGCCGGTCGTCTCGCCCTTGACCGCGACCTCTCCCTCGCCGGTCGGCTCGCCGGCCGCCTTGACCAGGGCCTCGTACGCGCCGGTGGCCGCGTCGTCGTCCTCCCACTGCCCGGCGTGCACCTCGACCGTCGTCGCGCCCTCGCCGTCACCGTCCGCGTAGACGAGCTGCCACGACTCGACGGCGTCCGCGTCGTCCTCCCAGGACTTGTCCTCGGTGACCGCGCGCAGCGCGAGCGCCAGCACCGAGTCCGGCTGCGCCTTGACGAACGCCGTCTGCCCCTCCTCCGGCCGACCGCTGGGCGAGATCGTCGGCGTCGGCACCGGGGCCGTCACCGTCGCCTGGGGCTCCGGCTCCTCGCGCGCGAACCCCGGCCACACGAACGCCGTCAGCAGCACGACCAGCAGCACCAGCGCGCCCGCGGCCGCCGCCACCACGATGCGCCGGCGGCGGAACACCTCCGGCGACGGGCGGCCGTTCCCGCCCGTGCGTGCCTGGCTCACGATGTCCTCCTGCGGGGTCGGCGGCGGTGCACCCCGCAGCCTAGGGGCGCCCGGTCCCGATTCGGCCGCGCCAGGGGCCGTGTGTCGGTCGCGCGTCGGCCTGCGCGCCCGCACCGCACGCTCAGCGCAGCAGCAGCTCGACATCGGGGTGGTCGGCGAAGACCTCCAGGACCAGCTCGGCGTAGGTCGTGCCGCGCCCGGCCTCGAGGTCGTCCAGCCGCCGCTGGAACAGCGCCGCGTCGAACCGCGGGTCGGCGATCTTCGCCCGGTAGTACTCGCGGGTCGCGGCGAAGCCGAGAGCATCTCGCGAGCGGGCGAAGTCGTGCCAGACGACGGCGAGGCGGTCCGCGCCGTGCGCCGCGCCGATGCCGCCGTGCAGCAGGTCGCTCAGCGCGTCGAGGCTCGGCCCGAGGTCCCAGTCCTCGCCAGCCATGAACACGCGGTTCAGCTCGTCGTAGAGCGCGGCGATCGAGTCGATCCGGGCGCCGTCGAGGTGGAACGTGCGACGGACGCCGGCGTCGGTGACGACGTCCTCGAACGCGGCGACCCGGTCGTGCTCGGTCAGCTCCGTGCGCCAGTACTCCGCGCCGTCGCGGGTGCGGTGCACGAGGCCCAGGTCGACGAGGGCGCGCCGCACGCCCACCGGGTCGTCCACGAGCTCCGCCAGCCGGTCGGTGAGCTCCCGCTCCCCCACGGTGTCGAGGAGCGTCGGCAGCACGGCGTGCGCGAGCCAGCGCGCCACCGCCCGGCGGTGCTCCCGCCGACGGGGCATCGCCGGGAGGCGGCCGTCGTGCAGGAAGCGGCTCACGTCCGCCGGCGCGGGCGTCGCGTCGTCGACCATGTCGCCATCGTCGCGCACCCCGTTGTCGGTGCCGACCCCTAGCGTCGGACGACGTGAGCACCACGACGTCGTCCCGCACCCGCGCCAAGCAGTCGCGCCCCGGCTACCGCTGCACCGAGTGCGGGTGGACCACCCCCAAGTGGGTGGGCCGCTGCGGCGAGTGCCAGGAGTGGGGCACGGTGACCGACGAGGGCCCCGCCGCGACGGGGCCGCGCACCGTCGCGGTCAGCCCGGGCCGCACCCCGGCGAGGCCCATCGGGGACATCGACGTCGCCGCCGCGCAGGCGGCGCCCACGCAGGTCGCGGAGCTGGACCGGGTGCTCGGCGGCGGGCTCGTGCCCGGCGCCGTCGTGCTGCTGGCGGGCGAGCCGGGCGTCGGCAAGTCGACCCTGCTGCTCGACGTCGCCGCCACCTACGCGCGCGGCGCCGACGGCCGCGACGCCCGCACCGTGCTGTACGTGACGGGCGAGGAGTCGGCCGGGCAGGTGCGGCTGCGCGCCGAGCGCGTCGGGGCCCTGGCCCCCACGCTGCTGCTCGCCGCCGAGACCGACCTGGGCACGGTGCTCGGCCACGTCGAGGCCAACGAGCCCGACCTCCTCGTCGTCGACTCCGTGCAGACCATCGCGTCGTCCGAGGTGGACGGCGCCCCCGGCGGCGTGAGCCAGGTGCGCGAGGTCGCGGCGTCGCTCATCGCCGTGGCCAAGTCGCGGCAGGTGCCCGTGCTGCTGGTCGGCCACGTCACGAAGGACGGCACGGTGGCCGGGCCGCGCACGCTGGAGCACCTGGTCGACGTCGTGTGCCAGTTCGAGGGCGACCGGCACTCCCGGCTGCGGATGGTCCGCGCGGTGAAGAACCGGTACGGCCCCACCGACGAGGTCGGCTGCTTCGAGCTGTCCGAGGCGGGGATCGTCGGGCTGAGCGACCCGAGCGGCCTGTTCCTCTCCCACCTCGGCGCGGGTGTGCCGGGCACCTGCGTCACCGTGACGCTCGAGGGCCGGCGCCCGCTCGCCCTCGAGCTCCAGTCCCTCGTCGCGCCGTCGCCCCTGGCCAACCCGCGGCGCACCACCAGCGGCGTCGAGTCGTCGCGGCTCGCGATGATCCTCGCCGTCCTGCACCGGCACGCGGGCCTGCGCCTCGCCGACCAGGACGTGTACGTCTCCACGATCGGCGGCGCGCGGGTCACCGAGCCCGCCGCCGACCTGGCCACGGCCCTGGCGATCGTCTCCGCGCGGACGGGCGAGCCGCTGCCCACCGGCACCGTCGCGCTCGGCGAGGTCGGCCTCGCGGGCGACATCCGGCCGGTCACCGGCCTGGACCGCCGGGTCGGCGAGGCCGCCCGCCTCGGCTTCGTGCGCGCCGTCGTCCCCGCCGGGTCGTCGGTCAAGGCGCCCGCCGGGATGCAGCTCCTGGAGGCCCGGCACCTCGCCGAGGCGGTCGAGCTCGCGGGGGTCGGCGTCCGATCGGCGGATCGCCGGGGCGAGTGACCCCTGACGTCGTAGGATTCCCCCGTGGCTCCCTCCTCCGTGCACTCCGATGCCCTGCTCCGGGAGACGCTTGCCGCGGTCGCCCCCGGCACCGAGCTGCGCGACGGTCTCGAGCGCATCCTGCGCGGGCGCACGGGTGCGCTCATCGTGCTCGGCCTCGACAAGACGGTCGAGCAGATGTGCTCCGGCGGCTTCGAGCTGGACGTCCAGTTCTCCGCCACCCGGCTGCGTGAGCTGTCGAAGATGGACGGCGCGTGCGTGCTCGACCACGACGCCACCCGCATCCGCCGCGCCGCCGTCCAGCTGCTGCCCGACCCGTCGATCGAGACCAGCGAGTCCGGCACCCGGCACCGCACCGCCGAGCGCGTGGCCAAGCAGTCCGGCCTCCCCGTGATCTCGGTCAGCCAGTCCATGCGGATCATCGCCATCTACGTCGGGGCGCACCGGCACGTCCTCGAGGACCCGGACACGATCCTCGGCCGCGCCAACCAGGCGCTGGCCACCCTCGAGCGGTACCGCTCCCGCCTCGACGAGGTGTCCGGCACCCTGTCCGCGCTGGAGATCGAGGACCTCGTCACCGTGCGCGACGTGTGCTCCGTCGTCCAGCGCCTCGAGATGGTGCGCCGGATCTCCGAGGAGATCGACGGGTACGTCGTCGAGCTCGGCGCCGACGGCCGCCTCCTCGCCCTCCAGCTCGACGAGCTCATCGGCGGCATCGGCGCCGACCGCGACTTCGTCGTGCGGGACTACGTGGAGCTCGAGCGAGGCGGCCGCACCCTCGCCGGCGTGCACGCCGACCTCGCCGCCCTCGACTCCGCCCAGCTGCTCGACCTCGGTCACATCGGCCGCGTCCTCGAGCTGCCCGGCGGGGGCGTCGCCCTCGACGCCGCCGTCGCGCCGCACGGCTACCGCCTGCTGTCCAAGGTGCCGCGCCTGCCCAATGCCATCATCGAGCGGCTCGTCGGACACTTCGGCGGGCTGCAGAAGCTCCTCGCCGCGAGCGTCGACGACCTCATGGCCGTCGACGGGGTGGGCGAGCAGCGTGCCCGCGCCGTGCGCGAGGGCCTGTCGCGCCTCGCGGAGTCCAGCATCCTCGAGCGGTACGTCTGACCGCTCGCGGCGGCGTCGCCGACCCGCTCACCCCCGCAGCGGACGGCTCCACGCGACCTCCCGGTCGAGCTGACCGGTCCGGCGGAACAACAGCACCTGCTGCGCGTCCGGCAGCGCCGCGGCCAGCGCGTGGGTCGTCGTACGGGTGAAGCCCAGCCGCTGCCAGAACGGCCCGGACCGGCGGGAGAACAGCCACGCCGTCACCGCCCCGGACTCCGCGGCCCGCTCGACGGCGAACGTCGCGGCCGCGAGCCCGGCGCCCCGGCCGCGCAGGTCCGGACGCACGGCGGTGCTGCGGACGAGGGCGTGGCGGCCGTCCGCGCTGAGCTCGTAGCCCGCGCTCGCCGCGATGCCCGCGTCGTCGCGCCGGGCCCACAGGTGCACCGCGGGCGCGTCCAGGCCCGCGACCGTGAGGTCCGCGCCGCGCAGGAAGGCGCTCAGGTCGGGGACGTCACCGGGGCGGACGGGTTCGAGCACGCCCGCACGGTAGCCGAGGGCGCGCGCACGGCGCCGGGAGGTCCACCGACCCCGGGCGGTCAGTCGGTCGCGGCCTTCTCGTCCGCGGCGGCCTTCTCGTCGCCCTCGTCCTTCGCGTCGCGGTCCGCCGCATCGGCCGCGTCGTCGCCGACCTTCTCGTCGCCCGTCTTGTCGTCGCTCTTCGCGGCGTCGCCCGACGCCGTGCCGTCGTCGGCGTCCCCGGTGTCCTTGGCGTCGTCGGAGTGCGGCTTGGCCTTCGCCGCGACGGTGAACGTCACGGGCTCGCTGGTGGCGCCCGGCACGTCCTCCAGCGAGGCGGTGGCCTGGTAGGTGCCCGCCCCGACGGCCGGCGCCTTCTTCGCGCAGCCCTGGACGGACTTCCAGTGCACCTCGCCCGCGTCGACGCCCTCGGGTCCGAGCAGCAGCGGTCGTGACCCGTCGACGCAGTCGGCGGACGACCAGACCTTCTCCTTGCCGGTCTCGTCGGTGATCGTCACGGCGCGGCTGGCGGCGGCGCCGTCGAACAGGCACGGCACGCGCCCCACGTTCGTGACGCGCACCATGAAGGACATCGGCGAGCCCTCGGTGACCGTCGTCGCGCTCGCGGACAGGCCCAGCTCCACGTCGTCCGCGCGGCAGGTCGTGGCGGGGCCGCCGACGTCCAGCGGCTCGGGCGCCGCGACCTTGTCGGCGGGCAGGCTCTCGGGGCCGGCGAGCAGGCTCCGGGCGCCGTCGACGACCCGCCCGAGGCCGTAGCCCCCGGCCACGCCCACCGCGCACAGCAGCACGACGACCAGCATCGACACGACCAGCGAGCGTCGGCCGCGTCGCGGCGCCGCCGTCCGGCGGCTCGTGGTGCGGCGGGACGACGTCGAGCGGGCTCCCGCGCGCGACGCCCCCGGGGCCACCAGCCGCGACGTCGTGACGACGCGCCGGTCTCCCCGGCGCGCCCCCTGCGAGCGGGACGACGACGCCGACCGCGAGGTCCCCGACCGACCCGTCGACGACCGACCCGTCGACGACCGAGCACTCGACGACCGGGCGCTCGACGGCTTCGCGCTCGAGGACCGGGTGCTCGACGACCGCGCAGCTGACGACCGGCCGCCCGAGCCGCCGGCGGAGGACCGCCCGGACGCCGTCGCTCCGCCCCGCCCGGACCGCTGCGGCGCGCCCTTCGCGGTGCCCTTCGAGGTGCTCTTCGACGTCCCCTTCGCGGTGCTCCGCGGCGCGCCCTTCGCGCTCCCCGTCGCCTTGCCGCGCGTCGCTCCGCCGGACCGCCCCGACGACGCGGAGCCCGTCCGACCGCTGCCGGAGCGCGCGCCGGAGCCGCGCGAGGTGCCGGCACCTCGACGCCCGTCGTCCGCACGTGCCACGGGCCATCCCTCCGTCTCGTTCGTGCCGCGGCGCCACCGTACGACGCGGTCCCCCACCTGCGGCGGAGCCGCGCCGCCGCGCCCCGCCGCCGAGTTGTCAGGGTCACGGGACGGTATACGCGGCGCTGGCCCTGACAGCTCGTGGGCCAGAATGGGGCACCGTGCCGACCGTCCCCGCCCCGCCCCGCTCGACGTCGCCCGCGCCGGGCACCACGGACGCGCTCGTCGCGCGCACCGTCGCGTGGTTCGACGACGCCGCGCGCGACCTGCCCTGGCGGCGCCCGGACCGCACGGCGTGGGGCGTGCTCGTCAGCGAGGTGATGCTGCAGCAGACGCCGGTGGTGCGCGTCGAGCCGGTGTGGCGCGCGTGGATGGAACGCTGGCCGACCCCCGCGGACCTCGCCGCCGCGCCCACCGCCGACGTGCTGCGGGCGTGGGACCGGCTCGGCTACCCGCGCCGGGCGCTGCGCCTGCAGCAGTGCGCGGCCGCGATCGCCCGCCGCCACGACGGCACGGTCCCCGACGACGAGGACGCGCTGCGGGCCCTGCCCGGGATCGGCGAGTACACGGCCGCCGCCGTGCGCGCGTTCGCGTTCGGGCGCCGCTCCGTCGTCGTCGACACCAACGTGCGCCGCGTGCTCGCCCGCACGCTGGGCGGCGCCGCGCTCGGCGCGCCCTCCCCCACCGCCGCGGAGCGCGACCTCGCCGCCCGGGTCGTGCCCGACGACGACGCGCGCGCCGCGCGCTGGGCGGCGGCGTCGATGGAGCTCGGCGCCGTGGTGTGCACCGCGCGGGCGCCGCGCTGCGGGGCCTGCCCCGTCGCCGACCTGTGCGCCTGGCGCGCCGCCAGCCACCCGCCGGACCCGCACGCGCACCGTCGGCGCACCCAGGCCTGGCACGGCACCGACCGGCAGGTGCGCGGGCGGGTCATGGCCGCGCTGCGGGCCGCCGTCGACCCCGTGCCCCGCGCGCTGCTCGCCGACTCCGGCCCGGACCAGGCCCAGGTCGACCGCTGCCTCGGCGGCCTGGTCGAGGACGGGCTCGTCGAGCAGGACGACGCCGGGCGGTACCACCTGCCCGCCTGATGCCCGCCCTCCGTTGCGGGTGGGATCGTGGCCCTCTTCTCGCCGATCTCGGGGCCACCGGCCCACCCACAACGGTGATCAGAGCTCGAGCAGCATCCGCGTGTTGCCGAGGGTGTTGGGCTTCACGCGCGCCAGGTCCAGGAACTCGGCGACGCCGTCGTCGTGGGAGCGCAGCAGCTCGGCGTACACGTCGGCGTCGACGGGCGTGCCGTCGATCTCACGGAACCCGTGCGTGCGGAAGAAGCCCACCTCGAACGTCAGGCAGAACACCCGGCGCAGCCCGAGCCGGCGCGCCCGGTCGACCAGCCCCTCGACGATCGCGTGCCCGACGCCGCGGCCGCGCCACGCCGGGTCGGCGGCGAGGGTGCGCACCTCGGCGAGGTCGTCCCACATGACGTGCAGCGCCCCGCACCCCACGACTCCCCCGTCGACGTCCGCGGCGACGAGGAACTCCTGCACGGACTCGTAGTAGCCGACCATCTCCTTGGCCAGCAGGATGCGGCGCTCGGCGTACGGCTCCACCAGGCGGCGCACCGCCCGCATGTCGGCCGGCATCGCGGAGCGGACGGCGAACGACGCGCCGTGGTCCTGGGGCCGGCGGTCCGCGGGCGGTTCCGGAAGCACGCCGTCACTCTACGAGCGGGACCCCCGCGCGGCGCGGGCGTCCCGGTGCACGGACGTTCACGCTTCCTCCACGAGCGCGGCCGCCGTGACCTCGTCGATCACGAGGTCGGTGACGACGCCGGCCGCGAGCGCCGCCCGCAGGGGCGCCACCTTGTTGTCGCCCGCGACGGCGCACAGCCGCCGCGGGATGCGCCGCAGCTCGGCGGGCGCCGGCCCGGTGGCGCGGGCGTTGAGGGGGATGTCGCGGTAGGTGCCGTCGCCGCGCACGAAGACCGTGCACACGTCGCCGACGACGCCCTCGGCGTCCAGCACGGCCACGTCGTCCGGCTCGAGATAGCCCGCGGAGTACACGTGGGACGGCACGCCGCCGGTGAGGGCGCCGACCGAGAACAGCGCGATGTCGGCGCGCCCCTGGACGTCGAGCACGCGCCGCACGGAGCGCTCCCGCCACATCGCGGCCTTGGTCTCGGCGAAGTCGAAGAACGCGGGCACCGGGAAGTAGTGGACGGAGGCGTCGAAGGCGGTGCCGAACCCGGAGATGAGGTCGCCGGCGTAGCTCATGCCCGAGGTGCGCGTGTTGGCCGCGCCGTTGAGCTGCACGACGGCGGAGCCGCGGGTCGGCTTGTGCGGCAGGTGCTCGGTGATCGCGGCAAGGGTGGTGCCCCAGGCCACGCCGAGCACCATGTCGGAGTCGAACCAGCGCGCCAGCAGCCGCGCGGTGGTGATGGACAC
Organism: Isoptericola sp. F-RaC21; assembly: GCF_038593535.1. Taxonomy (NCBI): domain Bacteria; kingdom Bacillati; phylum Actinomycetota; class Actinomycetes; order Micrococcales; family Promicromonosporaceae; genus Isoptericola; species Isoptericola sp. F-RaC21. The sequence goes on along the minus strand of NZ_JBCFYX010000002.1, from coordinate 112,356 downwards.
CTGCTGGAGCCGGTCGTCGTCGGAGGCCGAGTCCGAGACGGGCACCACGTACGCGTCGATGCCGTGCCGCTCGGCGATCTCCTGGCCGAGTCCGGGCGCCCGCGAGGGGCCGGGACGCAGGGTGATCTCGACGACGCCGGTGTCCCGCGCCCGCTTGATGAGGCGGGACACCGTGGAGCGGGACGTGCGCAGGTGGCGCGCGATCGTCTCCATCTTCATGTCCTGCAGGTAGTACATCGTCGCGGCCATCACCACGTCGCGTTCCCGATACGTCGCCATGCCGTCCAGGATCTCACCCTGCACGTTCGTGCACCCAGGTTGCGCGGACGTGCTGGCGGTGCTGCTCTGGGAGCGTCGTCGTCGATCGGAAGGAACCCCGATGGCCTCCACCCGGCTCACGGCCGAGTCACGTACCCAGGCTCTCGCCGCGCTCAAGGGCTCGCAGACCCCCAGTGGCGAGCTCGACGTGCTCGTCGTCGGCGGCGGTGTCACCGGCGCGGGCATCGCGCTCGACGCCGCCACCCGCGGCCTGTCGACCGCCATCGTCGAGGCGCAGGACTGGGCGTCGGGCACGTCCAGCCGCAGCAGCAAGCTGGTGCACGGCGGGCTGCGCTACCTGCAGATGCTCGACTTCCACCTCGTCAAGGAGGCGCTCACCGAGCGGGACCTCCTCCTCAAGGACATCGCCCCGCACCTGGTCAAGCCGGTGCCGTTCCTCTACCCGCTCGAGCACCGGCTGTGGGAGCGCGCGTACGTCGGCGCCGGCATCGCGCTGTACGACACGCTCGCGTCGCTCGCCCCCGGCCGCCGCGCCATGCCCCTGCACCGGCACCTGTCCCGGCGGCGGATGGCCAGCAAGTTCCCCGACCTCGCGCACGACGCCGCCATCGGGGCCGTGCAGTACTGGGACGCGTCCGTCGACGACGCCCGCCTCGTGGCCACCCTCGTGCGCACGGCGGTCAGCTACGGCGCGCACGCCGCGTCCCGCACCCAGGTCGTGGCGCTCACCAAGGGCGCCACCGGAGCGGTGAACGGCGCCGTCCTGGTCGACCTGGAGACCGGCGAGGAGATCAACGTCCGCGCCCGGCACGTCATCAACGCGACCGGCGTCTGGACGGAGGACACCGAGGCGCTCGCCGGCGACTCCGGCGGCCTGCGGGTGCTGGCCTCCAAGGGCGTGCACATCGTCGTCCCCCGCGAGCGCATCAAGGGCTCGGTCGGCCTGATCCTGCAGACCGAGAAGTCCGTGCTGTTCGTCATCCCGTGGTCCCGGTACTGGGTGGTCGGCACCACCGACACCCCGTGGAACCAGGACCCGACGCACCCCATCGCCACGGCGCAGGACATCGACTACATCCTCGACCACGCGAACGCCGTGCTGGCCCACCCGCTGTCCCGCGACGACATCATCGGCACGTACGCCGGGCTACGCCCCCTGCTGCAGCCCGGTACCAAGGAGGGCACCAGCTCGGCCAAGGTGTCGCGCGAGCACACCGTCGCCAGCCCGGTGCCCGGCCTCACCGTCATCGCGGGCGGCAAGCTCACCACCTACCGCGTGATGGCGAAGGACGCCGTGGACTTCGCCATCGGGCAGCGCGCCGCCGCGCTGCCGTCGATCACCGACAAGATCCCCCTGCTCGGCGCGGTCGGGCTGCAGGCCACCCGCCGGCTCGCCCGCACCTGGGCGGCGCGGTACGGCTGGACGCCGCCGATGGTCGACCACCTGCTGCACCGGTACGGGTCGTCGCTGCGCCAGCTCGTCGACCTGTGCGAGCAGGACCCGTCGCTCGCGCGCCCGCTCGAGCACGCCCCCGCGTACCTGCGCGCCGAGATCCACTACGGCGTCAGCCACGAGGGCGCCCTGCACCTCGAGGACCTGCTGCTGCACCGCACCCGCCTCGTCTACGAGGTCGAGGACCGCGGCCTGGCCGCGCTGCCCGAGATCGCCGACATCGCCGCGCCGCTGCTCGGCTGGGACGACGCGACCCGGCAGGCCGAGATCGACGCCTACACCGCCCGCGCCCAGGCCGAGGACGCGGCGGAGTCCGAGCCCGACGACGCCAGCGCGGAGGCCGCGCGCCTCCGCGCCCCCGACGTCGCCGCCATGCAGCCCCTGCGGGGCTGATCCCGACCCCGGCCGGGAGACCGGCCGGGCACTCCCGCAGGGCGCCGCCCGTCGCGGGTGCTCTCCGACCCCGGGGAGGACAACGTGGTCCCTCAAGAGAAAGAGAACCGACGATGGACTCATTGATCATGCAGGCGTTCTGGTCCGAGATCCTCGGGACCGCGACGCTGATCCTGCTGGGCGCCGGCGTCGTCGCCAACGTGGTGCTCCCGAGGACGAAGGGCTTCGACGGCGGCTGGCTGCTCGTCAACTTCGGGTGGGGCCTCGCGGTCTTCGCGGGCGTCTTCACCGCGTACAAGTCGGGCGCGCACCTCAACCCGGCCGTGACGATCGGGCTCTACTCGGCGCAGCAGCCGTTCGCGACGCTCACCGGGCCCGAGGGCCGGGTCACCGCCACGATCGAGCCGACCGTGAGCAACATGTTCATCTACTTCGCGGCGGAGATGATCGGCGCCATCATCGGCGCGGTGCTCGCCTTCATCGCGTACAAGAAGCACTTCGACCAGGACGCCCCCGGCGCCACCAAGCTCGCGGTGTTCTCGACCGGGCCGGAGCTGCGCTCCTACGGCTGGAACTTCATCACCGAGGTCATCGCGACCTTCGTGCTCGTGTTCTTCGTCGTCGTCTCGGGCAAGACGCCGTCCGGGCTCGGGCCGCTCGGCGTCGCACTCATCGTGGTCGCGATCGGCGCCAGCCTCGGTGGCCCGACCGGGTACGCCATCAACCCCGCCCGAGACCTCGGGCCCCGCATCGCGCACGCGTTCCTGCCGATCAAGGGCAAGGGGTCCAGCGACTGGGCGTACGCCTGGGTGCCCGTCGCCGGCCCGCTCGTGGGCGGCGTGCTCGCCGGCCTCCTGGGCTCGGTCTACTCCTGACAGACCCCGCCGGCCGGGCCGCCCGGCCCGGCCGGCACCCCGCACCACCCACACCGACGTGAAGGGCAACCCCCATGGCTGACTACGTCCTCGCCATCGACCAGGGCACGACGAGCTCGCGTGCCATCGTCTTCGACCACTCCGGCCGGATCGTCTCCTCCGGCCAGCTCGAGCACGACCAGATCTTCCCCAAGGCGGGCTGGGTCGAGCACAACGCCGAGCAGATCTGGACCAACGTCCGCGAGGTCGTCGGCCTCGCGCTGACGCGCGGCAACCTGGCGCACACCGACCTCGCCGCGATCGGCATCACCAACCAGCGCGAGACCGCGGTCGTGTGGGACAAGAACACCGGCAAGCCGGTCTACAACGCGATCGTCTGGCAGGACACGCGCACGCAGGCGATCGTCGACGAGCTCGGCGGCTCCGAGGGCGCCGACAAGTACAAGTCGATCGTCGGGCTCCCCCTGGCGACCTACTTCTCCGGCCCCAAGGTGAAGTGGATCCTCGACAACGTCGAGGGCACGCGCGAGGCCGCGGAGAAGGGCGACCTGCTGTTCGGCAACACCGACACGTGGGTGCTGTGGAACATGACGGGCGGGCCCGAGGGCGGCGTGCACGTCACCGACGTCACCAACGCGTCGCGCACCATGCTCATGGACCTCGACACCCTCAGCTGGCGCGAGGACATCGCCGCGGACATGGGCATCCCGATGTCGATGCTGCCCGAGATCCGCTCCTCCTCCGAGGTGTACGGGCAGGGTCGCGCCCGCGGCATGGTTCCCGGCGTGCCGATCGCCGGCATCCTCGGCGACCAGCAGGCCGCGACCTTCGGCCAGGCCTGCTTCGAGGTCGGTACCGCGAAGAACACCTACGGCACCGGCAACTTCATGCTCCTCAACACGGGCACGGAGAAGGTGCCGAGCAAGAACGGCCTGCTCACCACCGTCTGCTACAAGATCGGCGACGCCCCCCAGGTGTACGCCCTCGAGGGCTCCATCGCCGTCACCGGCTCCCTCATCCAGTGGCTGCGCGACAACCTCGGCATGTTCGAGGACGCCCCCGACGTCGAGTGGCTGGCCCGCAAGGTCGAGGACAACGGCGGCGCGTACTTCGTGCCCGCGTTCTCCGGCCTCTTCGCGCCGTACTGGCGCCCCGACGCGCGCGGCGCGCTCGTCGGCCTCACCCGGTACGTCAACCGCAACCACATCGCGCGGGCCGCCCTGGAGGCCGTGGCCTACCAGACCCGCGAGGTCGTGGACGCCATGAAGCTCGACTCCGGCGTGCAGCTCACCGAGCTCAAGGTGGACGGCGGCATGGTGGCCAACGAGCTGCTCATGCAGTTCCAGGCCGACCAGCTCGGCGTCGACGTCGTGCGCCCCAAGGTCGCCGAGACGACCGCGCTCGGCGCCGCCTACGCCGCCGGCATCGCCGTCGGCTTCTGGAAGGGCGAGGAGGACGTCACCGCCAACTGGGCGGAGGACAAGCGGTGGTCGCCGGCCATGGCCGAGGACGAGCGCGAGCGCCTCTACCGGTCGTGGAAGAAGGCCGTCACGAAGACCTTCGACTGGGTGGATGCTGACGTGCAGTAGTCGTTCTTGAGCCCGCGGCGGGGAGGAACGTCGTGCGGGCGGTCGCGTTCACGGGCGCCAGGGCGCCCTCCACTTCGGGACTTCTACGACCGCCCGCACGACGTTCCTCCCCGCCGCTCTGCGTCCGGCCTGCAGCCCATGGTGGGTGCTGCTGGCCGGTGCTGTGCTCCGCAGGTGAACGGCGGGGCGTCAGGAGCTCGATCCGTCAGGCGGGGCGGAGGAAGGACTCCGCCGTGGTGAGGAGGAGGGCGCGCTCGCCGGCGACGGTGAAGTCGGGGTCCGTCGCGACGCGCTCGAGGAAGCCGCCCGACAGCAGGACGAGCCACGAGGCGACGCGGGGCGGCGCGAGGTCGGTGCGGATCTCGCCGGCGGCCTGGCCGCGCTCGATCCACGGCAGCAGCAGGTCGCGCTGGGCGCGGTCGTCGGCGGCCAGGGCGTCCGCGACGGCGGGCAGGTGCATGACGCCGGCGACGGCGCGCACGAAGCCGGGGATGCGGGGGTCGGCGGCGTCGTCGGCCCACGAGCCCAGCAGCTCGAGCAGGACGGCGAGCGGATCCGTGCGGCCGTCCAGCGCCGCCGCCTTCTCGACCGTGTCGGCCGTGCCGAGCTCGAGGATCGCCACCACCAGCTCCGTCTTGGTGGCGAAGTAGTGGAAGAACGTGCCCGACCCGATCCCCGCGCGCCGGCAGATGGCGGCCGTCGTCGCACCCTCGTAGCCACGCTCCGCCAGCACCGTCAGCGCGGCCTCGATGATCTGCAGGCGGCGCGCCTCGTGGCGCTCCGGGTCAACCCTGCGCGCCACGGGGCCCGTCCGCGGAGTCCGTCGGAGCGCCGACGTCGAGCCGGCGCACCTGGAGCCGGTCGTCCCGGACGCGCGCGGCCAGGCCGTGCGCCGCGAGTGCGCCGTCGACCTCCGCGACGGCCGCGGCGTCCTTGCGCTCCGCGAGCCGTCGCCGCAGCAGCGCGTGCTCGTCCGACGAGAACCCGGGGCGCCCGTCCACCCATCGCTGGTACGCGTCCTCGTAGGGGTCGGCGTCGCGCCACGGCCAGCCGTGGGCCTCGAACGCTGCCCGGAGTTCCGCCGGGCGCAGCGTGTCCGCGTCCAGTCGGGCCCGCGGGGCGCCGGTCGCCCCGAGGAGGACGAGGTACCGGCCGTCGCGGAAGACGTCGGCGACCTCGCCCCGCTCGACCCACCCCTCGCGCCCGTCCGTCCTGTGCTCCAGGTGGTCGTCGGCGACGTCCAGCTCGAGCGCCTCGACGTAGGCGTGGTAGCCGACGTAGCCGGCCGCGGCGATCCCGAGCGCGCCCAGCACCGGCACCGACCACGACCAGGGCATGTCCGCGAGAACGTCGACCAGGCCGTGCAGCGGCAGCGGCGTCCCGTCGCTCGCCTCGCGCACCCAGCGAGCGAGCGGCGGGAGGACGAAGCCGAGCCCGACGGCGACCGGGAGCGCCACGAGGCCGATCAGGACGGGGACGGAGCGGCCCTGACGGACCTGGGTGGTCGACACGAGAGCAATTATTGGAGTGCGCACTCCATGAATGCAACCGGCCTACGCTGGGCCCCGTGAGCGAGTACACCCTGCCCGGCATCCACGTCACCGACCGCACCCTGCAGGTGCCGCTGGACTGGTCGCGACCGGACGACGGCCGCACGATCTCGCTCTTCGTGCGCGAGCTGGTGGACCCGACCAGGCGGCGCGACGACCTGCCGCTGCTCGTCTTCCTGCAGGGCGGCCCGGGCGGCAAGGGCCCGCGCCCCACGGGCCCCGACGGCTGGGTGGGCGAGGCCCTCAAGCGGTTCCGCGTGGTGCTGCTCGACCAGCGCGGCACCGGCCGCTCGACGGCGGTCCGCGCGGGCGCGCTCACCGCGCTGGGCTCCGCCGACGCCCAGGCCGAGCACCTGACGCACTTCCGCGCGGACTCGATCGTCGCCGACGCCGAGCACGTGCGGAAGACGGTGTACGGCGGGCGCCGCTGGTCCACGCTGGGCCAGTCGTACGGCGGGTTCCTCACGCTCACCTACCTGTCGCGCGCGCCCGAGGGCGTCGCGGCGTCGTACGTCACCGGCGGCCTCGCCGGGCTGACCGCGAGCGCCGAGGACGTCTACCGCCGCACCCAGCCGCGCGTCGCCGCCAAGAACGCGCTCTACCGCGAGCGATACCCCGACGACGTCGACCGCGTCGCGCGCATCGCCGAGCGGATCGGCGCGGGCGACGTGCACCTGCCCGGCGGCGACCTGCTCAGCGTCGAGCGGTTCCAGACCCTCGGCATGGCCTTCGGCATGGGCCCCGGCTTCGAGCGCGTGCACTGGATCGTGGACGAGGCGTTCGACGACGTCCCGGGCCGCGAGGACGAGCTGACCGACACGTTCCTCGCCGAGGTGGAGGCCGCCACGGGCTTCGCCACCAACCCCATGTACGCCGTCCTGCACGAGACGATCTACGCGCAGTCCGGCACCGGCGCCACCGCGTGGGCGGCGCAGCGCGTGCGCGACGACGACCCGGGCTTCGCGCCGTCGGCCCGGCCGCTGCTGTTCACCGGCGAGATGATCTACCCCTGGATGTTCGAGCAGCTCGCCGAGCTGCGGCCGTTCTGCGCGGCCGCGGAGGCGCTGGCGGCGCGCGAGGACTGGGGCGACCTGTACGACCTGGACGCGCTGGCCGCCAACGAGGCCCCGCTCGAGGCCGCCGTCTACCACGACGACATGTTCGTGGATGCCGGCCTCTCGCTGGAGACGGCGTCGCGCGTCGGGAACGCCCGCGCCTGGGTGACCAACGAGTTCGAGCACGACGGGCTGCGCCTGGGCGACGTCTTCCCCCGGCTCCTCGCCCGCATGGACGCCCGCGGCGGCGCCCTGCCGGCGGCCTAGCCCGGATTTCCTCTGTCCGGCGGCCCGCCGGCGCGGCATCCTGCCCGTATGGCAGGAGCACGGGAAGAGCGGACCTTCGGCTGGTTCGCCTACGCGCCGCTGTCCGGGGCGGTCTTTCCGCCGGACGCGGACGCCGAGCCGGTGCCCGCACCGGCCTCGACCATCCGTGACCGGTTCACCGTGCGCCTCATGAACGAGTACTCCGTCGACTGGCCGCTGTGGGCGAAGGCAGGCGACGACGGGCTCCCGGCGTCCCTCGACGATGCGATCGACGACGCCCTCGCCGGCCGGCTCCGTGCCTGGGCGGCCACGTTCCAGGAGCACTTCGACCCGTTCGACGGCTGGGACGACCCCCGCGTCGCGGCCACGCACCGCGCCGAGGGTGAGGCGCTGCGCGACGCGCTCGGGGCGGCGCTCCCCGAGCCGTGGATCGTCGAGCTGGACTACTGGGAGACCTCGGGCGCGTAGGTCACGTCGCGGTCCAGGCCCTCCCCGGCCAGTACGCCCACTCCTCGAAGTCCGCCACGCGACCGTCGCCGGCGAAGCGCAGCACCCACAGGTCCCGGTACTCCTGCACGTCCGGGGCGGTGTAGCGCACCTCGAGCCGGACGACGGCGACGTCGCCCTCGACCGCGAGCGGCTCGGCCGTCATTGTGAACGTCGCTCCCTCGTCGACGGTCCAGAAGCCGCGGATCGCGTCGTGACCCACGAGCTCCTCGGGGTCGTAGGGCGAGCGCGCGTACCGCGCGTCGGGCGTGAACAGCCGCGCCACGGCGTCGGCGTCGCCGGCGCGCCAGGCCGCCTCGTACCCGTCGACCCACCGCCGCACCGTCTCCCGCTCCACCATCCGTGCAGTATCGCCGCCGTCGGCCACCCTCGCCCGTGCGGAACGTCGCTGCAGGTGGGGGCCGGTTCTCGCTACGGTGCGGGGCGTCGTACCCCTCACGCTCAGGAGCTGATCGCCGATGACCCACGACTCCCCCGTGCCCGAGACCCGACCCGTGACCGCTGAGCCCGAGAGCCCTGTCCTCGAGACCGACGTCCTCGTCGTCGGGACCGGGCCCGCGGGCGCGTCCGCCGCCCTCTTCCTCGCGACCTACGGCACGCGCGTCATGGTGGTGACCAAGTACGGACGCCTCGCCGACAGCCCCCGCGCGCACATCACCAACCAGCGCACGATGGAGGCGCTGCGCGACATGGGCCTCGAGGACGCGCTGCTGCGCGAGGCGACGCCGTGGGACCAGATGGGCAACACGACGTTCTGCACGAGCCTGGCCGGCGAGGAGCTCGGGCGGATCCCCTCCTGGGGCACCGACACCGCGCGCCGTGCCCGGTACGAGCTGCAGAGCCCGTGCCCGATGGTCGACGCCCCGCAGACGATCACCGAGCCGATCCTCGTGCAGGCGGCGCAGGAGCGCGGCGCCACGGTGCGCTTCGACACCGAGTACCTGGGCCACGTGCAGGACGCCGACGGCGTCACCACGACCGTCCGCGACCGGCTGACGGGCGCCACGTACCGGGTGCGCTCGCGCTACCTGGTGGGCGCCGACGGCGCACGGAGCCGCGTGGCGGAGGACCTCGACCTGCCCTACGAGGGCCCCGGCGCGGTGGGCGGGTCGTTGAGCATCGTGTTCGAGGCGGACCTCTCGCGCTTCGTGGCCCACCGTCCGGCGGTCCTCTACTGGATGCTGCAGCCCGGCGCGGAGCGCGAGGGCGTGGGGCTCGGCGTGCTGCGCATGATCAAGCCCTGGAACGAGTGGATGGTCATGTGGGGCTATGAGGTCGCGGCGGGGCCTCCGGAGCTCACCGACGAGTTCGTGCGCGAGCTCGCCGTGAACCTCGTGGGCACCGACGACTTCGAGATGCGCGTGAAGTCCGCGTCGCCGTGGACGGTGAACCACCACTACGCCACGACCCTGGCGAGGGGGCGCGTCTTCTGCGTGGGCGACGCCGTCCACCGGCACCCCCCGACGAACGGCCTGGGCTCGAACACGTCGATCCAGGACTCCTACAACCTGGCGTGGAAGCTCGCGCACGTCGTCGCCGGGACGGCGGACCCGGCGCTGCTGGACTCCTACGACGCCGAGCGGGCGCCGGTCGCGAAGCAGATCGTCGAGCGGGCCAACCGGAGCATCGCCGACACCGGCCGCATCCTGGCCGCGCTGGAGCTCGAGGACACGAGCGACCCGGCGCGGCTCGAGGCCCAGCTGGAGCTCCGCAAGGCGCCGGGCGCCGACGGCGAGCGGGTGCGCACCGCCCTGCGCGAGGCGATCGCGTCCAAGCAGTACGAGTTCGACGCCCACGGTGTCGAGCACAACCACCGCTACGCGTCGGGCGCGGTCGTTCCGGACGGCACCCCCGAGCCGGAGTACACGCTCGACCCCGAGCTGTACGCCCAGCCCACCACCTGGCCCGGCGCCAAGCTCCCCCACACCTGGGTCACGGTCGACGGCGTCCGGACGTCGACGCTCGACCTCGTGGGGCGGGGGCGGTTCGCCGTCGTCACCGGGATCGGGGGCGAGGCGTGGGTCGACGCGGCACGAGAGCTCGGCGCGGAGCTCGGGCTCGACCTCACGACGGTCGCGATCGGCCCCGGCCGGCCCGTCGAGGACCCGTACGGCACGTGGGCGGACCTGCGGGAGATCGAGGACTCCGGGGTGCTCCTCGTCCGCCCGGACCTGCACGTCGCCGCCCGCCGGCCGAGCGCGCCCGGCACGGCGGCCGAGGCGCGGGAGTGGCTCGCGGAGGCGCTGTCCGCCGTCCTCGGCCGCAGCCCCGCCGCGCCGTCCGCGGAGCCCGCCGGGGCGGTGCTGGCCGGCGTCTGACGGTGACGCGGGCGGTCCCGGCGTCCTCGGTCGTCGAGGGCGCCGGGAACCGCGGGGTACGGTCGTTCGTCGGACTAGCGGGCCGGCCCCGTCGTCCGCCCCTCGCACACACGAAGGTGACACCAGCATGAGCTCGACCTCCCCCGCCCCGATCCTGCGCGCACAGGGCCTCGTCGTCGGCTACGGCGGCCCCGCCGTCCTGGACGGCATCGACCTCGAGCTGGTGCAGGGCGCGGCCCCGGTCGGCGTCGTCGGCGAGTCGGGGGCGGGCAAGTCGACGCTGGTGCAGGCACTGCTCGGCCAGATCAAGCCGCGATGGGGCACGGTCACCTACCAGGGGCGCACCGCGTCCAAGCTCGGGCTCCGGGACAAGCGCAGGTTCCGCGGCGCCGTGCGCACCGTGGCGCAGAACGGGCTCGGCACCGACCCGACGTGGAGCGTGGAGCGGACCGTCAAGGGTGCGCTCGCCGACGCGCGCAAGGCCGGTCGCGCGAACGGGCGCGACGTCGCGGACCTCCTCGACGATGTCATGCTCGAGCCGCACGTCGCCGGGCGGCGCGTCGCGACGCTGTCCGGCGGCGAGAAGCAGCGGCTCGCGCTCGCCCTCGCGCTGACCACCCGCCCCGACGCGCTGCTGCTCGACGAGCCGCTCACCGCCGTCGACCCGGCCATGCGCGGCGAGATCGTGCGCCGCCTCACCGACGCCACGCGCGCAGAGGGCACGGCCGTGCTGCTGGTCTCGCACGACGTCGAGCTGGTCGCCCGGCTGTGCCAGACCGTGCACGTGCTCGCCGACGGCGCGTTCGTCGCGTCCGGCCCGATGAGCGACCTCCTCGCCGCCACCGGCGACGACGCGCACCCGGCCGTCCGCGGCCTCGCGGAGGCGGCTCCCCTGGCGGCGCAGCGCTTCCGCTGACGGGCTCTCCCCGGTGATTGAGCCTGTCGTGGCGCGTCACCGGGTTTCGACAAGCTCAACCAGCGGCTCCGGTGATTGAGCCTGTCGAAATCCAGTGACCGAGGTCTCGGCACGCTCAGTCAGCGGCTCCGGTGATTGAGCCTGTCGAAATCCAGTGACCGAGGTCTCGGCACGCTCAGTCAGCGGCTCCGGTGATTGAGCCTGTCGAAATCCAGTGACCGAGGTTTCGACAGGCTCAACCCGCGGCTCCGGTGATTGAGCCTGTCGAAATCCAGTGACCGAGGTTTCGACAGGCTCAACCCGCGGCGGGGGCGCTCGGGGCGTGGCGCTGCAGGAAGGCGAAGACGTCGGTGTCGTCGACGCCGGGGAACGCGCCCCGCGGCAGAGCCGCGAGCACCTGCTGGTGCATGCGGGCGCTGGGCCAGGCGACGCCGTCCCACCGCTCGGCGAGGTCGGCCGGCGGACGCTGGCAGCACGCGGGGTCGGGGCACGTGGAGGCGTGCCGCACCTGCGTGTCGCGGCCCCGGAACCACTTCGCGTGCGCGTACGGCACGCCCACGGTGATGGAGAACTGCCGCCCGTCGGCCCCCGTGCCGGTCTGCACCGAGTCCCAGAACGTGCCCGCCGGCGTGTCCGTGTACTGGTAGGACTCGGTGGCCCGGTCGCGACGCGTGAACGCCTCGCGGCCCGCCCACCACCGGCACACGAGCTGGCCCTCGATGGCGCCCGTCACGTCCTGCGGCAGCGGGAGGCCGTCGTTGGCGTAGCCGCGGAACAGCGCGCCGTCGTCGCCCACGCGCAGGAAGTGCAGCGGGATGCCGAGGTGCACCGTGGCGAGGTTGGTCAGGCGCATGGCGGCGGCCTCGTGCGTGACGCCGAACGCGTCGCGGAAGTCCTCGACCGCCAGGTCCTTCTCCCGCTTGCGCCGCTGCAGGAACTCGACGGCCACCGACTGCGGGATGAGGCAGCTCGCGGCGAAGTAGGTGATCTCCACCCGCTGCCGCAGGAACTCCGCATAGCTGCGGGGGCGCTCGTGCCCCAGGACCCGGTGGGCGATGGCCTGGAGGGCGAGCGAGCGCAGCCCGTGGCCGCCCGGGATGGACGCCGGCGGCAGGTAGATGCGGCCGTTCTCGAGGTCGGTCACCGACCGGGCCGACCGGGGCAGGTCGTCGACGTGCAGGATGGTCAGCCCCAGCTGCTCGGCCATGCGCGCCACCGTGCGGTGCGTGAGTGCGCCCGCCCCGGCGTATCCCGCGCGCTTGGTCAGCTCCTCGCCGAGGGCCTCGATCTGCGGGAAGTAGTTGTCCCGCGCCTGCCGCTCGTGCCGGAGCTCCGTGTTGGCGCGGCGGGCCTCCTCCGGGGTGGCGATCGCCTCCTCCTCGCGCCGCGACAGCTCGGCGTGCAGGCCGACGAGCTGCTCGAGCACCGGCATCGGCAGCTTCTGGCTCGGCCGCACCGACGGCAGGCCGAGCGCGCCGAACAGCGGGCCGCGCTGCGCGCGCTCGAGGGCGATCTCGAGCTCCGCGCGGCGCGACGGCGGCTCGTCGGCGAGCAGGTCCGGCACGGCCACGCCGACGGCGTCGGCGATCGAGCGCAGCAGCGACAGCCGCGGCTCGCGCCGCCCGTTCTCGATCAGGGAGAGCAGGCTCGGAGCGGAGCCCACCCGCTCCCCCAGCGCCTCGAGGGTGAGCCCGCGCGACGTCCGCGCATGGCGGATGCGGCGCCCGAGGGTGATGAGGTCCGGGGAGTCCGCCGCTGCCGCGGCGCCGTCCTTCGCAGCCATGGTTTGACGTTACGTGAAGATCGTCGAATCTTCACGGGTGAAGTGGTGGAAAGTTCGATCCGGCGCGGGAGACGCTGGAGACAGCCCACCCGGCAGCGCTCGCCGGGCCCGCCGACGGACGGAGCACCCGATGACCTTCACCGCGAACCCGCGCCGCACGCGACTCGCGATCGCCGAGCTCGCGCCCGACACCCTGGCCCTCGACGAGCGGCCCGGCGGCGCGACGCGCACCGCCGCCCCGGCGTCCCCGGACCCGCGGGCGTGGGTGCGCCAGGTCGCCGCGCTGACCCAGCCGGACGAGATCGTCTGGTGCGACGGCTCGGCCGAGGAGAAGCAGCGCCTGCTCGACGGCATGGTGGAGGCCGGCACGCTGATCCGGCTCGACGAGGCCAAGCGCCCGAACTCCTACCTCGCCCGCTCGGACCCGTCCGACGTCGCCCGCGTGGAGTCCCGCACCTTCATCTGCTCGGAGCGCGAGGAGGACGCCGGCCCGACCAACAACTGGCGCGCCCCCGCCGAGATGCGCCGGACCCTGACGGGGCCGGACGGCGTCTTCGCCGGCTCCATGCGCGGCCGCACGATGTACGTGGTGCCGTTCTCCATGGGGCCTGTGGGCGGCCCGATCTCGCAGGTGGGCGTCGAGATCACCGACTCGCCGTACGTCGTCGTGTCCATGCACGTGATGACGCGCGTCTCCGCCGCCGTCCTCGACCTGATCGACGACGGCCAGCAGTGGGTGCCGGCCGTGCACTCGGTCGGCGCTCCGCTCGCGGACGGCGAGGCCGACGTCCCGTGGCCGTGCAACGACACGAAGTACATCGTCCACTACCCCGAGACGCGCGAGATCTGGTCGTACGGCTCGGGCTACGGCGGCAACGCGCTGCTCGGCAAGAAGTGCTTCGCGCTGCGCATCGCGTCGGCGATGGCGCGCGACGAGGGCTGGCTCGCCGAGCACATGCTGCTCATCCGCGTCACCTCGCCGGAGCAGCGGCAGTACCACCTGGCCGCCGCGTTCCCGAGCGCCTGCGGCAAGACCAACCTCGCCATGCTGCGCCCGACCATCCCCGGCTGGACGGTCGAGACGCTGGGCGACGACATCGTCTGGATGCGCCCCGGCCCGGACGGCCGGCTGCGCGCCATCAACCCCGAGGCGGGCTTCTTCGGCGTCGCGCCGGGGACCGGCGTCGAGACCAACCCCACCGCGGTGGAGACCTTCACTCACGACGCGATCTTCACGAACGTGGCGCTCACCGACGACGGCGACGTGTGGTGGGAGGGGCTGACGGCCGAGCCGCCCGCGCACCTGATCGACTGGCGGGGGAACGACTGGACGCCCGACTCCGACACCCCGGCCGCGCACCCGAACTCCCGGTTCACGGTGTCGGCGGCGCAGTGCCCGTCCATCGCGGACACGTGGGAGGACCCGGCCGGCGTGCCCGTCGACGCGATCGTCTTCGGCGGCCGCCGCGCCACCAACGTGCCGCTCGTGACCCAGGCGACCAGCTGGGACCACGGCGTCTTCATGGGCGCCACGATCAGCTCCGAGCGCACGGCCGCGGCCGAGGGCACGGTCGGCGAGCTGCGCCGCGACCCGTTCGCGATGATGCCGTTCTGCGGCTACAACATGGCCGACCACTGGTCGCACTGGCTCGCGGTGGGCAAGGGCCTCGACGCCGACAAGCGCCCCAAGGTGTTCCAGGTGAACTGGTTCCGCAAGGACGCCGACGGCGGCTTCCTCTGGCCCGGGTTCGGGGAGAACTCTCGCGTGGTCGAGTGGATCGTCACCCAGCTCGACCGGGCGCGCGGCCTGCGCACCGATGCCGGCGCGGTGCACTCCCCCGTCGGCCTGCTGCCCGCGCCGGGGGCGTTGAACACCCACGGCCTCGACCTGTCCGACGACGACCTCGCCGCCCTCTTCGACGTCCCCGCCGAGGCGTGGCTCGCCGAGACGGCCCTGACCGGCGAGTTCTTCGACACGTTCGGCGACCGGGTGCCCGACCAGCTCTGGGCGCAGCTCGCCCTGCTGCGCGAGCGCCTCTCGGCGAAGTAGTTCCGGGTCCCGCGAGGTAGTTCGAAGAACCGCGAGGTAGTTCAGGAAGCCGCGAGGTAGTTCAGGAAGCCGCGAGGTAGTTCAGGAAGCCGCGAGGTAGTTCGCTGACCGCCTGGAGGAGGGTTCTCCTCGGTGCGATGCGAACTACCTCGCGGATTTTCGAACTACCTCGCGAGGGTCTGAACTACCTCGGCGCTCAGCCGTAGACCGTGCCCATGAGCTCGCGGACGTCGGCCAGGGTGCGGTCGGCGACGGCGTTCGCGCGGGCGTTGCCACGGGCCAGGACGTCGCGGACGACTGCGGGACCGTCGGCCGCCAGCGCGGCGCGGCGCTCGCGCAGCGGCCGCAGGCCCTCGACGACGGCGTCGGTGACGACCGCCTTGAGGCGCCCGGCGCCGGCGTCCCCCACCGAGGACGCGAGGTCCTCCGGCGTCGTGCCGCCGAAGTGCGCGCCGATGCGCAGCAGGTTCGCCACCTCGGGCCGCCCGTCCGGGTCGTAGTCGATGTGCCGCTCGGAGTCGGTGCGGGCGCGGCGGAAGAACCGCACCGTCTCGTCCGCGGACGCCCTCAGCTCGAGCGCGTTGCCGCGCGACTTGCTCATCTTGGCGCCGTCGTTCCCGAGCACGGTGAGCGACGGGGTGAGCAGGGCCTCGGGCTCCGGGAAGTACGGGCTCGCGGCGGCGTAGCGCTGGTTGAAGCGGCGCGCCACGGTCCGCGTCGTCTCCAGGTGCGGCAGCTGGTCCAACCCCACCGGCACGAGGTTGCCGTGGCAGAACAGGATGTCCGCGGCCTGGTGCACCGGGTAGGTGAACAGCAGCCCGGACATGCCGCGCCCCTGGCGCCGCTCGGCGTCGGCGGCCTCCGCCTTGACGGTGGGGTTGCGCTCCAGCTCGGCCACGCTCACCAGCGACAGGAACGGCAGCAGCAGCTGGTTCAGCGCCGGCACCGCCGAGTGCGTGAACACCGTGGACCGGGCCGGGTCGATGCCCGCGGCGAGGTAGTCGAGCACCACCTCGCGCACGACCGCAGGCAGGTCGCCCGCGTCGTCGCGGTCGGTGATGACCTGGTAGTCGGCGACGACGAGGACGACGTCGACGCCGGCGTCCTGCAGGCGCACCCGGCTGTCGAGCGTGGCGAGCAGGTGGCCCAGGTGCAGCGCGCCGGTCGGCCGGTCGCCGGTGAGGACGCGGAAGCGGGCCGGGTCGCGCGCGATCTCGGCATCGATCTCGGCGGACCTGGCCTGCACGACGGCGGCGCTCGCGGTGGGGCCAGGGGTGGGGGCGGTCAGGACGGTCGGTGCGGTCATCGGGTCGGCTCCTCAGGGGTCGCCGCCCGTCGGTCCGGTCCGGACACGGAGGCGTCCCGGCTGCGACGGGCAGCTCGGGACGGGGACGTGGGCGCGTCGGGTCAGGGCTGCGGAAGCAGCCACCACCAGCACGCGCGCGTCGTCATGCCGCCACCCTACGCCCGGCGGCCCGCAGCAGGTCGGTGCTCCGGGCGACACGGCAGAATGTGGGCCGTGATCCGCTGCCTGTTCGCCCTGTCCCTCGGCACGCTCGCGGCGTCGGTCCTCGGCGACGCACTCACCGGCGCACCGTTCTACCGCACGCTGTTCTTCGTCTCGATCACGGCGGCGAGCGTCGGCCTGACGCTCGTGCTCATCGGGAGCGCCGCGGGGTCGGCGGTCGGCGCCCCGCCGAAGAAGGTCGCGCAGGCCAAGGCGGAGGGCCGCACCACGCTCGCCCGGGTGACGGGCATCAGGGCCACCGGGTCGAGCGTCAACGACCAGCCCGTGTGCGAGATCGAGCTGCTGGTGGTGCCCCGACAGGGTCGCGGCCCGTACCGCACCACCCTGCGACGGATCGTCAACCTCGCCCGGCTGCCGTCGATGCAGCCCGGCGCGGTGCTCGTCGTGACGCAGCTCGACGCCGACCGCCCTGAGGTCGCGATCGACGACGCTCCCGACCCCGACTGGGTGCGCCGCGCCGCGGACGACCGGCAGGTCCGCGAGGTGGCGACCGCGGAGCCCTGGGAGGCACCGCGCCGCGGGCGCTCGGCCAACGGCATCCTGCACATCCCGTTCGTCGTCTTCCCCGTGCTGGCCGTGGTCGGCTTCGGCGTTGCCCTGTACCCGGCGTGGGACGAGGTGGGCCGCCTGGTCCAGACGCGGTCGATCGACGCCGTCCGCGCCGAGCACGACGCCGCCGCGGCCGCCGAGACCTCGATGTTCACGCCGGGCAACCTGGCGCCGGCGGTGGACGCCCTCCTGGCGCTGTCGGGCCCCGACGTCGTCCAGGTGTACGTCTACGACCAGCACGTGAGCGTCACCGCGCCGACGTCGCACGGCGCGACGACCACGGACGAGTGGGAGTTCGCCGACGGCGAGGCTACCCACACCGGCCCGTCGCTCATCCAGCCGGAGCCCGAGGACGTGTCGCGGGGGCTCTTCGACGCCTCCGCGCTCGACTGGGCCGCCTTCCCCGCGCTGCACGACGAGACGGAGCGGCTCACCGGCATCGACGACGCCGACGACCCGTCGTTCTTCGTCGAGCGGCAGGTGATCACGGGCGAGAAGCCCAGCGCGCCCCTCGTGCGCACGTACGTCGAGGACGCCTACCACGACGGGTCGGTGGACTACTCCGTCGACGGCGAGGTCGTGGACATGTGGGGCGGGGCACCCAGCTCCGAGGCGGCCGCCGCCGAGGAGCAGGACGGGGCTTGAGCGCCCCGGTCGTCGTCCGTCATGCCGGGGGCGTGAGCAGCGGCTCCAGGTCCGAGGCGTCCACCAGCGGGTCGTCGAGGTCCACCGTGAGCTGCGAGCGCGCCATCACCCGCGCCGCACCCGTGATGGCGGAACGCAGGGCGGGATAGTCGCCCACCCGGGTGCGTTCCAGCACCGTGCCGACGAACCGGCTGCCGCGCGGCGAGACCGTCTCCAGCGACTCGCCCTCGCGGATCTCCCCGCGCCGGGCCATGAGGGCGAGGCGCGCCGACGTGCCCGTGCCGGTGGGGCTGCGGCAGAGCACGCCGGGGTGCACGTAGGTCGCGGACGGCGACTCCCAGCGGCCGTCGCCGACCTGACGCACCGGCCCCATGAAGTGCGCGAACGGCAGCGGCCCGACGGCGCCCAGGTCGGGGTGCTCCTCGCGCAGGCCGGGCCGGGCCGCGCGCACGAAGGCGTCGCCGAACGCGGTCAGCGCGACCTGCTCCGTCGCGCCGAGGCTGAACCCGTACCGCGACGCGTCCACCAGGGCGTAGTACGCGCCGCTCCACACCAGGTCGAACAGCACGTCGCCGTGGTAAGGCACCTCGACGCTCAGGGCCTCGTCGGCGACGTACGCCGGCTCGCCCTCCGTCGTGATGGACACGACGCGGCCGTCGACCACCCGGGCGCTCACGCGGGCCAGGCCGGCGGGCGACTCCAGCGTCACGTCCTGCAGCCCGTCGCCCTCGCGCAGCGGGATGGCCCCGCTCTGCAGCAGTGCGGTGGCCGTGCAGATGGTGTTGGAGCCCGAGTACAGCGGGTACCCCATCGCCTCCATGATCACGTAGCCGGCCTGCGCCCGAGGATGGCTCGGCTCCACGATGAGGTCCACCGACATCGCCGGGTCGCCGTAGGGCTCGGAGAGCAGCAGGCGGCGCAGCCCGTCGCCCTGCCGCTGGAGGTAGCGCGCCTTCTCCAGCACGGTGGCCCCGGGCAGCGGCTCGACGCCGGACATCACGACCCGGCTGACGTCCCCGCCGGACTGCGCGTCGATCAGCTCGAGGGTGCGCTCACGGCTGCGCATACGGTGCCCCCACGCGGTCCCAGTGCCGGTCGGGCACGACGACGAGCTTCCCGACGTACTGCTTGGCCAGGAACGCCCGCTGCGCCTCGCGCAGCTCGGAGAGCCGGAACGTGCGGTCCAGGAGCGGGCGGACCTCACCGTCGGAGACGTACCGCACCAGCCGCCGGAACGCGGTGCGCGTGCCCTGCGACGAGCCGTGCAGCTCGAGCTGCTTGAGGTACATGGTGCGCAGGTCGAGCTGCACGACCGGCCCGCCGATGGCGCCCGCCGTGGTGTACCGGCCCTCGGGCCGCAGGATGCGGAGCAGGTCGTTGAACATCGGGCCGGCGACCAGGTCTGCGACGACGTCCACCGGACCGTCCACCACGCGCGCCACCTCGGCGACGAGGTCGCCGGCGTCGCGCAGCACGACGTCCTGCGCGCCGATCTCCCGCAGCGCGTCCTCCTTGCCGGCGCTCGTCACCGCGTACGGGACGGCGCCGCGCACCCGCGCCAGCTGGACGATCGCGGAGCCCACCCCGCCGGACGCGCCCGTCACGAGCACCCGCTCCCCCGCGGACAGCCGCGCCCGGTCGAGCATCTGCTCCGCGGTGAGGTAGGCGCAGCAGAAGGTCGCGAGCTCCGCGTCGGCGAGGTCCGCGGTGATCTCGTAGGCGTTCTCCGCCGGCACCGTCACGTACTCCGCGTAGCCGCCGTCGCGCCCGTGGCCGATGTAGTCGATGTCCGCCAGGCTGTCGTCGCCCTCGGGCCGGTGGTACAGCGAGAAGTCGACCATAACGCGCTCCCCGACCCGGTCGGCGGGCACGCCGTCGCCGACCGCGGCGACGACGCCGACCGTGTCCGCGCCCTGGATGCGGGGGAAGGTGAGCGTGGGACTGCCGCGTCTCCAGGAGGAGACCGACGCCGGATCGGTCTCGGTGCCGTACGCGCCCTCGCGGACCCACACGTCCGTGTTGTTCATGCCGCAGGCGTGCACGTCGATCAGCACCTCGCCCGGCGCGGGCACGGGCGTGGGCACGTCGTCGCGGTACACCAGCCGGTCGAGGCCTCCGTGGCCGACGAGCTGGACCGCCTTCATCACCGCCGGAATCTCCGCCATCACGTGAGCCTAGGGGCGACACCCCCGCCGCGTCAGGGGGTGCGGCGAGGTGTCACCCGCCCGTCACGCGAGCGCAACACGTGCGTGAGAGCGACTCCGCGTCCGGTGGGAGAATCGGCCCGTGCCCGACCAGCAGCTCCCCTCCGACCAGCAGCCGTCCCCGTTCGCCCACGTCGTCTACTACGAGCCGCGGATCCCCGGGAACACGGGCTCCGCGATCCGGCTCGCCGCCGTGACCGGCGCGCGCCTGCACCTCGTGGAGCCGCTGGGCTTCGACCTGTCGGAGGCGAAGCTCAAGCGCGCCGGACTGGACTACCACGACCTGGCCGTCATGGACGTGCACCCGACGTTCGACGCCGCGCTCGACGCTCTGCCGGACGCCCGAGTCTTCGCCTTCACCGCGCACGCCACGACCACGTACACCGACGTCGCCTACCGCCCCGGCGACGTCCTGCTCTTCGGCCCCGAGCCGACCGGCCTGCCCGAGGAGGCGATGGACCACCCGCGCGTCACCGACCGCGTGAAGATCCCCATGCTGCCCGGACGCCGGTCGCTCAACCTCACCAACGCCGCGTCCATCGTCGTGTACGAGGCGTGGCGACAGGCGGGGTTCTCCGGCGCCTCCTGACCTCACCCGGGGATGACGTCGAGGGTCCCCCGGGCCACCATGCTCACGTCGCCGCCGACCCGGACGTTGTGCAGCGCGTCGGGGAGGCCCTGGGGCAGGACGGTGAGCCGGCTCGGGCGGCCGGTGAAGCGGCCCTGGTGCAGGACGAAGGCCTCGTCGGCGGGCACGACACCGTGCCGCGCCAGGTAGGCGCCGACGCAGCCGGCGGCACTGCCGGTCGCGACGTCCTCCAGGACGCCGTCGTTGTTCCAGGTGCGGCCCTCCCGCGCCTCGACATCGAGCACGTAGACGAACTGGGCGCCGAACCGCCCGACCAGGTCGGCGAAGTCGTCGCGGACGATCCGCGCCTCGGCCAGCCCGGCGACGACGGGGACGACGAGATAGCTCAGGCCGGTGGAGACGACGTCGAAGGGAAGGTCAGCGAGCGCGCCGGCGGGCAGGTTCAGGGCCGCGGCGATCTCGGCCCTGTCCGCGTCCGGCACGGTGCCGAGGAGCTCCGGTGGGCCCTGGTCGAGCTCGGCGTGGTAGCCGGCGGCGCTGGGCCGGGTGGTCACCTCGACCGTCCTGGCGGTCAGGTGGAATCGCCAGCGCCGGGCGCCGGAGCCGCCCGCGCGCTCGTGCAGGACCGCGGCCGCGCCCAGGACGGGGTGGCCGGCGAAGTCGAGCTCCTCGAACAGGTCGAAGACCCGGGCGGCGACGTCGGGCGAGGCCTCGGCAGAGTCCTCGGTGTCGCCCAGGAAGATGGTCTCGAAGTGCCGCAGCTCCTGGGTGATCGCGAGCATCTGGGCCGCGGTGAGGCCGGCGGCGCCGGGGACGACGGCGAGGCTGTTGCCGGTGAACGGCCGGTCGGCGAAGACGTCGACGTGGCGGTAGTCCAGGGGCACGTCGTTCACCGCCCAGCCTCGACGACGCGGACCTGCTCACCGAGCCGGCGCACGACGTCGGAGCCCGGGTCGGCGTCGGTGATCACGCCGGCGACGGCGTCGAAGCCGATCACCCGGTACGGCGAGGCGGCGCCCACCTTCTCGGACGAGCCCAGCACGTAGGTCTCGGCGGCCCGGGACGCCAGCGCCCGCTTCATGGCCGCCTCGTCCGCGTCACCCGTGGTCAGCCCGGCCTCCGGGTGGATGCCCGTGACGCCGAGGAAGAACACGTCCGCCGAGACCTGCTGCGCCGCCTCGACAGCCGCGGCGCCGCTCGCCACCGCGGAGTGCTTGAAGAGCCGGCCGCCCAGGACGAAGACCTCCGCGACGGGGTGCTCGACCAGCGCCGCCGCGACGGTCGGACTGTGCGTGATCACGGTGCACCGCAGGTCGGCCGGCAGGCCTGACGCGATCGCCAGCGCGGTGGTGCCGCCGTCGAGGATCACCGTGCTGCCGGGGTCGATCAGCCGCACCGCGGCCGCGGCCACGAGCTGCTTGCCGGCCACCGCGACCCGCCGGCGGCCGTCGTAGTCGGCCAGCGCCGGGGACACCGGCAGCGCGCCGCCGTAGACCCGCTGGCACAGCCCCTCGGCGGCGAGCTCCCGCAGGTCGCGCCGGATGCTGTCCTCCGAGAGGCCGAGCTCGGCCGCGGCCGTCTTCGCGACGATCTTGCCGTCGCGGCGCAGGGTCTCCAGGAGGTGGTCGCGCCTCTCGGCTGCCAGCATGGTCATCTCGTTTCTTCGTAGTTCTTCATGTTTGTGCTTAGTCTACGCTCATGACGAGACCACTGCTCATCCTCATCGCCGGGCCCTACCGATCGGGCACCGGCGGTGACCCGGCCGCGATGGCGGCCAACCTCCGGCGCCTCGAGGAGGCCGCCTGGCCGATCTTCGAGGCGGGCCACGTCCCCATGATCGGCGAGTGGGTGGCGCTGCCGGTGCTGCGCTCGGCCGGAGCCACCCTGGACGACACCTTGGCCGACGACGTGCTCTACCCGACGGCGCAGCGGCTGCTGCAGCACTGCGACGCCGTGCTCCGGCTGCCGGGCGAGTCGACCGGGGCCGACCAGGACGTCGCGATCGCCACGAGCCGCGGTCTCCCGGTGTACTACGACGTCGCCGACGTTCCGCGGCTCGCCAGGCAGGACCGGCAGGACGACGGGCAGGACGACCGGTGAGCGGGCGGCCCGGGGTCGACGTCCCCGACCACCGCGGCCGGACCGGGCTCGACCGGGCGGGGCGGGGCCTGGACCGCAACCCGGGCGTCGTCGTGCGGGACGTCGAGCTCACCTCCACCGGCTGGCACGTGCTGCGCCGCACGACCTTCGACTACCGCCGCCGCGACGGGCGCTGGCAGACCCTGCAGCGCGAGACCTACGACCGCGGCGACGGCGCGACGATCCTTCTGCACGATGCTGCACGGTCCACCGTGCTCCTCACGCGCCAGTTCCGGTTCCCGGCCTACGTCAACGACCACCCGGACGGGATGCTGCTCGAGACGGCTGCCGGCCTGCTGGACGACGACGACCCCGAGACCGCGATCCGTCGCGAGGTCGCCGAGGAGCTGGGCGTCATCGTCGGGCCGGTCGAGCACGTGTTCACCGCGTACATGAGCCCGGGGTCGGTCACGGAGCGGGTGCACTTCTACGCGGCGCCCTACACCGGGCGGGACCGCACCGGGCCCGGTGGCGGGGTGGCCGCCGAGGGCGAGGACATCGAGGTCGTGGAGCTCGGCCTGGACGACGCCCTCACGATGGTCCGCGACGGGCGCATCGTGGACGGCAAGACCATCATGCTGCTCCAGTGGTGGGCGCTCGCCCGGTGACCATCGGTGGACGCCCCTCATCCTCCCGGCGGATGTGTGCGACCCCGCGCGACGGCAGGATGGCGTCCATGCGCAGCAGCCTCTTCCACCACACCGAGCCGCAGGGCGAGCCGGGCAGCTTCCAGCTCGTCAACCCGCGGATGCTCAAGGTCGACCTCGCCGGTTCCGGCGGGTTCTTCTACGCCAAGCAGGGGTCGATGATCGCCTACCAGGGCGACGTCGACTTCGCCTACGAGGGCGCGGGCGGGATGACCAAGCTCTTCAAGAAGGCGTTCACCGGCGAGGGCATGTCGCTGATGAAGGTCTCCGGCGGCGGTGACGTCTTCCTCGCCCAGGACGCCGACGAGGTTTTCGTGCTGTACCTGGAGAACGAGAGCGTCACCGTCTCGGGCAGCAACATCCTCGCCTTCGAGAGCACGCTCACCTGGGACATCAACCGTGTCCAGGGGGCGTCGGTGCTCAGCGGCGGGCTGTTCAACACGACGTTCACCGGCTCCGGCGCGCTCGCCGTCACCGCGTACGGCACGCCCGTCGTGCTCGAGGTCGACGAGCCCACGTTCGTCGACATGCAGAGCGTCGTGCTCTGGTCGACGACGCTCACCAGCACCGTGCGCAAGACGGCGAAGCTCGGCGCCGCCATCGGCCGCGGCTCGGGCGAGGCGTACCAGCTCGGGCTCACGGGCCAGGGGATCGTCGTCGTGCAGGCCTCGGAGGGTCACCCGCTGCCGAACCAGAACTGACGCCGCGGCCGTTTGCGCATCCCGGCGCGCCTGGGATGCTCGGCGCATGACGCCTCGCGACGCCGCGCTCCCGAGCGACCCCGAGCGTTCCCGCGGACTGGTCCTGCGCTGGTCGGGTCCGTCGGCGACACGACCCGACATCGAGCACCTCGCGGTCGATCTCGTCAACGTGGGCACCGCCAGCTGGACCCCGCGGGAAGGGGAACTCGTTGTGGCGGCCGGGCTCCTGTTGTCCCCCGGGGAGGAGCGGACGTCCTTCGGCTTCGCCTTCTTCGGGAGCCAGGACGCCGCGGTCCCGCTCGACCCGGGCGAATACGCCCGCATGCCGGTGTCCATCGGCGGCTCCGAGTGGACACGCGCGACGCCCGGATCGGCTCACGTGCGCGCCGTGCTCCCCGCGCTCAGCCTCTGGACCGAGGAACCTCTCGCGGTGGAGCTGACCGCCGAGGTCATCGCACGCCATCGCCCGGAGGACCCGCTACAGGAGACGGAGGGGTAGGGCGCCCGGCGCCCGAGCCGTCAGGCAGGCGCGAGCACCTCGACGCGGTTGCCCGCGCGGTCGCGGGTGTGGAACCTCAGGTACCCGGAGAACGTCTCGCGCTCCGAGTGGTCGACGCCGAAGCCCGCCGCCTCGAGCCGGTCCGCCGTCGTGTCGAGGCCGGCGGCGTCGTCGACCACCAGGGCCGGGTGCGCCTTGCGCGCCGGGACGAACGGCTCCTCCACGCCCACGTGGATCTCGGCGACCACGGCGCCGTCGTCGTCGAACCCCCGGAACCAGCAGCCGCCCCGGCCCGCCAGCTCCGGCGGCTTGGCCACCTCGGTCAGCCCCAGCCCCGCGCCGTAGAACGCGCGCGCCGCGTCCTCGCCGCCCGGCGGGCAGGCCACCTGCACGTGATGCAGCCGCACGTCGTCTCCTCGTCGTCGGAGTATCTCGACGTCAAGATACTCCGCGGTCAACCCTCCAGCAGCCAGGTGGCCGCGCGGCGGAGCAGCTCGGCATGCGCCGGCGAGTCGTAGGCGCGCACGTCGTGCCCGAGCCCGGAGTACACGGTGCGGCCGCCGTGGGCGTCGGCGACCCAGACGGCGGGGTGGCGCTCGCCGTCGTCGTCGGTCACCCAGCCCAGCACCTGGGACGACGGTGCGACGCGCAGGTGGCAGTAGCGCTCGTCGTCGACCTCGACGGCGCCGAGCCCCTCCGTGATCGGGTGCGTCCCGGCCGCGAGCGCCAGCGTCGCGGGGCCGAAGGGCGGGTGGTACGACTCCCCCGGCACCCAGCGCCCGCCGAGCACCTCCTCCCACCCCGGGTGGTCGCCGAAGGCGTTGGCCGCCTGGTGCACGGCGAGGATCCGCCCGCCCGCGCGGGCCCACGCGTCGAGGCGGGCGTGGAACGGCGCCCACGCCGCGTCGTCGGGGCCGATCCCCGCCTCCCGGAACCCAGGCCACGGGGTGCCCGCGTTGACGACGAGCAGGTCGACGTCGTCCAGGTCGTCGAGGGCGTCGGGAAAGGTCGACCGCACGACGACGTCGGGGGCGCCCGCCGCCAGGTCCAGCCCCGAGAGCACCAGCGCCAGCCGGTGGGAGGTGGCCGCGTGGTCGTGCCACGGGTCCTCGTGGCGGCCGCGGCCGGCGAGGATGAGGATGCGCGTCGTCGCGGAAGTCACGGCCCGATCCTGCCAGAGCCCGGCGACCGAGCGGGTCGGGGTCCAGGTCACCGGGTGTCGACGGGCTCAGTCCACGGCGGCGGTGACGAGGCGGACGAGCTCGTCCACCCGGCGCTCGTCGTTCCCGGCCGACAGGCGGCCCGCGCGGTGCAGCGCGACGAGGCCGTGCACCGCGCCCCAGAGAACCTCGGCCGCGGTCGCGGGGTCGGGCGGCGGCGACTCGAGGCCGGTCAGCGCCCCCTCGATCGCCGCGAAGCCCGCACGCAGGGCCTCCGGCGTGTCGTCCGAGGCGAACGGGATCAGCACGGGCAGCAGGAACATCGCGTCGTAGGTGGCGGGATGCTGCGCGGCGAAGTCGAGGTACGCCGTCACGAGCGCGCGTACGCGCTCGGCGTCCGTCCCTGCCTCCCCGGACGTCGCGGCCGAGAGCACCACGGCCAGCTCCTCGAACCCCGCCATCGCGACAGCGGTGACGATCTCGGTGCGGCCCTGCGGGAAGTGCCCGTAGAGCACGGGCTGGCTGTACTCGATCGCGTCCGCGAGCCGACGGATCGTCACGGCCTCCCAGCCCTGCTCCTCGGCGAGGGCTCGGGCCACCGCGACGATCCGCTCCCGGCGCTCGGCGACCTGACGGGCTCGGCGGGCTGCAGCGGGTGTGGTCATGACGCCGACCCTAGCACTGCTAGCAGATCACTGGTACGTTTCCTAGCGTTGCTAGATTCCGTCGAGGGAAGAGGCTGTCATGGAGTGGTTGCCGATCGTCGCCGTCGTCGTCACCGGACTGATGGTGGGGGTGGAGCTGTCCGTCGCGTTCGTGATCAACCCGATCACCGACGCGCTGCCGGAGGACGCCAGGGTGCTCGCCCGCTCGCACGGCGCCAGGATGCTCGGCCGCCTGATGCCGTTCTGGTACATCGGCTCCACGCTGCTGGTCGCCGCCGCCGCGCTCGTGGTGCCGGGCGCCGCCACCCTGGCGTGGACCGCCGTCGGGCTGCTGCTCGCCAGCGTGGTCCTGTCCGTCACGCTGCTGGTGCCGATCGCCGACCGGTCGAAGACCTGGACACCCGAGACCGCCCCCGACGACCACCGCGAGCAGTCGACCCGGTGGGACCGGCTGCACCTCGTGCGCCTCGCGCTCATCGTCGCCGCGTTCGTCCTCGTGACTGTCGCTGTCGCACAGTGACCGTCGGTCGAGCCTGTCGAGACCCCTCGCAGGGTTTCGACAGGCTCAACCAGCGGCGTCAGGTTTCGACAGGCTCAACCAGCGGCGTCAGGTTTCGACAGGCTCAACCAGCGGGGGCCTCCAGCAGCACCGCCGACCCCTGGCCGCCGCCGCCGCACAGGGCCGCGACGCCCACCGACCCGGCGCCGAGCAGCTCCAGCCGCCGGGCCAGGTGCCCCACGACCCGCGCGCCGGACGCCCCGATCGGGTGCCCCAGCGCGATGGCGCCGCCGTGCGCGTTCACCAACTCCGGGTCCAGGCCGAGCATGTCCACCGACGCGAGCACCACCGCGGCGAAGGCCTCGTTGATCTCGACGGCGCCGAGGTCGCGCGGGGCGACGCCGGCCCGCTCGCAGGCGGCGGCGATCGCGTTCGCGGGCTGGGCGTGCAGGCCCACGTCCGGCCCCGCGACCAGCGCGTGCGAGCGCACACGCACGCCGGTCAGCCCGCGCGCGGCGGCCACGTCGTCGGACACGAGCACCAGCGCCGCCGCGCCGTCGGAGATCTGCGACGCGTTCCCCGCGGTGATGGTGCCGTCCTCGCGGAACGCCGGCCGCAGCCGGGCGAGCCCGTCGAGCGTGGAGTCCGGCCGCACGCCGTCGTCGGCCTCGACGCGGACGGTGCCGCGCCGGCCGGGGACGTCGTAGGGCGCGATCTCCGCGGCGAGCAGGTCCGCCGCCTTGGCCGCGCGCGTGTGCGACGCGACGGCCAGCGCGTCCTGCGCCTCGCGCGTGTTCCAGGCCGCGGCGGCCATCTCCTCGCCGTGCCGCTCGGTGCTGAGCCCCATCGAGTCGTGCTCGAACGCGTCGGTCAGCCCGTCGTGCGCCATCGTGTCGATCAGCTCGACCGGGCCGAACTTCTGGCCCGCGCGCGAGCCGACCCAGGCGTGCGGGGCCAGCGTCATCGACTCCATGCCGACCACCGCGACGATCTCCGCCTCGCCGCCGGCGATCAGCCGGTGCGCCTGCACCACGGCCTCCGCCCCGGAGAGGCAGACGGCGTTGAGCGTGACGGCCGGCACGGTCATCGGGACCCCCGCGCCGACGCCCGCCTGCCGGGCCGGGTTCTGCCCGGCGCCGCCCTGCAGCACCTGCCCACCGACGACGACGTCCACCTCCCCCGGTTCGACGCCCGCCGCCGCGAGCGCCGCCGCCAGGGCGTGCGCGCCCAGCGCCGTCGCCGGGACGTTCGCGAACGCCCCGTTCGAGCGCACGAACGGCGTGCGCCGGTACCCCGCGATCACGGTCATGGCTGCTCCTCTCTCTGCTCGCTGGTCGAGCCTGTCGAGACCCGGGTCTCGACAGGCTCGACCAGCGGGACGACGATCTCCGCCTCGGTGGCGTCGCGCACCTCGTCGACGGTCACCCCGGGCGCGAGCCGGCGCAGCACGAACGCGGCCTCCAGGCCGTGGTCGGTCACGTCGAGCACCGCGCGGTCGGTGACGATCCGGTCGACGACGCCCTCGCCGGTCAGCGGCAGGGTGCAGCGCCGGCGCAGCTTGGGCGACCCGTCGCGGGCGACGTGGTCCATGAGCGCGACGATGCGTCGCGCGCCGACCACGAGGTCCATCGCGCCGCCCATGCCCTTGACGAGCTTGCCGGGCACGGTCCAGCTCGCCAGGTCGCCGGTGGCCGACACCTGCAGCGCGCCCAGGATCGCGATGTCGACGTGGCCGCCGCGGATCATGGCGAACGAGTCCGCCGCGTCGAAGAAGCTCGCCCCCGGGACGGCGGTGACCGTCTGCTTGCCCGCGTTGATGAGATCGGCGTCCTCGCTGCCCTCGACGGGGAACGGCCCGATGCCGAGCAGCCCGTTCTCGCTCTGGAGCGTGATGCCGACACCGGGCGGCAGGTGGTTCGCCACCAGGGTCGGGATGCCGATGCCGAGGTTGACGTAGTCGCCGTCGCGCAGCTCCTGCGCCGCCACGGCCGCCATCTCGTCGCGCGTCCAGGTCATGCCGCACCTCCCTCGTGATCGCTGGTTGAGCCTGTCGAAACCCGGTTCGCGGGCTCGACGGGCTCAACCACCGGAGCCGGCCGCACCGTGCGCTGCTCGATGTCCTTGACCCGCTCGCGCGCCAGCACGAGGCGGTGGGTGTAGATGCCGGGCGTCACGACGACGTCCGGGTCGATCGGCTCGTCGGTGATCTCCTCCGCCTCCACGACGGTCACCCGGCCCGCCGTGGCGACGACCGGGTTGAAGTTGCGGGCGGTGTACCGGTAGACGAGGTTGCCGAACCGGTCCGCGCGCCGCGCGTGCACCAGCGACAGGTCGGCCACGATGGCTCGCTCCAGCACGTACCGGCGGCCGTCGATCTCGTCCACGGGCTTGCCCTCGGCGACGGGGGTGCCGACGCCCGTCGGCGTGTAGAACGCCGGGATGCCCGCACCGCCGGCCCGCAGCCGCTCGGCGAGCGTGCCCTGCGGCACGAACTCGACCTCGAGCACGCCGTCCAGGTACTGCTGCGCGAACAGCTTGTTCTCCCCCACGTACGACGCGAGCACCCGCCGCACCTGGTCGTTCTCCAGCAGGATGCCGAGCCCCTTGCCGTCCACGCCCATGTTGTTGGACACGATCGTCAGGTCCTTGACGCCCGAGTCGCGCACCGCCTCGATGAGGTCGTTCGGGTTGCCGCTCAGGCCGAACCCGCCGACGGCGATGGTCATGCCGTCGCGCAGCAGGCCGTCCAGCGCGGCCACGGCGCCGGGCTGCCGCCTGTCGGTGGTCCTCGTCATCGTCGTCCCCCGTTCTCCTCGACCGTACGTCCGACGGCGGTGCCGTCGGGAGTGCCTTCCGCGCCCTGCCCTGCTTGCTCCGCCCGGCGCAGCACGGCCTCGGCGTGCCGCAGCAGCGGGGCGTCCACCATCTGGCCGCCTACGGTGAGCACGCCGGAGTCGGCCGAGCGTCCGGCGGGCAGGTCGGCGAGCGCCTCGGCCCGCCCGGCGGCGGCCGCCAGCACCTCGCGCGCCCGCTCCACCTCGGCCTCCGACGGCGCGAACGCGGCGCGCACGACGGCGACGTGGCTCGGGTGCACGCACAGCGACGCGACGAACCCGCTGGCCGCGGCGTCCCGCGCCTCGTCCCGCAGACCCTCGAGGTCGTCGAGCTCCAGGTGCACGGCGTCGATCGCCGCCTTGCCGGCCGCCCCGGCCGCGAGCAGGACGGCGGACCGCGCGTGCCGGGCGACGTCGCGGTAGCCGCCGTCGGGCCGGCGGCTGGACGTGCCGTGCAGCGACGCCACCAGGTCCTCGGCGCCCCACGCGAGGGCGACGACGTCGGGCCGGGCGGCGAGCGCGGGCGCGGCGAGCACGCCCGCGGCCGTCTCGCACAGCGCGACGACGGCGTACGGGCCGCCGTCCGGCGCGAGCAGCGGGCCGACGAAGCGCCCGTCCGCCTTCGGCAGCATCACGGTGCGGTACGGCGTGCGGGCGAGGGCGGCGAGGTCGGCGTCGTGGTCGGGGGTGCCGACCGCGTTGACCCGCACGATCACCCGCTCGGGGTCGAGCAGCGTCTCCGCCAGCGCCGCCCGGGCGGCCTCCTTGCGACCGGGCGCGACGGCGTCCTCGAGGTCGAGGATCGCCGCGTCGGCGCGGTCCAGGGCCTTGGCGTACCGGTCGGGCCGGTCGGCCGGGCAGAACAGCAGCGCCGGGCCGAGGGCGAAGGGGGCGGGGTTCACAGCACGCCCCCGCCGTGCTCGGTCGCGTTCTTGTGCTCGTGCTCCTCGTGCCCCTCCCGCGTCCACATCAGCATGGTCCGCACGGCACGGGCCACGACGTCGCCGTCCTGGTTGCGGCCCACGTGCTCCGCCGTCACGACGCCCGTGCCGGGCCGCGAGCGCGACAGGCGCCGTTCGGTCACCGTCGTCTCCGCGTACAGCGTGTCGCCGTGGAACATCGGGTGCGGGAACGCCACCTCCGAGAAGCCGAGGTTCGCCACGAGCGTGCCGCGGGTCAGGTGCGCCACCGACAGCCCCACCAGCGTGGCCAGCGTGAGCATCGAGTTCACCAGGGGGCGGCCGAACGGCTGGGTCGCCGCCCACGCCGCGTCCAGGTGCAGCCCCTGCGGGTTCATCGTGACGGACGTGAACAGCGTGTTGTCCGCCTCCGTCATCGTGCGCCCCGGCCGGTGCACGTAGCGCACGTCCGGCTCCAGCTCGTCGTAGTACAGGCCGCGCTGCACCTCGTCACGCATGACGCCCTCCCTCGCTCGTGCCGAACCGCCGGGGCTCACGACGCCAGCCCCAGGTCGCGGGCGAGGATCATGAGCTGCACCTCGGTGGTGCCCTCGCCGACCTCGAGGATCTTCGAGTCGCGGTAGTGCCGCGCCACGGCGTTCTCGTTGAGGAAGCCGTAGCCGCCGAAGATCTGCGACGCGTCGCGCGCGTTCGCCATCGCGGCCTCGCCGCCCACGAGCTTCGCCACCGACGCCTCCGCCTTGAACGGCTTGCCGCGGGTCTGCTTCAGCGCCGCGTCCAGCCAGCACAGCCGCGCCGAGTGCACCCGGGCCTGCATGCGGGCCAGCGTGAACGCGATGTGCTGGTTGCCGCCGATCGCGTGGCCGAAGACCCGGCGCTCCTTCGCGTAGCGCAGCGCCTCCTCGAGGCAGCCCTGCGCCGCACCGGTCGCGAGCGCGGCGAAGGCGATGCGCCCCTCGTCGAGCGCGCGCAGGAAGTTCGCGAACCCGCGGCCCTGCTCGCCCAGCAGGTTCCCCGCCGGGACGCGGACGCCGTCGAGCGTCAGCGGGTGGGTGTCGGAGGTGTGCCACCCGACCTTGTCGTAGGCGGGCTCCACGGTCAGGCCGGGCGTGCCCGACGGCACGAGGAACGACGACAGCTCCTTGTGGACGACGCCGTCGTCGCCGGTGCGCTCCCCGGTCACCGCGGTGACCGTGATGACGCTGGTGATCGGCGTGCCGGAGTTGGTGATGAACTGCTTGGACCCGTCGATCACCCACTCGCCGGTGCTCTCGTCCCGGCGCGCCGTGGTGCGCGTGGCGCCGGCGTCGGACCCGGCCCCCGCCTCCGTGAGGCCGAAG
Source organism: Isoptericola sp. F-RaC21 (assembly GCF_038593535.1). Classification (NCBI taxonomy): domain Bacteria; kingdom Bacillati; phylum Actinomycetota; class Actinomycetes; order Micrococcales; family Promicromonosporaceae; genus Isoptericola; species Isoptericola sp. F-RaC21. Next base: position 80,402 of record NZ_JBCFYX010000002.1, on the reverse strand, counting down.
GCCGCCAGCGCGCGCCCGCTCACCAGGTCGGGCAGCCAGCGCTGCTTCTGCTCGTCCGTGCCGTGCCGGAAGATCGGCATGATGCCCAGCCCGACGCCCGCCTCGAGCGTCACGGCGATCGACTGGTCCACGCGCGCGAGCGCCTCGACCGCGAGGCACAGCGAGACGTAGTCCTTGCCCTGCCCGCCCACGTCCACCGGGAACGGCAGTCCGAACAGCCCGAGCTCGCCCATCTGGGCGATGATCTCGACCGGCAGGCGCCGCTCCGTGTCGTACTGGTAGGCGGCGGGTGCCACCACCTGGTCGGCGAACTCGCGCACCACCTGGCTGAGCTTGCGCTGCTCGTCGGTGAGCACGGTCGACTGGGTCTCGCTGATCATGACGCTCCTCGGGTGGTGGAGTGTGCTGCCGCGACGGCGGGGTCTGCCGGCGCGGGAGCGTGGTCCTCGGGTGGGTCGGCGGGTGGGTCCTTCGGACCGGTCTCGGAGGGGTCGACGACGGCGACCACCTGGTCGAGGCGCACCTGGTCGCCCGGTCGCACGTCGAGCCGCACGACGCCGCCGACGGGCGCGAGCAGCGGGTGCTCCATCTTCATCGCCTCGACGACGACGACGGGCTGGCCGGCGGCGACCACGTCGCCGTCCGCGACCGGCACGGCGGACACCGTGCCGGGCATCGCGACGCGCACCGGGGCGGCCTGCGCCGCGCCGTCCTCGCCGCCGGTGAGCGCGCGGGCCTCGCGCCGTCGTGCAGCCAGCGCCGCCCGGTCGAGCACCGTGAACGACGACGTCCGCCCGTCGAGGTGCGTCCACACCACCGTCGGTGTCGCTGTGAGCGGGCGGTTGGCCCGCTCGGTCGGCGTGTCGTGGGCGTGTCCTCCGCTCACAGCGGCGACCAGGAGCCGGGTGATGCCGCCGACGGTGAGCAGGCGGCGGCCGTCGGCCGGCCGCAGGGAGGCACGGACTGGTTCGCCGTCGTCGACCGTGACGACGGCGTCGTCGGGCGTCCCGGTGACGGCGACGGCGTGCTCCGTGCCCGTCGTGTCCACGAGCACCGAGCGGCGCGGCGCGGGCGGGGCGTTCAGCCGCCAGCCGTCGGCGGCGGCCCACGGGCCTCCGGCACCGCCGTCCGGCGGGAGCATCAGCAGCGCGGCCGCCACCGTCTCGACCGACCGGACGGTCTCGACAGGCGCGACCAGCGACCGGGAGACGAAGCGGTCGATCAGCCCCGTGTCGAGGCGGCCGGCGCGCACGTCGTCGTCGGCCAGCAGGTCGCGCAGGAAGCCGGCGTTGGTCTCGACGCCCAGCACGACGACGTCGGCCAGCAGGCCGTCGAGCCGCGCGATCGCCTCGGCCCGGGTGGGCGCCCAGGCCACGGCCTTGGCGAGCATCGGGTCGTAGTCGCCGGTCACGTCGCTGCCCGGCAGCAGGCCGCTGTCGAGGCGCAGCGGCGTGGCCCCCGGGCCGGCGGGCACGCCCGCGTCGTCATAGGCGAGCACCTGCCCGGCGGCGGGGAGGAACCCGCGCGCGGGCGTCTCCGCGTACAGCCGGGCCTCGACGGCGTGCCCGTCCAGCCGGACGTCGTCCTGCCCGATCGCGAGCCGCTCCCCCGCCGCGACGCGCAGCTGCTGCTCCACGAGGTCCAGGCCGGTGACCAGCTCGGTCACGGGGTGCTCCACCTGCAGGCGCGTGTTCATCTCGATGAACCAGAAGGTGCCGGGGTCATCGCCGGGCGCGAGGAACTCCACGGTGCCCGCGCCGACGTACCCCACCGACCGCGCCACGGCGCAGGCGGCCTCGCCCAGCCGCGCCCGGGTCGCGTCGTCGACGGCGGGCGACGGCGCCTCCTCCACCACCTTCTGGTGGCGGCGCTGCAGGGTGCACTCGCGCTCGCCCAGGTGCACGACGCCGCCGTGGGTGTCGGCCAGCACCTGCACCTCGATGTGCCGCGGCCGCTCGACGAGCCGCTCGAGCAGCAGCCCGTCGTCGCCGAACGACGCCCCCGCCACGCGCCGGGCCGACGCCAGCGCGCCGGGCAGCTCGCCCGCCGCACGCACGACCTCCATGCCCTTGCCGCCGCCGCCCGCCACCGGCTTGACCAGGAGCGGGAACCCGACGTCGTCGGCCGCGGCGACCAGGGCGTCGTCGTCCATCCCGTCGTCGAGCGTGCCGGGGAGCACCGGCACGTCGTGGGAGGCGACGAGGCGCTTGGCCGCGGCCTTGTCCGCCATCGTCTCCAGCGCCTCGACCGACGGCCCGACGAAGACGATCCCGGCGCGCTCGCACGCCCGGGCGAGCGCGGGGTTCTCCGACAGGAAGCCGTAGCCCGGGTGGATCGCGTCGGCGCCGGTCGCGACGGCCGCCGCGACGACGGCCTCGACGTCCAGGTAGCTCTGCGCCGCGGGCGCGGGGCCGATCCGCACCGCGAGGTCCGCCTCCCGCACGTGCCGGGCGTCGGCGTCCGCGTCGGAGTGCACGGCGACCGACCGGATGCCCAGCCGGCGCAGCGTGCCGATCACGCGGCAGGCGATCTCGCCGCGGTTGGCCACGAGCACGGTGGCGAACGGCCTGGTGGTCGATGGCGTCGTCATGGCGCTCACATCCGGAAGAGCCCGAAGCGGGGCTCGGTGTCGGTGGACGCCGCGCCGGGCAGGGGCGTGCGGGCGACGACGCCCAGCGCCAGGCCGAGCAGGCGGCGGGTGTCGGGCGGGTCGACGATGCCGTCGTCCCACAGGCGCGAGGTCGCGTGGTACGGGTCGCCGGCGGCCTCGTAGCTCTCGCGGATACCGTCGCGGAACGCCTCCTCCTCGCCCGCGTCCCACTCCTCGCCGCGGCGGGCGAGCTGGTCGCGCTTCACGGTGGCGAGCACCGACGACGCCTGCGCTCCGCCCATCACGGAGATGCGCGACCCGGGCCACGACCACAGGAACCGCGGCGAGTACGCCCTCCCGCACATGGCGTAGTTCCCGGCGCCGAACGACCCGCCCACGATGACGGTCAGCTTGGGCACCCGGGTGGTCGCGACGGCCGTGACCATCTTGGCGCCGTCCTTGGCGATGCCGCCGGCCTCGGCGTCGCGCCCGACCATGAACCCCGAGATGTTCTGCAGGAACACCAGCGGGATCCCCCGCTGGTCGCAGAGCTCCACGAAGTGCGCACCCTTGAGCGCCGACTCGCGGAACAGCACGCCCGCGTTGGCCAGCACCCCCACCGGGTGGCCGTGGATGCGCGCGAAACCCGTGACGAGCGTGGTGCCGTACTCGGGCTTGAACTCGTGCAGCTCGCTGCCGTCGACGATGCGGGCGATCACCTCGCGCGGGTCGTACGGCTGCTGCACGTCTGCTGGTACGACGGCGTACAGCTCGTCGGGGTCGACGACGGGCTCGCGCGACGGCGCGACCTCCCACGCCGGCTCCGGGTCGGGCGGCAGGGTGGCGACGATGTCGCGCACGAGGTCGAGCGCGTGCTCGTCGTCCTCGGCGAGGTGGTCGACGACGCCGGAGCGCTGCGCGTGCAGCTCCCCGCCGCCCAGCTCCTCGGCCGTCACGTCCTCGCCGATCGCCGCCTTCACCAGCGGCGGCCCGCCGAGGAAGATCGTGCCCTGGCCCCGCACGATGACCGTCTCGTCGCTCATCGCCGGCACGTACGCGCCGCCCGCCGTGCACGAGCCGAGCACCGCGGAGATCTGCGGGATGCGCGCCGCCGACAGCTTCGCCTGGTGGTAGAAGATCCGGCCGAAGTGGTCCCGGTCGGGGAACACCTCGTCCTGCCGCGGCAGGAACGCGCCGCCCGAGTCCACGAGGTAGACGCAGGGCAGCCGGTTCTCCAGCGCGATCTCCTGCGCCCGCAGGTGCTTCTTCACGGTGAGCGGGTGGTAGGTGCCGCCCTTGACGGTCGCGTCGTTGCAGACCACCATCACCTGCCGCCCGCTCACCAGCCCGATGCCGGCGATGACGCCCGCGCCCGGCCACTCGCCCGGCTCGCCACGCTCACCGGCACGGTCGGCGTCGATCCCGTACGCCGCGAGCGGCGCGACCTCGAGGAACGGGCTGCCCTCGTCGAGCAGCCGCGCCACGCGGTCGCGCGGCAGCAGCTTGCCGCGCGACGTGTGCTGGTCGCGGGCACGCTGGGTCCCGCCGACGGCGGCCGTGGCGGTGCGCTCGCGCAGGCGGTCCGCGAGCGCCCGCTGGGCCGCGTCGTTGGCGCGGGCCGCGTCGGTGCGGGGGTCGACCGCGCTGGTCAGGGTGGTCACGGGGCCTCCCCATCGCTGGTCGAGCCCGTCGAGACTGGGGTGGCCGTGGTCTCGACAGGCTCGACCAGCGAGACCGGCGAGGTGAGGATCGCGAGCGCCGGGTCGGCGAGCACCGCCCCGAGGTCGGCGAGGAACCGGGCGCCCTGCTCGCCGTCCACCACGCGGTGGTCGAACGTCAGGCTGAGCGTCGTCACCTGCCGCAGCGCCACCTCGCCGTCGTGCTCCCAGGGGCGCCGGGCGACCTGCCCGAGGCCGAGGATCGCCGGCTCGCCCGGGTTGAGGATCGGCGTGCCCGCGTCCACCCCGAAGACGCCGATGTTGGTGATCGTCAGCGTGCCGTTCACGAGCCGCTCGGGCGCGGTCCGGCCGGCCCGCGCCGTCGTCGTCAGGTCCGTCAGCGCGGCGGCCAGCCCGGTGAGGGACAGCGTGTCCGCGGCGGGGACGTGCGGCACGACCAGGCCCCGGTCGGTCGCGACGGCGATGCCGAGGTTCACGTGCGCGGGACGGACGATCTCCGCCTCGCCGCCCGGCAGGTCCACCCAGCGGCTCGTGAGCGCCGGGTGCTGCGGCAGCAGCGCGAGGACGGCGCGCGCCACCAGCGCCAGCACGGTGATCCGCTGCCCGCCCGCCATCGGGTGCGTCTTGAGGCGCGCCAGCAGCTCCATGCTCGCCGTGACGTCCACGGTGAGGAACACCGACGCCTGCGGCGCCGCCGCGCTCGCGACCATCGCCGCCGCCGTGCGCTTGCGGACGCTGCGCACCGGCGTCCGGGTCTCGCCGTCCGCCGCTGTGCCCGCCGCCGTGGCGGGCGCCGTCGTGCCCGACGACGCCGCCTCGACGTCCTCGCGCGTGATCCGCCCGTGCGGGCCGGTGCCCGTGAGCGTGGCCAGGTCGATGCCGCGCTGCCGCGCCAGCGCCCGCACGACCGGCGTCGAGCGCGGCCGCTCGCGCCCGTCCGTCGGGGTGGACGCGACGCCGTTCCGGGACGACGCCGAGGCCGACGTCGTCGCGGTCGCTGAGGGGACGGTGGCGACCGGGACGTCCCGGCGCCTCCGTCGCGCCGGGCGACCCGTGCGCGCGGGCCGCGCGCCGTACCCGACGAGGTTCGGCTCCGGGCTGTCCTCCCCCGCCGAGTTGTCAGGACCAGGAGCAGGTTCTGGTTCTCCTGGTCCTGACGACTCTGACGCCCCGGAGTTGTCAGGGCCAGGAGCGGGTCCTGGTTCTCCTGGTCCTGACAGGTCGAAGGTGACCAGCGGCTCGCCGACCTCGACGGTCTGTCCCTCCTCGGCGTGCAGCACCCGCACGACGCCGGCGACCGGCGACGGCAGCTCGACCAGCGCCTTGGCGGTCTCCACCTCGGCGATCACCTGGTTGAGCTCGACGGCGTCGCCGACGGCCACGCGCCACTCGACGACCTCGGACTCGGTCAGCCCCTCGCCGAGGTCGGGGAGCCGGAACTCGCGCGTCGCCATCACGCTCCCACCTCCACGCCGGCGCCCGACGCCGGCACCCGGCCGAGCACGCGATCGACGCCGACGAGGACGCGGTCCAGGTCGGGCACCTGGTTGCCCTCGAGCTTGGCGGGCGGGTACGGGATGTCGTACCCGGTGACGCGGACGGGCGGCGCCTCGAGGAAGTCGAAGCAGCGCTCGGTGACCGACGTCGCGATCTCGGCGCCCACGCCGGCCTGCCTCGGCCCCTCGTGCAGCACGACGAGCCGTCCGGTGCGGCGCACGGACGCGGCGATCGTGTCGTGGTCGATCGGGGACAGCGAGCGCAGGTCGATCACCTCGATCGAGACGCCCTCGTCGGACGCCGCCGTCGCGGCGTCGAGCGCCGTCGCGACGTGCGAGCCGAACGTCACGAGCGTGACGTCGTCGCCCGGCCGGACCACCCGAGCGGCGGCCATCGGCGGCGCGGCGTCGAGCGCCACGTCCGGGTCCACCTCCCCCTTGACGTGGTAGAGCCGCTTGGGCTCGAAGAACACGACCGGGTCGTCGCAGGCGATGGCCTGCCGCAGCACCGTCGAGGCGTCCTGCGGGTTCGACACCGACACCACGCGCAGCCCGGCCGTGTGCACGAAGTACGCCTCCGGCGACTCGGAGTGGTGCTCGGCCGCGCCGATGCCGCCGGCCACGGGGATGCGGATCGTCACGGGCAGCCGCACGGCGCCGTTCGTCCGGGCGTGCATCTTGGCGAGCTGGCTGACGATCTGGTCGAACGCCACGTACACGAACCCGTCGAACTGGATCTCCACGACCGGCCGGTAGCCGCGGTACGCCAGACCGACCGCGGTGCCGAGGATGCCGGACTCCGCCAGCGGCGTGTCCACCACGCGGCGCGGGCCGAACTCGGCCTGCAGCCCGTCGGTCACGCGGTACACGCCGCCGAGGCGGCCGATGTCCTCGCCGAGCACCATGACGGTCGGGTCGTCGGTCAGCGCGCGGCGCAGGCCGGCGCCGAGCGCCTTGGCGACGGTCAGCGTCTGGGTGGTCATCGGTCGGCCCCCTCGGCGCCCGTGGTGCTGTCGGTGTCGCCCATGTCGTCGAACCCCGCCAGGTACGCCGCGTGCTCGGCGCGCTCGGCCGCCACCGTCGGGTGGGGCTCGGCGAACACATGGTCGAAGACGCTCAGCGGAGGCGGGTCCTCCAGGGCGACGACGCCGGCCCGCAGCTCGGCGGCGACCGCGTCGGCCGCCGCACGCACCCGCGCCTCGTCGTCCTCGCCGAGCAGCCCGCCCGCCCGCAGGTACGCGGCGAGCCGGGCGACGGGGTCGCGCTCGGCCCACTCGTCCAGCTCGGCGGCGTCGCGGTAGCGGGTCGGGTCGTCGGCGGTGGTGTGCGGGCCCATGCGGTAGGTGACGGCCTCGACGAAGGTGGGGCCGCCGCCGGCGCGCGCCCGGTGCAGCGCCTCGCGCGTCACGGCGAGCACGGCGAGCACGTCGTTGCCGTCCACCCGCACGCCCGGCACGCCGAAGCCCGCGGCCCGGCGGACCAGCGGCACCGTGGCCTGGAGCGACACCGGCTCCGAGATCGCCCACTGGTTGTTCTGGCAGAACAGCACCAGCGGCACCTGCCAGGTGGCCGCGAAGACGAACGCCTCGTTGACGTCGCCCTGGCTCATCGCGCCGTCGCCGACGTACGCCACCACGGCGGCCGTGCCGTCGTCGCCCACCTCGACGGCGCCGCGCCCGACGTCGGCCTGGATCCCCAGCGCATAGCCCACGCCGTGCAGCGCCTGGGCGCCGATGATGACCTGCGGCGTCGCCATGCCCACCGCGTACGGGTCCCAGCCCGACGCCGTGATGCCGCGCCACACGCGCAGCAGGTCCACGGGGGTCACGCCGCGCTTGCGGGCGACGGCGTGCTCCCGGTAGCTGGAGAAGACGAAGTCGTCGGCGCGCAGCGCCGCGGCCGAACCCACCTGGGCTGCCTCCTGGCCCTGCAGCGGCGGCCACAGCGCGAGCTCGCCCTGCCGCTGCAGCGCCGTCGCCTCGGCGTCGATGCGCCGCGCGACGACCATGTCCTCGTACAGCGTCAGCAGCGCCGCCCGGGCCTCGTCCGTGCCCGCGTCGACGTCCGTCAACCAGCGGTCGAGCGCCGGGTCGGGGTGCCGCACGCCCTTCTCGTCGAGCAGCCGGACCGGGACGTCGCCCGGCGTCGCGCCCTGCGTGCCCGCCGTCGTGCTGCCGTTCGTGCTTCCTGCCGTCGTTCCGTCCGTCGTACCGGACGCCGTCTCCGTCCGCGCTCCGCCCGCTCGTGACAGGTCGTCGCGGGACGTCGAACCCATGGTGCTGGGCATCGTCGCCTCACCTCGCGTGTCGCCGGATGCTCCTCGTCGAGCGCCGGATACCGCGAACGTAACGCCGCTCACAGAGTGGGACCACCACCCCGCGACACGTTGCGCAGAGTGCTCAGCCCGCCCCCGTTACGCTGGTCGATGTGCGCAGCTACGACGACGTGGACCTGAGCCTCCTGACGGCCCTCGCCGACGACCCGCGGGCCACGATCGCCGCCCTCGCGGAGCGCCTGCGCCTGTCCCGGAACACCGTGCACGCGCGGCTGACCCGGCTCGAGGAGTCGGGCGCCTTCCTCGCCTTCGACCGGCGCATCAACCCCGCCGCGCTCGGGCACCCGCTGACGGCGTTCCTCGAGGTCACCGTGCGGCAGCGCGAGCTGCCCGCCATCGTCGACCGGCTGGCCGGGATCCCCGAGGTCGTGCAGGCGTACGGGCACAGCGGCGCCGCCGACCTGCGCGTGCACGTCGTGTGCCGGGACACCGACCACCTGTTCCGCATCGACGCCGCCATCCTCGCCATCGACGGCGTCGAGCGCACCGAGACGTCCCTGTCCATGGGCGAGCTGATCCCCTACCGCATCCGCCCGCTCATCGAGGCCGCGCGCCGCGCCCTCTGAGATCGCTGGTGGAGCTTGTCGAAACCCCATCCCGCTGGTTGAGCCTGTCGAAACCCGGTGACGAGCGGCTCACGAGGTTTCGACAGGCTCAACCAGCGGGGCGGGAGGACCAGCGGACGACGACGTCCGCGCGGTCGCGCGTCGCCTCGATCAGCTCCGCGTTCGCCTGGTCGGAGCCGTGCGCCCAGCGGCGGGCGTCGTCGCGGCTCTTGCCGAACGCGTGGTGCCGCTCCTCGAGGCGGGTGAGGCGCACCTCGTCGGGCACGTCGAGGTACCAGACCTCCGCCATCCGGGCCCGCGCCGCAGGCCAGGCCCCGGACGGCGCGAGCAGGTAGTTGCCCTCCGTCACGACCAGCGGCACGTCGCCGGGCACGGCCGCCCCCGCCGCGACGGGCTCCTCGAGCTCGCGGCGGAACACCGGCGCATAGACGGGCGGGTCGCCCGGCCGCGCGTCCGCGAGGCGGCCGATCAGGGCCGCGTACCCGGCGTCGTCGAAGGTGTCGATCGCGCCCTTGCGGCTGCCGCGCCCGAGGTCGGCGAGGACGGCGTTCGACAGGTGGTAGCCGTCCATCCCGACCTCGACGGCGAGCGCCGGCCCGAGCGCCTCCACGAGGGCGCGAGCGAGCGTCGACTTGCCGGCCCCGGGTGGTCCGACGATCCCGAGGATCCGGCGCTCGCCCCCCGCCGCCAGCCGTCGGGCGCGGGCCACGAGCTCCGCCGTCGTCGCCGCGACCGCCGTCACCCGTCACCCCGGGAGCTGTCCGACGCGGGCCGGGCCGTACCGCCGTGCGGCTGGGACCGCTCGGGGAGGTGCGCGAGCCAGGCGCGCGGCCCGACCTTCCCCACCCGGGCGCCCGCGACGCTCACCGCCGTGGCACAGGCGTCCTGCAGGCCGGCCCCGCGGGCGAGGGCCACGGCCAGCGCGCCGTGGAACGCGTCGCCCGCGCCGAGGGAGTCCCGCACGTCGACCGGCGGCACGGGCACGGTGCCGCGCTCGCCGGCCTCGACGGCGCCGTCGTCGCGACGGCGCGCCAGGGCCCAGGTCACCGGGTCGCCGCCGTGCGTGACCACCACGGACCGTGCCCCGAGCAGCAGCGCGCCGTGCGCGGCGTCGGCCGCGCCGGGCGCGACGTCGGCCGGCACGGTGAAGTCCGCGCTGAGCGCGGCGACGTCCGCCGCGGGCAGCAGCTCCGCGAACACCGGCCGCCACCGCCCGCCGTCGAGCACCACCTGCGGCCGCGGCCGCAGCCCCTCGACGAAGTCCAGCACGGCCCGCGCGATCGCGGGGTGATGGCCGTCGAGCAGGACGACGTCGGGCCGCGGCAGGGCGTCGAGCGCGCCGGGCGACGGTGCCGGCGCGACGGCGAGCGCCGCGTCGGCGGAGACCACCGACCGCTCCCCCGTCGCCTCGTCGACCAGCACGGCGGACACGGCGAGGGGGAACCCCTCGTCCGGCCCGGCGACGTCGTGCACCTGCACCTCGGCGTCGTCGAGGTCGGCGCGCGCCGCCTGGGCGACGGGCCCGGCGCCGAGCGCACTGACCAGCACCGCCCGCGCCCCGCACGCGGCCGCCGTGACCGCGGCATTGGCGGCCGGGCCGCCTGCCGCGACGTCCTGCCGCGTCGCCGTGATCTTCTCGTTCGGTCCCGGGCGCGCCGACGCCCGGTGCACGACGTCGAGCGTCGTCAGCCCGACGAACCAGCAGACCGCCATCGGTCCTCCCCTCTCCTTCGTCGGTCGAGCCCAGTCGCTGGTTGAGCCTGTCGAAACCCTGTCCTCGGATTTCGACAGGCTCGATCACCGGCGAACGGGGTTTCGACAAGCTCAACCACCGAGTGCGTGCTACCGGCCGGTGCCGTCCACGGCGTGCGGCTCGATGGCGGCGATCTCGTCCTCGGTGAGCGCCGGGGCCGACAGGGCGGCCACGTTGTCCTCGAGCTGCGCCACGCTCGACGCGCCGATCAGCGCGGACGTGATGCGGTCGTCGCGCAGCACCCACGACAGCGCCAGCTGCGCGAGCGTCTGGCCGCGGCCCTCGGCGATCGCGTTCAGCGCGCGGGCCCGCTCCAGGTAGGTGTCGGTGAGGTTCGACGACGACAGGAACGGCGAGTCGCTGCGCGCGGCCCGCGAGCCCTCCGGCGCCGAGCCGCCCAGGTAGCGGCCCGTGAGCAGCCCCTGCGCCAGCGGGGAGAAGACGATCGTGCCGACGCCCAGGTCGCCGACGACGTCGAGCAGCGACTCGCTCTGGCGGCCGTCGTACGGGTCCTCGCGGTCGGCGATCTCGACGTGCCGGTTGAACATCGAGTAGCTGGGCTGGTGGATGAGCAGCGGCACGCCGAGGTCGGCGAGCACCCGCGCGGCCTCGCGCGTGCGCGCCGGCGAGTAGTTGGAGACGCCGACGTACGTCGCCTTGCCCTGCTGGACGGCGGACGCGAGCGCGCCCATCGTCTCGGTCAGGGGCGTGGAGGGGTCGGGGCGGTGGTGGTAGAAGACGTCGACGTGGTCCAGACCCATGCGGCCCAGCGACTGGTCGAGCGAGGAGAGCAGGTACTTGCGCGAGCCGTGGTCGCCGTACGGGCCGGGCCACATGTCGTAGCCGGCCTTGGTGGAGATGACGAGCTCGTCGCGGTAGGGCGCGAGGTCCTTGGCCAGGTGGCGGCCGAAGTTCTCCTCCGCCGAGCCGTAGGGCGGGCCGTAGTTGTTGGCCAGGTCGAAGTGCGTGATGCCCAGGTCGAACGCGCGGCGCAGGATGGCGCGCTGCGTGTCGAACGGGTTCACGTCGCCGAAGTTGTGCCACAGGCCCAGCGACAGGGCGGGCAGGTCGAGGCCGGAACGGCCGGTGCGGCGGTAGGTCATCGACTCGTAGCGGGCGTCGTCGGCCAGGTACCGAGGTGCGAGAGGCATGACCACATCTTCCCCCACAGCCGCCCTCGCCGGTTGAGCCTGTCGAAACCTGGTTCCGTGCGGCTCACGGGGTTTCGACAGGCTCACCGGGTTTCGACAAGCTCAACCAGCGAGGGCCGGCGGCACCGGAAAGTTGGCGCGGAACACGTTGTCCGGGTCCCAGTCGCGCTTCACCTCGCGCAGGCGGGTGAGCGTGGGCTCGGGGAAGGCGTCGAGCAGCCGTTCAGGCCGGGTGTCGGTGTCGAACGACAGGTACAGCCCGTCGGTGTACGGCGCCATGACGTCGTCCCACACGGCGTCGAGCCGGGCCTGGGACGACGACATCGCCGACAGCAGGAAGTTCTGGTGCCGGTGCGCGTACGCCGTCGCGCCCTCCTCGACGTCGTTCGCCGCGCCGCCCGTGGCGCGTACCTGGAGGAAGTACGACTCGCCCGACAGCGCCAACTTCTCGAAGGCGCGGGCGGTCGCGGTGTCCAGGTGCGCCACCAGCCCCGAGCGCACGGCCGGGTCGCCTCCGCCGGAGTGGTGCTTGTCCCCCGCCTGCACGACGCCCGCGTACGGCAGCAGGTACGCCTGGTGGCCGAGCAGCGGCCCGGCGCCCGCGAGGCGCTCGAGCTGCTCGACGGCGGCGTCGGTGTCGTCGCCCGCCCACACGGTCATGAGCTGGGCGACGGGCCCCTGGTCGTCGCTGCCGTCCGCGAGCCGCCCGCGTCGCCCGGGCGAGAGGATGAGGAAGCTGGTCAGCTCGCGCGGCGCGGTCTCGACCACGTGTCCCCAGCGCTCGAGGGTGCCCGCGACGTCGGTGGCGTCGAGCGTCATCTGCGAGAACACGACGGCGCCCTGGTCCCCCAGCGCCATCGCCTCGATCTCCACCCACGTCACGACGCCCAGGTTGCCGCCCGCCCCGCGCAGCCCCCAGAACAGGTCCGGGTTCTCGTCGGCCGACGCCCGCACCACGCGCCCGTCCGCCGTGACGACCTCGGCCGCGACGACGTGGTCGATCGTCAGCCCGTAGGTGCGGCCGAGGAAGCCGACGCCGCCCGCGGTGGCGAGCCCGCCCACGCCGACCCCGCCGAAGTCGCCCGAGCTGATGGCCCAGCCCCGCGGCGCGAGCGCCTCGGCCACCCGGCCCCAGGTCGCGCCCACCCCGACGCGCACGCGCCGGGTGGCCTCGTCGACGACCTCGACCTGGTCGAGCGCGCCGAGGTCGACGACGATGCCGCCGTCGTTCGTCGACCGGCCGCTGATGCCGTGCCCGCCCGACCGCACGCCGAGCGGCACGTCCTGCGACCGCGCGAACCGCACGGCCTCCGCCACCTGCGCGGTGTCCCGCGGGCGGAGCACGAGGCCGGGGGCGCCGGAGCGCAGGTAGTTGTGCCGCACCGCGTCGTACGCGCGGTCGCCGGGCTCGACGGCGGAGGCGGCGAGCGACGGCGGCACCGCGGCGTAGTCGATGCCCGGGCGGCGCAGGGCGATCGCCCGCTCGCCGCGCTGCGTGGCGGCCGGCGCCGTGCCCGACGTCGCGCGCTCGCGCGCCACCAGCTCGCGCACGGCCGGCGCGACCTCCTGGCCGTAGACCTGGATCAGGGTCGGGTCGTCGGCGGCGAGGATCATCGTGCCGACGCCGTCCTCCAGCGCGAGCGCGGCCAGCTCGTCGACCCACTGCTCGACCGGGCCCTGCAGGAAGCCCCGCGGCTGCGAAGTCACCGCGCCCTGCACGTTGAGCAGGCGCCGGATCTCGGCCGGGTGGCGCCCCGCCTCCCGCGCCGCCTCGTCGATGATCGCGTGCCCGCGCTGCAGGTCCCCGTCCTTGAGGTACGCCAGCGACGGAAGCCAGCCGTCGGCCTTGCGCGCGATGAGCCGCAGCATGCGGGGCTTGAGCGCACCGAGCCAGACCGGGACGTCGTGCGCGGGCTCGGGGCCGCGCTTGGCGCCGGCGACGCGGTGGTGCGCGCCGTCGACCCGCAGGGCCCGTCGCTCCCGGCCGTCCCAGATGCCGCGGATGATGTCGAGGGCCTCGTCGAGGGCGTCGACGGACTCGCCCGGCGTCAGCCGGGTGCCGCCCATCGCGACGATCGGGTCCCAGAAGCCGCCCGCGCCCAGGCCGAGCGCGGCGCGGCCACCCGACAGCAGGTCGAGGGACGCGACGGCGCGCGCCAGCACGGCCGGGGGCCGCAGCGGCAGGTTGAGCACGTTGCCCGCGACGGTGACGCGCTCGGTCTGGGCGGCCACCCACGACAGCAGCGTCCAGGTGTCGAGGAACCCGGGCTGGTACGGGTGGTCCTGGAACGTCACCAGGTCGAGGCCCGCCGCCTCGGTCGCCTGCGCCAGGCGCACGGGCGCCTGGGGGTCGGCGTTGGTGGGGGTGATGAACGTGCCGAAGACCAGGTCGTGGCCGTAGTCCGTCATGCGAAGCCTTTCGCGGGTGCCGCTCCCGCACCGCGCGGGAGATCGTCTGCTCCACAGACGATATCAGCCGCAACTCTTCTTCTCGTCCGCGCATTCCTCTACGATGGCGGGGTGAGCACCACCACCGACCCTGTGAGCGACGACGGCAAGCCCACCGACGCGCCGGACGCGCCGTCGCCGCTGGGCTGGTCGCTCGCCGCGCTGCTGCGCGAGTGGAGCGCCCGCGTCGCCGCCGCGTGCGCCGACGTCCCGCACGGGGGCCGCGGCTACGAGGTGCTCGCCGCCGTGACCCACGACGCCCCGCCCACGCAGGCGGCGCTCGCCGCGCGCCTCGGCATCGACCGCACCGTGATGACGTACCTGCTCGACGAGCTGGCCGGCTGCGGCCTCGTCGAGCGGCGGCCCGACCCGGCGGACCGGCGCGCGCGCCGCATCGTCCCGACCGAGCACGGCCTCGCCGTCCTGGCCGACCTCGACGCCCGGGTGCGCACGGCCGAGGACGAGCTCCTCGCCGGGCTGGACGACGCCGAGCGCGACGCACTGCGCCACCTGCTGACGCGCGCCGCCACGGGCGCCGCGCCGGGCGACGACCGGTGCGCCGTCGTCGCGCGCGTCGTCGACCCGGCCTGACCGGCCCCGGCCGGACCAGACCTGCGCCGTCCGCCGCGGCGCACGAGAAGGGACTCGTCCCGCCGCCCTGAAGGACGGCGGGACGAGTCCCGTTCTCGCGGTGGCCTGCGGCGTCAGCCGCCGATCGCGGCCCCGACGTCCTTGAGGAAGGCGTCGGCCGCCTCGTCCGGCGTCATCCGCTCGAACAGCACCTCGGTGTTGATGCGGATCATGATGTCCTGGATCTCGTTCGCGCCGCTCGGCGGCACGGCCGGGTTGTCGACGATGTCGGGCTCCAGGTCGGCCATGAAGTCGGCGACCTTCTGGTCCGCCGCCGTCAGGTCGGGCAGGATCGCCTCGCGCACGGACTCGTTGGCCGGCAGGCCGCGGTCGGTGAGCTGCAGCTTGGCGACCTCCGGGTCGTTGAGCAGGAAGTCGACGAGCTTGGCCGACTCCTCGGGGTGCTTCGTCTTCGCGGAGATCGAGTAGTACATGGCGGGCTTGAAGTACATGCCGGTGCGGTCGAACTGCGACTCGCCGGGCAGCCGCAGCAGCTCGAGCTCGTGCCCGGAGGCGTCGGAGAGCGCACCGAGCTGGTTGGACCACCACACGCCCATCGCGCCGGCGTTGGTGCCGAGGAGCGAGCCCTCGGGCCCGGCGTTCTGGTACTCCACCGACCGCGAGGCGTCGGGCTGGCCGCCGTTCGCCATGAGGTCGAGCGACGTCTGGAAGAACTCGGCGACGGTCTCCTTCGAGACGCCGAGCGTGCCGTCCTCGTTGTAGAGGGTCTCGCCCTTCTGCCGGGCCAGCACGTTGAGGCCCGCCTCGTTGAAGCCGTAGTCCTGCGCGCCCCAGACGCCGTCGCCGGCGCCCTTCGAGATCTTGCCGGCGATGTCGACGTAGTCGTCCCACGTCCAGGTCTTGTCGTCCGGCATGTCGACGCCGGCGTCGGCGAAGATCTGCGGGTCGGCGACCATCGCGTACGCGTTGACGCCGGTCGGGATGCCGACGAGCTTGCCGTCGACCTCGCCCGTGCTGAGGATGTCGTCGGCGATCTTCGACGTGTCGACGCCGGTCATCTCGCCGATGACCCCGCGCGACGCGTAGTCGGACAGGTACCGCTCCTCCTGGGTGATGACGTCCGGGGTGTCGCCGCCGGCCGTGGCGGTGGCGAGCTTGTCCCAGTAGCCGTCCCAGTCGGTGTAGTCCGGCACGACGGTGATGCCGGGGTTCTTCTCCTCGAACAGGTCGATGATCTGCTGGGTGGTCTTGTGCCGGTCGTCCGACCCCCACCACGCGAAGCGGATCTCGACGTTCCCGCCGTCGTCGCCGCCCTCGTCGGACGGCACGATGCCGGAGTCGCCCCCGGAACAGGCGGTGAGGGCGAGCGCCCCGGCGGCGGTGAGGGCGACGA
The DNA here is from genome assembly GCF_038593535.1 of Isoptericola sp. F-RaC21. Taxonomy (NCBI): domain Bacteria; kingdom Bacillati; phylum Actinomycetota; class Actinomycetes; order Micrococcales; family Promicromonosporaceae; genus Isoptericola; species Isoptericola sp. F-RaC21. Next base: position 64,400 of record NZ_JBCFYX010000002.1, on the reverse strand, counting down.
GCGCGGCGCCGCGGCGTCGCGTCGCCCGGGTGGCTGTGACTCGCATGAGGTTCTCCTTCGAACGACGGTGCGGACCGTGCGGTGGGGGTGGCGGCGGGCTACTTGATGCCGGTGGTGGCGATGCCCTTGACGAGGTACTTCTGGCCGAACAGGAAGACGAGGAACACGGGGATCAGCGAGACGATCGACATCGCGAACAGCGGACCCCACGAGCTGTTGCTCGTCGCGTCCACGAAGGTCCGCAGCGCGATGGGCACGGTGTACATGTCCGGCTTCGTCAGGAAGATGAGCTGGCTGAAGAAGTCGTTCCACGTCCAGATGAACGTGAAGATCGCGGTGGTGGCGAGCGCCGGCAGCGACAGCGGCAGCATGATCCGCAGGAAGATGCGCACGTGCCCGCAGCCGTCGAGCCGGGCCGCCTCGTCGAGGTCCTTCGGGATGCCGCGGAAGAACTGCACCATGAGGAAGACGAAGAACGCGTCGGTGGCCAGCAGCTTCGGCACGATGAGCGGCAGGAACGTGTTGATCCACGACAGCGACGAGAACAGGATGTACTGCGGCACGATGATGACGTGGATCGGCAGCATGATCGACATGAGCATGACGGCGAACCACAGGTTGCGGCCGCGGAACTTCAGCCGGGCGAACGCGTAGGCCGCCATCGAGCACGAGATCAGGTTGCCGAGCACCGAGCCGAGCACGACGATCGCCGAGTTCAGCAGGTAGTGGCCGAACGGGTCGAGCAGCGCGTTCCAGCCGTCGGTGTAGTTGCCGAAGTCCCACTCGGTGGGGATCAGCCCCGGCTCGCGGAAGATGAGCTCGGTCGGCTTGAACGAGCTCGCCAGCATCCACAGCAGCGGGTAGAGCATGACGAGCCCGAAGGCGATCAGCGCGACGTGCCGGAGCACGCGGCGCACGGCGGCCCAGGCGCGACCGCGCGGCGGGCGGCGCTCGGGGTAGCTCGCGGCCACCTCGGTGAGCGTGGGGCGGGCGGAGGCGGGGCGCGGCTCGGTGCGCGCGGGAGCGTCAGTCATCGTAGAAGACCCAGAACTTGGAGGCGAGGAAGTTCACGGCGGTCATGCCCGCCACGACGAGCAGCAGGAACCAGGCCATCGCCGACGCGTACCCCATCTGGTACGAGCCGAAGCCCTTCTCGTAGAGGTACAGCGTGTAGAAGAGGGTCGAGTCGACCGGGCCGCCCGTCCCCCCGCTGACGATGAAGGCCTGCGTGAAGGACTGGAAGGCCCCGATGAGCTGCAGCACCAGGTTGAAGAAGATGATCGGCGTGAGCAGGGGCACCGTGATGCTGCGGAACCGCCGCCACGGGCCCGCCCCGTCGATCGACGCGGCCTCGTAGTACATGGCGGGGATCTGCCGCAGGCCGGCCAGGAAGATGATCATCGGCGCGCCGAACGTCCAGACGTTCAGCACCATCAGGGTGCCGAGCGCGTAGTCGGGGTGCGAGACCCAGCCGACGCCCTCGATCCCGAAGAACCCGAGGACCTGGTTGACGAGGCCGTCGGCCCCGAACACCTGGCGCCACAGGATGGCGATGGCCACGCTGCCGCCGAGCAGGGACGGCAGGTAGTACACGGACCGGTAGAAGGCCAGGCCGCGCAGGCCCTTGTCGAGCACCATGGCGAGCGCGAGCGCGGCCGCCAGCTGCAGCGGCACGGAGACGAGCACGTAGGTGAACGTGACCTTGAGGGCCTGGAAGAACCGCGGGTCGGAGAACATCCGCGTGTAGTTCTCGAGCCCGATCCAGCCCGGGGCCTCGAGCAGGCTGTAGTCCGTGAAGGACAGGTAGAGGGACGCGACCAGCGGGAAGGCCGTGATGAGGATCAGGCCCACGAACCACGGGGCGAGGAAGAGCGCCGCGGCCTTGCCGTCGCCCTTGCGCCGCTCCGGGGCCGCCCCGCGGGTGCGGGCCACCTCCTGGATCACCGCCATCTCGGCACCGTGCCTCTCACGGTGCCGATCGGCGTGGTGGTGGGCGTCATCGCCGGCCTCCCGATCTTCGTCGATCCGAGGTCTCCGGGGGCTCCTGCACCTGGAAACCGGTTGCTTCTCGGGAACGTACCACGGGAGGAACCGGTTTCCAATGGTGTACGGTCGGCTCGTGAGCCCGAGGAGGCATCGATGCCTGAGCTGAACGTCCGGCGCCCGTCCGTCACCATCGCGGACGTCGCCGCCGCCGCGGGCGTCTCGCGCGCCACCGTCTCCCGCGTGATGAACGGTCGCAGCACCGTCGACCCCGCCATCGCCGCGCGCGTGCAGGAGGCGGCGATCGACCTGAACTACCGCCCCAGCAACGTGGCGCGCAGCCTGTCCCTCGGCCGCACCGAGACCGTCGCGCTCGTCGTGCCCGACCTGGGCAACCCGGTCTTCCAGCAGATCCTGCGGGGCGTGACGTCCGCCGCCGCGGAGGACGGCTACCGGGTGCTCGTGGCCGACGCCGCCGAGGACCCCTCGGAGGAGGCGGCCATCGCCCGCGAGGCGCGCATGCGCTGCGACGCGCTCATCCTGGTCGCGCCGCGGATGCCGGGCGCCGCCCTCGACGCGCTGCTGCCCCTGGTGAGCCCGGCGGCCGTGATCAACCGCGCCGTCGAGCACCCGGCCACGCCGAGCCTCGTCATCGACTACGAGGACGCCACCGTCCAGGTCGTCGAGCACCTCGTCGACCTCGGGCACCGCCGGCTCGCCTACCTCGCCGGCCCGCGGGCCGCGGCGACCGACGTGGCCCGCCGCACCGGCCTCGCCACCGCCCTCGAGCGCCACCCGGACCTCGAGATCGTCGAGCTCCCCGTGGGCGCCGACCTGGCGTCCGGGCACGCGGCCGCGGGCGAGGTGCTCGCCAGCCGCGCCACCGCCGTCGTCGCGTACAACGACCTCGTCGCGTTCGGGCTCCTCGCCGCCCTCAACGAGGCGGGCGTCGCGGTGCCCGGCGACATCTCGGTGGCCGGCTTCGACGACATCGACCTCGCCCGGTACGCCACCCCCGGCCTCACCACGGTGTCCGTGCCCCAGGCCGAGCTGGGCCGGCAGGCGTGGCGCGAGCTGCACGCCGTCATCGACGACGACGCGCACGCCGCCAGCAGCACCCGGTTCACCGCCCGGCTCGAGGCGCGCTCCAGCACCGGGCCCGTGCCGCGCACCCTCGCGCGCGCCGTCGTCACGGAGCCGGAGCCCGCCACCGCGCCGGAGGCCGACGTCGTCGACCCGGGGCCGACGTGGTCTGTGGAGCCGCACGAGATCGTGCTGCGGCACACGCGCGACCGCGTGCCGCTGGCGCGCTACGTCGACGGCGGCCGGCTGCCCGCCATCCACTCCCCGCGGCCGTACCTGCACCCCGTGCACTCGCTGGCGGGCGTGGCCCTCACCGAGTCCGAGCCCGTGGACCACCGCCACCACTACGGCGTGAGCGTCGCCGTGGCGGACGTCAACGGCACCAGCTTCTGGGGCGGCCGGACCTTCGTGGCGGACGTCGGCCCGACCCTGCTGCCGAATCACGGGCGGCAGGTGAGCACGCACACGGAGGTCGACCCGCTCGCGCCGCACGTCCTGCACGACACGGTGCGCTGGGACGACGAGCACGGCAACCCCCTGCTCGACGAGCAGCGCCGCCTCGGCGCCCGCCTCCTCGACGACGACACCTGGGTGCTCGAGTGGCGCACCACGCTGCACGCGTCGCTCGGGCCGCTGGAGATCCGCTCCCCCGCCACCAACGGCCGCCCCGGCGCCGGGTACGGCGGCGTCTTCTGGCGCGCGCCGATGTCGCAGAGCACGGCGGTGCTGTCCGAGGCGGGCGACGGCGAGGCCCCGGCCCACGGCAGCACGTCGCCCTGGGTCGCGTACGTGCAGCAGCACCACGACCCCTACGCCGAGGACCGCCCGACGACGCTGCTGCTCGCGCAGACCTCGCCGGCCCGGCACTGGTTCCTGCGGGCCGCGGAGTACCCCGGCGCCGGCCCCGCGCTCGCCTGGGACACCCCGCTCGTCGTGCCCGCCGGCGGCACCGTCGAGACGGGCCTCGTGGCCGCCCTCGTGGACCGCGCGCTCGACCACGACGAGGCCGCCGCGCTCGCGGCCGCGCTGCGCTGACCTCCCCGCACACCCGGCACGACACGGACAGGACGACGATGACCGACCCGATCTCCGACGGCTCTGCCACCCGGATCGCCCCGCAGATCGCCGTGGTGGGCCTGCACGGCCACGGCGCCTCCCACGTGCGCCGCGTCCTCGAGCTGCAGCGCGCCGGACGAGCACGGCTGGCCGCCGTCGTCGACCCGCGGGAGCCGGGCCCCGGCCACGACGCGCACGACGCCGGCGCACCCTGGTACCCGACCCTCGGCGACCTGCTGTCCACCCCGCAGGCGCGGGTCGACGTCGTCGTGCTGAGCACCCCCATCCCCACCCACCTGCCGCTGGCCCGCGCGGCCATGGAGGCGGGCATCGACGTGCTGCTGGAGAAGCCGACGACGGCGTCGCTGGCGGAGCACGCGGAGCTCGTCGCGGTGGCCGAGCGCACGGGCCGCCGCTGCCAGGTGGGGTTCCAGACGTTCGGGTCGCACGCGCTGCCGGCCGCGGCGGACGCGCTGGCCCGCGGCGAGATCGGCGAGGTGCTGGGGCTGGGCGCCGTCGGCACGTGGGTGCGCACGGCGTCCTACTGGAAGCGCGCGGCCTGGGCGGGCCGGCGGCGCCTCGACGGCCGCGACGTCGTCGACGGGGTGGTGACCAACCCGCTGGCCCACGCGGTGGCGACCACGCTGCGCCTCGGCGGCGCGACCACCGCGCAGGACGTGGCCTGGGTGGACACCGACCTGTACCGCGCCAACTCGATCGAGGCCGACGACACCTCGTCCGTGCGGGTCAAGGACGCCGCGGGCCGACGGTACGGCTTCGGCCTGACGCTGTGCGCGCCGGAGCGCAGCCCCGCGCGCGTGGTGGTGCACGGCACCCGCGGCGAGCTGGTGCTCGAGTACGAGCACGACCGGCTGCTGCTGCGCACCGACGCGGTCCAGATGGACAAGACCTACGGCCGCACCTCCCTGCTCGACGACCTGATCGCCGCGCGCTCCGACGACCGGCGCCCCCTGCTGTGCGACGTCCGCGACACGGGCGCGTTCATGCGGGTGCTCGAGGCCGTGCGCACCAGCGCCGACCCGACGCCGATCGCGGACGAGCACGTCGAGTGGCGGGGCACGGACGAGGAGCGGCACCCCGTGGTGCGCGACGTCGAGCACTGGTGCGCCGAGGTCGCGCGCACGCAGCGCACGTTCGCCGAGCTCGGGGCGCCCTGGGCCGCCTGACGCGCCACACGCTTCCCGGCCGGCACCGTCGCCGGCCGGGTACCGCCGGAACGAAGGAGTTTCGCCATGCGTCTGCCGTCCCCTCCCCTCCCGGTCCCGCGCCGCCGCACGGGCGCCGCGCTCGCGGCCGCCGCGCTGCTCGTCACGACCGGCGCCGGCGTCGCCTCGGCGCACGGCGGGCCTGCCGGCCATCCCCCGCGCACCGACCTGGGCCGCCAGGTCGTGACGCCCGGCGCGGACGGCTGGGCGTCGGTCGCCACCACGACCGCGCCCGAGGGCGTCACGCGGGACTCCGCGCCGGTCACCGGCGGCGCCGCGGCCGCGGCCCCCGAGGTGTACGTCGTCGACACCTGGGCCGAGCTCCGCGACGCCCTGGGCGGCCGCGCGGGCGCCGACCTCGACGACGGTCGCGGGCTCGAGGTGCCGCGCATCGTCTACGTCCGCGGCACGATCGACGCGTTCACCGGCCCGGACGGCGCGGCGCTGGACTGCCAGGACTTCGCCGACCAGGTGCCCGTGGCGGGCAGCGGCGAGGCGTTCACGATGGACGACTACATCGCCGCGTACGACCCCGCCGTCTGGGGCACGGACGAGCCCGCCGGCCCGCTCGAGGACGCCCGGGTCGCGGCGGCGAAGGTGCAGGCGGCGCAGACCCAGGTGCACGTGGGGTCGAACGTCACGATCGTGGGCGTGGGCGACGACGCCCGGATCGTCGGGGCGAACCTGCGGGTCCGCGACTCGCACAACGTCATCGTGCGGAACCTGACCCTCTCGGACGGCCGCGACTGCTTCCCGCAGTGGGACCCCACCGACGGGGAGCTCGGCAGCTGGAACTCCGCGTACGACAACCTGTCGGTCTGGACGTCCACCGGCGTGTGGGTGGACCACAACACCTTCGACGACGGCGATCACCCGGCGTCGTCGCTGCCGCAGGTGTTCGGCCGGCCGTTCGAGATCCACGACGGCCTGCTCGACGTCACGCACGGCGGTGACCTGGTGACCGTGTCGTGGAACCGCTTCGAGTCGCACGACAAGACGATGATCATCGGCTCGTCCGACTCGCGGCTGCAGGACCGCGGCCAGCACCGCGTGACGATCCACCACAACCGGTTCCAGGACATCGGCCAGCGTGCGCCGCGTGTCCGCTTCGGCGACGTGCACGTCTACGACAACTCGTACATCCAGTCGACGGCCGACAAGTTCCAGTACTTCTGGGGCGCCGGCAAGGAGTCGAGCCTGGTCGTGGAGAACAACGCGCTGCGGCTCGCCTCGGGCGTCGAACCCGCACGGGCCGTGGGCGCCTACGGCGGCACCATGCTGCGCGAGACCGGCACGGTCGTGAACGGCCGCCCCGTCGACGTGGTGGGCGCGTTCAACGCCGCCGCCGACGCCCCGCTGGCCGACGAGGCCCGGTGGGCGCCGTCCGACCACTACCGCTACCGGCTGCTGCCCGCCCGCGCCGTGCCCGCCGTCGTCGACGCCGGCGCCGGGGCGGGCGTGCTGCGCTCCACCACGCCGAGGTAGTTCGAACCCTGCCGAGGTAGTTCATCTCGTGCCGAGGTAGTTCATCTCGTGCCGAGGTAGTTCATCTCGTGCCGAGGTAGTTCCTGGCCGGAGGGCCAGGAACTACCTCGGCAGAGCTCGAGCTACCTGGGTGAGCGGTCAGAGGTCGATGCCGAGGCCCAGGTCGTCGAGGCGCACCGGGTCGCCGGTGGCCAGCGAGCGGTTGCCGGCGTAGCCGATGCCGGACGCGCGCAGGCCGTCGCGGAAGCCGGCGGCGCGGCCCAGCGGGTCGGCCTCGGTGCGGCCGCGGAAGACGTCGGCGAGCAGCAGCGCGTCGCCGCCGCCGTGACCGCCGTGCCCGACGGCGACGATCGGCCGCTCCTCCGCACGCTCCCAGTGCTTCTGCACGACCAGCCGCTCGGCCTCCGGGCGCACCGTGTCCTCGCCGAAGGTCGCGGTGAAGCTCGGGTCGACGGTGGCCTTCCCGTCCGCGCCGAAGACGACGCTCCCACGCTCGACCACCTCGAGCTCGGCGCGGCCGCGCGAGCCGTTGACGACCACGCGGTACCCCTCCCACGGCGCGCTGGCCGTGAGCGAGTACGTGAGCACCGGGCCGCCGGCGTACTCCACCACCAGCCCGAGGGTGTCCTCGGTGGTGATGCCCGGGTCGAAGACGCTGCGGTCGCGGCGGTAGCCGTCCACGGCCTGCGCCTCGGCGCCGTACAGCTCCGCGAGGTACGGGTCGGCGTCGACGTCGATGCGCCACGGGTCCACGCCCTGCTCGTTGAGGGCCTTCTCCCCCGCCGTCGGCTCGTAGCCGCTCGCGTGCGCCGCGTCGTCGCCGTAGAACCGGCGGCCGCCGCTGGCGAAGACCCGCTGCGGCACGGCGTCGATCCACCAGTTCACGAGGTCGAAGTGGTGGCTGGACTTGTGCACCAGCAGGCCGCCGTTGTTGACCTTCTCGCGGTGCCAGCGGCGGAAGTAGTCCGCGCCGTGCACGGTGTCGAGGGCCCAGTCGAAGTGGACGCTGAGCACCTGCCCGATCTCCCCGGACGCGATGACCTCGCGCAGCGCGGAGTTCCGCGGCGAGTAGCGGTAGTTGAACGTCATCGTGAGGTCCCGGCCGGTCTCGGCGACGGCGTCCGCGATCTGCCGGGCCTCCGCCTCCGTGGCGGCGATCGGCTTCTCGACGACGACGTCGACGCCCGCGCGCAGCGCCCGCGAGACGAGGTCCGCGTGCGTGTTGTCCACCGACGTGACGATGAGCCGGTCGACCCGCTGCTCGTCGAGCGCCTTCTCCAGGTGGTCGGGGTGGTAGACCGGGCGCTCGCCGCCGACCGCGGCCGCGACCTTCGCCTCGTGCACGGCCGCGCGCACGGGGTTGGGCTCCACCCAGGCGACGATCTCGCCGTCGTCGGCGTGGTCCCCGATCAGCGCGTTCACGTACATGCCGGCACGGTGGCCGGCGCCCGCGACGGCGTAGCGGCGGCGCTCGGAGCCGGTCGAAGTACCGGTCGAGGTACCGGTCGAGGTACCGGTCGAATCGGCGGGGACGGAGGGCATCGTCGATCTCCTTGGTGTCGCCGCGACGGCGACGTCGGGTAAGCGGTTTCCGACAGCCTACCCGAGCCGCGCCGCCGCCCCCACCCTCGTTCGCTCGAACTACCTCGCGGGCCGGGGAACTACCTCGGCGAGGAAGGGACTACCTCGCGGGGTACGGGACTACCTCGCGGGGCACGGGACTACCTCGACGGGGTGATGACGACCTGGCCGGCCCAGGTGAAGCCGCCGCCGAAGCCGAAGAGCAGCGCGGGGGTGCCCGCCGGGATCTTGCCCGCGTGCCACCACTTGGACAGCCCCATCGGGATGGAGGCGGCGGACGTGTTGCCGGACTCCGTGATGTCGGCGAGCACGACGCGGTCCTCGAGGCCCAGCGACTTGGCCAGCGGCTCGATGATCCGCAGGTTCGCCTGGTGCGCGGCGAGCACGCCGATGTCGTCCAGCGTGAGGCCCGAGGCCTCCACGATCCGGCGGGCGCGGTCGGCCGCGCGGGTGATGGCCCACTTGAAGACGGCGCGGCCGTCCTGGACGAACGTGCCCGCCGGCTGCTCGATGACGACCGCCGGCGTCAGCTCCGGCTCGGAGCCCCACACGACCGCGCCGACGGCGGGCGTGTCGGCGGCCTGCAGCACGACCGCGCCCGCGCCGTCGGCGGTGAGGATGCAGGTGCTGCGGTCGGACCAGTCCGTGACGGACGTGAGCTTCTCCGCGCCGACGACCACGGCGGTGCGGGCGGACCCGGCGCGGATGGCCTGGTCGGCGACGCCCACGGCGTACGCGAACCCGGAGCAGGCGGTGTTGAGGTCGATGACGGCGGGCCCGACGACGCCCCGCAGGTCCGGCTCGTCCTCGCCCTCGGGGGTGCTGGCGCCCGGCTGCACGCCCGTGCGCAGCGCGTACGCCACGCGGCCGGCGGTGTTGGGCGAGCGGTCGACGGCGGTCGTGGTCGCGACGACCACGAGGTCGACGTCGGTGCCGGCGATCCCGGCGTCCTCGAGCGCGTGCCGGGCGGCGGCGGTCGCCATGTCCGCGACGGTGACGTCGTCGGCCGCGACGTGCCGGGTGACGATGCCCGTGCGCGAGCGGATCCACTCGTCGTTGGTCTCGACGAGCTGCGCGATGTCGTCGTTGGTCATGACCCGCTCGGGCTGGTGGTGTCCCAGGCCGACGATGCGGGAACCGGCGGCGCCCTTCGGCAGCGACAGGGCGGGGGCGGTGGACTCACTCATGGAGCGATCATCCCACCGCACCCGCCCTGGGTTTCGACAGGCTCAACCAGCGGAACCCCGGGTTTCGGCAGGCTCACCCAGCGAACGAGGTCAGCGGCCGACCTTCTCCCCCGGCCGCGCCGGCGTCGTGAACGCCAGGGCCGGGGCGGCGGGCCGCGCCATCCCCTCGCCGAGGAAGTACGACGTGTGCGGCGGCTGGTTGTAGGCGGTGTTCTGCCAGGCGACGCCGAGCCGGTAGACCGGGTCGGACATGAGGGTCCGCAGCCGGTGCTCGGTCGGGATCGTGGTGGTCGCGATCCGCAGCGCCGTCGAGTCCTCCGTACGGGTCACGAGCTCCTCGCGCCAGTCGCCGAACAGGTCCGCCTGCAGGGCGGGGTTGCCCTTCGTGTCGTTGTTCGACAGCGTGCCGGTGGCCCGGTAGATCTCCGTCTCGGTGCCGTTCTCGTAGTCCCACTTCGAGATCGTCGGCACGCCCGTGCGGGGGCCCTCGTCGAAGTCGTGGTCGCCGATCTCGGCGAGCAGGTCGCCGTCCCACCAGGTGAGGAAGTTGGCGGCCGGGATGGTGTTGCCGATCAGCTCGCCGGACGCGGCGTGCAGCTCGCCCACGCGGGAGTTCCACGCGGCGTCCCCGCCGACGGCCCAGCCCTCGGCGCCCGCGTGGCGCGGGTCGATGTCGCCCGCGGCCGCGCGGCCGGTGTCCCGCGTGGCGGGGATGGACCACAGCACCTCGCCCGTGGCGGCGTCGCGGAACGTCGCCCCGACGTTGCCGGACTTCGTCATGTCCTCGTGGGCGGCGAACACCTCGAGCCCCGGTCGCGACGGGTCGAGGTCCCCGACGTGCAGCGAGTCCCCGTGCCCGAGCCCGGTGTCGTACAGGGCCGAGCCGTCGTCGTCGATCGTCATGGAGCCGTAGACGATCTCGTCCTTCTGGTCGCCGTCGACGTCCGCGACAGCCAGGTTGTGGTTGCCCTCGCCCTCGTGCTGCTTGCCCTGCTCGTCCGAGTCGAAGACCCACCGCCGCGTCAGGTGCGCGCCGTCGAAGTCGTACGCCGCGATCACGGCCCGCGTGTAGTAGCCGCGGGCGAAGATCGCGCTGGGGTGCTCGCCGTCGAGGTAGGCCGTGCCGGCGAGGAAGCGGTCGACGCGGTTGCCGTACCCGTCGCCCCAGTCGGCGACCGTGCCGCGCGGCGGCGTGTAGTCGACGGTGTCCACCGCGGCGCCCGTCTCGCCGTCGAAGACGGTGAGGAACTCCGGCCCGTCCAGCACGTAGCCGGACGCGTTGCGGTGGTCGGCGTCGGCGTCCCCGATCACCGTGCCCGCGCCGTCGACCGTGCCGTCCGCCGTCTTCGTCATGACCTCGGCGCGGCCGTCGCCGTCGTAGTCGAACACCTGGAACTGCGTGTAGTGCGCGCCCGCCCGGATGTTGCGCCCCAGGTCGACGCGCCACAGCCTCGTGCCGTCCAGCTCGTAGGCGTCGAGGTACACGGTGCCGGTGTACCCGCCCTTGGAGTTGTCCTGCGAGTTGGTCGGGTCCCACTTGAGCACGATCTCGTACTTCCCGTCGCCGTCGACGTCGCCCACGGACGCGTCGTTCGCCCGATAGGAGTAGGCCTTGCCGTCGGGCGTGATGCCGTCGGCGGGCTTGTCGAGCGGGACGTCGAGCGTCTGGGAGCCCCAGACCGTGAACGGGTCGGTGGCCCAGCGCTCGACGGTGCTGCCGCCGGAGACGGCGCTGATCCGGTACGTGGAGCCGGCGGTGCCGTCCGGGTCGGTGAGGTTGGTCGAGCCGGTGATCGGCCGGTCGGTGATGCGCGTGCCGTCGCGGTAGACGTGGAAGCCGATCGCCTCCGGGTCGTCGCCGAGCATGCGCCAGCCGACGTACACGCCGTCGTCCTCGCCCAGGGCGACGGCGACCGGCGAGCGGTCGATCCGCTCCGCCTGCCGCTTCAGCGCGGTCGTGCCCGCGCTGCTGCCTGCGCCGGTGACGGCGGCGGCCGCGTCGTCCGCTGCCGACGCGGGCGTCATCGCGCACAGCGGCAGCACGAGCCCGAGCGCCACGGCTCCCACGGCCAGCGGGCGGGCCGTGCGGCGGGTGCGGGCCGTGCGGTGCGTGCGTGGTCCGGTCATCGGTCCCCTCCAGAGATGGTGGTCGCGGTGTCGTCGACCCGCGTGATGGTCAGCCCGTTCAGCCAGCCGTCGGCGACGACGTCCAGGCGGCCGTCGGTCACGACGACCGGGTCGAGCTCGCGGGTGGACGTGGTGCCCTTGGTCGACTCCTGGGCGGCGAACTCGGTGCCCTCGACCGTCACCCCGAGCCGCGCGACGCCCAGCGGGTCGCCCCACTCGACGGACACCGCGTAGGTGCCGTCCGGGACGTCGACGGCGAACGGGGTGTCGGAGCTCGGCAACAGGAAGTCTCGCTGCAGCGACGTCGGCGCCGGGTCGAACGCCAGGCCACGGTCGCGGCCGTCCGGACCGGCGTCCGCCCGGAACCCGTACCCGGCCGCCGCGGTGTAGCGCGTGCGCTCGTCCACCGAGGCGTAGCCCGCCTGCGTCGTCCCGACGGCCGGCTGGAAGTCGAACCGGTACTGGGACACGGCGTCGGCCAGCGGGATGTCGAGCGCCCGCGTGCCCTCCGCCACCAGGCGCGCCATGTGCGAGGCGCCGTTCGCCTGGAAGTGGGTGTCGTCCGCGGTGCCGTCGGGGCGGTCGGCGAACTCGCCGGGCGCCGTGTGCAGGAAGAGGTTCTTCGATCCCTCCGGACCGAGCTCGTTCAGCAGCGCGCGGCTGGAGGCCGACAGGTCGACGAGCGGGGTGCCCGTCTCCTCGGCGAGCGCCTTCGCCTCGTCGACGTACGCGCCGAACGAGACGTTCGCCTTCCCGGAGGCGTCGAAGCTGCGCCGCGAGACCGGGGTGACGAGGATCGGCGTGGCGCCGCGCTGCTTCGCGCCGTCGACGAACGTGCGCAGGTAGTTGCGGTAGTCGGCGGGCGCCGCGTAGCGGTCGTCGACGCCATAGCTGTTGTCGTTGTGCCCGAACTGCACGTACAGGTAGTCGCCCGGCTTGATCTGGGTGAGGACCTCGTCGAGCCGGCCCTGGCTGATGAAGTTCTTCGACGACCGGCCGCCGATGGCGTGGTTGTCGACGGTCACGTCGTCGGAGAGGAAGCCGTCGATCATCTGCCCCCAGCCGGCCTGCGGGATCCAGTAGTCGGTGTAGCTCTGCACGGTCGAGTCGCCGGTCACGTACACGGTGGGCTTCTCCCCCGCGCCGCGCGACGGCTTCGGGGTGATCGTCAGGCCGGCCAGGTGCGCCGCGTCGCCGGCGAAGTCGAGGTTGAGCTGCCCGTCGACCAGGGCGATGTCGAACTCGGTCTCGAGGAACTCGCCGGCGGGCTTCTGGGTGGCCGGCACCTTGGCCATCTGCTCGGCGGTGATCGCGATGTCGGTGGCCGCCTCCGGGTCGCCCGCGACGACGCCGACGGTGTAGTCGCCGGCAGGCAGGTCCACGACGAGCTCCGTGTCCCCGACGGTGACCAGGTCGGAGCGCAGGGCGTCGTCGCCGCCGCGGTCGGTCGCCGTGACCTTCGACGGGTCCACGAAACCGAGCCGGTGGTCCGCGTCGTAGGCCGTGCCCGCGTCGACGGGCGTCGCGCCGTCGGCGACGGCGCCGTCACCGAGGTCGAGCGTGAGACCGCCCTCGGGGATCTCCGGGTCGGCCACACCGTCGCCGACCAGCGTGCCGACGGCGGCGGCCGACGGGGCGGAGAGCGCGCCGTCGGCGCCGATCGCCTGCGCGCGGTAGTAGTGCACGGCGGTGGTGTCGACGTCGTCGGTGGCGTAGACAGTGCGCTCGTCCGTGCGCGCCACCTCGGTGTACTCGCCGTCGACGGCGTCGCTGCGCGAGAGCACGTAGCCGGTGGCGCCGTCCACCTCGTTCCACCGCATCGACAGCGCGCCGTCGACGGCGTGCGCGACACGGACGGCGGTGGGCGCGGGGACGGCCGCGGACGCGGGAGCGGCCGCGGACAGGCCCGCGAGGAGCAGGCCGACGGTCGTCGCCCCGGCGGCCAGGCCGCGGCAGGCGGCGCGCGCCGCGGGACGGCCCGGTGGATGGGTAGCGCTTTCCATCGATGAACGCGGAAGGCGGTGCTGTGCTGTCACTGGTGCTCACCTCGAGGTCTCGTCGTCGAGCCGCCCTCGGCAGCCATCGTCGGCCGCCGAGGTTGAATGGATTCAAGCAGGTGGTGCGCGACCATGATGCCCGTCGACCGGGGCAAGCACAACCCCAGGTCACGGCCCTGTCAGGGCCGTGCGACCCCGCGGGCGACGCCGGTCAGGGGCGCTCCACCAGGCCGAACGGCACCGTGAGCACCGACCTGCCGACCCGCAGATGGAACCGCGTCCGGCCGCGCTTCAGCAGCGTGCCGACGACGCCGTCGTACCGCCCCGGGGCGACCACCCGCAGCGGCTCCCCCGGCCGCACGCCCGCCGGGTCGACCTCCGGCGCGACGCGGGCCGGGGCCCCGCCTGGAGGTCCCGACATCGGATCCCCGAGCTCGGGCACCGGCCGGCCCCGGTAGGTCCACGTCAGCAGGTGGCGCCGATCGAAGACGGGCGAGCAGCGCGCGCAGGCCTGCGGCCGCTGCGGACGGCGGAAGCGCGTCACGCGGTGCCCGGCCGGGCAGAGACCGACCCAGTCGCCCTCCACCTCTGGGCTGTCCTCGCGCACCACGCGGCGACCGGTCGAGCCGATCGACCGCGCCGTCGCGCGCCACACCGCGTCGTGCCCGTGCCGCGCGCCGGCGAGCGCGTGCGCGATCTCGTGCAGCACCACCTCGCGCACGTCCGCCTCGTCGTACAGCTCCGTCAGGGGTCCCGACAGGCTGATCTCGCGGCGGTCGTAGCGGCACAGGCCCGCGCGCCGCCGCGCCCCGTCGAACCGGAACGTCCAGCCCGACAGCCGGTGCTCGGCCATGAGGCCGCGCGCCAGCCGCGCGGCGTCGTCCCGATCCATGTTCCACCCCCGTCGGCGTCTCGCCGTCGGCAGGACGCTATCGCCCGGCGCCGACCCCCGGGCAGCCGTCGTCCACAGGCCCGTCGGAGCGCCCCGTCGTCACCCGGAGCGTCAGACCCCGGCCTCGCGGGAGAAGCCCTCGATGTGCGCCTTCACCGCGGCGGAGGCGGCCGCGGCGTCCCCGGCGCCGACCGCGTCGAGCACCGCCCGGTGCTCGGCCCGCAGCCGGGCCGCGGTGCGCGGCCACGACGGCAGCCGCTCGATCCCCACGGCGACGTACCCGCCGATGGCGCCGCGCAGCCCGGTCATCACGGCCTCCACCAGCACGTTGCCCGCCATCCGCACGAACTCGAGGTGGAACGCCTGGTCGAGCTCGAGGAACTCGGCCGCCGGCACGTCGTCGTCCTCCATCCGCCCGAGGAGCCGGCGCGCCTCCTCGAGGTGGGCGGCGGCACCCGGCGCGAGGTCCGTGGCCCGCTCGGCCGCCTGCGCCACCGCCCACGACTCGAGCAGCACCCGCGTCGCGACGACGTCCCGTACCGGCAGCGTGCCGGTGGCGACGTGCAGCCGCACCGCGGCCCCCAGGCCGGCGGCGGGTCGATCGATGACGACGGCGCCCGCGTTCGGTCCGGAGCCGACGCCCGGGCGCACGATGCCGAGGGCGTCGAGCACGCGGATCGCCTCGCGGACGGAGGGGCGGGAGACGCCGAGGTCCTCCGCGAGCGCCCGCTCGCCGGGCAGCCGCTCGCCGAGGCCCCAGCGGCCGGCGGCGATGCCTTCCTCGAGGTAGGCGAGGACTCGTTCGTGGGTGCGCACCGGCCCAGAGTAGCCGCCCCGCAGCACTGTGGCCTGACCTCATCCGGTACAGTGCCCTGCACATGGTCCGACCACACACCGCGACGGGGCGCGTCAGCGTTCCCGTGGCGGCCCGCCGGCGGCCCGACCATCCTGAAGGAAGGCCGCACCACGGCCCGCACACCAGCAGCAACTAGGAGTCGCATGCGTATCGCCCTCGCAGCCCAGTGCATCGCCGACACCCTGTTCCCCGGAGCGCCGCGTGCCACCGTGCGGCTCCTCGAACGGCTCGGCCACGAGGTGGTCTTCCCGGCGGGCCAGGCGTGCTGCGGGCAGATGCACGTCAACACCGGCTACTTCCGCGAGGCCGTCCCCGTGATCCGCAACCACGTGGAGACGTTCGCGCCCGTGGCGGACGGCGAGTGGGACGCCGTCGTCATCCCGTCCGGGTCGTGCACCGGCTCGGTGCGCCACCAGCAGGCGATGGTCTGCCGCCGCGCCGGCCTGGACGACCTCGCCGCCACCGCGGAGGCGGTGTCCGCCAAGACGTACGAGCTGTCCGAGCTGCTGGTCGACGTGCTCGGCCTCACCGACGTCGGCGCCTGGTTCCCGCACCGCGTCACGTACCACCCGACCTGCCACTCGCTGCGGATGCTGCACGTGGGCGACAAGCCGCTCAAGCTGCTGCGCGCCGTGGAGGGCATCGACCTGGTCGAGCTGCCCGCGGCCGACTCGTGCTGCGGGTTCGGCGGCGCCTTCGCGCTGAAGAACGCCGACACGTCGGCCGCGATGCTCGAGGACAAGGCCGCGAACGTGCGCGGCACGGGCGCCGAGGTGCTGACCGCCGGCGACATGTCGTGCCTCATGCACATCGGCGGCGGCCTGTCCCGGCAGGGCACCGGCATCCACGCCCTGCACCTCGCCGAGGTGCTCGCCTCCACCCGCGAGGAGCCGACGCCCATGCCCGAGACGACGTTCACGCGGCCGGGACGGCCCGAGAAGCGGACGGAGGCCGCCCGATGAGCCGCACGTTCCTCGGCCTGCCGCGCACGCTGCGCCGCCCCGACGACGACGGCGCCGACGAGCCGTTCGGCCCCGTCCCCCACCCGCAGGAGCCGCTGCGCTGGGGCGACGACTTCCCCGCCGCCGCGAAGCAGACCCTGAAGAACGACCAGCTGCGCCGCAACCTCGGCCACGCCACGCAGGTCATCCGCACCAAGCGCGCCGCCGTCGTCGGCGAGGTGCCCGACTGGGAGGCGCTGCGCGACGCCGCTTCCGGGGTGAAGCAGCAGGTGATGGCCCAGCTGCCGGACCTGCTGCAGCAGCTCGAGGAGAACGTCGTCGCGCGCGGCGGCGTCGTGCACTGGGCCCGCGACGCGGCGGAGGCCAACCGGATCGTCGCCGACATCGCGAAGGCCAAGGGCGCCGACGAGGTGGTCAAGGTCAAGTCGATGGCCACCCAGGAGATCGGGCTGAACGAGGCGCTGGCCGACGAGGGCATCGCCGCCATCGAGACCGACCTGGCGGAGCTCATCGTGCAGCTCGCCGACGACATGCCGTCGCACATCCTGGTCCCCGCCATCCACCGCAACCGGTCGGAGATCCGCGACATCTTCCTGGCCCGGATGGGCGACGCCCCGCCCGACCTGTCCGACGTGCCGCGCGAGCTGGCGATGGCGGCCCGCGCGCACCTGCGCCGCAAGTTCCTGTCGGCCAAGGTGGCGGTCAGCGGCGCGAACTTCGCCGTCGCGGACACGGGCACGCTCGCCGTCGTCGAGTCCGAGGGCAACGGGCGCATGTGCCTCACGCTGCCCGAGACGCTCGTGACGGTGATGGGCATCGAGAAGCTCGTGCCCACCTTCGACGATCTCGAGGTGTTCCTCCAGCTGCTGCCCCGGTCGTCCACCGGCGAGCGCATGAACCCGTACACGTCCCTGTGGACCGGCGTCACCGAGGGCGACGGGCCGCAGGAGTTCCACCTCGTGCTGCTCGACAACGGCCGCACCGACGTCCTGGCCGACGAGGTCGGCCGTTCGGCGCTGCACTGCATCCGCTGCTCCGCCTGCCTCAACGTGTGCCCCGTCTACGAGCGGGTGGGCGGCCACGCCTACGGCTCGGTGTACCCCGGGCCGATCGGGGCCATCCTCACGCCGCAGCTCACGGCGTCGACCGGAGGCGTCTCCGGGCACCACGACCCGAACGCCTCCCTGCCGTACGCCTCCACCCTGTGCGGCGCCTGCTACGAGGTCTGCCCGGTGAAGATCGACATCCCGTCGATCCTCGTCGACCTGCGCGCCCGCGAGGTGGACGCCGACCGGTCGTCGCGCGGCGTCGACCCGTGGCGGACGGCGATGAAGGCGGCGTCGTGGGTGATGTCCGACGGCGACCGCTTCGCCCTCGCCGGTCGTGCGGCCACGCTGGGCAGCGGGCTGGGCGGCCGCGACCACGCCATCTCGCTGGCGCCGCCGCCCGCGTCGGCGTGGACGAAGGCGCGCGACCTGCCCGCGCCGCCCCGGCAGACGTTCCGCCAGTGGTGGAAGGCCGAGCACGACGCCCCGCCGGTCGAGCCTGTCGAGACCCAGGAGGACGGACGATGACCACCGCACGCACCGAGGTCCTGGCGCGGGTGCGCGCGGCGCTGGGTCAGACCGGCTCCGGCACGACGCCGTCCGGCACGGTCGGCACGGCGCCGCACCCGGAGCCCGTGCCGCGCGCCTACCGCGCCGCCGGGGAGCACGCCGTCGGCTCGGCGGAAGTGATCGAGCAGCTCGTCGACCGGCTGGTGGACTACAAGGCCCACGTCCACGAGGTCACCGACGACGCCCTGCCCGCCACGATCGCCACCCTCGTGACGGACCTGTCAGAGCCAGGCGGGGGTATGGACCGACCTGGCTCTGACAGGTCGTTGCGGGTGGTGGTCCCCGCCGGGCTGGACGACGCGTGGCTGGCGGCGCTGCCGGCGGACGTCGACGTCGTGCGCGACTCGCGCGAGCACCCGCTCGCCGCGACGGAGCTCGACGCGGTGGACGCCGTCGTCACCGCCGCACGGGTCGCGATCTCCGAGACGGGCACGATCGTGCTCGACGGCGAGCCCGACCAGGGCCGGCGCGCGATCTCCCTGGTGCCGGACGTGCACCTCTGCGTCGTGCGCACCGACCAGGCGGTGCAGACCGTGCCGGAGGCGGTCCGCCTGCTCGGCGCGCACCCGGAGCGCCCGCTCACCTGGATCTCCGGCCCCAGCGCGACGTCGGACATCGAGCTCGACCGCGTCGAGGGCGTGCACGGCCCGCGCACGCTGCACGTGCTGCTCGTCGCACCGGCCGGCTGACCCGGGCGAGCACCGGCACGACGCTCCCCGGCACGACGACGGCGTGCGGACCCGTTCGGGCCCGCACGCCGTCGTCGGCCGTGCGGCCGCTACGCGGTCCGACCGGGCTCGTTCAGACCCGGCGGCGTGCGCGGGGACGTGCCGGGGGTGGCGTCGGTGAGGCCGTCGAGCAGCGCGAAGTACGCCGGCTTCTTCTCGAAGTCCTCGGTCATGATCGCGGCGTACCCCTCGGGGAAGACGCCGGGCACCCACGAGCGCCCGTCGTCGAAGCCCCACACGGTGAAGCTCGTGCAGGCGGAGACGTCGAGGCACGCCTGGAGCAGCCGGTCGTACCGGTCCGCCTGGGCGGCGATCTGCTCGGCGGTGGGCTCGCCGTCGTCGCCGAGCGGCATCCGGACGTCCGCCTCGGTGACGGCCACCTTGAGGCCGAGGTCCGCGAACCGCTCGAAGTTCGCCCGCATCGAGTCGTCGAAGCCGTACTGGAGGCTCAGGTGGCTCTGCGCCCCGAAGCCCTGCAGCGGCGCCCCGTCGGCCAGCAGCTCCTGGGCGAGCGCGTAGTAGGCGTCGGTCTTGGCGTTGATGCCCTCCGCGTTGTAGTCGTTCATGAACAGCAGCGCGTCGGGGTCGGCCTCGTGCGCCCACCGGAACACGTCGCCGATGAGTCCGACCGGGTCGTCCGAGCACGCCTTGAGGAACGGGTTGGCCTCGGTGCGCAGGCGCACGCCGCCGGCGTCCCAGTCGTCCTGCATGACCTCGTTGATCACGTCCCACTCGTAGATCTCGCCGGCGTAGCGGCCGACGACGGTCCGGACGTGGTCCTCGAGGACGTCGCGCGCCTCGTCGCACGTCCAGGTCTTGCTCGCCTCGGTGACCCACTCGGGGTTCTGGCTGTGCCAGAGCAGCGTGTGCCCCCGCACCTCCTGGCCGTTCGCCTTCGCGAAGGCGACGACGGCGTCCGCGCCGGAGAAGTCGTAGACGCCCGGCTCGGGGTGGAGCTCGGCCCACTTCATGTCGTTCTCCGGGGTGAGCGAGCCGAACTCGGCCCCGAGGATCGTCTGGAACTCGGTGGGGTTCTTGCGGTCGTAGCCGATCAGCTCGTTCTGGCCCCACACGGCGCTGCCGATCTCGAGGTCGTGCGGGGCGGCGGAGCGCAGGGTGGGGTCCGGTCGGGCGGCCTGCGCCGCGGGGACGGTCAGGGCGAGCACGGTGACGGCCGACGCCGCGACGGCGGCCGCGCGCCTCAGCTGCGGGGAATGGGACATCGTTGTTCCTCTCCGGTCGGGTCTTCCACGGCTCGGGCGAGCCGTCGAACGGGTCCGACGTGGTGCAAGGTAGCGATGTCGATAACGTTTTCGCAAGAGGTAGGGCGGGCGGTTCTCCGACCCCGGACGCCGCGGTCGTCAGGGCCCTACGAAGGCCGCACAATGGATGCCCGTGACCCACAGCGCGCTCCCCGGGAACGAGCCGGCGGACGAGTCCGACGCCCTCTTCGACGTGCCGCCCGGCGCGCGCCGTCCCGCCCGGCGGATCGTGCTGCTCACGGGCCCGTCCGGCTCGGGCAAGACGGCGCTGACGCGACGCCTGGGGCTCCCCGTGATGAACCTCGACGACTTCTACCACGACGCCGACTTCCCCGGGATGCCGATGCGGTACGGCATCGTCGACTGGGACGACCCGCGCAGCTGGGACTCCGGGGCGGCGATGGACGCGCTGCGCGCCGTGGTCCGCACCGGCCGTGCCGACGTGCCGGTCTACGACATCCCCACCTCGCGCCGCACCGGCGCGACGGTGCTCGAGGCCGGCGCCGCGCCCGTCGTCGTCGCGGAGGGCATCTTCGCGGCGGAGCTCGTGGCGGCGTGCCGGGCCGAGGGGATCCTGGCCGACGCGATCTGCCTCGGCCAGCCGCGCGTCGTGAACTTCTGGTTCCGGTTCCTGCGCGACGTCGCCGAGTCGCGCAAGCCGCTACCGACGCTGGTGCGCCGGGGCTGGGGCCTGCTGCGGGCGGAGCCCGCGCTCGTGCGCCGGTGGACCGACCTCGGCTGCCGTCTCGCCACCCCCGCGCAGGCGGAGCGGGACATCCGCGCGCTGCTCGCCCCCTGAATTCGCTGCAGCACCGGCCGCCCCTCCCCCTACGGTGAGCGCATGGCAACGGTGAGGAAGTTCCAGGTCACGTTCGACTGCGCCGACCCGGCCCGCGTCGCCCACTTCTGGTGCGAGGTGCTCGGGTACGTCATGCCCGAGGGGGTGGACTGCGTCGCACAGGATCCGACCGGCGAGGGCCCGCGGCTGTACTTCCAGAAGGTGCCCGAGGGCAAGGTCGTCAAGAACCGCGTGCACCTCGACGTCCGCGTCGGCACCGGGCTGGTCGGCGACGAGCGGCTGGCCGCGCTGCGCGCGGAGCAGGCGCGCCTCGAGCCGCTGGGCGCCGTCCACCTGTGGACGCAGCTCGCCGACGGCGAGGAGGAGTCCTGCATCACCATGCAGGACGTCGAGGGCAACGAGTTCTGCATCGACTGAGCCCGGCTCGGCGACGGCCAAGACGTCGCCACGAACGCCCTTCGACGCGTCATGAGAATGTCACACGCCGGTCATCCGCCCCACACCATCGCCGCTCACGCTGGGGGCAGGAGGTGGTCCCCATGGCCGAGCTGTACGTCGAGCGTGGTGTCGAGCGGTACGTCGAGCACGGAGCTCTTCGGGTCCTGTCCCTCTACGAGGGATTCTTCAGCGGCGGCGCCCGCGTGCTGCACTCGTCCGTGGTGGCGGGCCTGCACGGGCAGGGCCGGCAGCGGCACGCGGCGCTGAGCATCCACGACGAGGTGCGGCGCGACGCCGCTCTGCAGCGGATGGTCGACGACCGCCGGTACCGGCAGCTCACGGCCGCCGGTGTACGGGTGACGTCGCTCGGCCGGTCCTCCGAGGTGCCCCACGACCCGGAGGTCCTCACCGACGCCGAGGCCGAGGTGCTGGCGCGGGCGCTGCGCGGCACGGACGTCGTCCTCTCCCTCAAGGAGCAGCCGCTGCGGCTGCTCGCGCACCCCGAGGTGCTCCCCGACCGCCCGGTGGTCGCCTGCCTGCACCGCTCCGACCCCGAGCACCAGGGCTCGGGCCTCGGCCACCTGCTGCGCGCGGCGGACGACGGCCGCCTCGCCGCCGTCGTCTGCTGCGCCGAGTCCACGCGCGCCGCCTACGAGGCCGCGGGCGTGCCCGCCCACCTGCTGCGCGTGATCCCGAACGGCGTCGACCTGACCCGCTTCCGGCCGGCGCGGCCCGCGCGCCGCCTCGCCGTCCGCGGGGCCCACCGCCTGCCGGCGGACGGGACCGTCGTGACGTACGCGGCGCGCTACGACGCGATGAAGAACCCCCGCCTGTTCGTCGCCGCGGCCCGCGAGCTGCTGGGGGCCGACGCCGACGCGCACGTCGTGATGTGCGGGTCGGGCATGAGCCCCACCAACCCTGACCTGGCTGCCGACCTGCACGACGCGTTCGGCGACCGGCCCGACCTGCTGGCGCGCGTGCACCTGCTCGGGGTGCGGCACGACATGGAGCAGGTTCTCGCGGCCTCGGACGTCGTGGCGCTCACGTCGGCCTTCGGCGAGGCGGCGCCGCTGTGCCTCATCGAGGGTGCGATGTGCGGCGCGGTCCCCGTGACGACGCCGGTGGGCGACAGCGCGCGGATCGTGGACGGCATCGGGCTCGTGACCGGCTTCGAGCCGGCGGAGATCGCGGCGGCGTGGCGCGAGGCGGCCGCGCGGCGCGACGCCCTCACCGGGGCGCTCGTCGCGGCGCGGCCGCGGTTCAGCCACGTCCGGATGCTCTCGGGGTACGCCTCCACGATCGAGCGCGCGCACCGCGGGCTGGGGCTGACGCTCGCCCGCGCCTGACCGGCCCCGCGGCCGCCCGTCAGCGCGTGGAGTCGCGCAGCCGCACCTCGAAGCCCACCTCGGTGACGGCGCCCGGCGCCGCGTCGCCGACGGCGGCCTGCACGGCGAGGCTGCCCATCTCCTCCAGCGGGATGCGCACGGTGGACAGGGCGGGCGTGTGGTCGCGCAGCGTCGGGACGTCGTCGAACCCGGCCACGCGCACGTCGCGTGGCACCTCGACGCCGAGCTCTCGCAGGCGCGCGATGAGCCCGATCGCCATGACGTCCGTGACGGCGAACACGCTCAGCGGCTCGCCGCCGGCGGGCTCGGCGCGCACGAGCTCGGCGACGTCGTCGCCGGCCGCGTAGCCGCCGTCCCGCGAGAACTCGGTGACCAGCACCTCCGCCACCTCCCCGCCGCCGGCGCGGGCGGCGGCGGCGAACGCCTCGGTCCGCTCGCGCGACGTCACGACGCGCGCCGGACCGCCGAGCACGACGAACCGCCGCTGCCCCTGCGCCAGGAGCGCCTCCGCGAGCGCCCGCGCGCCCGTGGCGTTCGGCGGGCGGACCACCGACCCGTCGCCCACCGGCTGGCCGACGATCACCGACCGGCCTCCGGCGGAGACGAACGCGCCGAGCTCGGCCGCGAGCGCGGCGTCCTCGTCGGGAGTCCACCGCGTGCCGGCGACGACGACGGCGTCCACGCGGTGCGCGGCGAAGGCGGCCACCGCCTCCCGCTCCGCCTCCGGGTCGCGGCCGGTGGAGGCGAGCAGCACGAGGCGACCGCTCGCCCGCGCCGCGGCCTGGGCGCCGGCGGCGATGGACGAGAAGTACGGGTCGGAGATGTCCTGCACCACGAGGCCGAGCAGCCCCGACCGGGCGCGCGCCAGGGCCTGGGCCTGGGCGTTCACGACGTACCCCAGCTCCGCGGCAGCGGCCTTGACCCGGCCGACCAGGTCCTCCCCGGGCTGCCGCGCCGACCCGTTGAGCACCCGCGACGCCGTGGCGAGGGAGACCCCCGCGCGGTCGGCGACGTCCTGCAGCCTCGCTCGTGCCACCTGCTCCTCCTGCTCGTCCGTGCGGGCCCACCCGCTGTGCACCGCCCGCTGTCGCCGGCGGCGCCGTCGCCTCCGGCGGCGGCACGCCTTGACGCGCTCGCCGGGGACACCTTACCGTGGGCTGGAAAGCGCATTCCTCGTCGTCTTCGCGGCGGGGCCTCGCGCCCGCCATCCGGCGACGCCGTGCGGCGTCGACGACGACGAAGGAGTCCCGAGTGAGCACACCCACGCGCACGCTGCGCATCGCGATGAACGGCGTCACGGGCCGCATGGGCTACCGCCAGCACCTCGTGCGCTCGATCCTGCCGATCCGCGAGCAGGGCGGCGTGGAGCTGCCCGACGGCTCCCGCGTGCAGGTGGAGCCCGTCCTCGTGGGGCGCAGCGAGTCCAAGCTGGCCGAGCTGGCCGCGAAGCACGGGGTCACCGAGTACACGACCGACCTCGACGGCATCATCGCCGACCCGGCCACGGACATCGTCTTCGACGCCTCGATGACGTCGCTGCGCGCCAAGACCCTCACCAAGGCCATGCAGGCGGGCAAGCACGTCTACACCGAGAAGCCGACCGCCGAGACGCTCGCCGAGGCGATCGAGCTCGCGAAGCTGCGCGAGGAGACCGGCGTCACCGCCGGCGTCGTGCACGACAAGCTCTACCTGCCGGGCCTGGTCAAGCTGCGCCGCCTCGTCGACGAGGGCTTCTTCGGCCGCATCCTGTCGCTGCGCGGCGAGTTCGGCTACTGGGTGTTCGAGGGCGAGCACCAGGCCGCCCAGCGCCCGTCGTGGAACTACCGCAAGGAGGACGGCGGCGGCATGACCACGGACATGTTCTGCCACTGGAACTACGTCCTCGAGGGCATCCTCGGCTCCGTCAAGACGGTCAACGCCCAGACGATCACCCACATCCCCGCCCGCTGGGACGAGCAGGGCAAGGAGTACGCCGCCACCGCCGACGACGCCGCGTACGGCATCTTCGAGATCGAGACGCCGGACGGGGACCCGGTCGTGGCGCAGATCAACTCCTCCTGGGCCGTGCGCGTGTACCGCGACGAGCTGGTGGAGTTCCAGGTGGACGGCACGCACGGCTCCGCCGTCGCCGGGCTGCGCAAGTGCGTCGCCCAGCAGCGCGCGCACACCCCCAAGCCGGTATGGAACCCGGACCTGCCCGTCACGGAGCCGTTCCGCGACCAGTGGCTCGAGGTGCCCGCGAACGCCGACCTGGACAACGGCTTCAAGCTGCAGTGGGAGGAGTTCCTGCGCGACGTCGTCGCCGGGCGCCCGCACCGCTTCGACCTGCTCTCGGCCGCTCGCGGCGTGCAGCTCGCCGAGCTGGGCATGCAGTCGTCGGCCGAGGGCCGCCGCCTGGACGTCCCGGAGATCTCGCTGTGACCGGGCGGTCGCTGGTCGAGCCCGTCGAGACCCGGTCCCTGAGCCTGTCGAAGGGCGCGCCCGAGCTGACGCCCAGCGGCGTCACCGTGCGCCTCCCCCGGTTCGACGGCGCGGGCCGCGCCACCGGCACGGAGGTGCGCGAGCTCAACGCGCCGGGCCCGTGGCACGCGCCGGCGTCGCCGATCACCTCGCGCGTGGCGTTCGCCGCGGCGCACGTGGTGCCGCAGGTCGGCGCCGAGAACGTACCCGGCGCGCCCGCCGTCGTCGACTGGGACGCGACGCTCGCCTACCGGCACGAGATCTGGCGCTTCGGCCTCGGCGTCGCCGACGCCATGGACACCGCCCAGCGCGGCATGGGCCTCGACTGGTCCGCGACGCAGGAGCTGGTGCGCCGGTCGTCGGCCGAGGCCGCGTCCGTCGGCGCGCGCATCGCGTGCGGCGCGGGCACCGACCAGCTCGACCCGGCGTCGGTCGAGCCCGGCGAGGCCGGCCTCGCCGCGGTGATCGACGCCTACCGCGAGCAGGTGCACGTGGTGCAGGACGCCGGGGCGCAGGTCATCGTCATGGCCTCGCGCGCGCTGGCGAAGGTGGCCCGCTCCCCCGAGGACTACGCCCGCGTCTACGACGCCGTGCTGGCCGAGGCCGACCAGCCCGTCGTCCTGCACTGGCTGGGCACGATGTTCGACCCGGCGCTGGCGGGCTACTGGGGGTCGGACGACGTGGAGTCGGCGACCGCCACGTTCCTCGACCTCATCAAGGCCCACCAGGACAGGGTCGACGGCGTCAAGGTGTCGCTGCTCGACGCGCAGCACGAGATCGGCCTGCGCCGGGCGCTCGCCGCGCTCGACGGCTCCCCCGTGCGCCTGTACACCGGCGACGACTTCAACTACCCCGAGCTCATCGCCGGCGACGAGCAGGGCCACTCCGACGCCCTGCTCGGCATCTTCGCGGCGATCTACCCCGCGGCGTCCACCGCGCTGCAGGCGTTCGACGCCGGGGAGGCAGGGCGCGGCCACGCGATCCTCGCCTCCACCGAGAAGCTGGGCCGGCACATCTTCGCCGCGCCCACGTACTACTACAAGACCGGCGTGGCGTTCCTGTCCTGGCTGAACGGCTTCCAGGCCGGGTTCCAGCTGGTCGGCGGCCTGCAGTCCGGCCGCTCGCTGGCGCACCTCGTGGAGCTGGCGCGCCTGGCCGACGGCTGCGGCATGCTGCTCGACCCGGCGCTCGCGGCCAAGCGCCTCGACGCCCTGCTCGTCACCAACGGGGTGACCGCATGACCGGGACGGCGGACCTGAGCCGCTGCTCCCTCAACACCGCGACCGTCAAGCACGCGACCCTGGCCGAGGCGGTCGACGCCGCGGCCGCCGCCGGCCTCGGCGCCGTCGGACTGTGGCGCCACCAGGTGCAGGAGCACGGCGCGGAGAAGGCGGCGCGCATCGTGTCGGACGCCGGCCTGCGCGTCTCGTCGCTGTGCCGCGGCGGGTTCCTCACGGCCGCCGACGAGGCGGGCATCGCCGCCGCGCTCGACGACAACAAGCGCGCCATCGAGGAGACGGCGGGCGTCGGCACCCGCGAGCTCGTGTTCGTGGTCGGGGGCCTGCCCGCCCTCAGCGAGCCCGGCCAGGGGCCGCGCCCCGACGCCGGACCTGGCGACCGCGACGTCGTCGCCGCCCGCGCCCGCGTGGCCGACCGGATCGCCGAGCTCGCGCCGTTCGCGGCCGAGCACGACGTCCGCATCGTGCTCGAGGCGCTGCACCCGATGTTCGCCGCCGACCGCGCCGTGATCTCCACCCTCGGGCAGGCGCTCGACCTCGCCGCGCCGTTCGCGCCCGAGACCGTGGGCGTCGTCGTCGACACCTACCACGTGTGGTGGGACCCGCAGCTGCGCGAGTCGATCGCGCGGGCCGGGGCCGAGGGCCGGATCGCGGGCTACCAGGTGTGCGACTGGAACCTGCCGCTCGCCGCCGACCCGCTCAACTCCCGCGGGCACGTGGGCGACGGCTACATCGACTTCCCGACCATCTCGCGCTGGGTCGCCGAGGCGGGCTACGCCGGGGACGTCGAGACCGAGATCTTCAACGAGGAGATCTGGGCCGCCGACCCTCGCGACACCGCCCGTACCGTCGGCGAGCGGTACGCGCGGCACGTGCTCCCGCACCTGTAAGGCGGCCCGCCCGCCCAGCACACCGGGCCTTGACACCCCGGTGCGGGCCTGTCGCCGACGCCGGCCCGCCGCACGACGCCCCGTCGCCTCACCGAGGCGGCGGGGCGTCGTCGTGCGCGGACCCAGGGCCCACACCGACCCGCACTGATCAGGAACGGAGAAGCGCGGCGGCGGGCCCGCTCCCTAGCCTGGCTCTCAGCGGCGCCGCACGGCGCCGCCTCACCGGCCAGGAGGAACGACATGACCACGTCCGAGGGTCTGAGCGCCGACGAGCGCGCGGCAGTGAAGCAGCGCGCCAAGGAGCTGCGCGAGCAGGAGAAGGCCGGCAAGAACCGCGCCGCGGGCGAGAAGGCGGTGCGCGAGGCGATCGAGCCGCTCGAGGGTTCCGACCGGGACATCGCCGAGGGCCTGTACCGGGTCGTCACGGAGGTCGCGCCCGACCTCGTGCCGAAGACCTACTACGGCATGCCGGGCTTCGCGAACGCCGCCGGCAAGATGGTGGTGTTCGTCCAGCCGGCCGCGAAGTTCAAGACCCGGTACGCGACGGTCGGCTTCGACCCCGCCGCCCAGCTCGACGACGGCGACTTCTGGCCGACGGCGTTCGCCGTCCTCGCCTGGACCCCTGCCCTCGAGGAGAGGCTCACCGCCCTGGTGCGCACGGCGGCGGGCTGACCACGCGGGGCGACCACGTCGGAGGCCGGTACCTTGCGACGCAAGAGTCTGCTACCTTGTGTCGCATGGTACCGACCTCCGACGTGGTCCTCACCCAGCTCCGCAAGGGAGTCGTGGAGTACTGCGTCCTGGCCTGCCTGCGCACGGCCCCGGCGTACGGCCTCGAGCTCGCCGAGCGCCTCGGCGCCACGAGCACCCTGCTGACCAGCGAGGGCACCCTCTATCCGCTGCTCTCTCGGCTGCGCCAGCAGGGCTGGGTCACGACGACGCAGGTCGCGTCGGCGATGGGCCCGCCGCGCCGGTACTACGAGCTCACGGCCGAGGGGCGGGCGGCGCTCGAGACGTTCGCCGCCACCTGGGCCCGCTTCACGGAAGACGTCCGCACGACCCTGGAGCCACGATGACCACAGCCCCCGCATTCCCGCCGCTGATCGAGGCCTACCTCGCCGACCTCGAGCGCGCCCTCGCCGCGAGCGAGCCCCGCGAGCGCGCCGAGACGCTCGCCGCGGTGCGCGAGCACGCGGCCGAGTCCCTCGCGCTGCATGGCTCGGACGACGCCGGCGCCCGCCGCGTGCTCGACGAGCTGGGCCCGGTGGACGCCATCGCCGCCGCCTCGACCCCGGCTCCGGCTGCCGCCGCGGCGCCTGTGGCGCCGGCTTCCCCCACGCCGGCAGCCGACGTCTGGCTGGTCGTGCTCGCCGTCGCCTCGCTGGCGCTCTTCGTGATCCCGCTCGTCGCCGCCGCGGTGGTGGTGTGGGCGCTGGTCCGGCTCCGTTCCGGCGCCGGGAACCGTGGCCTGCAGAAGTTCGCGCTCGTCGTGGGCGCCGTCTCCTTCGTGGGGGCGGTGGCGCTCTTCGTGTCGCACGTGCTGGCCGGCTGAGGGGCCCAGAGGGGCGGTCCGCCACGGGTCGGGCGTTCCCTCCGACGGAAACCGGTTGCTAGGCTGGGCACAGCACGGCGGGAACCGGTTTCTCACGGTTTCTCGCCGACTGTCCCAGCGACGTGACGGAAGGCGACCATGACCCACTACAGCAACCCGGTCCTCGACGCGGACTGGCCGGACCCCGACGCCGTGCGCGTCGGGGACGACTACTGGCTGATCGCGTCCAGCTTCAACCGCGCGCCCGGGCTGCCCGTGCTGCACTCGCGCGACCTCGTGTCCTGGGAGCACGTGGCCAACGCGCTGCCGGCGCTGCCGCCCGCCGGCCACTACGCGCTCCCCCGGCACGGCTCCGGGGTGTGGGCGCCCAGCCTGCGCCACCACGACGGGCTGTTCTGGATCGTCTACCCCGACCCGGACCACGGCATCTTCGTCCTCACCGCGGCCGACCCGCGCGGACCCTGGTCCGAGCCCTGGTGCCTGCTGCCGGGCAAGGGCCTCATCGACCCCTGCCCCCTGTGGGGCGACGACGGCCGCGCCTACCTCGTGCACGGCTGGGCCAAGAGCCGGGCCGGGGTGAAGAACCGGCTCACCGTGGTCGAGGTGGACCCCGGCCTGCGCCGCCCCGTCGGGCCGGCGCGCACCGTGATCGACGGCGACGAGCTGGCCGGGTTCCGCACCCTCGAGGGCCCCAAGCTGTACCAGCGCGACGGCTGGTACTGGATCTTCGCCCCCGCGGGCGGGGTGTCCACGGGCTGGCAGACGGCGTTCCGGTCGCGCTCCGTCTGGGGTCCGTACGAGCACCGCGTGGTGCTGGCCCAGGGCGACACCCCGGTCAACGGCCCGCACCAGGGCGCGTGGGTCGACACCCCGGACGGCGACGACTGGTTCCTGCACTTCCAGGACCGCGACGCCTTCGGGCGCGTGGTCCACCTGCAGCCGATGACCTGGGACGACGGCGGCTGGCCGGTGCTGGGCGACGGAGGGTCCCCGGTGCTCACCCATCCGACTCCGGTCGAGGGCGCCGAGCCCGGCGAGCCGGTGCGCAGCGACGACTTCGCCGTCCCCGGGCTCGCGCACCGCTGGCACTGGCAGGCGAACCCGGCCGACGGCTGGGCGGTCGCCGACGGCGGCGGGACGCTGCGGCTGCCGGCGCAGCCCTCGCCGCGGGGCAACCTGCGCGACCAGGGGGCCGTGCTCTGCCAGCAGCTGCCCGGGCAGCCGAGCACCTGGGAGACCCGCGTCGACCTCACGGGCGACGCCCCCGGCACCCGGGCCGGCGTCGTCGTGCTCGGCCGCGAGTACGCGTGGGCGGGCCTCGTGCGCACCCCCGTGGGCGTCGAGATGACCGTGCGGCGCGGCGGCACCTACGGCGACGAGGAGACCGTCGCGCAGGAGCCGGTGCCCGCGGGCGCGACGGGCGTCGTCGTCCGCGCCGCCGTCGACGCGGAAGGCCTCGTCACCTGGGCCTGGCGCGCCGACACCGCCGGCGCGGACGCGGGGTGGCACGAGCCCGCGCCGCCGTGGCGGGCGGTCGTCGGGCACTGGATCGGCGCGGAGGTCGGCCTCTTCGCGAGCGCCCCGGTCGGGGCGGACCTGCGGCCGGACGACGGCGGCACCTTCGGCCCGGTGCGCGTCACCGTGGCCGGGAAGGAGGCCTGATGGCCCGCTCGGGCGGCCCCACGATCGACGAGGTGGCGGCGGCCGCCGGGGTGTCGCGGGCCACGGTCTCGCGGGTGATGAACGGCCGGGCCAGCGTCGCGCGGGACATCGCCGAGCGGGTGCGCGTCGCGGCCCAGGACCTGCGCTACCAGCCCAGCCGGGTGGCGCGCAGCCTGTCGCTGGGCCGCACCAACTCGGTCGCGCTGGTCGTGCCCGACCTGGCGAACCCGATGTTCCAGCAGATCCTGCGCGGCACGATGGCGGCGGCCGCGCCGCACGACTACCGCGTCCTGGTGGCCGACACCGCCGAGAACACGGCCGACGAGGCCGAGGTCGCGCTCGAGGCGCGCCTGCGGTGCGACGCCCTGGTCCTCGCCGCGCCGCGCACGTCCGAGGACGCGCTGCTGGAGCTCCTGCCGCGGCTGGAGCCGGTCGTCGTGGTCAACCGGCACGTGCCCGGCCTCTCCGTGCCGAGCGTCCGCGTCGACTACGGGGCGGGCGTGCGCAGCATGGTCGACCACCTGGTCGCGCTCGGGCACCGCGAGCTCGCGTACGTCGCCGGCCCCCGCTCGAGCGCGTCGAACGCGCTGCGCGCCCGCGCCCTCGACGACGCCCGCGAGCGCCACCCCGGCCTGCGCGTCACGACCGTGCCCTGCGGCCCCACCGTGGACGCCGGGTACCGCGCGGCGGACGCGGTGCTGGCCACCGGCGCGACCGGAGTCGTCGCGTTCAACGACCTGGTCGCGTTCGGCCTCCTCGCGCGGCTCAATGAGGCAGGCGTGGCGGTGCCGGGGGACATCTCGATCGGCGGCTTCGACGACATCGAGCTCGCCCGCTACGCGACGCCGTCGCTGACCACCGCCGCCGTGCCGCAGGCCGACCTCGGCCGCCGCGCCTGGGAGCTGCTGCACGCCCGCGTGCTGGGCACCGAGCGCACGCGGCTCGGCGCCGAGGGCATCGCCGTGCACGTGACGCCGGGGCTGGTGGTGCGGGGCAGCACGGGGCCGGTGCCGCCCGCGCGGCGGCTCGGCGTGACGTCGGCCGACCTCGCCGGGCGCGCCCACGCCCGCGACGACAGCATCCGGGCCCGGTGGCGGCCCGTCGACGACGACTGGGTGCTCGGCGTCGGCGACGACCGCCCCCTCGGCCGGTACTCCCGGGGCGACGGGATGCCCGGGGTGCACAGCCCGCGGCCGTTCCTGCACCCCGTGCACTCGGCGCAGGGCGTGGCGATGACGGCCAAGAGCCCGCTGGACCACCGCCACCACTACGGCGTCTCGATGGCCGTGGCCGACGTGGACGGCACCAGCCACTGGGGCGGGCGCACCTACGTGCGCGACCAGGGGCCGACGCTGCTCGCGAACCACGGCCGCCAGGAGGCCGGGCGCACCGAGGTGACCGATGACGGCGCCACCCTGACCCAGCAGCTGCGCTGGCTGGACGAGCGCGGCGGCGTGCAGCTCACGGAGGAGCGGCGCCTCACCGCGGTCGTGCTGCCGGAGGTCGACGCGTGGGTGCTCGGCTGGCGGGGCACCCTGCGGGCCGGGGACGCCGACGTCGAGATCGGCAGCCCGGCGACGAACGGCCGTCCCGGCGCCGGGTACGGCGGCTGGTTCTGGCGGCTCCCCTCGGCGGACGAGGCGTTCGCCCTGAGCCCCGACCGCGGCGCCGACGTGCACGGCTCGCGCTCCCCCTGGGTCGCCGTGGTGCGGCGGACCGGGACGGCCTGGACCACGCTGGTGCTGGCCCAGGCGTCCGGGGAGCCGGATCCCTGGTTCGCGCGCGTGGGCGACTACGTGGGGCTGGGTCCGGCGCTCGCCTGGGACACCGTGCGCACGGTGCCGGCCGGGTCGTCGCTCGAGGTCGACGTCGTGGCTGCGGTCGTGGACCGGCGGCTCGACATCACGAGCGCGGGGGACGTCGCCGCTCTTGCGGTCGGGCGGGTGGGGGCCGTCACGGGGTGAGCCGGTCACGGGTTCGGCGGTCGCTGGTTCGGTCGGTCCGCGACCTCGGTCGGTCCGCAACCTCGGTCGGGACGAGCGGGGCGGTGGTTTCTCCGCGGGGACGCGTTCACGGGCGCCAGGGCGCCCTCCACTTCGGGAGGGATACGTCCCCGCGGAGAAACCACCGCCCCGCTCTCGTCAGTTCCGCTTGCCACCTCCGTGGTCAGGACCGATACCACCCGGCCTCGCGATTGGTTCCGGCCGCTGAACTATTGACGAGAGGCACGGGTTCGGCTAGGTTCTGGGAAACCGGTTTCTGAGGCGTTTCCGGTCGCAGAGCGCGACGGGCACGGGAGGGTCGACACCGACGTCGGCCCGAGACAACGAGCAGCACCACCAGCACTGACCAGCAACGACAGGCACCATCGGGCACCGTCCGTGGTTCGACGGGCGCTCGACCGCCACCCGCTCGTCCCGACCCGAGGGCCACCGGCCCGAGTCTCACGAGAGGCGCGACGATGCCCTTCACCGTGGACCATCGACCCACACCGCACGGCACGACCCCACGTCCCCACCGCAGCGCACCGCGGGCCCGCCGAGCCGTGGCGGCCCTCGCGGTCCCGGTGCTCGGCCTGACGCTGCTCGGCCCGGCCGCGCACGCGGCACCCGGCACCGACCCCGACGCCGCGGGGCGGGCGCTCATGCACCGCATCGGGGCACCGCCCGTCACCACCGCGGACGGCCCGGTCTGGTCCCCCACCGCGACGGGCTTCGCGTCCGTGCCCACCGACGAGCTGCCCGACGGCACCACCGGCGGCGCGGGCGGCCGGACGGTCACCGCACGCGACGCCGCGGACCTGGCGGCCTACGCCGCGGCCGACGAGCCGCTGACGATCCTCGTGCAGGGCACCCTCGACGTGGAGCCGTTCGGCTCCATGATCGACGTCGCGAGCGACAAGACCATCGTGGGCGCGGCGTCGGGCGGCGAGCTCGTCGGCGGCGGGCTGCGGCTGCTCGAGGTCGAGAACGTCATCATCCGGAACCTGACCTTCCGCGACTCGTACGTCGCGGCGGACTGGGACGGCAAGAGCGACGACAACGACAACGACGGCATCCGCGTCGACACCTCCGACCACGTGTGGGTGGACCACAACGAGTTCGCGCGGCTCGGCGACGGGCAGCTCGACATCCGCAAGGACTCCACGGCCGTGACGGCGTCCTGGAACTCGTTCCACGACCACAACAAGACGCTCGGCGTCGGGTGGACGGACAACGTGGTGACCACGCTGACGCTGCACCACAACCGGTTCTCGAACGTGCACCAGCGCAACGGCAGCATCGACAACGTGGCGCTCGGCCACCTGTACAACAACTGGCTGTCCGGGGTGAGCTCGTACGGCACCACGTCGCGCGGCGGCTCCACGCTGCTGGTGGAGTCCAGCGTCTACGAGAACGCCCGCAACCCCCTCATCCTCAGCGGCGACGACGCGCGCCTGCACCAGCGCGGCAACGTGTTCCGCGGGAACTGGGGCGAGGAGCCGGCCGAGACCGGGCCGACGTTCGAGGCGTCCGACCTCTACGACTACACCGCCGACCCGGTCGAGGACGTCGTGCCGCTGTTGACCCGGTACGCCGGCACCCGCTCCACGCGCGACGACCGGCTCGGCCGGCAGGTCACCGTGGCGCAGGACGGCACCGGTGACTTCCTGTCGATCCAGGCCGCCGTGGGCGCGGCGTCGCGGTCGGCCCGGCCGGTCGAGGTCGTCGTCGAGCCCGGCACCTACCGCGAGGTGCTGACCGTCTGGCCCGGCGCCGAGGGCCTCACGATCCGCGGCGCCACCGGGGACCCGGCGGACGTCGTCGTCACCTACGACAAGCCGGCGCGCGACTGGGCCACCGCGACCGTCCTCGCCGACGGCGTGGCCCTGCGCGACCTCACGCTCGAGAACGCCTACGACGCCGAGGCGAACGGCCCCGCCGAGACCCTCGCCCTGCGCGACGCCGGCGACGGCACCGTGCTGGACGACGTCGAGCTGGTCGGCGGCGACGTCACGACCGAGGACCCCCGACTCCCCTGATCCCCTTCACCGACGAAGGAGCACCATGACTGGTTTCGACAAGCTCAACCAGCGACGTCTCGCCGTCCTCGGCGCGCCCGTGCTGGCGCTCACTCTGCTCGCCCCGGCCGCGCACGCGGCCACGCCCACCGACGTCGACCCCGCCGCCGCGGGCGCCGCCGTCCTCGAGCGCATCGGCGCGCCCACCACCACGACCGCCGACGGTCCGGTCTGGTCGCCGGTCGCGACCGGCTTCGCCTCCACCCCCACCGACGACCTGCCGCACGGCACGACCGGCGGCGCGGGCGGCGACATGGTCACCGTCCGGGACGCGGCGGCGCTCGCCGCGGCCGCGGCGTCCGACGACCCGCTGACCATCTACGTCAAGGGCACGATCGAGCCCGACGAGTTCGGCTCGATGATCGACGTCGCCAGCGACAAGACGATCGTCGGGTTCGCCTCGGGCGCCGAGCTGGTCGGCGTCGGACTGCGGCTCGACCACGTGGAGAACGTCGTCGTCCGCAACCTGCGCTTCCGCGACTCCTACGTGCCGGGCGACTGGGACGGCAAGAGCGCGGACAACGACAACGACGGCATCCGGATCGACACGTCCAGCCACGTGTGGATCGACCACAACGAGCTCACGCGCCTCGGCGACGGGCTGATCGACGTCCGCAAGGACTCCACCGCCGTCACCCTGTCCTGGAACTACCTGCACGACCACAACAAGACGGTGGGCGTGGGCTGGACCGAGAACCTGGTCACCGAGATCACGATGCACCACAACCGGTTCGCGAACACCTACCAGCGCAACGCCAGCATGGGCAGCGTCGCCGCCGGCCACCTGTACAACAACTGGTTCGACGGGCAGGCGCAGTACGGCACGATGTCGCGGGGCCCGTCGCAGCTCGTCGTCGAGTCGAGCGTGTACTCGAACGGCGAGGACGCGATCGTCGCCAATGAGGCGGAGTCGAGGGTGGAGTCGCGCGGCAACCGGTTCGTCAACATCCGCGGCCGCAAGGACGACACCGGCCCGACGTTCGACCCGGCCGCACGCTACGCGTACACCGCCGACGACGTGGACGACGTCACCCGCATCGTCACGGCGGGCGCGGGCACGCTCGGCGCGCCCGAGAAGGTGGGCCGCACCGTCACGGTGGCGCTCGACGGGACGGGCGACTACGCGTCCATCGGGGCCGCGGTGGGCGCGGCCTCGCGGTCGCCGCACCCGGTGGACGTCGTCGTCGAGCCTGGCGTCTACCGCGAGGTCGTGCGGGTCTGGCCCGGCGCCGACGGGGTCACGATCCGCGGCGCCACCGGCGACCCCCAGGACGTGGTCCTGACGTACGACCTCGCCGCAGGGCAGGCGAAGTTCTACGGCGGCACGTTCGGGCACACCGGCTCGCCGGTCCTGTCGGTGCTGGCCGACGACGTCACGCTGCGCGACCTCACGGTCGAGAACGCCTACGACGAGGCCACGAACGGCGGCAGCCAGGCGCTCGCGCTGCGCACGGCGGGCGACCGGACGGTGCTCGACGGCGTGCGCCTGCTGGGCAACCAGGACACCTACCTGGCCGACCCGGGCTCGGGCGCCGCGGCCGCGCGCACCTACGTCACCGACTCGTACATCGAGGGCGACGTCGACTTCGTCTACGGCGGCGGCACCCTCGTCGTCGAGGACTCGGAGATCCGCTCGCTCGACCGCGGCTCCGCGACGAACAACGGGTACGTGGCCGCCCCGGCGACCGTGCCGGGCGGCAAGGGCTTCCTGTTCACGCACACGAGGTTCACCTCCGACGCGGCGGCGGGGTCCGTCTTCCTCGGCCGCCCGTGGCACCCGAGCAGCAACCCGCTCGTCGACCCGTCCGTCGTCGTGCGCGACTCGTGGCTGGGCGCGCACGTCGGCACGCCCGCCTGGTCGGACATGAGCGGGTGGTCGTGGCGCGACGACTTCATGCGCGAGTACCGCAACGCGGGCCCGGGCGCCGCTCCGGCCGGCGAGGTCGCTGACGGCCGCCCCCAGCTGTCCGAGAAGGAAGCCACCGCGCACACCCGCGAGGCGTACCTGTCCGGCGACGACGGCTGGGCGCCCTGGCGCTGACCTGGTCGCATCCGTCGAGCCGGTCGGGGCCCCTGCGCGGGTCTCGACCGGCTCGACCGGCGGGTGCCCGGTAGCGCGCGCGGCGGCGGCCTCGGGGCAGTAGGGTCGACGACGGTTCAGGCCGCCTCCGCGGCCGTCGGAAGGCACCCATCCCCCGTGGCCACAGGAGGCTGCATGGTTCCGGACGTGCGCCCGTGACGCCGGTCGAGGCGGTTCCCGTCGGGCGGCTCGACGTGGTCGGGGCGTGGACCGTGCGCACGGTCGACGACCTCGCGGACGTGCGCGCGGCGCTCGAGTCACGCCTCCCGTGCGACTGCCCGGCGGCGCGGGTGGGCCCGGCCGCGGACGTCGGCGGATTCTCCGGGCGCCAGCGGATGGTGCTGGTCGCCAGCGAGCTGGTCGCGAACGCGCTGGAGCACGCCCTACCGCCCGTCGTCGCGCGGCTGCTGTGCGACGGCGACGTCGCCGTGGTCGACGTCGTCGACCGCAGCCCCGACGCTCCGCCCGTCGTCCCGCACGATCGCGAGCCGGGCGAGGGCGGCCACGGCCTGCGCCTCGCGAAGACGATCGCCGACGAGGTCGGCTGGTATCGCACGGACCGCGGCGAGAAGCACGTGTGGGCGCGGTTCACGACCGCGGACCGGGCGCCCGTCACCGCGCCGCAACGCCTGGCGGCCTACGGCGCGGTGTCGGGGGCGTCCTCCGGCGGTGCCTACCGCGGCGCGTAGCGCTCGGGCGTGAACGCCGCGGCGACGAGCGCACGCAGGTCCTCCAGCCCGCCGCCCACGAGGCCCCGGGCGCGGGCCTGCACCAGCAGGTTGCCGATGGCGGTGGCCTCGACGGGCCCCGCGACGACGGGCAGCCCGGAGCGGTCCGCCGTCGCCTGGCACAGCAGGGTGTTCTGCGCGCCGCCGCCCACCACGTGGATGGCGGACACGGTGCGCCCGGCGAGCTTCGCCGCCGTCGTGACAGCGTCGGCGAACGCCTGCGCGAGGCTCTCCACGATGCTGCGCACGTACTCACCGCGCGTGGCGGGCACCGGCTGGTCGTGCTCGCGGCACCAGTCGGCGATCCGGGCCGGGATGTCGCCCGGCGGCAGGAAGCGCGGGTCGTCGACGTCGAAGATCGCCACCGGCGCCGTGACGTGCGCCGCCTCGGCGAGCAGCTCCTGCAGGGTGCTGGAGCGCTGGGCCGCCGTGGACTCGCGCTCCCAGGTGCGGATCGACTCGCTCAGCAGCCACAGCCCCATGACGTTGTGCAGGAACCGGGTGCGGCCGTCGACGCCGCCCTCGTTGGTGAAGCCGGCGAGGCGGGCCTCCTCGGTGAGGACGGGCGCGTCGAGCTCGAGGCCCACCAGGCCCCACGTGCCGCACGACACGTAGGCGACGTCCCGGTCGGTCGCGGGGACGGCGACGACGGCGGACGCCGTGTCGTGCGAGCCGACGGCCGTGACCTCGAGGGCACGCCCCACCAGCTGCGCGACGTCGGGGCTGAGGGTGCCGAGCGACGCGCCCGGGTCCACCAGGCCCGGCAGAATCCGGGACGGGATCCCGAGCTCCTCGGCCAGAGCCGTGTCCCACTCCCCCGTCCGGGCGTTGAGCAGGCCGGTGGTGGAGGCGTTGGTGCGCTCGGCGACCTCGGCGCCGGTGAGCCAGTGCGCGAGCAGGTCGGGCACCAGCAGCATCCGGTCCGCGAGGTCGAGCAGCGGCCCTTCGGTGGCGAGCTGGAACACCGTGTTGAACGGCAGGTGCTGCAGCCCGTTGCGGGCGTACAGCGCGGCGGCGTCGACCCGCGCGTGCACGCGCTCCACGCCGGCGGCGGTGCGCGCGTCGCGGTAGTGGTACGGCACGCCGAGCAGCCGCCCGCCGCGCAGCAGGCCGTAGTCCACGGCCCACGAGTCGATCCCGACGCCGAGGATCTCCCCCGGCGCCTCGCGCTCGGCCGCGGCCAGCCCCTCGACCACCTGCCGGTACAGCTCGAGCAGGTTCCAGTGCAGCCCGTCGGGCGTGCGCACCGGGTCGTTCGGGAAGCGGGCGACGTGGTGCAGCCGCAGCCCCTCGCGGCCGCCGAAGCGGCCCAGGATGACGCGCCCGCTGGTGGCGCCCAGGTCGACGGCGGCGAGCGTGCCCGCCGCCGTCGACCCCGACAGCGCCGATACCGCCGTCATCGCAGGAACGCCTGGGCCACGCCGGCGTCGACGGGCACGTGCAGGCCGGTCGTGTGCGAGAAGTCGGACGTGCACAGCGCGTAGACGGCGTTCGCGACGTGCTCCGGGAGCACCTCCCGCTTGAGCAGCGTGCGCTGGGCGTAGAACTTGCCCAGGTCCTGCTCCTCGATGCCGTACGTCTTGGCGCGGTTGGCGCCCCAGCCCGAGGCGAAGATGCCCGAGCCGCGCACGACGCCGTCCGGGTTGATGCCGTTGACCTTGATGCCGTGCTCGCCGAGCTCGGCGGCCAGCAGCCGCACCTGGTGCGCCTGGTCGGCCTTGGTGGCCGAGTACGCGATGTTGTTCGGGCCGGCGAACACGGAGTTCTTCGACGAGATGTAGACGATGTCGCCGCCGAGCTTCTGGTCCACGAGGATGCGCGCGGCGTTCTTGGCCACGAGGAACGAGCCCTTGGCCATGACGTCGTGCTGCAGGTCCCAGTCCGCCTCGGTGGTGTCGAACAGCGACTTGCTCAGCGACAGGCCGGCGTTGTTCACGACGATGTCCACGCCGCCGAACGCGAGGACGGCGTCGGCGAGCGCAGCCTGCACGGCGGCCTCGTCGGCGACGTTCGCGGCGAGGCCGACGGCCACGTCGGCGTTCCCGAGCTCCGCCGCAGCGGCCTGCGCCTTGGCGAGGTCGAGGTCGGCGACGACGACGCACGCGCCCTCGGCCGCGAGGCGGGTCGCGATGGCCTTGCCGATGCCGGACGCCGCGCCGGTGACGAAGGCGATGCGCGTGGCGAGCGGCTTGGGCTTCGGCTTGCGCTGCAGCTTCGCCTCCTCCAGCGCCCAGTACTCGATGCGGAACTTCTCCGACTCGTCGATCGGGGCGTAGGTGGACAGGGCCTCGGCCCCGCGCATCACGTTGATCGCGTTGACGTAGAACTCGCCGGCCACACGCGCGGTCTGCTTGTCCGCGCCGTAGGAGAACATGCCGACGCCGGGCACCAGCACGATCGCCGGGTCCGCGCCGCGCATGGCGGGCGGCTCCTCGCCGCGCGCGCGGGCCTCGGCAGCGCCGCGCTCGTAGTAGGCGGTGTAGTCGGCGCGGTACGCCTCGTGCAGCTCGGGCAGCCGCTCGACGATCTCCTCCACCGTGGCGGTGGCCGGCAGGTCCACGACCAGCGGCTTCACCTTGGTGCGCAGGAAGTGGTCGGGGCAGCTCGTGCCGAGCTCCGCCAGGCGGGCGTGCTCGGCGCTCGCGAGGAAGTCGAGCACGACGTCCGCGTCGGTGAAGTGCCCCACCTGCGGCTTGTCGTGCGACGCGACGGCGCGCAGGTGCGGCGCGAGCGCGGCCGCCTTGGCGCGGCGCTCGTCGTCGGGCAGGGCGCCGTAGCCGTCGAGGGCGGGGCCGAAGGGCTCCGGCCGGCCGTGCTCGGCGATGTACGCCGCGGCGGTCTCGATGATCCACAGGGAGCTCGCCTCGGCCTCCTCGGCCGTGTCGCCCCACGCGGTGATGCCGTGCCCGCCGAGCACCGTGCCGATCGCGTCGGGGTTCGCGGCCTTGATCTCCGCGATGTCCAGGCCGAGCTGGAAGCCGGGGCGGCGCCACGGCACCCACACGACCTTGCCGCCGAAGATCTTCTGCGTGAGCTCCGGCCCGTCGACGGCGGTCGCGATCGCGATGCCGGCGTCCGGGTGCAGGTGGTCCACGTGCGCTGCGTCGACCAGGCCGTGCATGGCCGTGTCGATGCTGGGGGCGGCGCCGCCCTTGCCGTGCAGGCAGTAGTCGAACGCGGCGACCATCTCGTCCTCGCGCTCCACGCCCGGGTACACCTCGGTGAGCGCGCGCAGGCGGTCGAGGCGCAGGACGGCGAGGCCCTTCTCGGTCAGGGTGCCGAGGTCGCCGCCCGAGCCCTTGACCCACAGCAGCTCGACGTCCTGCCCGGTGACCGGGTCCTTCTCGGTGCCCTTGGCGGACGTGTTGCCGCCGGCGTAGTTGGTGTTCCTCGGGTCGGCGCCCAGGCGGTTCGAGCGTTCGACGAGGGAGGTGACGGTCGGGTTCGTCATCGGTGCTCCGGGTTCGGTACGGGTCGGGAGGTGTCTGGGGCGGTCAGCGCGCCGGCTCGTGCGTGGTGCCGACGAGCGCGTCCGTGGTCAGCCAGGTGGCGATCCGCGCGAGGCTGCGGGCGCACCCGGGGTGGGCCGGCTGGTTGAGGTGCCCGTGCGTCGTGCCGTCCTCGCGGACCAGCAGCACGTCGACCCCGGCGGCGGCCAGCTCGGAGGCGTACGCCTCGCCGGACGAGCGCAGCCCGTCGTGGTCGGAGGTCAGGACGAACGTGGGCGGCAGGCCACGCAGGTCGTCCGTGTCGCTGCCGCCCGGGAACGCGTACGGCGACGACGGGCCGTCGGCGTGGCCGAGGTAGTTGTCGTTCATGGCCAGGACCTCGGCAGGCGGGA
Source organism: Isoptericola sp. F-RaC21 (assembly GCF_038593535.1). Lineage (NCBI taxonomy): Bacteria > Bacillati > Actinomycetota > Actinomycetes > Micrococcales > Promicromonosporaceae > Isoptericola > Isoptericola sp. F-RaC21. Next base: position 23,265 of record NZ_JBCFYX010000002.1, on the reverse strand, counting down.
AGCTGCCCCCGGGGACCGCGGCGACCTTGGCCGCGAGCTCGTCGGAGTGGGGCGGCAGCGCGTGGTGCGCGACCGGGTAGGCGAGCACCACGCTGCGCACCGGCGTGCCGGCGTCGCGCAGGCGCAGCGACGCCCCGGCGGCCAGGTTCCCGCCCGCGCTGGCGCCGCCGATCGACCACCGGTCGTCGGCCACGCCCAGGCCCGCGGCCTCGCTGCGGGCCCAGCCGAACGCGAACGCGACCTCCTCGGACGGCACCGGGAAGCGCACCCCGTCGGAGCCCACGGCCGTGGCCGGGTCGGCCGCCGCCGCGGCGCGGTCGATCGGCGGCACGAGCCGGTAGTCGACGCTCACCACGGCCACGCCGGCCGCCGCGAGGTGCCGGGCCACGCCGTCGCCCTCGTGCATGTCGAGGTCGCCGTGCATGAAGCCGCCGCCGTGCGCCCACACGATGCCCGCGACCGGGGTGGTCGAGGGCTGGTAGACCCGCACGCGCAGGTCGCCGTGCGGGCCGTCGAGCACGCGGTCGGCGACCACGACCTGCGCGGCGGCCGCCGTCTCCGTCGTCGTCATGCTCAGGCGCCCCAGCCGGCCTGCTGGCCGCCGACACGCTCGGCCGCGATCTTCTCGGCGTAGCCCGAGGCGGCGAACGCCTTCATCGGGTCGGCGTCCAGGCCCTGCTCGGCGCGCAGGTCGGCGAGGAGGCCGCGCACGTCCGTGTTGTACGCGTCCATGAGCACCCCGTTCGCGCCGAGCACGTCGCCCGACCGCTGCGCGGCGTCGAGGGCCTCGGCGTCGACGAGCAGCGCCTTGGCCGTGGCCTCCTGCACGTTCATCACGGAGCGGATCTGGCCGGGGATCTTCTCCTCGATGTTGTGGCACTGGTCGAGCATGAAGTTCACCCCCGACTCCGGGCGCAGCGCGTCGGCCTGCACGATCTCGTGCATGATCCGGAAGAGCTGGAACGGGTCGGCGGCGCCGGCCATGAGGTCGTCGTCGGCGTAGAAGCGCGAGTTGAAGTCGAACGCGCCGAGCCGGCCCTGCCGCAGCAGCTGCGCCACGATGAACTCGATGTTGGTGCCGGGCGCGTGGTGGCCCGTGTCGAGCACGACGTTCGCCTTCTCGCCGAGGGCGAGGCAGTGCAGCAGCGACGTGCCCCAGTCCGGCACGTCCGTGTGGTAGAACGCCGGCTCGAAGAACTTGTACTCGAGCACCATGCGGTGGTCGTCGTCGAGCTCGGCGTAGATCTCCGCGAGCGACTCGGCGAGCCGGTCCTGACGGGCACGGATCGAGTCCTGGCCCGGGTAGTTGGTGCCGTCCGGCAGCCAGACCTTCAGCTCCTTCGACCCCGTGGCGCGCATGACGTCGATGCACTGCACGTGGTGCGCGACCGCCTTGCGGCGCACGGCCGGGTCGGAGTGCGTGAGGGAGCCGAGCTTGTAGTCGTCGTCCTGGAACAGGTTCGAGTTGATCATCCCGATCGTCACGCCGTGCTCCTTGGCGTGCCGGGCCAGGTCGGAGAAGTCGTCGACCAGGTCCCACGGGACGTGCAGCGACACGCGCGGCGCGATCCCCGTGTAGCGGTGCACCTGGGCGGCGTCCGCGATCTTCTCGTACGGGTCGCGGGGGGTCCCGGGCGTGCCGAAGACCTTGAACCGGGTACCCGAGTTGCCGAACGCCCACGAGGGCAGCTCGATGGTCTGCTCGCCGAGGGCCTTGCGCAGCCGTGCGTCGAGCACGGGCGTCGTCGCCGTCATGTCTCCTCCTCGTCCGCGCTCCCTCGCGCGGTGCTGGTGCGGCCGGCGGGGCGACCGCGCTTTGAATCGTTTCATAGCCTAGATGCGCGGGAGGTCGGCGTCAACCGTCCCCCCTGCCTGGACACTGCGGTCGAGCTGTCAGGACCAGGAGCGTCAATTCGCGCGCGCGGTCCTGACAAGTCGCGGGCGGTCAGCCCGCGCGGCGGGCGGCGTCGAGCTGCGACTCCAGGTGGAAGACCTCCTCGAGCTGGACGAATCCCTCGTCGGGGCGACCCTCGGCGGGCTCGAAGAAGTCCTTCATCTGCGCCTGCCAGCGCTCGTTCACCTCGCGGGCGGCCATGTCGCGCTGCGCGCGCTCGTAGTCGTCGGTGCGCAGGATGCCGACCAGCAGCCCGTCCGCACCGAGGAAGAGCCGGTAGTCGTGCCAGCCGGTCTCGGCCAGCGCCTCCAGCATCTCCGGCCAGACGGCGGCGTGGGCCGCCTTGTACTCCTCGAGCCGGTCGCGCCGTACGCGGGAGACGAAACAGACGTGCGTCGTTGCGCCGTCGTCGATGAAACGGTTCATAGCATGAACGTAGCAACATCGAACCCTGTCCAGGTACCTCTACGCTGGAGCCCAGGCGCGACGAGGCGCCCGAACCCGAGGAGCAGCCCATGACGACGACCGCCCCCCGCCGCCGCGCGTCGATCAGCGACGTCGCGCGTCAGGCCAAGGTGTCGGTCGGCACCGTCTCGAACGTGCTCAACCGGCCCGACCGCGTCTCGCCCGCCACCCGCGAGCGCGTGCTCGCCGCCATCGACGACCTCGCGTTCGTGCCCAACGGCTCGGCCCGCCAGCTCCGCGCCGGCACCATCACGACGGCGGGCGCCATCGTGCTCGACGTCTCGAACCCGTTCTTCACCGACGTCGCCCGCGGCATCGAGGACCGCCTCGAGGAGGCGGACTACACGCTGATGCTCGCCAGCTCCGACGAGAACCCCGAGCGCGAGGCCCGATACCTGCGGCTCTTCGAGGAGCACGGCGTGCAGGGCCTCATGGTCGTGCCGGCCACGCCGGACGTCGAGCACCTGGAGACCCTCGCCGCCCGCGGCCTGCGCGTGGTGCTGCTCGACCGCCCGTCGCCGGTCGACACGCTGTCGTCGGTGGCCGTCGACGACCGCGCGGGCGCCGCCGCGGCCGCGCGCCACCTCGTCGACCTGGGGCACGAGCGCATCGCCTTCCTCAACGGGCCGCACACGATCCGCCAGTGCGCCGACCGCAGCGCCGGCCTGCACGACGCGCTCGTCGAGCTCGGCCTGAACCCGGCCGAGGCGCTGGTCGAGGTCACGATCTCCACCCTCAACGCCGACGGCGGCCAGGCCGGCACCGAGCAGGTGCTGGCCCTCGCCGACCGCCCGACGGCGATCATGTGCGTCAACGACCTCACCGCCCTGGGCGCCCTGCGCACGCTGCGCGTCGCGGACGTCCCGGTGCCGTCCGGGATGGCGGTCGTCGGCTACGACGACGTCACGTTCGCCGGCGAGCTCGCCACCCCGCTGACGTCGGTGCGCCAGCCCACCCACCAGCTCGGTCACCGCGCGGCGGACCTGCTGCTGGACCCGGACGACGTCGTCGAGCAGGTGACGTTCCAGCCGGAGCTCGTCGTCCGCGAGTCTACGACCGGCGTCGGCTGAGCCCACCCACCCTTCGACCAAGCGATCCCTCGCGTCATCGGTGCGGATGACACAAAGGATCGGTTGGTCGAAGGCGCGCCGGTCGTTGGCAAGCGCTTCCCCGTTGAATCGATACATGACAGACTCGCCCCATGCGACGACGCACGACACCGGAGTCCACCCCGACCCCCCGCCCCTGGAACGCCGGCCTGGACGGCCTCGGCTTCGGGGGTGACTACAACCCCGAGCAGTGGCCGCAGGACGTGCGCCTCGAGGACCTCGAGCTCATGCGCGACGCCGGCGTCACCATCCTCAGCGTGGCGATCTTCTCCTGGGCCACCATCGAGCCGCGCGAGGGCGAGCTCGACTGGGGCTGGCTCGACGAGACCATGGACCGGCTGCACGCCGCCGGCATCCAGGTCGCGCTCGCCACCGCCACCGCGTCGCCGCCGCCGTGGCTCACGCGCAAGCACCCCGAGATCCTCCCCCGCCTGGCCGACGGCACGGTGCTGCACCAGGGCGGGCGCCAGTCGTACGCCGTCACCCACCCCGTGCACCGCGACTACGCGCTGCGCATGACCACCCGCATCGCGGAGCGCTACCGCGACCACCCGGCGCTCGCCGTCTGGCACGTGGACAACGAGATCGGCTGCCACGTGTCGCGCGACTACTCCGACGCCGCCGCCGCAGACTTCCGCGACTGGCTGCGCGCACGCTACGGCACCGTCGACGCCCTCAACGAGGCGTGGGGCACGGCGTTCTGGTCGCAGCGCTACGGCTCGTTCGACGACGTGCTGCCGCCGCTGGTCGCGCCGACGTTCGCCAACCCGACGCAGCAGCTCGACTTCCACCGGTTCTCCTCCGACGCGCTGCTCGACTACTACCTCGACCTGCGCGACACGCTGCGCGAGATCACCCCCGACGTGCCCGTCACGACCAACCTCATGGCGACGGCGCACTGCCGGGGCATGGACTACTTCTCGTGGGGCCCGGAGCTCGACGTCGTCGCGAACGACCACTACACGATGTCCGCCGACGCGGAACGGCACGTCGACCTCGCGTTCTCCGCCGACCTCACCCGCGGCGTCGGGGGCGGTGCGCCGTGGATCCTCATGGAGCACTCGACGTCGGCCGTGAACTGGCAGCCGCGCAACACGCCCAAGGCGCCGGGCGAGATGCTGCGCAACTCCCTGCAGCACGTGGCCCGCGGCGCGGACGCGGTGATGTTCTTCCAGTGGCGCCAGTCGAGGGCCGGCGCCGAGAAGTACCACTCGGCGATGGTGCCCCACGCCGGCCGCGACTCCGACGTGTGGCGCGACGTCGTCACGCTCGGCCGCGCGCTGCGGGCGCTGGGCGAGGTGCGCGGGTCGCGGGTGCGGTCGCGCGCGGCCGTCGTCGTGGACTATCCGTCGTGGTGGGGGTCGGAGCTCGACTCGCACCCCACGCAGGACCTGCGCTACATGGACCAGGTGCAGGCCTGGTACCGCGCCCTGTGGCGGCTCGGCGTCACGACCGACCTCGTGCCGCCGGGCGCCGACCTCGACGGCTACGACCTGGTGGTGCTGCCCACCACGTACGTCGTCACGGACTCCGACGCGGCGAACGTCGCGGCGGCCGCCGAGCGCGGGGCGACCGTCGTCGTCACCTACTTCTCCGGCATCGTGGACTCCCACGACCACGTGCGCCTCGGCGGCTACCCGGGCGCGTTCCGCGACCTGCTCGGCGTGCGGACGGAGGAGTTCCACCCGCTGCAGGACGGCGAGACCGTGCGCGTGACGGGCAAGGCCGTGGGCGACGAGGCCACGGCCGACCTGTGGACGGAGAAGACGCGCGTCGTGGACGGCACGGAGGTGGTCGCGGCGTACGACGACGGCGCGCTCGCCGGGCGCCCCGCGGTCACCCGCCGCGAGGTCGGAGCCGGGCGGGCGTGGTACGTCGCGACGCGGCTCGACGAGCCCGGTCTCGCCGCGCTCGCGGAGCGCCTCGTCGCGGAGTCCGGCGTCGGGCCGGACGTCGTCGCGCCGGAGGGCGTGGAGGTCGTGCGGCGGTGGGCCGACGACGGGACCGTGTCGTGGCTGTTCGCCATCAACCACACGGACGCCGTCGCCACCCTCGGCACCGCCGAGACCCCGGTGACCGGCACCGAGCTGCTCACGGGTGACGCCGTCGAGGGCCGGCTCGTCGTGCCGGCCGGCGCCGTGCGCGTGGTGCGGGTCGACGGATGACCGACCACCCCGCCGTTGTGGGTGCGCCCGTGGCCCCGTCCGGCCCGGAGACGGGGCCACGAGCGCACCCACAACGACCCGGCGGGCCGGTGGGGCCGTACGCGTTCGTGTTCTGGAACGACGACCTGGACGACGCCGCCGTGCTCGCGCAGCTCGGCGAGATCGCGGAGGCGGGGTTCGTCGGCGTCACCCTGAGCGCGCGCGTGGGGCTGAGCCGGCGGGTGGGGTACCTGACGGACGAGTTCCTGCGGCTGGTGCGCGTCGCGGTCGACGAGTGCGCCCGGCTCGGCCTCGCGGTGATGCTCTACGACGAGGCGTCGTACCCGTCGGGCTCGGCCAACGGCGCCGTCGTGGCGCGCGACCCGGCGTTCGCCGCGCGGTGCCTGGTGCCCGTGACGCGCGACGTCGTCGTCCCGGACGACGGCGGGGAGACGGGCTACTGGCGGCCCGCGCTCGGCCGCGACCTGGACGCGCGGCTGCTCGCCGTCGTCGCGCGTCGTGCGGGTGACGACGGCCCTGACGACGCCGTGCTGCTCCCGGTGCGCGCGCCCGGGCTGGTGCGGCTCGACCTGGCGCCGGGCGCGTGGCGGGTGACGGCGGTGTTCGACGCCGCCAGCGGCGGCACGATCCGCGGCGCGCACGCGGAGCAGGACGACGGGTCGGCGCTCGCGCCGCCGGCGGCGGACCTGCTGAACCGGGACGCCGTCGCGGCGTTCCTGGAGCTGACCCACGACGCGTACGCCGCCGCGCTCGGGGAGCACCTGGGCACCACGGTGGTCGCGATGTTCACCGACGAGCCGTTCCTGCTGGGCCGCGGGCACCGGAGGCTCGCCCGGCCGTACACGCCGGGGCTGGAGTCGGAGGTGGCGGCGATGCTCGACGACGGCTCGGGCGTCGACGTCGAGCAGGTGCTGCGGCGCCTGCCCGAGCTGTGGGACGGCGAGGACACCCGCCCGGGCGGCACCGCCCCGGACGCCACGGGGTTCGTCCGCGCGTACGACGACGCCGTGCGCGCCCGGCTGCACCGCGTGTACTACGACGCGCAGGCCGCGTGGTGCGCCGCGCACGGCATCGCGCTCACCGGGCACCCGGCCGAGCCGGACGACCTCGCCACCGCGGGCCGCCTGCACTGGCCCGGGCAGGACACCGTCTGGCGGTGGGTGCTGCCCGGGGGCGACCCGGCCACGAGCGGCCTCGACGGGCCGGAGAGCACGGCGCCCAAGGTGGCCGCCAGCGCGGCCCGCCTGCGCGGGGCGCCGGCGGTCACCGAGGTGCTGGGCGCGTACGGCTGGCGCCTCAGCCTGGACGAGGCGCGCTGGCTGCTGGACTGGTACCTCGCCCGCGGCGTCACCACCCCCGTGCTGCACGCGTTCTTCGCGTCCGTGCGCGGCGGTCGCGCGTTCGAGAGCGAGCCGGACCTCGGCCGGTGGAACTCGTGGTGGCCGCACCTGCCTCCCCTGGTGGCCTACGTGCGGCGGGTGGCGGAGCTGCTCGACGCGGCGCCGCCGGTCTGGCCGGTCGGCGTGCTGAGCCGGCCCGACGCCGTACCGTCGGGGCCCGTGGTGCGCGCGCTGCTGGAGGGGCAGGTCGACTTCGGGTACGTGGACCGCGACGACGAGAGCGCGGCAGCCCGGCACGCCGTCCTGCTCGACCCCGACGACGTACCCGACGCCACCGCCCTCGACGTCGCCGCCCTCAAGGAACGGCTGCGCGCGACCGGCGCTCCCGTCGTGGACGCCGAGCCCGCGGCCCCGGACCTGCGCGCCGTCGTGCTCTCCGACCATGCGGGCTTCGTGTTCTTCCACGAGGGCGAGACGCCGGTCCGCACCTGGCTCCGCCTGCCGTCGGTGCCCGACGACGCGCGCTGGTGGGACCCGTTCGCCGACACCCGGCACCCGGTGGAGCGCGACGCCGACGGCCGCGTGCTGCTGGAGCTCGAGCGCCGCCGGACCCTGGCTCTGGTGCCGGCCGCCGGGCACCCCGTCTCCCGCGCCGCACCGGCGTCGGGGCGCAGCGTCGACGTGACCGGCTGGCGCGGCACGGTCGAGCGCGTCGTCGGCGACCGGGACGCGATCGGAGACGACCCGGCCGTCGCCGCGCCCGCGGAGCTGGGGCTGGGCGACTGGTCCCGGGAGCCCGGGCTGCGGAGGCTGGCCGGGTCCGTGCGGTACGTCGCGGAGGTGGAGGTGCCCGGCGGGACGGTCTCGGCGCGGCTGGACCTGGGCGTCGTCGGCGAGGCCGCGACGGTGAGCGTGGACGGCGTCGTCGTCGTACATGCGCTGGCCGCGCCGTACGTGGTGGACCTCGGCCCCCTCGCCCCGGGAACCCGCACCCTCGAGGTGCTGGTGAGCAACAGCGCCGCGAACTACTACGAGGGCGACCGCCGCCCGTCCGGCCTGCTCGGCCCGGTCACGCTCGCCTGGTGAGCCCCGAGCGTTGTGAGCGGGCGTCTGGCCCTGTTTCGGGAGCACGACAGGGCCAGACGCCCGCTCACAGCAATCCGCTGGTGGCCGCGCGCGGGCATGCGTAGGGTGCACCGCGATGGGAACTCTGTGAGCACACCCGCGCCGACGCGTCGAGCAGGTCCGACCGGGCCGTTCCGCGTCGGCGTTCGCGCGCCCGCCGTCCTCCACGGTCGCCGACGCCGGCGACGGAAGGAGTCCCGCCCGTGGACCCGTCACAGCTCACCCTCACCGACATCACCCTGCGCTACGCCGACCGCGTGGTGCTCGACCGCCTGTCCCTGACCGTCGCGCCGGGCGAGCGCGTCGGCGTCGTCGGCGACAACGGCTCCGGCAAGAGCACCCTGCTCGCGGTCGTCGCCGGAGCGCTGGAGCCGCAGAACGGCACGCGCGTCGTGCGGGCTGCGGGCGGCACCGGCTACCTGCCGCAGACGCTCGACCTGCCGGCATCGAGCACCGTCGACGACGCGATCGACCACGTGCTGGCGGACGTGCGCGCGCTCGCGGCGCAGGTCGCCGCGCTCGAGGACCGGCTCGGCACCCTCGACGGGGCGGCGCTGGACGACGCGCTGCGCCGGTACGCGGAGCTCACCGCGCGCTTCGACGCCCGCGACGGCCGCGGCGCCGACCGGCGGGTCGACGTGGCGCTGCACCGGCTGGGCCTGCCCGGCCTGGACCGCGGCCGTGCGCTCGGCACGCTCTCGGGCGGCGAGCGCTCGCGCCTCGCGCTGGCCGCGACCCTCGCGGCCGACCCGGAGCTGCTGCTCCTCGACGAGCCGACCAACGACCTCGACGACGACGCCCTCGACTGGCTCACCGACCGGCTGCGCTCGCACGACGGCACCGTCGTCGCGGTCACCCACGACCGCGCGTTCCTGGCCGGCCTCACGACGACGCTCGTCGAGGTCGACGGCGGGCGCGCCCGGCGCTACGGCACCGGCTGGACCGGCTACCTCGCCGCGAAGGAGGCCGAGCGCGAGCAGCTGCGGCTCGCCTACGAGCGGTGGCAGGCCGACCTCGGGCGCCAGCAGCGGCTGCTCGACGCCAACGCGGAAGCGATGGACCAGATCCCGCGCAAGCTGCCGATGGCGTCGTTCGGCTCGGGCGCCTTCCGGTCGCGGTCGCGCACCCACGGCGCCACCGGGCGCATCCGCAACGCCAAGGAGCGGCTGCGGCGGCTCGCCGACGACCCGGCCGAGCGGCCCGCCGACCGCGCCGAGTTCCGCACCGACGTCGGCACCACGACCGGCCCGGCGCGCGACGAGGACGACGTCGCGCCGGCGATCGAGCTTGTCGGCGTGGAGGTGCCCGGGCGGCTGACGGTCGCCCGGCTGGCGGTCGCGGCGGGCGAGCACGTGCTCGTGACCGGCCCGAACGGCGCGGGCAAGAGCACGCTGCTGGGCGTGGTCGCGGGCGAGCACGCGCCGGCGGCGGGGACGGCGCGTACCGCGGGCGCCGTCGGGCACCTGCGGCAGGCGGGCGCGTTCGCCATCGGCGACGGCCGCACGGTGCTGCACGGCTTCGCCGCCGGCCGACCCGGCGACCTGGAGGAGCACGCGGAGGCGCTGCTCGCGACGGGCCTGTTCCGCCCGGAGGACCTACCCCGCCCGATCGCGGAGCTGTCGCAGGGGCAGCGGTCGCGCCTCGAGCTCGCGCGGGTGGTCACGACCGCGACCGACGTGCTGCTGGTGGACGAGCCGACGAACCACCTGTCCCCCGCACTCGTCGAGGAGCTCGAGCGCGCGTTCGCCGCGTTCGAGGGCACCCTCGTGCTCGTCTCCCACGACCGCACGATGCGCGAGCGGTTCCGCGGCCGGCGCATCGCGCTCGACGCCGGCGCGATCGTGGCGGACACCTCCGCCGTCCCGCCGAGGTAGTTCCGGTCCTGCCGAGGTAGTCCGAAACCTGCCGAGGTAGTTCCGGTCCTGGCGAGGTAGTTCGGGACACGGTGTCCCGAACTACCTCGGCAGGTTTCGAACTACCTCGGCGCGATGCGGACTACCTCGGCAGGGTTCGGACTACCTCGGCGATCAGAGGGCGCGCCAGCGCAGCTCGAGCGTGCGGGCCTGGGGGCGCAGCATCGCCGTCGGCCACACGTCCGGGCCGCAGGCGCGGGAGCCCAGGCCGTGCTGGGCGGCGTCCACGTACAGGTGGTGGCGGGTCGGCGTCGGGAGCTCGTGCGGGTGGTCCGCCGCCGCGAGCTCGTGGGCCGAGTGGCGGGCGAGCGTGAACCCGGGCAGGCGGCCGCGGGCGTCGCGGGCGGCCGTCACCCGCGCCCAGGGTCGGCCGCCGCGCTCCAGCACGAGCTCGCGCACCTCGGACCGGTGGCCCGACTCCTGCGGCCGCGCGTACGGCACGGACAGGTCGTCGATACCGGCGCGGTGGCGCCCCACCACGACCGACGAGCGTACGTCCGGGTACGAGTCGTGCGGCCCCAGCCCGAGCCACGAGGCCGCGTCGACGTCGGTCGGCAGCTCCAGGTGCACGCCGATCCGGGGCCAGACGTCGTCCCAGTGGTCGTCGGGGGTCATGACCACGCGCAGCACGGCCTCGACGGCGCCGTCCGCGGCCCGCTCCGCGGTCCACGTCTCCTCGACGGCGATCGACCGGCGGCTCTGCGCCGCGGACACCCGACGCAGCACCCGCAGCCGGTCGGCCGATTCCTCGACGGCGACGGTGCGGTGGGTCAGCCGGTCCAGACCCTGGCGGCGCCAGCGGTCGGCGACCGACGGCGCGGGCGTGCCGCGCCAGGGCAGGGTCGTCGGGTCGTCGGCGTCGTAGCTGCCCATGGCCGCGCCCTCGTCGTTGTCCGTGGGCGCGCGCCACAACTCCACGCGCGGCGCGGAGACGTCCGCCCCCGCCAGCGCCACGAGCTCCGGCCCGCGGAAGCCGACGGGCGCGTCCGCGAGCGCCACGGACGGGCGGCGCGCACGGACGGCCGCCGGCGTCGGCAGCGCCCACTGGTCGCGCGCGACGACGTGCCCGGCGTCGGCCCATGCCGTCGCCCCGCGCAGCACGAGCTCCGCGGTGACGAAGGCCTCGGCGCCGGGGGCGGCGGCCGGGAGCGCGGCGGCGTCGAGCAGCCCGACGACGACCCGCTCCCCCGCCGCGACGGGGCGACCGTCCGCGTCCTCGACGGCGGCCTTGCCCTCGGCCACGACGTCGCCGTCGTGCTCCACGCGCCAGCGCAGCTCCAGATCGGCCGTGTCGGCGGTGTGCCGCCGGTTCCAGATCTCGACGACGCCCGGCTCGGCGCCCTCGGTCGGCAGCGGCCGCACGACGACCGGCCGCTCGACGTGCCAGAACTCCGTCAGCCCGGGGCTGGGGGTGTCGTCGGACAGCACCATGCCGTCCATGACGAAGTTGCCGTCGTGCACGACCTCGCCGAAGTCGCCGCCGTAGGCGAAGTACTCGGTGCCGTCCGGCGTGCGGGTGCGCAGCCCGTGGTCGCGCCACTCCCAGACGAACCCGCCGTGCAGGCGCGGGTGGGTGTCGACGAGCTCCCGGTACTGGTCCAGCGCCCCGGGGCCGTTGCCCATCGCGTGCGCGTACTCGCACAGCAGGAACGGCTTGGACCGCTGCCGGGCCGAGTCGCCGATGCTGCAGCCGAGCACCGGTGACAGGTCGTCGTCGCTCCCGATCGACGCCGTCTCCGGCACGGTCGAGTACATCCGGGAGTAGACGTCGGTGTACTCGCCGGCGTAGTCGCCCTCGTAGTGCACCGGCCGGGACGGGTCGCGGTGGTGCACCCACTCCGCCATCGCGGCGAGGTTGCTGCCGGTGCCGGACTCGTTGCCGAGCGACCACAGCACGATGCTCGCGTGGTTCTTGTCCCGCTCGACGGTGCGGCGCACACGGTCGAGGTAGGCGTCGCGCCACGCCGGGTCGTCGCTGGGGTTGCCCACCCAGCCGCCGGACTCGAAGCCGTGCGTCTCGAGGTCGGTCTCGAGGATCACCCACAGGCCCAGCTCGTCGGCGAGGTCGAGCACGCGCGGGTGCGGTGGGTAGTGGCTGGTACGGATGGCGTTGACGTTGTGCTGCTTCATCCGTGCCAGGTCGGCGCGGGCGTGCTCCTCGTCGAAGACGCGCCCGCGGTCGGGGTGGGTCTCGTGCCGGTTCATCCCGGAGAACACCACGCGCCGGCCGTTGACGAGCAGCCGGTCGCCGACGATCTCGACGCGCCGGAAGCCGACCCGCAGGGAGACCGTCTCGCCCGACGACGCGACAGTCACGTCGTACAAGTTCGGCTCCTCCGCCGACCAGGGCTCGACGGCGCCGACGGCGACGGGCGCGACGTCCTCGGGCGCCGCCCACGCGACGTCCACCCCGAGCTCGGGCACGGCCAGCCGCACCGGGTACGCGGCGTCGTCGCCCCGCACCTCGGGCACGAGGACGCCCTCGCCGGTGGCGGGGTCGAAGTCCGCGTCGAGCCACACGTCGTCCAGCGCCCCGACGGGGCGGTGCAGCAGGGTGACGTCGCGGAAGATGCCGGGCAGCCACCACTGGTCCTGGTCCTCGAGGTAGCTCGCGGCCGACCACTGCACGACGCGGACGGCGACGGTGTTCGCGCCCGGGCGCACCGCCTCCGTGACGTCGAACTCGTGCGCCAGGCGCGAGCCCGACGCCGAGCCCACCTCCTCGCCGTTCACCCACACCGTGAAGAACGACTCGACGCCGTCGAACCGCAGCAGCACGCGGCCGCCGGAGGTCCACGACGCCGGCACGTCCACCTCGCGCCGGTAGTCGCCGGTCGGGTTCTCGTCCGGCACGTGCGGCGGGTCCACCGGGAACGGGAACTGCACGTTCGTGTAGATCGGCAGCCCGTGCGCGCCGTCGCCCTCCAGCACCCAGTGCGCGGGCACGGGGAGCTCGCCCCAGCCCGCGGCGGGCGACGCCGCGTAGCCGGGCTGCGCGAAGTCCGCCGGGCCCTCGCCGTCGGGCAGGACGCCATGCGCCCCAGGAGAACCGGGCACGCCCGGCAGGAGGCGGAAGCCCCACGTGCCGTCCAGGCGGAGGCGCGGGGCGTCGCCGGCCGGCGCGGACCGCGGCGGCTCGACGCGCCCCGTCCAGGGCGCTGCGTGTTCGTGCGGGAGCGGGGAGAGCAGGGTCATGCAGCCATCATGCTTTGACAGCACCTTCCGTCAGGCCGCCGCGCCAGAACCGTTGCAGCACGATCATGGCGACGGCGAGCGGGATGACCGAGAGCAGCACGCCCCCGGTGGTGAGCTCGTAGAACTCGGGCAGCCGGTCGGTCTGGCTGTTCCAGTTGTTGAGCCCGAGGGTGATCGGGTAGAGGTCCTGGTCGCTCAGCATCACGAGCGGCAGGAAGTAGTTGTTCCAGATCCCGACGATCTGGAAGAGGAACACCGTCACGAGGGCGGGCGTCATGATCCGCAGCCCGAGGGTGTGGAAGATGCGCAGCTCCCCCGCGCCGTCGATCCGCGCCGCCTCGACCAGCGACGTGTCCACCGTCGCGTCCGCGTAGATGCGGCAGAGGAAGAACCCGAACGGCGACACCAGCGACGGGATCAGCACGCTCCAGTACGTGTTGGCGAGCCCGAGCTGGCTGAACAGCAGGAACAGCGGCAGGGCCGTGGCCGTGCCGGGCACCAGGACGCCGCCGAGCACCAGCCCGAAGATGAGGTTGCGGCCCTTGAAGGCGTACTTCGCGAGGGCGTACCCGCCCGCGGCCGCGAGGTAGGTGGCGATCAGCCCGCCCACCCCGGCGTACAGCACCGAGTTGGCGAACCAGCGGACGAAGACGCCGTCGCCGTAGGTCAGCACGGCGCCGAGGTTGTCGAACAGCGCGAAGGTGTTGCCGAACCAGAAGCCGTTGGTGCCGAACAGGTCGTCCGTCGTCTTCGACGCGGCGACCACGACCCAGTACACCGGCACGAGGAAGTAGATCGCGACGACGGCGAGGATGCCGGTGACGAGGATCGTCGTCGCCGGGCGGCGACCGGACCGGCCGCCGGGAGCCGGGGCGGGAGCGTCCGAGACGTCGGTACGGCGCGGCGCGGTGGAGACGGTGGCGCTGGTCATCGCGAGCTCCTGTTCGTCAGCCGGAGGAAGAGGAAGGACAGCGCGAACGCCACGAGCGCGATGAGCACGGACTGGGCGGCGGCGACGTTGTAGTCGTTGTAGGCGAAGGCGGTCGTGTAGGCGGACAGGTTGGGCGTGTACTGCGAGTCGATCGCGGGCGACACGGTCTGCAGCAGCTGCGGCTCCGCGAAGAGCTGCAGCGTGCCGATGATCGAGAACACCGTGGTGAGCACCAGGGCCGGGCGGATCAGCGGCAGCTGGATGCTCCACGCCGTGCGCCAGGGCCCGGCGCCGTCCACGCGGGCCGCCTCGTACATCTCCGGCGGGATCGCCTTGAGCTGGGCCACGATGATGAGCATGTTGTAGCCCGCGTACGTCCAGGTGACGATGTTCGCGATCGACCACAGCACCGTCCCCGCGCCGAGGAAGTCGGGCGTGAAGCCGAACAGCGTCTCGGAGAGGTCGATGATCGGGCTCAGGCCGGGCACGTAGAGGAACGACCAGAGGATGGTCGCGATGACGCCCGGGATGCCGTACGGCATGAAGTAGGTGGCGCGGAAGAAGCCCGGCCAGCGCGCCGACGCGGACTCGAGCAGCAGCGCCAGCACCGTCGCGGCGACGATCATCACCGGCACCTGCACGACGCCGAACAGCAGCATCCGCCAGATCGACGCGATGAAGTTCCCGTCCTCCAGCGCGATCCGGTAGTTCTCGAACCACGCGAACTGCGTGGTGACGCCCTGCTCGCCGAACAGCCCGGCGCGGGTGACGGTGGTGAAGCTCTGCCCGATCGCCACGATGATCGGCAGCACGAACGTCAGCAGGAACAGCACGAGGAACGGCCCCACCAGGATCCACGGCGCACGGCCGACGGCGGTGCTGCGCTTCTTCGCGGGGGGCGACGCCGGGCGCCGGGCGGCGGGGGCGCCGGCGGGGGTGGTCTGCGTGGTCATCGCTCCGCCTTCCGGATCGTCAGGCCCTTCTGACGGAACACCTCGATGGTCCGCTCCTCCGCGGCGACGACGGCGTCGACGAGCGTGCCGCCCGTCGCCTTGCGCCGGAACCCGTCGCCGAGGATGTTGAACGTCTGCTGCGTGATGGGCCACCACTGCCAGTCGGGGTTCTGGTCCTGCGTGGCCGGCTGGAAGACCTCCGTGTTGTAGCGCTGGCCGCCGAAGAAGTCGCTCGGCTCCTCGCGCGCCGCGCCGATGTAGTCGCGGGCCGGCGACCACCCGATGCCGGAGTACTTGATCATCGCGTCGATCCCCTCCGGGTCGGTGTTCATCCAGACGGCGAACTCCATCGCCTCCTTGGGGTGCTTGCTGTTCGCCAGCACCGCCGACGTCGAGCCGCCGATGAACGACGACCCGTAGCCGTGCTCCCACCGCGGCGCCGGCGCCACGCGCCACTTGCCCTCCGCGCCGCTGACGCTCTGCAGCAGCGCGTCGCCCCAGCTCGCGCTCACCAGCGAGGCGATCTGGTCGTGGGCGGCGGCCGCGTACCAGCCGGGGGTGTACGGGTTGGCGGCGGTGGTGACCAGGTCGTCGTCGATCACCTGGTCGAAGAACCGGGCGACGTCGAGCGTCACCTCGCCGGCCATGTCGATGACCCAGCCGTCCTCGGCGCTGCGCAGCCACGTGGCCCCGGCCTGCATGGCGTGCGCGGTGAAGACCGACGTGTCGTCGAGCGGGAAGGAGTCGATGTAGACGCCGGCGTCGCGGAAGGCGGGCGCCACCTCGGCCCACTGCGCCCACGTGGTGGGGACCTCGGCGCCCACCTGGTCGTACAGGTCGGGCCGGTAGTACATGCCCACCGGGCCGGAGTCCTGCGGGATGCCGTACACGCCGCCGGCGAAGCTGACCTGGCTCCACAGCGTCTCGTCGAACTTGTCCGCGTGCTCGGAGACCCCGTACCGCTCGAGGTCGACCAGCCCGTTGACCAGCATGAACTCGGGCACGGTGCGCATCTCCACCTGCGCCAGGTCGGGCCCGCCGCCGGCGGCGAGGGCCGAGTACATCTTCTGGTACCCGCCGTCGTTGCCGCCGGGGATCCAGGAGACCTGCACCTGGACGTCGGGATTCTTGGCGTTCCAGACGTCGGCGACCTTCTGCAGGTCCTTGAGCCACGCCCAGTACGTGAGCGTGACCTTCTCCCCCGTCGCGGCCGGCACCACCGGCTGCGCGTTGACCGACGTCGTGCCGGGTGTCGCGCACCCGGCGAGCATCGCCGTCGCTCCCCCGGCGAGCCCCCACCCGAGGAGCTCCCGTCTCGTGACCTCTCGCATCCGTCCCCACTTCGTCGTGACGTCGGCCGGGGCGGGTGCCCCGGGCGCGCTGTGAGCGTGGTCACGTTAACAGCGACGCCGACCGGGCGGTCAAGATCCGGCGGCGTGTCAGTCGACCGTTGTGGGTGCGATCGTGGCCCCGTTCTCATCGAGAACGGGGCCACGATCGCACCCACAACGCCTGGGGTCAGGCGGCGGCGTCCTTCACCGGGGGCCAGGGGGTGCCGGTGCCGGCCATGGAGGCGTGGAACGGGTCGCCCTCGACGATCTCGCCGGCGCGGACGGTGACGTCGGCGAAGGCCGACTTGTAGATCGCCGCGGCCAGCTCGAGCGTGGCGCGGGTGTCGGCCACCGTGACCGGCGGCGTGCGGCCCGCCGCCAGGGCCAGGTACGTGGGCACGAGCTGGGCCAGGTGGCCGCTCGCGCCGCCGTCCGACGCCTCGTGCGTCGCCGCCGCGTCCGCCGCCCACGCCTCGGCGACGTCCTCGCGGCCGGCCACGGGAGTGACCGTCCAGCTCGTGTCGTCGTAGCCGTAGAGGTGCTCCAGCTCGACGGTCGCGGCCTCGGTGTCGAAGCGCAGGCGCGACGTCTGGCGCGGCGAGATCGCGGAGTTCGTGATCGTCGCCATCGTGCCGCCCGCGAACCGTACGAGCGCCGTCGACACGTCCTCGGTGTCGGTGTGCCGCGCGAGCCTGCCGGCCATCGCCCGCACCTCGGTCCACGGGCCGAGGACGGCCAGCAGCAGGTCGAACTGGTGGATGCCGTGACCCATCGTGGTGCCGCCGCCCTCGGTGTCGAAGCGCCCGCGCCACGGCACCTCGAAGTACTCCGGCGTGCGGAACCACAGCGTGTCGCACTGCGCCACGTACGCGTCGCCCAGCGTCCCGTCGTCGAGCATCCGGCGCAGCCGCCGGATCCCGGCGCCGAACCGGTGCTGCACGATCTGCGTGAACCGGCCGGGCAGGCCGGCGTCGACCGCCTGCCGCTCGGCCGCGGCGAGGGCGTCCGCCTCGGCCAGCGAGAGCACGGCCGGCTTCTCCACCACCACGTGCGCCCCCGCCCGCAGGGCGGCGACGGCGGCGTCGAGGTGCACCGACGGCGGGGTGCACACGTGCACGACGTCGACCTCCCCGGCGTCGAGCAACGCCGGCAGGTCCGTGCCGTGGTGCGGCACGCCGTGCTCGGCCGCGAACGCGGCGGCGCGGCCCGCGTCGACGTCGACGACGTGCGTGACCTCCACGCCGGCGGGCCCGCCGTGCGCGGCCAGCGCGCGGACGGCGTCGACGTGCGCGCCGGCGATCGCGCCGGCGCCGAGGATGGTGGCCTTCATGTCTGCTTCCTTCTGACTACCTCGACGACAGGGGTGGTGCGGTCAGGAGAGCTGCGAGTCGGCCATCGAGAACCACTGGTCGACGAACTCGTCGACCGTGATGTTGCCGTACGCGAGCTCCTCGCCGAGGCGCTTGAACTCCGCCTCGAGCGCGCCGAAGCCCTCCACGGGGATGGGGGCGGGCTCGGTGATGTCGTCCGCGCGCTCCTCCTCGTACTGCACGACCTTCTCGTCCACGGAGCCCGGCTCGAGCTCCATCGCGTCGCGCTGCGCCTGGGTGGCGGGCACGCCCTTCGAGGTGCCGAAGATGCGCCCCAGCTCGGGCTCGTTGACGAAGAAGTCGAGCAGCGCGGCCACGGCCGCGGGGTGCTCGGTGTGCGCGGAGCCCGCCATCTGGAAGGTCCGGGCGAACATGTGCTTCTCGCCGTCCGACCCGGCGGGCGTGGGCAGCATCTCGATGTCCTGCCCGGTGCCCGCCGCGTACCCGGCGAGGAAGTTGTCCCAGCTCATCTCGAGCGCCTGCTCGTTGCGGGTGAAGCCGCTCTCCGGCGCGAGCTGCTGCGCGCGCTTGACCGGGAAGACCGCGCCGGCCTCGCGCAGCGCGTCCCCGGAGTGCAGCCACTCGGCCATGTCGTCCTTGGTGAAGCCGAGCTCGCCGTCGTCCGTGAAGGGGGTGACGCCCTCCTGCACCAGGTGCTGCAGGAACGCCCAGAAGACCCCGGTGTAGTCGTTGGCCCCGTACAGCGCGGGGTCCTTCCCCGCGCCGGCCTCGCTCGCCTCGGCG
The DNA here is from genome assembly GCF_038593535.1 of Isoptericola sp. F-RaC21. Taxonomy (NCBI): domain Bacteria; kingdom Bacillati; phylum Actinomycetota; class Actinomycetes; order Micrococcales; family Promicromonosporaceae; genus Isoptericola; species Isoptericola sp. F-RaC21. The sequence goes on along the minus strand of NZ_JBCFYX010000002.1, from coordinate 4,730 downwards.
GTCCACGACGCCAGGTCGTCCCAGGTGAACCCGTCGGCCGGCGGCTCCAGGCCGAGCTTCTCCACCACGGACGGGTTGTAGAACGTCGCCCACGTGTTCGTGGCCGTGGGCACCGCGTAGACGGCGTCGTCGATCTTCCCGGAGTCGATCAGCTCGGGCGCCACCTGGGTCGTGTCGATCCCCGCGTCGTCCCCCTCGCCGAGGTACGGCGTGACGTCGAGCAGCTGCCCGGTACCCGCGTACTCGCGCAGGTACGACGAGTCGAACTGCATGACGTCCGGCAGCGAGCTGCCCGCCGCCTCCGTGGCGCGCGCCGTCCAGTAGTCGTCGAAGGAGACGAACGAGCTCTGGATCGTGATGTTCGGGTGCTGCTCCTCGAAGAGGTCCAGCGCCTCCTCGTACCGCGCGGCGCGGTCGTCGTCGCCCCACCAGGCGACGGTGAGGGTGATCTTCTCGTCCGGGTCGAGCGTCTCGGCGACGCCCGACGGGGCGTCGTCGGCCCCGCAGGACGAGGCGAGCAGCGCGACGACGGCGGCGGGAGCGGCGACGGCGGCGAGCCGTCGACGACGGGGGCTGGGCTTCATGACTTCCTCTCTGGCGAGGGAGTTCCCGGCCCGCCGAGGTAGTCCGCACCTCGGCGAGACCCGGACTACCTCAGGGACGGGACGGGGACCTGCGACCAGTCGGTGTCGGACGCGAGGTAGAACCCCGGGTACGACGGCTGGTTGTAGGCGGTCTGCTGGCGGGCCACCTCGGCCCGGTACTGCGGGTCGTGCAGCAGGGTGTACATCGCGACGTCGCTCACCTCGGTGGAGGTGTACAGCCGCAGCGCGGACGAGTCCGTCGTGCGCACCAGCACCTCCTCGCGCCAGTCGCCCAGGACGTCGGCCACCAGCGACGGGTTGCCCTTGGTGTGGTTGTTGGTGAGCGTGCCGTCGAGGGTCCGCACCACCGTGCCGTCGCCCTCCACGATCCGCGGGGTCTCGTCGACGGAGCCGGCCACGACCTGCGTGGTGCCGTCCGCGGCCCACCGCACCGTCTGGTTGGTGCCCGGCGTGGTCGTGCGCAGCTTCTGGCCGGTCGCGCTGAGCAGCCCGGACGCGTCCGTGCCGTCGGGCATGGAGGCCCACACCTCGATGCCGGGCGTGGCCGGGTCGACGTCGCCGACGAGGCAGCGGCCCGTGTCCTTGCCGGAGAACGCGCCGAACAGCACCTCGCCCGTCGCGGCGTCGCGCATCGCGGAGCCGTACGGCGCCCAGGCGCCGCCCTCGTGGCAGGTCCAGATCTCCAGCCCCGGGCGCGCCGGGTCGATGTCGGTGACGTGCATGGCGTCGCCGTGCCCGAGGCCGGCGCGGGCACCGGGGTTGCCGCTGCCGTCGGGCAGGGTGTCGAAGGACGAGTAGAGCAGGGAGCCGTCGTCGTCGATGGTCGCCGACCCGTACACGATCTCCTGCCTCCCGTCGCCGTCGACGTCCGCCGCCGACATCGAGTGGAAGCCCTGCGTGGTGATCGACCCGAACTCGGGGTCGGTGCCCGGGACGCCGTGCGGCGAGTCGTCGAACGGGTTGCTCATCGGCGTCCAGCCGGAGTCGACCGTCCAGCGCTTCGACAGGTGCCGGCCGTCCCAGTCGTAGGCGACCATCGTCGAGCGCGTGTAGTAGCCCCGGGCGAAGACCGCCGACGGGTGCTCGCCGTCGAGGTACGCCACCCCGGCGAGGAAGCGGTCCACGCGGTTGCCCGGCTCGATGCGCGCCATGGCGTAGTCGCCCCAGCGCAGCCCGTCGTCGGTGCGGCCCGGCTCGTAGTCCACCGTCTCCAGCGGCCTGCCGGACCGTCCGTCGAACACGCTGAGGTACTCGGGGCCGGAGATCACGAAGCCCTCGAAGCCGCGCAGATCGTTCTTGTCGGAGCGCGACGGCGCGTACACGTCGATGAAGTAGTCGACCAGCTCGCGCGCGTCCGCCTCGCTCAGCGGGTAGTCGTAGCGCGGCTCGATGCCGAACGCCTCCTCGAGCGTGGCCGGCCACTGCCCGGAGACCACCTCGGGCTGCGCGGACCAGCCCCGGAACGTCTCCACGAGGTGCTCGGCGTAGTCGTCGGCGCTGTACCGGTAGTCGTCGGCGTGCGTGACGCCGGTCTTCCGGTCGTCCTTCGGGATCTGGACGTACCTCTCGTGCGCCGCCTTCCCGTTCCGGTACGTCGTGACCTTGGTGCCGGGGGCGGTCTTGACCATGAGCTCGGCGCGGCCGTCACCGTCGAAGTCGTACACGGGGAACTGCGTGTAGTGCGCGCCGGCGCGGATGTTCACGCCCAGGTCGATGCGCCACAGCTGCGTGCCGTCCAGCTCGTACGCGTCGAGGTACTGGTTGCCCGTGTACCCCTTCTGCGAGACGTCCTTGGAGTTCGAGGGGTCCCACTTGAGCACGATCTCGAGCTCGCCGTCGCCGTCGAGGTCGGCCACGGACGCGTCGTTCGCGCGGTAGGTGTAGCTCTCGCCGGCGGGCGTGACCCCGTCGGCGGGCTTGTTCAGCGGGATGTCGAGGTGGTCGTCGGACCAGGCGGTGACCGGTGCGCTGCGCTTCCCGACCCGGTCCCGGCCGTGCTTGTCCTGCGTCACCGGCGCGACGGCGTACCGCGCGGTCGCGTCGCCGCCTGCGCCCTTGGTGTCGACGTAGCTCGTGGAGCCCGAGACCGTGGCGACCCGCTTCCCGTCGCGGAAGACGGCGAAGTCGGGGCCGGCCATGCCGGTGGCGGTGTGCCCGGTGACCTCGTCGCCGAGGAGCCGCCAGGAGAGGAAGACGCCCTCGCTGGTGCTCGCGGCGACGAGGCCCCGGTCGAGGTGCTCCAGCTGGACACCCGCCGGCGTGCGCCCGCCGGCCTGGGCCGGTGCCGCGGCGGCGGAGACGCCGCTGACGGCAAGCACCCCTGCCGTCAGCGCGGCGACTGCACCCGCGGTGGTTCTGGTCGTTCGCATGGGTCGTTCCTCTCTGCATCGTTGCAACCAGGGATCGGACACCACCGTCCGCCGTCGGGGACCGTGCGGGTCCCCGACGGGCGGCCGGAAGAAGGTCAGGCCGGTCGGCCGCGGCGTCGGGACTCGACGCCCACCACCGCGAGGGCGAGCAGGCCGCCCACCACGAGCACGAGCGGCGGGAGCATCCAGACGAAGACGACGCAGAGGGCCGCCGCGGCGGCGAGCAGCACCGAGCCGGCGAGGTCGTCCTGGGTGCGCTGCACGCCCGCGGCCAGCGCCTCGCGCGCCGTCAGGCCGGGGCCGTCGCCGGAGACGGCGGGCTCCGACCAGGCGCCCGCCGCCCGGGCCAGCACGGCAACGACGGCCGCCGCGGCGACGGCGACCACCACCGCGACGACGCTCGCGCCGGGGAGCACGTCCGCCCGGGCGAGCTGCCAGTCCAGGGCGAGCAGCAGCGCCACCGCGACGGCGGCGAGGCCGAGGGGCCACAGGGCCCGCACGGCCGCCCACCAGTCGCGGGCGAACCGGGCCACGCCGATGTCGTGGCCGGTCACCTGGCGGCGGACGTGCGACACGCCCGCCGCCAGGGAGGGTACGGCGGTGACCAGCAGCAGGCTGCCGAGCGCGACGAGCACGCCGGCCAGCACCACCTCGGCGAACAGCCCGAGGGCGGCACCGGTCTTGGTCTCGCCCCTGGCCGCGGACCGCTTCCGCCGGTCGCGGCCTCGCTCCCGCCCGGATCGTGCCGCCATGGCTGCCCCTCCTGTCGCCGTCGTGCGCACCGTCGTGCCGCGCCCCATCGTCAGCCCTTGAGGCCTTGGGTGGCGACGCCGTCGACGATGTAGCGCTGGAAGAGGATGAAGAAGAGCATCACGGGCAGCAGGGCGAGGACGGCCATGGCCATCTGGGCGCCGTAGTCGGACACCGACGTTTGGTCGACGTAGAGGCGTAGCGCGATGGGCAGGGGGTACAGGTCGGGCTTCTTGAGGTAGAGCAGGGGGCCGAGGAAGTCGTTCCAGGACCAGATGAACGCGAAGATCGAGCTGGTGATGATCGCGGGGCGCATCAACGGCAGCATGATCGAGCCGAAGATGCGTCCGTGGCCGGCGCCGTCGATCCGGGCGGCTTCGTCGAGCTCGCGGGGCAGGTTGCGCATGAACTGGACCATGAGGAACACGAAGAACGCTTCGCCGGCGAGGAACTTCGGTGCCAGTAGGGGGATGAACGTGTTCACCAGGCCGAGCTCGTTGAACATGATGTATTGCGGGATGATCACGACGTGGAACGGCAGCAGCAGGGTGCCGATCATGATCGCGAAGAAGATCCCCCGGCCGGGGAAGTCGATCCGCGCGAACGCATACGCGGCCACGGTCGAGGACAGGATCACCCCGACCACCGACGCGACGGCCAGGATCATCGAGTTGCCGAAGAAGGTCCAGAACCCGACCCCGCCGATCCCGGACAACGCGGTGGCGAAGTTGGACAACGAGAAGTTGTCCGACCACAGGCTGATGTTCCCGATGATCTCGTTCGACGGCTTGAACGAGCTCATCAGCATCCACGCCGCGGGATACAGCACCACGATCGTGCACACGACCATGAACGCGTGGAACCCGACCGACCGCGCCCCTCGACGCCGCTTGGCGGCCTGACGCAGGGACGAGTCGATGGTGGCGGGCTCTCGTACGGGTGCGGGCTGGGAGAGAGTCTGCGCGCTCATCGGTTGTCTCCGGAGTAGTGGACCCAGGCGTTGGAC
>NZ_JBCFYX010000010.1:0-518 GCF_038593535.1 Isoptericola sp. F-RaC21 | reverse complement strand
GTCTTGAACAAGATCGCGGTGATGACGCCCACGACGACGACCAGGACCCAGGCCATGGCCGAGGCGTACCCCATGTCGAACTGGGCGAAGCCCTTGATGTACAGGTACAGCGTGTAGAACAAGGTCGAGTCCGCCGGACCACCCGTACCGCCGGAGATGATGAACGCGGACCCGAAGACCTGGAACGCGCCGATCGTCTCCAGCAGCAGGTTGAAGAACAGCACCGGGCTCAGCATCGGGATCGTGATCCGCCAGAACTTGCGGGCCGGGCCCGCACCATCCACGGACGCGGCCTCGTACAGCTCGGCCGGGATCTGCTTCAACCCGGCCAGGAAGATCACCATCGGGGCGCCGAAGGTCCACACCGCGAGCAGCACGAACATCGGCATCGTCTTGGACGGGTCACCCACCCAACCGCCGGCCGGCAGGCCGAGCAGCTGCTGGATGCGGTCCACGATGCCGTCATCGATGAACATCGCCTTCCACACGATCGCGATCGACACCGAAGCACCGATCAG